>CANIII010000016.1 GCA_947467605.1 Acidobacteriota bacterium
CCCCAATTGGGCCTTTTCTGTGGAAAACGGCTCTGACCCCCTCGACCCCCTCGCGTCATTGCCGGCCGATGTGCGGCGCCGCCTGGATCAGGCGGCGCCGCCTACGCTCCGCGTGCCGAGCGGCCGTGACCGGCCGCTCGCGTACCGAGAGGACGGCGCGGTGGTCGCGTCGGTGAAGTTGCAGGAGCTCTTTGGTCTGGCGGACACACCACGGATCGGCGCGCAGCAGGTGCCGGTGACATTTGAGCTACTCGCGCCCAACGGCCGGCCCGTGCAGGTGACGCGTGACCTCAAGAGTTTCTGGGCGCGCGGATACCTCGACGTGCGCAAGGAACTGCGCGGACGCTACCCGAAACATCCGTGGCCCGATGATCCGTGGACCGCCACGCCCACGGCACGAGCCAAACGCAGGTGAATGCTAGACTCCCAACAGTGGCCTCGTCCTCCACACTTCGCACCCGATTTTCTGCGTTCATTACCGATCAGTTTCCGTTCGCGCTGACCGCGGCGCTCGCCGCGTTTGATGCGCATGGCGAGGCCTGCGGCCCGGCGATCGGCCCGTCCATCACGGTATCTCTGTCAACGACGGATGGTCGCGACGAGGTCACGCCTCGGGTGACGGGTGCCGCGCGATTATCGCAGGCTGCAGCAGTGATCTCGGATGCATGCGCGGGCTTTTTTCGCCGCGAGGCCATTGCGGTGAGTCTGACTCGCGATGAGCGCCGCGAGATTCTGCGCGGCATGATGCTGACACGCGCGGTCGACAACCGCCTGAAAACGCTCTTCACCAGTGGGGAAGTGAAGTACGGCGCGGCGGGATTTCAAGGCAAAGGGTTTCGCTCTCTGGGGCAGGAAGCGATCTATGCCGCCGGGATTCGCCTGCATCGCGGCACCGCGTATGGCGCCGGAGGCAGCTATGTCGGCGATGTCGTCGCGCCGCTGATTCGCGACCTCGGCATTGCGCTCGCCATGCGGCCCGACTGTGAGGCCGTACGTATGGTGCTCAGTGCGCAGATGGCCAAGGCGGGCCCGCCGATGAACGGACGTGATCTGCACGTCGGTGATTTTGCGTGGGGTGTGTTGCCCGCCGCAGCGCCGTTGTCGATCAGCACATTGACGGTCTCCGGCCTCGGCCTGGCCTTCAAGCTCAAGCGCGAATCGCGTGTCGGCATTTCGTTCATCGGCGAAGGCGGCTCATCACTCGGCGAATGGCACGAAGCGATCAACTTGTGCGCGGCACGTCGACTGCCTGTGGTGTTTTGCATTGAGAACAATCAGACGGCGCTGTCGACGCCCGTGTCGGATCAATCCGCGGTCCGGGCGTTCGCGGACAAGGCGGTGGGTTACGGCATTCCGGGTCTCACCGTTGACGGCACCGACCCCGACGCGATTGCCGCCGCGTTTACCTGGGCCGCGGATCGCGCGCGTGACGGCGCGGGCCCGGCGCTGATTGAATTGGTCTCAATGCGGATGTGTGGTCACGCGCATCACGACGACATGTTGTACCTGGGCAAAGATCCGCAGGCGTCGTGGGATTACCCACTTCTCAGCGAGCAGGGGTACGCCGACCCTGAATTGTTCGCGTTCTGGCGCGAACGGGATCCGATCAAGACGTACGCGGCTCGCCTCGAGGCCGATGGTGTGCTGGCTCGCGGCGAATTGACGATGTGGAAGACGGAGATCGAGGCCCTGGTCGAAGCCGAGGCCCAGTCGGTGATCGCGGCGGCCTGGCCTGATGCGGCGGAGGTGACCGTTGGTGTCTTCGCGAACGATCCCGTGAATCGCTCGCGCATCGAAGTGCTCGATCGCGATTTGTCTCGGCCGGCGCGCGTGTCTCTGCCGGTCGTGGAGGACGCGCCACCGTTCGACAAGAAGGGCACGACGTTTCTGGAGGCGGTGATGTTGGGCGTCGGCGATGCCCTAGATGCCGATCCGCGAGCGTTCGTGATTGGTGAAGACGTTGGCGGCAAGTACGGTAACGCCTTCCTGCTGTTGCGGCCCCTGCTTGAGAAGTTCGGCGAGCGCATGCTGAACTCGCCACTGGCGGAGAGCGCGGTCCTCGGCGCATGTGTCGGTGCGGCTCTGGGCGGATTGCGACCTATCGGCGAAATGCAGTTCAACGACTTCGTCGCGACGGGTTTCAATCAACTGGTCAACAACGCGGCCAAGATTCGCTATCGCTGGGGTGGCGAGGTGCCGATGGTTGTGCGGATGCCATGGGGCGGATTGCGCCACGCGGGGCCGTACCATTCGCAGAATACCGAGCCGTGGTTCTACCGGACGCCGGGCTTGAAGATTGTCGTGCCGTCCACGCCGCATGATGCACGCGCGCTGATGGCGGCAGCCGTCGCCGACCCGGACCCGGTGCTGTACTACGAACACATCGCGCTCTATCGAGATCCGCGCGTGAAGCAGAAGATCTCCGAGAGCGCTCCTGCGCCGCTCCCGATCGGCAAGGCGGCGTTGCGCCGCGCCGGTGATGATCTTGCGATCATCTCGTATGGCGCCTTTGTGCACGCGTCCCTGCGCGTCGCCGAGCGGCTCAGCGCCGACGGCATCGAGGCCGCGGTGCTCGACCTGCGATCGCTCGTGCCACTTGATCGCGAGGCCGTTCTTTCACTGGCACGGCACACAGGCCGCGTGTTGATCGTGCACGAAGATTCGCGCACGGGCGGCATTGGCGAATCACTGGCCGCCATCATTCAGGAAGAGGCCTTCGATGCGCTCGACGCGCCCGTGCGCATCGTCGCTGCGCTCGACACGCCGGTGCCGTATTCGCCGCCGCTCGAAGACGCGTTCCTGCCGACAGAAGATGTCATTGCGCACGCGGCGCGCCGACTCGCGCAGTACTAGCGTTGCCGCCGCGGTTGCGGCGATGAGTGTCAGCGTTGCGATGTGGCTGTCGCTGCAGCCGCACCGTCTTGTGGACCTGTTTCGCGTGGCTGCGTGGGCATCGCAGTGGCTCCATGGCGCGCAGCTCTATGGTGCGACGACTGATGTCGATTACCCGCCCTGGGCGATTGTGACGCTGAGTCCGCTCGCATGGCTGCCGTCAGGCCTCCTGCCATGGTGCTGGGTGGCGTGCAATCTCACGGCGCTGGCCATCGTCGCGCGCCGATTGTCCAGATCGCGTCGCCTCGTCTTCTATCTGCTGATCGCCGCTGGGGCCATGCGAACGCTGAATCAATTTACCCTCGTGTCGCTCGCGTTCGCGGTGGTGGGCACGACAGCGGTCACGCGATTCAGCCCGGTATGGCTCGGACTGTCGTTGATCAAGCCGCAGATCGGTGGCGTGTTCTGGCTCCACGCGGTGTGGACTCGCCAATGGAAGCTGGCCATCTCGTCGCTCGTGGCACCGGGTGTGCTGCTGGGTGTGTACGCGTCGCGAGCTCACGTATCGATGTGGGAGGCGCTCCACGCGTATGCCGGCTCGATCGGTGTGCAGTACGGCGAGGTGCTGTGGGGCCAGACGGAAGTGACGTCGTGGCTGCGGGTGTTGTGGCCGTACGCCGCACCAGTCCTCGTCACAACCGCCGTTGCCGTGATTGTGTTCGCCACGCTTGCGCGAACCAGGCCGCAACTCGGTCTCTCCCTCGCATCGCTGCTGAGCGTGCGCCACCTGTCATACGACCTCGTGCTGCTGTTGCCGTGGGTCGCGACGCTCGAAGGCCGGGCGCTGTGGATCGCCTCGGCGCTGCTGATCGCAGATCCTGCGGCCATTCTGGGCATGGTGGCACCCGGTTCGGTCGGCGCGCTTCATGCCGATCGGATCGCGGTGCTCGCATTTTGGGCTGTGGCGTCAGTTGCGTTGAAGCCAATCGGACGTCCGGTAGAGTAGGCGACTTATTGGTCAACTGAAGATGACACAAAATGACACAATAAGACACAGTGAGGGCTGCCAAGGTTTGACCATGGCTGCACAGGAGAGTGGCGATAGCGTCGTGCATCTCTCGTGACGTGGCTCCGGCAATGTCGCGCCGTTCTGCGCCGCGACTTTCTCACTGACATCCGCTATCCCGTGTCGTTCGCGTTTGGCTTCTTCGACGCCGTCGTCGTGCTGATCTCGTATTCCTTTCTGGCTGGGGTCTTCGGCAGCAGCCGACCCGACGGCTTCGAGCCGCTGCCGTTCCTGTTGGTGGGAATCGCGTTGACTGACAGCCTGACCACCACGCTGGTCACGCTGGCGCTCGGCGTGCGGAACTCGCAGCAGGCCGGCACAATGAAAGCCGTGCTGGCCCTCCCGCTTGAGCCTGCCCGCCTGATGATCCTGTCGATGGTCTATCCGCTGATGCGCGGAACGTTTGATTTCGTCGTGTTTGCTGTTGCGGCGTCCATGCTCGGTGTGGGGCTGCAGCACGCCAACCTGCCGGCCGTGGTCCTGGTGTTTGTGCTCGCACTGGGCAGCGCGCTCGTCATTGGCCTCGTGTCGTCGTCATTCGCATTGGTGTTCAAGCGCGGTGATCCGGTTCTCTGGGCCATCGGCACGGCAACGTGGCTGCTCTCTGGCGTGATCTATCCGACCAGTGTGCTGTCGCCGTGGCTTGGATGGTTGTCGCGGCTGTTGCCGACGACGCATGCGTTGGCCGCCATGCGGGCGGCCGTCATGGATGGCGGGGCGTGGGCGACGATTGGGGTCGACGTCGTCGCGTTGCTGACGTTCGATGTCATCGGCATACCGGCCGGGTTGTGGCTCTTTACGTCGGCCGTTCAACAAGCACGACGGGCTGGTACTCTGGGGCACTCATGAAGAAGGTGAAGAAGAGGGCTGCGGTGCCGGACGGCGCGGATGGCTGGGACAGCTACGCGGCGTTCTACGACTGGGAGAATGCGCAGACGGTGGGGCGCACGGACGTCGCCTTCTGGCAAGGGCTCGCCCGACGCACGCGTGGCCGAGTGCTGGAGCTTGGTGCCGGAACCGGACGCCTCTCGTTGCCGCTGGCGCGCATCGTCGGCAAACGTCTCGTCGGGATCGATCGCTCCGCACCGATGCTCGCGCGCGCGGTTGCCAAGCGGCGTCGCGTGCCGGCGGCGAAACGGCCCGAATTGCTGCGTGGCGATATCCGGGATCTGCCTTTCCCCGATGCGTCGTTCTCGCTCGTGATCGCGCCCTACGGTATGTTGCAGTCGCTGACGACCGAGCGCGCGTTGATGGGCGTGCTCAAGGAAGCGGCGCGGGTGCTGAAGCCCGGCGGCGTGCTCGGCGCCGATCTGGTGCCGGACCTTCCGATCTGGGATGAGTACCATCGGGAAACGCGGTTGCGCGGCCGCGGCACGCGTGGGGCCCGCGTCACGCTCGTCGAATCCGTGCGACAGGACCGCCGGCGCGGGGTCACGATCTTTGATCAGGAGTTCGTCGAAACGCTCGGGACGAAGAAGAGCTCGAAGCGCTTTGCGCTCGCGTTTCGGACGGTGCCGGTGCCGGCCATGGTGAAACGGATGGAGAAGGCCGGGTTTGACGTCGAGCACATGCTCGGCGACTATCGTGGCGGCGCATGGGACCCGCGAGCGGAGGTCTGGCTGCTCCTGGCACGCCGCCGACAAGCCCCGTGCTAAGATTCTCGGTCGTCGCTGGTCGTTCGATCGGCGCTCTCTAACTAGCTCTAACTATCTGATTCTCGGAGAGTTACATGTCAGGCCATTCCAAGTGGCACACGATTAAACACAAGAAGGGCGCCGCCGACGCCAAGCGCGGGAAGATCTTTACCCGCATCATCAAGGAATTGACCGTTGCGGCTCGCAACGGCGGCGGAGACCCCGAGATGAACCCGCGCCTGCGCACGATCGTCGCTGAAGCGCGATCGGTCAACATGCCGCAGGACAACATCAAGCGCGCCATTCGTCGCGGCACGGGCGAAGAAGAAGGTGTGTCGTACGACGAAATCACGTACGAAGCCTACGGGCCCGGTGGCGTGGCGATCATGATCGAGACGCTCACCGACAACAAGAACCGCACCGTCGGCGAAATGCGGCACACGCTGACCAAGTACGGCGGCAAGCTCGGCGACGCCAACAGCGTGGCCCGCATGTTCGAGAAGAAGAGCACGATCTCGGTCGAGAAGGGCAAGATCGAAGAAGACACGCTGATGAACGCGGTCCTCGAGGCTGGTGCCGACGATATGGCCGACCAGGGCCATGGATGGGAAATCATCTCGGCCCCCGATCTGCACACCGCCGTTCTCGAAGCCGTGAAGGCACTCGGCATCGAACCGGTTGAGGCGGTGGTCGCGATGGTGCCTGCCACCACGATCAGGCTCACGGGCAAAGAAGCGCAGCAGATGTTGAAGTTGATTGATGCGCTCGACGACAACGAAGACACGAAAAACGTGTTCTCCAACGCGGACTTCGACGACAAGGACATCGAGGCCTCACTGGCGTGAGGGTGTTCGGGATTGATCCCGGGTCCGGCCGCACCGGATACGGTTGTGTCGACAGCGACGGCTCACGACATCAACTGGTCACCTTTGGGGTGATCGCCGCGGCCCCCGGTGCGACCTTTCCCGAAAAGCTTCACAAGATTCACCAACAACTCTCGCAACTGATCACGACGCATCGTCCCGACTGCGTCGTGATCGAAAATCTCTTTCACGCGAAGAACGCCCGCAGCGCATTGCTCCTCGGTCATGCGCGCGGCGTCGCCGTGCTCGCGGCGGTGGAAGCCAGTCTGCCGATCGTTGAATACACCCCGGCTGCCATCAAACTGGCCATCGTCGGATACGGACGGGCGGAGAAGGCGCAGATGCAGCAGATGGTGAAAGTGCTGCTTGGCCTGGACGTGATCCCCGAGCCGCACGACGCCGCGGATGCGCTGGCGATCGCGATCTGTCACTTGCACTCCTCGACATCGATGACCGCGCGAGCCGAACGCGTGGCCGGGCGCAGCACTGCGGTGGCCGGCGGTCGCGCGATGCGGAGTTGGCGCGACTACAAACCGGGCACGCCGTTGCGACGGCCCGCACCGTGATCGCGCATCTCACGGGCACGCTGCGCGACAAGCAACTGCAGCGCATCATCGTGGACGTCGCCGGTGTTGGCTATGACGTCCATGTGCCGCTGTCGACCTTCTACGACATCGGCGATCCGGGCGCGAACGTCTCGCTGCGCATCCACACACTCGTCCGCGAAGACGCGATTCAGCTCTTTGGCTTTGCGACGCCGCTCGAGCAGCAGCTCTTCGAGAGGCTGATTGGCATCAGCGGCATCGGCCCGAAGGTCGCACTGGCGGTGCTCTCCGGCATCGAGCCGGCGGAGCTCGTGCGCGCAGTTCGAGGCTCTGACCTGGGGCGCCTCACGAGCATCCCAGGTGTGGGCCGCAAGACCGCCGAGCGCATGGTGGTCGAGCTAAAGGACAAGTTTGCGAAGCTGATCATCGACGCATCGATACTGACGGAGGCCAAGCCTGTCGATGATGTGCGTGAAGACCTGCTCTCGGCGTTGGCCAACTTGGGATATCAGCGTGCCGCGGCTGAGAAGGCGGCAGATCGGGCGTTTGCCAAAGTGACCACGCGCGAATTCGAGCCCTTGCTGCGCGAAGTGCTGAAGGCCTTGGTACGATGAGCTGCTGATGTCTGCGACTGACGACGCCTTCGATCCGCGAATTGTGGAAGCCGCGCCGGTGGATGACGACGCGCAATACGACGCGGGGTTGCGTCCGAAGACGCTCGACGACTACATCGGCCAGGACCGCGTGCGCGAAAATCTGCAGGTGTCGATTGCCGCCGCTCGTCAACGAGACGAAGCGCTCGATCACGTCCTGCTGTATGGACCGCCGGGTCTGGGCAAGACCACACTCGCGTACGTCATCGGGAATGAGATGGGCGTTTCCGTGCGTGCCACGTCGGGGCCGGTCCTCGAGAAGCCCGGCGACCTGGCCGCGATCCTGACAAGCCTGAACGAACGCGAAGTCCTGTTTATCGACGAGATCCACCGCATGAGTCCGGTGATCGAAGAGATTCTCTATCCCGCGATGGAGGACTTTGAACTCGACATCGTCATCGGCCAGGGGCCGAGTGCGCGCTCGGTGAAGGTGCCCGTGCAGCCATTCACGCTGATTGGTGCGACGACGCGCGCCGGGTTGATCACGGCGCCGTTACGTGGCCGATTTGGCATCACGCACCGGCTGGATTTCTATACGGACGCCGATCTGTACGAGATCGTCACGCGCTCTGCGCGAATCCTGAATGTCGCGATTGATGAAGATGCGGCCCGCGAGCTCGCGCAGCGGTCGCGCGGCACGCCGCGTATCGCGAATCGGTTGTTGCGGCGCGTGCGTGATTTTGCTCAGGTGCGTGCCACTGGTCGCATCACCGGCGCTGTGGCACACGACGCGTTGAAGCTGCTCGAAGTGGATCAGCACGGCTTCGATGAAGCGGATCGGCGGCTGCTGCGCACGATCATCGAGAAGTTCGGTGGCGGCCCGGTGGGGCTCAGCAGCCTGGCCGCGGCTATTGGGGAAGAGAAAGACGCTATTGAAGATATTTATGAGCCGTATCTTATTCAGATCGGCTTCCTGGATCGCACGCCGCGAGGGCGAGTGGCGACGGCGCGCGCGTATGACTATTTCGGACTGACAGCTCCGGGAAAGGAACGTTTGTGGTGATCGGTGAGGCAGGTCGCATGATGCGTCCGGTGAAGGTAGCGGGACTCGGTACGTTTGTACCACCGCGAGTGATGACCAACGAGGATCTGGAGAAGTTGGTCGAGACCTCCAGCGACTGGATCGTGCAGCGCACGGGCATCAAGGAACGGCACATCGCCGAAAAGGGGGTCGGGACATCGGACATTGCCGAACCGGCGGCGCGCGACGCGATGGCGATGGCCGGCATCACCGCGGATCAGCTCGGCTTCATCGTCGTCGGCACCACGACGCCTGACACGATCTTTCCGAGCACCGCCTGCTTGTTGCAAGCGAAGATCGGCGCGAAGCACGCGTGGGGTTATGACCTCGGCGCGGCGTGCTCGGGTTTCACATACGCACTGTCGACGGCCTACGCCATGGTCGCGACCGGCTCATGTGACCACGCGCTCGCGGTTGGCGCCGATGTGATGTCGAGCATCATCGACTACACGGATCGCACGACGTGCATTCTGTTTGGCGATGGCGCGGGCGCGGTGGTGTTGTCGGTGGCCGAGCCCGATGAGCCGCACATCATTGATTTCTGCCACGAGATCGACGGCGCCGGCGGTCCATCGCTCTGCATGCCTGCGGGCGGTAGCCGGCTTCCGGCGTCGCACGAGACCGTGGATCAGCGCATGCACTTCGTCAAGCAGGATGGCAGCGCCGTGTTCAAATTCGCGGTGCGCAAGACCGAAGAGATTTCGCGGAAACTCCTCGAGCGCAACAATGTGACGGGTAGTGATCTCGATCTGTTCGTGTCGCACCAGGCCAATCGACGCATCATCGACGCGGCGGCTGAGCGCCTCGGGATGGAGCCGTCCAAAGTCGTGATCAACCTCGAGCGTTTTGGCAACACGACGGCCGGGACGATCCCGCTCGCGCTCGGCGATGCCCGGGCGGATGGACGTTTGAAGAAGGGGGATCTCGTGCTGCTCACGTCGGTCGGCGCCGGGTTCACCGTCGGATCGGTACTGTTGCGCTGGGGATGCTAGGTGGATCAGAAGCCGCTGGCGCCGGAAGACGTTGAGGCGTCCTTCCGTGCCCTGCGGTACACGCGGGCGCTGACACGACTCGGTCCGCGACTCACCGATCCTGATTACTGGCGTGAACTGAACCCGGACCTGTCGGTCACCGACGAGCCACCCGCCGCGCGCGCGGTTGCCTATGAACGCGCCTGGGCTGCGAGCGAACGGTGCCACCAACGCCTGCGCACCGAAGGCTACGTGCTGTCACCGCCACTGGTGCCGATCGACATGGTGCTGCGGCTTCGCACCGCCGTCGAGCGCATCGTCGCGCGAGGGCTGCCCCCTGGCTGTGCGTTGATGTACGACGAGTTCTATCAGGTGTACGCCGGCGTGCTATCGGCGGTGACGCCGATCCTCGGCGCGAACGCGATCCTGATGCCCGAGGACTTCTGGGTGTTCTTTGTGCCGCCCGACGATGGTGCGACCAGTCACTGGACCGCATTTCCGCCGCACAAGGATTGGGCCGACGTGGATCCCGGCGTGATGGCAGGCGATCTGCCGACGGTGCTCGTGGGTTGGGTCGCGCTGACGGACGTCACGCCGAACGACTCGTGCATGTACATCGTGCCCGGCGATTGCGACCGCGGCTATCGGACCCATGATCGCGTCGTGCACGCCGACGACTTTCGACTGCAGGATGTGCGCGCTGTGCCGGCGTCCGCGGGGCAGGTGCTCTTGTTCTCCACGCATGTCGCGCATTGGGGGAGCCGCAGTAGTCGGTGGGCGACGCACCCCCGGATCAGTATCTCGATGTTCTTTCAGCGCGCCGATGTGCGCCAACGCTTCGCCGACGTGCTCGACCTGTCGCAGCCAATCGCGGTGGCCGATCGTGCGCGATGGATGCTGCGCACGTTGAGGCTCATGATGGGCCGCGAGCAGAGTGAAGCGCTCATGCGTGGCGCGGGCCTGACTGTGCCGTCAGCATAACCAGGCTACCCGATGGCACTGCCAGCGTCGACGTCACGTCGGTTGGGTCAGCGTCTGGCGCAGAAGAATCCAGCACACGCCTCCATCGGGAGCTCTCAGGCACGACAAACGCCACGTCGTCTCGGCTGCCGTTGACACAGATCACGAGCGGCGCCTCGCCGAACAGGGGGAGCACGTGCAGGCCAAACACTTGCAGTGACGCCGATCGCCACGCGGCCTCTGTCAGTGCGCTGCCCGATGTGTTGAACCAGACCACGTCGTGATCGGTGAGAAAGCGCTCACGCCGCAGCGCCGCGTGCTCGCGACGCAGTGATAGCGCACGTCGTGTGAACGCGTGCATCGACGTGTCGCCGGGCCACGGCGTCCAGCTGAGCGGGCTGTCGTGGCAGTAGGCGTTGTTGTTGCCGCGTTGCGTGCGACCCATCTCATCGCCGCCACAGAGCATGGGCACGCCGAGCGAGAGGGCGAGTGTGGCCATCAGGCTGCGTTGTCGGGTGGCGCGTTCCGCGTTGATGGTCGGGCTTTCGGATGCCCCTTCAACACCGGCGTTGCTGCTGACGTTGTTCGACTCGCCGTCCGCGTTCCGTTCGCCGTTCGCCTCGTTGTGTTTGTCGGCATAGCTCACGAGGTCGGCGAGGGTGAAGCCGTCGTGCGCCGTCACAAAGTTGATGCTGTCGAGCGGCGATCGTGTCGGCCTGCCGAACAAATCCTGGCTCCCACTGAGCCGTGTGGCGAAGTCAGGTGCGCTACCGGCATCGCCGCGCCAGAAGCGGCGCACCGCATCGCGATACTGGCCGTTCCATTCGCGGATGCCCGACGGGAATGCGCCGAGCTTGTAGCCGTACGGCGTGGCGTCCCACGGTTCAGCGATGAGCTTGACCGTCGACAACACCGGGTCCTGTTGCACCGCGCGAAAGAACGATCCGTCACTGCCGGGCGCACGATCGAGCGCTGACGCCAGGTCGAATCGAAATCCATCGACATGCATCTCGGTGACCCAGTAGCGCAGGCTCTCGAGGACCATGGCGCGTACAAGTGGGTCGTCGACGTTCAGTGTGTTGCCGCAGCCCGTCCAGTCGTCATACACGGTAGGATCGGACGGATGGCGGCGGTACGTGTGCACGGGATCGAGCCCGCGCCACGACAGCGTCGGGCCCTGGCGCGGTCCCTCCGCCGTGTGGTTGTACACGACATCAAGGAGCACTTCGATGCCTGCGCGATGCAGCTCGCGCACCATCATCTTGCACTCGCGCACGGCGACCGTCGGATCGCGATGGACGGCAGTGGTGGCGAATCGGGGATCGGGCGCGAAGAAGCTCAGCGTGTTGTAGCCCCAGTAGTTGGTGAGGCCTCGAGCCGCGAGCGCGGGCTCGTCGGCGTGCGCGTGTACCGGCAGCAGTTCAATAGCCGTCGCGCCGAGGTCGCCGAGATGCGCAATGATCGCGGCGGAGGCCACGCCGAGAAATGTGCCTCGGTGCTCGGCGTCCACACCGGGATGTTGCGCCGTGAGACCTTTCACATGCGCTTCGTAGATCACGGAATCGCGCCACGGCGTCCGTGGCGGCGTGTCACCCTGCCAGTCAAAGTGATCGAGAACCACGGCGCCGAGAGGGTCGAGCGGCGTCGGCCTGCGTCCGATCGCGCGCGCGAAAGGATCGAGCAGCAATCGCTCCGGCTCGAACTGCGCGTGCGTGGTGACCGAGGCCGGCCCGCGCGCGCGCAGCGCGTACAACTGACCGTGCGGCAGCATCAGGTCGGGGTTGGCCCAGCGCGAACCATTGGGAATCAGGGGAACGCGTCGCGTCTCAACGGCCGCGTGTGGATCATCAAAGAGACAGACATCGATATGCGTTGCGGTGGCAGACCACACCACGATCTCAGGCGGCGACGACACGGGCTACCGAGACTGCGCCCAGGACGGCGGCAGGCCGCGCGTGACTTCGATGGCCTGAGCCTCAGTCGGGGTTGGCACACCGGTCTGTTTGACCCACGCGGCCATGCGCGCGAGGCCGTCAGCCAACGACCTCGGTTCACCCAGGTTGAAGGCCGACCGCACCCGTTCGTGCGATGAGAACGCATCTACCACTTCGTGTCGTGGGGGCAGTGTCTCGATACGGCACGGTACGTCGAACAGGCGACAGATCTCGGTGGCCAGATCGCGCACCGAGACCACGCTGTCGGCGCCGACATTGAAGATCTCATTGCGCGCGACGTCCTCGAAACCCGCGCGCACAATTACCGGCGCCACGTCATCGATGTAACTGAACGCGCGTGTCTGACTCCCGTCGCCGAAGATTGGCAACGGACGTCCTTCGAGCACGCACCGCATAAAGATGCCGACGACGTTGCGGTAGGGATCGGCGATGTGTTGCCCTTCGCCATAGACGTTGTGCGGGCGAAAGATCGCGTATTCGAGACCGAACTGCGCGAAGGCTGCCTGCAGATCCTGTTCAACCGCCAGTTTGGCGATGCCGTACGGATCGATCGGCTGCGGCGTCAGCGCTTCGGTCATCGGCGTCTGACCGGGGCCGTAGACGGCGATCGAACTCGTGAACACGAACCGTCGCGTGCCGTGGTTGATGGCGGCATTGATGAGGTTGATGCTGCCGACGAGATTGTTCGTGTAGTTGAAGCGACGAATGAACGGGCTCAGCCCTTCGGCGGCGTACGCGGCCAGGTGATAGACCACAGTGAAGTGGTGGTCGGTGAACAGTTGATTCACGAGCGCGACGTCGACAATCGATCCGCGGACGAACGTCGTGCCGGCCGGGATGTTGCGCCACTGACCGCCGCTGAGATCGTCGAGGATCACCACCGTCTTGCCACTGCGATGCAGGGCAGCGGCAATGTGAGAGCCGATAAAGCCGGCGCCGCCGGTCACCAGAACGGACATGTGTCACGCACGATAGCGACCGCTCAATCAACGTGTCAACCCATCTCGTATACTCACGGTCCGATGCGCGTCGCGGATTTTGATTTTGTGCTGCCCGAATCTCTGATCGCGCAGGAGGCGCGGCCGCGCGGCCGCTCGCGGCTGATGGTGGTGGATCGTGCCCGCGCCACGTGGCACGACGCGACGATCGCCGACCTGCCGGCGCTGCTGCAGCCCGGCGACGTGTTGGTCGTCAACGACACGCGCGTCTTCCCCGCGCGCCTCCTGGGTCGCCGCGATCCGAGTGGTGGCGCCGTCGAGTGCTTTCTCCTGACGCGCCGCGCCGACAATCACTGGGACGCGCTGATGGCACCGGCTGAGCGGTTGCAACCGGGCGCCCGCGTCGTGTTCGACGATGCGGATCGTGCGCCGGGGGTGAGGCTCCGTGCGGAGGTGGTGTCGCGAGGTGAGCGCGGCCAGCGCGCTGTCGCATTTGCCGCCGAGGGCGCGGCCTCCGTGGACGCAGCCATTGATCTGCTCGGCCACGTGCCGCTGCCGCCGTACATTCGACGTGCGGACACGGCGGACGATCGCGCGCGATACCAAACCGTCTATGCCCGCGAGCGCGGCTCGGTCGCGGCGCCAACCGCGGGCCTGCATTTCGACGATGCCGTGCTGGCGGCACTGACGGAGCGCGGCGTGGCGCGGGCCGCGATCACGCTGCATGTGGGCTACGGCACGTTCAAGCCCGTGAAGGTCGAGCGCGTGGAAGATCACGCCGTCGATCCCGAGCCGTATGTGGTCTCAGCCGAGGCCGTGTCGGCGATCCGCGATGCGCGCGCGCGCGGAGGACGCGTGGTCGTCGTCGGTACAACCACCACGCGTGCGCTCGAGCACGCGGCTCGTGTCGGGAACGGTGTGGTGTCGCCCGGCGCCGCACTCGCAGACCTGTTCATTTATCCCGGTCATCGCTTTACCGTCGTCGATGCGCTGATGACGAACTTCCACCTGCCGCAGTCGTCGTTGCTGATGCTCGTGGCCGCGTTTGGTGGTCTCGACCTGGTGATGGATGCGTACCGCGCGGCCGTGGAGCGCGGGTATCACTTCTACAGTTACGGCGATGCGATGGTGATACTCTGACCATCCTGTTTCATGGCGCTTTCTCCCGCGGACATCGACGCAGGTTTTGCCCAACTCCGTAGCGAGCGTGCGCTGCAACGACGCCTGCACGAGGTGCGCGACCCTGACTTCTGGCGCGCACTGAACCCCGAACTGACCATTTCAGATTTTCCGCTCGCCGCGCGGCGCGCGCGGCCGGCGGCCACGTCCGACATTGCCACGCAATGCCGTGCACAGGTGATTGCTGACGGCTATTTTGTGACGCCGCCGCTCATCCCGGCCGACGAGTTGGCCCGTCTGGTGACAGGCATCGAGCGCGTGGTGGCGGCCGGTTTCCCGTCGGCACTTGCGGCCGTTTACGACGAGTACTTCAACATCTTCAGTGGACTCGACGCCGTCTGCGCGCCGCTGTTCGGCGACGACTACGTCATGATCACCCAGGGGCTGTGGGCGTTCTATGTGCCGTCTGGAGATGACGGCCGAACGCTCTGGACCGCCGGCGCGCCGCATCGCGACCGCATGGCGCCAGATGCGCGCACGCTGGCGCATGACGTGCCGTCGATCATGACGATCTGGATCCCGCTCGAAGACGTCACGCCCGACCAGTCGTGCCTGTACGTTGTGCCAGCGCCGTTCGATCCCGACTTCTATACCGCCGAGCGCAACGTGCACGGCGAGCGCATTCGCCTGCAGGACATTCGCTGCTTGCCCGCCCGTGCCGGATCGGTGCTCGGATGGTCGTCGCACCTGATTCACTGGGGCAGCCGCGCCAGCCAATTTGCCGAACGACCGCGCGTGTCGGTCACGATGTATTTCCAGCGGCGGGACGTGCCGTTGTGGCATCCGTTTCATCTCGATCCCCTGCAGCCGGTCAGTTTTCTGGATCGGCTGATGTGGATCGATCATTCGATGGGGCGGCCCGGGTCGCTCGGCGGCCAGCGGCCGGAGGGCGTGTGACGTTTCCGTACGAAGAGTTCGATCTCACTGATGTGCAGACCTATCCGCTCGCGTCGCGACCGAGCAAGGCGCGGCGTGAAGACTTCGCGCGCCCATGGGCGCCGTCGTCTGGCATGGCCGGTCTTCTCGACAGCTTGCCGAAGATGTTGGCGGCCTCGGATTTTCGCGCCGTGGTCGCGGCGATGCGCTCGGCGCGCGCGGCCGACCGCGGTCTGGTGTGGGGCTTCGGCGCGCACCTGCTGAAGGTCGGTCTTGGTCCCGTGCTGATCGACCTCATGGCACGCGGATACGTGTCGGCGATCGCCATCAATGGCGCTGGCGTCATTCACGACACCGAGATCGCGCTTGCGGGCCAGACGTCTGAAGACGTGGATGCCGCGCTCGGCGCCGGGCAATTCGGCATGTCGGAGGAAACGGGTCGTGGTGTGAACGACGCGATCACGGAAGGCGTCGGCCGCGGTTTGGGTCTCGGCCAGTCGGTGGTTGAGTGGCTTGCGGCGCTCGAGCCGGCGCACGCTGATGTCAGCGTGCTGTGTGCGGCCGCGCGATTGAACGTCCCGGTCACGGTGCATGTGGCGATCGGTACCGACATCATCCATATGCACCCTTCCGCGTCGGGCGCGGCGATCGGCGAGGGCAGCCTGCGCGATTTCCGCTACCTCACGTCCCACGTCAGCCGACTCGCGGGTGGCGTCTACCTGAACATCGGCTCAGCGGTGTTGCTGCCGGAAGTGTTCCTCAAGGCCGTGTCTCTCGTCCGCAATCGCGGCATCGCGCTCGATGGCCTGACGACCGTCAACATGGACTTTCTCAAGATGTATCGCGCCGAAACCAACGTGGTCCGACGCCCGGTCGCTGGCATCGGCAAGGGCTATTCACTGACCGGGCACCACGAGCTGATGTTGCCGCTACTCGCCGCGGCGTTGTAAGCTTATAGATTCAGGCGGTGTAGCTCAGCTGGTTAGAGCATGCGGCTCATATCCGCAGTGTCCGGGGTTCGAGTCCCTGCACCGCCACCACTTCTGAACACCAGCAAAAGCACTGAGGCACGACAGGCAGTGGGGCAATAATGCCCCTGCCTAGCGTGCTGTATCCATGACTCTCCTCGAACAAGTGGCGACCACGATGCGTCGGCGCATTCGCGCGCCGCGGGGAGTGCGTGTGCTCGCGGCGGTCTCGGGCGGTGCCGACTCGGTGGCGCTCGCCTGGCTGCTCGCGGCGCTCAGCAAACGGGGAACGATCGCGCTCGCCGGGATCGCACACCTCAATCATCAACTGCGGGGCGCGGACGCCGATGCCGACGAAGCCTTCTGTCACTCGCTCGCGCTGCGCATCGGTGTGCCGTTTCGCTCAACACGGGCCGATGTCGCGGCACTGGCGCGGTCGCGCCGCGAGTCCATCGAGGCCGCCGCGCGCCGCGCGCGATATGCGTGGCTCGCGGAGGCGGCCGAAGACCTCGACGCGCGCTACATTGCCACCGGTCACACGCTCGACGACCAGGCCGAGACGGTGTTGCTGCGACTGCTTCGCGGGGCCGGCACGCGTGGACTGTCGGGTATTCGCGTTACTCGCGGTGCGGTCATCCGGCCGCTCCTCGACTGCCGCCGCACCGAGATCCGTGCGTTCCTCGCCGCGGAGCGCGAGACCTTCCGCGAAGACGCTTCGAATGCCGACATCTCCATTCCGCGCAATCGTCTGCGACACGAGTTGCTTCCCGTGATCGACCGTCTGGCGCCGCGCGGACTGGATGCGTTGGCGCGCACCGCAGCGCTCGCGGTCGAAGACGAAGAGTTTTTGTTGTCGCAGGCAATCATTGCGGCGCGATCTGTCGTCCTAAGTAGTGCGGACGGTGTCCAACTACAGAAAGCGCCGCTGCAGGCACTGGCGCCGGCCATCGGGCGACGCGTGATCCGCGCCGCCGTGGAATTGGCGGCGCCGCTTGATGTGACGCGGCTCACATCAACGCACATCGAAGCGGTGTGGCGGCTCGTGGCGAGCCCGCGCGATCTCATCGTGGAGATCCCTGGGATTCGCGTTGAGGCGGTAGGGGGGCGGGTTGGTTTGGTGCCGGTTGGCCGCGTGAGCGGTCGAGCGGAAGGATTTGACGGGACGCTGGATGTGCCCGGAACGGCGACGCTGGCGGGAACCGGCTGGCGGATTTCCGCCGAGGTTCGTGACCAAAGTGCGTGGCCGGGTGTCGAAGTCAGCAGGGGCCGCGAGTCGTTGCAGATTGCGGTGCCGGCCTCGATGGTGGGGCGTTCGGTCACGGTGCGCAGTCGGCGGCCGGGCGATCGCATCAAACCTATTGGGGCTCCCGGGCGTAAGAAGCTTCAGGACTTGTTGGTGGATCGGAAAGTGCCCCGCGGGGAGCGCGATCAGGTACCGGTCGTCGTGGACCAAAACGGGCAGGTCGTGTGGGTGGTTGGCGTTGCGATGGCGGATGAGTTCCGCGTCACGGCGCCCGAGGCAGAAGTGGTAGTCTTTACAGCGGAACGCCAATGAATTCAACGCTCAGGAACTTGCTGTTTTGGATGGGTCTGGTCGTACTCGGTGCCGTCATTTGGCAGTTTTCGGCCAACCTCCAGCGCAGCGAAGAAAAGATCACCTTCTCGGAATTCCTCGATCGTGTGGACGCGAGGAAGGTCGAGACCGTCAAAATCACCGGCAGCGAAATCACCGGCACGTATGTGGGCGGCGAGACCGACCCCACGACGAAGGGTGGATTCCACACGTATGCCCCGAGCCAGTTCGACGGTCTCGCGAATGATCTGCGCGCCAAGGGCGTGAAGATCGATGCCGAGATCGCCACGCCAGGCGGCTGGACGACGTTCCTGCTGTCGTACGCGCCGATCCTGCTGATGATCGGGTTCTGGATCTTCATCATGCGGCAGATGCAGAGCGGCGGTAATAAGGCCCTCTCGTTTGGCAAGAGCCGCGCGAAACTCTCCTCAAGCACGCAAAAGAAGGTGACGTTCAAGGACGTTGCCGGCGTCGACGAGGCCAAGGAAGAACTGCAGGAGATCATCGAGTTCCTGCGCGAACCGCAGAAATTCCAGAAGCTCGGCGGCCGCATTCCCAAGGGCGTGCTGCTGATGGGCTCGCCCGGCACGGGCAAGACCCTTCTGGCCCGCGCAGTGGCCGGCGAGGCCAATGTCCCATTCTTTTCAATTAGTGGCTCTGACTTCGTCGAGATGTTTGTCGGCGTCGGTGCCTCGCGCGTCCGCGATTTGTTCGAGCAGGGCAAGAAGAACGCACCCTGCATCGTCTTTATCGATGAAATTGACGCGGTCGGCCGCCATCGCGGCGCCGGCCTCGGCGGTGGGCACGATGAACGCGAGCAAACGCTCAACCAGTTGCTCGTCGAGATGGACGGCTTCGAATCCAACGAAGGCGTCATCCTTGTGGCGGCGACCAACCGTCCCGACGTCCTGGATCCGGCACTGCTGCGCCCGGGCCGTTTCGACCGCCGTATCGTCGTCAATCGTCCGGACGTGAGGGGCCGCGAGGGCGTGCTCGCGGTGCACACCAAGAAGATTCCGCTCGGCGACGATGTGGATCTCAAGTTGATCGCCCGCGGCACCGCAGGTTTCTGTGGTGCGGATCTCGCGAACCTGGTGAATGAAGCGGCGCTCAACGCGGCGCGTTACAACCAGAAGGTTGTTCGTCAGCTCGACTTCGAATTCGCCAAAGACAAAGTCATGATGGGCACCGAACGGCGTTCGCTCATCGTGACGGAAGACGAGAAGAAGGTGACGGCCGTCCACGAAGCTGGCCACGCGCTCGTCGCGGCGCTGTTGCCGAATGCGGATCCGGTCCACAAGGTGACGATCATCCCGCGCGGCATGGCGCTCGGTCTCACGCTTCAGCTGCCGGAAGTCGACAAGCTGAACTACTCGCGCGACTACCTCACTGACCAGCTCGCGATCCTCCTCGGTGGCCGCATCGCCGAAGAGATCACGACCGGCAAGATGACGACCGGTGCCGGCAACGACATCGAGCGCGTCACCGATCTCGCCCGCAAGATGGTCTGCGAGTGGGGCATGAGCGATCAGATGGGCCCGATGACGTTCGGCAAAAAGGAAGAGCAGATCTTCCTCGGCCGCGAAATGGGCAAGGTGCACGACTACAGCGAGGCCACCGCGGTCGCCATTGACCAGGAAGTGAAGCGCTTTGTCGCGGCTGCCTATGAGACGTCGAAGGGCATCCTCGTGGAGCACAAAGCCTCGCTGCTCCGCATCGCTGAGGAATTGATGGTGCGCGAAGTGCTCGACGCGGATCAGGTCAAGAAGCTGGCGAAGGGCCTGCCGATCGAAGACTACGTGCCGACACCTCCGCCTGCCGAAGACAGCCGACGAGAGGCCTCCGAGCGTCCGGCTATTGTGCCGGCCATGGGAAAAGCGGTCGCGCAAGAGTAAGCACGCGCGACACGAAGGATCGGGGCCGATGGGCGCGACCAACGCGACTGTCGGCCCCTTGGCTTTTCTTGACCTAACATGGAGAAGAATGTCTGCATTGGTGCTCGCCTTGGCGGGATGGCTCCGGCGATTTCCCTTTCGCGGCAAGATCTGGCTCTGGGTGCGGATCGAGCGATGGCTGGCTCCCGCGCAACACGTCATCGGTCTTCCTGATGGCGGGCGGATGTTGATCGACACAACCAAGTATTGGCAGCGACAGATGCTGGCTGGCTGCTTCGAGCGCCGCAATGTCTGGGTGGTGCCTCGGCTACTTGCGCCCGGCGATGGATTCATTGATGGCGGCGCGAATTGCGGGCTGTTCTCGTGCATCGCCGCAGGCGCTGTGGGATCGACCGGACGCGTCGTTGCGATCGAAGCCGATCCGCATCTCTATCCGCAGCTCGATCGGCAAGCCGAACTGAATCCCAATCTCCGGATCGAGCACGCGGCGCTGACGAGAACGCCGGGGCAGGTCACGTTTCATGTGGCGCCGGAAGGCATTCCTGACGGTTGGGGACTCGGCATCGCATCGATCGAAGACCGCCCGGGGTGGACCTCGGTGGACGCGCGCGCGCTGACGATCGATGAAATCGTTGACGACATCATCGCGGTCACCAACAAGCCCGTGGCGATGATCAAGCTTGACCTGGAGGGCCACGAGGGACCCGCACTCGAAGGCGCGCGACGTTCGCTCGAGTCCGGCCGCCTCGAAAGCCTGCTCGTTGAAAACAACGACACGCGTGGTGTTCAGGAATTGCTGCGTTACACGTTCGATGCGATTCTTGATGTCAAGGCAGGCTTTGCCGAAGTCGATCCGCGCACCGTGGGAGACAAAGACACGGACTTGCTGTTCCTGCGGGGCGCGGCGTTCGCACGCTGGCAGGCTGTTCGTGGCTGGACTTGGCTGATGTGATGGTGCCGCACCGGCCACCGACAATCACCATCCACTTGCCCGGTGGGCGCTCGCTGTTGCTCGCCGATCGCACGCTGATCATGGCGATCGTGAATGTGACGCCCGACTCCTTCGCCGATGGCGGGGAACGATTCGACCCAGATGTCGCCATTGCCGATGCGCTGCGCATGGTGGACCAGGGCGCTGACATTCTGGACATCGGTGGCGAGTCGACGCGGCCTGGAGCGCCGCCGGTGGGTGAGGCGGAAGAGCGTCGGCGAGTGATGCCGGTGCTCGAAGGTCTTCGTGGCTGCACGGATGCGATCATCTCGATCGACACCTACAAGGCGTCGATTGCTGAGGAGGCCATCGCGCTGGGCGCCGGCATCGTCAACGACATCAGCGCGTTTGCCAACGATCAGGCTATCGCCGGCGTGGTGGCACGCACCGGCGCGGCCGCGGTGCTCATGCACAATCGCGGTCGTTCAACGAACATCTATGAGTTTGCGAACTACGTCGATGTGATCGCCGAGATCCGCACGGATCTGGCGGGCCGCGTGGCCGTGGCCGAGGTGGCCGGCGTGTCGCGGTCGCAGCTTATTCTCGACCCGGGGTTGGGTTTCGCCAAGCGGGCCGAGCATTCGCTCGAGGCACTGGCGCGACTCGACGAGCTTCAGGAGCTCGGTCTGCCCATTCTTTCGGGACCTTCACGGAAGTCGTTCCTGCGGCTGGCTCTCGGCGACCTGCCGCCCGCCGAACGCGTGTGGGGCACCGCCGCCGCCGTCACTGCATCGATCATGGCCGGCGCACGGATCGTGCGGGTGCACGACGTGAGTCCGATGGTGCAAGTCGTGCGAGTCGCCGACTCGATTCGCCGCGCCGCACGATAGAATCGCTAGGCATGGATCGGCTGCTCGCCCTGCTCCATCGCCCGCCGATCACATGGTGGGATGTCTTCGACATCCTCATCGTGTCCATCCTGATCTACGAGGCGCTCAAACTCATCCGCGGCACCCGCGCGGTGCAGATGGCTATTGGGTCGGTGCTTGTGTTGATCCTGTTCTCGTTCTCCAACCTGTTTCCGTTGCAGACGGTGAACTGGCTGATTCGCAACGCCCTGCTCTATGTTGGCTTTGCGATCATCGTCTTGTTCCAATCCGATATTCGTCGCGCGCTTGCGAATCTGGGCCGCGCGCCGGGATTGCGATCGCTGGGTCGGTCTGAGCGGACCGCCGACACGATTGAAGAAGTGGTGACTGCGGCCGAGATGCTCGCCAAAGACAAAAAGGGCGCCCTGATTGTGCTCGAGCGCGAGATTGGCCTGCGCAACTACGTCGAGAGCGGCATTCCGCTCGATGCGGCTGTCAGCTACGACTTGCTGACGACCATCTTTGAGCCCAAGACGCGGTTGCATGATGGCGCCGTGATCATTCAGGATGACCGGGTCGCTGCCGCGGCGTGCTTTCTGCCGCTGACCGTGAATCCCAAACTCGACAGCAACCTCGGCACACGACATCGCGCGGCCATTGGTCTCACGGAAGAGTGCGATGCGGTCGCTGTCGTGGTCTCGGAAGAGCGCGGCGAGATCTCGCTCGCGACCAACGGCGATCTGGAGCGACGACTGTCGCCCGAAGCGCTACGTCAGCGGTTGCGCTCGATGGTGCTGATGAGAAAGTCGAGGCACGAGCCGTAATGGCCTGGCACCCCTTTCGAAATATCGGCTGGAAGTTTCTGGCGCTGCTCCTCGGCACCGCGTTGTGGTTCACCGTCAGCGGCGACCTCGCGATTGAGCGCGCATTTAATGATCGCCCCGTCGTGATCAAGAACGCGAGCGCGGGCGTTCAGGCCATCGTGGTGCCGTCGAAAGTGACGGTCACCGTCCGCGGATCGCGTGAAGAGTTGGGCACGTTGCAGGAAAGTCAGGTGACCGTGCTCGTCGACCTCAGCGGTCTCGGTCCCGGGCAGTACAAATTGCCTACGCACGTCGACACGCCCGCGGCTGTAGAAGTCAGCAAGGTCGCCCCGGCGACTGTGGAGGTTCAAATCCGTTGAAATTTGGTACAGACGGCGTGCGCGGCGTTGCCGGGCAGCCACCACTCGATGTGCCCACCATCACCCGACTCGGCGCCGCGCTGGTCCGGTCGTTTGCCGCCGCGCATGAGCGAGCCACGCATGACGCACATCCGATTCACGTCGTCGTCGGTCGCGACACGCGCGAGTCCGGCCTGTGGATTGAAGAAGCCATTGCGCGCGGGGTGACAGCCGCAGGCGGGCGAATCACGACGCTCGGGATCATGCCGACGCCGGGCGTCGCGTACGCGACGGCTACGGGCCCATTTGACCTGGGTGTGGTCATTTCCGCCTCGCACAATCCGTTTGCAGACAACGGCATCAAGGTGTTTTCCGGCAAGGGCGAGAAGTTTGGCGAAGCCGAAGAGCGCGAGGTCGAAGCGATTGTCGCCGACACGTCCTGGCAGGTCGCCGACGTGTCGCCGCGTGTGGAAACGTCGCATCTGGTCGACGATTACCTCGCCCACACACGGCGGCTGCTCCCGGACGCGGGTCCACTCACCGGAGCGCGCATTGCGCTCGACATGGGCCACGGTGCCACCACCGCCACCGCGCCGCAGCTCTTCCGCGCGCTCGGCTTTGACGTCGTCGAGATCGGCAACACGCCGGATGGACGCAACATCAATCTCGATTGTGGATCGACGCATCCCGAGCCTCTGTCTGCGGCGGTGGTCGCGCACGGTTGCCGTCTCGGCGTGGCGTTTGACGGCGACGGTGACCGCGCGATCTTCGTGGATCATCGCGGCCAGGTCGTGAACGGCGACGCCGTGTTGCTCATCTGTGGCACGCGGTTGAAAGCGCGCGGCGAACTGTCGGGCGATACCGTCGTGGCGACCGTGATGAGCAACCTCGGTCTGGAACTCGCGCTCAACGCGCGCGGCCTCACCCTCGTGCGCACGGCGGTGGGTGACAAGTACGTGATGGACGAGATGCTGCGCAACGGCTACGCCATCGGTGGCGAACAGTCGGGCCACGTGATCTGCGCCGAGCACCTCTTTACCGGTGATGGTGTGGCCACCGCACTCCTCGTGCTGCGCGCCATGGCCGAGTCGGGCCGCGAGTTGGCCGATCTGGCCGGCGAACTGACGATGTACCCGCAGGTGTTGGTGAACGTGCGCGTGCGCGAGCGTCGGGACGTGTCGACGGTACCCGTCATTGCGGCGGCGATCGACAGAGTGAACACGGCCATGGCTGGTGAAGGGCGCGTGCTCATTCGGTACTCCGGCACCGAACCGCTGCTCCGCATCATGATCGAAGGATCGGATCATGGCCGCATTGGCGGATGGGCGAATGACATCGCGGCGGCCGTGAAGAGCGAACTCGCATGATCAGACTCTCCGTGAACGTGAACAAGGTGGCCACGTTGCGCAACTCACGCGGCGGCACCGTGCCCAGCGTGCTCGAGGCGATCGACGTGTGCATCGCGGCCGGCGCGCCGGGCATCACCGTGCATCCGCGTGCGGACGAGCGCCACATCACGGCGCGCGACACGCGCGAGATCGCCGCGCGTCTCGCTCCGCTTCGTGAGTCGGTGGAATTCAATATTGAAGGCGACCCGCGCCCCGATCTGATTGAGATGGTCCTCGCCGCCAAGCCTCACCAGTGCACACTCGTGCCGGTGACGCCCGGTGAAGTCACCAGTCAGGCGGGCTGGTCGGCCGAGACGTCGCCGGAACGTCTCACCGCCATCGTGAAGCGGCTCCAGATGGACGGCATCCGCGTCAGCATCTTCGTGGATCCGCTCGAGGCGCCGATTCGGTGGGCCAAACGCATTGGCGCGGATCGGATCGAGCTCTACACGGAGCCGTTCGCGAAGGACGTCGCAACGGGGGGGGCCATCGCGCGCAATGCGCTCGACATGTACTCGGCCGCGGCCGAGCTCGCGCACGGGCTCGGCATGGGCATCAACGCCGGCCACGACCTCGATCTCGACAACCTGGTCACCTTCCGCACCCTGCCGTATCTTGACGAGGTGTCGATCGGCCATGCGCTGATCAGCCGCGCCCTCTATCGCGGCCTCGGACCGGTCGTGCGCGAGTACTTGGACGTGCTGGCCGGGCCACAGCGATAATAGGAAGGTCATGAAACGCGACAACTTCGTCTTCCTGATTTCTGGTGTGTTTTTTGGCGTGCTCGTCGGGTGGATCCTTGGGACCCAGCAGGCCGAGCGCGCGATTCCGCTGACCGCTGCGGCTCCAGCCGCTCAGGGGCAGGCCGCCGGTGCGCCCCAGCCAGGCGCGCAGGCGCCCGCTCCGCCGCCCGTCAACGAAGCGCGCGTCGCCGAGTTGACCAAGGCCGCCAACGCCGACGCGAAGAACTCCGCTGTTCGCGCAGAGCTCGGCAATCTCTACTTCGACTCCGAACGCTTCGATCTGGCGATTCCCTGGTACGAAGCGGCGTTCAAGCTCGCACCGAAGGACGCGAATCTCAGCACGGACCTCGGCGTGTCGTATCTCTACACGGACAAGCCCGATCAGGCGATCGCGCAGTTCGAGAAGTCGATCGCGGCCGACCCGAAGCATTTGAAGACCTGGCTCAACATCGGCATCGCGAAAGCGATGGTCAAGGGCGACCCGAAGGGCGGGGAGGCAGCGTGGCAAAAGGTCATCGAACTGGCGCCGGGCTCCGAGGAAGCGAAGAAGGCTCAGCAGGGCATTGACGCGATCAAGGGCGGCAATCACGGCAAGGACGGCAAGTAAGTGTTTGCGCTGATCGGCTGGATCGGACGATTCCTGCTGATCATGTTCGTCGTCCGCCTCGTGCTGCGTCTGTTCACGCCGTCACCGGCACGCACCGGTGCACCGCGAACCGGCGGCCCGCGGCCGACAGGTGGCCCGTTTGGCGCACGTCAGCCGCAGCCAGAGCGCGTCGGCGGACAGCTCGTGCGCTGCGCCCAGTGCGGCACGTACGTTCCGGCATCGACGGCAATCAATTCGCCGCACGCCGGCGCGATCCAGCACTTTTGCTCCGACAAATGTCGGCAGGAATTCTCGGCCGCACATCAATGACGTCGCGCGAGGCCGAACTCCGGAACGACATCGTCGAAGTGGGGCGGCGTCTTTGGATCCGCGGCTTCGTCGCGTCAAACGACGGCAACATCAGCGTGCGTCTCGATCACGAGCGGTTGTTGATGACACCCGCCAGCGTGTCGAAGGGCTTCATGACGCCCGACATGATGGTCATCACCGACCTCAACGGCACCATGCTCGACGGCGCGCCCGGCCGCAAACCATCGTCAGAGACAATGATGCATTTGGTGGCGTACCGGAATCGGCCGGACGTGAATGCCGTCGTGCATTCACATCCGCCGCTGGCCACGGGGTTTGCTGTTGCTGGCATTCCACTCGATCGCGCGGTGCTGGCGGAAGTGGTCACAACACTCGGAAGCATTCCGATCGTCGAGTACGGCACGCCGTCGACGCGTGAACTCGCCGATGCGGTTGAGCCCTACGTCAAGGTGCACGACGGGATGCTGCTCGCCAATCACGGTGCACTCGCGCTCGGCAAGGATCTCTACGCCGCGTACTACAAGATGGAGACCATCGAGCATTTCGCGAAGATCAGTCTCGTGGCGCGGATGCTGGGGCGCGAGCACATCCTGTCGACGGAAGAAGTTGGGCGGCTGCAAGGGTTGCGCGGCACGTACGGCATCGCCGCACCAGCGCCGATCTGTGCCGAGCCGGTCCCCGGGCCGCTTGCACTCAACTGTCAGACGGTTCGGGCCGCGGATGCCCCCGGTGAGCGGCTGGTGGCCGACACGAGCGTGGCGGGAAGTGCGGGAATCGCTGTAGGTACTGGCGGCGAGATTCAGCTAACATACGACCAACTGACGGCGTTGGTGGAAGCGGCCGTCAAGCAGATTACGCAATAGGACGATGGAGTTCTCCAAATGGGCGAAGCACTCGGAATGGTTGAAACCAAGGGTCTGGTCGCGATGATTGAAGCGGCGGATGCCATGGTGAAAGCCGCAAAGGTGACGCTGGTCGGCTGGGAAAAGATTGGTGCCGGCTACGTGACGGCGATCGTGCGTGGCGATGTGGCGGCCGTGAAGGCTGCGACCGACGCCGGTGCCGCCGCCGCGCGCCGCGTGGGTGAGCTTGTTTCGGTCCACGTGATCCCGCGTCCGCACGCGAACCTCGAAGACATTCTGCCGATCGGCAAAGCGTCCAAGTAACACATGATCCTCGCGAAGATCGTCGGGACAGTCGTCGCGACGAGAAAAGACGAGCGGCTCGTCAGCAGCAAGTTGCTGGTGGCGAGGCCGCTCGATTCGTCTGGCCAGCCTGATGGCAACCACCTCGTGGCCATCGACACGGTCGACGCCGGCTTCGGCGACACCGTGCTGATCGTGAGCGGCAGTTCCGCGCGCATGGCGTCGGGCCTCAAAGACTGTCCGGTCGACGCCGCGATCGTTGGCATCGTCGACACCATCGACATCCCGCAAGACACACCAAAGAAGTAGGTCATGCAGACCGCGCGCGTGGTGGGCAACGTCGTGGCAACGGTGAAAGACGCCAAGCTCGCGTCGCTCACGTTGCTTGTGTTGCAGCCCGTGACACTCGACAAGGTGCCGGTCGGTCGCACGCTCGTGGCGCTCGATGCGATGGGCGCGGGCGTCGGCGAGTATGTCTTCTTCGTCCGCGGCCGTGAAGCGTCCTTCCCATTTCTGCCCGCTGAGCCGCCGACCGATGCCTGTGTTGTGGGCATCGTCGATCACTGGGATGTTGAGGCCTGAGATGCTGATCGGGCGCGTCGTCGGCACGCTGGTCGCGACACAGAAGCACCACAAACTGGTGGGCGCAAAGCTGTTGCTCGTGCAGCCGCTTGGCCTCGACGACCAGCCGAAGGGCGTACCGGTGCTGGCCATCGACTCGATGGGCGCGGGCGTTGGCGAGAAGGTCCTGTATCTGATCGAAGGCAAAGCGGCGCAGGAAGCGCTTGGCCGCAAGGGCGCGCCGGTGGACGCGGCCATCATGGGCATCATCGATACAGTCGATCTGGGTCCGGTGACGGCATGAACGATCAGGAACTTCGGCAGATCGTGAGAAGTGCGCTGGCGCGGCAGGGTGTCGTTCAGGGGTCGGCGTCCAACGTCCAGGGTGCCGTCCAGAGTCCAGTGCAGTTGGTTCCCGCCTCTGTCCCGTTCGGGGATCATTCGAGCCATGCGATGTACCTGCAGCTGGTGAATACCTCGACCGCGTGTGTGATCGAAGAGCACGTGCAGTGCGATCACTGCGGGTACTGCAAGTCGCACGGCCACTGAGCACCCTCCACACGGCACCCACCAATCAGGAACTCGCGCGCCGGTCCGCCCGTATATTGATAGCGTTGTAACTTAACTACTTCGCAGTCGAGGGAAGGGCACCACGATGCCGCGTGAGGGACTGGGCGAGTTCGAACAGGTCGTGTTGCTGGCCGTGATCCACCTCAAGGAGCATGTCTACGGGGTGCCGATCGTGGACGAGATCGAGCGCCGCACGGGGCGCGCGGTCGCTCGCGCGGCGGTCTACATCACTCTGCGACGACTGGAAGAGAAGGGCCTCGTCTCGTCCTGGATGAGTGAACCCACTGGGGAACCCGGCGGCAAGGCGCGACGATGTGTGGAGGTGACACCGGCGGGGCGGCGCGCGCTGAAAGACTCGCGGGCGTTTCTGGAATCCATGTGGCACGGGGCCGACCTGAAACTGAAGGCCGAGCGATGACGGTGCAGCCACCGGCCCCGGCCAAACGTTGGCTGCTGCGTACGTTGCCCCGCGACGTGCGAGCGGCGATCGTACTGGACCTCGACGAAGTGTTTCAGCAGCGCGTTGAGGCCGACGGTGTTTCCGCCGCGCGCCGTTGGTACTGGCGCGAGACCCTGTCGTTCTCGTGGCGGTTTCTGTGCGAGCGCCTGACGATCAGTCCCTCGACACTCCGGCTGTCGATGCTCGATGTGAAGCTGGCATCGCGAATGGTCACGAAGTATCCCGGCCTCACATTCATCGGTGGCCTCGCGATTGCGACGGCGATCGGTGTGACGGTGATTGGCTTCGAAATTACCCACGATCTGTCGAATCCAACGCTGCCCCTGCCGAATAGCGACCGCGTCGTGAGCGTGCAGATGTGGGACGGTCGCTGGGGCTCGCCGGAATCGCGATTGATGTTCGACCTCGCACGGTGGCGCGAAGCGCAGTCGTTCGACAGCATCGGCGGATACCAGACCGTCGAGCGCACGCTCGTAGCCGACAGCGGCGAGGGCGAGTTAGTGCGCGCAGCAGAGATGAGCGCGTCAGGATTCCGCGTCGCCGCCGTGGCCCCGCTCCTGGGGCGCACGTTGATCGATGCCGACGAAGACACTGGTGCCTCACCCGTCGCCGTGGTCGGTTACCGCCTCTGGACGTCGCGATTCAACAGCGATCCGAACGTCGTGGGCCGCACGCTCCATCTCGGATCGGTCGCGCGCACGATCGTCGGCGTGATGCCGGAGGGTTTTGGGTTTCCCGTCTCGCACTCGCTCTGGATTCCGTTGACCCGTCAGGATTCAATCGAGCGCCTGTCTGGACCGGTCTTGCGCGTCTTCGGCCGACTGACGCCCTCGGCCACGCTCGTCGCGGCGCAATCGGAACTGGCAGCTATTTCCGCGCGGCAGCCCTGGCCCGCGCGCGTGGCGCCAACACCGCTGACTCCGCGCGTGATGCCGTACGCATCCGGGATCGTGCCACTCGGGTACATTCGACGCGCGTACCTGTTGCAGTCGGTGCTCGTGTTGCTGCTCGTCATCTGCTGCTCGAATGTCGCGGCGCTCGTGTTTGCCCGCACCGCCACGCGTCAGAACGAGATCATCGTGCGCACCGCGCTCGGCGCTGCGCGCAGCCGTATCCTCGGACAGTTCTTCGTCGAAGCGCTCGCGCTGGCAGGCATCGGTGCCGCCGTCGGTCTTGGCGTCGCGAACGCCACGATTCAGTGGACGATGAAGTGGATCTGGTCATCGGGGAGCCCGCGACCCTTCTGGTGGGACGACCGCATCGCGCCGGTGACCTACCTCTACGCCGGTGCACTGACACTCATCGTCGCGCTCCTGTGCGGCATCGTGCCCGCACTGAAGGGCACGCGCGCGGGCGTGCATGCGGGCCTGCAGCAGGGATCGGGTCGATCCGCGAGTCTCACCTTCGGCGTGGGATGGACGGGCATCATCGTGTTGCAGATCGCGCTGTGCGTGGCACTGCTGCCCGCCGTATTGGCGCAGGGTTGGGACGCCATTCGCGCGCAAGCCAGTGGCGTGGGTTTCGCGACGAGCGAGTACCTCGAGGTCACGGTCGATGTGGAGCCGGGCAGCGAGCCCCGCCGGCCTGCGCTCTATCGCGATCTCGAACTGCGCGTGCGTCGTGAGCCTGACGTTCGCGGTGTGGCGTTTGCCACGGCATTCCCCGGTATGTCGCATCCGCGCCTGCCGATAGAGGTCGACGGCGACCCGATGACCGATCGCATTCGGCCGCAGAGCTTCACGGCCAATGTCGCGCCGGGGTTCTTCAGCGCGCTGGATGTGCGGCCGATCATGGGGCGCATCTTTGTTGACGCCGACGCGCTGGCCGGCCGCCAGGTCGCCGTCGTCAATCGCCTGTTCGTCGAGACGGTGCTCGGCGGACGCAATGCCATCGGTCGTCGCGTGCGATTCGCATCGAACGGCACGCCCAATCCGTGGATGGAGATCATTGGCGTCGTTCCGGATCTGGGGATGAGTGCGCTGCGGCCGGAGGAGGGGATCGGGCTGTACAGTCCCGCCGTTCCGGGTGAGCGCTTCGTCGAGGGCATGGCGATTCACCTCGCCGGCGATGCATCGGCGTTTGCGCCGCGCCTCCGTGCGATGGCACTTGAGGTGAGTCCAGTCCTTCAGCTGAAAAACCCCATGCCGCTCAACGTCGTCGGCCGCGCCGATCAGATTGGCGTGCGCTTCTTCGCCATCGCGTTGGCGGCCGTCGCGGTCATCGGCGTCATCCTGTCGTCTGCGGCGATCTACTCGTTGATGTCGTTCACCGTATCGCGCCGCACGCGCGAGATCGCGATTCGCGCGGCCCTCGGGGCGAATCCTCGCCGCATCGTCGGGGAGATTTTCTCGCGCGTGGCCATGCAGATTGGCTTCGGGGCGCTGGCGGGCGTGGCCATGGTGCTGATCGCCCGTCCGCAGTCCGCGCGCGAGGTCTGGCTGCCGGCCGGCCTCGCACTGTTCATGTTCATCATCGGTCTCTGCGCCTGCGTCGTGCCTGCGCGCCGAGCGCTCCGCATCGAGCCGTCGGACGCGTTGAAGGACGTGGGCTAGTTTGGTGTTACGGTAGGGCCAATGTCCTCATTCACGCGTCGTGCCGGGTGTGCCGTTCTCTGCGTCTTGTCGTGTGTGGCCGCGCTCCGTGCGGTGCCGGCGTCGCTCCATGAGTCGTACAGCGGCCAGGCCGCCTACAACTACACCGCGCAGGTCGCCGGTTTCGGTGAGCGATTTCCTGGGTCGCCTGGCTACCTGAAGACGCAGGAGCTCATCAAGCAAGTGCTGAAGAAGAACGGCGCCGTGATCGAAGGCGACGACTTCACGGCGAAGACGCCGAAAGGCGAACTGGCCGTGCACAACATCATCGGCAAGTTCAATGTCACGCCCGACCCAAAGCAGCCGATCGTCATCCTCGCAGGGCACTACGACACCTTGTTTCAGCCTGGCTTCATCGGTGCCAACGATGGCGCATCAAGCACCGCGATTCTGCTGGCCTTCGCCGATGCGCTCGCGCAGCACAAGACCAAGATGCAGATCTGGCTGGTCTGGACCGACCTCGAAGAAGGCATCAACGGCTTTGAGGGTGACGATGGGCTGGTGGGGAGCCGGCATCTGGCGAAGAAGCTGCAGGCGGCCGGTCTGGTACCGCGGATCAAGGGCTTCTTTCTGCTCGACATGATCGGCGACAAAGATCTGAGCGTCGCGCGCGAGAAGGGCTCGACCAGAGCGCTGCAGGCGATCATCGCTCAGGCGGCCACGCAGCTCGGATACTCGCAGTATTTCTTTCAGTACACGACCGGCATCATCGATGACCACCAGTCGTTTCTGGACGTCGGCGTCCCATCGGTTGATGTGGTGGATGCCGAGTTCGGCCGCATGGGCCAGGGCTTTGACGGCATGGGCGAGTTCCATCATGCGAATACCGACACCATGGACAAGGTCTCGAAGCAGAGTCTGGAAATTGTCGGCAAGACCATCCTGCTGACCGTCGAATTGATGGACAAGTAGTCTGGGGCACTGCCTCGGTGGCCTTCGTTGTAACATTCGATCGCTGATAGTTCTCGTGTTTGCCCTGCCGGAGGTTTACCTGTGAGCCCGAAACGATATTTCTCCTTTTCCCGTGTCGCGATCGCGACCGCCGTTGTCGCTCTCGCGACCATGAGCGTTTTTGTGGCAGCTCAGGTGCCATCCGGCCAGGCCGTTGACCCGGCATCCGCGATGCACTGGCGTCAGATCGGCCCGACCCGCGCGGGCCGCGCCCGAGCGGTGGCCGGTGTGCCGTCGCAGCCCAACACCGCCTACATCGGCTTCGACAACGGCGGCGTGTGGCGATCGACCGATTACGGCTCGACGTGGAACCCGATCTTCGACAGTGAGTCAACCGGCTCGATCGGCGCGATTGGTGTGGCGGCATCTGATCCGAACGTCATCTACGTCGGCACGGGCGCGGGCATCATCCGTCCTGATCTCTCGACAGGTGACGGACTCTACAAGTCGACCAACGCAGGCAAGACATGGACGCGCCTCGGTCTCACCGACAGCCAGATGATTGCGGCCATTGACGTGGATCCAAAGGATCCCAACCGATTCTTTGTCGCCGTGCTCGGCCATCCGTACGGTCCCAACGCGGAACGCGGCATCTTCCGCTCGACCGACGGCGGCAAGACCATCCAGAAGGTGCTCTACAAAGACGAATACACGAGCGGCAACGAGGTGAAGATCGATCCCTCAAACCCGAGCATCGTCTATGCATCGACGTGGGTGCAGCAGCAGAGCTACATCGAAGGCGGCGCGTTCGGTGGAACGGGCGGCGGCTTCTTCAAGTCGACCGACGGCGGCACGACGTGGAAGCAGATGACCGACGGGTTGCCCGACATCATTCAGGCGAACTTCGCGATTTCTCAGAGCAATCCGAAGGTGCTGTATGCCGCGATCGCGGGCCAGGCGCCGGCGGGTGCCGGTGGTGCCGGTGCTGGTGGCGGTCGAGGTGGTGGCGGCGGTGGCGGTGCGATCAATCTCTACAAGACGATTGATGGCGGCGACCACTGGTTCGTGGCGGTGAAGGGCGCAGATGGTCGGGGCACACGCACCGTCGACAATCGCCCGCTCGGGCGCATCGGCGGCGGCGACCTGCCGACGCTGGCCATTGATCCCAAGAACGACAACATTCTTTACAGCTGCTCGACGGTGTTCTGGCGTTCGGAGGATGCGGGCCTGACGTGGACGGCTGTGCGCGGCGCACCGGGCGGCGACGACTACCAGAAGATCTGGATCAACCCGAACAACCCGGACATTCTCGTGCTGGTGGCCGACCAGGGCGGCGTGATTTCCGCAAATCGCGGCGCGAGCTGGAGCAACTGGTATACGCAGCCAACGGCCGCGATGTATCACGCGTCCACCGACAACGCGTTTCCGTATCGCGTCTGCGGCGGTCAGCAGGATTCTGGTTCGGCGTGCGTCGACAGCCGCGGCAACGACGGCGAGATCACATTCCGCGAGTGGCGTCCGGTCGGCATTCAGGAATACGGCGAAGCCGCGTCGGATCCGAAAAACCCGGATCTCGTGTACGGCAGCTCGCGCAACAACGTGACGGTCTACGATCGCCGAACCGGCCAGATCAAGAACGTGGGGCCGAACATCGCGGGCGACCCCGACGCGACGGGCAAGGTGTTCAGCCGCAACGTGCGTACGCAGCCGCTCGAGTGGTCACCGGTCGACAACACGTCGTTGTTCTACGCGCAGAACGCCGTGTGGCGCACGCGCAATGCGGGTAACAGCTGGACGCGCATCAGCGGCGACCTCACGCGCCAGACGTGGGACGTGCCGAAGAACACCGGCAAGTACGGCGCCAGCGTGACGCCCGCGCCGGCTGGCAGCATCACCGCGCTTTCGCCGTCGCCGATCGACATCAACGTGCTGTGGGCGGGCACCGACGATGGCCAGATTCAGGTGATGGCCGGCCCGGCCGGCACGTGGACGAACGTGACGCCGCCGGAGGTGAAAGCCTGGGCGCGCGTCTTCAATATTGAAGCGGGCCACTACAGTGCACAGACCGCGTATGCCGCCGTCAACACGATGCGCCTTGATGACATGAATCCGCACTTCATGCGCACGCGTGATGGCGGCAAGACGTGGACGGAGATCAACACCGGCATTGCCCCCGGTGCGGTGTCGAACTCCATCCGCGAAGATCCGAAGCAGAAGGGCTTGCTCTACGCGTCGACCGACACGCAGGTGTGGGTCTCGTTCGATGATGGCGATCACTGGCAGTCGTTGCGTGTCGACATGCCGGCCGTCTCTGTGCGCGACATCACGGTCAAAGACGATGACAAGTGCATGTGCTCGGATCTGGTGGCGGCGACGCACGGTCGCGGCTTCTGGATTCTCGATGACGTCACACCGCTGCGAGCAGCGACGGCGATTCGTGCGGCACAGGCGGCGCGGACCGCGTACCTGGTGAAGCCGGCAACGGCGGTGCGCGTGCGTTTCGGCATGAACCCGCCGACGCCGTGGCCGATCGAAGTGCCGGCCGGAGAGAATCCGCCTCCGGGCGCGATCCTGAACTACTACCTCGCGCAGGATGCGACTGGACCGGTGAAGATCGAGATTCTCGGAGCGGGTGGCCGCGTGATGCGCACGCTCTCGAGCACCGATCCCGTGCAGATGCCGAACGCGGCGAGTGATCCGGTCGCTTACAACAAGATCTGTCAGGACACACCGAACGCGGCGGATTGCTCGGTGCCGCTCTACTGGGCCGCACCGCCGATGGTGATCTCCACTCGTGCGGGCATGCACCGCGTGTGGTGGGACATGCACTACGACCCGATCGAAGGTGATGCTGGCGGTGGTCGTGGCGGTGGTGGTGGCGGCGCAGCGGTGCCTCATCGGAGCTACTCGACGCCGAACACGCCATGGGCGACGCCCGGTGCGTATACGGTTCGCCTGACCGTCAATGGTGCGAGCTACACGCAGCCACTCACGCTCAAGATGGATCCGCGCGTGAAGACGTCGCCGATCGATCTCGCGAATCTGTACAAGCTCAGCAATGAGATGTATGACGGCGCCGTGGCGGCACGTGCTGCGGCCGACAAAGCGCGCGCGCTCTCGACGCAGCTTGGCTCGCTCACGGGTGACGGCATCGCGGAGCTCAAGGCACAGGTAGACGCGATGATGGCAGCGCCGGCGGCCGCGGGTGCGGCCGGCGGTCGTGGTGGTCGCGGCGGCGGTGCACCGGGCGGCGCTCCAGGTGGCGGTCGCGGCGGTCCGGGTGGCGCTCCGGCGACACCGACGCTGCAGAGCGTGGGCGCGGCGATGATGGCCGCGGCCAACGCGATGCAGGCATCAGAAATGCCCCCGACGGCGCGCGAGATCGCCGCCTGTGCCACGGCGCGCACACAGTTTGCGGCCATGACGACGAAGTGGAATGGCGTGACGGCCTCGGTCACTGCGCTGAACGTGAAGCGCAAGGCAGCCGGGCTGCCGCTGATTACGCTCGGGAAGTAGTTGACGCACACTCACGCCTTCGAGGTCTGCCTGCCAACGAACGATCTGGCGGCAGACCTCGATTTCTTTTCGAACGTCCTCGGCCTTCAACTCGACACGATCTTCCCGGCCGACGATCCCATCGTCGCCACACTCTCAGGACACGGTCTTCGCATTCGTCTCGATCGTCATGCGGATGTGCCCGCAGGTGTTCTGCGGCTGCTGTCGGACGCGCCAGATTCCGTCGCGCGTGGGCGCCGCGAACTGATCGCGCCCAATGGCGTGCGCATCCTGATTGTTGACGCGGTCGAGCCGATGCACATGCCACGCACCGAGCATGCGTTCGTCGTACGCCGTCTCAAGGACAACACGCCGTGGGTCATCGGCCGCGCCGGGATGCAGTATCGCGACCTGATTCCCGGTCGCCTCGGTGGGAGCATCATCGCCTCACACATCCGTATTCCCGACGCGGGGCCGGTGCCCGACATGGTGCACTACCACACGGTCGGATTTCAGCTGATCTACTGCTACCAAGGCTGGGTGCGGCTCGTGTACGAAGATCAAGGGCCGGATTTCGTGCTTGCGGCAGGCGACTGCGTGATTCAGCCGCCGCAGATTCGCCATCGCGTGCTCGAAGCGTCCGAGAACTTGCAAGTCGTCGAAATCGGCGTGCCCGCTGAGCACGTGACGACCGTTGATCACGACATGACGCTGCCGAACGGCACACACAATCCCAATCGCGACTTCGGGGGGCAGCGCTTCCGTCGGAGCGAAGCGAAGGACGCGGTGTGGACCCCGAGCCGACTCAGTGGATTCGATATGCGCGAGACTGGCATTGCCGCGGCGACCAACGGCGTGGCGTCCGTGCAGGTGCTCCGCGCGCGAGACTCACGCGAGCGGCAGGAGAGCCGCCACCCGTGCGACATCTTCTTCACCTTCGTACTGTCGGGCGCGGTGACCCTTGAGGGCGGATCCCATGGCGTCCACGAATTGACCGAGGGTGACGCCTTCGTCATTCCGCCCGGTGTGCCCTATGCGCTGACGGGCGCGTCGGCGGATCTGGAACTGCTCGAGGTGTCGCTGTTGTGAGCGTAATGTCGGCGACGACGATCACGCGCGTTCGGATGGGATTCCTGTGTGCCCTGACAATGGTCGCGCTGGCATTCGTCCGTGCGCCACTTGGCGCCGAGACGACCACCACACATCCGTTCGTCGGCGTCACGTACATCGATCGCATCGAGCGCACGCCCAGGGACGTGCACATGCACATCGTGCAGATCGATCTGACCGCGCCGGGCATTCGATTCACATCGTCCCCACCGGCGGGCCGCCGTGAGGTCATCCGGCAGACAACACTCTCCTTTCTCGAGCAGGAGCATGCGCAGGTCGCGATCAATGGGCACTTCTTCCTCCCGTTTCCATCCGAGGAGACCGACGCGTGGGTGATCGGTCTGGCCGCGTCGAACGGTCGTGTGTATTCCGCGTTCGAGCCGCCGGAGCAGAATTACGCGCTCTTGGCAGACGCGCCGGCGATCAACATCGACGCCGACAATCGCGCATCGATCGTTCATCGCGATCCGTCGTACGCCGATGGCTTGCATGTCACCGAACCGGTCACGTTGTGGACGGCGCTTGCCGGATCGGCGCAGGTTATTACGGACGGCGCGGTCACGATTCCTGACTACATAGACGCCGAGCATCCGGCGGCTCGCCTCACGCCGGGTAGCCCCCGTCGTTACGCGAATGGGAATTCCTGGTACGACGTCGTCACAGCAAGGTCGGTGATTGGGTTGTCGCGCGATCGACGCACCTTGACGATGTTTACGGTGGACGCCAAGGGCGACAGCGCCGGCATGCGCGTGGGCGAGGTCGCGACGTTCCTCATCAAGGACTACGGGGTGTGGGATGCCATCAACATTGATGGCGGTGGCTCGACATCGTTGGCTATGGCAGATCCGTCCACGGGCCGTGGCCGTCTCGTCAACACCTCGTCAGACAATCCAGCCGGACGCCTGGTCGCCAGTTCGCTGGCGGTGTTTGCTCGCACGCGCTGAGCCTCGGCGCGGTGAGCTAAGCTAGATTGTGATGAGTCGCGAGACCACTCTGTATCCAAGAGCCCGCATTCCGTACGGTACCTGGGGCACCAGTTTCTTTCCGGCATGGCAGACGTCCGCGCTGGCGGAAGTGAACATCGGGCAGTTCGCTGCCGAGTCGATGAATCGCATCCTGGGCCTTCGTCGCGTGTCGACCTCCGCGCTCGAGTACCTCATCCTCGGCTCCACCATTCCGTGGCACTGGAAATTCTGGAACGCGCCGATGCTCGCCGCCACGTTTGGCCGCCGCATTCCAGGATTTCATCTCGAACAAGCCTGCGCCACCGGCCTTCAGGCCGTGCTCGCTGCCGCCGCACAAGTCGACGGCCACGGCGGTGACGTCGTCGGCGTCCTGACATTCGATCGCACCAGCGATTCGCCCGTCGGTGTGTTCCCGGAACGTCGCGCCTACGAACGCACGTTTGCATTGAACGACGTGTGGGAAAACTTCGGATTCGATCCCGCGACCGGCAAAGCCATGATCCAGACCGCTGGCGCCGCTGCACGCAAGCACAAGCTCGACCGTCGCGAAGTGGACGAGGTCGTGTTCTGTCGCTACCAGCAGTATTTCGAGGCGAAGAACTCCGGATTCCTCGACAAGGTCTGCGTGCCGCTCGACCTGCTCAGCGTGCAGGGCAAGCCGATGGGCCGCATCGATCAAGACAACGGCGTGAAGCAGATCACGATGGAGGCGCTGCGCGAGATGCGCGAACTCGACACGTGCGTCACCGCCGGCGGCCAGACGCATGCGTCTGACGGCATGGCCACGTTGCTGGTGACGACCAAAGAGCGTGCGGCCGAATTGAGTCCGCGCCCGGAGATCGACATCAAGCTGATCGCGCGCACCGAGGTGCGCGCCAATCCGAGCATGATGCCCGAGGCGCCGTCGCTCGCCGTGCAGAAGCTCTTCGCGCGCACGGGATTCACGATGGACGACATCGCGGTGACGAAGAACCACAACCCGTTTGCGGTGAACGACGTAATCTTCTCGAAGCTCCTCAAACACGACTGGAAGAAGGTCAACCGCACCGGTTGCTCCCTTGTGTGGGGACATCCACAGGGGCCGACACTGACGCGATCCTTGATTGAAGGCCTCGAGGAAGCGGTGATGCTCGGTGGTGGTCGAGTGCTCCTCTTTGGTTGCGCCGCTGGCGACGTCGGCATTGCCGCCATCTTCGAAGTGACTGACGCCGGGAGGAAGCAGTAATGGCGACCTCTTCAACCTCGATGCGTCAGAGCACTCTCGAAACACTCGGCCTTGGCGCGCCGCTCGACGCGTTCCGCAACGGGCGCCTGCCGGCCGATACGGCGTCACTCGTCGATCAGGTGTTTGGGCCCGCGAACGATCGCGGCTGCCTCGTCATCTCCGGTGCCAATGGCATCGTCGGCGCCGGCAAGACGATGCAGTTTGCATCGCGGTTGCAGCCGTACGGCGTGACCGTGGTGGGGCTGGATATGCCGAATGCGCCCGACGGCATCGGTCAGAAGTATCCGGGGCTCGTCGCCACGTTCGGGCCCGAAGGCGCCGCTCGCATCATGGGCAGCATCGTGCAGTTGAAGTACGACGGCAAGACCCTGCCGCCCGCGCTCGCGGGCTTCAAACCGCGGTTCCTGCTCGAGGCCATTCCCGAGATTCTCGACATCAAGAAGTCGCACTACTCGACGTTCCGCGCGGCGTTTCCCGGAATTGAGATTCGCTCGGTCACGTCAGGATTTCCGAGCCGCGAGCTTGGCGTCGGCGTGGCGCATCCGGCGTTTCCGCACGAAATCAACAAGGTGTTCGAGATCGTTGAAGAGAAGCCGTCCGCGATCACGCAGTTGCTGTGGTCGATGGGCCTTCTACCCATGGAAGTCGGCGACCATTGGGCGTTTATCCTCGACGTGCTGTTCTGCGGTGTTACGTCGGCGGCGCTGCAGTACCACGAGAGAAGCAACACGCCGTACTGGAAGATCGACAAGTTCGTCCGCAAGTACTTTGGCCCGAACCCGCTGCGTGCGCATGACGCGATCGGCGCCAAGGGCGCGAACTTTCTCACATGGTCGTGCCTGCATCACTTGAGCAAGGAGTACGGCCCGCTCTTCGAGCCGACGGCCGATCTCACGGAGCGCAAGGACACGGGGCAGGGCTGGTATCCGCCGAATCACTTCCGTCCGCTGGTTGACTGGGCGCTGACAGCGGCCGATGAAGAGGAGTTCCGGGCCTCCATTGCCGGGCCGATCATTCAGATGACCGCGCTCATGCTGCACGAGCGTCGTTCGCATTTGTCGCAGATGAACGCGATCGGCGAGATCTGTGCGCAGTTCCGGTCCGGTGTGCTCGCGATGATTCGATCGATGGGCGCGGCGAAGGCGAAGTCGCTCGTCGCCGCGTACCATGTTCAGAATCCGTCGGCGGCCAAGTCTGCCTGGCATGCAGAGGCGCTCGATCGCATCAGCGATCCCGAGTGGCAGCAGCTCTATGTCAATGCGGAGCACGACGGCCAGGTCGGCGTCATCACCATCAGCCGCGAGAGCTACAACAGCGACGTCGATGTGGAGCTCAACCGCGCGATCGATTGGCTCACGTCGGCGAAGATCGACCGCGTCATTCTCAGCAGCGACCTCCACCTCTCGACGCAGATGGTCGGCGCCGACACGAGCGAGTTCTATCCGGCGCTCGACGACGTCGCGGCGGGGCAGTCCCTTTCGGCGCGTTGGTCAGCAACGGCCCGTCGTCTTCACACGGACTTCAAGACGTCGGTCGGTGTGGTCACGGGTAAACGCTGCCTTGGCGGCATGCTCGAACTCATCTCGCACTGCCACTTCGTCGTGGCGGTGAAGGGCACGCAGCTGGGCTTGCCGGAAGTCACGTTGCCGGTGGTGCCTGGCATGGAAGGCTGCCACTGGAACTTCCGCAAGGCGAAGTCCGCGGATTGGCCGAAGCTGATGACGATGCTGTTGTCGGGCCGATCGGTGAAGGCGGAAGACGCCGTGGGCTGGCTGATTGACGCGAGCGGTTCGGTCAACGAGTCGCTGGCTGCGGCCTGGGCAATGGCGTCTGGCACATCGCAGATCGAACGACGTGCATTCAACGCTGGCGCGCTGTCGGGTTTGCCCGAGCCGACGGGATTGCCGGCCGTAGAAGGCCCGTCGCTCGAGGCGGGTCGCAAGGCGATTCTTGATTGCGTTCGTGCATCGTGCGGAGCGTCACTCGCGGACGCCATCGCGATTCAAGCGAAGCACTCTGCCGAGTTCATGAAGACGACCGCGTGCCGCAAGGGCCGCGTGGGTAGTGAGTTCAGTAAGACGATGGCGGTGTAGCGGCTACGGTCGTAGCTTCGGCCGGCGACAGAAGACGACGCGCACTCCTGAGATTCGGCGCAGCGCGGCGTCAGCTGTGACCAGCGAACACTCGTGCACGCGAGCGGTGGCGGCGATGAACCGGTCAGCGGGATCCTGGGTGGGTAGGGTCAGGCGTCGGCTTTCCAGCGCAATCGCCGACGTGAGGGGGGCCTCTCTGAGGCCGAGCCCGGCTACGGCCGCGGCAATCCAACGGTCGGCATCAGGCCGCAGGTCGAGCCGTCCGCGCTCCGCCAGCATGGCCAACTCCCACGCGCTGACGGCCGACATCCAGAGTTCATTGCGCGTGTCCGTCAGCAAGGCCGCGACGCGTGGCTCAAGTCGGGCCGCATCGGACGCGGCCCACACGATGATGTGCGTGTCGAGCAATAGCCGGACGCCCATGGTGCTTACTTCAGCGCATTCCAATCGCGACTGGCGAGAACGGGCGCGATGAGATCACCGATCACCGTGGTGGTGTTGTTCAGGAAACCCAGGGTCCGGATGTCCCGCTTCGCAGGTGTGGACGGCACGACATCGGCCATCGGCCGACCGTAGCGCGTGACGCGGACCGGGCGGCCGGTGCGGCGCACGCGGTCCATGACCGACAGGCACTGTGCTTTGAACTTCGAAATAGGCATCGCGTCCATGTCGTGAGGCTAACATGGTCAACATTCATGGTCAATTCACTCACGCGAACCGCGTCAGGCTAAGATCGTGCCGTGCCCACGCTCAGCGCCATCGACAAGCTCATGCCGATTCTCGGCCGAGCCGTATCGAAGATGGAAGAACCCGCGGTCGAGAAGATCAGCGAAGACAGCAAGAACGACGCCTTCCAGGTCCTGATTTCCACGATGCTCTCGGCGCAGACCAAAGACGCCGTCACGCACGCCGCGTCGATGCGGCTCTTCGCCGTCGCGAAGACGCCCAAGACTGTCGCCGCGCTGACGACCGCGCGCATCGAGACGCTGATCTATCCCGTCAGTTTCTATCGCAACAAAGCCGTGCACGTGAAAGAGACCTGCAAGCAGCTCACCGCGCGCTTTGGCGGGAAGGTGCCGTCCACGATGGAGGAGCTGCTGACGCTGCCCGGCGTCGGTCGCAAAACGGCGAATCTCGTCCTCCTCATCGCCCACGAGAGTGGCGACAATATCTGCGTCGATACCCACGTCCACCGCATCTGCAATCGGTTAGGCTGGGTTCGAACACGCACGCCCGAGCAGACCGAGATGGCGCTCTATCGCGTGGCGAAGAAGAAGTGGTGGCCCATCATCAATCTGTATCTGGTGACGTGGGGGCAGAACGTCTGCAAGCCGGTGTATCCCCGGTGCCGCGCGTGCGCGATCTCCGCGTACTGTCCGCGACTCGGTGTCACGAAAGAGGGCAAAGCATGAAGCGCATCGTCTCGTTGCTGGTGCTGTTCGTTCTGACGGCTACGTTGTCTGCCCAGAAGTCGGCGAATCCCGTCATCGTGGTGGAAACCGACAAGGGCACGTTCGAGATCGAGCTGACGCCGAATCTCGCGCCGAAAGGCGTGGCGTTGATCCTGAGCCTCGTCGAGAAGAACTTCTATCGCGGCCAGCGCGTGCACCGCGTGACGCCGAGTCTCGTGCAGTTTGGCGATCCACAGAGCCGCAATGTCAACGCTCAGGCTCGCTGGGGCACGGGCGGCAGCGGCACGCGTGTCGGCGTCTCGGAAGTCGTACCGGCGATGAAGCATGTGCGCGGCGCGGTGGGGCTTGCGTCGGCCGGCGAAGCGAAGTTTGCCGATGGGCAGATGTACATCATGAAGACCGCAATGCCGGGCATCGACGGCCAGTACTCGATCATCGGCCGCGTCATTAACGGCATCACCGTGGCGGACAAATTGCAGATTAGCGATGTCATCAAGAACGTCACGCTGAAGGGTGCCGCGGCAAAATAGATGGTGGTTCGTCTGGCGCGTCTCACGCTCGCTCTGCAGGTCGCACTGGCGCTGATCGTCTGTGCGCACGCCGTGATCGCGCAGGTACCGCAAAGCCCGTTTGTACGGTTTGCGGATGATGGAACCAAGATCCACATCGTGCCAACCCAGGACGTCATGTCGCGGATTCCCACCGTCCGTGGTGTCAGCGACACCGGTACCGTGGAGGGCAACGCCACGGTGTATGCATCGCCGTACGGCGCCGAGCCGCTCACCGACCACGGGGGGCTCGAGATGGCCAATGCACGCGTGCAGGCGGTGTACTGGAACACGTCGATTGCCAACGCGACGGCCACGTCGCTCGGCTACGCCACGATCAAGGATCAGATGAATGCGTTCCTGAACGCGTTCTCGGACGCTGTCAACTGGCGAGATGCGGCGACGGCCGACTACACCATCGTGCAGCAGTACGGCAGCGGCGCCTCCATTGCGCCAACCCTCGGCAATGTCAGTGCGTACGTGGATGCGCAAACCACCACGGCCACGATCACCGACGCCGCGATTCGGACGTACCTCATCGGACGATTCAACGCGCAGGCGCTGACGCCCAGCGCCAGCACGCTCTTCGCCGTGTTCTTTCCGCCCGGCATGACGGTGAATGCCGGCGGTTCGCTCTCGTGCAACGTGTTTTGCGGCTATCACTCGTATCTGACATACAACGGCACCAGCATTCCCTACGCCGTGTTGCCGTACCTCAACTGCAGCGGCTGCCCGTTCACGCTCGGGGTCAGCAAGACCGTGGCCGACCAACTGACCGTCGTCATGAGCCACGAAATCCGCGAGGCCGTCACTGATCCGTTTTTCAATGGCTGGTACGCCGATTCGTCTGGCGACGAGGCCGACGACAAGTGCAACGGCGTGCACACGTATCAAATGGCAACCGGCGGCTTCTGGGTGCAGCCAGAATGGTCGAACGGCGGCACCGTCACTCGGTCGGGATTCACGGCCACATATCCTGGACCCGGTTGTGTTGTGCCAAGTGCGCCAACCGTGAGCGCGCCGAGTGCGCCGACTGGCGTGTCGGCGACCGCATCAGGCACGAGCACGATCAATCTCAGCTGGACCGCAAGCTCTGGCGCCACCAGTTATCTCGTGAAGCGCAGCACGACGTCCGGCGCTGAGGTGCAAATCGCATCCGGGGTGACGGCCACGACCTACGCCGACACGTCGCTGTCGTCGGGCACGACCTACTACTACGTCGTCACGGCCGTGAACAGCGGCGGTTCGAGCGGTAACTCTTCGGAAGTGTTCGCAACGACCACGAGTGTTGTTGGGGCGCCGACGGCGCCATCCAGCCTGTTTGTCACCCTCACGACCAGCAGCCAGGTGTCGCTGGCCTGGTCGGCGAGTAGCGGAGCCACAAGCTATGTCGTGCGCCGCGGCACCACCTCTGGCGTCTATTCAACGATCGCCTCAGCCGTGACGGCAACAAGTTATGCCGACAGCGGACTCTCCGCCTCAACGCAGTACTTCTACGTGATCGCTGCCTCGAACGGCAGTGGCACCAGCGCCAACTCCGCTCCAGTGTCTGTGACCACCTCGGCACCACCGGTCACCGCCCCAACGGCGCCGACGAGCCTCACTGCGACGGCGACCAACACGCAGATCGATCTCAGCTGGACGGCGAGCAGTGGCGCGACCAGCTACATCGTGAAGCGCGGTACCTCCTCTGGCACAGAGACGACGCTGGCGTCGGGCGTGACGTCCACGAGCTACTCGGACACGTCGCTCGCGGGCGGTACGTACTACTACGTGGTCGCCGCGGTGAACTCGGTGGGCACGAGCGGCAATTCGAATGAGGCGCCGGCCACCGTGGTGGTGCGCGCGAAGCTGGTCGACTACGACGGCGACAGCAAGTCGGACTTCGCGGTGTATCGCCCCTCGGCGGGCGCGTGGTTCATCCTGAGGTCGAGTACGAACTTTGTGTCGGGATCGGGCTACAACTGGGGCCAATCGACGGATTCGCCTGTTGCCGGAGACTTTGACGGTGATGGCAAGACCGACATTGCCGTGTATCGCGGCTCAACGGGCGAGTGGTTCATCCTGAAATCCAGCACCGGCTTCACGAGCGGTGTCGGCTATCAGTGGGGCACGGTGGGTGATGTGCCCGTGCCGGGTGACTACGACGGCGACGGCAAGACCGACCTGGCGGTGTATCGCCCGTCGCGTGGCGAGTGGTTCGTCAAGACCTTGAGCTCGAACTACACGGCAGGCGCCGGATACCAGTGGGGCGCGGTCGGTGACGTTGCCGTCCCAGGCGACTACGATGGCGACCGCAAGACGGATCTCGCCGTGTTCAGACCGACGACCGGCGAGTGGTTCTACAAGACATCGAGCTCAAACTACACGACCGCGGCGGGTTACAAATGGGGCGCCGCGGGCGATACGCCAGTGACCGGTGATTTCGACGGCGACGGCAAGACGGATCTGGCGGTCTATCGCCCATCCACCGGTGCGTGGTTCCTGCTCACATCGAGCTCAAATTTCACGGCGGGTTCGGGCTACACGTGGGGCGCGGTTGGTGATGTGCCGGTGGTCGGCGACTACGACGGCGACGGCAAGGCCGACATCGCCGTGTATCGGCCCACGACGGGTTCGTGGTTCTTCCTCAAGTCGAGTACGAACTTCGTGAGCGGCGCCGGCTATTCCTGGGGCGCAGTCGGTGATATTCCCATCCCCAGATAGTTCCGGAGTCCAGCCGCCAGCATCAACATCGGCCACCAGTTGGCTTGCGACGCGGCGTCAAGCCGTCGTCACCGCTGTGCTAGATTCGCGCGATGACCATTGCGTCTGTTGCGCGCGTGCCTGATCTGCACAAAAGTGCCTTTTGGATCTATGGCGTCGCCGCAATGGTGATGCGCGAGCCGCTGGCCGTGGTTCTGCGTCACGCCAACACTGCCGGGTGGGGCGATCCTGGTGTGCACATTGAAGCCTTACGCGGCCTGATTGTCTGGATGCTGCTGTCGCGCCAGTTCACTGTCGCCGGCGTCTACTTCGATCACGTCTATCTACAGCCAGACTCCGCTGAGCGATATCCTCGTCGCAGCTATCCACTCGACTTCTTGATCGGTGTCGGTGCGCTGCTGGCGGCGGTCGCCACATCCACGCTGGTTCAGGCCGACAATCATTTGTTCAACGCTGTCGTCGGCGTGGCGCTCGGCTGGGATGTCGTCTGGCTGCTCGTCGCGGCGCTGATGCGGCACTCGTCTGTCAGCCTCATCGTGCCGGAGACGGTCGCCAGCCTCGTGATGATCGTGGTGGGCGGCGTCACGCTCGCGGTGTTCGGCCAATTGGCCGCTTATGTCGCGGTGCTCGCGTGCATCCTGCTGCATCTGGGCCGATTGATGGCGGCGTACGACAAGCTGTACGCCGTTCCCCGGACCTAAAACAGAAAACCCCGGACCTGAAGGTCCGGGGCTCCAAATTCCAGAGGAGAGCCGGACCTATGGTCCGGCTGAACCTACGGCTGCTCGACCTTTGCGACCTTCGGGGCTTTTCCGCTCTTGAACATCTTGAACGGATTGAGCACATCGCTCGGCCGCCAGGCGCTGAGGCCGTCGAAGTAGGAGTAGACGACTGGCGTGATCAGCAGCGTCAGCAGCAGACACAGAATCTGTCCACCGATGATCGTGACCGCCATCGACGCGCGCGAGCCGGAGCCGGCGCCGCGACCGAAGGCAATCGGCAGCATGCCGGCGACGATCGAGATCGTCGTCATCAGAATCGGGCGCAGGCGGACGTGGTTGGCCTGAATGAGCGCCGTCTCCTTGTCGAGGCCTTCTTCCCGCAGCGTGTTCGTGTAGTCGACCTGCAAGATCGAGTTCTTCTTGACGACGCCGAAGAGCATCATCAGACCGATCGCGCTGTAGACGTTGATCGTCATGCCGAACGCCATCAGGGCCAACAGACCGGCCGGCAGGCTCAGCGGGAGCGCCGTCATGATCGTCAGTGGGTGAATGAAGCTGTTGAACTGCGACGCGAGCACCATGTAGATGAACGCGACAGCGAGAAGAATGGCGAGCGTGAAGTCGTCGCCAGCCTGGCTGAGCGTCTTCGCGCTGCCGCCAAAGGTGACCTGATAGCCGGCTTTGAGGCCGAGGGTCCCGACCTTCTGCCGCCCGGCCGCGATGGCGCTGCCGAGGTTGATCTTCAGCGCATCGAGGTTGGCGTTGACCGTGATCTGCCGCATGCGGTTGTAGCGATCGATCGAGCCGGGCGCGTTGCCGAGTGTGAGTGCCGCGACGTCGCTGACGCGCACCATGCGGCCGCCAGAGGCCGGTACGAAGATGTCGCCCATGGCGTTGGCATTGTTGCGGAACTGATCGTCGAGGCGCAGCGTGACGCTGAACTGATCGTCGCCGTCCTTGTACTTCGACACTTCCTGACCACCGACGAGCACGCCCATCGTGTTCGACAACGTATCGAGCGACACGCCGAGGTCGGCCGCGCGCTGACGATCGATGGTGATACGCAATTCCGGCTGCGTCGCTTCAAAGCTCGTGTCGGCGTCGGTGACGCCCTCGATGTCCTTGACCTTCGCGAGCAGGTCGAGCGCATAGGTCTGGAGCTGTTCGATGTCCGGTCCCTGAATGACCATGGTCAGGCGGTTCGTTCCGCCACCACCGCCACCGCCGCCGCGACCACCGCCGCCAGCCGTCGAGGCACCCGAGATGTCCGTGCCGCCCGACACGCTGATGCGCGCGTTCTTGTATTTGCTCAACGCACGACGCGCCACCTGCATCAGTTGCTGCTGCGACTGCTTGCGCTCGTCGATTTGCTTGAGCTGAATCGAGTAGTTGCCGCTGCCGTTCATGATCGACGTCAGCATGGCTTCGAGGTTGTCGCCGAGTGCCGCTCGCAACTCACCCTCGATCGGCGTCATGTACTCAAGCGTGCGGTCGAAGCTGGTGCCGCGCGGAAGGCGCAGGTTGACGCTGAACTCGCTCTGGTCATCTTCCGGCACGAGTTCCTTGCCCACGATCGGATACAGGAATACTGCCGACATCACGAACGCTCCGGCGATACCCAGCATCACCGGGCGGTGGCGGAGCGACCAGCGCAGCATCCGGCCGTACTGACGGTCGACCCACGCGTAGACGCCGCGATCTTTCGTCTGCTGATGGCCGGCCGCCGCGTCCTGCGGACGCAGCCACATCGCGCACAGCGCGGGCGTGAGCGTGAACGACACGAACATCGACAGCATGATGGCCACCGCCGAGGTCAGGCCGAAGCTGTAGAAGTACTTGCCGATCTGGCCCGTCATGAACGCGACGGGCACAAAGATGACGACGAGTGAGAGCGTGGTCGCCATGACGGCGAGGCCGATTTCGGCCGTGGCCTTGATCGCCGCATCCTTCGGTGATGCGCCCTTCTCTTCGATGTACCTGAAAATGTTCTCAAGTACGACGATCGCGTCGTCAATGACGATGCCGGTCGCGAGGGATAACGCGAGCATGGTCATGTTGTTCAGCGTGAAGCCCAGCATGCGCATCGCGGTGAAGGTGCCGATGATCGAGATCGGAATGGCGAGCGCGGCGATGATCGTGATGCGCAAGTTGCGCATGAACAGGAACACGACCAGCGCGGCAAGCAAACCGCCGAAGATCAGGTGGTGCTGGATTTCATCAAACGACTTGCGAATGAACTTCGACTGGTCGCGCGTCGCCTTGACGCGGATGTCGCCTGGCAGCCCCGCCTGGATCCGTTCGAGCCGCTCGAGCACGCGGTCGACCACGGCCACGGTGTTCGTGCCCGACTGTTTGCGGATCGACATGGAGACGGCGTTTTCGCCGTCGAGGCGCGTCTGGCTGCGCACCTCCTGATTCGCGTCGGTGACGCGCGCAATATCGCCGAGCGAGATGACGTTGCCTTCGCGGTACAACAGCACGATCTTCTCGAACTCGCGCACGTTGCGGAGTCGGCCCATCGTGCGCATCGTGATTTCGGTCGGGCCAGAGATGAATGTGCCGCCAGGCACTTCGGTGTTCTGACGCGACACGGCCTGCGAGACCTGATCGACCGTGAGGCCGTAGGCGTGCAGGCGCGTGGGGTCGAGGAGGATGCGCACTTCCCGGCGGCGATCGCCGAAGAACTGCACTTCGCCAACGTCCTGGACCGTCTCGAGGACCTGCTTGATCTGCGTGTCGGCGATCTGCGTGATTTCCTTCGGCGATCGCGCCGAGAACACGACCAGCGTCAGTACCGGCGCCGCGTCGGGGTCGGTCTTGCTCACCACCGCCGGGTCGGTGTTGCGCGGGAAGCGCACCGTGGCGACGTGGTCGCGCACATCCTGCGTCGCCGCCTCGATCTCGCGTTCGAGCGTGAACGTGATGGTGCAGTTGCCGTTGCCCTGACTCGAACTGCAGCGCAGTTCGTCAATGCCGTTGATCGTGTTCACCGCCGCTTCGAGCGGCTTGGTGATCGACGTCTCAACTTCTTCCGCGCTCGCGCCCGGGAGACTGGCGCGCACGTTCACCGTCGGTGAATCCGTGCGGGGCATGAGATCGAGGCCCAGATCGCGATATGAGAACCAACCAAGCACGATGAGCGCGGCGCTCATCATGATGGCGAAGACGGGTCGCCGAACGCTGACGTCTGCGAGTTTCACTGTTGGCCTCCGCGGCCACGGCCGCGGCCGCCGCCCTTGCCGTCCTTGCCGTCCTTGTTGCCGCCGGCCTTGCTGTCTTTGCTGTCACCGCCAGCTTTGCTGTCGGGTGCCGGCGCCGCATCCTTGCTCGCGTCGCCGCCCTTGTCACCACCGGCTTTGGTGCCGCCCTGACCACCGCGTCCGCCGCGACCGCCGCCACGACGTCCGCCACCTTCGCCGCCAGCCTCAGGCGGGCCGACGCGGGTGCCAGTGGCGAGCTCGTTCAGCCGGCTCGAAGCGAGCGTCTCCGTGCCCGTCAGCCCGTCCGTGATTTCCCACAGGTTGCCCTGGCGCACGCCGAGCGTCACCTGCGTCTGCGTGACCTTGTTGTCCTTGATGATGTAGACCGACGACACACCGGCCAGCGTTGAGACCGCGCTGTCAGGCACGGCCAGCACGCCTTCGTCGATTTTGGTCAGGATCGTGCCCTTGGCGAAGAAGCCCGGCTTTAACCGACGATCCGAGTTGTCGACGACGGCTTCAATCGTGAACGTACGCATCGTCTGATCGAGCGACGGGCTGACGAAGGCGACCTTGCCCTTGAAGACCACATCGCCGAACGATTCCACACGGAACTCGACCGGCTGGCCCGCGTGCACGATCCCCGCATGCTTTTCCTGCACACCGGTGCGCAGCTTCAGCGGGTTCACCTGGACGATCGTGGCCACGGTGGCGCGCTCGTTGATGTATTCACCGACCATCACGGGCCGGTCGGCGACCACGCCGGAGATCGGCGCCTTGACGGTCGCGTCGCTCACCTTCTTGATCGCGAGGTCGTAGGCCGCGCGGCGGTCTTGGAGGAGAGCCTTGGTGCCGCGTGCCTGATCGGCCGCCGACTGGTAGGCGGCCGCGGCGACCTGGTAGCGCGTCTCCGACGTCTGCAGGTCGACGGGCGAGATCAGCTTGCGCTCGAACAGCACCCGCGAACGCTCGACCGTCGCCTTGGCGTCATTGAGATTCGCCAACGCGTTCTTCACCGAGCCGATGTCGTCGTCATTCGGCAGCTTGTCGCCATCGGTGAGCGGACCCGACATGCCGAGCTGGGCTCGGGTCTGGCGAAGCGCGCTCTCCGCGCGCGCCAGTGCGAAGTTTAGTTCGGTCGGATCGAGCTTGACGAGCGGGTCGCCAACCTTAACCTCGGAGCCGATCTCCACGAAGGTCTTTTCGATACGGCCACCGGATTCGGCGGCGACCTTGGCCTGGTCAGGGGAGTTGAGGGTGCCGGCCAGATCGACCATGCGCTGCACGGCCATCTTCTGGACGTTGACGGTCGTCACGCCGACCGGTGCACCACCGCCACCTCGACCGCCGCGTCCGCCGCCCCCTTCCGGGGCTCCAGGCGCCCCGGCGGCACCCTTCGCGGCGTTTCCGCCGGGGGCTCCCGGAGCGGGCGTCTCCGCCGGCTTGTTGCAGCCAGCGAGCGTCAGTGCTGAGCACAGACCAAGCGCCAGACCTGTTGCGGTCAAACCCGATCGAAGTTGTCCTACACGTTGTCCAGAAGTCACAGGGGCAGCCACCGAAGTTAATGGGAGATTAATGTTCTCGCGACACAGTCGCTTACGACGAGCCGGGGACTCTCGTTTAGGCCAATTGTCGACATTAGGGACCTTACTGTAACTATCTGCCCCGGAGGGGGCAAAGTAACCGTGTCACGGCCTGCCCGGGTTACGGGCGCAAGTGCCAGGTCGGCGCCAGTTCTCCGAGCTGATTCTTGAGGATGTCCGCGTTGGCGACGGCCTTGGCCGAGAAATGGTTGTTGAAGTACACGAGCACACGCTTCTCGAGCGCCGCCTCGGCCTTGGCTTCCTCCGAGAAGGGCTCCAGCTCCTCCGCAGTGTAGAGGTAGTTGTAGCGATCTTCCGCCTGTTCGTGCTCCCACCATTGGGCCGTGTTCCGCCCATGCAGCCGAAAGTAGGCGAGCGGCACCCGTGTTGGTGCCTCAAGTTGTCGCTCGACGCGCCCGAGGTGAACAAATGGCTCGTCGATCCTCACGAGCGCAGCGCCCTCACTTTCGACCAGCGCCAGTGCATCGGTGGTGGCATCGTTCCACGTCTTGTGGCGGAACTCGACCGCGCGAGGGTAGTCGCCAAAGGCCCGGAGCAGCCAACTCACGTAGGCGCGCGCCTCTGGTGTGGCGTGAAAGCTCGACGGGAACTGGATCAGGAGGGCCCCGAGACGTCCGGCCGACGCGATCGGATCGAGACCGGCGCGGACGACGTCAATGTCGCCGCCCGTGACGTCCCAGTCGGTGGCCCCCGGTCTCCTCAGATACATGTCGGGGTGCGTGAACTTCTGAAACAACTTGATCGAAAACAGGAATGATTCAGGCGTGCGATCGAGCCATTTTCGGCTCATCTCGGCCTCGGGCTGCCGGTAGAACGTGGCGTTCACTTCCACCGTGTTGAAACGCTCGGCGTAGAAACCAAGCTCGTCGAAGCCGCGGGGCCGTTTCGCTGGGTAGAACGGCCCGTTCCAAGTGCCTACGCCGCTCCGGTAGTGCCAGCCCGATGTGCCGACCCGGATCTCGCCCGCGCCCATATCAGTGTCTGGCGACGATATCATTGAGGTTCATGCTCCTCGTGCACGAGATCTACGCGTCGATTCAGGGCGAATCGACGCACGCTGGCCGCCCCTGCACCTTCGTGCGGCTCACGGCGTGCGATCTGCGTTGCACGTGGTGCGACACCGCCTATGCGTTCACCGGCGGCAAGAAAATGTCCATCGACGATGTCGTGGCGGCGGTGGAGCAGTTGCGGTGCCCGCTGGTGGAATTGACCGGTGGCGAGCCGCTGCTGCAGGCCGACGTGATTCCGCTCATGGCCAAGCTCGTCGCCCTCGGGCATGAAGTGTTGATTGAAACCGGCGGACATCTGCCCATCGCGAATCTGCCGCCCGAGGTCGTGGCCATCATGGACGTCAAGTGCCCAGGCAGCGGCGAAAACGCGAAGATGCACTGGCCGAATATCGATGCGCTGCGCCCGCACGATGAAGTGAAGTTCGTGATCAATGATCGCGTCGACTACGACTACGCACGCGCGATTGTCCGTGAGCGCGACCTCGCGTCGCGCGTCGAGGCGGTGCAGTTCTCACCAGTGTTTGGCACGCTGCCGGCCGCCGACCTCGCGCGTTGGATCCTTGAGGATCATCTGCCGGTGCGATTGCAGCTGCAGCAGCACAAGTACGTCTGGGCGCCGGACGCGCGGGGTGTCTGATGGCCGACAACATGAAGGCCGTCGTCCTGCTCTCCGGCGGGCTCGATTCGACGACCGCCGCCGCCGTGGCCAGGAAAGAAGGCTGGGAGCTCTACGGCCTCACGATTAAGTACGGACAGGTCCACGACGCTGAGCTGGCCGCTGCGCGGCGCGTGGCCGAGGCGATGGGCTTCGCGCGACACATTGAGCTCAATGTCGACCTCAAGGCGTTCGGCGGGTCGTCGCTGCTTGGCACGGGCAACATCCCAAAGGACCGCACGCTCTCAAGCGAGAAGGAGGTGGCAACGAGCATTCCGTCCACCTACGTGCCGGCGCGCAACACCGTGTTTCTCTCGCTCGCACTCGGCTGGGCCGAAGTCGTGGGCGCCGAGCGCATCGTGATCGGCGTGAATGCGCTCGACTACTCGGGGTACCCGGATTGCCGGCCAGACTACATCGCGGCGTTTGCGTACCTTGCCAGTCTCGCGACGCGTTCCGGTGTCGAAGGCCGACCGCTCCGGATCTTCGCGCCGCTCTTGCCGCTGACCAAGGCCGGCATCATTCGTCTCGGCCGTGAACTCGGCGTCGACTACGGTCTGACCCACAGCTGCTACGACCCTCGACCCGACGGCGGCCCGTGCGGTCACTGTGACAGTTGTCAGCTGCGTGCGAAGGGCTTCGCCGAAGCCGGTATCGCCGACCCGATCGTTCGCCAACCGTAGTCGCGACATAGAATTCACGTCATGACGCCGCTGTCAATTCGCGCACAGGTCGTCGTCGGCTCCGCGTTCATCATTGCTGTCCTGGCACTGTCGTTTGTCTATTCCGCACGGCAGACCTATCTCGACCAAGTACGTATCCTCGGGCAACAGCTGCCCATCGTGGCGCGCACGGTCGCCGAGGCACTGGAGCCGGCCTCGGATCCTCCGGAGACGATGGGCCGGGTACTGGACGGACTGCAAGTGACGCCCGACAGTGCCTCGATCGTGACGGATCGCGCGGGACGCGTCATCGCGACCACCGGGCCGCCGGAAGCCACACGCGATCGCGTCTTTGTCGCCGGTCCTCGGTACCAGATGACCAAGGACGCTGACGGGATCGAGCGTGTCTGGGGCGTCGAACGACGGCAGGATGGTGGTTTGGTCGTGGCCATTGCCCGGCCCACGCGCCTCGCATTTGAACGGGCGTTGCCCATCTACCGGCGCAACCTCTTCATCGTCGTGATGGCCATCGTGCTGGTGGGGGCGACCATCTCAGTGCTGGTGGGCTATTCCACACGCGGGATTCGCCGGCTTGAAGCCATGGCGACGCGTGTCAGTAGCGGTGATCTGTCGACGCCGACGACGCATCCGATGCCATCGCGCGAGCTGCAGCATTTGCAGGCGACCATGGTCGAGATGATCAAACGCGTGCGCGAGCTCCAGGGGCAGGTCGTACGGCAGGAGCGCTTGGCCGCGATTGGCACGCTCGTCTCGGGCGTGGCACACGAGATCAGTAATCCGCTGCAGTCGATCCTGGGCTCAACCGAGGTGTTGCAGACGCGGACGGATCTGCCGGCGAGTGTCCAGAGCGACTTGAATGTGATTCAGCAGGAGAGCGTGCGAGCCGGCGCGATCATTCGGAACCTCACGCGGTTTACGCGGCAGCAGCCGGCGAGCCCCGGTCCGGTGAAGCTGACGGAAATCGTCGAGTGGCTGACCGAGCTGTGGAACCGGCGACTGGTCGAGCAGGGCATCACGCTGGAGGTGGACGACCAGTCGACGCGCGTGGCGCACGCGGTGTCCACCGAGTTGCAGCAGGTCGCACTGAATTTTCTCGTCAACGCGGAATATGCGGTGCTGCACGGCGGTCAGAACAACCGCAGGGTCGTGGTGCGCACGCGCGATACCGACAACGGTTTCGTCAAGTTCGAAGTCGAGGATTCGGGCGCGGGTGTGCCGGCAGAGCACGAAGGCAGTGTGTTTCTGCCGTTTTTCACGACCAAGCCCGTCGGCGAGGGCACGGGCCTCGGGCTGTCGGTCAGTTACGGCATCATCCATTCGCACGGCGGCTGCATCGGCTACGATCGCGGGGCGATGGGCGGCGCGCGGTTCTACTTCGAAGTTCCAGGTCACTAAACAGGATCAAACGCCCATGCGCCGCTTGTATTACGCCGATTCACTCCTGACGTCGTTCGATGCGACGGTCGAGACGTGTACGGCGGCAGACGACGGTCGCTTTCACGTGACGCTCACTGAGACGGCGTTCTACCCGACCTCGGGCGGTCAGCCATTCGACCACGGCACCCTCGGCAGTACTGAGATTCTTGATGTGATTGACGACGAGGCGACGGGCGATGTCGTGCATGTCGTCGGCGCGCCGCTCACGATCGGTGCCATGGTGCATGGCGAGATCAATCGTCTGCGCCGGCTCGACCACATGCAGCAGCACACCGGGCAGCACATTCTCTCGGCGGCGTTCGATCAGCTCGTGCGTGCCCGGACGGTGAGTTTCCACATGGGGGCGGAGTCGTCGACCATCGATCTGTCGCGCGAGCTGACGCCTGACGACCTCAGCATGGCCGAGACCGCCGCCAACCAGCTCGTGTGGCGCGATCTCGAGGTCGGCGTCCGGTACGTGAGCGAGGCTGAAGCGGCCGGGCTGCCACTCCGCAAGGAATCCACGCGCACCGGCACGTTGCGACTCGTCGAGATTCCCGGGTTTGATTTGTCGGCCTGCGGCGGCACCCACGTGCCGCGGACCGGCATGATCGGGATGATCGGCATCACCGGATCGGAGCGCTTCAAGGGCGGCACGCGCGTGTCCTTCGCCTGCGGTGGCCGGATGCTTGCGGCGTTTGCGGCGATGCGTCGCATTACGCAGACCGCGGCGAAGGCGTTGACCGTGGGCGCTTCCGAGGTGCCGGACGCGATCAGCCGGATGCAGGCGCAGATAAAGGATCAGCAACGTTCCATTCGCGATTTGCAAGAGCAGGTCACCACCCGGCTCGCTGCGGAACTGCGCGAGGCGGCTACCGTGGCCGCGAATGGCACTCGGCTGGTCGTTCGGGCACAGCCCGGCTGGGATGCCGGTGCCATCAAATTTCTCGCCAGCGCCATCGTCAGCAGCCCAGGCTTCGTCGTCGTATTGACGGGAGACGGCTCGCCGGTCCCGGTGGTGGCGGCGCGGTCGACCGACGTCGGATTTGATGCCGGAGCGTGGATGAAAGACGCTACGTCTGAACTGGGAGGCCGCGGTGGCGGTCGTCCCGAGTTCGCACAGGGCGGGTTGAACGCCGGGACGAATGACATCTTGGCGATGGCGAGTCGCACACTGAGTTAATATCCGGCACGTCCAAATCCCCGGGGGCATCCGCTGATCTCTTCGCTGTTTGAGTTCCTGTTCAAGTACCGGCTACTGGTCTTCGAACAGGGCACGTTCGTCTGGGGTGTGACCCGCTCCGCGTGGCTGCCGATTCTGCTGGCCGTCGCCGGAACGGTGTACGCCGTGATCACCTACCAGCGCGTGTCGCGCCAGGCCACGGGACGCGATCGTGCGTTGCTCATTGGCTTGCGCGTCCTCGCGATGACACTCGTGCTGTTCTGCCTCATGCGACCGGCGCTGATTCTCAAAGCCGCCGTGCCGCAGCAAAATTTCCTGGGCATCCTCGTTGACGACTCGCGTTCGATGCAGATTCCCGACGAAGGCGACAAGCCCCGTGCGGATTTCATCCGGAAGAATTTCTCCGCCCCAGACAGCCCGATGCTCGAGGCGCTCAACAAGCGTTTCGCCGTCCGCCAGTTCAAGTTCGCCAGCAACGCCGAACGCGTCGCCAATTCCGCCAATCTCACTTTTGATGGCACGTCGTCACGCCTGGGTGACGCACTTGATCGCGCCCGCGACGAACTGAGCGGCTTGCCGCTCTCCGGCTTGCTCGTTGTCAGCGACGGCGCCGACACGGCCGACACGGCGTTTGAAGAATCCATCAGCGCGCTGAAAGCGCAGGGCGTGCCGGTGTTCACGATCGGCGTCGGGCAGGAACATCTCGCGCATGACGTGCAGGTGTCGCGCGTGGACACGCCGCGCCGCGTCCTCAAGGGCACGGCGTTGGTCGTCGACGTCGTCGTGATGCAGACCGGCTATGCCGGTCAGAAGGTGCCGCTCAATGTCGAGAGCGACGGCCGCATCCTGGCGCAGCAGGAGATCACGCTGCCGCAGAACGGCGAGTCGAGCACGTTCCGCGTGCAGTTCCTCGCGCCGGAAGCGGGGCTGAAGACATTCCGGTTCCGCATCCCGCAGCAGAAGGATGAGCAGGTGACGCAGAACAACCAGCGTGACAGCCGCCTCGAGGTGTACGACCGCAAGGAGAAGATCCTGTACTACGAAGGCGAGCCGCGCTTCGAAGCGAAGTTCATTCGTCAGGCGCTTGAGGGCGACGAAAACGTGCAGGTCGTGCTGCTGCAGCGCACGAACGAGAAGAAGTACCTCCGTCTCGGCGTCGATACAGCGGATGAACTCTTCGGTGGATTTCCCACGACGCGCGAGGAATTGTTCGCGTATCGGTCGATCATCCTCGGCAGCGTGCCGGCGAGTGCGTTCACGTCTGATCAGCTGAAGATGATCGCGGAGTTCGTCAACGTGCGCGGCGGCGGTCTGCTGATGCTGGGCGGCCGCAAGTCGTTCTCTGAAGGCGGCTGGGCGGGCACGCCGGTCGGTGAAGTGCTGCCGGTCGTGTTGACGCCGGGCCTCGAGCAGGCGGCAGAGTTCTTCACAGAGATGTCGATCAAGCCGACGCGCGAAGGCCTGGCGCATCCGGCGACCCAGATCAGCGACACCGAGCAGGCATCGTCTGACCGCTGGGCGAAGTTGCCGCAACTGTCGACCGTCAATCGCATTTCGAAAGTGAAGCCCGGCGCAACCATTCTGCTGACGGGCACGGACGAGGGCCGCACGGAGCGCCCGGTGCTGTCCTATCAACGGTATGGCCGCGGCAAGGCGCTCGCGTTGGCGACGCAAGATGCGTGGCTCTGGCGCATGCATTCGACGATGGCCGTGGACGACACGACGCATCGCACGTTCTGGCGCCGCTTGCTGCGGTGGTTGGTGGATGACGTGCCGGATCGCGTGGAGTTGAGCGTGTCGCAGGATAACGTCGAGGCCGGGCAGCCGATCACGCTCGTGTCGGACGTGCGCGACAAGGAATATGCGCCGCTCAACGACGCGGCGGTCATGGCGCATGTCACGACGCCGAGCGGGAAAGTGGAAGACGTGCCGCTGGAGTGGTCGGTGTCGAAGGCTGGCGAATATAAGGCCGTCTTCACGCCGTCCGAGAACGGCCAGTATCACGTGCGTGTCGGTGCGACGCGCGCGAACGTGGATCTCGGGTCGGGCACGGCGAACGTCGTGGCTGGGCCGAGCGTGTCGGAGTATTTCGATGCCGGCATGCGCGCGCCGTTACTGCGGCGGCTGGCGGAAGAGACCGGCGGACGGTTCTACACCGCGAAAGACACCGCGTCGCTCGCTGAAGCGATCAGCTACAGCGGGCGCGGCGTGACGGTGGTGGATGAACGTGATTTGTGGGACATGCCGATTGTGTTCTTCCTGTTTCTGGGAGTAATCGGCACCGAGTGGGCGTTCCGTCGGGCGAAAGGGCTGGCCTAGTATGCGCACGCGCATGGTTCTCGCAGCGCTGTTGATCTCGGTGATGTCGGTGGGCGCGTTGGCTCAGCGCGGTGGCCGCGGTGGTGGTGGCGGCCGGGGCGGTGGCGGCGGCAACGTGCAGTACGACCCCGGCAATCAGCATGCGAAGTACGACGGTCGCTGGGCGTTCGTGCGGCTCCGCTATCAGACTGGAATGGGCCGCGGCGGGCCGCAGTGGGCGCACGATTGGCCGGACGGCGAACATCATTTCATGCAGATCCTCGATGGCGTGACCAATCTGGACGCACGACTCGATGCCACGCAGATCATGACGCTCGATGATCCGGAACTCTTCAAGTATCCGATCGCCTACATGGCAGAGCCTGGCTACTGGACGATCAACGACAAGGAAGCCGAGAGCTTCCGCGCGTACCTGACCAAGGGCGGCTTCGCAATTTTCGATGACTTTCACATGCAGGACTGGCCGTACTTCGAGCAGGCGATGCTGAAGGTGTTACCCAACGCCAAGTTCATCGATCTGACGGTCGACCATCCGATCTATCACACGTTCTTTGAAGTCGAGTCGTTCGACGTCGTGAAGCAGTACTACGACACCGGCCGCCCGATCTTCCGCGCGATCTTCGAAGACAACGACCCGAAGAAGCGGATGATCTGCATGATCAACTACAACACCGATATCTCCGAGTTCTGGGAATGGTCGCCGAGCGGGTTCAAGCCGATCAGCGAATCGAACGAGGCCTACCAGATCGGCGTGAACTGGATTATTTACGGCATGACGCGTTAGACAGATTTTTTCGAGAGGATAACCGTGACGACTTCTTCGCAACCGCAAGCCGATCTGACCTCAGCCGACGACATCGCGCTCGCCGACCGCATGAATGCGGGCCGTCTCGCGATCATGAGTGAGCTCCGCAAGATGATCGTGGGCCAGGAGGAAGTCCTCAATCAGGTCCTCCTCTCGCTTTTTGTCGGCGGCAACTCGCTGATCATCGGCGTCCCCGGTCTCGCCAAGACGCTGTTGATCGCGACCATGGCGAAGGTGCTCGAGCTGAAGTTCAACCGCATTCAGTTCACCCCCGACCTGATGCCGTCAGACATCACCGGCACCGACATCATTCAGGAAGATCCGCAGACCGGAAAGCGCACGATGGTCTTCGCGCCCGGGCCGATCTTCGCCAACATTGTCCTCGCCGACGAAATCAACCGAACCCCGCCCAAGACGCAGGCCGCGCTTCTCGAAGCGATGCAGGAACACCGCGTCACGATCCAGGGCCGCACCTACAAACTCGAAGAGCCGTTCCACGTCTTTGCGACGCAGAATCCGATCGAGCTCGAAGGCACGTATCCGCTGCCCGAAGCGCAGCTCGATCGCTTCATGTTCAACATCGTGATTGAACACCCGCCGCTCGAAGAAGAGCTCGAAGTGGTGCGCACCACGACGGCGATTCTTGAGCCGACGTTCAACCGTCCGGTGAATGGCGCGGACCTGATTGCGTTCCAGCGCCTCGTGCGTCGCGTGCCGGTGTCGGACGCTGTGCTGCGTTACGCGCTGGGCATCGTGCGCACGAGTCGTCCGAAAGATCCGAACGCGCCCGAGACGATCAAGAAATACGCGGCCTTCGGTGCCAGCGTCCGTGCGGCGCAGTTCCTGATCCTGGGCGCCAAAGCGCGCGCCCTGACGCACGGCAAATATCACGTGAGCTTCGATGACGTCCGCGCGCTGGCGCACCCGGTGCTCCGTCACCGCGTGCTCACGAACTTCCGCGCCGAGTCGGAAGGCTACACGAGCGATCAGCTGGTCGACGACTTGCTGAAAGTCGTGCCGGTGCCCAAGAGCGGGATGTAGCGTGCAGAGCAGCGCGATCCCAGGGGCGCGGTTCGTTGACCCCGCGGTGCTGGCCCGCATCGGCAAGCTCGACTTGCTGGCGCGGACGGTGGTCGACGGGTTTATCAATGGACTGCACCGCGCGCCGTTTTTCGGCGCGTCGATCGACTTCGCCGAACATCGCGGCTATGTGCCCGGCGATGACATTCGACGCGTCGACTGGAAGGTGTTCGGGCGCACCGACCGGTTCTACATCAAGCAATACGAAGCCGACACGAACACCAACTTTGCGGTGCTGATGGACGTGTCGAAGTCGATGAGCTTTGGTTCAGGGCCGCTGACGAAACTGGAATACGGCTCGTACCTGGCCGCGTGCATGGGCTACATGGCGCAGTCGCAGCGCGACCGCGTGGGGTTGATCACGTTCGACAGCGAGATCGTCGCGCACGTGCCGGTGTCGGCCAAGCACTTCAACGTGATGTTGCACACGCTCGATCAGGCGCGCCCAGGGCGAGCCGGTGATTTCTGTCCGCCGGTCCACAAGGCGGCCGAGTTCTTCAAGCGCCGCGGATTCGTCGCCATCATCTCGGACCTCTATGAGGATCCCCAAAAGATCCTCGATGCGATCAAACCGATGCATCACCTCGGCAACGACATCCTGGTCTTCCATGTGCTCGACAAAGCCGAACTCGAGTTCACGTACACGGACGCGTCACGGTTTCGCGATCTGGAGACGGACGAGGAATTGCCGATCGTTCCGGAGTCGCTCACTCCTGAATATCGCAAGATGATGGCGGCGCACATCGAAGCGCTGCGATCCAATTTTGCGCAGAACCGCATCGACTACAACGTCGTCGATACGTCCAAGCCGCTCGATGAAGCGCTGTTTCGTTATCTCGCCTCGCGCGAGAGGATGAGTCGGGTTCGGTAGCGCCCATGTCGTTTCTCACGCCCGCGTTTTTCCTTGGCCTTCTGGCGATCGGGATTCCGGTCCTCATCCACCTGACCCAGAAGGAAAAGAAGACCATCATCGACTTTCCGTCGTTGATGTTCCTCCGCAAGATCCCATACACATCCGTGCGCCGGCGCTCGATTCGCGATCTGTGGCTGCTGTTGCTGCGCATCGCCGCGCTGCTGCTCATGATCCTCGCGTTCTCGCGGCCGTGGTTCTCGAGCAAGTCCCTCGCGGCGAGCCTGCCGGGGAGCACGCGCGAAGTCGTGGTGCTGCTCGACCGGTCCGCCAGCATGGGCTACGGCGATCACTGGAAGAAGGCGCAGACCGAAGCCAAGAAGATCATGGACGGCCTCAGCGGGCAGGATCGCGGCACGCTGGTGTTGTTTGGCTCGAGCGCCGAAGAAAACGTGCGCGCCACGCAAGATCGCGTGCGCCTCTCGCAGGCGATCGATGCCGCCAAGGTCGGCGCGCAGGCCACGCGGTTTGGTCCGGCGCTCCGCCTCGCGCAGAGCATCCTTGCGCAATCGGCGATGCCGCGACGAGAAGTCGTGTTGATCAGCGACTTTCAGAAGATCGGCTGGGAAAAGCAGGAAGACATCCACCTGCCGGAAGGCGCAACACTCACCCCCGTCTCGGTCGGCGGCGGTGACACGGCCGATGTTGCCGTGACCTCGGTCACATTCGCGCGCAACCAATTCTCCGGCCAGGACCGCGTCGTCGCGACAGCGGGTGTCATGAATCGTGGCGCCAAGCCGATCGTGGATCTGCCGATCAGTCTTGAGATTGATGGCCACGCGGTTGACAGCAAGAAAGTGAGCATCGCGCCCAACGCCGCATCATCAGTAGCCTTTGTCGAGTTCACGGTGGCCGATGCCAACGTGCGCGGCAAGATCACCGCCGGCACACCGAATGTCGCAGGCGCCGACAACTGGGCGGCGGATAACGCCTTCTTCTTCGTGCTCTCGCCGGGTCGCCCCGTGTCGGTGCTGATCGTGCAACCCGATCAGGCCGAGAAAGACGCGAGCCTGTATCTCTCGACTGCGCTTGGCATCGGCGAAGCGCCGAAGTTCGAGGTCGAGACCATTCCCGCGTCGCGTCTGAGCGGCGCGATCGTCGACAAGCGCGCGGTCGTGATCTTGAACGACGTCTCGGTGTTGCCGACTGGCGGCGCCGACATTCTGAAGCGCTTCGTCGAACGTGGCGGTGGCCTGTTTGTCGGTGCGGCCGCCAATGCCAAGTGGTCCGAGTCTGAGCAGACGGCCCTGATGCCTGGTGTGCTTGGCGCACCCGTCGATCGCCCGTCAGGCCGCGTGGGCGCCTTGGGATTCCTCGACTACAGCCATCCGGTGTTCGAAGTGTTCCGCTCCGCGCGCGCCGGCAGTTTCTCTGGCGTGCACTTCTTCAGGTACCGCACGCTCGATCCAAAGACCAACCGCGTTCTCGCGCGGTTTGACGATGGCGGCGCGGCGATGGTGGAACGCAAGATCGGCGGCGGGCACGTGATCGCGTGGTCAACGAGCTTGGACAGTTCCTGGAACGATCTGGTGACGAAGCCGGCGTTTCTGCCGTTCATGCGCCAGATCGCGACGTTCCTGGCGGGGTTTCAGAACGCCGATGCGTGGCAGAGTGCGGGCCGCGCGCTCGATCTGACGTCTCGCGTTCAGGCGGCTGGCGCGGTTTCTAATGAAACGGCTTCGGCGGCTAAAGCCGCAGGTCAGGATGCGCCGTCGGCGGCCGCGGCGGCGAAGCGCATCGATGGCGTCGTCTCCACCCCGTCCGGCGAGCGTGTCTCACTCACAGACAATGGACGCCCCGCGTTCGTCGAACTGGGTGAGCAGGGCTTCTACACCGTGCGCCTCACGGGCGAGCGCGACAGCGCGAAACCGCTCACGGTGGCGGTGAACATCGATCCGGCAGAGACTGAGCTCACGGCGATGGATCCGGTGGAGTTTGTGGCGAAGGTGACCGGCCGTGCCGATGCCGCGACGGCCGCGAAAGACAAGGCGCCGACCGACGTCACGCCGGCCGACGCCGAGAAGCGCCAGGGTATCTGGTGGTACCTGCTGTTACTGGGTGCCGGCGTGCTGGTTTTGGAAAGCTGGTTGGCCAATCGGCTCTCTAAAGGACCGGGCGTCATCAGTGCCCCGCAAGTTGGAAGTTAGGAAGCAAGGAAGTCGAAAGTTGAAGTAGAAAGTAACAAGACACATCTGAAACAGAGGGCCCAATGGACGCACGCGCAGAACTGATCAAGGTCATCGAAGACGTTCGCAAGCGGTGGCGCATGAAACTTGCGCTGCGCGGCGGACTCATCGTCCTCGCCGGCATCGTCCTGACATTGGTGCTGGCATCGTCAGGACTCCAGGCGATGGCCTTTACGCCGAAAGCCATCTTCGGCTTCCGCATCGTGGTGTTCGCCGCGATCATCGCGATGGTGGCGGTGTGGTTGTTCCGCCCGCTGCGTCGCACCGTCACTGACGATCAGGTGGCGCTGTATATCGAAGAGCAGGATCCGTCGCTGAAGGAAGAGCTGATCAGCGCCGTCGAAATGACATCGGCGGAGTCGCGCGCAGGTAAGCCCGAAGTGTCGCAGTCGTTGCTTGACCGCGTCGTGAAGGACGCGATTGGCAAGGTGCGCGCGCTGGAGAGTGGCAAGTCTGTTGGCCGCGAGGTGGTTCGTCGCCTCGCGATGGCTCTCGGTGGCGGCGTCGTGGCCGCTACTCTGTTGCTCGTGTTTGGTCCTGAATTTCTGCGCAACGGCGTTTCGGCGCTGTTGATCATCACGCGCGATGCGGAAGCGGCGGCGCCGTTCCATATCAGCGTTGAACCCGGTGACGCGAAGGTCCCGCGCGGTTCGGACCAGACCGTGAAAGCGAAGTTGTCGGGCTTCACGTCGTCTGACGTCCAGCTGTTCTACCGATCTGACGACACGAAAGACTTTGAGACGTTGCCGCTCGCGCCGACGGCGACGGGTGATGCGTTCACCGGCATTCTGTTTGATCTCGACAAACCCGTGAGCTACTTCGTGAAGTCGGGTGGCGTGACGTCGCCGACCTACACGATGACCCTCGTGAATCTCCCTGCGGTCAGTGAGATGGAGCTCGAGTACGTGTTCCCGGCGTACACGGGCCTGCCCAATCAGATTGTGAAAGCCGGCGGCGACGTCGCTGCGCTGCGCGGCACGGAAGTGCGCCTCCGCGTGAAGCCGACGATGGCGACGCCGGGTGGCACGGTGGCGGTGGATCCGTCGGGTTCATCAACGCTGACCACGCAGCCCGACGGACAGCTCATCGGCAGCTTCAAGATCGACAAGCCCGGGTTCTATCACGTGGAACTGTCGGGGCCGGGCGGTGAGAAGGTGAAGGCCTCGCCCGAATACACGATTGACGTGCTGGCCGATGCGCCGCCGCGCGTGTCGTTTGCCAAACCGGGTCGCGACACGCACGCGATGTCGCTCGATGAAGTCTTCCTGCAGGTGAAGGCTGACGATGACTACGGCGTGAAGTCGTTGCAGTTGTTCTACTCGGTGAATGGCGGCGCGGAAAAGAGCATCAGTCTCTACACGCCGGCGGGCAAGGCGCTCGCGGAAGTGACGGCCGGTCACACCATCTACCTCGAAGAGCTCGGTTTGAAGCCGGGCGACTCGGTGAGCTACTACGCGAAGGCCGGTGACACGGATGTGATCAGCGGCGGCGCAACGGGCAAGGTCGGCACGAGCGACATTTACTTTGTTGAGATCGATCCGTTCAATCGCAACTTCCGTCAGCGTCAGTCTCAGGAACCGCCGCCGCCCGGACAGGGGCAGCAGCAACAGCAGCGCGGCACGCTCGCCGCACAGGAAAAGGAAATCATCGCAGCAACGTTCAATGCGGATCGCGATGCGAAGCTGAACGGACCAGAGAAAACGAAGGAAGCTCTGGTCGTCATTCGCCTGAAGCAGGAGAAGCTTCGCGGCGATGTCGAGGACTTGCTGAGCCAGATGGTGCAGCGCCTGCAGGGCAACGACGAGTTCAAGAAGATTGCCGATCTGCTCATGAAGTCGATCGAGCCGATGAAAGCCGCGTCGACGCAGCTCGATGCACAGAAAGCCAAGGACGCGTTGACGCCCGAGCAGAAGGCGTTCCAGTTGTTGCAGGAGGCCGAGCAGAAGTACGACCTGCAGGTGAGCCAGCAGCAACAGCAGGGCGGTGGCGGTGGTGGCGGCGGTGGTCAGCAGGCCATGTCGGAGGATCTGGCGGGGCTCTTCCAGATGCAGCTCGACAAGATGGCCAATCAGTACGAGACGCAGCAGCAGGCGCAATCGGCCCAGCAACAGCAGGCGGATCAGAAGGTCGATGAGATCGCCGAGAAAATGAAGGAACTGGCGCGCCGGCAGCAGCAGGCGGCCGAGCAGCAGCGTCGCGCGCAGCAGCAGGGCAATCGTGCGTCGCAGGGCGGGCAGGGCGAACGTCAGCTCGCTGACGAGATGGACGCGGCCGCGCGCCAGCTGCAGCAGTTGAGCCGCGAACAGCAGCGGCAGCAGCAACAGCGCGACGCGTTGCAGAGCGCGGCGCAGAAGATGCAGCAGGCGGCGAATCAGATGCGTCAGGCGGCGGCCAATCAGCAGAGCGATGGCGGCGCGCAGGCGCAGAACGCGTTGCAGCAGATGCAGGAAGCGGCGCGGCAGTTGCAGCAGGCGCAGCAGAGCCGGCCGCAGCGCGATCTTGAAAGTGCTGCGCAGCAGGCCAACCGTCTCGCACAGCAACAGAAGGACGTTGCGCAGCAGGCGAAGAATCTTGCGCAGGCCCCACAGGCCGACCGTCAGCAGCGCGCGCAGCAGCTCGCGGACCAGAAGGCGCAGATGTCGAATCAGGTCAGCGAGCTCCAGCAGACGCTCGACAAGATTGCGACCGACACACGCGCGACCGACAAGGACACCTCACGCAAAACGCAGGAGGCGGCCGCCGCGATCCGCGATCAGCGCGTGAAGGAAAAGATCGACTACACGCGCGGCACGCTCGCGAATCAGGGCGCATCAGCGCAGCAGTACGAAGACGAGATCTCGAAAAATCTCGACGATGTGCGTCAGCGTGTGGCGGCGGCGCAGGGTCAGCAGCAACAGCAGAGCACGGGGCAGCAAGCGCTCGGCAAGACGGGTGACCTCCTTCGCAACCTGCAGTCGATGCAGGACCGGATGCAGCAGGCCCAGCAAGGCCAACAAGGTCAGCAGGGCCAGCAAGGTCAGCAAGGTCAGCAGGGCCAGCAAGGTCAGCAGGGCCAACAAGGTCAGCAGGGCCAACAAGGTCAGCAGGGCCAACAGGGTCAGCAAGGCCAGCAAGGTCAGCAGGGCCAACAAGGTCAGCGGGGCCAACAGGGTCAGCAGGGCCAGCGAGGTCAGCAGGGTCAGCAAGGCCAGCAAGGTCAGCAGGGCCAACAAGGTCAGCAGGGCCAACAAGGTCAGCAGGGCCAACAAGGTCAGCAGGGTCAGGGTGGTCGACAGGGCCAAGGCCAGCAGGGGCAGCCTGGTCAGCAGGGACAGCGCACGGGTAGCCCTGCGCGCGGCAATGCGCCCGGAGGTGACTCGCGCATGACCCAGGGCTCGTATGCGCCAGGTCAGGCGCGTCAGTTCGCGAACGAGGCACAGCAAGCAGCGCAGGATGCGCAGGGCGTGCGTCGCGCGCTCGCAGAAGCGGGCGCGTCGAAGGACGACCTCGCAGCGCTCGAGCAGGTGCTCAACAGCCTCAAGAGCCTCGGCTCACCGAACGCCTACAACGATCCGGCTGCCACGCAGGAACTGGCCGCGCGCGCGATGGATAAGCTGCAGACGGTCGAGTTCAACCTCCGCAAAAAGGTGGAGAAGAGCAATCAACTCTTCCTCAACGGCTCCGATCAGGTGCCGCCGGCCTTCCGTGGGAACGTCGAGGAGTACTACCGATCACTCGCGAAGAAGGGCGGAGACACGCCCGCCGCGCCAGCGACACCGGCGGTGATCAAGCCGCCGGTCATCAAGAAGTAGCCTCAGCACGTCAGGCTTCGGACAAGGGGGTTCGTTCCGTCACTGGCACGAACCCCTTTTTCGTGGAGCTTGTCTTGAGGTCTTACATTATGTAAGACTATGCCCATGCTCGCGAAATCCGAAGCCTTGATCCTCGACCTGTTGACGTCCCGTGGGGCGTCGTATGGTCTTCAGCTCGTGGACGGTTCCAGCGGTGCGCTCAAGCGCGGTGGCATCTACGTCACCCTCGGGCGCATGGAAGAGAAGGGGCTCGTCACCTCGGCGCCGGGCGAGGGCGGCCGTCGCCTCTATGAGCCGACGGCGCTGGGGCTGCGGTCGCTCATTGCTGTGCAAATCCTTCACGGCGATCTGCCGCTTGGAGCGAAGGCATGATTCCGCTGAGCGCACTGCCGCTTGAACCTGCCACGCACCGCGCCATCGCGGAGACCATCGCCGATGGCCGCCATGAATGGCTGCAGGCGCAGACGCCGTTTGCCCGCGCCGGCGCCAACATCCGGTTTACGTTCGCCATCACGCGCACTCTCGTGACGTCGTCGATGCGCGAGCTGAAGGTGGCGCTCGGCTCGCAGGCTGTGTGGATGTGGTTCGCGTTTGCCGTTATCTTCACGGGCGCGCTGTTTCTAATGACCGGCCGTGCTCGTGGAGGAGCGCCTAGGGCGTATGCGTACGAATTCTGTCTGATGTTTCTCACGACGACGCCCGTGACCGTCTATGCGTCGGCGCTCATGGGCCGGCGCACGACTCGGGTGCCGGTGGGTGGACTTGCCGTTTTTGTGACCGGTGTCTTCGGTCTAGCTCTGACGGTCGCGTTGCCGATTGCCCAGGCGCGATTCTTCACGCAATTCTCGAATGGCCGTTCCTATATGGCCCTGCCGTGGACGGTCTTTGTCGGTTTCGGTCTGCCGTGTTTGTTGCTCAGCGTGCTGGCGCTACTCTTCGCAGAACGTGCGCGCAGGCACGAACGGCGGGCTTTCTTGTCGATCCTCGGTTTCCTGCTGCCGATTGGGGCGATCGCCGTCACGATGAGGTTCCGCATCGGCCCGACCGGTGGGCCTTGGGGATTCGGCTGGGTGTTGCTGACTGCGGCGATGCCGCTCGCGATGATGTGGCTGGTCCTAGTTCGCCAATCTCATCCACAGGGCGCGAACACATGACTCCCCCTTGCCGAGTCGCTGACTGTGCCGATGGCCTGGTCGTGGGCCGTACGGTTCAGGGCATTGCTTCGGGACTTCCAACTATTCCGCAGATGTTTGTGTGGTTCACGCCGGCGTCCAGCGCCGGGCTCGCGCTGTTAGCAAATCGAGTGCGGGTAGATATCATCGGGCTGCAGCAACGGTGATGACTCTCACTCAGATGGCGCTGATGGCTGTCTCAATCAATCCGCTGCTCAGCGGACTGCGAGCGGAGGGCGCACCGGCCGCAGTCTACCGCGGCGCAGTATTCGCCGCCGTGATCGGAGTTCCCTTTCTGCTGTGGTTCCGTCTTGTGCGTCGCCAAGAACGCCAGATCCAGGTCGACCATCGTCCGACGGGCTGAAGCCCGTCGGCTACGTCTGCATGAGAACGGAACCCGAACTAACCGAACCGTTCTTCTACTTGTAGATGTCCTTGAACTGCTTCTCGAGCGCCCGCACCTTCGGCGCGTCGTTGATGACGATGTACGCGTCGTACGGATGGAGCGTTGCGTAGTTCTGGTGGTAGTCCTCCGCCGGATAAAAACCCATCAGCGGTGTCACCTGCGTGACGATGGGGGAGCCGAAGACGCTCGCGCCGTCGAGTTGCGCGATGTAGGCCTTGACGATCTTCTCCTGCTCGGGATTCGCCGTGAACACCGCTGATCGATACTGCGTGCCTGAGTCAGGCCCCTGACGGTTGAGCTCCGTCGGATCGTGCGCGACCGAGAAGAACACGCGCAGCAGCGTGCCGTAGGTGACCTTCGACGGATCGTAAATCACCTGCACAGACTCAGCATGTCCCGTGTTGCCCGTGCCGACCATTTCGTAGTGCGCACTGGCTTCGTCGCCGCCCGCATAACCAGACGTCGCCATGACGACGCCGTTGACGTGCTGGAAGACGGCCTGAATGCCCCAGAAGCAGCCGCCGGCAAACACAGCCATCTTCTGATCGTGCGCCGAGGCCAGCGCGTCGTCGACCGTCGGCGCAGGAATGGTTGTCGTCGGTGCCGCGGACGCCGACGAGCACGCCGCAGCGGCGAGGAGCACGAGCATGAGAAACGCGCGCCACATCCTCATCACGGATGCCCTGCGATATACGCCATGATCTTTGCCCGAACGTCCGCCGGCATCTTCGGTACGCCGCGCGCCACAACGTCGTCAAACGCTTTCACTTCAACGGCGTTGGCCGGATAGCCGATGTTGCTCTTGTTGGGCATGTTGTTGGCGTCTGACAGCACCTTGCCGTTGGAGTCGAGAAACACGAAGAACGGAATGCCACCCGTGCCGCCCCAACCCTTCATCATTTCCGCACCGCCAGGGTTCTCGAGGATCTTCTTCGCGCCGCTCTCCTGAACGACCAGCTGCACATCAATCGCGTACTTCTGCAACGCCTCGCCATCCGGCGTCTTCAGGAAGGCTTCGAGCTTGTGACACCAGCCACACCACGATGCCGAGAAGTGCACAAACACATTCTTGTTGGACGACTTGGCCGTCGCGAGCGCCGCATCAAGAACTTGTCTGGCTGGTGGCGCTTGTACCGCATCCTGAGCCACAGGCCGGGCGACACAGGCTCCGAGTGCGACGATACAGAGAACGGCGACGCGCGAAAATCTCATGTGTGCCTCCAAGTTCGGGGATGACTGATCATACGCCGCTGGCGGCGGCAGCCAACAACGCCCTCATTACGCCGGCGTAGTCGCCCGTGGCCCGATGCCAGCCATGTCTCGAGCCGTACTCGCACCAGTCGACCGGACGGCCGCCGTGTGTGGATTCCACCGCGTCGAGCGGTGCGCCCGCGTCGAGCAGCGTCGTCGTCAGCGGCAGTGATCCGTGAAAGGCCGCCCAGTGGAGGGCAGTGGTGCCGTTCTCGTCAGCCGCATCGACCGGCCAATCGCGGCTGAGCAGGTCTCTGAGTTCTGTCAGGTCCAGGTGCGTGGCCGCCGCGATCAGGCGCATCGGGTCGCGCCGATCGCGCGTGACCTCGCGCATGAATTGCTCAATCGCCGTGTGCCCGAACTTGCGCGCGACGGTCTCCGCGCATTTGTGCCAGCCGAGCGTCCAGATGTAGATCGTGCCGCCGCTGTGTGGGTTGCGCTTCGGGAACCAGCGCATCGACACACTCATGCTGGCGCATTCCGGATCGCTCGCCAGATGTTGCTGCACACGCGCCATGTCGCCGAGTGCAGCGGCCATGAGGATGTCTGTCTTGCAGCCGCGTGACACGAGATGTCGCGCGATGTCGTGACGCTCGCCGAGCATCCACTGCGCCGGCGTCGACTCGTGATCGATGTCGCGCGCGTCGATGTCTGCACCCTGCGCGAGGAGGAAGTCCGCGATCTCGACGGTACTCGCGAAATGCAGTGGCGTCTGGCCGTCGCCACCGCGCGCGTGGACGGTCTGCGGATCAGTTGCGACAAGATCGCGCAGTCGATCGATCATCCCCAGCCTTGCCGCCGCATGAGCCGTGACGACGGCGCCACGCTCGATCAGATACGGCGCGAGACCGTGATCATCGTCCAGTACCCCGAAGCTGCCGGCCCACCAGTCGCTGCGAGCGTTGATGTCTGCGCCAGCGTCGAGCAGCACATCCACGAGTTCGCAATTCGCCTGATTGACGGCAAGGATGAGCGGCGTTGTGCCGAAATGATCTGAGACGCCGTCGTTCAGTCGTACTCTGAGAGAGGGAATCGTCGCCAGGAGATCGCGAGCTGCCGACGGATCGCCAGCCTGGATCGCGGCGACAAGTTGGGCGAACGGCTTTGTTGGTGTGGACGCCATGACACCTATTGTGTCGCAGCGATCGGGCTACGGATTGGCCGCTCGACGCGCCAGGCCCATCGCGACCGACGTGAACTCATTGCCCGATCGGATCTTGGCGGCCCCGAACTGCTGCTGAAAGATACGGCGCACCGCCGGCACGAATGACGAGCCGCCGGTCAGAAACACTGCGTCAATGTCTTTGCCTTCGACGCCCGTCCGCTTCAGCAGCCCCGAGACGCAGTTGTCGATCTGGTCGAGTTCGTACTCGATCCACTCTTCAAACGACGTGCGTTCGACCGTAGCCTGTAGCAGCAGGTCGCCGTCCTTGAACTCGAACGCCGACGAATTCCACGACGAGAGCTCGGTCTTCAGCTTCTGCACCGACTGATGCAACTGGTAGCCGAGGTCGTATTTGATGAGATGAATGAGGTAGCCGATCATCGCCGGCTCAAGCGCCTGCGCTTTGATGCGCTCGAGTTGCTCAACGACTTCGTTGTTGCTCAGAAACGACAGGTGATGCCATCGCTCGAGCCCTGAATACGGCCAGGCGGGCAGCGGCAGGAGTTTCTCAGTCGACTTGAACTTGCTCTTTGAGCCGAGCGCGGGTGACACGAGGTGCCGCACGATCTGCGCATCGAATGCGTCGCCGGCAATGCCAACACCGGCGTTGCCGAGTAGATCCCGATCCGTGCGGCCCTGATGCAGAATCGTCGGCCCGACGCGGACGATGGAGAAGTCGCTGGTGCCGCCACCGAAGTCGCCGATGAGAATGAGCTCGTCGTGATCGAGCGTGCTCTCGTACTGATGCGCCGCCGCGACCGGCTCCATCTCGAACGCGATGCTCTCGAAACCGGCGAGGCTGAACGCATCTGCCAGCCGGTCTTCCGCGTAATTGTCATCGTCGATCGTCTCGGCGCCAACGAATCGCACGGGTCGCCCGACGGTAGCGTGGCGGATGTCGATGCCGAACTGCTTCGATGCTTCCGCACGGACATCTGCGAGGATGCGGCCGATCAGTTCTTCGATCATGCGCTTCTTCTCGAAGACCTGCGTGCCTTCCATGTTCTTCGTGGCCAGAAACGACTTCAGCGACTGAATCAGCCGTCCCTGCGAATCGGCGCCGAGGTAGTGCTCGATGCCGCTCGGGCCGGTCCAGCAATACGTGACCGGCGGCGCCGGCGCCTTGCCGCCGTGCTGTTCGAAGTAGAGCAGCGACCGATACGCGTCGGTGATCTTCCCGAGAAACGGAAACTGCCCCAGCTGCATCGTCCCATCAGGGCGAACGATCGCAATGGACGTGTTGGTGGTGCCGAAGTCGATGCCGATGGAATGGTGTGCCAGAACCTTCAGATTACTACGTGTCGCTAAATTGTGACCGCGGTAGAAAATACTCACGTGTATTTTTGACACTGGTCAAAAAGAGTCATAGCATCAACATATGCCGTCCCATGGTCGCTACCTGCTTTCCCAGGTCCGCCGGGATCTGGCCAGAAAGATGGTGTTTGTGGCCGGCCCACGGCAGGTGGGCAAGACGACCCTGGCGAAGGCCCTCCCTGGTGGGCGCTCGGGGTACCTCACCTGGGACGATGCCGAGGATCGAGAGCGAATCTTGCGGCGGGAACTGCCGACGTCGCGCGTCTGGGTCTTCGACGAACTGCACAAGTACCGCCAGTGGCGGAACTATCTGAAGGGGCTGTTCGACAAGCGGTCGGCGCGGCAGCAGATTCTGGTCACGGGCAGCGGCTGTCTGGACTTCTATCGCTTTGGCGGCGATTCACTCCAGGGCCGGTATCACCTGCTACGGCTCCATCCGCTGTCGGCCGCAGAGCTGCGCCTCACGTCGGCCAAAGAACTGAAGGACCTGCTGACGCTCGGCGGATTTCCTGAGCCGTATTTTGGTGGCTCGGATGTGGAGGCGCAGCGCTGGTCGCGCGACTATCGCACGCGGCTGATTCGTGAGGACGTTGCCGGCCTCGAACGTCTGCATGATCTCGGCCACCTCGAATTGCTGATGCTGCGCCTGCCTGAGCTCACGGGATCACCGTTGTCGATCAATGCGGTCCGTGAGGATTTGCAGGTGGCGCATAAGACGCTCGCGAATTGGCTCGACATCCTGGAGCGCCTCTACGCGATCTTCCGACTCTCGCCGTTCGGCGCGCCGAAGATCCGCGCGGTCAAGAAGGAGCAAAAGCACTATCACTGGGACTGGACGCTGGTACAGAACCCAGGTGTGCGTTTCGAAAATCTCGTCGCGTCGCACCTGCTCAAGTGGGTGCACTTTCGCCAGGATACTGAAGGACGTGATCTGGAGCTCCGCTACTTTCGCGATACCGATCGTCGTGAAGTGGACTTCGTCGTCGTCGATGGGCGGACGCCCGTGCTAATGGTGGAGTGCAAACTCGACGACAGCGGACTTGACCCTGGCTTAAGCTATCTCAAGGCGAAGTTTCCCAAGTGCGATGCCTGGCAGATTCACGCGACGGGAACGAAGGACTACCAGACGGCGGAAGGCATTCGCATCGCTCCCGCAATCACACTGCTGAAGACGCTGGTCTGAGACGCTAGCGCCGTTCAGCAATCAGCGCGAGCGCCTTTTCAGCCAGTGCATCCATCTGCGAGGACGGCACGGTGAAGTTGTTGCCGATGATGGAAAAGACGATCCGTTCGCCTGACTTCGTTTCGAGATAGCCCGAGAGCGAGCGCACGTTGGAGATCGTGCCCGTCTTGGCTTGCACGTGGCTGTCGAGCCAGGTGTTGCGCATCCGTGTGCGCAACGTGCCGTCATGTGCAGCGACCGGGAGTGTTGCCGCAAATGGCCCGCGCAGCGTGTCGTTCTTCCACATGCGCGTGAGCATCGTCACGAGTGCACCTGTCGTCACGTAGTTGTAGCGCGAGAGCCCAGACCCGTCGCGCATCACAATCGCGTCGTCGGGCACACCCCAGCCGGCGAGTGTCTCTTTCACCACCGCGCGGCCTTCGGTTGCGGAGCCCTGACCCTTCACAACCTTGCCAAGTGTCTTGAACAATGTCTCGGCGACAAAGTTCTGGCTCGCCTTCATGAAATAGGCGCCGATGATGCTGAGAGGCGGCGATGTGCGCACGGCAATCGCGGTGCGCGCACCCATGGACGGTTCAATGATCTCGTGGAGTTCGGCCGCCGTGCCGGAGACGGAGATGCCTTGTGCGATCAGCGCGTCGCGTAGCGCTGTGACAAAGAATGTGGTCGGCCGCTCCACGGCGATGTCCTGCGTTACGGCGGCTGCGCCAACCGGAATCGTGCCGCGCACAATCAGGTCGCGCGAGCCCGGGGCACGGTCGAAGCTGACACTCGCGCGCAAGCGCGGATCGTTGGCCGGTGCGTCAGCCGGACGCGCGACCGTCGTTACGCGGTTAATCACGTTGAGCCCGTGGCTTTCGGCAGGCGAGAGCGTTACTTTCGCGGCTTCGCCCATGACCGCGCCGGGCGAGATCGAGGACGTGACCTGGTTCTCGTTGTAACTCAGCCCGGTGACGCCGGCGCTGTAGCCAAACACCATGTCATCCCACGACCAGCCCATGCCGTACGCTTCGCGATCGAAGAACGCATCGTCGCCGAGGATGCGTCCGTCCACACGCTGAATGCCCGCTTTGCGCAGCGCCGCTGCCCACTCGGTAAAGAGCGGGGCAGGCCCACCGTCCACCGAGACGATCGTGGGATCGCCGCCGCCAGTCACCACGAGGTCACCGCGGAGGACGCCATTGTTGATGGTGCCGATCGCATCGAGGTGTGTGGAGTAGGTGAAACCCCAGCCGAGCTTCTCGGCTGCCACGGTCATCGAGAGAATCTTCATGTTCGACGCCGGCATCACGAGTTTGTCGGCGTTGCGCGCGTAGATGGTTTCGCCGGTCCTGAGCGAGTCGATGCGTGCGGAGACCAGCGCACGGGAAACGGCGGGGTCAGAAAAAATTGTGTCGAGGTCCGCCGAGAGGCTTGTGGAGCCCTGGGCCTTTAGGCCCAGGGTGGCGACCGCGACGATGGCCAAGCCATACGTCAGCGCGCGTTTCACTTCGAGCCTGTGAGTTCCTTGAAGATCGCCAGCGCCTTGTCGTATTCGAGCGCCGAGATCACCATCGCGCCTTTTTCGCCCTTGCGCATCGCCTGCACGGTGGGCTGCGACTTTGCGTCCTTGGCCGGGATCATGCGGAATGTCACCGTCTCTTCCTTTGGTGACGCTGCCTGCCCGAACTTCGCGTGAATCGTCGTCTCGTCCCCGGTGCCGGCCGCGTCGATGAAGCTGTCGGCGCGCAGCGTCGAGAAGCCGTCAAGCATGCTGCTGATCTTGGCCGCGTCGAGTGCCTTGTCGGTGGGCTTGGTGATCTTCCAGTCGCCCGGCTTGCCGTCGCCCGTGTCACCCTGCCGCGCCAGCGAGTACGTCTGGCCCGCGCGCGTGATGTCGAGGCTCAGCACGGTGAACGAGCGGAAGTCGAAAATGTCCTTCTGTCGCAGATCGCTGGCCGGGCGCTTGAGGTCGTCGAGTAGCGTGGCTTCGAGCGCGAAAATCATCGGTCGGGCGAGATCGCGCGCGTAGACGTTGCCGTCCGGCGTCTTGGCGCCAATGGCGAGTTCCGATCGTGCCGAGCCTGCGCCGATCGTGACGATGAATTGCGGCTTGTCGAGACCGTATTTCTTCAGATCCTTCGTGCCATCGTCAGCGACAAATGCCTTCATCTTGCTCTGGTAGAGTCGCCCGACGAGGCCGTCGATGGCGGTGAAATCGGCCGCGGTATCGATCGGCGTCGACAGCCGCCACTGGTTGTCCTTCTTGGCAATGACGATGGGCTTCTTGCTGTCGTCGATCTTGACGAAGTTGGCGGTGTCACGATCGAACGTCAACACCGTCTTGTCGCGCAGGTTGAAGAGCGACTTGTTGAGCGAATCTTCGCGGTAGGCGCCCATCAGGAACACCGCCGGCTTGCCGTCGACGTGGCCGTAGAGGTCCGCGCCCATCGGCGTCTTGACGCCGATATCAAGACGATGCGTGCCCGTCTCGCCCGCGACATGGAACTCGATACTGATACGGGCTGGATCGAGCGTGAACTCCTTGAGTGATGGCGGGTTCTCGTCGACAACCTTTTCGCGCTCGATGGCGGCGAGTGCGGTCGTGATCGCCGAGACCTCGGCCGCATCCGTCTCGATCGTGCCGGGTGACACGATCTTCCAGACGTTGTTCTCTTTCTTGAGCTTTGTGACGTCGCCGGTGGCCGACTTCACCGTCATCTCGTCGATCTTCTCGGAGTCGACGGTGAAGACCTTTTCTTTCCGGCTGGCCGCTTGGCGTGACGTGTCGTTCTTGGACTCGACGAAGTACGCGTACGCGCCGAGGCCGATGGCCAAGACGGAGAGAATCAGGAACGACCTGCCACTACGCATGGCCTAGCGCCTCTTCCACCAGGTAAAGATGCCGGCGGCGAGGAAGATGCCGGGGATCATGAAGATTGCGAGGTAGAAGATGCCCTCGCGCTGGCCTTCGGTCAGCGTGATGCGGCGATCCTGCGGATCCTTCGGACCGATCGCGATCAGGTTCTCCTGCTGCGCGGCCCAGTTCACCATATTGAGGAACAAGTCGGCGTTGCCCTGAAACGAGATCAGATCGTTGCCGATGAAATCGGAATCGCCAATGACGACAACGCGTGTCTCGGCCTTCGGGGCTTTGGGATCGGTGGGTGCCGGGGCATTGGTTGCGGCTGCCGCCACCGCTGAGGCGATCGCGACGGGACCCTGCTTGTCACCCTTGTCGAGATCCACCTTCGCGCCACCAGTGGTTAGCGACTTGAAGTCTGTCTCGGCCCAGCTCTTGGGGCTGCTCTCGACCACGCGCTGCGCGGTGTGGCCGTTGGTGCCGCCCTCGATCGGCGACGCCGAGCGGGTGAGACGGTAGGCCGTCATGCTGGAGAATCCCGCGGTGATCGGGTGCGACGGGTACGACATCGCTACCGGGATTTCCGGTCCCGCGCCGAACGCACGGCCCATGCCGCTGATGTCGACGATCAAGTCCTTGCCGATCGCGACACCCCAATCCTTGGCGAGATCGATGAGGTTAGCGAGCGGCGCTGCATCCGGCTTCGCCTGCACGTCGATCATCATGATCAGCTTGCCACCGGCAGCGAGGTACGCCTTCAGCACCTCGAGTTCCTGGGGCAGGTAGTCGGTCTGCGGGCCCGCGATGATCACGATCGTCGCGTCGGCCGGCAGCTGGCCTTCCTGCGCGAGCGCGAACTTCGCGACCTCGTAGTTGTCGTTCTTCAGTCGCGTGGCAATCTGCGTGTAGCCCATGCGGTCCTGGCTGATCGGATCGCGTTCGCCGTGGCCCTGAATGAAGTACGCCTTCTTGGCCTTGCCCTCAACGAGCTTGATGATGGCGTTGGTCACGTCCTGTTCTTCAAGGGTCGTGATCCGCTCGGTGCGGCCCGCGTATTCCATGACGACGGTGCCGTACGCCTGCACGCCATCCTGCTGCGCGCGCGCCGGGTTCTTCTCCGCATCGATGTACTCGACGTTGATCTTCGAGCTCGCGAGCGTGTAGCCGTCGATCTTGTCGCGGATCTGGCCGATCGCGCCAGTCTGGTAGTAGACGCGGACCTTGAGGTCCTGCGTGAGACCGCCCGCGATCTTCTTCGACTGATCCGACAGCGAGAACTGCTGGCCACCGGTGAGGTCCCAACGCTTGCTCTGACGGTTGCCGATGTAGTTGATCGCGATCAGGATGCCGAGCATCATCACGACGCTGCCGGCGGCCATTGAGCCGTAGCGCGCGCCGCGTCCGCTCATCGAGCGGCCGATGTCACGCCACTGACTCAGCGTGTAGAGCAGGGTGGTGACCAGGCCGGCGATTGCCAGACCCTGATAGAGGTCCACCATCTCCGGTTTGATGAATCGCACCGCGACCGCCGCGAGCACGAGCACGACGCCAAGCCAACCGAGCACTCCGAGAATGCGCTTCATAACGGTCTAACCCTTCCACCGTTCGGTGTCCACTGACTTGGAAGTCAGGAACAGCCCAAACGTAATGAAGCTCAGGTAGAAGATCACGTGCTTCGTGTCGATCACGCCCTTGGCGAAGTCGTCGAAGTGTTCCGTGATCGAGAGGTACGACAGGATGGCTGAGGTCGTCGGGCTGGCGCTGTCGGCCAGCCAGTTGATCACCCAGAACAGCAATCCCGCGATGAACGTGCCGACGCCGGCGATCACCTGATTCTTGGTCAGGCTCGAGACGAAGAGCCCCATCGAGACGAAGCAGCCACCCAAGAGCACGAGGCCGATGTAGCCGGCGATCAACGGCCGAAACTCCGGACGTCCGTAGGCGAAGAGAATCGCCATGTGCGCCATCGTCGCCAGCAGCAACGTGCAGTAGAGCCCCATCGCGCCCAGGAACTTGCCGATGATGATCTCCCAGTCCGTGATGGGCGAGGTGAGGAGCAACTCGATCGTGCCCGAGCGCTTCTCTTCGGAGTAGGTCCGCATCGTAATGCTCGGGAGCATGAAGAGAATGATCACCGTCGCGTTGCTGAGTAGCGGACGAATCAACAGAATGTTGATGTTCATCGGGCCGCCGTTGCCCATTTGCGACTGCATGCTGTTCTTCAGGAACACTTCCACATAGGCGTAGAAGAAGTACCCGAACATCAGCGAAAACAACCCGCAGATGACCCAGCCGATCGGCGATGCGAAGTAGCCGCGCAGTTCCTTGTTGGCGATGGCGAGTGCGTTACGCATTGGGATCACCCTCGGCGACCATGGCCGCCGCCTGTTCCGCGGGCGGCACATCGTTCGCGCCCGGCGCGCCCGCGCCGTCCTTGGTTTCCTGCGTCGTCAGCTGCAGGAAGATGTCTTCGAGGCTCATCCGCATCGGTCTCATTTCCAGAAGTCCCATTCCGCGATCCACGATCGCGCGCGCCACATCGCGGCGCACATCGCGCTGCTGTTCCGCGTGCAGTTCGTAACCGACGACGCCGTCATGGCGATCCGCCACGCCGACCTTCGTCACCCCCGGCACGCCCACGAGCGTGTCGTGGGCATCGCCGCCGCTGACATCCACCTGCACATACAGGCTCGATGCGCCGCGGAGTTGACGCGTCAGGTTGTCGGGCGTATCCACCGCGACGACCTTGCCCTTGTTGATGATGACGACGCGCGCGCAGGTCTGCGCGACTTCCGGCAGGATGTGCGTGCTCAGCACGACCGTGTGGTTGCCGGCGAGGCTCCGGATCAGGTCACGCGTCTCGATGATCTGCTTTGGGTCAAGGCCGGCGGTCGGCTCGTCGAGGATCAGCACTTCGGGATCGTGAATCAGCGCCTGCGCGAGGCCAACACGCTGCTTGTATCCCTTCGAGAGGCGACCGCAATGCCGGTTCGCCATGTCGTCGACGAACGTGCGCTTCATGATCTGCTCGACGCGCGTTTTGCGATCAGCGGCCGTGGTCTTCTTCGGCATCTTGATCTTGGCGACGAACGTCAGGTACTCGCGCACCGTCATGTCGGGATAGAGCGGCGGCGTCTCCGGCAGATAGCCCGTGCGCGCTTTCGCGTCGATGGGCTTCGCGAACACGTCGTAGCCCGCGACGATGGCTTTGCCATCGGTCGCCGGCATATATCCGGTCAGCATGCGCATCGTCGTTGTCTTCCCGGCGCCGTTCGGGCCAAGGAAGCCGAGGATTTCGCCGGGCTCAACGCGGAAGCTGATGTCATCTACGGCGGTAAACGAACCGTAGCGTTTCGTGAGGTGCTGTACCTCAATCACAGGCGGTGCTCCATGGTGTGCAGTCTGCGGGTGTTGCCAAAGAGAAATGCTAGGCGGGCCTCATGCAGGTGTCAACCGTCTGTACGGTCTTGACATATGAATACTTGCTCAGATATTCATGTATTGGCATGAGTCGATTATCGAAAATTAATCTGCGCACCGGTGCGCCCATGGCGGTGGGCGAAGTGGCAGCCCTGTTCAAACTGCTCGGCGACCCGTCCCGCCTGTCGCTCCTCGATCGGCTGAGCCACGGCGAGTGCTGCGTCTCGGACCTGGCCAGCCACGCCGGCCTCACCGAATCGGCGACCTCTCATCAACTGCGGCTCTTGCGCACGGCGCACCTCGTGCGCGTCCGCAAAGACGGCCGTCAGGCCTTCTATGCCCTCGACGATGCCCATGTGGCGCGCTTGCTGAAAGACGCCGCCGCCCACGCCGGGGAGCGCCGCTGACATGATTCCCGGAGCCCTGTTTATTCTGCTCGGCGCCTTTTCCCAATGGCGCGGCCTCGCAACACCGGCCATCGTGGCGTTTGCCATCGCCATCGCCTGGTCGGTGCGCCAGCCGGCAAAACACGCCTGGAAATCGCTGAAGGCCCGCCGACTCGACATCAATACGCTCATGGTCATTGCCGTCGCCGGCGCGATCGCGCTCGGCGACTGGTGGGAAGCCGCCACGGTCATCTGGCTCTTTGACGTCGCCGAGTGGCTGGAGGGCTGGACGGTGCGCCGCGCGCGCTTTGCGGTGCGATCGGCGATGGCCATCATCCCTGAACGTGCGCTGGTCCGTCGCGACGGCACCGAGCTCGACGTCGCCGCGCGTGACGTCGTCGTCGGCGATGTGGTCATCGTCCGCCCCGGCGAGCGCGTGCCCGTCGATGGTCGACTTACGGTGGGGGCCACGGCCGTCGATCAATCGCCGATCACCGGTGAGTCGTGGCCCGTCGAGAAACTGCCGGGCGACGATGTGCTGGGCGGCACGATCAACGGAATGAGCGCCTTCGAGATGACGGCGACCGCGGCGGCATCGTCGAGCGCGGTCGCACGCGTGGTGCAGATGATTGAGGAGGCGCAGGCGCGCCGAGCGCCGACGCAGCAGTTCGTGGACCGTTTTGCGCGCACCTACACGCCCGGCGTGTTCATCCTCGGCGCAGCGGTCGCGCTTCTGCCGCCGATGGTCGCACTGGTTCGCGGCGGCGGCCTCGTGGGCTTCGAGGCGTCGCTCACCATTTGGGGCTATCGCGCGCTGATGCTGCTCGTGGCGGCGTGCCCGTGTGCACTGGTCATTTCCACGCCGGTCGCGATCATGTCGGCGCTCACATCGGCCGCGCGGCGCGGGGTCCTGATCAAAGGTGGCGCGCATCTGGAGCGCGCGTCGGAAATCACCTGCGTGGCGTTCGACAAGACCGGCACGCTCACGCACGGGCGCGTCACCGTGACCGACGTCAAGGGCGTCGGCGGCTGCTCCGTGGATAACCTGCTGGGCGTCGCCGCGTCACTCGAGTCGCGCTCGGAGCATCCGATTGGTCGCGCGATCGTGTCGCACGCGAAGACCGCCGGCGTGGTCGTCTCGTCAGGCGACGACTTCCGCGCGCTGCCGGGGCTTGGCGCTGAGGCGCGCGTCGGCGATCACGATGTCATCGTCGGCAGCCATCGTCTCTTCGAAGATCGTCAGATGTGCACGCCGTCGCTGCATGCGGAATTCGAACTGATGGCCGAACGCGGCGAGACGACGGTGCTCGTCGGCCGCGGAGGGCGGGCGCTCGGTGTGATCGGGCTCGGCGACTCGCCGAAGATTGCTGGCGTGACGGCGATTGCCGCGTTGCGTGACGCCGGCGTGAAGTGGGTCGCGCTCCTCACTGGCGATCAGCGTCGCACGGCGGATCGCCTGCGCACGGAGTTCCGCCTCGATGAAGTGCACGCCGACCTGCTGCCGGCCGACAAGGTGGCGTGCGTCGAGACGCTCCGCGCGACCTACGGTCCCGTGTTGATGGTGGGCGATGGCGTCAACGATGCGCCGGCGCTCGCGGCGGCGGACCTGGGCGTGGCGATGGGCACGAGCGGCAGCACCTCGCGATAGAAGCGGCCGACGTGACGCTCGTCGGCGACGATCTCTCGCGGCTCCCGTACCTGCTGAACCTCAGCCGCCGCACCCTGTCGATCATTCGCGCCAATGTCGCGATCGCGCTCGGCTTGAAACTCGCATTCATCGTGCTCGCCGTCTTCGGCGTCACGTCCTTGTGGATGGCGGTGCTCGCCGACACGGGCGCGTCGCTGATCGTGACGGCCAACAGCCTGCGGTTGTTGACAGAAAAAGCCGGGAGTTAATTGGCAATTAACTCCCGGCTTTCTTCCCTAGCGACCTGATTCTGAACGCTGACGCACTGCTGGGAGAGTCCGAAAGAAAGCCGGGAGTTAATTCGGAATTAACTCCCGGCTTTTTTACGAGTTTTCGTCCACGAACTGGTCGATCGCCGTTTGGGCGTCGTTGTCCATGCGCTCGAACTGGATGCCCATGCCGACCTGGCGATTGCTCCACGCGACGCGGCCAGTGGCTTCAATCTCCAGGGTGCTCGTTGGGAGCTTGAACTTCACGTGCACCGCGGTGCCGTTGGCGAGCGGGCTCATCGTCCGCACGCCGATGCCGCCCTTGCCGATATTGGCGGTCAAGGCCCCAGCGATCGTCTGACCCGCTCGGTAGGAAACAGGAATGCCGAGCGAGACGCGCGCGCTGCTGCGCCGGTCGAAGCTGTCGGGAAACAGGTGTGGCGCGAGCGCCGGCAGAATCTGCGCGGTGACCGCGTGTTCATTCAGATAGCCGGCGACGCCGCTGGTCAGCAGGGTCGGCACGTCGGCGCCCGAGCGTACCGTGCCGGCAAACACGACCACCGGCATCGCGCGCGGTGCGTGCCGTCGTAGATCGCCGACCAGCACAGCGGCATCCGGCGCGAGACCAAGGTCAAGCAGCACGAGACTGATCGGCCGTGCCGGATCGGCGACGGCCGCTGCGGCAGCTTCGGCCGTCTCCGCCGTCACATAGTCGTGACGGGCATCAGCGAGGGCGGTCGCGATTCTTCCGCGCACATCGCTCGAGCGATGTGCAATGAGAATTGTTTTTGAGAGCGACATGTATAATTCTGATCTCGGAGGAGTCTATGGCCACATGTCCTGAATGCGACGCCGAAATTGAAATCGATGACGACGATCTCGAAGACATTCAGATCGGCGACCCCTTTGAATGTGACGAATGTGGCAGCGCTCTGCGTGTGGCCACGCTCGTGCCGCTCGAATTTGATCCCGACGAAGATCCAGAGGATGAAGACGACGACGAGAAAGAGAAAGAGGAAGACGACGTCGACGAACTGGATGAAGACGAGGACGAAGACGACAAAGACGATAACTGGGACGAGTAACTAGTCCCGCTTACGCGCCACACACATCACCGACGACCCCACCGGCAGAGCGGCTACCCGCATCGCGGCGGCTTCGAGCCGGAGGGCACCCGCCAAGAGGGCGTTGAGCGGCGCCGCCGGGACTTCCATTTCGGTCTCAGCCGCCTCATCGCGATGACCCAGCAGCCGCTGTGACATTCGCACGGCCAACGTAATCGGCAGCGTCGTCATGTTCGTGTACGACATTCGCACAATCTCAAAACCGGCCGCGGTGAGTTTCGTCCGCAGTCGACCGGTCGTGTACCGTCGTCGCTCGTTGGCTAGCGCGGAGTGTGAGCCGGTCAGGATGTCGAGCGCTGCAGCATTGACGAGCGTGATGCCGCCCGGCTTCAGCACGCGGTGCATCTCAGCGAATGCCGATCGCTCGGTGGCGTCGTCGAGCGAATAGATCACATCAAATGAGGTCGCCAGATCGAATGCTGCGGAGGGGCAGGGGAGGGCCGCGACGTTGCCCTGGACCATCCGTCGTCCGTGGCGTCGACCGACCGCGAGTCCGGTCGGCGAGAGTTCAACGCCCATGGCCCATCCGTACTGTTGGAGCCAATCGAGATTTCGGCCGGTGCCCGCCCCGCAATCCACAATGCGCAGTGGCCGCGTAGAGGGCAGTGCGCGGCTGAGCATGTCCTGGGCGAAACGTCGGAGACCGAGGAACCAGAAATGACGGTCTTCAGCGCTGGCGGTGGCTGCCAGTAGGCGATCCATGCACTGAATTATGGCAAGATACCGCAGGAGTTGTGGCCTATGCGTCGCTTTGTGGCAGGAAAGATGTCGAGTTTGCTGTTGTTGAGCGTCCTGGTGGCGCCCAGTGTCATGTCCGCCGCTTGCGGCAAGAAGCAGCCGCCGGCTGTGCAGCCCGCGCCACCGCCGCCGCCCGCGCCGGCACCCGCCGCGCGCACTCCGCCTCCGCCGCCACCACCTCCGCCACCCGCACCGGCCCCGGCGCCGAAGCCGCCAACTGAAGAAGAGTTGTGGGCACGGTTGTCACTGGCTGACTTGATCGCGCAGCAGCCGCTGGATGACGTGTTCTTCGCCTACGACAAGGCAGAGTTGAGCGACGCGGCGCGCGCGAGCCTGCAGAAGAACGCGGCGTATCTGAAGAAGTGGACCAGCGTGCGACTCACGATCGAAGGCCATTCCGACAAGCGCGGCACAGCGGAGTACAACCTCGCACTTGGTGAACGGCGCGCGAACGCGACGCGCGACTACCTCGGCAGCCTTGGCGTCGACCTCGCTCGTGTAGCGATGGTGAGCAAAGGTGAAGAACAGCCGGTGTGCGCGGAAGAGACTGAAGACTGCTACGCGAAGAACCGTCGCGGCCACGCCGTGATTACCGCGAAGTAGTCAGCTCCGCATTGATGGCCTCAGCGGCGGCGCGGGGATCCTGCGCCGCCGTGATGGGTCTCCCCACCACAAGATAGGAACTGCCAGCAGCGATCGCCTCACGTGGCGTGAGCGTGCGGTTTTGGTCGTCAGCCTTGGCCTGAGCCGCTCCGCCGCGAATGCCCGGCGTCACAATCACAAAATCCGGACCACACGCCTGACGAATCGCCGCCGTTTCGAGTGGTGACGCGACGACGCCGTCGAGCCCGCACGCCTTCACCAGCGTGGCCAGTCGCACAACTTGATCGAGGGGCGAGGCCGAGACGCCGACGGTCGCGAGCGTGGCGGCATCCATGCTCGTGAGCACCGTGACCGCGATCACGAGCGGCTTCGGCGTGCCGAGCGCTGCCGCGCGTGCGGTTGCGGCGTCGCGAGCCGCCGTCAGCATCGGTGCGCCGCCGGTCGCATGCACGTTGCACATCCACACGCCCAGATCGGTGGCGGCCGCGACCGAGCCCGCGACGGTGTTGGGGATGTCGTGAAACTTCAGGTCGAGAAAGACCTTGTGGCCGGCCGTGACCATCTCGCGCACGATCGACGGGCCCACCGAGGTGAAGAGCTGGCTGCCGATCTTGAGTCCGCCGACCGAGTCACCCAACGTCTTCGCCAGCACGCGTGCGTCGTCGGCCGTTGGCACATCCACTGCTACGAGAATCGGATTCATTTGCCCTTGGTCATCGTGTTGGTGAGGTCCGTGATGCGCGCGATGTCGTGGCGCTCCATGTAGGACGTGAGGCCATCGATCAGTTTGTTCCAGACGAACGGGTCGACAAAGTTCGCGGTGCCGACCTGCACAGCTGCGGCGCCGGCAATGATGAATTCGATCACGTCTTCCGCGCACGTGATGCCGCCCATGCCGATGATCGGAATTTTCACAGCCTGCGCGCATTCATAGACCATGCGCACGGCGATCGGGCGGATGGCCGGCCCACTGAGGCCGCCCATGCCATTGGTCAGCTTCGGTCTCCGCGTCTCGATGTCGATCGCCATCGCGAGGAACGTATTGACGAGCGAGACGCCGTCGGCGCCGGCGTCTTCACACTGCCGCGCAAACGAGGCGACGTCGGTGACGTTCGGGGTGAGCTTCGGAATCAACGGCAGCGTCGTGGCTTTGCGCACGGCGGACACGACGGCATACGTGCTTTCCTGTATGCAGCCGAACTGGATGCCGCCTTCTTTGATGTTGGGGCACGAGATGTTCAGTTCGATCGCATGCACGCCCTCCGCGTCCGTGAGGGCGCGCGAGACCTCGCAGTACTCGTCGATCGTGGTGCCGCAGACATTGACAATGTTGGTGACGCCGAGCCGGCGCAACTCCGGTAGTTTCTCGCTGATGTATCGGTGGACACCGATGCCCTGCAGGCCGATGGCGTTGAGCATGCCGGACGGCGTTTCCACGATGCGCGGCGGCGCATGGCCTTCGCGCGCGTTCAGGAACAGCCCCTTCGACGCGACACCGCCGAGAGCGCCAATGTCGAGTGAGCCGGCGTATTCGAGGCCATAGCCAAAACAGCCCGATGCCGCAATGATCGGGTTCTTCAGCGAGAGCGAGCCGATCTGGACCGAGAGGTCGCGCGCCATCAATGCACCAGCGCGTCCCAGATGATCCGGGACGCGTCAAACACGGGGCCCTCAATGCAGGACCGGACAAAATGCGGCGTCGCGTGGTCGTTGACCTGCACGACGCAGCTGTAACAGCCGCCCATGCCGCAGCCCATCACTTGCTCGAGCGACACGAATGTCTGGCAGTGATGCGCGGCACCGAGTGTGGCGACCGCGCGCATCATCGGCGTGGGACCACAGGTGTAGAGCGTGACGTTCGTCGTGCCGCGCGCCGACAGCGCACGTTCCAGCGGTGCCGTCACTCGGCCCTTCTCGCCCTGCGATCCATCCTCGGTCGTCAGCACGAGCGTGGCGCCGAGTGTCTCGAACAGCGATGCGTAATACAGATCGCTGGCACTGCGGCCGCCGTAGAAGAGGCGCATTCTGGCGTTCGTCTTCGCCAACGTCTCCGCCAGCGTGACAAACGGGGCCAGGCCAACGCCGCCGGCCACCATCCAATGTTCGTCGGCGGTCTGACGTGGCCACGGTTGCCCGAGCGGGCCGAGCACGTTCAGTCGATCGCCGGGCTTGGTCGAATAAATCAGGTTGGTGCCGACGCCGACTCGCTTGTTGAGAATCGACACACCTCTCGGTTGCCCGGTCGCGTCGCGCAGAATCTCAAAGATCGAGAACGGCCGCCGCAGCAACGGGTCATTGCCGAGTGAGGTCTTCACCATGACAAATTGCCCGGGCTCAGCCAGCCGGGCGAGGTCGGGCGCCGCAAATTCCACGACGTTGTAGTCAGCGGACAGGGCGCGGTTGGTCAGGATCTCCGCCAGAACATCGATCGCCACTTGAGTAAGTATATCGACATGCGATTCCTTCGCATGCTGACGAACGCCATCGTCGTCGGCATGCTCGGCTCGGCGTACATCACGGCGCTCGTGCTCCAGCTCAATCCGCAGGTGCCACTCGTGTCTGCGACCTCGGCGCATTGGGCCGTTGCCGTCATGAGCTTCTACGGCGTGCTCCTCACGGTGCTCGTGTGGCTGTTGCTGTTTCTGAGAGACCAGTTTCTCATGGCGACTCTGATGCCGGGCTGGCTGAGCGTTCGCGTGCTCGCGTGGATCGGCGCTGTCTTCACGGGGCTGATGTCGTGGATCACCTGGGGCAACTATCAGGGATTACGTGCGGTGCTCGACGATGCCGCCGCCGATCGACTGCGCACGGGCGCCGTTGCGATGACCGCATGCGCGGCGCTGTTGATGCTGACCGCCGTGCTGCGGTTCTCCTTTCGCCGCGGCGGACGACCCACAGGCGTGCTCCTTACGCTGGTGATGCTGGCGTCGGTGATCGTGCCCCTCGGCACTCGCGGCATCGGGGACGTCGTGGCGCCGAATGTGCCGGTGTTGCAAACCCGGCCAGCACCGCCACTGCGATCGCCATCGGCGAGCCAGATGCCCATGCCGGTGACGCCGTCGGTGCGCATGATCCTGCTCGACGGCGCGTCGCTGGGCTTTATTCGCGAGCGCATCGCCGCCGGGCAGTTGCCGAACTTTGGCAAGATCCTCGACCGTGGCGCCGTGGTCCCCATGGCCACGCTGAAGCCGACCCAGCCCGAACCCGTCTGGGCAGCAGCCGCCACAGGCAAATATCCGCCGAAGAACGGCATTCGTTCCACGTCGATCTATCGCGCCAATCCGACCGACACCGACGTGGTGAATCTGTTGCCTGACTACTGTTTTGCGCAGGGTCTCATCGATCTCGGCTTTGTGACGGCGACCGACGCACGCGCCGATTCGCTGCGCGCACGCTCGCTCTGGGACATCCTGGCCGACTATCAACTGTCTGCCGGCATCGTTCGCTGGCCGCTCACATCCCCGGCGCACGCCACGCGAGGATTTACGATTACCGATCAGTTCGACAAAGCATCTCGGTCACCGTTGCGGCTCGACGACGCGGTGTACGGCGCGCCGACGACGGCGGCTGAGCTCGCGCGCGGTGCGTTCGATGCGACCCAGTTCACGCCGTGGCCGGAGGTGCTGCTCGACGACGTCGCCGCATCCCCGTCCTCGTCGCTCAATGCCAAGCTGCGATGGGATCGCAGCTATCGACAGACGCTCCAGGAGTTGAACGATCAGTTTTCGGTGCAGCTGACGGCGATTCGCTATACGGGTATTGACCTGCTGTCGGACGCGTACTTCGAATACACGGAGTTCGCGCGCCTCTCGAGCCTCACGCGCAACGTCACGCCGGAGGATCGCAAACGGTATGGCGGCGCCGTCGAGCGTTACTACCGCTGGATCGACGAACAGGTCGGCGCCACGATGGCCTCGCTCGAACCCGGCGATCTGCTACTCGTCGTCTCGGGCTTTGGCATGGACGTCGTGTCGCCGCTGACCGCGTTGGTGAACCGTGTCTTGCGCCTGGAAGAGCGTTCTGGTGCCCACGATGGCGCGCCCGAGGGCTTCCTCCTGGCGTTCGGCGCCAACGTGGCTCCGGGCCAATACCCGCGCGGCGCCATCGTCGACCTGGCGCCGACGGTGCTGTACTACATGGGTGTGCCCATCGGCCGCGACATGGATGGCTACGCGCGGACGGATATTTTCCAGCGACCCTTTACGCTCGGAAAGCCGACCACCTTTATCGCGTCGCATGAAAAATAGTATGCTGTCGCAGCTCTTTAACCCGCCCCTGTGAGGGCGAGAAGAGGTCTACATGCCGGTTGTAATGGACGCCGATCGCGTCGCGAAGAGTCTGACGCGAATCGCGCACGAAATCATCGAACACAATCAGGGAATTGACGATATTCGTCTGGTTGGCATTCGCACACGCGGCGTGCCGATTGCGAAGCGCATCGCCGCGTGCCTGAAGGCCATCACGGGCGCCGAGGTGCCGACCGGCATGCTCGACATCACGCTCTATCGCGACGACCTGATGCGCCATGACGTGGGGCCGCAGCCGGTGGTGCGCAGCACGGAGATCCCGTTCGATCTCGACGGCAAGCACGTGCTGCTCGTGGACGATGTGCTCTATACGGGGCGCACGATCCGTGCGGCACTCGATGCGTTGATTGATTTCGGCCGGCCGCGCACGATCCAGCTCGTCGTGCTGATCGATCGCGGTCACCGTGAGCTGCCGATTCGCGCCGACTATGTTGGGCGCAATGTGCCGACGTCGAAGAAGGAAAGCGTGCAGGTCCATCTCGTCGAAATCGACGGCCGCGATGAAGTGGAGGTGGAGGGATGAGCGACGTGACGACACTTCGCAGCCGCCACTTGCTCGGCATCGAAGATCTTGAGCCGGCAGAGATTTCACTGATCCTCGACACCGCGGTGGCCATGAAGGAAGTGGGTACGCGCGCCATCAAGAAAGTGCCCGCCCTGCGCGGCCGCACGGTCGTGAACCTGTTCTTCGAGGCCAGCACGCGCACGCGCCTGTCGTTTGAGCTCGCCGAGAAGCGCCTCAGCGCCGACACGATGGGGATGACCACGTCCGGGTCGAGCGTGACCAAGGGCGAAACGCTGATCGACACCGCGAAGACGCTCGAGGCCATGTCGCCCGACATGATCGTGATTCGGCACGCGAGTTCCGGCGCGGCCCACGTGCTGGCGCGCGTCTGCCGGTCGAGCATCATCAATGCCGGCGACGGGACGCACGAACATCCGACGCAGGCGTTGCTCGACGCGTTCACGATTACGGAGCGCAAAGGCACGCTGGCCGGCCTGCGCGTGGCGATCATCGGCGACCTGCTCCACAGCCGCGTGCTCCGATCGAACGCGCTCCTGCTCACGCGGATGGGCGCGAGCGTGATCGCGTGCGGCCCGCCCACGCTGATCCCGCTCGGGCTCGACCGGTTGGGTGTGACGGTCACGACGTCGATCGATGAGGCCTGCGATGGCGCGGACGTCGTGATGATGCTGCGCGTGCAGCACGAGCGCATGCACGGTTTGTTTCTGCCATCGGTGCGCGAGTACTTCTCGCTCTTCGGTCTGACGACCGAGCGGCTCGCGCGTGCGAAGAGCGACGCGATCGTGATGCATCCGGGCCCGATGAACCGCGGCGTCGAAATCGCGAGCGATGTGGCCGACGGCAATCAGTCGGTGATTCTGGATCAGGTCGCGAACGGCGTTGCCGTGCGCATGGCCGTGTTGTATCTGCTCGCCGGTGGCGACGCACAGGGAGAGGCATGAAGACACTACTCAAAGGCGGCCACGTCATCGATCCGGTCGCAGGTCGTGACGGCGTATTCGATGTGCTGATCGATGGCGATCGCATTGCAAAGATCGCGAAGGACATTCCGGCGGGTGACGCCAGAGTGATCGAGGTGCCCCAGGGCTTCCTCGTCACGCCGGGGCTCATCGACATGCACGTGCATTTGCGCGAGCCGGGGCAGGAACACAAGGAGACGATCGCGACGGGGCTGGCCTCGGCCGTGGCCGGCGGCTTCACGGCCGTCGCCTGCATGCCGAACACGTCGCCGGTCAACGATCAGGCCGGCATCACGCAGTTCATGTTGAAGCGCGCCGCTGAAGTCGGTCTTGCGCGCGTGTATCCGATCGGCGCCGTGTCCATGGGCTCCAACGGCGAGCAGATCACCGAGATCGGCGACCTGCACAACGCCGGCTGTGTGGCGATTACCGACGACGGCCGGCCGGTGGGCTCGGCACTGCTGATGCGGCGCGCGCTTGAGTACGCGTCGATGTTCAAGATGCCGGTGATCGAGCATTGCGAAGATCCGTCGCTGAAGGGTGATGGCGTCGCGCATGAAGGCGCCGTGGCCTCGATGCTCGGCCTGAAGGGCATCCCCTCGTGCGCCGAGTCGATCATGGCTGAGCGCGACATCAGCATCGCGGAACTGACCGGCGGCCACGTGCACATTGCGCACATGAGCGTGCGCGAGACACTGCGCGCCGTCCGCACGGGCAAGGAACGCGGCATCAAGGTCACCTGCGAAGTGGCGCCGCATCACTTCACCCTCACCGATGACGCGATTCGTGGATATGACACGAACACGAAGATGAATCCGCCGTTGCGGTCCGAAGCCGATCGTCTGGCGATGATCGAAGGCCTGCGCGACGGCTCGATCGATGTCATCGCCACCGACCACGCACCGCACCACGCGGACGAAAAAGCCCTCGAATTCGACAAGGCCCCATTTGGCATCGTCGGACTCGAGACGGCGATTCCTCTCTGCGTGAAGCAGCTGATCGAGCCTGGCGTGATTCTCTGGCCCCGGTTGATCGAGCTCTTGAGCGCGACGCCCGCGAAGATCCTGAACATTCCCGGCGGCACACTGACCGAAGGGGGCGTGGCCGATATCACCGTGATTGCACCAACCGCGCCCGTGACGATTCGTGCGGCGGCGCTGAAATCAAAATCAAAGAACACACCGTTCGATGGCTGGGACATGCGCGGCGCAGCCGCGGCGACGATCGTGGGTGGCAAGACGGTGTTTGTGAACAACGCGGTGGCGGGGGCGGAGCGGTTTCGATGAGCAGAAAAGATGATGTGCGGCGCCAGGCGCTGGTGAATCTGAAGGACTACGAAGTGCTGATGGTCGACGGGCATTTCGACTACGGCAACGGCTATCACGGGCAGGTCTATCTCAATCCCCATCGTCTCTTTCGTCAGCCGTCGGCGATCTGGCGCTTCGCGCAGGACGTGATCGACATCCTGCCGGAGACCGTGATCGCGGCGACCGATGTGGTGGCCGGGCCGGTCATGGGCGGCGCGCTGCTCGCGCATACCATCGCGGGTTTAATGGATGGGCGCCGCAGCCTCACGCATCCGCAGTGCCTCTTTGCACCGCTGTCGCTCGACGGCGACGGCGCCCTCGTCATTCGCACGTTCTATCACTCCGTCCTCGCCGGCAAGAAGGTCCTGTTAGTCGACGATGTGCGCAATACCGGCAAGACGTTCGAAAAGGCGAAGGCGCTCGTTGAGGGGGCCGGCGGCGAAGTGATTGCCACCGCCGAGATCTACGACCGCATGGAAGCGATTGTCGATATCGGCGTGCCGAACTATCCGCTGGCCGAGTACACCGCACCCGACAACCACCTCGCGGCAGATTGCCCGATGTGCAAGCGCGGCATGCCGATCACGACGTTCTAGCGCTGATTGCCAGACCGGTGAAGGCCGCGCTCGACACGCTCTACGACAGCTTCAACGGACCGGAAGCGGCCCTCGACCCGATTCAGATTGTTCGACGGTATCGGCACGTGGCCGATCGAGAGATCGTCGCGTTCGTCGCGGCCGGTCTCGCGTTTGGCCGCGTGTCGTCAGTGATGGCGTCGATCGAAACGGTCTCGGCGGTCATGGGCCCGTCTCCCGCGGCCTTTGTTGCAGCGTTTGATCCGAAGCGGGATGGCGCTGCGCTCAAGACGTTCGTGCACCGCTGGGTCCGCGGTCGTGACGTCGCCCACATGCTTGTGGTGCTCCGCGACATGATCCGCGAATTCGGCTCGATCGAGCGCTGCTTTGCGAGTGGGCTCGACGCGTCGCACGAAGATCTGGCGCCGGCCATCGAGGCCTTCTCGGCACGCGCCGGAAAGTCGTATTTCTTTGCGAAGCCATCGAGCGGGTCGGCGTGCAAGCGAATGAATCTCTTCCTTCGATGGATGGTGCGGCAGGACGCGGTCGATCCCGGCGGATGGACGATGGTGCCGCGATCGAAGCTGCTGATCCCGCTCGACACACACACGATTCGCGTCGGCAAGTGCCTGCGTCTGACCAAACGCGCGTCGCCGGGTTGGAAGATGGCCGCCGACATCACCGCGGCGCTCCGAAAGCTCGATCCTGCAGATCCCGTGCGCTACGACTTCTCGCTTTGCCACCTCGGCATGATGGGGAGCTGCGGCTACGACACGAAGCAGCGCGATACTCAGTGCCCTCTCAAGCCGCATTGCAAGCCACGGCCATCTCACGCGGAGACGCGGAGAAAACCTGGGAAGACCTAACTGCTCAAAGAGCGTTGATAGACGCCGAGCGTTTCCGTGACCATGCGCTCGACGCCGAAGTATTCGCTGGCGCGCTGACGGGCGGAGACTTCGAGGCGCACACGCAATGTGTGGTCTTCGAGCAAGCGAATGATGGCGGCAGCCATCGCGCCTTCATCGTGCGGCGGTACCAGGAGGCCGGTGTGCTCGTCCTGCACGGCTTCCGGAATGCCGCCGGTCCGAGTGCCGATCACGGCTTTGCCGCACGCCATCGCGTCGAGAATCGATGTGCCGAGCCCTTCGGTGATCGAGCTCATCACGAACAGATCGAATGACTTGAGGAGGCCGATGACGTCGGTGCGGAAACCGCCGAGGATGACGTGGCGTTCGAGGCCGAGGTCTTTGATCTGTCGTTCGAGTGGTTCACGCAGTTCGCCTTCGCCGAGGATCACGAAGCGCGTGTCGGGCAGTTGGCGCACGACGCGTGCGGCGGCGGCGATCAGGTGTTTCTGTCCTTTGTGTGGCACGAGCGCCGCAATGTTGCCGACGATCAGTGCGTTGTGGGGCAGAAAGAAGGCCGCGTGCGCGTCGACCCGTGGGACCTTGTCAATCTGCGTGACGTTGACGCCTTCGTGGACGACCGCCACGCGATCGGCTGCGATGCCGTCGCGCACGATCATGTCAGCGATCATCGCGGAGGCGCAGATCCAGACGTCAACCTGCTTGTTCTTCCAGCGCGAGAACGCGTGCCGCTGCAGGTGAAAGTCGACGCGGCGCGCGGCCACAAAGAGCGGCCGCTTCTTCGGCGCCATCGGCGACTTGAGCGCCATGGCCGCGAGCGCGATGCCGTGTGGGTCGTGCGCGTGGATGACGTCGGGCTGAATGCGCGCAAACACACGTGCGAGCTGCCAGGCCGCGCGGACGTCGAACTCGCTGCGCGGGGAGAACGGCACGAAGCGCAGACCTTCGCTGGCGCGTTGCGCCAACTCGCCGCGCTTGTTGGCCACCAGTGTCGCCGGGTGTCCGAGCGCGCTGAGGCCATTCACCGTCAGCAGCACCTGATTCTGGCCACCGCGCCAGGTCTTCGCGGTGTCGATGTGGATGGAGGTCACGACGTCTTGTCTTGGATCGCCGCGAGTTTCGCGAACTTGAGAAAGACGTAGTACGAGTTCATCGTCGAGATGATGAGACCGGGGACGCCGGCAGTGAAGCCGCGCCGCAACACGTAGTTGCGAAGCCAGGCCGCGGGCGGATGCAGCAGCAACTCGCCAATGCTCGTGCGCCGGCCCTGCTCGAGCATCGCAAGGGCCGCGAGCGTCGTGTAGCGATTGATCGTGTCCACGTGATGCGCGATGTCGCGATACGCGTAGTGCTGAAGATCCTGTGTGAGTTGGCCGACCGCGCCATCCGCCGTGACCGACTCGTGCACCAGCCGACCGTTCCAGCGCGCTCGACGACGATCGTAGAGGCGCAGTTGGAAGTCGGGATACCAGTCGGTGCAACGAATCCATTGGCCAAGATGAAATGTCAGGCGCGGCACGCGAAAGCCAACGTGATTGCCGGGCGACCGCAGGGCGGCCTGCATCTCTGCCGCCAGTTCCGGCGTGACGCGTTCATCGGCGTCCACCGACACGATCCAGTCGTGGGAAGCCAAGGTGGCGGCGTAGTTCTTCTGTGCGCTGTATCCGAGCCACTCGTGCGTGACGACCCGCGCGCCACAGCGTGTGGCGATCGCCACGGTGTCGTCGGTACTGCCGCAGTCGACCACGAGGCGTTCGTCAGCCCACGCCACAGAGGCCAAGCAGGCCTCGATGTGCGTGGCTTCGTTCAGGGTGATGACGATCGCCGAGACGGGCACACGGCGACTATAACAAGGCGTAGGGAACTAATGACAAAAGAGGGCTTCCCGCCCGTCATCATCACAGGAGTGGCGCAACCACGTGATGATCAGCGAGACGTCGACAGTTTCCGGCGGCTGGTTCGGGGCGACCGGGAGGCCCTGGCGGATTTGTACGACGCGCACGCCGGCGCGCTGTTTCGTCACGGCATGGCTCTTACCCGTCGCCCAACCGAGGCTGACGATCTGGTGCAGGCCGTGTTCGTGAAACTGGCCAAGACCGGCGCGCCGCTGCTGGCGGTCCGGAATCCGGCGAACTACATGCACCGCATCCTCCACACCGCATGGATCGACGGACAGCGTCGGCCGGCCGCGACGCGCGAGTCGGCCGTTGACGCCGATGACCTGCGCCAGGTCGCCGGCGCGGCCATTGATCAGGACTCGGCGATCGACATTGCCCGCAGCGTGGCCGAGTTGCCTGCGGCACAGCGCGAGATCGTGCAGCTACACCTCACTGAAGGGTTCTCGTTCCGTGAGGCAGGCCGCATCACCGGGGTGTCGATGTTTACCGCTGCGAGCCGCTATCGCGTGGCGCTTGAGCGGCTGCGCCAACTGATGGGGAAGCGATGACCGACCACACGGAACGCCAACTGCTCGCGACCGGACGTCCCGAGCCACCGAGCGAGTTGCGTGCGCGTGTGCTCGCGGCCGCGATGCCCCTCGTGCGAGCGGACGACAGCGCGCTTGATCGCCTGTGGTTCTCGCCGAAGTGGCGTATCGCCGTCGTTATCTCGTTCGTTGCTCTTGCCGGCGTGGAAGTCGTGTCGAATCGCGCGGCCGCGCCAACGGCAGTTGCAGAGAACCAACCGGTAGCCACACCCGCCAGGGCCGTCGCACTGGCTGCGGCTGACCTGGGACTGTCACCAGCCGATACGTCGTCGCTGGTGGCGCAGGTGCGAACGTCCAGCAACGAACTCCAGGGAGCCAATCGATGATCCGCGCCCGTCGTCTACTCGTCGTTCTTCTCCTCGTCGTCATCGCGCTGCTGGCCGTGCGAGCGGTGGCGGATATCTGGCTCACGCGACGGACGCAAACCGAGGTGACGCGTCTTGAGGAGAAGTACGGGCCCTTGCAGTACGACGCTGTGCGCAAGCTCCGCGCGTGGAAGTCGTGGCCGCAGCGCATCGCTCCGGAGAACCGCGCGCGCTTAATTGATGCCGCGGCCGCTCGCATCACGATCATCGACGCAAACGCGAACTTCATGTACCACCCGCACACTGGCACGTCTGTGACCACGGATCAGGCGCGCGCGATCGCCGACGGCAACCGCGAGGCGGTCCAACTCGCGATCGCCGCCGCGCGCCTGCAACATTCAAACTGGGACATTGCGTACCTTGGCGAAGCTGACAACGTCCCGAATCTGATGGACCTTGGCTATCTCTCCAAGGTGCTCACGTTTGCGGCTCGCAGTGACACCGACGCGGGGCGCGCCGACGATGCGATCGCTGATGTGAGGGCGGGCTTCGCCCAATCGGCGGCGATGAGCAGCGAACCGCTGAGAGTCATGCTGATCAACGCCATTATGGTGGCCTACCAACAGTCCGACGCGCTGAAGGATGTCCTCAATCGATCCGAACCGTCGGGCCCCGCGTTGGCGGCGCTCGCATCGACAATCGACGAAAATCTCATCGCGAGTCCCGCCCGGGAGGCGCTGCTCGGCGAACTGAAGCACAGCCGCTTCACGTGGCCGTTCGTGATGGAGGGCTGGCTGTGGGGTCGGCGGTCTCTGGACTACTCCACGCCAACGCCGCCGGCCGCGTGGATGCGCGCTGTCGCGTGGACGTTCCGGCCCGTAATTCGCTATCTGGCGCTGCGAGACTTTGCCGACAAGGCTCAAGCGATCGATCTTGCGAGCTTGCCGGCCGCGCAACGCGCCGATCAACTTCCGGGCCTTCGTTCGTGGGCCGCGAGTGCGATTCGGTCAGCCGACTTCGCGAGCGGGGTGATCGCGCGAGCCGCGATCGCCGTAGCGCTCCGCCGATTCCGGATCGAACACGGGGCCTATCCGAACTCACTCAACGAACTGGCACCGGCCTATCTCAAGATCGTGCCGATCGACGCGTCCACGGGCAAACAGCCAGACTATCGTCGACTCGATCCTGGATTCGAACTTCCGGCGCATATGCCGTCGAGCGACTCGGGCAAATGGAACGTGGGCCAGGAGTGGCGCGTGTCGCGATGAGGTGGCAGAAGCCGCTGACAAGGACTATCGTCCTTGGCGTGAGCCGCTCATGACCCCGCACCAGATCATCATTGCCGAGACCCGCGCGTGGGTGAACCGCGTGGTCATCGGCCTGAACCTCTGTCCCTTCGCGAAAGCCGTGGAGATCAAGCGCCAGATTCGCTACGTGGTGACTGATGCCGAGAGTCCGGACGCGTTGCGCGTCGTGCTCAGCGACGAAATCTCTCGGCTCATGAGCACGCCGCCAGCCGAGATCGAGACGACGCTGTTGATGCATCCTCGGACGTTGACGGACTTCCTCGACTACAACGATTTCCTGGAGGTTGCCGACGCTGCGCTGGCTGAGCTCGGAGCCGACGGCGTGCTGCAGGTGGCGAGCTTCCATCCGCAATACCAGTTCGATGGCACGTCGGCAGATGACCTGACGAATGCGACGAACCGGTCGCCGTATCCCACGTTGCACTTGTTGCGGGAAGAGAGTGTCAGCCGCGCCGTTGCCGCGTTTCCAAATCCTGAGGCGATTTTCGAGACCAACATCCGCACGCTGGAGTCGCTCGGCACGAGCGGCTGGGCGGAGTTACAGGCGCAGTGCCGGCAGGATGTTGGGGAGTCAGACGAGCAGCAGTGAGTCGGCGCGAGCGTTCATACCACCCGCTGTCGCCGTCCGTCGCCGCGCCGCTCGATGCGTAGTGACCGGAGTTCGTCATCGACGGATGTGGCAGATCGCGTCGGCCGCGCATCGCGAAGACGCTCCATGGTGTCCATCATCTTCTTCTGGTGATCGCCAACTCTGGCGGCGCGGCTGGCGCAGTCAGCCACCGCATCGCGCACCACACGGCTCGGGGTCGTCCGCAGGCGGGCTGCGGTTTGCCGGATCAGCGCGACGGTCGCGTCGTCGAGCGAAAATGTAAACCGTGCCACAGCAAAGCAATACTGCCACAACGACCCTCGCTAGCTTGCTCGCGCGTCAACGGCTCGGAGCGCACTGCGCGCTGCGAGCGTAGCTGCCAAGTCAATCGGTGACCGTCGAAATCGCCGCTCGGTCATGCCAGAATCCCTGTCATGCAGGACCGTTACGCGTTCGACGTCGGCGACTTTGGCAAGTTCGGTCTTCTGCGTCACCTGAGTTACCTGACTGGCCAAAAAGAGAGAGGGCCACTGGGCGTTCTTTGGTACGCGACGGTATTCCCTGACAAGGGCGACTCCGGAAAGCATCTGGGTTATCTTGAACTCGACAACTTCGGTGCGCCGTCACCCGATGCCGCGCAATATCGTGAGTGCGACCCTCACCTCTACGACCTGTTCAAATGGCACATGCAGGAGCAGCGCACACGATCGATCGCGATGCTCGAGTCAGTCGTTCCTTTGCCGGTGTCGACTAAGTTTTACCGCGAAATGACAGGTCGCGGCAGCGAGGCACGCAGCGAGTGGTTTAGGAGGGCCCTGGCTACGGTGAGCGAATGCTCAGTCGTATTCTGCGATCCCGACAACGGCATCGCAAATCCAGATTCATCCAAGGAAGAATCTGGCTCAGTGCAACATGTCCGTTTTCAGGAATTGGAAAGACTTCACGAACAAGGTCATGGGCTCGTTGTTTACCATCATCTGAATCGGACCGCAGATCATGTCAGCCAGGTTCGAGATTGGAACAACAGATTCATGCGTCTCAGTCCGGACGCCAAAGCTGTGAGATTCGGACGCGGGAACAGTCGCGCTTTTTTCGTTATTCCTAGTGAACGAGCTCCCGACCTCGTCCACCGCCTTGATCTGCTACGCACGAGCGTGTGGGTGAAGAATCGGCACCTAGAGTTCGTCGAATAGCGGATACCTAGCCGAGCTTGAGTCGGCGAAAATTTTGCGTAGGACCGGGCCTGTCAGGGCCCTCTGCCAGGCTGCCTATCAACGCCATATGGCAGCTACGGATGTTTCCCAGAGGTTTTCTTTCGATGCTGTCTCTGCTCGTCTGACGGAGAACACCGCCACCGGCGTGAACACGCTGTTCGGGTGGCCGGTGATCCATGCATTTCGTTGGTCCGCGGCGACCGGCAAGTCCGTCTCGTTCCAGCCTGAAATCGCGATCCTGCCCGAGCGTCGAAGTGTTGGCGTCTATCGATTTGAACAGGCGCTCGGATTGAACGAGCAGGACCAGCTTGCTATTGAGACTTACTTGGCGACGATCCCACCTCGGATTCGGGGCACGATTGCGACCCTAGCCGATCGACAGTGGGAGGTACTGGTCTGGGCCGCGCGGGGCGGTTTGGCCGCTGAGGATCTGTTGGTGTCGAATCCGATGATCGCATTTGCCCTTGCAAACCTGGCTGAGGTCTTGCCGACCAAGCAGTCTGGGCGAACGGTGGAGACCCAGCAACGGCTTCTGCCAAGCCGAAAGCAGCGCGAGATTCTCGAACGACTCGACTTCGAACCTACGGAACGCGTGCGGAGGATTCTTCGCAAGGTGATGCCGGGTTCCATCAACCTCGCAACTCTCGTACTGCTGCGCGATCAACTACGGAAACCTGCGGTGAGCGAGCGCCTTGCGCACGTGCCGGCTATTGGGCCTCAGGTCCTCGCAATGATTGACAATGGTACGTTCGACTACGTGACGCTCGCCGCGCTGGAGGCGTTTGCGTGTGCCGATGCGAGGAGCGAGGACCACCATATGGCCACCCTTGTCGAAAACGCCGCGAGGATTTGGTGCTCCGAGTTGGTCAGTAGGGCTCGGACGCCGTGCGGTGATCCGCTGGCGCAAGCAGCCAGAAAGACCGATTTTCCTCCAGCGCCATTCCTCGGCACGGAAGCGATTGTCCCGATTCTCTATAGGGGCCAGTTGCTTGAGGAGGCGTGCGAGCAGAACAACTGCGTGTTTGACTACGCCCCTCAGGTAGCCCGCGGGAAGATCGCCATCTATCGTGTGCTGTTCCCGGAACGCTGCACCTTGAGCCTCAAATTGCGCCAAGGACACTGGACGGTTGACCAGCTCAAGGGGTGGCGCAATCGCGAACCCGGTGCTGATGTCGCTCAGGTCGTTGCACAGTGGCTCGAGACGCGCAGTCGCGAGGCTAGACTCATCGGTTGATTGCGAACCTCTACCGAATCCGCTGCACCGCGTCGAAGTTGATGAGCGCCTGCGAGTAGGCCAGCATCGACTGCAGTTCCGACACTCGGGCCGCGGCTACATCGCGCTGCACTTGAAAGAGCTTGAACGTGTCGGATGTGCCGACGTCGAAGCGTTTCTGCTCGGCTTCGAGCCGCTTTTCCTGCGCTTGCAATGAGGCGCGCGAGGCCTGCACGCGCTTGAAGTTGGTCTCAACCTGTCGCGCCGCGTCGCGCACTTGCGTGGCGATCTGCAGCTCCAGATCGCGTAACTGCAATTCGCCCTGCTGCTTCTGGAGCTGCGCGCGCGTGAGTGACGCTTCCGTGTCGCTCTTGCCGATCGGGTAGGAGACCTGCAGACCATATGTCCAGCTCGGGTACGAGTTGTTGAACGAATCGCCGATCGCGCTGCCGAAACCGCGCGACGTCTGGCTGAGAATCACGGGAGGAAACGTTGATGCATAAACGTTTTGCGTCCCGGCCAGGCCCGATCCCGAGTAGCTCAGCTTGAGATCGACCGCCGGCAGCGTGGTGTTGTGCAGCAAGTCGATGTTGATGTTCTGAATCTCGAGACTCTTGCGCGCATTGATGAGGTCGGTGCGCTGATCGAGCGCCTTCTTCACTGCATCGTCCACATTGATCGTGCGCGGCTCGACGCCGACCGTGTCGGTCGGGTTGATGCGCACCGCCCAATAGTCGGCACGCGTCGGATCGAAGATCAGCTGCCGCAGCTGATCCATGCGGCTCTCGATGCTGCTCTCGGCCACGATCAGGGCTTCTTCGTTGGCAGCCACCGATGCTTCCGCATCGACGATGTCGGCCGGTGCGGTGACGCCGACCTCTACCCGCGCGCGCGTGTTGCGCAGCGACGCGTTGGCGACGTCGAGGTTCTGCTGGGCGACGCCACGATTTTGAATCGCCACGATGAGCGAGAGGTACGCCAGCCGCGTGCTCCGCTCGGTCTGCGCAATCTGTTCAAGCAGGTTTGTGTCGGTGATCTGCTGCTGCCGGGCCGTGGTCTCGAGGCTCGTGCGTGCCGAGTCGGTCTTGAAATTGCGCAGCAGCGGCTGCGTGAGGTTCACGTTGAAGGTCGAGCTGGTCTGCGGATTGAACGTCGACGTGGCGTTCGTCTCACTGCGGCCACCCGACCAGCTGAGGTTGTAGCTGCCGCCGTAGCGCGGCAGCAACTGCGCCACGCTGGCGCTCACCCCGAGGCTGCTGCTCGACACGACCGAACTGCTCGACTCAAAGAAACTCGACGGGATCTGGTCCCGGGTGTTGCGCTGGATACCTGAGCTGACCGTGGGAATGAAGAGCGACTTGGCTCGCGCGACGTCCTGCGCGGAAATCGCCGGCGCGATCCGGTCGGCCTTGAGGCCCAGGTTGGCCTCCAGTGCAAGGTCCACGGCCTGCTGCATCGACAGCGCGACCGCTGGCCCGGTCGGCTTCTGGCCGGAACCGGACGGTCTGGCTGGCGTTGCCTGAGACAACGGCCTGGCGGCCTGGGCCATCGTGTCGACCGCGCTCACGGGGCCGGCCGCGAGAACGATCGTCAGTAGAAGAAATACGCCCCGGCGAATCATTGGCATCGTCATATCAGTGCGCTCCACGTTGCTATACTACGTCGCGTTTTCGGGACAGGTTCGTCCCGCAACACGGAAGCCCGAGGCGGTTGCTCTCCTGAGACCGCCCGGCCACCCACTGAGAGTGCAAACAATGCGCCGACTTTTTGTCATCCTTGGAATTTGCGCGGCTGCCGGTTCGTTTGTTCTGGCAACGCCGGGCCAGCAGCCTGATCAACAGACCGGTGCTGCGGCGCCCATGCCGAGTCTTGACGCGGTGCGCAAGGTGGCGCCGGTTCCGCCTGGCACGCCGATGCTGTCGATCGACGGCATCATGCGAGGCCCCCAGCTTGTCGGTAACCCGCCCTCGGGCGTGCGCTGGTCGCGAGACGGCGCCACGATCTACTTCTCGTGGCAGAAGCCGGATGAGGAACGCGCCTCCACCTGGTCGGTAAAGAAGGACGGCACCGGGCTCACCAAGCTGACCGACCAGCAAGTGCGCGACATCGTGTCGCCGATCACCGGCCGATGGGACCGCGCCCACAAGCGCGCCCTCGCCGCCGAAAACGGCGACATCGTCATCATCGATGGGGCCACCGGCGCGCGTCGTGTGCTGATCCGCACGGGCGCCGCCGAATCGAATCCGCGCTGGGTGCGCAACGAGACCGCGGTTTCGTTCATGCGCGAGAACAACCTTTATGTGGTCTCGCTGAATGCTGGAGGCGACACTCCCGCATTTGCGCAATTGACGGATGTGGTCGCGCCGGCGGCGGCAGGAGCGACGGGTGCG
>CANIII010000017.1 GCA_947467605.1 Acidobacteriota bacterium
CGCGCCAGGTGCCGCAGGTGCGGCCCCCGCGGCTGCAGGCGCTCGCGCAGGCGGTGCCGGTGGTGCTGGCGGGCGTGGTCAGGGCGCCGGCGGTCGCGAAGGCTTCACGCCCCAGCCGATCCCGGCGGAGTTTGCGAAGCGTCAGGGCGCGGTGACGGCCGCAACGATGGACAAGATCAAGGAGTTCGTCAATCAGGGCGGCACGGCGATCTACATCGGCGACGTGGCGACGGCAGCCGCGCAGGCGTACGGTCTGCCGGTCTCGAATCATCTCGAGGGACTGGACCAGAACAAGTTCTACGTTCCCGGTTCTGTGCTCCGCATGTCGGTGGATGATACGGATCCGATCGCGCACGGCTACAACAAAGAGATCGACGTGTTCTTTGACAACGATCCGGTCTTCAAGCTCAATGCAGACGCGGCCGCGAAAGGCGTGAAGCCGATCGGCTGGTTCGCGTCGGAAGATGCACTCCGCAGCGGTTGGGCGTGGGGCGGTGCCGCACTGAACAAAGGCGTCGCAATGGTCGATGCCACCGTCGGTCAGGGCAAGGTCTATCTCTTCGGGCCACAGGTCATGTTCCGCGCGCAGCCGCACGGCACATTCAAGTTCGTGTTCAACGGGATGTTCCTGGCAGGCGCCAAGTAGTCCAGAGTCCAGAGTTCCACAGAGGGGCCGGCGGAAGATCGCCGGCCCCTTTTTGCGTCTGTGCCCTATTCTTCCCGGAGCGCCGTCAATGGATCCGTTGATGATGCGCGACGCGCCGGGATGTAGGTCGCGAGCATGCCCGCCATCCCGAGCACAGCGATCGTGAATCCGAATACCGTCGCGTCCCACGGCTTCACGCCAAAGAGCAACAGCTGCATCTGGCCACCGAGCCATCCGCCAAGCCCCACGCCGAGCGTCATGCCGATGCCGACGATCAACACGCCCTGACGCATGATCATTCGACGGATCGTGCGCGCATCCGCGCCAAGCGCCATGCGCACGCCAATCTCTGCGGTGCGCTTGCGCACGCTGAAGGCCATGACGCCGTAGAGTCCGGCGGCCGCCATGACCAGCGCCGCGACGCCGAACGACAGAAACAGGCTGCCAAACACGCGATACGGCCACGTCTGCGAGTGATACGCACCGGCCACGGTGTCGGCGTCGAAGATCGGCAAGTCCGCATTGAATGCCGTCACGGCCCGTCGCAACGGCTCAGCCACGGCCAACGGATCGGGGCCACTCGCCGCCGCCATCATCAGCAGGTTGCGACTGTTGAGTTGCGCCATCGGCACCAGCACCAGCTCCGACGTGTCGCCTGGCACGCCGACCTTCGCCGATACCGTGAGTGGCGGCACGACGCCGATCACCGTCCACCAGGGATTGTCCGTGGCGTCCCTGAGCTGCAACTGCAGCCGTCGGCCGATGGCGCCGCCCTGCGGAAAGAACTTGCGCGCGAAATCCTCAGTCACGACCGCGACCTTTTCGCGCTCATCACGATCGCCGCTGTTGATCACGCGCCCCTGCCGGGCCGAGACGCCCATCAGGTCAAAGAACTCCGGTGTCACGCCGGCGCGGCGCGCCATCGGCATGTCTTGCGCGCGCTGTGGACGCACCTGGCCATCAACGAGCACGCCAAACTGCGCCGCGCGATCGGGCAGTGCTGTTGCGATCGCCGCTCGGGCAATGCCGGGCGTGCGGTTGAGCGTCTCGAGGAGTCTGTCGGTCGCCTGCCGCACACTCACGTCGTCTGTGTAGTTGCGCTCGACGAGTTCGATGCGGGCCTGATAGCGATCGGCACGGAACGGGTAGTCGATGGTGTTGGCGACGAGGACGCTCTTGATCATCAGGCCCGAGACGACGAGCAAGACGAACGAGAGCATGATCTCCGCGCCGACCAGTGCGCGCGTGAAGCGCCCCATCGTCAAGCTCGTATTGGCGCGGCCGGCGTCCTTGAGCACGCTCTGAAGATCCTGGCGCGTCACGCGAAATGCCGGCGCCAGACTCGAGGCGAGCGCGGCGACGACAGTCAGCAGAGTGGCAAAGAGCAGCACGCGTGTGTCGAGGTTGGTCACAATCCAGAATGGCGGTCGCGTATCGGCAATGCCGGCCATGAACAGGCGCAGACCGATCTCTGCGATCGCGAGACCCGCCGCGGTGCCGGCCAACGACAGGATCAGTCCCTCCACAAGGAGTTGGCGGATGAGGCGGGCGCGCGACGCACCCATCGCCATGCGGATACCGACCTCGCGCACGCGATCTGCGGCTCGCGCCAGCTGCAGATTGGTCACGTTGACGCACGCGATCAGCAGCACACCGAACACGGCAGCGAGCATCGTCGACAGCGTGATCATGATTTGCGAGCCGATGAACTGATGCACGAACGGAATCGCTTCGCCGGTCCGCACCGGATCCGTCGGGGAGGCGTCGTTGACCCGCTGGCTGAGCGCCTTCATCTGGAGACTGGCGGCCACCGCGCTGATCCCGGGCTTGAGCCGACCGAAGAGATCGGCCGATCGACTCTTGGCCCGCGTCGGTTCGGCCTGCAGCGACAACGGGAGCCACATCTGGTGGTTCTGCGGAAAGCCAAATCGACCGCCCATGACGCCGATCACCGTGGTGGCGCGTCCGTTGACGCGAATCACCTTGCCGAGGATGCCGGGGTCGCGACCGAACTGATTCACCCACACCGACTCTGCGATGAGGGCCACGGGCGGCGCGCCGGCGACGGCGTCCTGTTCCGTGAAGTCGCGGCCGAGTGCCGGTCGCACGCGCAGGATGTGCAGCGCGTTGGGCGTCAGTTCCGCTGCGTCGTAGCGCACCGGTGAAATGCCCTCTGCAGCCACATCGACTTGTGCTCCAGAAAACGCCCCCACGTCGTCGAATGCCGTTTGAGTGGCGCGGAAGTCGATGACGTCATTGGCTCGTGCGGACTCGAGGCCGTTGTTGCTCGGACGATCCGCCCTGCGGAAACCCGCATAGAGAATCCTGTCGGCCTCCTCGAACGGCAACCCGCGCAGGAAGGCGCCATTGACGATGCTGAACATGATCGTGGTGAGCCCGATACCAAGGGCCAGCGTGAAGATCGCGAGGGAGGTCGTGCCCGCACGCTTTCTGAGCATCCGGACCCCGAACTGAAGGTCTTTTCTCAACTCGTCCATGACGGTCTATACGCAGAACCGGCTGCGCGGGTTGGCGGTTTTTGGGGCGTGGCCGACCGATAATGGTCAGTCGAATGCCTGAGCCCACCTGGCGTTATTCCGACGCACTACGCGCCGCGCTCGAAGATCACGGGATCTCCCCACGGGACGGCACTCCGCCCCGGCTCGTGCGGGCATTTCTGAATGATCTGTATCGGTTTGAGATCCGGCGGCTACGCGATCGCCACGTCAAGGGACTCGTGTCGAAGGCCGACTACGTGCCGCAGGTCATTGTGTTGCGGAAGAAATACGTTGCGCTGAGTCTGACGCCAGAAGAATGGGAGCGTCTGGTCGGTCTCTAACCCAGACGTTCCGGTTCCCAGCGCATGCCGATGCTGAGGATGCGCTGGAGGAGCGCGGGATAGTCGACACCAGCACGCGCGGCGGCGTCGGCGAAGTCTTCCTTTTGCGCGATCTGCGGATTCGGATTCGCTTCGAGCACATACATGTTGCCCTTGGCGTCCATGCGCAGGTCAATGCGGGCGTAGCCGCTCATGTACAGGGTTTCGTACACGCGGCGACCCAGGCGCGCGACCTTTTCTTCGACATCCGGCTCGAGGTCGGCGCCGCCCGTGGAGATGCCCATTCGCTTTTGGTATTTCGAATTCCACTTCACACGCTCGGTCGCAATCCGGTGCTGGTCGTCGGGCATGTTGGCAAATTTCATTTCCCAGGTGGGAAACACCTGGAGCCGTTGATTGCCGAGCACCGCGACGTACAGTTCACGGCCTTCGATGTATTCCTCAACGATGGCGTCGGTCTTCACCGATTCATGAATGAACTGCACCCGTTCGCGCAACTTCGTTTCGTCGTCGATCACGGAGGCCTGCGAGATGCCGATCGAGGCTTCCTGCGTCAACGACTTCACGATGACCGGGAACTTGAAGCGCGATGACAGCCGCGGCTTTCGGCCCATCCGCACGACGGTGAACTCCGGCACCTGAATGCGGTGATAGTGGAGGAGTTTTTTCGACAGGGCCTTGTCGCGTGCGAGCAGCATGCCACGCGGGTTACAACCGGTGTAGGCAAGGCGCAGCAATTCCAGGTAGGCGACGACGTTCTGGTCGAAGGTGCCGACTTCGTGGAAGGCCTCGAGCAGATTGAACGCGATGTGCGGCTTGAATTCTTCGTTGGCCTGCTTGATGCCGGCGAGATCGTCCTTGACGCCAAGCACGTGCACGTCATGTTCGAGCTGATCACGCACGGTCGAGAGCACGTCGTACTCGGTGCGCCACGGCGAGGTGAGCGGATCGAGCCCCGTCACATCGGCCGGCGGCACCAGGTAGTCGTGCATGAGCACGAGAACTCGTAGTTTCCGCATGCAGGAAGCATTCTAGTACAAAACTCCGTGTACGTAGGGCGCCGTGGTTTCGACAGGTGCCGTTCCGTCTATCGATACGGATCGCGCGGCGGCACAAAACGATCGTCGAGTGTCGGCAGGATTTCGCGCAGGTAGTAGCCGAACCCGCGTTCGCGTCGCCAGTCGCGCGGATAGCCGAGTGACACTTCCAGATAGCGCACGCCTCGACGGACGAGCGTCGTTCGAAGATGCAGATGACCGCTGATCACGGCGCGTGCGCGAAAGCGTTCGCCCCAGTCTTCCGTGCGCGTCGTCCCTGACCAGATTGAGAATCGTGGAATGCGCGGTGGCCGCGCGAGGTCGTAACGGAGCGGCCAGTGGTTGATCAGAATTGTGCGGCAAACACTCGGCAGTGCGCCGAGTCGCGCTTCAGTCCTGTCGCAGCGTGCGTGACACCACGCATCGCGTGACGGCCAGGGGTCGGAGCGGAGTAGTGTCTCGTCACTCGCGCCGACGCCGGCTGCCTTCGCCCATGCGACCGCCTCATCACGCGGCACATCAACGGGTCGAAAGCTGTAGTCGAACAGCAGGAACATCGGCACGATGTACGTGTCCGGGTCGCCAGGGCCGTCGACTCCGCTCAGCCCGGGGAACCTCTCGTATGGATCCTCGGGCGTGATCACACCGAATCGGCCGCACGTCGCCACGAGCTCGTCGTATCGCGCCTGTCCCCTGGTGCGATCGGTTGCGCCGGTCGGGCACCACAAGTCGTGGTTGCCCGGGGTCCAGATCACACGGGCAAACAGCGGCGTGAGGACCGCGAGCGCCGATTCGAGGTGCTCCACACGTTCGCCGACGTCTCCCGCGACGATCAGCCAGTCATCCGCAAATCGTCGTCCGGCATCAGTCGCAAACTCCGCCAGCGCAGCGAAGTTCTCTTTTCGCGACAAGTGCAAGTCGCTGATCGCGAACAACTTCATGCGATCGGAAAGCGATTGTTGGCAAATCTCTGAAAGCGAATGTTGGGTTCAACGCCGTTGCGCGTGTCCACGGCGACGGCCAGTAAATGCGTGTCGTTCGGTTGCGCGAGCCGGAATGCCCAGCGGGTGTCCGCATCGGCCAATGTGCCTCGCGGTGCAAACGTCGGCTGACCGTTCGCCAGCGTGAAGGCGACGTCCGCCAGCGGCACGGAGATCCCGAGACCTCGAGCCTTGAGGTATGCCTCCTTCAATGTCCAATACACAAGGAAACGCTCCTGGCGTTCAGTCTCGTCTGCGGCGTTGACGTCTTCGAGTTCGTCGGGCGCGCAGACCCGCGCCGCCACATCGTGCGATGCCACGGGGCGTTTCAGAAACTCGACGTCGACGCCGATCTCGCGATCGCGGCCGACAATGCAGGCGACGGCGCCGTGGCTGTGGGCCAGGTTGAAGTGGTACGGGGTATCGGGCGCGGCGACTTCGGGGCGTCCGTGTGCGCCCTCAGCGAATTGCCACGTCGCCGGATGTACACCAGTGACTTCTGAGAGCATCGCCCGCGCCATGCCGCGGCCAATCAAGAACGCCGCCCGCGCTTCCATATCCTTGTATTTGTCCGCGCGTACGCGCTCTTCGGGCTGCAGCCAGTCCTTGAGCTGCGTCCACACGTTCGGATCCAGACCACCGTCGTCCGCATTGAAGACGGCGACCAGCACATCGTTCGACATTTGGATAGTATGTCTCGGGATATATGTCACTGATTTGTCTGTTTCCGGGGCAGGGTTCGCAGGTGAAGGGCATGGGCGCCGAGTTGTTCGATCGGTACCCCGATTGGACCGCCGATGCGGACCGCGTACTGGGGTATTCGATTCGCGAATTGTGCGTCGATGACCCGCGAGGCGAGTTGGGTCTCACGCAGTTCACGCAACCCGCGCTCTACGTCGTCAACGCGCTGACCTATCGTGCGAAGCGTGAGGACGGCATGGCAGCGCCCGCGTTTGTGGCGGGGCACAGCCTCGGCGAATATGACGCGCTTCTGGCGGCCGGATGTTTCGATTTTGCGACTGGCCTGCAGATGGTCAAAGAGCGGGGCCGAATGATGGGCCTGGTGACGGGCGGCGGGATGGCCGCGATCATCGGCATGGAGCCCGCGCGGATTCAGGAAGTGCTGTCGGGATCCGATGCCGGCCGTCGGGTGGACGTCGCCAACTTCAACACCTTCGATCAGACGGTGATCGCCGGGCCGAAGCCGGATCTGGAAGTAGTGAAAGCCGACTTCGAGACCGCCGGCGTGCGTGCCTACATTCCGCTCAACGTGAGCGCGCCGTTCCATTCGCGCTACATGCGTGAGCCGCAGCAGACGTTCGACGGATTTCTGCAGGCCTTCACCTTTCAAGCGCCCGCGATTCCGGTGATCTCAAACGTGACGGGGCAGCCGTACGATGCAGCGGTTGTCCGTCAGACGCTGTCGGAGCAGATCGGCAACTCGGTGCAGTGGCTCGAGTCGATGTTGTTTCTGATGAAGCAGACGGAGCCGGAATTCGTGGAGTGCGGTCCCGGCACCGTCCTGACGAAGATGCTCGTCGCGATTCGCAAGAAGCTGCGCTAGTCGCGCTACCTCCCGCGCACCATCACCGCGCCGTTGGTCGTCTCGACCCGGATCTCGGGGCCGCCGCCGTTGATCGTCGCGGTCAGGCGCTTGCGTGAACTCTCGCTCGTTTCCAGTGACAGGTTGTCGGTGCTGATTGCGCCGTTGGTGACCCGCGCGTTGATGCGGGCCTTGATGTTCTTGGCGAGCGTGATGTCGACTTTGCCGTTGGTGGTGTCGGCCGAGATGCCGCCCGTGCCGATGGCGGCGAAGTCGAGGTCCACGATGCCATTGGTCGTCTCCGCCTTCGTCGTGCCCTCGAGGTTCTTGCCCACGATGCGGCCGTTGGTGGTGTCGAGCCGCAGCTCGCCGGTCATGTCGCGCACGTCGATGTTGCCATTGGTGTTTGAGAGCGTGAGCACCGTGCCTTTTGGAGCACGGATGTGGAATTTCACCTGTCGGCTGCCACCGATATTGATGCCGCTGGAGGTGACCCGTGCGTCAATGACGATGCTCGATCCGCTCACCGTCTCCTTGATCTCAATCCCCTCCGCCGCTTTCTTCGCCTCATCATCCGTGCCCGCCTTGGCGATGCGTTCGGCGATGATCGTCACGTGGGTGTCGTCTGACGACGGATCGATCTCGATGAGGCCGTTGGTGTTTTTGATTTCGAGGGAGCCGCCGACCGTCAGCGTGTAGTCCTTCTTCCATTCGCTGCGGCCTTCCGATTGATTGCTGATGTCGAGATTGCAGGCGCTGAGCGCAGCCGCAGCGGCCATGAGCAGGGTGGCGCCGGCGAGACGGACGGTGGCAAACGGCGAGCGACGGGGCGAGATCAGCTGAGACATGTCGGGCGTGCTCCTCGGCGAATCATACGGCGTTCCGGGTGACACGGTTCGCCGCGTCGGTCTAGAATGCGCCGCATGAAGAAGGTATTGCTGGGCATTCTTGCGCTGTTGGTGCTGCTGGTTCTGGGGGCCATCACGGCCGTCGGGTGGCAGGTGGTCCTGGGACCGGATGCGCGCGCGGTGACGAACCGGACGTTCGAGCGCACGGATGCACGCCTCGCTCGCGGTCAATATCTCGTGGAAAACGTCGCGGCGTGCTTCCATTGTCACAGCGAGCCTGACCTCACGGATCCGGCGGGCGTCATCAAGGCCGGCATGAAAGGCGCCGGATGGGAGATGCCGGTGCCTGAGCTCGGCAAGATCGTGGCGCCCAACATCACGCCCGATCGCGAGACCGGCATCGGCACCTGGACCGACGACGAGATCGCGCGCGCGATTCAGGAAGGGATCAACAAGCAAGGCAAGCCGCTGTTTCCTCTGATGCCATACATGAACTTCCGAGAACTCGACGACGAGGACCTGGCGTCGATCGTGGTCTATCTGAAGACGATCCCGGCCGTGTCGATGCGGCGTCAGCGATCGGAGTTGATCACGCCGCTCAACGTACTCGTGAAGACCATGCCCAAGCCGCTGCCGGCCCATGCGCCGAAGCCGGCGCCGGCGAGAACCACGTCGCAGGCGCGCGGTGAATACCTTGTGAAGACCGTGGCGGGTTGTCAGGACTGCCATACGCCGAGCGACGACAAGGGTCAGCCCCTGCCCGGCCTGGACTTCGGCGGCGGCTTCCTGCTGCACGACCCGGCCGATCACATGAAGCCAATCTTCACGCTGAACATCACGCACGATCCGTCAGGGATTGCGCACTATGACGAAGCGTTGTTCGTGCAGACCTTCAAGACGGGGCTGATCGGGAGCCATCGCATCAATCCGATCATGCCGATCCTGAACTTTCGCGGGATGGAGGAGGGCGACTTGCGCGACATGTACGCGTATCTGGCCGCCTTGCCGCCCGTGAAACATCGCATCACCAACACCGACCCGCCGGCCAAGTGCGCCGTGTGTGGACAGGTGCATGGCCTCGGCGAGTTGAACGCCGCGAAGGCCAAGTAGCCGTGTCGATTCTGGGCAGTAAGCCGATGGCGGAGTGGATTAAGGAATATGGGCACAGCCATCAGCACCCGGCCAATCAGGTGTGCCACACGATCGGGATTCCACTGATTGCGTTGTCGCTGCCGGTGTTTCTGGCGAGCGCGCTGTCGCTGGTGAGTTGGAAAGTGCCTGTGGCGATGTTCGTCGGAGGCTGGATCCTGCAGTTCATCGGCCATGCGGTGGAACAAGAACCGCCGGAGTTCTTCAGAGACTGGCGGTTCCTGTTCGTCGGTCTGCGGTGGTGGTTTAAGAAGGTCGGTTGGTAGCCGCCGGCGCGGCTGGCGCCGCCTGGCGTGCCTGTCGCGCGCGCGTGAGGTGCGGCACGATGCCCATCATGCGCTGCATCACCATTAACTGTGCGCGATGGTGCATCTCATGTTCCTTGATGCCCATCAGCATTTCGAACCGTGTCTTCGTCGGCGGCTGGAGCGGCGGCGGAAAACCCACCGTCTCGGCCAGGACGTCATCCGACAGCGTGTCGAACCACGTGGCCAGCGTCTCGCCATTGGTTTCGAGCGCCGCGACGATGTCCGCCTTGGTCTTCAGCGTCGCCGCGTAAGCGTTTGCCGCCCCGATAAACCGGGGGAAGTCTTCGAAGCTGAGAAACGTCTTCTTCTCATCGCGATGCGCCGCCAGTTGCCAGGTGGGCGAAGCGGCCAGATGCGCGAGCATTTCGCCGACGGTCATGGTGCCGTCCGCGGCGCGAAAGCCGTACTGCTCTTCGGGGATGTCCTGTGCCACTTCAATGGTGTTCTTGCGGACCGTGCGGAAAGCCCGCGCGAGGTCCGGGCCTGCGTAGTAGTTCATCGATGATGCTCCTTATGTTGGGTGAGTCTAACGCACGGCCAGTATGCCTTTGATAGAATCGCCGCGCATTGAGCCGCCAGTCATTTGACGACACCGCAGCGCTGGTGTCACGCCTTCACGGCGAAGTCGAGCGCGTCATCATCGGGCAGAAGCACGTGCTGCGCGAAGTCTTTATTTGCCTGCTTGCCGGTGGACACTGCCTGCTGAAAGGCGTGCCGGGTCTGGCCAAGACGTTGCTGATCAAGACGGTCGCTGACGCCGTCGATCTGAAATTCAGCCGCATCCAGTTCACGCCCGACCTCATGCCGTCCGACATTCTCGGCACCGAAGTCATCGAAGAGGATGTGACGACGGGCAAGCGCGAGATTCGATTCATCCGCGGGCCCATCTTCGCGAACATCATTCTGGCGGACGAGATCAACCGCACCCCGCCGAAGACGCAGGCCGCGCTGCTTGAAGCGATGCAGGAATACCAGTGCACCGTCGGTGGCGTGCGCTACCAGCTTGAGCGGCCGCTGTTCGTCCTCGCCACGCAGAACCCGATCGAACAGGAAGGCACGCATCCGCTGCCCGAAGCGCAGCTCGATCGCTTCATGTTCAACGTCATCATCGACTACCCCACGGCCGAAGAAGAGCGACGCATCCTGTCGCAGACGACATCGAATCAGGTCGCGGCCGTGTCACGTGTGGCCACGGGCGCTCAGCTCGAACAGGCGCGCGCGCTGGTGCGCGAGTTGCCGGCCGCCGACAACATCGTGGACTACGCGATGCGGCTGGTGCGCGCCACGCGACCCGGCGATGCGACCGCGGCACCCGTCGTGCGCCAGTGGTGCAAGTGGGGCGCGGGGCCGCGCGCCGGTCAGGCGCTGCTGCTCGGCGCCAAGGCCGCCGCGCTTGTGGACGGCCGCAGCGTGCCTTCGCTCGACGACATCCGCGCGGTGGCGCTGCCCGTCCTCCGCCATCGCATCCTGCTGAACTTCCAGGCCGAAGCCGACGGCATCGAGCCGGATCACGTCATCCAGCGACTTCTGGAGACCGTCACACCGTAACGCTCCCGCCGACTGATTCGCCATGTCCGCGTCACTTCTGCAGCCCGCCGTTATCGCGGCCATCGACGACCTCGAGGTCGTGGCGCGGCACATCGTCGAAGGCCTGCGCACGGGTGAACATCGCAGCCCGTTTCACGGCTTCAGCGCGGAGTTCAGTCAGTACCGGCCGTATCGACCCGGCGATGATCTGAAGTATCTCGACTGGAAAGTGCTCGCGCGCACCGACCGCCTCTACACACGTCAGTTCCGAGAGACGACGAATCTGTCTGCGATGCTCGTGCTCGACGCGAGCGCGTCGATGGCGTACCCGTCGACGGGCGGCGACGCCGGTGTCTCGAAATTTGTCTACGCGCGCCTGATCGCCGCCGCGCTGGCGTACTTGCTCGTGCAACAGGGCGATGCCGTCGGGTTGATGACCATGGCGGATGGGAAGTTTGTGTATGTGCCGCCGCGCGGCGGGCGCATGCATCTGCGCCGCGTGCTCGCGCGCATGTCCACGCTCCAGCCGGAAGGCACCTGGACACCAGGCGCGGTGATCTCGCGATCCGCAGAGTTGCTGCGGCGACGTGGCGTCATCCTCACGCTCTCGGATTTCTACGACGCCGAAGCCGAGACGATGACGGAGCTGAAACGCGCGTCGCGCCGGGGCCACGAGACGGCGATGCTGCAGGTGATGTCGCGCCGGGAAATCGAGTTTCCGTACACTGGCGGCGTCGAGTTCGAAGAGCTCGAGGGCGGCGCCACGCGACTGGTGGAGGCATCGTCGATTGCGGCCGGCTATCGCACGCGAATCGCCGCATTTCTCGAACGCTGGCGCACCGAGTCCCGCAGCAGCGGGCTCGACTACGCGTTGATGACGACGGACGTACCGCCGGATGAAGCGCTCCGAAAGTATCTGATCAGACGCGGTGCGGGCCGCGACCTCTCGCCGATCACCGGGAGCCAGGGCTGATGTTCGCGCAGCCGTGGGCGTGGCTCGGACTCGCCGGCCTGGCCGTGCCGATCGCGATTCACATGCTCGCGCGGCATCAGGCCGTGCACACGCTGTTTCCATCGCTGCGCTTCATCGATGTCACCGACGTCACGTTCATCAAGCGGCAGCGGCTGACCGATATTCCACTGCTGCTGATTCGTCTGGCGGTCGTCGCGGTCGCGGTGGCAGCCATGGCCGGCCCACGATGGCTGGCCGCCAGCGCGGTCGGGCGCGCCACCGTGATGGCCGTCGTCGTCGACGGCAGCGCGGGTGTTGTGGGCGGCGAAGCGATGACGATGGCGCGATCGGCAGCCGCGACCGCGTCGTCATCCACCGTGGTCGAGGCGCCGTCACTTGCGTCCGGCATCGAGAGCGCGGTCGCGTGGTTGTCGACACAGACCGGGGCGCGCGAGCTCGTGATCGTCTCGGATTTCCAGCGCGGCTCGCTGGATGCGGCGGCCATCGCCATGGTGCCAAGCGGCGTCGGCGTGCGATTCACGCCGGTGCCGAGGGCGCCGACGACGTTGCCGCCGGGCTTCGAACTCCGCGGTGATCGATCACGGATGACGTGGCCCGTGGCTACGGCGACATCGTCGCTGCCGCTGACGGTGAAGGCGGGCGCCGATCAGGCGCGCGCCGATGCGATGCTGTCGGCCGTGGCCTCGCTCGTGATGACGTCGTCGGCCGACGCCAGTGCGCGTCGCGCCACGCTGCTGTTTCCCGGCGCGCCAGACCGCGCCGCTATGGTTGCCGCCGCGCGAGCCATCGATCAGCCGTGGATGTTTGCCGTCGCACAGCCGCTCCTGAATGATCCGCACACGCGTGGGCACGTGGACGTGCGTGCCGCCAACGCCGAGTTGATCGTCATGGTGGATAACGATCCAGGCAGCCCGCTCTCGGCCGGGATCGCGTCCACCGTGTTGACGTCGCTGGTGCAGCCGCTGGCGTGGTCAGAGTTCGAGCCCGAAGCCATCGCGCCCGAGCAGTTGCGTCAGTGGGAGCGCGCGCCGTCAGACGCGCCGTCGGCGAACGAGCGTGAACCACAAGGTCGCTGGCTCTGGCTCATCGTCATCGGATTGCTGGGAATTGAAACGTGGATGCGGCGCGAACGCCGCGTCGCCGCAGCGGCAGAGGAGGCCCATGCCCGCGTGGCCTGAGTCGCTGCAGTTGCTGTTCGATCGCGTCGCGGCGCGTCTGCGTCTCCTCGCCATGGCGCGTGGCGTCGTCATCGCCGCCGGGCTGTCGCTGCCCGTCGTGATTGCGCGCGCGACCGGTGCACTGTCACTGGCCGCCGCGCTGATCGCCAGCGTCGTCGTCGCGATGCTGGCCTGCGCGTGGTTGATGTGGCGATCGCCGCGCACGTTGATGGATGTTGCGGCGCGGATCGAGTCGCGCACGCCAGCGGCGAAGAATCTGCTGATCACCGCCGCTGAACTGTCAGCACGCGCGCAGTCGGTGCGAGCAGACGTGCGTGACGTCGTGTTCCGCGACGCCGCCGACTGTGCGGCGCGCATTGATGTGGCGGCGTTGTTTCCAGCGCGGCGAGTCAGTGCCAGCGCCGTGGTCGCCGTCGCGCTCCTGGCCGCGGGTCTGTCAGTGAACGGCCAGTGGATCGCCCGCGCACGCGATGTCATCCGAGCGGGCGCGCCGGGCGCGCCGTCGATCGCGCGCGTAGTCGTGACGGTGACGCCGCCCGCCTACAGCGGACGACCGGCGCAGTCGCTGACCGATCCTGAGCGCATCGATGCGCTGGCCGGTAGCCTCGTGCATGTCGAGGCGGACGCGACGGCTGACCATGTTGATCTGATTGGCATCGGCGAGCGGCACGCGCTCGTGCAGGACCGCGGGGTGTTTCGCGGCGATGTGACGGCATCGGCGGATGGCTTCATCGCCGTGCAGCCATTCGGCACGGGGGATGCCGCTGGTGTCCGTCGCGTGATCTCGCTCGGCGTCACGCCCGATCGTTCGCCGGTCGCGCGCATTCTGGCGCCAGGCAAAGATCTGTTCGTGCCCACGGCGACGGCCACATTGCCCGTCAAGATTGAGGCGAGCGACGACATCGGGCTCAAGTCACTGCATCTCACCTATACGAAGGTCACCGGTTCGGGCGAGAACTTCACGTTCAAGGACGGTGAGTTTCCGCTCGAGATCACGCGCACAAGTCCCGAGGCGTGGTCAGCCACGTCATGGATCTCGCTCGCGTCACTCGGCCTCGAAGCCGGCGATGTGCTCGTGTACCGCGCGGTCGTCGGCGACACGCTGCCCGGGCGTGAGCCGATTGAATCCGACGCCTTCGTGATCGAGATCGTCCGGCGCGGCGAGGCGTTGGGCGAAGGGTTCTCGATCGACGAAGAGAAAGACAAGTACGCGATCAGTCAGCAGATGATCATCATCAAGACCGAGCGCCTCATCGCGAAGAAGGCCACGATGACGACGGAGGCCTTTACGGAAGAGGCGCAGATCATCGCGTCCGAACAGCGGAAGGTGCGTTCGGAGTTCGTCTTTATGATGGGCGGCGAGTTCGAAGAAGCCGCGCCGGCAGCCGGCGGCGACCTGAACGAGGAAGAGGAAGCGGCGAACGAGGCGGAACTGCTCGCCGGACGCATGCAGAACAACGGGCGTCAAGACATCATCGCGGCCACGCGGCACATGAGCGATGCGGTGATGCTCCTGACCAACCTCAATCCGCTGCAGGCCCTGCCGAGAGAGAAGGCCGCGCTCGTGTCATTGCAGCGCGCCTTCACCAAGAGTCGCTACATCCTGCGCGTGCTGACGCCGCGCGAGCGCATCGACGACAGCCGTCGACTCAGCGGCAAGTTGACCGACGCCGCCGTCTGGCGACGCACATTGCCAGACGTGCCCAATGATCCGCGCACGACGGCGTTGCTCGGCGCGCTCGCGGGCGTCGGGAGAGTCGCGGCGCTTGCACAGTACGGGCCGGCCGAGGCCAATCAACTTGCGAGCATCGCCGAAGCGATCCTGCGCGTGGACGCGACGCTGGCACCCGTCGCGCAGGCCTTCGCGCAAGCGGGCGCGTCAATCGCCGCGTCGAAGAGCGCGGCCGAGACGTCATCCTTGATTGACGCGGCCGCCGCGAAGCTGTCGACCGCCGCCAGACGCGGGTTGCCATCGGCGTCCCAGTCTGTGGATCCGTCGCGCGCGCGCCTGCTGGGCGCCCTCTCCGATGCGATGAAGAAGGGCAGTGTGCGGCGATGATCGCCCTCGCGCGTCTCCTCCGCGTCGTCGCCATCGCGATCGCCATCCTTGGCGTCGTCGATCCCGTGTTCACGTGGCCGCGCACCGATCGCCCAGTCGTATCGATCATCGATGCAGGTGATGCCGGCGCGACCACCGCCATCGCGAGTGGGTTGTCACGCAACTTCGAAGTGCATCGTGGTGCGATCGCGAGCGCCGTCAGCACGGTTCTCGTCGGTCATGCCGTGCCGGCGCCCCCCCCGGCCGTGAGTGGCTCCGTGATCGCAGCCACGCCGGACCCGCTCATGCGTCATGTGGCCATCGACGACGTTCGTGTGCCGTCAATCGCGTTGCCTGGCTCGGCGGTGCCTGTTGGTGTCACGCTCCGATCGCACGGTGCAAAGGGTCGTAAGCTCCGCATCGATGTCTCGTTCGCCGGCGTGTTGCTGGACCGCGCGACGACCACGGTGGCCGCCGATGATGAGGTCAGTGAGGTTGCGCTGTCGGCAACCGCTCTGACGGCCGGTCTCGCTGCACTCACCGTGCGCGTCGCCGACGACGCGAGTGATGATGCGTTGCTGAAGGCGGAAGCCGTCGTCGCCATGGATGTCGTGAGCGCGCAGTGGCGCGTGCTGGTGGCCGATGCACGACCGAGTTGGATGTCCACGTTCGTGCGTCGGGCGCTCGAAGCGGATCGGCGCTTCGCCGTGACGTCGCGTGTCAGCACGTCGCGCGGCATCGGCGCAGAGGTGGGCAGTGCGCCCGCGCTGATCGATGCGGCCGCGTTGGAGTCGTACTCCGCGATTGTGCTCGGCGCCCCCGATGCGTTGACCGCGGATGAGGCGGCCGCGCTGGAAGGATTCGCGCGCAATCGCGGCGGCGCCGTGGTGTTGCTGATGGATCGCATCGACGGCGGTGCGTTCAGTCGATTGGTGGGGGCGTCCATGTGGCGCGACGTGCACGGGATTGAGCGGCGTGCGCTGACGGCGCCCAGTGGCGGCATGCAGGCGACCGAGTTGGCGGTGCCGCAAGGATTGATCGCCGGCGCTGAGGTGTTGTCGTCCACTGCGGACAAGTCGTCGCTGCCGGTCGTGTGGCAGGCGCCGCTCGGCGCCGGACGTGTCGTGGTCAGCGGCGCGCTCGACGCGTGGCGGTACCGCACGCGCGATGGCGCAGGCTTCTCGCGATTCTGGACGCAGGCGCTGGCGGATGTCGCGTCGGCTGCGCCAGCGGCCGTCGCCCTGCTGCCATCGGCGCGTGTCGTTTCGCCAGGCACATCGATCGAGGTGCGCGCCGTGGTGCGGTCAGCGCAGTTGAGTGATCCATCGCGGCCGGCACCGGTGGTCGAGGTGCGCGCCATGATTGGTGTCTCCGGCGGAACGGCCAGCGATACCGTGCGACTCTGGCCCACACCCGAGCGTGGCGTGTTTGCCGCCACGATGCGCGTGCCCGATGCTGCGAACACGTATCGCATCATCGTCGAGGCGTCGAGTGGCGACGGCCGTGCGATCGGTACGGCGTCGGCTGATGTGCTCGGCGGTGAGACTCGCGCGCTGAATGCGCGCCAGGATCTGGCCGCCTGGGTGGCATCGCAAGGCGGCGTGGTCCTCCCTTCCGCGGACGCCATGACGGTTGAGCGCGCCGTGCGCGATCGCCTGTCGGCATCGTCGTTGCCACGGCGCGTGCATCCGATGCGATCGCTCTGGTGGTTGCCGGTCTTTATCGCGGCGCTCGGGGGCGAATGGTGGCTCCGGCGACGTCGCGGCGATCGCTAGAATAACGGTGATGAAGCCGAGTCGGCGACTCCTGACCGTAGCCGGCGCGATCGCCGTCGCGATGGCGGCCGCCGCGTATTGGTGGCCGGGTCGAGCCCAAGCCGATCTTGCGCGCATCACCGGACAGAACGTGCTCCTCATCACGATCGACACACTGCGTGCGGATGCGCTCAGCGTGTATGGCGGACCGGCGCACACGCCAGCGCTGGATCGATTGGCGACCGAAGGCGTGCGCTTCGACTTTGCGCATGCGCAGTCGGTGCTCACGCTCACGTCGCACGCGACGATTCTCACCGGTCAGTATCCGTTTCAGCATGGGCTGCGCGACAACAGTGGCTATCGGCTCGCGCGCGATGCGCGAACCGCGGCGACGCTCTTCAAGAAAGCCGGATATGTCACGGGCGCGTTTGTCTCGGCGTTTCCTCTGGATTCGCGCTTTGGTCTGAACGCCGGCTTCGATCTCTACGACGATCACTTCGGTGGTGCGGTGGCGACCTCGGAGTTCAGCATGTCGGAGCGGCCGGCATCCGTCGTCGTGCCGCTCGCGGAGAAGTGGATTGCCGGCGCAACCACACCATGGTTCTCGTGGGTCCATGTGTTTGATCCCCACGCGCCATATCGGCCGCCGCCACCGTTCGACACCGAATACGCCGGCAAGCCGTACTACGGGGAGGTCGCCGCGACGGACGCCGCGCTCGCGCCGTTGCTGGATCAATTGCGCAGGAGCGACCGACCGACGTTGGTCGTGGTGACGGGTGATCACGGTGAAGGACTCGGCGAACACGGCGAGGACGCGCACGGCATCTTTGCCTACGAGTCGACGCTGCGCATTCCGTTGATCATCGCGGAGCTCGGTGGCGGCAGCTCGCCAGCGTCGTCGCTGTCGAGGCTCTTCGGCGCGCGCCGTGGCGGCGAGCTCTCGTCGATCGGCGCGCGTCACATCGACATCCTGCCGACGATGTTGGATGCCGTGGGGCAGTCGGTGCCGTCCGATCTGCCGGGTCGCACGTTGCTCCCGCGTGAAGAACGCGTCGGCGGCGCGCCCACGCGCATCGCGTATTTCGAAGCGATGTCGGGAATGCTCAATCACGGATGGGCGCCGCTCTCTGGCGTGCTGGTTGGCCGCGACAAGTTGATTGATCTGCCGATCCTCGAGCGCTACGACCTGGCGACCGACGCGACCGAGCGCCAGAACCTTGCGGGTCGATCACCGACTGAGGATGGTGCACTGCAAGCGACGTTGAAGGGGCTCTCACCCACATGGCCGGGCCAGCGCGCATCGGAGGATGCCGAGTCCGTCGGTCGATTGCGTGGCTTGGGGTACGTCTCCGGGCAGGCGCCGGTGAAGACGAAGTACACCGATGCGGATGACCCGAAACGGCTGATCGAGTTGGATCAGTCCATCCACCGCGCCCTCGATGCGGTCAGCGCCGGGCGTCTCGTTGAAGCCGAAGATATCTACCGCCAGGTCATCGATCGTCGTCCCGATATGGCCATCGCGTACCGACATCTCGCGCTCATTGAATGGCAGGCCGGCAATGCGGACGCGGCGATTGCGGTGCTGCGCCGCGGGCTTGCGAAGGGCGTGACCGACGTGCGCGCGGTGGCGCAGCTGGGCGAATACCTTTCCGACAGTGGGCACGTCGCGGAGGGGATTGGCGTGCTCGAGCCGCTCGGACGAAATCCCGCCGCCGATGCGGACACATTGAATGTGCTCGGCATCGCACTGGCCCGGGCGCGGCGCAATGATGAAGCGCAGCGGGTGTTTGAGCGCCTGCGCGAACTACTGCCAGGCTCGAGCGCGCCGCTTGAGAATCTCGGCGTGCTGGCGCTCGACCGAGGAGATGCGCGCGGCGCGAAGACGCTCTTCGAGCGCGCCATTGCGGTCGATCACGGGTCGTCTCGCGCCTATGCGGGATTGGGCGCGGCCAGCATGCAGGCGGGCGATCGATCGGCGGCCTATGCGGCGTGGTCGAAGGCCGTGGAGCTCGATCCGACCAACTTCGACGCGCTCTTCAACCTGGGCACGAGTCTGGCGCGCGAGGGCCGAATGGACACGGCGCGTCCGTACCTCGAGCAGTTTCGCCGTACGGCCCCTCCGGGCCCGTATGCCGGTCAGCTACGCGAAGTCACGCGCTTGCTGCAGACTGGGCGGTAGTACGCGCCGCATGCGTTCCTCGTCGCTGCGGTAGAATCCCGCGGTGCCAAACAAGCCAACTGCTTCCCTCGCTGCGGTGCTGTTCGTTCTCCCCCTGATTGGGGCGCTCACGTCCGCATCCGGTGCGGACCAGCAGAGCGCAGGAGCCCCGGGTGGAACACCGGTCACCGTGGAGTTCCGCGCGGTGACGTCGGCCGGCAGCCCGGTCAATGACCTCAAAGCCGGAGACATCACACTCAAGGTCGCCGGCCGAGAGCGCGTGATCAAGTCGTTCGACCTCATTCAACTCGGCGAGGCGCCGGCGCCGGACCGCAACACCGTGCCGTCGCCATTTGCGACCAATGCGCTGCGCGTCAGCGGACCGCGCGACACCGTGCTGGTCATCGACGACGAGTCCATCGCACCGGGCGACGAGACGCGGCTCACGGCAGCCTTGGATCAGTACCTCAGCGGCATCGGCTCGGGCGATCGGGTCGGCATCGTGACCGTGATGGATCGCGGCAGCAACGTCTCACTCACCAATGACCGCGACAAACTCCGCGCCGCGATGAAGGGCATGACGGGCCGCGCGCGCACAGGCGAGTCGGCCGACGACGCAGCGTGCCGCACGCGACGCTCGCTCGGTGCGCTGATCAGCGTGGCGGCGGGTTTTCCGCCCGGTGGTCTGCCGGTGACGGTGCTCTTTTTCACGACGGGGCTGACGCCGCCCGGCACCGCGACGATGTCGCGGATGGGCAGTTCATCGACGGCGCCGACGAGCGTGTGCGAAGTGCAGCCACGCGACTATCAGCAGTTCGCGGATGCCACGCTCGAGACGTCGGCCAGCATTTATGTGGTCTCGGCGGCGTTGTCGTCATCAACGAGTTTGCAGTCGGGGATGGAGAATCTGGCCGGCATCAGCGGCAACGCGCTCGTGCAGCTCGTGCGTGGCGGCGACACCGACGTCGTCCGCGTCGCGCGCGAGAATTCCGCCTGGTATCGCGTCGCGTTTGTGCCGGAAGCCAACGAACGGAGCGGATCCGTGCAGCGCGTCGATGTGCAGGTGAAGCGCCCAGGCGTTGAGTCGCACACACGTCCGCAGGTGCTCATTCCGAAGGCGACGCCGAGTTCGCAGGTGTCGGTCGCCAAGGACATGCTGCGCGAAGCGAAGGTGCACAGAGATTTTGAATTCCGGGCTGCGGCGTACGCGTCGCAGGAAGTCGGTTCCGATAAGGTCAAGTTGGTCGTGCTGTTTGAGCCGACCGACCCGGCGCAGGCCGTGAAGTCGGCCGTCGTGGGGTTGTTCGACCAGAAGGGCAAGCTCGTGGTGCAGGGCACGGCGGAGGCAGCCAACCTGACGCGCGCACCAGCCACGCTCGCGATCCTGGCCAACCCCGGGGTGTACCGGATGCGCGTGGCGGCAGTTGACGCGGCGGGCCACGGGGGCACGGTGGATGCGGACGTGGACGTGTCCTTGACCCGTGCCGGATCAATCCAGATGGGCTCGCTGATTTTGGGTGTGGCCGACGGCGGCTCGTTCGCGGGGCGGCTGACGTTTGGGGCCGAACCGGCTGCGATCGGCTACCTGGAGGTCTACGGCCTCGCGCCGGGCGCGAAGCTCTCTGCGGTGCTGGAGATTTCCCAGACCGTCGGCGGACCGGCCGTGACGGCAGGGGCGACCAAGATCCTTGGGGATGGCGCGGACGGACGTCGCGTGATTCTGGGTGGAGTGCCGATCGACCAGCTCCCGGCTGGCGATGTCGTGCTCCGGATGGTGGTCAGTCTCGATGGCAAGCCGGTCGGCCAGGTGACCCGGACGCTCCGGAAACGCTCGAAATAGGAGTTATTCTTCCGAGGCTCCGCTCATTAACAATCTTTAACAGATAAAGTAGTGGCGTTCGGTATGACGTGTAAGGGAAGTGTTTGGTTTGTTGGAATCTGGAGGAGGAATCCAATGAGAAGTCGTTCGGGAATCATGGCGTGGGTCATGGTCCTTTTGCTGTTCGTGACGGCGGGTAGTGCACCCGCTTTCGCACAGGGTGGCGGCGCAGCCACTCTCGCGGGCGTTGTGGTTGACGCCCAAGGTGCTGTCATTCCAGGTGCTGACGTCGTTGTGAAGAACAACGCGACCGCTGCCACGATGACGGCGATTACAGATTCGGCCGGTCGGTTCTCGCTGCCCAGCGTCGATCCGGGCACCTACACCGTCACCGTGTCATTGATGGGCTTCAAGACATTCGTGGCACCTGACGTTCAGGTGGTCACAGCCACGCCGGCATCAATCAAGGCGACGCTGCAGGTTGGTGGCAAGGAAGAAATGGTCATCGTGACGGGTGCTGCTGACGTCATTCAGACGCAGAGTGCGACCATCTCGAAGACGATCGACGTCAACCAGATTCAGAAACTGCCGGTCATCACGCACACGGCACTCGACTACGTCGTGTCGCTCGCGGGCGTCGAGACGGTCGGTTCCAACACGCGCGGTTCAACCATCAACGGTCTGCCGACGTCGTCGATCAACATCACGCTCGACGGCATCAACGTGCAGGACAAGCGCGGTTCAGAAGGTTTCTTCATGTTCATTCGTCCGATGATGGACTCGGTGGAAGAAATCACCGTGTCGACGTCGAACCCGGGCGCAGAGTCGAGCGGTTCGGGCGCGGCCAACATCGTCATGGAAACGCGCGCGGGCAGCAACCGCTTCTCGGCATCCATCTACAACACCTGGCGCAATCAGGCCGGCACGAACGATGAAGACGCGATCGCGCGTACCAAGCACCCGGGCTGGCTGTGGAAGCTGAACACGCCGTACTGGTTCAACAAGCGCGATCTGCCGAAGACCGCCGCGGGCGACTACTTCATCAATGACACGCGTCTGCAGACCCCCGGCGTCCGCATTGGCGGTCCGATCCTCAAAGACAAGGTGTTCTACTTCGCCAACTACGAAGAGTTCCGGTTGCCCGAGTCGCGCAGCCGCACGCGCATCCTGCTCAACACGGCCGCGCAGTTCGGCAACTTCACGTATGTGCGCGCCGACAACGGCCAGAACCAGACGATCAACCTGCTGTCGCTCGCGGCCTCGAAGGGCATGACGTCGACGACCGATCCGTCGATCGCCAAACTGCTGGCCGACATTCGTTCAGCGACAGCCACGACCGGTGGTGTGCGCACGTTGGACGTGAACAACGACCAGTTCGACTTCGTGCCGTCGGCGACCCAGAAGCGCAAGTTCCCGACCGTGCGTCTCGACTACAACCTGACGAAGAACCAGCGTCTGTCGGGCACGTACCGCTACAACGATTTCAACTCGAACCCCGACTTCCTGAACAGCGCGGAAGCGCGGTTCCCGGGCTTCGTGAACGTGGGCAACCAGATTTCCGGTCGCTACTCGTATCAGGGCAACCTCCACTCGGTGTTCGGCAAGATGGTCAACGAGATCACCATCGGCACGCAGAACGCGACCGGCCTCGGTGCGTACTTCGGCAAGGGCGTGGACGAGTCCCAGTTCAACTGCACGGGCCTCGGCTGCCAGAGCGCCGGCGGCAAGGGCTGGATCTTCAACATGGTTGCGGTGGGGCCGTCGACGTTGACGGGCGCCACGGCATCATCCGCTCCGAGCGCCAGCGTGGCGTCGCAGTGGTCGATTGACGACAAGGCGACGATGATCAGGGGGGCGCACAGCTTCCAGGTGGGTGGTTCGTGGACCCGCATCAGGCTCCGCGCGTGGGCAACCACGCCGACGGCGGCGTCGCTGTCGTTTGGCACGGGCACGACCGACCCGGCGTTCGCGATGCTGGATCAGTCCGCCGGCGCTGCGAATTTCCCGGGCGGCATCAGCTCGACCTACTCCGGTTACGCCAAGAGCCTCTACGGCCTGCTGACGGGTCGCGTGACGAATTTCGCGAACACCTACTACCTCCAGCCGGACGGCACGTACAAGCTTGGCGGCGATCGCACCAACTCGACGACGGCCGACGACTTCGGGTTCTTCGCGAGTGATTCATGGCGCGTGAAGCCGAACCTGACGGTGGCCCTCGGTCTGCGCTGGGAATTCCAGCTGCCGATGACGACAGACGGTTTGTACTCGCGTCCGCAGGACTGGGAAATGGTCTACGGCGTGACCGGTGCGGGCGATGGTCGCTACGGCTCAGGCAACCTGTACAAGCCGGGCACGCTCACGGGTGTGAACCCGGTGCTCGTGCCGTACGAAAACAACCGGCCGGCGTACAACACCGACTGGAACAACGTGGCGCCGAGCATCGGCATCACGTGGCGTCCGTCGATCGATAACAAGTTCCTGACGCCGCTCCTCGGTTCCGAGCCGGTGTTCCGTGGCGGTTACTCGATCACCTACACGAAGCTGGGCACGTCGTTCTTTGACTCCAACTACGCCGGGAACCCGGGCCGTAGCCGTGCGGGTGGCCGCACGTCGACGACTGGCACGCCGTTCCTCGGTTCGGATGGCTTCCCGGTGCTCCTGCGCGACACCAGCCGTCTGACCCCGTCGGCCGCTCCGGCGCCGCTCGGCGCGACCTACACGCTGACCCCGGCGGTGAACGAGTCGATCGACATTCACTACCCGGATTGGCCAGTGCCGTACACGCACCAGTACAGCTTCGGCATTCAGCGTCAGCTCGGCCGTTCAATTGGTATCGACGTGCGTTACGTCGGTAACACGAACGTCGGCGGCTGGACCAGCTGGGACATGAACGCGATCGCGCAGCGCAGCATGCTGACGAACGAGAACGGCTTCATCGATGAGTTCCGTAAGGCACAGGGCAACCTGCGCGCGAACATCATCGCCGGCCGTGGCAACACGTTCGCCTACACGGGCGCCGCGGGTACCGTGCCGCTCCCGATCTTCCAGGCCTACTTCGCCGGAACGCCGATCGCGAACGCGGCCAACCAGGTTGCCGCCAACTACACGTCGGCCAACTACAGCAACTCGACCTGGTACAACTCGCTGAACATGTATGCGCCGTCGCTCGGGAACATCTCGGGCACGGGCACGAGCGGCCTGAGCAACGCGATTGGCACGGGCACGGGTCTCGATGCGAACCGCATCAAGGCGGGTCTGCCGATCAACTTCTTCTTCGCCAACCCGGCCATTGCGCAGGGTTCAGCGTTCCTGGAGACGACGACCGGCAACACGCGCTTCAACGCGCTTCAGGTGGACATGACCAAGCGCATGAGCCACGGGCTCATGCTGTCGGCGAACTACGCCTACGCGTTCGGACGCAAGACCTTCTCGCAGCGTTCGTTGCGTGAAGACTGGGCCTACATCGACAGCGGCGGTGGTTCAGCCCACACGTTGAAAGCGAACTGGGTCTACGAACTGCCGTTCGGCAAGGGCAAGGCCTTCGGCAGCAACGCGGGTCGCGTGATGGAAGGACTGATCGGTGGCTGGGAAGTTGACGGCATCATGCGTCTCCAGTCGGGTCAGAAGTTCAACTACGGTGGCTTCCGTCTGGTGGGCATGTCCGAGCAGGATCTTCAGGACATGTTCAAGTTCTACCACGAGACCGGCACCGACGGCATCGAACGCATCTACATGCTGCCGCAGGACGTGATCACGAACTCGATCCTGGCGTTGTCGACCTCATCGCCGACGACGGCAACTGGTTACGCTGGTGCACTGCCGACCGGTCGCTACCTGGCTCCGGCCAGTGGCCCGGACTGCGTGCAGTACCAGTCGGGTGATTGCCCCGGCACGGCGCGGACGCGGTTCATCACGGGCCCGAAGTACTTCAAGATGGACATGAGCCTGGTGAAGCGAGTGAACCTCGTCAAGAACATGAAGCTCGAAGCGCGTATGGACATCTTCAACCTGTTCGATACGATCAACTTCAACGCGACCAGCGCCACGGGCAGTGCCGTGACGTCATGGCAGGTTACCTCCGCGGCGACCGACGTGAACGCATCGCAGGATCCGGGCGGCCGGATCACGCAGTTCGGCCTCCGCATCACCTGGTAGGCTGAACCGACGTCAGGGTCTTACACGAACGGCGGGTGCGCATTGCGCACCCGCCGTTTTCATGTGTACGGCCATTTTTCTATAGGGAAAACGCGCAATTACGACTTGACACAGTAGAGCGTGGCCCATACCCTTCGAGCACATAGCGCGGCGAAAATTCTCGCCGGTGCTTCAGGCGGACACCCCTCCTTATGTATTCACGCGAAGAAGCCAAAGCGATCTCCGACAAGATCATCAACATGGCCAAGGCCGATGCCGTTGAGGTCGATCTCAGCGGTGGCGAACGATCCGGCACCCGTTGGGCCAACTCTACGATCACGACGAACCTGGTGCAGTACGACCGCAACGTCAGCGTCACGATCACGCGCGGCATGCGCAACGGCTTCGCGTCCACGCGCGACTTTTCTGACGCCGGGCTGAAGGCGATGATCGCCGCGGCCGACAAGGCGCTCGAAGCGAGCAAGGATCTGGCGAGCCTGCCGGAAATGATGGGCCCGCAGCAGTACATCCCCGTTGAGGGCGCGTCGCCAAGCGTCATCAACTTCGGGCCGGGCGAACGCGCGCAGATGGTGAAAGACAGCATCTCCATCAGCGACAAGATCGGCACGGACGGTTCGGGATACATCCCGAAGACCGACCAGACATCGCTCACCGCCAACAGTAAGGGACTCTTCGCGTATTACCGCGATGCAAACACAGGCTTCATCCTGACGTGCCGCATGAAAGACGGCAGCGGCTCCGGCTGGGCCGGCATCACCGGCGCGCGCGACATCAGCCAGATCAACGCGGCAGCCTACACGGAAGTCGCGGCCAACAAGGCCCTGAAGAGCCAGAAGCCCAAGGCACTCGAGCCGGGTCGCTACACGGTCATTCTTGAACCGCGCGCCAATGCGCGCTTCCTGTCGTTGATGACGGGCATCTTCAACGGAGGCCCGGCGGCGGCTGGAGCAGGTGGTCCAGCCGGTGGTGGAGGTCGCGGCGGCGGCGGTGGCCGTGGCGGTGGTGGTGGCGGCGTGATGGCCGGCAAGAACATTGGCGACAAGATCTTCAGCGACGCGTTCACGCTCAAGAGCGACGTCGGCAACCCGATCCTGCGTCAGTCGACGATCGGTCCGAACAACACGCCGGCGAAGGCCGTGACGTGGGTCGAGAAGGGCGTGCTGAAGAGCTGGGCCAATGGCGCCGGCGCGAGCACGAACCAGAGCCTGTCGCAGGAAGGTTCGAACCTGTCGATCGACGACATGGTCAAGCAGACCAAGCGCGGTCTGCTCGTCACGTTCTTCTGGTACATCCGCGGCGTCGACAACGCCACGCTTCTCAACACGGGCATGACGCGCGACGGCCTCTTCCTCATCGAGAACGGCGAGATCGTCGGGCCGGTGCAGAACTTCCGCTGGAACATGTCGCCGATCGTCGGCTACAACAATCTCGACCTGGTCGGTAAGCCCGTGCCGATGCACACCGGTGAAGCGTATGACGGTGGTGGCACAGCGCTCGTGCCGCCGGTGCGTATCAACGACTTCTACATGACCTCTGTGTCGCCGGCGGTTTAGCCATGAAACGCAGAGATTTCGTCAAGATTGCCGGCGCCAGCGCCGTGGCCCTCGCCGCGAGCGATCGCATCGGCGAATTGCTCGCACAGTCGTCGGGCGGCAAGGTCATGGAGTCCAAGTTCAAAGGACTCTCCGACCTCGTCCTCGCCGAAGCGAAGCGATTGGGCTGTTCCTACGCGGATATTCGATTCACGCGTAACTTCAACGGTGGTGGCGTCAACGCCAACGGCAACGCGAACGGCGCGGCCCGTGGCGGTGGCGGCTTCCCGGGCGGTGGGCCAGGCGGCCCCGGCGGTCCGGGCGGCGGTGGTGGTCGTGGCGGCGGACGCGGTGGCGGCCGAGGCGGCGGTGGATTTGGTGGGGGCGGTGAAGATGACGCCACAGCGGGTGCAGCCGGGTTCGGCGTGCGCGTCATTCACAGCGGCGTCTGGGGCTTTGCCAGCAGCCCGATCGTCACGGAAGACGAACTCAAGCGCATCACCGGTATCGCGGTTGTCGTCGCGAAGGCGAGCTCGATCGCCAAGAAACGCGACGTCGAGCTGTGCCCAGTGCCCGCCTACAAGGTGAACTGGAACACGCCGATCGTCAAGGATCCGCGCACGATGTCGGCAACCGACAAGCAGGCCTATGCGCAGTCGATCGTTGACAAGGTGATGGCCAACAAGGAAGTGACCAGCTGTCAGGTGTCGATGCAGATCAGCGGCGAGTGGAAGTACTTCGCGTCGAGCGAAGGCTCCTACATCGAGCAGGAGCTGATGACGACGATGCCGTCGCTGAGTGTGTCGGCGACCAAGAACGGCGTGTCGAAGACGCGCAGCTATCCCGGCATTCCGGGCATGGGCGGCTGGGAAATTGTCGAGAAGTGCGGGTTGCTCGAGGGCGCCGAACAGGCGGCCATCGACGCGGTCGAGATGTGCACCGCGGCGCCGCTCACCCCGGGCGTCAAGGACATCATCCTGCTGCCATCGCACACGATGCTGACCGTGCATGAGATCGTCGCGCATCCCACCGAGCTCGATCGCATCATGGGCTACGAGGCGAATTATGCGGGCACGAGCTTCGTGAAGCTCGACAGCATCGGCAAGCTCAAGTACGGCTCGAAGCTCTTCAGCATCACCGCCAGCAAGACGACACCGACCGGTCTTGCGACCATCGGTTACGACGACGACGGCGTGAAGACACGCGAGTTCCCGATCGTGCGCGAAGGCGTGCTCGTGGGGTTGTCGGCGAATCGCGAAATGGCGCACTACCTCGGCGAGAAGGAAAGCCGCGGCTGCACGCAGGCGAGTGGCTGGAGCCAGTATCCGTTCATGCGCATGCCCAATGTGCACATGGATTTCGATCCGAAGGGGCCGTCACTGACCGAGATGATCGCCGACACGAAAGACGGCGTGATGATCGACGGACGCGGCAGCTACTCGATCGACCAGCAGCGCTACAACGGCCAGTTCGGCGGCGATTGCTTCTGGGAAATCAAGAACGGCAAGGTCACCCGTCAGTTGACCAACGTCACCTACAACGCGATCACGACGGACTTCTGGGGAAACCTGGACGCGGTCGGTAACCAGAGCACCTACAAAATGTTCGGCACGGGCGGTGATGCGAAGGGGCAGCCGACGCAGACGCAGAACATCTCGCACGGTGCACCGGCATGCCGCATCAAGAAAATCATGTTGGGCGGCGCGTTCCAATAGAAGGGCACAGACACATGGCGACGACGAGACGCACCTTTGTAAAGCAGGCCGGCGCGGCGGGCATTTTGCTCGCCACGTCGGACCGCATTGGCGAACTACTCGCTCAGTCGGCGCCGGGCGAGGTCATGAAGTCGAAATTCAAGGGCCTCGCTGACATCGCCCTCGCGGAAGCGAAGCGGGGCGGCTGCTCGTATGCCGACATTCGCTTCACGCGGAACATCAACTACGCTGGCGTGACGGCCACGGCGTCCAACGGTGCCCCGGCCGCCGACCCGGCTGCGGGCTTTGGTGGCCGCGGTGGTGGCGGACGCGCCGGCGGCGGTGGTGGCCGTGGTGGCGGCGGACGTGGCGGTGGTGGATTCGGCGGCGGCGACACGATCAGCGGTGATGGATCACCGAACGCCGCAGGATTCGGCGTCCGCGTCGTCCACAGCGGCGTCTTCGGCTTTGCCAGCAGCCCGATCGTGACGGAAGATGAGATCCGGCGCATCTCGCGTCTGGCCACAGAAGTGGCGCGCGCGTCGGCCATTGCGAAAAAGCGTGACTTGATTCTCGCGCCCGTGCCGGCGTACCAGGTCAATTGGTCCACGGAAATGACGCAGGATCCGCGCAAGATGTCTGACGCCGACAAACAGCGCGGCCTTCAGGCTGTCGTTGATGCGGCGATCAAACACAAGGACGTCACGAGCGCCACCGCATCGGCAAATTTCAGCGGCGAGTGGAAATACTTCGCATCGTCAGAAGGCTCGTACATCGAACAGGAACTGTTCTCGACGATGCCGAATTTCAGCGTCACCGCGAAGCGCGGCGACCAGACTCGCACGCGCCAGTACGCGATGCCGGGCGGCATGGGCGGATGGGAACTCGTCGAAATCGACGGCATGATGGCCAACGTCGATCAGACGGTCGATGAAGCGATCGAACTCGGCACGGCGACGCCGCTCGTGCCGGGCGTGAAGGACTTGATCCTGGCGCCGTCCCATCTGGCGCTCACGATTCACGAGATCATCGCGCACGCCACCGAGCTCGATCGCATCATGGGCTACGAGGCCAACTACGCGGGCACGAGCTTCGTGAAGCTCGACAGCATCAACAAGCTGAAGTACGGCACGAAGCTCCTCAACGTCACCGGCGACAAAGTGCGACCGGGCGGTCGCGCGACGATCGGGTACGACGACGACGGCGTCAAGACCACGAAGTTCGACATCATCAAGGACGGCATCCTCGTGGGTGTCTCGTCGAACCGTGAGACCGCTCATTACATTGGCGACAAGGCCAGCCGTGGCTGCACGCAGGCGAGCGGGTGGGCACAGTACCCGTTCCTTCGGATGCCGAACGTGCATCTCGAAGCCGACCCGAAGGGGCCGACGCCAGAAGAGATGATCGCGAACGTCAAGGACGGCATCCTGATCGAGGGTTCTGGTTCGTTCTCGATCGACCAGCAGCGCTACAACGGCCAGTTCGGCGGCAGCGCGTTCTGGGAGATCAAGAACGGCAAGAAGGGCAAGGCGCTCACCAACGTCACCTACAACGCGATCACGACCGACTTCTGGGGCAACCTGCAGGCTGTCGCCGGTCCGAAGTACTGGCGACAGTTCGGCGTGGGCGGCGATGCCAAAGGGCAGCCGACTCAGGGCCAGGCCGTCTCGCACGGCGCCTCGTGGTGCCACATCTCAAAGATCATGTGCGGCGGCGCATACCAGTAGAAAACACAAGGGGTCAGAGCCCTTTTCCACAGGTTTCAACAGTTTAGGGACAGAGCTCCACTTTTTAGGACCTCTGTCCCTTTTCTGTTGAAACCTGTGGAAAAGGGCTCTGACCCCCTCTTCCGGAGAACCCATGTCACAGACACGACGAAGGTTTCTGCAGGCGACCGGCGTAGCCGGCCTGGCGATGGCTGCATCTGACCGTATTGGCGAACTGCTGGCGATGTCGCCGCAGGGCGCGGTGATGCAGTCGAGCTTCAAGGGCATGGCGGACCTCGCGCTCGGTGATGCCAAGCGGCAGGGGACGACCTACGCGGACATTCGATTCACGCGCACGGTCTCGATCGGCAACTACATGGCGACGGCCGCAAACGGCACGGCCGACGCGTCCTTGTTTGCCGGCACGCCGGCCAACTCGGTGGCGATCGGCGGCGCGGCAGGTCGTGCGGGTGGCGCAGGCGGGCGAGCCGGTGGTGGCGGAGGTCGTGGCGGTGGATTCGGATTTGGCCCGGGCGATCCGCCAACGGGCGCAGGCGGCTTCGGTGTGCGCGTCATTCACTCGGGCGTCTGGGGTTTTGCCAGCAGCCCTATCGTCACCGAAGATGAGATTCGCCGCATCACGCGTCTCGCAGTTGAGATCGCCAAGGCGAGCGCGATCGCCAAGAAGGTTGATGTGCGACTCGCCCCCGTGGAGGCCTATCAGGTCAATTGGTCCACGCCGCTCGGGAGAGACCCGCGCACGATGTCTGACGTCGACAAGAACGCCACCGTGCAGGCCGTCGTCGATCGCGTGATGAAGAACAAAGACGTCCTCAACGTGACCGCATCGGTCGGCATCACCCACGAGTGGAAGTACCTCGCATCGTCGGAAGGCTCCTATATCGAGCAGGAAATCATGACGACCAATCCGTCGGTGAGCGTCTCGGCGCGCAAAGGCGACGTGGTCCGCACGCGCACGCTCGAAGGCCCTATGGGCACTGGCGGCTGGGAACTGGTTGATCAGGCGGGGATGCTGGATCAGGCGGAGCAATTGGCGGTCGATGCCGTCGAGTTTGCGGGCGCGCCCGCGATCACGCCAGGCGTTCGTGATCTGATTCTGGCGCCGTCGCACTTGTCGCTCACGCTGCACGAGATCGTCTCGCATCCGACCGAGCTTGATCGCGTGATGGGCTACGAGGCGAACTATGCGGGTACGAGCTTCGTGAAGCTCGGTGATGTCGGCAAGCTGAAATACGGATCGAAGCTCTTCAATATCACGGCCGACAAGACGCGGCGCCACGGTAATGCGACGATTGGCTACGACGACGACGGCGTGAAGACGACGGAGTTTCCGATCGTGCGCGATGGCATTCTCGTGGGGTTGCAGAGCAATCGCGAGACCGCGCACTACATTGGTGACAAGGCGAGCCGCGGCTGCACGCAAGCCACGACGTGGCGCGACTACCCATTCCTGCGGATGTGCAATCTCCACCTCGACGCGGATCCAAAGGGACCAACGCCCGAAGAGATGATCGCCGACACGAAGGACGGCGTGCTGATTGAAGGCACGGGCAGTTTCTCGATCGACCAGCAGCGCTACAACGGGCAGTTCGGTGGCAACGCGTTCTGGGAGATCAAGAACGGCAAGAAGACGCGGATGGTGACCAACGTCACGTACAACGCCATCACGACCGACTTCTGGGGCAACCTCGACGCCGTCTCAGGCCCTGCCAGCTGGCGGATGTTCGGTCTGACGGGCGACGCGAAGGGGCAGCCGGTGCAGAGCCAGCGCGTGTCGCACGGAGCCTCCTATTGCCGCATCCGCAAAATGATGGTCGGCGGCGCGTACCAGTAAGAAAAAATGAGACAAAAAGCCGGGAGTTAATTAGCAATTAACTCCCGGCTTTTTGTCTCTGGTTTAGAACTTGAAGTAAATGAAGTCCAGGCTCTGCTGGCTGTGGAAGACGAGCAGCAGTGCGAAGAGGATGCCCGCGATCACGGTTTGGCTGACGAGCCAGGGGCGTGAGCTGATGGCGCCTGTGGCGTCGCGCAGTGCGAGGCGCGGGCTGATGTGGCACTCCCAGATGCTGTTGATCCAGAGCGGCAGCGAATAAATGAACGCGAACAGGAAGAGGTAGAGGCCCGCGGTGCGATCGAAGGCGTTGTGGATGTCGGGCGCGGTTGTGAGCTCGCGCCACAGGTAGTTCGCGTCGGTCTCGCGGAACAGCAGCCAGCCGATGTTGGTCAGCACCAACATGCCGATGATGCGCAGGGGCGTGAGCGCGGCCATCCACCGTGGGTGTGTGCCCTCGCGACTCGGCGACACGGCGCGCGACACGACGAGTAACGCGCCGTGGTACGCGCCCCACAGCACGTAGTTCCAGTTCGCGCCATGCCAGAAACCGCTCAAGAGGAACGTCGCGAAGATGTTGCGATACTCGAGCAGGCGGCCGGCGCGTGAGCCACCGAGCGGGATGTAGACGTAGTCGCGGAACCAGCTCGAGAGCGAGATGTGCCAGCGTCGCCAGAAATCTGCGGGACCCGTTGCGAGATACGGATGCCTGAAGTTCCGCATCAGGTCGAACCCGAGCCAGCGCGCCACGCCGCGTGCGATGTCGGAGTAGGCGGAGAAGTCGGCGTAGATCTGGATGCCGAATGCGAAGACGCCGGCCCACAACATGAAGAAGCCGGGCGACTTCAGCGCGAAGACTTTGTTGGCGATCACGCCGGCGTTGTCAGCCACCACCAGTTTCTGAAAGTAGCCCCACAGAATCAGAAACATCGCATCGCGCGCCAGCGGCCACGAGAAGGTGCGCGGCTGTTCCACCTGCGGCAAGAGGTGAGCGGCCCGTTCAATCGGTCCGGCGACCAGTTGCGGGAAGAAACAGACGAACGTCGCAAAGTTGAGAAAGTCGCGCCGGGCGTCGAGGCGACCCTTGTAGACCTCGAGCGTGTAGCTCAGTTCCTGGAACGTGTAGAACGAGATGCCGACCGGCAGCACGACCTGCAGCGCCGGCAGCGGCACCGAGAAATGCACCGCGGCCAGTGCGGCGTGCACGTTCACAGCGAAGAAGTTGTAGTACTTGAAGAATCCCAGCATGCCGAGGTTGACGAGCAGACTCAGACCGAGGAACCGGCGCTTGTTCGACGGGTGGTCGGCCATCTGGCGGCCAGCCCAGAAATCGACGGCTGTCGACGCGAAGATCAGTGCGAGAAACCACGGATGCACCCAGCCGTAGAAGACGTAGCTCGACACGAGCAGCAGCACGTTCTGGGCGCGATGCGGCAGCCGCCAGTAGACGGTGACGACCACGAGGAAGAACGCCACGAAGGTGAGGCTATGGAAGATCATTTACGGATCTTCTGCATCTGCGCCCACAGCAGTTCCGCATACGGCGTCATGGCGGCGCCGTCGACGTGATCGCCGTCGGCGTACGGCAGTTTCGCCATCTCGGGATTGTCGCGATCGTCGAAGAACACCATCCCCCTGGCTTCGAGCCAGGCACGCAGGTCCTTTGTGTACTGCCGCAGCGCCGGTGACTCCGCGGCGGGATGCCCGTCGGCAGTGGGGCGGCGAAGGATCTTGATGAAGCAGATGCGGAGGTGATTGGCCTCGGCCAGCTCGACCCACTTTGGCAGCAGCGACCGGTTGATGTTGGCGGCGAAGTCGGCGTCCTGATCATCAACGGCCGCAAGATCGGCCTGCGCCATCGGTCGCAGGTGTTCGAGGCCAAACGCGGCGTTCAGCCCATCGAGCAGTTGCTGTCGTTTACGAATCCCGGTAGAGACGCGCGCCAGCCAGGGGGCTAGCTGCGGCTCAAGCCACGTGCGGACGCGATCGGTCCGGTAGACCCGCTGGGCTGCGTCGTGCACGCGATACCACGGGCCCTGCATCCGCTGACCAACAACGTCGTTGAGCTCGGGTTCGAACTCGTGCGCGACCCAGTCAAGCTTCACGCGGTATGGCTCGAGCAGACGGAACATCGGGTCGGTGAGGTTGGTGTCGCGCATGAAGACGAACACCCACTTCGGATGCACGCCGCTCGCGACGACGTAGTTCTTGAAGGCGAGATACCACCAACCGGAGCCCGTGGCCGGCGCGACGAGCGTGGCGACGGGACGATTGTCGATGAGTTCGCCGAGGCGCACCGGGTCGACGCGCCCGGCCATCGAGTCGCCGATGATGACGGCGCCCGGATCGGTCGTCTTCAACTCCTGGAGAGGTTTGGCGTCGAACGGTTCGCGCTCTCGACGGGCTTCAGCCGCGGGGAGGTAGCTCGGTGGTGCCGTGCTTTCGGGAGGTCCCCAAGCGGCGAGCGCGCCACGCCACGCCAGTGGCGCCGCGATGATGGCGAGGAGAACAGCGGCGAACGGCAGAGCCGCCGCAGCGCGTGAAGACATCCGGCGAGATTTTATTACGAAAAAACCTATGTCATCACATAGACGGCGACGTTGACCGCGAATTTCGTGTTGTCTTCCGTTCGAAAACGCTTGTTCCGCCAGTCGTAGTCCCACTCGCAGCCGTAGTCTTTGTTCGAGTAGAGCACGCCGAGCCGATCGCGTTGCACGTCGCCCCCGCGCGCGACGATGCCACGCACGTACTCGTGCACGATGTCGTCTCCCCAGCCATTCAGCTCATGCGACGTCTGGGGCGGACCCTCGGGGAACTTGAAGAACGAACGAAAGATCGGATGGGAGTTCGGGATCTTCTCGAGTGTCTTGGGACCCGGAAACGCGCGACGCATCTCCGCTTCAAATGATTTGGCGTAGAGACCGTTGATGTCGTGATTGCAGTCGTCGGAGAAGAGCAGCCCGCCGTTGTCGACAAAGTCGACCAGGTTCTGCCGCTCGGCCGCGTTGAAGCGCACCAGGGTGTGGCCGGTCATGAACACGAATGGAAATGACAGCAACTCTTCCGAGTCGGGCGTAATGACGATCTCTTCGGGATACACGGGAATCGTCGTGTACTGCACGATCGCGTCGAGTACGTTGGCCGCGACCTTGGAGTTGTAGTCCCAGTCGCCCGAGTTGTAGCGCAAGCGCGCAAACACAAATTCATGGCTGCGCGGGGCACCGGCTCTGCGTGTCTGCGGTGCCGCCGGACTTGTCTGTTGGGCGCTGAGCGTGGCCGTGCTGGCGCCGACCCCTGCACCAAGCATTGCCGCGCCGATGCCTTCCAGGAACACGCGACGAGTAAGCATCCATCGAAACTTTATCAGACGACGCGTCGGTGGCCCTCCGGACCGTTAACCTCCGGCTCGGATCTCCGTATTACCGGGCAGAGGAAACTGCTGATGAACCTGTTTCGAGCCCTTGCCCCATTCGCCGCCACGACGGCCTTGACAACCAGCCTGCTGGCCGCCCCGGCCATCGCTCGCGCCCAGGCCCCGCGTCTCCCGTCTGCGCCGTCTCCGGCGAGCGCCCCGGCAGTCCCCGCAGGCCTGACGGTGATCGAATCTCGAAACGCCGATGAGACCCGTGACGCACTCATGGAGGCGCTCAAGCGCTATCCGCCCTCAGTGGGACGCGTGCTCAAGACGGACCCAAGCCTGATGAGCAACGCGTCCTACATGTCGGCCTATCCGGTGCTGACGCAGTTTCTCCAGCAGCATCCGGATGTGGTGCGAAACCCGACCTACTACTTCGGCGAGCTCGACGGTTTGAACTACTCGACCAGCCGCGAGACCCCAACCCAGCAAGCGATCAACGCCTGGCGAAACATCATCGAAGGCTTCACGTTCCTCCTCGGCTTCCTGAGCGTTGTGGCCGGCATCACCTGGATCATCCGCTCCGTCATCGAGCATCGTCGCTGGTCTCGGCTGTCGCGCGTGCAAGCCGAGGTCCACAACAAGCTGATCGACCGGCTCGCATCGAACGACGAGATGCTGGCCTACATTCAATCTCCGGCCGGTGCAGGCTTCCTGAAGGCCGGCCCGATCGATGTCGGCACGGGTTCGAAGTCGATGCACGCGCCCTTCGGTAAGATCCTGTGGTCAGTGCAAGCTGGCGTGGTCGTGCTCGCACTGGGTCTCGGCCTCCGCTGGGTCACTGTTAGCGCCCCGAACGAAGTTGTCGAGATGCTCCACTTCTTCGGCATCATCGCGCAGGCGCTGGGTGTCGGATTCATTGTCTCTGGCGGACTCACGTATCTGCTGTCGCGCCGGATGGGTCTGATCGACCCATCCGCCACGACGACGGAACGCGGGACCCCGTCACGCTCGTAAGGTGTGTCAGCATGAGGCTGTATGACCTGGCGTGATCTCACTCTGACTGATGCCCAGCAGATGGCGCTCGCTGCCACCGCGACGGCCGAGCGTCATATGGCGTTCGCGATGACCGAGGATGAGTTTCGGTTGTTTTACGACCGGAACGCGCGTCCGCTGTGGGCCTACCTCTCGCGGATCACGGGCGACCGTCAAGCCGCTGACGATCTGCTGCAGGAGAGCTTCTACCGGTACCTCCGCGCAAACGCGACGCTCGACAGCGATGCGCATCGCAAGCACTATCTCTACCGCATCGCCACCAATCTTGTGCGCGATGGCTACCGCCAGTCGAAGACGCGACCGAACACGACGGAACACGATGTCGAGTTGCTCGAAGCGCGCGTCGATCGCGGTGGTGCCGCCGCTGAAACGCGCGTAGATCTGAATCGCGCGATGGCGCAACTCAAGCCGCGCGAGCGCGCGATGCTGTGGATGGCGTACGCGCAGGGCTCGTCGCACCGGGAGATCGCGGCCGTCGTCGGTGTCAAAGCCGACAGCGTCAAGCCGCTGCTGTTCCGCGCGCGTCGCAAGCTCGCCGAGTTGCTGGGAGGTTCGCGATGATTCCCCTGCAGGAATGCGCGCACGAACGCGAAGTACTCGATCTGGTCATCGCCGAGCGCTGGCCGGATCGCTGCGATCCGGATGTGGTCGCGCACGCGGCCGAGTGCGAGATCTGCCGGGATGTTGTGGCGGTGGCGATGGAAATGCGCGAAGACGAGGCCCGTGTCGAAGCCGACATCGTGGCCGCGTCGCCGAGTCATCCCAGTGTCGTGCCAGACGCCACGCTCGTGTGGTGGCGCTCGCAGCTGCGCGCGCACGAGGACGCCGCGCGCCAGGCCGCGCGGCCGATCGCGATGGTGCAGGGCATTGGCATTGGCTTCGGCCTGGTGGCCGTGTTCTCGGTGACGCGCTTCGCGTGGCCGTGGATTACGTCGTATGCGTCGGGCGCGCGCGCGGGCGCGAGCGAGATGGTCGCGCGCAGCGTGGCATCGTCTGGTGCCGCGATCGAAGCCATGCCCCTCTGGCTGATGCTCAGCATCGTCGCCGCGGTGATAGCGGCACCGATCGCCGTCTACGCCGCACTCGGCCGCGAGTAACGCACAAGCACACAGAAACGCCGAGGGCGGCCGATGTTCCGGCCGCCCTCGGCGTTTTGTCGTTCGTGTATGTGAACTACCAGGAAATACGCGTCACCAACTGCACCGTCCGGCCAGAGATGTTGAAGCCGGTGACTTCGAATCCATCTGCGGTGGAGGAACCGACGCCGCTGATTGTGTTGAAGTTGGTCGTGTCGAACACGTTCAGTGCATCGATGCGCAGCTCGAGCATGCCGCGGCCGATCAGGCGGATCCGCTTCGTGAGGCTCATGTCGAAGTTGTAAAGCTTCGGCCCTGCCACAATCAGCGTGCGCACGCCGCAATCGCCGTAGGCCGTCGAGATGGTCTCGATACAGTCAACACCGCTTGCCGGCGCGAAGTACTGACCCGACGGCGCGCCGAGTGAACCGTAGCCGGTCACCGACGTCGCGCTCGTGCTGAAGGCCTTGATCGTTTCGGTGATCACGGCTTCCGGCAGCAGGAACACCTTGCCGGTCGCGTCCTTGCGGACTTTATACATCTTTCGCAGATCGTCCTCGTTGAAGCCGACCATGCGCACGTTGCCGAAGTCGAGCAGTCGGCCGCTCTGGATGCGGATGTTGCCGCTGAAGTTCCAGCCACCGACGATGCGATCTAGGATCGGACCGGCGTTGGAGAAGAACCGGCGACCCTGACCGAACGGCAGGTCCCACACGTAGTTGGCCTTGAATGCCTGCTCGATGTCGCCGACAGTGCCCGCTGTCCGTGAGATCTCTCGCGGCACGCGGAACGAGTAGCGATTCGAGCTGTAGGCCCGACCATACGTGTAGTTGGTCGAAACCTGCAGCCCGTCCGAGAGGCGGCGACGCAGTTCCACCTGCAGCGAGTTGTACTTCGTGTACCCGCCGTAGCCGGTTACGTTGGCTGACGCCACATCCGGGTTCGCGCGGAAGAAATTCCGCGGCAAGCCGGCGAGGAGCGCATTCGCGCGACGCGTCGCGTCACCATCGAGGCCGGTCGTGGAGCTGAGGCCGGCCGGGGTGAACGGATTCGGGTTCACCTTGATGAGCGAGTTCACAAAGTTCGAGCTCGTCCAGTTCGTGGACTTGTCGTAGTTGGCGACCGTGCCCGCGCCGGCGGCGTTCGTGCCGGTGAAATACGCGAGGTAGATCGGCAGCGGCACTGTGCCGGTGCCTGCGCCGAAGTACTTGAACGAACCTGCGCGCGTGCCGCCAGCCGCGTTGTTGGCCTGGAGGTTCGCCTGCGCGTTCTTGAACTCCGACAGGAACCCGTTGTCGAGAATGTTCGCCTCGTTGTAGTTGTAGGTCGTCCACTGGTCGCGGCTGCGCGTGCCGACGTAGCGCACGTCGATCGCCATCTTGCTGCCAAGCGACCGCTGGAAGCCGGCCGTCCACGTGTCGGAGTAGGGCACCTGCAGGTTCGGATCAAACAGGTTCACGCTGCCGGTGATGACCGGCGTGAGCGGATACACGGGCGTCTCGGCAAAGACTGGTGCGGCGAGCGATGCCGGGTTGCTGAGCGAGGCATTGCCGATGTTGCCGAGCGTGGCGTTGCGCGACGTATCGAGCGTGATGCCCGCGTTGGCGCCGAACACGTCCGAGTAGTCGCCGATGCCCTGACGATTGAACGCGCGCGCGAATCCGGCCTTGAACGCCGTGTCGCCCTGATTACCGAGCAGCGTGTGGAGGAAGCCACTCTTGACTGACGGCGTCCAGTTAATGCCGATGCTCGGTGCGATGTTGTTCCAGTCGGTGTTGAACGCCTGCTGGCCCTTCGAGAGGTTCTGCAGCGACGGTGCCTTGCCCGGCGTGGTGCCCGCCTTGAACAAGTTGCATGCAGCTGTCGTTGGGTTGCTCGCGTCACAGCCCGCCACATAGCCCGAGATGCCCCACGCATCGTCGAGCGTCGCCGTCGAGTAGGTGCTGTTGGTCGAGTAGAAGGGCAACTGCAGCGCGTAGCGCACGCCGAGGTTGATCGAGAGGTTCGGACGCGCGCGCCAGTTGTCCTGGAAGAAGAAGTCGAACTCACGCTGACGGCCACGCGCCGTCGCCGCGCCGTTGTAAACGTATTTGTTGGTCGCCTCGTCGATACGTGACGTCGAGGTGATCGCGCTGACGCGGCCCACCATCATCGCGTAGATCTGACGGGCCGACGTGATGTCGGCCGTCGCCGCGCCTGGGAAGTTCGTCGCGTTGAAGAGCGAGAAGGCCGAGTCGGTCGAGAGGATGTCGAAGCTGATCGCCGGCACCATCGTCTGGTTCTTCAACCAGAGATCCACCTGCGTCATGCCGGCACCGAGGCTGATGCTGTGTGAGCCCTTCAGCCACGTGAGGGTGTCTTCGAAGACCTTCGTGGATGCCTCGCGTGAGCTGGGCGTTGCCGCCGTGCTGGCGTTCGAGATTCCCCCGTTGAGGTTGAGCTGGAAGCCCATCTGGTTGGCCAGCGAGCCGTTGTACATCTCCGGTGTGATCCCCGGCGAGAAGTAGGTCGGACCGCCGGTGGCGCCCACGCGCAGCTCGTTGACCATGTTGCGGCCGAACGTCGAGCGAACCGATCCGCCGGCCGTGTAGCGGTGCGAGATCTGATCACCGTATTGCGGAAACCCCGGGAACAGTGGCTGGCGCGAGTTGGTGGCGTCGGGACGGGCGTTGATCTTGTTGTAGTTGAACGACGCGTTCAGCCGGTGGCTGCTCGTCAGGTTGTAGTCGAGGCGCACCGTCGGATAGTGGTTGATCGAGCTGATCGGCGCCTGCCAAGTGAAGCGCTCCTGGTTCGGGTTGGTCAGGGCCGTGATCGTGCCCGCACCCGGTGTCGAGTTGCGGATATCGGCGAGCAACTTGGAAATCGTCGGGTTCATCGTCGAGACGAGGCCGCCGAAGTTCAGAAGATTCACCGTGCGTACACCCGCGCTGGTCGTGTACGAGAACTGCCCCGACTGCGTGGCGGTCGTGAAGATCGTGCGATTCAGCGTGCTCGTGCTCGGTTGACGGAGCTGCTCGTAGTTGACGAAGAAGAAGGCCTTGTTGTGGCCGTCGTAGATCGTCGGGATCACGACCGCACCGCCGAGGCGGCCGCCGAACTGATTCAACGTGATCTTCGGCTTGTCGAGACCGTCACGCTTGTTGAAATACGTGTTCGTGTTGAACTTGTCGTTCTGGTAGTAGTAGTAGAGGCTGCCCGACTGCTGGTTGCTGCCCGAGCGCGTCGTGAACTTGATCTGCGTGGCGCCCTGGCCGGACGAATCTGCGCCGTTGCCGGCCGTGGTGACCGTCACTTCTTCGACGGCGTCGAGACGCGGGCTCATGCGTGCAAAGAAGCCGTCGCTCGACTTGAGATAGTTGTCCTGCACGCTCAAACCGTCGACGGTGATGTTGATCGAACTCTGCGGCAGACCATTGACGATCGAGTTGCGGTTCGTGCTCGCTGTCTGAATGCCCGGCAGGAACGTGATGAAGTCGAGCGCGTTGCGCGTGGCCAGCGGCAGATTCGAAATCTGTTTCAGGTCCACCGTCGATGAGACCGACGAGCTGGTGGTTTGCACCATCGCTGCTGATGCTTCCACAGTGATCGTCTGCTCGAGTCCGCCGACTTCGAGTGTGGCCTTGACCGATGCCGGTGCGCCCGCGCTGACGCGCACGCCCGTGGCCACAAACGTCTTGAAGCCGCTCAGCCGAACGGTGATGCTGTAGCTGCCCACGGTGAGTGCCGGTACGGTGAAGGCGCCGTTGGTGGACGTCACGACTTCTGACGCGATGTTGGTGGCTTCATTCTTGACCGTAACGGTGGCGCCGGGAATGACGCCGCCGGTGCTGTCGACGACGATGCCGCTGATCGACGACGTGGCCCCGCCCTGAGCGCTGGCGTGGACGATGGATCCGCACACCATCAGCAGGGCGAGTACGAACCTGACTACGAATCTATTCATTGGTGTTCTTCTCCAAGAACAGCAACAGTTGGATGACTGGCCGAGAGATTAATTGTGGTTAATGTGAGAGAAGAGTCAATGGAAGATCCAAAACCGAACGTCCGTTGTGTATTGAGTGCGTGTGGCGATGGCAGCGGGCTTGCAATTCAAGAGTCAAACTAATGACGACCAGCTTCAAAACACTCACTCCGCTTTTCCATCCCCAGTCGATCGCCGTCGTCGGTGTCTCCCAGCACCCGTCGGGCATCGGCCGGCGCGTCTTCAACTGTCTGATCGGTGCGAAATATCGCGGCGGGATTTTCCCCATCAACCGTGACGGCGGGGCCGTTGACGGTCATCCTGGCTTCAGATCCGTTCGCGACGTGCCCGGGCCGATTGACCTCGCCGTGATCGCCGTGCCGCGCGCGGCCGTCGCCGGCGTCGTGGACGACTGCGCCGCCGCCGGTGTGAAGGCGCTCGTGGTCATCACGGCCGGCTACGCGGAGGCCGGCGTCGAGGGGCTGGCGCTGCAGGATGCACTCGTTGCGAAGGTGCGTGCGGCCGGTATGCGCATGGTCGGCCCCAACTGTATGGGCGTGCTCAACGCTGAAGCCGACGCGCCGATGAACGCGTCGTTCTCGCCAATCTTTCCGCCACCCGGCGGTCTGGCGCTGTCGTCACAGAGCGGCGCCCTTGGCATGGTGATTCTGTCGTTGGCGACGCGCCGTCACGTCGGTCTGTCGAGCTTTGTGAGTGTGGGCAATAAGGCCGACGTCTCGAGCAACGACCTGCTCGAGTATTGGGAGGCGGACGACGCCACAAAGGTCATCGCGCTCTATCTCGAGTCGTTCGGCAATCCGCGACGCTTCGCGAGCCTGGCGCGCCGCATCAGCCGCAGCAAGCCGATCATCGCGGTTAAGGCAGGTCGCACGCGCGCGGGCTCACGCGCGGCCGGGAGCCACACTGCGGCGCTCGCGGCGAATGACACCACGGTGCAGGCCCTCTTTCATCAGGCCGGTGTGATTCGTGCCGACACGATCGACGAGATGTTTGATCTGGCCGCGTGCCTCTCGGCGCAGCCGCTGCCGCGCGGTGGCCGCGTCGCGATTGTGACGAACGCCGGAGGCCCTGGCATTCTCGCGGCTGACGCGTGCGAGGCCGCCGGCCTCTCGGTTGTGCGCTTCAGCGAGTTCACACGCGCGCGCTTGCAGGCGGTGTTGCCTGCGGTGCCGTCGGTCGCCAATCCCGTGGACATGATCGCGTCGGCCGGGCCCGACGAATACGAGCGCACGATCGACACCGTGCTGCGCGCCGGTGAGACCGACGCGCTGATCATTCTCTACACGCCTGTGGATCCTTCCGGCGCGGCGGCCGTCATGGACGCGATCGGTCGAGGCATTGTGTCGGCGCGTGCATCCGGTGCCACGAGCAAGCCTATCCTCGCGTGCCTGATGGCGGGCAACACGGAGGGCCGGCTTGTCTTCAATGGTGAGCAGATCCCGGTCTACGAGTTTCCCGAGAACGCCGCTCGTGCGCTCGGCAAAGTCGTCTCGTACGCGCATCGGCGGGAGACGCCGCTCGGTGTGCCTCGCGTATTCGCAGACGTCAATCCCGCGGCGGCGCGGGCGGTCTGTCAATCCGTGCTGGCCACGCGCGGCGAAGACTGGCTGAAGGACGAAGAGATGCGTCGCGTGCTCGCGGCCTGTGGCGTGACGATGTCACCGACGGCGTTTGCGAAGACGGCGGCACATGCGGCCGAGGCGGCGACGTCCATGGGATTTCCTGTCGTGGCGAAGCTGGTCTCGAGCGAGGTCACACACAAGAGCGACCTCGGCGGTGTGCTGCTCAACCTCGATGATCGCGACGCGGTCGTCGCCGCATTCCAGGCGCTCGCCGATGCGGCCGAGCGGCACCACGTCAGGTTTGATGGCGTGAACATTCAGCCCATGGTCACCAGTCAGCACGGTGGCGTGGAGACAATGATCGGCGTCGTGCACGATCGGCTGTTCGGCCCGATCATCGGCTTCGGCATGGGCGGCACGGATGTTGAGGTGCTGGGAGACATGCACTTCCGCCTTGCGCCGCTGGCCGGCAACGACGCCGCTGAACTCATCGCCGAGACGCGGGCGAGCCGATTGCTCGCGGCGCATCGGGGCAAGCCGGCCGCGGATGTGGCGGCGCTCGAGGAGTTGCTCGCACGCATCTCGGCATTGGCCCACGCGGTGCCTGAGATTCTGGAACTCGACCTCAACCCGGTGATCGTGAAGGCGGCCGGGCAGGGATGCCACATCGTGGACGCCCGCATTCGCGTTTTCCCGGCGCCGACTAAGATAGGAGGATGATCGACGATCCCGGCAAACTCCTTGGCCTGCTGTTCCGGAGCCATCCCTGGCATGGCGTGCCGATTGGCGCGCGCGCGCCCGAAGTGGTGACGTGCTTCATCGAGATCGTGCCGACCGACCGCGTGAAATACGAGATCGACAAGGCGACCGGCTACCTCAAGGTCGATCGGCCCCAGCTCTATTCGAATATTTGTCCGGCGCCCTATGGTTTTCTGCCCCAGACCTACTGCGGTCCGCGCGTCGGCGCGTTGTCGGCCGAACGCCTGCACCGCTCGGGTCTCAACGGCGACGGCGATCCGCTCGACGTCTGCGTGCTGACGCAGACCGCGATCACGCACAGCGACTTGCTGCTGCAGGCGCGGCCCATCGGCGGCATTCGTTTGCTGGATGGCAACGAGGCTGACGACAAGATCATCGCGGTGCTCGAAGGCGACGGCCTGTATGGCGGCTGGACCGACCTCGACTTTATCCCGAAGGCCGTGATCAATCGACTCGTGCACTACTTCGAAACCTACAAGCTCGCACCCGGTGCCACCACCAAGCCGATCGAGATCACGCATCTCTTCGGCCGCGACGAAGCCCACACCGTCATTCAAGCCGCGCGCGACGACTACTCCGACAAGTTCGGCCCACTACAAAAACAGCTGGCCGACGCGCTCGCGTAGATTTCCGATGGAGCCCCGGACCTTCAGGTCCGGGGTCGAAACACCGTCACGTACGCATCCACCGTCAGCTCGAGCCGCGGCAGTTGCGCGAGCGCATCCCGTGTTGCGCGCCCGATGTGCCAGTAGAACGGCGTCATCGCGAGCAAGTGCTGGATCTCTGCCTGTGATTCGAGCGCAATCGGATAGCGCACGCGCGTGGATGACGCCACGTTGAATAGCGTGTCGTCGGCCATGAGTGCCGGTGTCTTCGGATGTGGCTTCACCGAGCTGTAGATGATGATGCGCAGCGCATCAAGGTGGTCCGGCCCCGGTGTCACCGTGATCAGCGCGCCATCAGCGCGGACGACGCGCTTGGCGTCAGCGGCGTCGATCGGCGCAAATACCGTGAGCGCGACATCGAGTGATTGTGGTTGGAACGGGCTGTTGTGCAGACTCGCCACGACCCAATGGATGTCTCGGCCGTGTGTGGACGCCATCTTGATGCCCGGTCGCGAGATGTCGACGCCATAGAACGTGGCGGGCGTCTCGGGCCCTTGCGCACATGCCGCCCGCGCTCGCGCCGTAAAGAAGCCTTCGCCGCAGCCGAGGTCGGCGACGTGCGCGTCGTTGCGGCCCGCGACGACGGCGGCCACCGCATCGGAGGCGGCATCGGACATCTGGTCGTAGAAACCGCGCTCGAGGAAGGCGCGTCGACTCTGCAGCATCGCCGCGCTGTCGCCCGGTTCGGCCGACTGCTTCTTGTTCGAGAGCAACAGATTCAGGTAGCCGCTCCGTGCGCGATCAAAGGCGTGTGAGGCGGGGCAGGTCGCTGCGGTCGGTTGGAGCGTCAGCGCGGCGCCGCACACGGGGCACGCCAGAACGGTTGTCATGGACCCAGTGTAGCGCTGTGTAACAATCGACGCGATTTGTCAGCAGTTCACCGTGACGTACGGCGCGTGTGTCTTCTGGGTACCGGTGTGGCCTCACGACCGGCGATGCTGACCAGTGCTGACATCGATCGACGTCTGGGTCTGGCGATCGGCACCGTAGAGCGACGCACCGGCGTCGTGACGCGCCATGAAGAAACCGCGCGCACCGCAGCGGCGCTCGGTGCCGATGCGGCGCGCCAGGCGCTCGCTGCGGCCGGGCGTGATCTCAACGACATCGACTGCGTCGTGGCCGCCAATGGCACGCCGGATCAGGCGATGCCGAGTAATGCTGCGCTGCTGATGCATGAGCTGGGATGTGGCGAGCGCGCGACGGCGGGCTTCGACGTGAATGCCAGTTGCCTCGGCTTCCTGACGGCCCTCGATACCTTGTCGTATCTGATCGCCGCCGGCCGCTACCGCCACGTGTTGATCGTGTCGTCCGACATCGCGTCATGCGGTCTCGACTGGAGCCACCTCGATGCCAGCGGCATCTTCGGTGATGGTGCCGCCGCTGCCGTCGTTGGCGCCGCGAACGGCTCGACCTCCGCGATCCTGTCGTCGTCGTTGCACACCTTCAGCGATGGCGCGCATTTGTGCGAGATCAAGGGCGGCGGCTCGCGGTTTCATCCGAGCCGCATCAGCGAGCCGTTTGCGCCACTGGCGACATTCCAGATGGACGGCAAGGCGGTCTTTCGCATGGTCGGCACCCGATTGCCCGGCTTTGTCGACGACCTTGTGACGGCCGCGGGACTGCGCATCGGTGACCTCGCCGTCGTCGTGCCGCATCAGGCGAGTGCGCATGCGCTCCGATATACGCGCCGCCGGTTGCGGATCAGAACCTCGCAGATGATCGACATCTTCGCGGATCACGGCAATCAAGTGTCCGCGTCGATGCCGTCGGCGCTGCACGCCGCCATCGCCGACGGCCGACTGCGGCGTGGTGACCATGCGCTCCTCATCGGCAGTGGTGCCGGCGTGAGCCTCGGCGGCATGGTGCTGTGCTACTGACGCCACCGCGGGTGGAGGTGCACTGGCTGCGAGTCGGTCACTGCCGCCATCCGGAGTGGGTCACGCTGCGCGGTGGTCGCTGGCAGCCTGTGGATTTTCCAGCGCATTGCGCGCTCATCATTCATCCGTCCGTTGGGCCCATCCTCTACGACACGGGGTACGCGGACCATTTCGCCGCAGAGACGCGGACACTGCCGAACGCACTCTATCGATGGGTCACGCCCGTGCAACTGCCGGCGGAGCAGCAGTTGCGATCGCAACTGCGAGCGCGTGGCGTGCGGATGGAAGACGTCGCTCGCGTGCTGGTGTCACACCTGCACGCAGATCACGTGGCCGGCCTTCGCGATCTGCCGAAGGCACGGTTCACCGCGCTGCGCGCCGATGTGGTGGAGAACATCGGTCGGCGGGGCATCGGCGCCGTGCGGCGAGGCTTCCTCCCCGGTTTGCTCCCTGACGACTTCGATCGGCGTCTCGACATCGCCGATGAACGCAACGTCGTGGATCTGGGCCGCTCGTGGTCGCCATTCACACGCGGGTTCGACCTCCTTGGCGACGGCTCCATCATCGGCGTGCCGCTGCCTGGGCACAGCCCGGCGCAACTCGGCCTCGTGATGTGGAACACGGATGGGCAGCCCGTCATGCTCGTGGCTGACGCGTGCTGGTCCACACGCGCTCTGAATGAGAATCGCCTGCCGTCGATCATCGCGCGGCCGATGATGCATAACTGGTCACGGTACCGCACGACGTTGACGGACCTGCATACCCTGCGGCGCGCACAACCTGACCTGCAGATGTTGCCGTCTCACTGCACTGAAGCGCACGCCGCCTTTCACGCCCGTCGACACGAGCCGACCCGTGAGTGAGCGTGCGAGAGTCGTCGGAGCGTTCGCGGGCGCGCGATGGGGACGCCCGTGTCCGACGCGCGACGACCTGTTGCGCCATCAGCAGGGGCGCATCCGTCGATTCCTTCGGGCCGAGCTACCGCTCGCGAAGTTCTATCGTGATCTGCGCGCCAGGCGCCTCGAACAACTGCCCATCGTTGACAAGGCGACCATCGTCGCCGACTTCGCCGGCTTCAACAGCCGAGGTATCACCCTCGATGCCGCGATGCGGGTGGCCGTGGCGGCCGAGCGGAGCCGGGACTTCGCGCCGACGATCGATGGCCTGACGGTCGGTCTGTCGAGCGGTACGTCTGGCACGCGCAGCGTGTTTCTGGTCAGCGCGGATGAGCGCCAGCGCTGGGCTGGCCTCGTACTCGCGCGCTTGCTGTCGTCAGCGTCGCTGCGTCAGCTCGTGACGCCATGGCAGCGACCGCTGCGGTTGGCGTTCTTCCTGCGCGCCAACAGCAACCTCTACGCAACCGTCGCGAGTCGTCGCATCGCGTTCGCGTTTCATGACCTCCTCGTGCCGCTGGAACAACACATCGAGCAGCTGAACGCGACGCCTCCCGACATTCTCGTTGCACCACCCACGGTGCTGCATCGCCTGGCCCTGGCGGCGATTGACGGCTCCCTGAAGATCGCTCCGCGACAGATCGTCTCCGTTGCTGAAGTCATCGAGCCCGACGATCGCATCGTGATCGGCCGCGCGTTCACGGCGTCGATTCAGGAGGTGTATCAGGCTACCGAAGGATTCCTCGCGGCGACATGTGCGGCCGGCCGACTGCACCTCAATGAAGAGTTCCTGCACATCGAGTCGGAGTGGCTTGACGACTCGATCGACGGCCATCGTCGATTCCGGCCGATCATCACCGACTTCACGCGCACGACCCAGTTGGTCGTGCGCTATCGGCTCGACGATGTGCTTCGAGAAGCGCAGGGGCCGTGCCCGTGCGGTCGCGTGACACGCAGCCTCGCTGCCGTGGAAGGCCGAGCCGACGATGTGCTGTGGTGCCGCGTGGCTGGTGGCGCGACGCTGCGGCCGGTGTTCCCCGACACGATCCGCCGCGCGATGGCTCTGGCAGGGACGTCGCTTGCGGACTATCGCATCGAGCAGCGAGGGCGCGCCTGGGATGTGCAGCTCTGCTGCGATGTGTCTGTTGTGGTTGACGTTCAGCAGGCCGTGCGACACGAACTGGCCGCGCTCGCCGACGGCCTGTCACTACGACGGCCCGATGTGCAATTCGCGTTGTGGACGACGACATCGGCGATCGACAAGCGTCGTCGAATCCGCTGCGTCGAGCGACCGGTGGAGGGCGCGTGAGGATTCTCGTCACCGGCGCATCGGGATTTGTCGGCGGTCGGCTGAAGGAGCGCGCGCGCCGACGCCCGGCACTCGTGATGCACGGTGTCGGTCGACGTCGGCTCAGCATCGAACACTACTCGTCGCGGGATCTGTCGCAACCGTTCGACCTGCCGTTTGTGCCGGACGTCGTGATTCACGCCGCCGCACGCGCCACACCGTGGGCGCCATTAGCGGCGTATCAACGAGACAACGTCGAGGCCACGCGACAGGTCATTGCCTTCTGTAAACGGCATGGGCTGCCCCGGTTGGTCTATGTGTCGTCGAGCTCGGTGTACTACCGGCCCGAGCACCAACTCGGCATGCGCGAGGATTCACCGATCGGTCCCACATTCGCCAATGACTATGCCGCGACGAAATATGCCGGTGAGTTGCTGGTGCGCGCCTATCCCGGCGAATCGGTGATCGCCCGTCCGCGCGCGGTGTTTGGTCCGGGCGACACGGTGCTGTTTCCGCGGATTCTGGCGGCGGCGAAGGCCGGCCGGCTGCCGCTGTTCACGACGACGGGGCCGCCGCCGATCGGCGACCTGATCTACGTGGATACGCTGGCGGACTACCTGCTCGAGATTGCGACGAAGACACAGGTTGACGATGCCTACAACCTGACCAACAACGAGCCCGTGGTCATGCAGGACTTTCTGCTCGACGTCTTCGCGCGTCTCGGTTTGCCGGCGCCGAGGCGTCGTGTGTCGGTGCGCACCGCGATGGCGGTGGCTGGTGCAACAGAAGCCGCCTATCGCTGGCTGCGCCTCGCCGGTGAGCCGCCGATCACGCGGTTTGGTGTGGGCGTGTTCGCGTGGTCGAAGACGTTCGATGTGTCTCGGGCCCTCGCAGATCTTGGGCCGCCGTCCGTGTCACTCACGGACGGCGTTGAGGCCTTTGTACGGTGGCAACGGAGCCAGCCCACGTGATGATGGTCTGGCTCGCCGCGATCTACCTGGGACTGCTCGTGATGAAGGCCTGGCTCGCCGTTCGCGCAGCGCACAGTGAGACACCGCGAGCCACCGCTGATCTCTCGACGGTAGGAATCGTTCAGCCGATTCTGTCTGGCGATCCGCGCCTCCGCGACACGCTGGCCGCCAACCTCGCGACCATCCCCACAGCACTCTTTGTGTGGCTGATTGATGACGACGATCCCGTTGCGCGCGACGTGTGTGAGGCGCTGCGCAGAGCACATCCGCGTGTGCGCATCGAGATCGTGTCGTTGCCTCAGGCGCCTGAAGGTGAGAACCCGAAGCTCTTCAAACTCGAGCGCGCGCGCGGCATCGTGGGCTCGCACATCTTCATGGTGGTTGACGATGACACTCGGATGCCGGCGTCGAGTGCCGAGGCCATCGTGAGCAGTCTTGCGCGTGGAGAGGTCACGACGGCGCTACCGGGTTGTCTCGATGATGGTCGCTGGCCTTCGGCACTGCTGGCCGAGTTCGTCAACAACAACGCGGCACTCACATACCTGCCACTGCTGACCGTGTGCCCGCCGGTCACGATCAACGGCATGGCCTACGCGATGCGATCCGAAACGATCGAACGCATCGGCGGATTCGGGCCCATCATGCGATCGATCACTGACGACCTCGCGGTAGCCGAGCAGGTGCTCAAGCGCGGAGGCCGGATCTGCCAGACCGCGGCACCGGTGTGGGTCGAGACGACCGTCGTAGACGTCGGTCATTACCTCCGACAGATGCACCGCTGGTATCTCTTTGCGCTGTTGCTGTGTCTGCGACAGCCTGTGCGGATGCAGGCGCTGATCACGGCCCTGAACGTCACGCCGGCATTGCTGTTGTGGAGCATCGCCGTGGCCACAATCCTCGAGCCGTCAACGGCCGCGATCGTTGTGGCGCTGATGGTGCTCCTGACGCGATCGATCGCGCTGATGTATCTCCAGCGCCGCATCTACGGCCGCGCCATCCACCGCCCGCTGCTCAGCATCGTCAGTGAACTCCTGCAGCCGCTGCACCTGCTGCATGCGGCGAGTCAGCGTGCGATCACCTGGCGACGTCGGCGCTATCGCGTCCACGCCGATGGATCATTCGAGGTGCGCTCGTGACGCGGCAGGTGGCGTTTCTGACGGGGCAGAGTGATCCAGGGCGATGCGCCCTGAGCCCGGCGCAGTCGGCATTTCTCGACGCGCTGTCCTGGCCTGACGTGGCGAAGGTGCAGACAAACTTTCCGTACGACGACCGCACGCGGCCGTATCGCAACGTGTCGCTCGCTGCGGCCAGCTGGCACAACACGCGTCAGTATCTGAGGTCGCGCACGCCGGTGTTTGTCGACCAGCACCGGTCGTCGGTGGTCGAGATGGCGGCGCGCGCCGAGCAGACGCTCCTGCTTGCGGGCAGCTGCGGTCTTGAGTTGCTCGCGAATGTGGCGCTGCCCGACCACATCCTCCAGCGTCTGCACGTCTTCGCCTACGGCCCGGTCGCGCGTCGTGCGCCGGCCTGCGACCTGTTCGTGCTCCGCGGCCGCGGCGATTGGATTTCACGCGCGTGGTCCGGTCGCGTCGACCAGGTGGTGGACTGCGGCCACATGGACTATCTGGCGAATCCGCAAGTGTTGGCGCTCTGTCGCGAGTGGGGTGAACGCGTGATGGCGAGGGAGGTGTCGTGACGCGGCGACGCGTCGATCTGGTCGCGCCACCAATGAGCGGCCACCTGCATCCCATACTCGGGATCGCCCGGAGGCTCGCAGCGGAAGTCGATGTGCGCGTCATCAGCACCGCCGGTGCGCAAGCAGAAATCGCTGCGGCTGGGCTGCAAGGGTGCGCACTCATGGCGGGGGCCGACGCGCTGATCGCGTCGATCGTCAACCCACCGAAGCCGGTCCAGAGCAACCCGCTGCGGTTGCATCGTCAGTTCACGGACAACTTGCGGTTGCTCACGAAATTCCGCGGTGAGTTGCTGGCGTTGTGGCAGGACGACCGTCCGGACCTTGTCATTGCGGATTTCGTGGTACCTGTAGCGGGAAGTGCCGCGATCGAGCGGGGGATTCCGTGGTGGACGTCTGCGCCATCGCCATGTGCGCTCGAAGCGCCGGACGGCCCGCCTGGTTATCTTGGCGGCTGGCGACCCAGATCCGGTGCGCTCTGGCGTGCGCGTGATGCCGCGGGTCGCGCGACTATTCGTCTGTTCAAGCGCGCCGTGCATCGCCGGCATCGCGCGACATTGACGGCGTTGGGCTTTCCGTCGGTGTATCGATCCGATGGATACGAAGCGATCTATTCGCCGGACTGCATTCTCGGGCTTGGGCTTGAGGCTCTGGAGTTTCCGCGCCGCGTCTCTCCAGCAGTGCGGTGGGTTGGGCCCGTGATGTACACGCCACCGTCTGACGCGCCCTCGCCGCTCTTTGTGCCGGACCGGACGCATGTGCTGGTGACGATGGGCACGCATCTTCCGTGGCGACGCCAGGCGATGTGGCAGGCGGTGCGGCACGCCGCGCGGGAGATGCCGACGATCGAGTTTCATGTCAGCGACGGAGATCGGCACAGTGATCGCTGCGAGGTCGACGGCAATGTGCGACGACTGGGCTTTGTGTCGTACGCGCGAGACCTGCCGAGGTATGCGGCTGTTGTGCACCATGGCGGTGCTGGCGTGATGTATCGGGCTTTGGCCGCCGGCATTCCGGCCGTGGTGGTGCCCGCCGACTATGACCAGTTCGACAACGCGGCTCGTCTTGATGTGGCCGGGGTGGCCGTGTGGTCCGACTTGCGGAATCTTTCCCAGTCGATCGGCCGTGCATTAACGGATCAGGCGATTCGATCCCAGTGCCGGCGCATGCAGGCACACCTCGTGGGTGTGATCTCAGCGCCCGATCGGGTGGCTGATCTCGTGTCGCGTATTTTTGAACGCTAGAGTGCGTTGTTGTGCTCTAGAATCATTGACATGAAAATCCGATTGATCAAAGCCGCCCTCGCCACGGCCGCTCTTGCGGTGGTCATTCTTGGCTCCGTGAGTCTGCAGGCGGCCCAGAACCGCAAGCTCGACTTCACGCTCGTGAACAAGACCGGCTTCACGATTGCCGAAGTCTACGTCTCGCCGAGCAAAGACGACTCGTGGGGCGAAGACGTGATGGGCAAGGACGTGCTCCCGAATAACAAGAGCGTCGACATCGAATTCTCGCGCAGCGAGAAGTCGTGCAAGTGGGATCTGAAGGTTGTGGACGAAGACAAGGGCTCGATCGAGTGGACGGATCTCGACCTCTGCACCGCGAACGAGATCACGTTGAAGTACGAAGGCAAGAAGCCGACCGCTATCATCAAGTAACTCATTCCGCATTCAGAACGACAACGGGGCGCCCGATCTCGCGATCGGGCGCCCCGTTTCTATTGTTGCGCGGACGATGCGCTAGTCTTCGACCACCACGATCACGCGGTCGTCGGCGCTGAACGTCACCATCGTGCTCTTGTTCGGGTTGACGCTCACGCCGTAGCTGCTGGACGCGTCGTTGCTGCCCGACGCGAGTCGATAGCCGATCGTCGCGTGCCCGCGCTGTCGCGCGGCTTCGACTACGTGCCAGAAGCTCATCGGCTGTCCGAGCTTCACGTAGTCGGCGGCCGGCTTGAGGTAGATCTCTGATCCATCTGCGTCGAAGATGTCGTCGAACAGCGCGCGCAGGTCCTTGTTCTCGGTGACCTGGGCCACGAGCAAGCTCGTGAGCCGTTCGCTGACGATGAAGTCGTCGGCTTGGGTGATTTCAGCGAGCTCGCGATTGCGCATGTCGAGCATCTCGGTGACGATCGAGTAGCGATTCGCGCCGCTGAGCGTCTCGATGTCGCGCAGGTGGAGCAGCGTGACGAGCGTGCTCGCGTCGGCCTTCTGCACATCACGATGGTCCGAGTAGGAGAGCACGATGATGTGCTGATACTGCTCAGGCTGGGTGGCTTCGAGCGTGTCGCGATCGGTCGTGTCGCCCTCGCGGTAGTCGAGCGTGGTGTTCTTCAGCAACGCGGTGACCGCGGAGACTTCCCCGGGGATGCCGTCGCCCTCGGCGATGACGGTCAGCGATGAGCCCGGTGCGACGTAGCCGTCGAGTTCGCGCACGATGATCTTCGCGCGTGAATTCCAACCGAGCAGCAACGTGCGTTCCGGTAGCGTGGGGGTCGGCTGTCGATGCACCAGCAGCGCGCGATCGAGTGTCGGCGCCTTGCCGTCGGCGGCGACCGACGCGAGGTCCTTCGCGACGACGATCGCCTTGTCGCCCGGCCCAAAGACTTGTGTCATCGGCGGGTTCAGTTGCACGGCGCCGTCGGCCGTCTTCATGCCGATCAGGGCGCAGCTCTCGAACGCCATCAGGGCATCGGCGAACGTGAGTCCCTTCAGCGACGACTCTTCCTTGAAGTAGATCTCGTCGCCGCCGTAATCGAGCAGCTCCGTGTAGACGGTCGACAGCCCCGTCTGGCGGCAGGTCTGTGCGACCACACGTGCGATCACATCGCCCGTTTCGATCAGCTGCGCCTCATCGCGACCCACGAGCCGTGCCGGCGCCATGTTCTTGCGCTCGCGAATTTCAGCGACGATGTGGAATTTCTCGGTGCGCCGCGCCGGATGGTTGGTCACCGCCAGAATGGACTTGATCACTTCTGCGTCCGGTTCGTCGCCTTCGGGCGAGAGGATCACGATCGCGCGCGCCGCGTTGAAGTTGGCGATCTTGATGTCACCGAGGTCATTCGGGATCCCGCGCCGCGTCACCACCCTCGTCGTCTTGAAATCCGCAATGCGGTCGCGGATCTCGTCGTCCATCCCGACCTTGTCTCGGTCGGCGAGGACGGTGATGCAGTTGCGGCGATGTTCGTTGCCGAGGATCAGCTCGCTGATCACGGCGAAGATTTGCGGGCTCCAGCCGAGGATCACGATGTGATCACGTTCGGCGACGAGCGATCGGCCCTTGCGCAGTTCGTCGATCTGGTTGCCGACGCCGTTCGAGATGACGCCGATCAGCGTGCCGACGATGCAGACGCCGCCGACGGTCACGGCGAGCATCATGAAGAGATAGAAGTGCGAACCCTTGTCGCCGCCCATCGTGCCTGAGTCGAGGGTACGCATGAGGTTGTCCCACATCTGCGAGGCGAACGGCTGCGGGTCGGGGAGTCCCTTGTCGTCAGTCGGCGCTGCGCCCGTGATCGTGACGATGAGCGCAGTGAGTCCCACGAACGCGGTGGATGCCACCGCCAACCAGCCGATGAGGGCCGGCGTGCCTTTAGAAAGTGTGTTGTCGAAGGCGTAGCGGAGACGTTGACTGAGGGTAAAAGGCTGGGGAGACATGAAGGGGTAACTGTAGCGCAGGGGCGTGACTCTGGCAGCGTGCCGAGCCGTTATGTCGTGTGATGTTATCATTCCAAGATCATTCCGAAAGTAGTAACAAGAGTGAATAAATAGGCCTAATTCGCGACTAAATGACAGATATAATCATTCCATTGTGAGCGCCGTAGTCGTCGAGCTCAGTCGTGGCGCCATGGATGCTGGCGAGCTTCGGCGGAGGCTCGGCATTTCGCCCCAGACCATGATGCGGATGGTTCGAGACGCGGGTCCTGCCATCGTCAGGATCGGTCGCGCCCGCGCAACGCGATATGGCCTGCGGCAAGCGTGGCCCAATCTGCAGACCGCGAATTTCCCCGTCTTTCGGGTTGATCGGAACGGTGCGGCCACGGCGGCTGGCGAACTCATTACGTTGGCGGCTCGTCAGGCGTTTTGGGCAACGGCGGGAGTGGTCTCCGATGGCTTGCCGGTGGAGCTGGCGGATGCGAGGCCCGCGGGGTTCCTCGGACGGCATTTTGCCGCAACACACGGCGATCTACGATTGCCGCTGCGTTTGGAAGACTGGTCGGATCATCACATTCTGCTGGCGATGACGCGGCGAGGCGAAGATCTGCCTGGCAATTTGATTGTTGGTGCCGAGTCGTTTGCCCGTTGGCAGGTGCTCGAGAATCGCGTGGGGACGCAGGGTGATTATCCGGCGATCGCCGAGGCGACGATTGCGGGGCATCCGCCACTGTCGTCTGCGGGCGGTGAGCGGCCCAAATTTGGAGTGATGGTGAATGGTCGCCATGTGTTGGTGAAATTCGCCGCGCGTGGAGGCCCCGACGATCGAGCGGCGAGGCGCTGGTGTGATTTGCTCGTGCTCGAAGCACTCGCGTTGAATATCGTGTCGTCGTACGGGATTTCAGCGGCAACGACCCATCTCGTTGAGGCGTCCTCGCACGTGTTTCTTGAGAGCGAACGATTTGATCGCGCGGGCGCGCGCGGGCGTGTTGCCGTTCAGAGTCTGGCTGCCGTTCACAACGATCTCGCCGACTCCTGGGCGCAGGCCGCCGTGCAACTGGGGATCACCGGGCGGCTCGCCGAGGACGATGCGCGACGTCTGCGGTGGCTCGATGCATTTGGCGCACTCATCGCCAACACGGATCGGCATCACTACAACGTGGTGTTCTTTTCAGAGGGCCCGCGCCTGCGCCTGGCGCCCGCGTTTGATCAGGTCTCGATGTTCTATGCGCCGGCCGCGGACGGGCAGGTGCCTGTTCGCGTGTTCGCGCGGCCGCATCCGACCGCGGAGACACTGGACGTGTGGGAAGAGGCGCGGGCCGCGGCGCAAGAGTTCTGGCAGCGAGCGAGCGATGATGCTCGTCTGTCAGACGACATGCGGGCGATTGCTGCGGACAACGTCAGGGCGTGACGAGAGACCATAGACGTGGTGTCGCCGGGGCCGTGCCCTAGTCCAACCTGCACGTCTGGGTGTATTCTCGGCCAAAGGGTTTGAGATGACACTCACAGATCGCGTCGAGATCAACGCTCGCGTCATGCTCGGCAAGCCGGTGATTCGCGGTACTCGGATTCCTGTCGAGTTGATCCTGCGGAAGCTGAGCGAGGGGCCTCCGACTCGGATCTCATGGATGGCTACCCCTCATTGACGCTCGAGGACATTCACGCGGCTATTCGATACGCTGCGGATACCTCGCGCACGAAGAAGTCGTCTTCATTGGCAGTGGGCAGCGCGATCCGCGCTAACGGTGCTGTTTCTCGCCGACGAGAGCTGTGACTTTGCGGTCGTGCGAGCCGTCGTCAATTACCAGGTCGCTGGCTTCGTGATCGTGCCGCCGGCGCCATCGGGAATCACATTGGGGAACTGTGCGAGCGGCAGTAGATTCAGAGGCAGCAGGCTGGCCTTGGACGCCGCAGCTTTCAGTTCAACATAGCCTCGGGCCGGATCTCTGGACGGCACGTAGACGACGACGCGCTTGCTGCCGAAGTTCTGGCGTACCGCCTTCACGGCGCCGAGCAGATCCGAGTCTCCCGTGACCAGCACCAGCTGATCGCAGGCGTTCAGATAGGCATCGGTCAGCATCGCGACTGCGATGTTCACGTCGGTCTTCTTTTCCTGCTGGATGGCGAAGTACTTTCGCGTGCTCGTGGGCGAGGGGCACCCGTTGTGGGTGCATGCGATCTGTTTCTGCTTGAACGTCCCCAAGGTGATGTCAACCTTGGGTAGCGTTGCAAGAGCGCGCAGGAAGGCATCTTGGTTCGGTCGCGTCGGCCCGGTGATCTGCGCGGTGAAATACCGAATCAACACAATGTCGTCGTGGGGCCTGACGAGCTGGAAGAATTTTTCCAGGTTCAGCCACTTGTACGGGGTGCCTCTGACGGCCCCGTAGTAGAGGTTGAAGCCGTCGACATAGACGATGGTGCGAGGCTTTGCGGCCATAAAAAAAGGCGGTCATATAGACCGCCCAACCGGCTTTGACACCGGGGAGTTGTAGAAAGATCCTAAGCGCTAAGAACCGTCCAGGTCAAGTTCTTGGCAAGAAAGATGGAGCCGACAACCAGACTTGAACTGGTGACCTGCTGATTACGAATCAGCCGCTCTACCAACTGAGCTATGTCGGCACTTGGTGGGACGAACGCCGCAACTAACGAACCCTAAGTCTATCGTTAAAAAGGGCAGTGGGGCAATCGAGGTGTTGAGACCCCGATTGCCCCACCGGTTGTAACGGGCGATTCCGTCTAGGCCAGAACCTTGATCACCACGCGGCGGTTCAGGGCGCGGCCGTCGCGGGTCTTGTTGTCGCCGACCGGGTTCTCCTCACCAAAGCTGATGATGTTCATTCGGAAGAGCGGCACCTGGTGCTGCTTGTAGAGGTACTCGCGCACGGCGTCTGCACGTGCCTGGCCGAGCTTCTTGTTCAGTTCCGGCGTGCCGGTCGAGTCCGTGTAACCCTCGATCTCAAAGTACGCGTTCTTCGGGTCGGCCTTCACCTTGGCCATGAGCTCGTCGAGCTTGGCCTTGGCCGCATCCGGCAGCTTCGCGTCGCCCAGCTTGAAGTTGCCCTGGCTCTCATCGAGCACCACGGTGAACATCAACCGACGGCTGTTCTTCTCCACTTCAGCGGCTTTCGCGGCTGCCGCGCCCGCCGCCGTGTTGGCCGCGTCCGCCTTCGTTCCGGCCGCATTCGCCGCGGTCTGCGCCGCGCCCGCCGCACCCGCTGCCGCGCCGGCCTTCGAATCCACGCCCGCGATCTTGTCTTCGTTCTGACGCGTGCGCTGCTGGTTCTCTTCAACGCTCTTCGAGAGACCGTCAACCTTTGTGTTCACGCCGCCCACCTGCTCGGTGACGAACTTCTTGGTCGCGCAGGCGGTGCTGCCGGCGAGAGCAAACGTGACGAGTACTGCAGTGATCAGTGATTTACGCATAGGGCCTCCTTAGGGCTCGTGCTGTGGTGTTGCTGTTCTCTATTGGCCCGCTGCGCGCACGCCAGCGTCATAGCCGGTTCGTGCCCGCACGAGCAGTTTCTGTTGCTTCACGCGCACGTCGAGCGCATGCCATCCCGGCGTGCCGTCCGACGCGAACGCCATCAAATACTGATGATGCAAATCCGACGCAATCGCCCGCGTCGCCAGCATCGCCTCGCCAGGCGTGGTGACGATGAACGCTTCGCCACCAGTGCGTCGCGCGAGTTCCGAAAGATCCGCCGTCCGCGCCGCAGCGTTCGTGCGATCAACGACCGGCGTCGTGATCACGACGTAGACGGGCACATCAATGCCGGCCGCCATCCGCGACACCGTCATGGCCGTCGCACGGCTATCGGTGTCGAGCCCGTCTGTAATCACAAAGACCGCGCGCCGCGTGCGATGCTCAGTGACTTCATTCGCCGCCGTGGCCATGGCATCAAGCAACGCCGTCGTCCCGAACGCATCCACGTGCGCGAGCTGCTCAAGAATGTGACCGGGCGCGGCCTCAAACGGCTGGAGCCGCGACACATCACGATCGAAGCCGAGCAGCGATACCTGATCCACGCCCGCATCGAGCCACCCGAGCAACTGCCGCGTGGCATCGCGCCCGATGTCGATCTTGTCGCTGAGCCGCATGCTGCCACTGCGATCAAACAACACGACGACCGACGCGGCCGACGGTTCAAACCAGAAGCTGCTGATCGCGCGCGCCTCGCCGTTGTCGATGATCTCGAAATCATCCCGCTTCAACGTCGTCACCGGCGTGCCGTTCGACTCTCGCACCGCTGCAGTGATGGCCACCTGCGTGGCCGACGACTTGAACGACGGCATCGCCGGGCGAACGTCCTGACTCGCGCCGGTTTGAGCGGCGACGGAACCACCGATGGCGGCGGCGACGATCAGGGCGAGGGGAAGGCGAGGCACGCCAGTAGATGTATCAAGAGACGTGCCAGTCGTACAAGGGCCGGCCAAGGGTCGGCACGTGCAGATCTGTGCACCATGGGAGGTCCGGGCTGGTAAGAACTACGTGCCGCGCCGATCCGGCGAGCAAGAACGACATGGTTTTGGGCACAGAAAGATTAAAGTGTTTGCATGCTGCGTAGGGCTCTCGTGACCGTCGGAATGCTGGCGCTGGGCGCGATCGCGTCTGCCCAGACACCGGCGCAACTGGCCCAGCTCACCAAGGCCCGGCAATCGCTCAACCAGGGCCAATACGATCAGGCCATTGCCGCCGCTGCGGATGCTCGCAAGGCGCCGATGCTCGCCGCCGCTGCGGACCTCGTGCTCGGCCGCGCATTCGTTGAGCGTTATCACGCGTCATCCGATAGCACCGACCTCCAGCAGGCGCACACCTTGCTCGCCGCAGTGGATCCGGTGCGCCTCGCGACGACCGATCGACGTGATCTGACCATCGGCCTTGGCCTCACGGTCTTCTTCGAAGGCCGACCCGGTGCCGCGGCCGAGCTGTTGGAAGTGGCGCTCGCGTCGCACATCGATGCGGCCGGAGGGGATCCCCGCGCGCGCGAAAGACTCTTCGACTGGTGGGCCACCGCCGTGGACCGCGCGGCTCAACTTGCGCCCGATGCCGGCCGCCACAAGTACTACCAGCGCATCGTGGAACAGAGCGAAGCGGAGCTCGCCCGAGACGCGTTGTCGTTAACGGCCGGCTACTGGCTGGCCGCCGGCGCGCGCGGCGCGGCCGAACTCGATCGCGCCTGGGACGCCGCTATCGCCGCCTGGATCCGCGCGAAGGGTCAGGCGAATCAAAGCGCTCGCGCTGATCTCGACGTGCTCGTGATCGCCGCCATCATCCCAGAACGCGCCCGCGCACTCGACCCGCGCGCCACGCAGGCCCTCATCTCCGCCATGCGCGCGGAGTGGGAACAGATCAAGAGCAGCTGGTAGGGCTTTCTACTTTAACAACGTCGCGATGGTGTTCGCCTTGTCGGCGAGCTGCCATGCGTAGACGACGTTCTTGGCTTTCAGCGCATCGTCGGCCTGCTTGAGGAAGCGCTTGGCGGTGTCGTACTGCGCCTTACCGTCGCCGCTGAGCGACTTGTAGTCGATCTTGTCGAGCGCGCGCTCCGCAGAGTCTCTCAGCGTGCGCGCGTTTTGCTCGAGCTCGCCTTGCTTGGCTGATGCCTCAAGCGGCGTCGGTGTCGCCGGCGCGGGTGCTGGCGTCACTGGCGCGGGGGCCGGCGTTGCTGCGGGCCGTGACGCCGGCGGGTCTGTCCGTCCACGCGTCGAGTTGTTGTTGAGAGCCGCGGGCGGCGTCGTCTGGACCTGTGTTTCCACAATTGGCAGCGGCGGCGGTTCTGGTGCAGCCGGTACCACCACATGCATCGGTGCTGCCGGGATGGCCAGCGGCACCGAGTCGGGCATCAGGACCTGCGCCTTCGCGCCACAGCCTCCGGCCAGCAGCGCAGCGGCGCCAAGGGCGAGGAGGATGGGCAAACGGCGCATGCTTGATTATTGCGCGGTTTGCGCAGGTTCAACAGGCAACGTCACGGTGAACGTCGTGCCTCGTCCCGGTGCCGACTCCACCTTGATATCGCCGTCATGGAGCTGCACCGTGCGGTAGACCATGGCGAGGCCGATGCCCGTGCCGTCTTCTTTGGTCGTGAAGTAGAGATTGAAAATCTTGTCGAGCTGGTCGGCCGGGATGCCCACACCAGAATCGGCCACGGCCACTGACACACGGCCGCCCGACAAGCGCGCGGCGGTGATCCGCAATGTGCCGCCGTTCGGCATCGCCTGACATCCATTCAATGCCAGATTCAGCAGGGCATTCTGGAGCGACGACGCGTCGGCGTGCACGTCGGGCAGATCTGCGGGGCACTCGACGACCACGCGGACGCCGGCGCGTTCGCCTTCGGCTTCGGCGACGTGCTTGATGTCGTTGAGCATGGCCAGCAGTGATGTTGCGCGCAACGTCAGCTGCTCAGGGCGCGAGAACTTCAGGAAGTTCTGCACAACCTCGTCGAGGCGGCGCAGCTGGCCCATGATCACGGCGAGATGCTCGGTGGCCTCGCGCGAACCGCCCATCTGCGTGCGCAGGAGCTCAAGGTGAATCGACATCGCGTTGAGCGGATTCTTGATCTCGTGCGCGATGCCGGCTGAGAGGCGGCTCAGCGCAACCAGACGTTTCGCATCCTTCTGTTGTCCGTCGCCGCCGGCTGCCAATCGAGCCCCGATGGCTTTGATCGATTCACTCACGTCGCGCAACTCCGCATCGTCAGGCAGATCGACTTCCGCGTCGAACTCGCCACGGCCGAGACGTGCGACGCCGCTGCTGATCACGGAGATGGGGCGCAGGATGACGTTGGCGAGCAGCATGGCGACAAACACGGTGCCGACGAGGACGCCGAGGATCGGCAGCCGGAGCAGGACCAGCGCCTCATTCATCTGCTTGCGAAGCAGCAGCGTGGAGACGCCGACATGGATCGCGCCAAATGCGTTGCCGCCGGCGATCAGCAGATCCTTCTTCACGTCGTACGTGCCGCCACCCGGCGTGTAGATCGCGCGAATCTGGCGAATGGATCCGGCTTCGATCAGCTTCGAGAGCTGACCGCTGACGACGAGCGCTTTGCCGACCAGGGCAGGGTCGGGATCGTTGTGCGCGATGATGTTGCCCTGCGCGTCGGTGATCGCGGCAAAGGTGACGCTGCTCGAATACAGCGACGCTTCGAGGATCGACCGCAGGCCCGCGTCGTTGCGGAGCGCGGCGGGCAGATCGCCCGTAGTGTCTTCGGCCGCCACCGCAAACGCACGCTGGTAAATCATGTTGGCGACCAGATCACCCGGGGCCTGCGTCTGCTTGAGCCACTCACGCACCATCAGCCCAAGATAGATCGTCGTCAGCGCGCCAATTGCGAGCGTGACGATCAGCGTGACGCCAATGACCTGCTTGGCTTTCAGGCCGAGCCGGAACGACATCAGCCGGCGTTCTCGGCGTCCGCCGCTTCGAGGCCGGCGGCTTTCAATTTGTTGTGCAGGGTCTTCACGCTGATGCCGAGCATGCCGGCGGCTTTGGTCTTGTTGCCGCCGGTGTGCGCGAGCGTCACGTCGATGAGCTTGCGCTCCAATTCATCCACGGTCATGCCGGCCGCGACCTCGCCTGGCGAGACGGGTGTGGCTGCGACCGCCACATCGGCGAGACCGGGCAGATCGGCCGGGGTCAGCAGCGGGCCGCGCGCGATGATCACGCCGCGTTCGATGACGTTGCGCAGTTCGCGCACATTGCCCGGCCAACGATGTCGCATCAGTCGGTCCATCGCCGCGGCATCCGCGCCGCCGACGGACTTGTGGTTGGCTGAGGCAAATTCACGGATGAACGCGTCAACCAGCAGCGGGATGTCGTCGGTGCGGTCCCGCAGCGGCGGCAGCTGAATGCCGATCACGTTCAATCGGTAGAAGAGGTCTTCGCGCAGCTTGCCCTCGTCGATCGCCTTCTTGGTGTTCAAGTTGGTCGCGGCAATCACGCGGATGTCGACGGACTTCTCGTCGGTGCCACCGACGATGCGGAAGCGGCGTTCTTGAAGCGCGCGCAGGAGCTTGGCTTGCGTGGCCGGCGTCATCTCGGCCACTTCGTCGAGGAAGAGCGTGCCGCGATCGGCGAGTTCAAAGCAGCCCTGACGTCGCGCGAGTGCGCCGGTGAACGCGCCTTTCTCGTGGCCGAAGAGTTCACTTTCCATCAGCGTGTCGGGAATCGCGGCGCAGTTGACGGCCACAAACGGCGCGTTCTTGCGCGGGCTCGCCTGATGGATGGCCTGCGCCACGAGTTCCTTGCCCGTGCCCGATTCGCCGGTGATGAGTACAGATGCGTTGGTGGGCCCCGCCTGCTCGATGACGCGATAGACCTGCTGCATCTCGGGGCTCTGCCCGATCATGGGGCCCATCTGGCCCTGATCACGGAGACGTCGTTTCAGCGATTCGACTTCACGCTGTGTGCGGCCGCGATCCAGGATCTGATCGATGACAATCCGCAAACGCTGCGGATCCACCGGCTTCATCAGGTAGTCGTACGCGCCGTCTTTGATGGCTTCGATGGCGGTTTCAATCGAACCCTGCGCGGTGAGGATCACGACCACGATGGACGGGTCGTGCTGCTTCACCGACTTCAGCAGATCGATGCCGCTCATGCGCGGCATCACCATGTCGCTCAAGACGATGGTGGGTGGGCGGAGGACCACTTTCTGGAGGGCCTCTTCGCCGTCGCCTGCGACGTCTACGTCGAAGCCCCAGCTGCGGATCAGCTGCTGGAGGCCGACACGTGCGGCGGGGTTGTCTTCCGCGATCAGGATCGAGTCAGGCATCGGTGCCCCAATGGTATCTGGCTTATCGGGCCATTGCTTGCGTCAGCGGACCTTCACGTCCATGATCTTGTCGAGTTTCGGGAACAGGCGGTCGATGTAGGCGTTGCCGCCCTCGAAGAGGGGATCCTGTTTGCCGGCGCGGATGCCGCCGCCGGAGTTGCCGCCGTACTCGGAGTAGAGCGCGTCAGCGACGTCCATGCCGCGGATGACACGACCGAAGGGGACGAAGGGTTCTTTATCGTGCGTCGGGGAGTTGTCGCGCAGATTGATAAAGACTTGGGTCGTGAGCGCGGCCGGGTCCTTGAACGCGAACGCCACGGTGCCGCGGACGTTGGAATGTGCGGGGATGAATGGGTCGTTGCGGAATTCCGCGGTGCGCCACAGTTTGGCAATCGTGGGCACGCCGTTGATGCCAAACTGCGCCCACTGGCCGGCGTCCACCCGATGGATGCGCATGTCGGTGTAGTAACCGAGGCGCGCGAGGTTGTAGAAGCGGTCGGCGCAGCGGGGCGCCCAGTCGCGCGTGACTTCGATGTCGATTTCGCCTTTGCTCGTCACGAGCGTGACGACAGAGCGCGGCGGGGCCGGGCGAGTAAATTCGGGATTCTCTGGATGTTCGAGCCGTGATCCGGTCGCTTGCACAGGTAGGATCACGCACAGCAAGGCAGCGAGTAGTCGCATGAGGAGACGTTATATGAAAAAGACTTTGATTCTGTCGGTGATCGCTGCGGGTGTTCTGGGGCTCACGGCCTATGTTGGCGCGCAGGTGCCGACGGGTTCGGATGGTGTCGCGGCGGACTACGAGCGCGCGAGGACGCTGACCACGCGTGTCGCCGGGAAGGTGTACCACCAGGCCGAGGCACCGAACTGGATCGCCGGCTCGCCGAAGCTCTGGTATCGCGTCAGCGTGAAGGGCGGCAACGAGTTCGTGTTGGTTGATGCGGCTGCGGCGACGAAGGCCCCGGCGTTTGATCATGCGAAGCTGGCGACCGGCATCACGACGTTGCTTGGCGGCACGGCGACTGCCATCACGCTGCCATTCACGACGTTCACGTTCACCGACAACATGACGGCGATCGAGTTTGCGCAAGGCGGCGGACGCGCAGGTGGTGCCGCCGCGGCCGCGCCGGCCGCACCTGGGGCCGCGGCGGCCCAGCGCGTGCGCTGCACGCTGACCGATTACGTATGCACGCGCGTGTCGGCAACAGCCGGTGCCGGTGGACAGGGGCGGGCCGGGGCCGGTGGTGCGGCGGGGCGCGCAGGCGGAGCCGGCGCGCCTGGCAACGATGCCCCTCAATTCAAGACGTCTCCCGACGGCAAGTCGGAGGCGTTCATCCAGAACTTCAACGTCTTCGTGCGGCCCGTCGGCAAAGCGAATGAGGCGACCGCACTCAGCTGGGAAGGCAGCGAGGGCAACTACTACACCTACCAGTCGATCCAGTGGGCGCCCGACTCGAAGAAGATCGCGGCGTATCGACGCGTGCCGGGCTACAACCGGCAGGTGAGCTACGTGCAATCGTCGCCGGCCGACCAACTGCAGCCAAAGTCGTCATCGCGTTTCTACCGCAAGCCCGGTGACACGGTCGACATCGACACACCGGTCATCTTCAATCTCGACGCGAAGAAACAGACCATCGTCGAGAACACGCTCTTCCCGAATCCGTACGCGAATCAACGGATCGAGTGGCGCAAAGACAGCCGCGCGTTCACGTTTGAATACAACCAGCGCGGGCATCAGGTTTATCGCGTGATCGAAGTGGACGCGGCGACGGGCAAGGCGCGCACGGTGATCGAGGAAACCAGCAACACGTTCATCGACTATCGGCGCACCGCGGCCGGACTCACCGATGCGTCACGAATGGAGCGCTTTGACATCGCCGACGGCAAAGAGATCGTCTGGATGTCGGAACGCGACGGATGGGCGCACCTGTACCTGTATGACGGCGTCACCGGCAAAGTGAAGAGCCAGATCACGTCTGGGCAGTTCGCCGTGCATCACGTAGAGAAGGTGGACGAGGCGAAGCGGCAGATCTGGTTCACGGCGAATGGCACGGTCATCCCGTGGCAGGCTGGCAACGATCCGTATTTTCTCAACTGGTACCGCATCAACCTCGATGGCACGGGGCTGACGCAGTTCACGTCTGCCAATGCGATGCACAACGTGACGTGGTCGCCCGATCAGCAGTTTTACGTCGACACGTATTCGCGGGTGGATCTGCCGCCGGTGACCGAGTTGCGTCGCACGAGCGATCAGAAGGTCGTGCTCGAACTCGAGAAGGCGGATACGACCGATCTTCTCGCGACGGGTTGGAAGGCGCCGGAAGTGTTCGTCTCAAAGGCGCGTGACGGCAAGACCGACATCTGGGGCATCATCATTCGCCCAACCAACTTCGATCCGTCGAAGAAGTATCCGGTGATCGAAAACATCTACGCGGGCCCACAGGGTTCCTTCGTGCCGAAAACATTCAGCACGCAGACCGGCATGCAAACCCTCGCTGAACTCGGCTTCATCGTCGTGCAAGTGGACGGCATGGGCACGGCGAATCGCTCGAAGGCGTTTCACGATGTCGCGTGGAAGGATCTCGGTGACGCGGGGTTCCCCGATCGCATCCTGTGGCACAAGGCGATCGCGGCGAAGTACCCGTCGTACGACATCACCCGCGTCGGGATCTACGGCACGTCAGCTGGCGGACAGAACTCCGCAGGCGGTCTGTTGTTCCATCCGGAGTTCTACAAGGTCGCCGTGTCTAACTCCGGCTGCCACGACAATCGGATGGACAAGATCTGGTGGAACGAGCAGTGGATGGGCTGGCCGATTGGACCGCAGTACGCCGCATCCTCGAATGTCGACAACGCCGCAAAGCTGCAGGGGCATTTGATGTTGGTCGTTCCCGAGCTCGACACGAACGTCGATCCGTCAAGCACCATGCAGGTCGTGAGTGCCCTCGTGAAGGCGTCCAAAGAGTTCGAGCTCGTCGTCATTCCCGGCGCCGATCATGGCGCGGGCAGCCCGATCACTGTCCGCAAGCGCAACGACTTCTTCGTGCGCTACCTGCGCGGCATTGAGCCGCCGAACTGGAACACCGTGCCGGTCGCGGCGCAGACGCCGGGCGGATCGTCTCTGGTGTACGACGGCTGGAACGTACTTGATGACGAGGCGATGCCTTGGGTGGCGAGCGAGGATTGGGAGATCAGGACGATCAGCGTTCGAGGCGGCGCAACACCATCAGCGTGATGTCGTCGAACTGCGGCGTGGTTCCGGCAAACTCATCGATCGCGTCAAAGACTCGGGCCACGATTTCGGCTGAGGATTGATACCGGACGTCCTGCAGGATCGCCGTCAGGCGGCTCTCGCCAAATTCCTCGTCAGCTTCGTTCTGCGCATCGGGCACACCGTCTGAACAGAGGATCAGGCAGTCTCCCGGTTCGATGGCGACGGCCGTGGTGTCGTACGGCAGCCCGGGCGGCAAGAGCCCGAGGGGGGCGCCCGTTGATCCGAGTGCGATGATGTCGCCGCTGTCCTTGACCAGCAAGCTGTTGATGTGGCCCGCACTGACGTAGTGGGCCAGGCCCGTGGCCAGTTCCAGTTCCAGCAGTGCCGCAGTGACGTACTTGTTGTCGCCGGTCGATCCATGTAGCAGGTCGTGCGCATGCGCCGTCAATTCCTGCAGCGAGGCGGTGCGCCCGAGCAACGCGCGTAGGGTCGCCTGCATGTGGCTCATCAGCAACGAGGCCGGCACGCCCTTGCCTGACACATCGGCCACGCACAGCAGCACCGATGCTTCGCCGGCGATCGGAATCGCGTCGTAGTAGTCGCCACCGCAGCGCTTCGCGGGCCGGTTGCGGGCCGCCAGGTCGTAGCCGGAGAGCTGCGGTAAGGTCGCCGGAAACAAGTTGGCCTGGATGCTGGCAGCGAGTTCAAGCTCCCGTTCGTAACCGGCGCGAGCCACCTCCGCGGCCTTGTTGAGCGCGAGCAGCCGCTCGCGCTCGTGACCGGCCTGCACGGTCCTCTCGAACAGCCGCGCGTTCTCAATAGCCGTCGCCGCTTGCAGCGCCAGGGTGTTCAGCAGCTTGAGCTCGCGGGCTTCGTAGGCCATGGGCAACGTGCTCGCCAGCATCATCACCCCGATCACTTTGTCGCCGACCTTCAACGGTGCGCACACGACCGACCGCACGTCGACCACCGCTTTCATCCGGCGCGGGTCGCCCATCACGTCGTTGACGATCTCACCAACGCCGGTGGCAGCCACCGTACCGGCGATGCCGGTGCCGCGAGTAAATCCGGAGACCCCGGGCAGCTCGTCGCCGAACGCCGAGGCGGCCGTCAGCGCGCCGGTCTTGTCATCGAGCAGCAGTATCGCCCCATCAGTGGCGACAATCAGATGCCGCGCTTCCGTCAAGGTCAGGTGAGCGACGCGCTCGAGGTCGAGCAGCGCTGCCAGTTTTTCCGAGAAGGTGTAAATCAGGTTCACTTCGCGGTAGAGCTGGAGGACTTCCGATCCGAGGGCCTTCCGCTCGGATTCCTTGTCAGCGAGGAAACCGAGCAACGCCGCCATGGCCTCGGCTCCGTGTGCTCCCGACACCGCACCGAGGTGCTGCCCGTCGTGCACCACCGGGAACCGCTCGGATCCGCCGGCTGCACCCAGCAGCACTCCACCAGTCGCGTCCTCGACCACCACGGCGCTGCCGAACGCGCGCTCGAAGGCGGCGACGGCCGGCCGCAGGCCGCTCTGGGCGCCGACGATCTGCTTGAGAGAAACTCGCGCCATGAATCGGGTCAGATGCCGAGCACGGCGCGCGCCTTCATCAGCAGCGCATCGGGGTCGAACGGCTTTGTCATGTAGAGGTCGGCGCCGACCTCGATGCCCCTCTGGCGATCGAACTCCTGTCCCTTGGCCGTGAGCAGGACGATGTAGACATTGGTGAGGCCGAGGCCGCGCTTGGCGCGCTCGCACACGTCGAAGCCGCTCAGCTTCGGCATCATCACATCGAGCAACACCAGCTCTGGTTGCATCGACTCGATCGCGGCGATCGCCTCTTCGCCGTTGGTCGCCATGTGTAGTTCGACGCCCTCGTCCTCGAGTTCTTCGAGCGTCTGGTGCAGGAGTGTGCGCAGGTGCACTTCATCGTCAACGATCAGGATCTTCTTGCTCACGGACACTCCTACCGGTAGACAAAAAACAGGACGTTTTCGAGGCCCTTCTCGAATCGCAGCGTCTGGACGATCTCGGGCGAGGGCGCGCTCGAGCTCAGCATGATGATGTCGGGTTGCAGCATCTTGGCCTTCTCGAACAGGTCGTGGCCGCGCGCCTCGGTCACGCTGTAACCGCGGGTCTTCAGGACCTCGGTCAGCGTCTTCAAGGCCGTGGCGTCATCATCGACGACCAGTACGCGCTTGTGGGTCTTGCGCTGATCGAGCAGGGCACCCACCTCGCGGAACAGGACGTCGGTGTTGATCGGCTTGGTCAGGTAGCGATCGACGCCCAGGCGGAAGCCGCGCTCGCGGTCCTGGACGATGGACAGGATGATGATTGGGATGTCGAGCGTCTGCGGATCGTTACGGAGGACGGCGGCGACATCGAACCCGTTCATCTCGGGCATCATCACATCGAGGACGATCAGGTCGGGACGCTGGCGCCGGACTTCGGCGACCGCTTCTCGGCCGTTGGCCGCGGTGACGACAGCGTAGCCGGCCTCGGTGAACTCCTGTGTCAGCAACTCGCGGATGTTCGCTTCGTCATCGACGACCAAGATGCGCGGCTGGCGCTCGGCTGTCCGCGGCGTCGTCACCACCACCTGATCGCGCAATTGGCGCACTACGGTCGCGAGGTCGAGCGGGAGCGAGGGCTGCGCGCCATCGGCGATCGGCAGCGAGAACGAGAACGTGCTGCCGTGACCCAACTCGCTTTCCACCCACACACGGCCGCCGTGGTGCTCGATGATCTCGCGGCAAATCGGCAGACCCAGGCCGGTACCCTTGGGTTTGTCGGTCAGCGTGTCGCCCACCTGCTTGAAGCGTTCGAAGACCTTGGGCTGATCCGTACGGGCAATGCCCAGGCCGGTGTCGATGATGCTCACGACCAGCGTGTCGCCCTCGCGCACGGCGCGGCAGGTGATGGTGCCAGCGTCGGTGAACTTCACGGCATTGGAGACAAGGTTAATCACGACTTGGATCAGGCGATCGCGATCGCCGGTGATCTGAGGTAGCGTCGCGTCAATATCCTTCATCAGACGCAGGCCTTTCGGCTCGAGCAACGATGCGGTGGCGGCTGTGGCGTGGTCGATGATCTCCTGGACCGACACCGGCCCCATGTTCCACTCGAGCTTGCCGGCCTCGATCTTCGCCAGATCGAGCACGTCGTCGATCAGTTTGGTGAGGCGTTCGCCCTCGCCGACCACGACCTGCAGGTTCTCCCGAATCTGTTGCACGGTCTGCAGGACCTTCTTGTCGTCGGTCTTGACGATCGGAAAGATGCGGTCGTCCAGGCGTTTCTTGATGATCTTGGCGAATCCGAGCACCGACGTCAGCGGCGTGCGCAGTTCGTGGCTGACCGTCGAGAGGAACGCGCTCTTCGCGGCATCGGCTTCCTCGGCCGCGGCCCGCGCGCGCTGCGCGTCTTCGAACAAGCGACGGTTGTCGTGCTCCTGTTCATTGATCTGCCGGTAGGCGGCGGCGTTGTCGAGCGCGATGGCCGTGAACGCCGCGAGGTTTTGCATCATGTTCAAGTGATGCTCAGTGTAGGCGTGCTTCTCCAAACTCTGGATGGTCACGATGCCCAGGACTTTGTCCTTTGATACCAGCGGCAGGTAGATGATCGACTGCGCCGCTTGCGACATGGTGCCGTCTTCAAGTGCGCGGGCGGCCTCGGCGTAGTGCGGGATGTACTTTGTCGATTCCTGCGCGACGTCGTTGATGAACACCGGTTCGCGGTGTTCGATGCACCAGACCGGCAACTGGCTGCGGTCGGTGGTGCTGCGGGAGTACGGCGCGTAGCGCTTGCCTTTCTCAATCGCCAACCGGTACTCGATCTCGTTCTTCTCCGGATGGTAGAGACCCACGCCGAACACGTCGACGTCCGCCAGTTCGTTCACACGGCCGTAGAGCTTGTCGAAAATGGTGTCGAAGTCGAGCGAGGCGGTGATCTCCCGGCCGATGTCGCTGAGCAGTTCGATGCTGCGGTTACGCTCACGCTCTGCGCCCGCCAGGGCTTCGGCAGACTCGGCCCGCAGCCGCGCTTCCGCGAACTCTGAACGCCGTCGCTCCTGGCCGATCAGTCGCCGGCGCTGGATCCGGTCGATGCCAAATCCAACGAATCCGAGCAGCAGGATGTAGCCGCCGTAGGCCCACCAGGTGCGATACCACGGCGGCAGAATCGTGAAGGCGTAGGTGGCTTCCTCGCCGGTCGCGCCCGTGACGCTGCGCGCGCGCACGTGCAGGCGGTAGTCGCCGAACGACAGATTGGTGAAATCGCGCTTGGCCTCACCCGTCCAGTTGCTCCAGTCCGGATCGAGTCCATCGAGCTTCGACTGGTATTGGGTCGCCGTCTCGTCGATATAGGTGGGCGCCGCGAACTCGAGGCGCAACGCGTCAGTTGATGCCGGCAGGCGAGGTGTCGGGATCTCCGCGGCACCGCCGTAGAGGACGCGATCGCCCGCCGTGACCCGGCGCACGAGGGCACGGAATGGGGCGGTTTTGGCCGCTGCCTGCTTCAGGTCAAACCGGACAAACTGCTGCTTGTAGCCGAACCACGCGACGTCGCCAGGTTCCACGAAGACGAATCCCGTGGGCACTTGTCCGAACCGGCTGAACAACGTGTCGTCGATCGTCCAGCTTCCCTTGCCATTCGGTGTGAGCACGCGCGTGCCCTTGCCCGCGTTGGCGAGGATCGTGGCATTCGGACCCTCGGCGAGGCCGAAACTGCCGCGCAGCTTGTCGCTCGGGAGGCCGCTGATGAGTTCGTCCTTGATGAACTTCTGAGTCTTCGCATCCCACGTGGCGATGGTGTTGTCGGCCGCCACCGACCACGGTGTGAAGTACACCGTGCCATGAATGCGGCCAACGCCCACGCCACGCTCCGGCAACCCATCCTTCTCGCTGAATCGAGTGATCGTGGGCGTTGGGCGAGGGGCGCCTGGCGCCGGTGGCGTGGCAAACGTCAGCCGCACCACGCCGGTGGCATTGGTCCCGCACCACAAATTGCCATCATCATCTTCTGCGACCGAGCGCACCTGTTCGGGGACGCCCGGGACGCGGCCTTCATCAATCCACTTGCCATTGACCCACCGATATGAGGACAGGCCGTCGAACAAACCGATCCAGACTCGGCTGGGATCACGCCGCGACAATTCGAGTGCGGCCGCTCGGAATGTACCGTCTCGGGGCGCGTGGACCGGTGCGGCCTGAGTGCCGCGAATCTCGTAGAGCCCATCGGTTGATGCGACGGCCAGCACCGGAGGGGTCTTTCCGGCTGGATCCGTCATCTCGACAAACGCCCAACTCTGCCCACCGATGCCCGGAACTTTCTCAAAGCGCGACGGCTCGCTGGTTGTGGAGGGTTTGAGGTAGTTGACGCCGCTCTGCGCGGCCAGATAGAGGCGCCCCTGAAACCGCGTCATCCTCCAGCTGCCGCCGTATCCGTCTGATTCGCTGAACGCAGTGGCCGGCGAGGGGAATTCCACACGACCCATCCCACGCTCTCCCGCGGTCCAGATCGCGCCTTCGCGATCGGTCATCACGTGGTAGACGGCGTTTGACGGCAAACCCTGCGCGCGGTCCAGCACCATCACCCGGCGACCCTGATGATCCATCATCAGCAACCCGCTGCCATTCGTGGCCATGACGAACGTGCCGTCCGCCAGCGTAATGCCTTTGTAGAGCGACGCCGTTTTCAGGAGATCATCCATCTCCGTCGCGAACTTCGTCAGTGCCACGCCGTCATAGAGGAAGAACCCGTTGTAGCGCGTGCCAATCAGGAGCCGCCGCTCGTCATAGCGGTAGATGATCGGGTACACCTCGCGTCCCAGGGATTCGGTTCCCGGCAGCGGCTTGAACACATCGCCGTCGAGCACGTTGAGCCCGGATTCCGGCAGCGTCGCATACAGACGACCGTCGACGAGCGACGAACGATTGAGTCGCGAAGGCGGACGGATCACCGTCATCTTGTCGTTGGCCCATCGGTAGATCGCTTGTTCGGTTTGGAACAACACGCCCGACTTCGTGGCCCATATCCGCCACACATCCGAAAACCCGCGCGCGTCAGCCGGCACTTTGTCACTGAGCGACTTGTAGATCATCGTGCCGTTCTGGTCCGGCGTCAGGTAGCCAAAGTCCAACTGCGCGCCGGCATAGATGACGCCAGCCTCATCGATGGCGAGGGAACGGACGGTCGCGAGGGTCTTGGTTTCAATCAGCCGCCAGTGCACGCCATCGAACTCGATCACGCCGCTCTGGCTTCCCACGTAGATGACACCCCGCGCGTCCTGAACCATCGCCCAGTTCTGGCCGGCGGCGTTGACGTCGAGGGGAGCGTAGGTGCGGATGAAGGGGCGGCCTTCTTCAGCCTGCCGGGCGCCTGCGGTAGCAACAGACATACCGACGGGCCGCACGGCGGAGGGCGTTTGTGCAAGCGGAGTGACCGCCAACAGGCAAATGGCGGCAAGAACGGCTGGAAGTCGCATTCGAATGCCCCTCGTGAGCAAGCCAGATTCTACAGGGGAACCAGCCTATGGGCTACGTGCCCGTCTTGCTCGACGCCGGCGCATCGCCCGAGGCTGACTCAGCCATCCAGTCTTCGAGATTCTGAAGCTCGTCTTTCGCCGCATCTTCCGAGATGCCGTGCGTGATCGAAATGTTGAGACGCTTGTCGAGGAACTCTTCGAAGCGCACCCACTTGCCTTCGTCGAGCACGCGCTGCGTCCACGCGCAGACGGTGACGAGGTTGTTCTGCAGCGTGCTGAGCGCGTCGAGTGACGTGCGAAGACTCGCGAGCAACTCTTCGCGTTCCTCCTCGGCCGCGCGCTGTTCTGCTTCGCGTCGCTTGAAGATCAAGCCGATCCACAGCACGAGGCCGATGATGATGACGCTCGTCACGCCGAGGTTCAGCGCGAGACCGACCTCGCGGCCGAACCATCCGACTGTCTGACCGTGATTGAGCAGGCCGCCAACCGCCAGGGGAAAGAGCACCGCCGCCGGCAGCAGCACGCGCATGAGCGTGCCGCCTTCCGTCCGCGCCGCAAACAGCGCGACGAAGCCGTGGTCGGGGAACAACCCCATGATGCCGACGCTGATCACGAGCAGCGCCGCCGCCGTGACCACCGACATGCCAGTGCTTGGGTCGCCCGGCACGGCGAAGAACATCGGCATCGTCGTGACATAACCGAGGAGTGCCAGCCACGTGATGATCGCGCCAGTGAGCGCACAGACATTCGCGAGGCGACGACGGAGGCCGTTCGCGCGCACGGACAGGAGCACGCCCACACCGAGCAGCACCATCGCCGAGACGGTGTGCGGCGAACTCGCGCGCTGCGGTGCGCCGGTGCCGAGGTAGAGACTGCTCAGGAGTCGCAGCGCGAGCGCGCCTGCGGCCGTCAGCGCGACGGCAATGAGCCAGCGCGATGCGCCGACAAAGAGGCCGGTGCTGATGCGACGCGCGGTGATGAGGCCGAGGCTGAGTGCGAGAAGACACGCGCCGGTGACGGGCCGGATGCCAGGGCCATGCGCGACGGCCGAGCCGAGCCACCCGAGCTGGCCCGACCAGCCAAGCAGCGCGGCGAGGCCGATGGCGCCGGCGACGAGGCCGCACACGTCCGATAAAGCATTCGCTGGGGAGCGAGAGTGCACGAACGGATTCTATAGCGTGATGCTGACGGGCGGTCCCTGTACCTTCAGCGGCTTCACCACATCGGTGCCCGCGAGGCGCACCGCGAATGTTCTGGGCGCCGCGGCGCTGCCGCCGCTCACCGTGAGCCGTTTCGTCGTGTCGTTCCACGCAAACGCAAAGCGCGCGATGCCGGTGTTCTTCTGATAGTTCAACGTCGCACCGTCATCTTCGTAGAGTGACGACGTGCCGTTGGCGCCCGGGTACACCACGAGCGTGATCGGGTCGGTCGTCGGTTCGGCGGTGTACTGCTTGATCGGTCCGACGGGAATGACGGCGCCACCGCGAACATACAACGGCATCGTGGAGAGATCGACCGCGCGAGCGATCTCGCGTCCGCCGGCCACGGCTTGTTCGGTCCAGAAATCAACCCACGGCCCCTTGGGCAGATACACGGATCGTGACGTCGCGCCTTTCTCGACGACCGGCGCCACTAGCATGTCGCGTCCCCACATGTACTGATCCCCCCGTGCCGTCGCGATCGCATCGTTGGGATAGTGCAGCCACATGGCGCGGATGATCGGCATGCCGGTGTCGTGACACTCGCGCACCGCGGTGTAGAGGTACGGCATCAGCCGGTAGCGCAGCTCGAGGAATTTCTTGCAGATCGGTTCAACCGACGGGTTGTGCAGCTCGCTGACGGGCGGATCCTGCGCGCCGTTCGTGTAGCCCGACACTTCGCTGAAGCCAAGTTCGCCGGTGTTCCATCCCCACGGCAGTCGCAGCTTCCACGTGCGGCCATGCGAACGGAAGAGTGGATTGAACGCACCGAATTGGAACCAGCGCACGTAGAGCTCGCCCGTGAAGTCTGCGGTCGGCACGAAGCCGCCGATGTCGGTGCCCCAATACGGAATGCCTGAGAGGCTCGTGTTGACGGCGTTGGGGACATGCGTCTTGAGCGTGTCCCACATCGAGTAAACGTCGCCCGACCAGAGAAACGCCGCGCGACGCGCCATGCCGACGTAGCCGTTGCGATGCAGCGCGTAGGGACGTTCGTTTGGCCGATACATGAGCGAGCCGTCGTAGTACATGACGTTGCGGGCCAAGCGCGACGGGCCATCGAGGCCATCGCCTTGATCGGGCCACCAGCCGTCGATGCCAAGATCGAAGAGCGGCTTGTGTGCGGGCCAATAGCAGCTGACCTGGCGATCCGGTGGCCACTCGCCGGCTGAGCCCTTGATCGACTCGGGCACGCGGCCCGTTGGCAGTGGCGCCGCCGTGCAGGGATCGGTGACCTTGCCAGTGAGCGTCTTGCCCTCGAGCACGATGTGCAGCACGACCTTGTAGTGCTGGGCATGCAGGTCGTCGATCATCTTTTTCGGATCGGGGAAGACATCGGCCTTCCACGCGAACTCGCCGTTGTGCGTGTTCCATCCTGACGGGCAGAAGTCGGTGCCGAGATAGATCAGGGCGTCACACGGCAGCTTCTTCTCGCGGAACGTCTTGGCGACGCCCAGAATTTCATCCGGGCCCGCGAGTGTGCGATGCGACTGCTGATAGCCGAGCGACCATAGCGGCGGCATTTCTGGAAAGCCCGTCAGCTGCGAGAACGACTTCATCAGGTCCGCTGGTGTTCCCGCAGCGACGACCATTTCAAAACGATCGAGCACGGCCGGCACTTCCGGCGGACGATTCACGAGATTGCCCGTAGCGGCGGTCGCCACCATCGGCGTGAAGACGCCCTCGGTGCCGGTGAGATCAAACGAGCCGAGTGGTTGATGGAGAAAGAGTCCCCAGCCCGACGTCGTGCCGAGCAACCACTGGATCGGCACGCGTCCACCATGTGTCTGCAGTCGATAGCCGCCCTGACCACTGCGATTGGTATACGTCTGTCCCTTGCGATCGAACTGCGGCCCGCCTTGGCCGAAGCCGAGCACCGGGCCCGTCGGCAAGAGGAACTTGATCGTCGGCTGCACGGCATCGAACGTCAGTTGCTGCAGCGGTTTGCCCGCCTTGTCGATGTGGAGCGTGGGCGGATTCTCCGTGAAGCGCACGACGAGCCCGCTCTTCGTCGTCACACGCGCGAGCGACGCGGCGGTGGTGCCGCTCCCAACGCGCGCATTCAACGGCGATGCCAGCGCGCCATCATCGGCAATCCATGTTGGTCCGGTGGCCGATGCGCGTCGCGCACGGATGTAGACACCCATCGGCGCATCGCCGATCTCAAACTGCATCGGCTGGCCGTTGACGATGATGTTGCCGGCTTGGCCGAAGACGACGACGGGAGCGAGCATCGCCCCGGCGCCGGCCGCGCCCATGGTCTGCAGAGCCTGACGTCGGGAGACCTTCAGTGACATGTGCGGACCTCAGCGTTTGGCGCGTTTAGGCGCGAATTGTGCGGGCGCGCCAATCGTGCGCGCGCGGGACGAGGCGTTAGCGGATTCCCAGTTGAAGCTGCGCACGAGCTTGATCAGTTCGGCGGCCGGCTTCGAGAGGTAGCCGTCTTCGCGGTAGACCATCAACGTGCGACGCGGCATCGCGAGTTCCCGCAGCGGCACGCGCACGAGCGATCCGTCGCGTAGTTCCTGCTTCACGGTCACGCCCGGCACGATCGCGATGCCGACGCCTTCGTGCACGAAGTTCTTCACGTTCTCAAAGCTCCACAGTTCAGCGACGATGCGGCAGCGCGTGGCGCGTTGATCGAAGAGCCGCAGGATCATGTCGGCCGTGGCGGTGCAGCCGTGGTGCAGGATGAACGGCTCGTCGGCGAGATCCTTCACGCTGACGTCCGTGCGCGACACCAACGTGTGCTTTGGCGACGCGACGAGCATCATCTCGTCGGTGTGCACCTCGACGAACTGCAGTTCATGGAACGCCGGCTCGTCTTTGACGAAGCCCAGATCGACTTCGCGGTCCATGACCCGGCGCGGAATCTCGGCGAGGCTCGTGCGCTGGATGCCGACCTTGATGTCGGGATACTGCTGGAGATACGCGCGGAGGGGCGCGGGCAGCAGATAGACCGCCGCGGATTCGTGCGCGGCCAGCTTCAATGTGCCGGCTTTCATCGCTTTCAGTTCTGACACCTGGCGCATGGCCTCGTCGCGCAGATGCACCATCCGCCGTGCATAGTCGGCCAGCACGCGGCCGGCTTCGGTGAGCGTGACCTCGTGCACATCGCGCGCAAACAGCGGCGCGCCGATTTCGTCTTCGAGCTTCTTGATGCTCTGGCTGACGGCCGGCTGCGTGCGGCTGACGCGCTCGGCGGCGCGGGTAAAGGTGCGCTCTTCGACGATGGCCAGAAAGTGTTCGAGCTGGAGCAGATCCATGCGGCGAATAATACGACTATTTCGCTACAATCGGCCCCATGCGATTCCTCCGCGTAGCTCCGGCTGCGGCCGCTCTGTATGTGATCAGCGCATTGGCTCCAGGCGCAGTGCGTGCCGCCCAGACTCCGCGGCCGCTCGTGATCACCGGTGCCGACGCGCCGCCGAATGGCGTGTGGCTCGACGCGCTCGACCTCACAAGGATGGTGCAGCGTCGCGGCACGCCGCGCGTGGGCAAGTCGGGCGCGAGTGGAGGACGCGGTAACCCGACGCCGCCGCCGCTGAAACTGGGTGGCGTGACCTACGAGCATGGCATCGGCACGCTCTCTATCAATGAGCTCATCATCGATCTCAAAGGTGAGGCGACGCGATTTGTGTCGATGATGGGTATTGACGACGCCATCACGCGTGAAGGGTCGGTGACGTACGAGATCTGGCTCGACAACAAGAAGAAGCTGATCACCGACGTTCTGAAGGCCGGCGCGCCGCCGCAGCGTGTCGACATCGACGTGACAGGCGGACATCTGCTCGAGCTCGTGATCAACGACGGCGGTGACACCAGCAACAGCGACTACGCGGATTGGGCGGGCGCCGTGATCATCATGAAGGCAGGCAGCACCGCGACGCCAGTGACGTGGACATTTCCGTCCGAACCGGCGCCGCCGATCGTGCCGAGCACGGCGTTTACTGGTTCGCCGCGACTCAACGCGCCGTTCATCACCGGTGCCACGCCGGGTCGGCCGTTTCTCTTCAGGATTCCAGCAAGCGGCGAAGCGCCGCTGAGTTTCAGCGCGAGCGGTCTGCCCGCCGGGCTCACGCTCGACACCAAGACCGGCATCATCACTGGCGCACTCGCGACGGCCGGCCGGACGAGCGTCGCGGTGACGGCGACCAACGCCAAGGGCCGCGCCACGCACGCGCTCACGATCGTCGGCGGCACAGACGCGCTCGCGCTTACGCCGCCGCTCGGATGGAATTCCTGGAACGTGTGGGGCGGATCGGTTGATGACGCGAAGGTACGCGCCGCAGCTGACGCGATGGTGTCGAGTGGCCTGTCGTCGGTGGGATTCCAGTACGTGAACATCGACGATGGGTGGGAAGGGAAGCGCGACGCGAACGGCGTGCTGCAGCCGAACGAGAAGTTCCCGGACATGAAAGCGCTCTCGGCCTACATCCACAGCAAAGGCCTGAAGATGGGCATCTACTCGTCGCCTGGAGCGCGCACGTGTCAGGGACTTCCCGGCAGCTATCGGCACGAAGAGATTGACGCGAAGACATGGGCCGAGTGGGGCGTCGATCTCCTCAAGCACGACTGGTGTTCGTACTCCAGCATCGTCAAAGACGACTCGCTGCCCGAGTTGCAGAAGCCGTACATCGTCATGCGTGATGCGCTGGCGAAGACCGCGCGCGACATTGTGTACAGCCTGTGTCAGTACGGCATGGGGAACGTGTGGGAGTGGGGCGCGACGATTGGCGGCAATTACTGGCGCGTGAGCGGTGACCTCACCGACGTGTGGTCGAACATGTCGCCGATTGGTTTTCGGCAAGCCGGCCGCGAGCAATGGACGAAGCCGGGCCACTACACGGATCCCGACATGCTTGTCGTTGGCAAGGTGGGCTGGGGGCCGAGTGTGCACGACACGCGCCTCACGCCGAACGAGCAGATCACGCACATCTCGCTGTGGTCGCTGCAGGCCGCGCCTCTGCTGCTCGGCGCCGACATGTCGCAGTTCGATCCGTTCACGACCAACCTCATGACCAATGACGAGGTGATTGCCGTCGATCAGGACCAGCTCGTGAAGGCAGCGTGGCGGATCTCGCAGCGCGAGCGCCTCGAAGTGTGGGCGCGCCCGCTGGCCGACGGTACGATCGCGGTGGGCCTCTTCAACCGCGGTCTGCAGGCGGCGACGGTCTCTGCGACGTGGGCCGAACTCGGCCTTCGCGGCGCGCAGCCGGTGCGTGACCTGTGGCTGCACAAAGACCTTCCGGCCTCCAACGGCGAATTCGCCGCCACCGTCCCTGCCCACGGAGCGGTCCTCGTCAAGATCGGCCAGAAAGCCGGGAGTTAATTGCGAATTAACTCCCGGCTTTACATCGTCTGCGCTAAAACGCACATCCAAGCCATGCCGGCGCTTGGTACACTGGCGATCGAATGACACTGGTGATCATGGCTGCTGGGCTGGCGTCTCGCTATGGCAGCACGAAGCAGCTGGAAGGTGTGGGACCGAACGGCGAGTTGCTGCTCGAGTACTCGATCTGTGACGCCCGTCGCGCCGGGTTCACGCGCATTGTGTTCATCATTCGGCGGGCGATCGAAGCCGAGATGCGCGAGTTTGCGAAGCGGCTGCCGGCTGATCTGAAAATCGATTTTGCCATTCAGGATCTGACCCAGGTGCCGGCCTGGTTCACGATGCCCGAGGGCCGCACCAAGCCGTGGGGCACGGTGCATGCGCTCCTCGCGGCCGAACATCTGATGGATCACGCGTTTGCGGCATTGAACGCGGATGATTTCTACGGCCCCGCCGCCTTCGTTGAGGCGCGAGCGGCGTGCGACGTCGCCGCATCGGTCGGCACAGCGGCCGCGATCATGTTTCCGCTCAGCGCCACACTCTCTCCGCACGGATCAGTGATTCGTGGTCTCGGCCGCGTCGAACACGGCCAATTGGTGGAACTCGACGAAGTACGCGACATCGTGCGCGACGAGTCGGGGCTGCACGGCCGGTTTGGCTCGGACGTTCGCGCACTCACTGGCGATGAACTCGCCTCGATGAACTTCTGGGTCTTTTCGAAGAAATCCCTGAGCGACCTGCGCGACGTGTTCGAGGCGTTCCTCAAGACGAGCGGGCAGGCGCCCGCCTCTGAATCGATTCTCCCCGAAGCAGTCGGCACGTTACTCGCCGACGGTCGAATGACCGTGCGCGCGCTGTCAGCGCCGGGCCCGTGGTTTGGTCTCACGCATCTGGCGGATCGCGAAGGCGTGCAGCGCGGCCTCAGAGAACTGACCGCGCAGGGTGTGTATTCGTCGCCGCTGTGGAATTGAATCAATCCGCCGGCGGATGCCCCGTGGTGAGAATCGCCTGAGCGCGCCGAACGTCGAGGGCGCCTTCCCATTTCGAGATCACGAGCGTGGCCACAGCGTTGCCGATCAGGTTGGTGATCGAGCGCGCTTCAGACATGAAGCGATCGACGCCCACCAGTAGCGTGAGGCCGGCGAGCGGAATCGACGGAAACACCGCGAGCGTGGCCGCCAGCGTGACGAAACCACTGCCGGTGACGGCCGCTGCGCCCTTCGACGTCAACAACAACACGCCGAGCAACGTGAGCTGCTGACCCAGCGTCAAGTGCACGCCGCTGACCTGCGCCACGAAAATCGCGGCCATCGTCATGTAGATCGACGTGCCGTCGAGGTTGAACGAGTACCCGGTCGGCACGACCATGCCGACCACCGCGCGAGCGCAGCCGAGATGTTCCATCTTGTCCATCAGTCGCGGCAGTGCGGATTCGGATGACGACGTGCCAAGCACGATCAGGATTTCCTCGGCGATGTACTTGAGGAACTTGAACATGTTGAAACCGGCCGCTGCGACGATCGCGGCGAGCACGATGAAGATGAACGCCGCGCAGGTGATGTAGACGCCCGCCATGAGTTTGCCGAGCGTGAGCAGGGCGCCGATGCCGTATTTGCCGACGGTAAAGGCCATCGCGCCGAATGCGCCGATGGGCGCGAGCTTCATGATCATTGCGACGAGGCCGAAGAGTGCTTTCGAGATCGTGTCGATGAGCGCGACGACGGGCCGGCCGACGGTTTCGAGTTTCAGCAACACCAGACCGAAGAGCACCGAGAAGAGCAGCACCTGCAGCACATTGCCCGCCGCGAATGCGCCGACGACGCTGTCGGGGATGACGTTCATCAGGAAGTCGACGGTCGACAGCTGTTGCGACGCGGATGTGTAGGTGGCGACCGATTTCATATCGACGCCGGCCGGATCAAAGGCCAGCCCGCTGCCGGGATGGAGTACGTTGACGACGATCAGGCCGATCACGAGCGCGATCGTAGAGACAACTTCAAAGTAGACGATGGCGCGCAGACCGATGCGGCCGACATCTTTCACCGCGCCGGCCTGCGAGATGCCGACGACGACAGTCGTGAAGACGATTGGGGCGATCAGCATCTTCACGAGTTTGATGAAGCCGTCGCCCAGTGGCTTCATTGCGGCAGCGTGGGCGGGGTCGAGAAACCCGAACAGCGCGCCGAGCGCGATCGCACACAACACCTGAATGTAGAGGCTACCGAACGTCTTCCTGATCCCTGCCATGCGTTCGAGAGTTGTACACCATGCGGGCCGATTCGTCGTGTATTCTTCGCGGAGATCGCGGTTCTCGGAGATCCCTATGAAGACCCTGCGTGTATTCCTGTTCGCGGCTGTGGTGATGGGCGCGGTGGTGTTGGTGTCGTGGGCGCCGCCGCTCGAAGGGCAACTGGAAGCGCAGGGTGCGGCGCAACTGGCGAAGGACTACCCGGTGCAGCCCGTGCCCTTCACCGCCGTGCACCTGGCGGACCAGTTCTGGGCGCCGAAGATCGAGACGAATCGGAACGTCTCGATCCCGTTCGCGTTTGAACAGTGCGAGATCACCGGGCGCGTCGAGAACTTCATCCGCGCCGCCAAAGCTATTCAAGGGACGCTCGTCGACAGCGACCGCAAGATCCCGCCGTATCCATTCGACGATACCGACATCTACAAGGTGATCGAAGGCGCGTCGTACGCACTGAGCGTGCATCCCGACCCGAAGCTCGACGCCTATGTGGACAGCCTCATCGAGAAGATCGCGGCGGCGCAGGAGCGCGACGGGTATCTCTATCCGGCGCGCACGATCAACCCGGCGAAGCCGCACGCGTGGGCCGGCACCGAGCGGTGGCAACTTGAGAAGGTCGACAGCCACGAACTCTACGAGTTCGGCCACCTTGCCGAGTCGTCGGTCGCGCACTATCAGGCCACCGGCAAGAAGACGTTGCTCAACATCGCGACGCGCTTCGCCGACTTGCTCGTCAACACGTTCGGCCCGGGCAAGCGCGCCATCTGGCCCGGCCATCAGATCACCGAGATGGCGCTGGTGAAGCTCTATCGCGTCACAGGCAAGGAACAGTATCTGGCGCTGTCGAAGTTCATGCTCGACGTGCGCGGCCCCGACGGCGATCGTGGTGCGGGTCGTACCTACAACCAGTCGCAGGCCAAAGTGATTGAGCAGACCGAGGCCGTGGGTCACGCAGTGCGCGCGAGCTACATGTACTCAGGCATGGCCGACGTCGCCGCGATGACCGGTGACCTCAGCTACTTGCACGCCATCGACGCCATCTGGAACGACGTCGTCGGCAAGAAGCTCTACATCACGGGCGGCATCGGCGCGAGCGGCAGCGGGGAAGCGTTTGGCGCCGCGTACGAGCTGCCGAACATGTCGGCATATTGTGAGACGTGCGCGGCCATCGGCAACGACTACTGGAATCAGCGATTGTTCCTGCTCCACGCCGACGCGAAGTACATCGACGTGATGGAGCGCACGCTGTACAACGGGCTGATCAGCGGCGTGTCGCTTGACGGCAAAGCGTTCTTCTATCCGAATCCGCTTGAGTCGCGCGGCCAGCACGAGCGCAAGCCGTGGTTCGGCGTCGCGTGCTGCCCGGGTAACATCACGCGCTTCATGGCATCGGTCGGTGGGTATCAGTACGCGAAGCAGGACGCGACGATTTTCGTCAATCTCTACGCGGCCGGCACGGCGGACATCGCACTCGACAACGGCACAACGGTCAAGATCACGCAAGCGACGCGCTACCCGTGGGACGGGTTGGTGTCGATGACTGTGACACCGGCGAGGGCGGCAACGTTTGCGCTGAACGTGCGCATCCCCGGATGGGCGCGGGCGCAAGCGGTGCCGAGCGATCTCTACGCGTTCACCTCGGCGAGAGGTGCGGTGGATGTGAAGATCCCGGAACTGCGCGTCAACGGCGCCGTGATTCCGACGAAAGTGGTGAACGGCTACGTGCGCATCAACCGCGCGTGGAAGACCGGAGACGTGGTGTCGTTGAACCTGCCGATGCCGGTCCATCGCGTTGCCGCCAACAACAACGTCGCTGCCGATCGAGACCGCGTCGCGTTTCAGCGCGGGCCCATCGTCTACGCCTTCGAGTGGCCGGACAATCCGGGGGCGAACCTGCGCAATCTGTTTGTGCCCGACACCGCGGTGCTGACGACCGAGTTCATGCCGGCGCTGCTGGGCGGCGTGCAGGTCATCAGAACGAAAGGCACATCACTCGCGACAAACGCGGCCGGCGTGACCGAGAAGAAGGAGACGATGCTCACCGCGATTCCGTACTACGCGTGGGCGAACCGAGGGAAGGGCGAGATGTCGGTGTGGATGCCGCGCGCTGAGTCCGCCGTGACGCCCAAGCCGTTCCCGACGCTCGCGATGACGAGCAAGGTGAGCATCTCGCGACCGGCCCATCTGCCAGAGTCGCTGGTCAACGACGGCGAAGAGCCGACGCGGTCGAACCGCAGCGGCGGCAGCAGCTTCGACTGGTGGCCGACATTTGGTACCACCGAGTGGCTGCAGTATGACTTTCCGAAGGCGCAGTCGGTGTCTGAGACGCAGGTCTTCTGGTTCGACGACACCGGCAACGGCGGCGTCAAGGTGCCGGCGCGGTGGCGTCTCCTATATAAGGATGGCGATCAGTGGAAGCCGGTCGAGAACACGGCGCCCTACGGCGTGGCCATCGACAAGTACAATGTGGTGACGTTCAAGCCGGTCACGACGGCGGCCGTGCGGATCGAAGTGACCGCGCAGGCCGGCGTTTCGTCTGGGGTGATTGAGTGGAAGATTCGATAGGCTCGGGGCCGCAGAAGTATCGCGTCCGCGTCAAGAGAAAGAAGACGCCGCTCCAACGCATCAAGAAGGTGCTGTCGATGCCGCACCTCAAGCGTCGCGAGCGCAATCAGCGCTTGGCCATCGGTACGGTGGTCCTGATGCTCGGGCTGTATCTGGCCATCGTGCGGCCGATCATCGACTACTTCTTTCCCTACGTGCCGCCCAAGAAGACGCAGACACTGACACCGCCGACCAAGACCGGGTTGCAGAAGAACCGATAGACGCGACGTCGCGCGTCGGCGTGTTATCGTCGTCTCTCCTTGACTGAATCTGCTGCTGAAACGGCCACAACCGTGCCGATGGTACTTGTCGCGCGGAATCTCTCGAAGCACTACACGATGGGCGCGAGCGTCGTTCGCGCGCTCGATGACGTCTCACTGACGGTCGCCGAGGGCGAGTTCGTCGGATTGCTCGGTACATCAGGATCCGGCAAGTCGACCCTCCTCAATCTGATTGCCGGGCTCGATCAGGCAACGGCCGGCGAGTTGCTCGTGTTTGGCGACGACCTGGCCAAGATGTCGAGCGAGACGCTCAGCAGGCATCGCCAGAAGAACGTCGGCATCATCTTCCAGTCGTTCAATCTCATCTCCACCATGACGGCCGCCGAAAATGTGGCGCTGTCGATGATGTTTGCCGGCGTGCCGCGCGCGGAGCGTGAGCGATCGGCGTCGGATCTGCTGACAGCGGTGGGCCTTGGCGGCCGACAGACGCATCGGCCGAAAGAACTCTCGGGCGGCGAACAACAGCGCGTCGCCATCGCGCGTGCCCTCTCGAACACACCGCGACTGCTCCTCGCTGACGAACCGACAGGCAACCTCGACAGCCGCACATCGAAAGAGATCATGGCGCTCCTGAAAGACCTCAACGAGCGTGACGGCAAGACCGTGATCATGGTCACGCACGACGCAGACCTGGCGAAGCGATACGCACACCGAATCATCACGATGCTCGACGGAAAGGTCTTGAGCGAGGTGACGGCGTGATCATCAGCGATACGCTCCGTCTCGCGCTCGGCAATGTCCGGCAGTCGAAACTGCGAACGTTCCTGACGACGATGGGCGTGTCGATTGGGATTGCGTCGCTGGCCGGCATGGTGTCGCTCGGCGTCGGGCTGCAGGACCAGTTTGTCGGCCGCTTTATGCAGGCCGGCGTCTTCGACGCCATCACGGTGTCGTCCGGCAACAACGGCGGCCTGCCTGCGCTGCTCGGCGGGCGAGGTCGCGGACGCGGTCGCGCGGGTCGCGGTGGGCGAGCGGGGAATCCGCCTGTGGAAGGGGCGGCTCCGGAAACTGCGCGCCCTGAACCACCGGCGCTCGACGAAGCGGCGATGACTGCCATCAAAGGGTTGCCGAACGTAAAGGACGTGTTCCCCAACATCCGCGTCCCGCTGCAAATGCACCTGGGCGAATTCGAAGAACTGGGCACGGCCATGGGCGTGCCGATGTCGGCGAAAGACGAAGGTGCGTTCCGCACGATGTCGGCCGGCGCCTTTTTTGCGAACGACACGGACGATAGCTGCCTGCTGAGCCTCGACATGGCGAAGCGAATCAACGAGACCGATCCCAAGTCGCTCGTGGGCCGAACGCTGACGTTGAGCTACACGGCGTCGACCGCGACGCCAGGCGCTCCCGCGCCGACGCCGATGCCCACCATGCCTGGCATGCCGAATCTGGGCGCGCTCTTGCAGATGAAGCGGGTCGATCGCACCTATCGCATCGCGGGTGTTGTGGAGCGTGAGCCGGGCGCGGGTCTCGGCGGATTCGGCTTTGCGAATGTCATGATCCCGCTCAGCAAAGCGATGGAGATTGACGGGCAGGTGGTGCGGTCGGCGCAGGCGCTCCTGACGGAAGCACCGACGAAGACGAAGACCTATACGTCGGTGACGGTGAAGGTCACGAAGGCGCAGTTCACCGAAGACGTTGAAGACAAGATCAAGGGCCTCGGTTTTCAGGCCTTCTCGATCAACGACGCGCTGCAGGGCGCCAAGCGCGCGTTCATCATTCTGGATCTCGTGCTGAGCCTGATCGGCTCGATCGCGCTGGCCGTGTCGTCACTCGGCATCATGAACACGATGGTGATGTCGATTCTCGAGCGCACGCGCGAGATCGGCGTCATGAAAGCGATTGGCGCCAGCGACAGCGACATCCGCCGCATCTTCCTCGTGGAAGCCTCGGCCATTGGTGTGCTCGGCGGCGTGGCCGGCATCATCCTCGGTTGGGTCGTGGGTCGCGCCATCAACTTCGGCGCCAACATCTACATCGTCCGGCAAGGCGGCGAAGCGGGGAATCTCTTCTCGTTGCCGTGGTGGCTGATCGCTGGCGCGCTCGCATTCTCGTGGCTCGTGAGCCTCGTGGCCGGCAGCTATCCCGCCAACCGCGCCGCCAAGCTCAACCCGATTCAAGCGCTCCGGCACGACTAGCGCTGTGTTACCCTTCGCCAGATCCGCACACAAGTTTCCTCTGGAGTTGTCTATGAAGAACCGCCAACAGTCCGCTTCCTTTTACGCGCTGCTGCTTCTGGCTGCGATCGCACCGCTGAGCCTCCTCGCCCAGGCGCCGAAACAGGCCCCGAAGACGCCGGCGCCCGCGATGGCCGCTGCGCCGGCCGGTCCGGCCCCGTTTGTCTCAAAGGAAATGCCGTTCTCCGGCGCCGGCTGGCAGGACGCCATCATCAAGCAGGAGGGCTATGTGATGCCTCCGAAAGAAATCGCTGATGCTGTGTTGGCCAAGCGCTATCTGAATGTGTCGCTCACGAACCTGAGCCCCGACAAGAAGTGGGCGCTCGTGCAGGTGGGTGACGGCCCGGTCGTCATGAAGACGTTCTCGAAGCCCTTCGACGAACTCGGCGGTGTCTTCATCGACTACAAGGCGAACCGCGTCCGCACGCTGACGATCACCAACGGCGTCGGTATTGATGTGATCTCGACAACCGATGGCACACGCAAGTCGCTTGCACTGCCCGCCGGCGCGCGCGTGTCAAACGCGACGTGGACGCCGGACGGCAAGAGCATTGCGTTCTTCATGCACGGTGACACCGCGACGCACATCTGGCTTGCAGATGCGACGACGCTCGCGATCCGGCAGGTGACGAAGACGCCGGTGCTGGCGACGATGATGTCGAGCTTCAGCTTCTCGAACGACGGCAAGCAGGTGTTTGCGGTGATGCCGCCCGATGGCCGCACCGTCCGTCCCGTTGCGCCCGACATGCCGAGTGGCCCGCAGGTCAAGGTGCTGTCTGGTCAGAAGGAACAGAACCGGACGTACCCGAGTTTGATGGGCACGCAGGCCGATTTTGAGTTGCTCGAGTGGCACGCGACGGGACAGCTCGTGTCGGTCGATACCACGACCGGTGTGGCGACGAAGATCGGCACGCCGGCGATGGTCACCGGCGTCAACCCCTCACCCGACGGCCAGTTTGTGCGCGTGACGCGCATGACCAAGCCGTTCTCGTATCTGGTGCCGGTGTCGAGCTTCGGCTCGATCGAAGAAGTGTGGGATCGCAAAGGCGCGATGCTGACGCAGTTGAGCGAGCGCAAGATCAACCTTGGCGCGGCGCCGACAGATGATCCGGCGGCCGATCCGGCTGCGGGTGGTGGCGGTCGCGGTGGCGCGAATCAGACGGGCAAACGCGAAGTGGCGTGGCGCACGGATGGCGCGGGCCTCTCGTACATCGAACAGGAACCGGCGCCGGCCGGCGAAGCGGCTCCCGGCCGCACAGGCGGTGGTCGTGGTGCCGCAGGCGCCGCGGGTCGCGCGGGCGCCGGCAACGGTGCGGCCGCAGCGCCACAGCGCAAGGATCGCCTCTACTCGTGGGCGCCGCCGTTTACGAAAGACAGTGCGAAGGTCATCTACGAGAACCCGACGCGCATGACCGGCGTGCGCTACACGCCCGACATGGGCATGATCTTCTGGCGCGAAACGCAGGGCACAAACTCTGTCGACTACGCGGTCAATCTCGCGAACACCGCCGAGAAGTTCTCGCTCGCAAAGTTCCGCACGGATGATCTCCAGGCCAACCCGGGCACGATCGCGTCGGTGCGCGGCGGCGGTGGCGGCCGCGCGGGCGGTGGCGGTGGACGCGGTGGCGGTGGTGGCACGGGCGCCGTCTTGCTGTCGGCCGACAAGACCGCGGTCTTCTACGAAGGCACGATCTACGACAAGAACCCGGAACAGGTCGCGCCGAAGGCGTTTATCGATCGGTTTGTGATCAAGACGGGTGACAAGACGCGCATCTTCGAAGGCAGCAACGACGGCATCTACGAAGCCGTGACGGCGATTCTCGATCCCGACGCGAAGAAGTTCATCATCGCGAAGGAGTCACCGACAATGATCACGCAGAACGTGCTCGTGACCGACGGCGGCACGCGCACGCAATTGACGAAGAACGTCGATCCGGCAGAAGACCTCACCGCTGCGGTGCGCCAGCGTTTCTACGTCACGCGTCCGGACGGATTCAAATTCAAGATCAGTGTCACGCTGCCGCCAAACTACAAAGAGGGCACGCGACTGCCGGCGATTTTCTGGTTCTACCCGGCGGAGTTCACGACCCAGGAGGCCTACGATACGCCGGACCGGACGTACAACAAGAACGCATTCAAGGACTTCAACGCGCGCTCGATGGAGTACTTCACTCGCCTCGGCTACGCCGTGGTGGTGCCAGATACGCCGATCGTGGGTCCGGCCGGACAGATGAACAACAACTACGTGAACGACCTGCGCAACGACCTCGCGACGACCATTGACGAACTCGACCGTCGTCAACTCGTCGACCGTCAGCGGCTCGCGATTGGCGGCCACAGCTACGGCGCGTTCTCAACCGTGAATGCCATGGTCAACACGCCGTTCTTCAAGGCCGGCATCGCGGGTGACGGTAACTACAACCGCACCTTCACGCCGATGGGCTTCCAGAATGAACGACGTCTGCTGTGGGAAGCGCCGAACGTGTACATGGACATGTCACCGTTCATGCACGCCAACAACCTGACGGGCGCGCTGTTGATGTACCACAACATGCACGATCAGAACGTCGGCACCGACCCCGACAACTCGATCCGCCTGCTGCACGCACTCCAGGGCCTCGGTAAGACGGCCGCGCTCTACATGTATCCGTTCGAAGATCACGGCCAGGTGTCGCGCGAGACGCTGCTCGACAACTGGGCCCGCTGGGGCGCGTGGCTCGACAAATACGTGAAGAACCCGGCGCCCGAGAACGCCGCCAAGCCGGCCGGTTCCAAAGGCAGCGGCAGCAGGTAACAGAACTCGATTGATGGCGCGGCGGCTCTGAAGAGGGCCGCCGCGTTTTTGTTTGTGACATCATCGAGCCAGCATGACGATCCGCACGTTTCGCGCCGGCTCCTCCGTTGAGGACTACTGCCGCGCCTGCAAGACCGACCGCATCCACACCGTGATCGCGGCCGATTCAGACGGCTAGCCCATCAGAACCCAGTGTGGCTATTGCCGCAGCGAACACAACTATCGTGGTGGCCCCAGAGTGGAAGGGCCCGCGGCTGGGCCCGACAACTCATTGCGTCTGGCCAGAGATGGCCGCTCCATCGAGCGCCCGGAGTCTGAGCCCGCGCGTGCCCGCGTGTCCGGCGCGCCCATGCCCATCGTCAGTGATCGAGAGAGAGTGAGTGAGCCCGTCATGGTAACGAACGAGTCTGTTGATCTCGAGATGATGATCCGTCGTGTGCTGCGCGAAGAGGGCGGTGTGTCGAACGTCGTGCCGGCCGAGAAATGGCGCAACGGAGTGATGGTGCTCAAGCCCGGCACCGAAGGCCTCCAGGAGAAGTCGTGGCCCATCGAGACGTTCTTTCACAAGATCGTGATGGTGCGCAATCGGTTGCGCACGCTCGAGCAGCAAGTCAACGCGTCGGACCTGCCCGAAGACGTGAAGGTGAAGTTGCAGGGATACGTGAGCGGCTGCTACGGATCACTGACGAGCTTCAACGTCCTGTTTGCGGACGAGACGGATCAGTTCAAGGGCAGTTCAAGTGACTAGCGCGCGCGTCGCCGTGTGGGGTGCGCTGACCGGCGCTCTCCTGATCGTCATGGGCTGTGGTGTGCGACCGCAGCCGTCTCCGGCTGTCGCCGGCAAACATGTGGACCCAGGCACCGCTGGCTCGATCAACGGTCGCATCACGTTTCGCGGCAAGGCACCCAAGGCGGAAGTGATTCGTATGAGCGCTGACCCGGCGTGTGAGCAGGTCTCGACCGGTCGTGCCACCACGGAAACCGCGCTCGTCGGTGCCGACGGCGCATTGGCGAATGTCTTCGTGCACATCGAGGATGCGTTTACCGGCTACGAGTTTGACGTGCCGAAAGAAGCAGTGGTGCTCGACCAGCGCGGCTGCCGCTATGTGCCGCACGTGCTCGGCGTGCGTGTGGGGCAGCCGCTGGAGTTCTTGAACAGCGACGAGACGTTTCACAATGCGCACGCGTCGCCGGCCCACAACACGGAGTTCGATCGCGGCGAGCCCACAGCCGGCATGCGGCTGCGCCACACCTTCACGAAGCCCGAAGTGATGGTGCCGATCAAGTGCAACGTGCACAACTGGATGAAGTCGTACGTCGGCGTGATGGCGCATCCGTACTTTGCGGTGACCGCGGCGGATGGGGCGTTTGCGATGAACGGACTGCCGCCGGGGACCTACCGAATCGATGCCTGGCACGAGTTGTTTGGCGAGCAGTCACAGTCGGTCACGATCACCGAGAAGCAGACGGTGTCCGCGGCCTTCACGTTTCAGTCGAAATAGTCGCGGCTATCGCTGTCGCTCGTAGATGACGCCCCACGGGCTGCCGCCGGTGGCCACGCGCTGACTCACCGCACCGGTTGCCGCGTCGATGATCGAGACATCGCCTGAGGGGCCGTTCGCCGTGTAGAGCGTCTTCCCGTCGGCACTCTGCGTAATGCCCCATGGCCGTCCGCCGACATCGTCGATGAATCGCAGGATCGTGCGCTTCGCCACATCAATCACGGCAATCGACTTGGCGCGGCCCAGCGAGACAAACGCCTGCAGGCCATCGGATGAGATCGTGATGCCCATCGGTTTGGCGGGCACCGTGGCGTTTTTGGCCTTCGGCACTTTGATAGTGGAGGCGACCGTGTGCGTCACGGCGTTGATGACGGTGATCGACGCGCCGTTTTCATTGGTCACGAACGCCGTGGCGCCGTCAGGCGTGAAGGCAATGCCGCGCGGCCGGGGGTCGGTTTTGATCGTAGCGAGGATCTTGCCCGTCGCCGTCTCGATGACCGTGACGGTGCCAGATCCCTCGGACGTGACGTACACGTCTTGCCCACCCGGGCGGATGGTGACGCCCTCGGGTTCCTCGCCGACCTTGACGCGTGACCGTACTTCGCCCGTCGTTGTGTCGACTACAGACATCTCGGCGGTCTCTTCATTCGAGACAAAGATCGATTTGCCGTCCGCGGAGATGTCGAACGTCTCCGGATCCTGTCCACTCTTGAGCGTTCTCAGTAGTTTCCCGGTCGCGACATCGACCACACCGATGCCATCCAGCGAGTGATCGGCCGGCGGCAGGGTGGATTCATCCACGTTGGGACCGGCGATCGGCGAGCCCGACAGCGCCACAAACAGTAGCGCGCCGTCTGGCGACACGCGCATGCCTCGCGGTCGTTTCCCAACCGGAAGGCGCGTGACGACCTTCGCGGTGACCGCGTCGATCACGATGACGTCGCCGCCCGTTTCGTCCGAGACGTAGAGACGTGGGCCGGCGGGGGCGGGCGTCGCCGCGGGTGCAGCGGCCGGTGCGGGTGCTGGTGTCGGCGATCCACACGACCACGCCGCGGCCGCGAGGCACACCACGACCAGAGTTTGCTGAGATGTCTTCACGGCTGCTCCTCGATGACGCCTAGGCGAGGGCGTCTTTGATGAACTTGAAACACTTGCCGACGCCCGCGACGGCACCGTCCGGATCACGGTATTCGTATTCGATGTTGGCCGGGAACGGATACTTTTCCTTGCTCATCAGGTTGAGCACTTCTTTGATCGGCGTGTCGCCCTGGCCCCAGGCCACGTTCTGGCCGCCGTTGGCCGGGTTGTGCTTGTCTTTCACGTGCAGGTTCGTGATGCGCGCGTGATGTTCCTTGATGAAGGCGACCGCATCGAAGCCGGCCGAGGTGAAGTGGCCGATGTCGAGGTTGACCATGAAGTACTTCGACATCGCCATCGCGGCGACGAAGCTTTCCGGCTTGGCGAACTGATTCGGGTCGGAGAGGTTGTCGTGGCCGTGGAACGCGACGTTGATCTTGTACTTCTCGGCAAATGGCACGACACGTTTCGCCATCGACACGGTCGTCGACGTCGTCATGGTCTTCACCTTGAGCGCCTTCGCCATCATGAAGCCGTACTCGATCAGGTCGTCGGTCATCGAGTCCGACATGTTGTAGCAGAGCAGCTGCAGGGAGATGCCAGCGTCGGTGATCTTCTTCAGCACGGGCGCGAAGGTGGCTTCGGTGGCTGACGTGCGCCAGTCGGTGAAGGCTTTGGCCGCCGCAACTTGCTCTGGCGTCTGCGTGCCGCGTCCACCGCCGCGGGCCGGCGCGCCGGCCAGCGCCTCGCAGTGGTTGGACATCAGCTCCATCTCGCCGAGCCCGATCGAGACGTAGGCCTTGATGATGTCGTCGGGGTTCTGCGCGATGCTGTTGAAGCTGTAGGTGATCGCGCCAATCTGGACGTTCTTGATTTTGGAATTGATCTCGGCCGGGACGCGCGCCTCGGGGAACGCTTCGCGCAACAGGAGCGCGGCCGGGACGGCTGCCAACGTAACCTGACCAAACTCTCGTCGTGTGTAACGTGTCATGGCGCCGAGGCTAGCAGAGTCGTTCAATGCGAGCAAGCATTCACGCCTGATTTCACGAGGTTCGTGTATCATGCGTCGCGCATGAATCTGAAGCATGGTTTGGTAGTGGCGGCCTGTATGTTCGTCGGGACCGTCGTGGTCAAGGTGGCGCCGGCCCCACAAGGTCCGCCGGCCGCGCAAGGCGCGGGTCGTGCAGGAGCCGCCGGTCCGGCTGGCCAGGGCGTCGGCCCTGCGGCACAGGGAGGCGGTCGGGCGACCTTCCCCGCGCAGCAACGGCCTCCTGCCGATCCGGCGATCGTCGCCCGCGGCAAGCAGATGTATTCCATCAGCTGCCAGGCGTGCCACGGCGGAGACCTTCGCGGCGGTGATCAGGGCGGGCCGAACCTGCTTCGCTCGCAGGTGGTGCTCACCGATCAAGACGGCGAGCTGATTCAACCAATTGTGCAGGGCAGCCGTGCGGCCAACGGCATGGATGCGATTGACATTCCCGTCGCCGACATTCACGCGATCGCGGTCTACATTCACAGTGTGGCCGCCACGATGCAGGGGCAGGGCGGTCCGCCGCGCGGTGGCTCGGTGCCGCCGAATGAAGCGGTGCTGGTCGGCGATGCGGCCGCCGGCCGTGTCTACTTTACGGCCAAGTGCAGCACCTGCCATTCAGTTACCGGCAATCTCGCTGGCATCGGCACAAAGATTCCTGACGCCCGTAACCTGCAGAACGCCTGGGTCGCTGGCTCGAGCGCCGCTGCTGGTGGACGCGGCGGTGGTCGCGGTGGCGCGCCCGCAGCCGGGCTCGCGGTGACCGTGCGGATGGCGAACGGACAGGTGATCACCGGCACGCTGGATCGCATGGATGACTTCCTGGTCATTGTCCGTCTCGCCGACGGCGGCTACCGCAGCATCGCGCGGACCGGCGCCGTGCCGCCGAAGGTCGAGGTCAAGGATCCGCTCGACGGACACAAAGCGCTCCTGACTGTTCTCACTGACAAAGACATGCACAACGTGACGGCTTATCTCGCGAGCATCAAATGATCCGACCAAACAAGTTGTGGATGGTGTTGTCGTTCTCTGTGGCTGCGGCCACGTTGGCGGCGCAGGGGCAGGGACTTGATCCGAAGGTCATCTACAAGCCGCTGTCGGCTGAGTGGACGACGTATTCAGGTGACTACACGGGGCAGCGCTACAGCGCGCTGACACAGATCAACCAGCTCAGCGTCAAAGGGCTGTCGCTCGCGTGGACGGCGAAACTCTCTGGCGCACCCGCGGCGCCAGGCGCCGCGGGAGCACCGGGCGCGGGTGGTGGACGCGGCGGCGGTGGTGGCGCAGCGTCACCGACCATCATCGGCGGTGAAGGCCCGGGCGATATCAGCGCTGGTGGCGTTGGCATCAAGGGCGCCGTGCTGGTGGTGGACGGCGTCATGTATCTGTCGGCCCCGGATCATGCGTGGGCGATCGATGCGCGCGATGGGCACGAGCTCTGGCACTACTTCTGGAAGACGCGCGGTGGCACGCACATCGGCAGCCGCGGCGTCGGCCTCTGGCACGACTACGTCTACTTCGAGACGCCCGACAACTATCTGGTGTCGCTCGAAGCGAAGACCGGCAAGGAGCGGTGGCATGTGCCGATCGCGAGCTTCGAGGAGCAGTACTTCTCGACGTTCCCGCCGATCGTCATCGACAATCACCTGCTCGTCGGCACGGGCAACGATCTCGACATGCCGGGCTTCCTGCAGTCATACGATCCGGAGACCGGCAAGCTGCAGTGGAAGTTCTACACCGTGCCGATGAAGGCCGGTGATCCTGGCCTTGAGACGTGGCCGAATCTGGAGGCCGCGCGCCACGGCGGCGGACAGGTGTGGATTCCGGGCTCGTTTGATCCCGAGACACGGCTCTACATCTTCGGCACCGGCAATCCGACGCCGGGCTACACCGGCCAGGGTCGCAAGGGCGACAACCTCTACACGTGCTCGCTCGTCGCCGTCAACGTCGATACGGGCAAGATGGCGTGGGCGCTCCAGACCTCGCCACACGATACGCACGATTGGGACTCCACGCAGACGCCGATCCTGATCGACGGCATGATCAACGGCAAGCTGCGCAAGCTCGTGTTGCAGGCGACGCGCAACGGCTACTTCTTCGTGCTCGATCGCGTGACCGGCGAGAGCCTCGTTACCTCGAAGTTTGGTTCCACGACAAACTGGGCCAAGGGCGTCCGTCCGAATGGCACACCTGATCCCGATCCGGGCAAGGAAGCCACGGTGCCCGGTTCGCTGGTCTCGCCCGTCGAAGGCGGCGTCACCAACTGGCCACCGCCCGCGTACTCGAAAGACACGGGCCTCTTCTACATCAACGAGCACAACGGCTTCAACATCGTCTATCTCATGGAGACGGATCCGCGCGGCTCGATGGGCCTGGCGGGCAAGCAGACGAACGCGGTCGGCTCGGGCGGAAACTTTCTGACGGCGATCGACTACAAGACCGGCAAGATCGCCTGGCGCCATACCTACACGGGCGGCGGCGGCGCTGGCCTGCTGGCCACCGCGGGCAAGGTGCTGTTCTCGGGTGACGGCAGTGGCAACTTCGTCGCGTTCGATGCGACCAATGGCAAGCCGTTGTGGCACACGCGCATTGGCAACATCACGAATGCGCCGGAGACCTACCTGATTGACGGCAAGCAGCACGTGCTTGTCGCAGTCGGCGACACGCTCTACGCGTTTGTCTTGTATTAAGGCGATCTAGCAGGACATGGCCACACGCGCTCAGCGCGTGTGGCCATAAATCAGATAATTGATCATGAACTTGAATGCCTCGTTCGAGGGATCGACGAGGTAGAAGCCGCTGCCTGAATATTCCATGTAGTCACCGATGTCCATGTTGTAGTCGATGATCACCTGGAGCGGTTTCTCAGGATCGTTGTCCTGATGGATGCCGTAGAACTCGCCGAACAAACCGCGCTGTCCCAGATTGCCCGGATAGGGCACATGCAGCGTTGGAATCTGAAAAAACGTGTTGAAAATCGGATGCTTCACGTCGAGGCGTGAAATCTTTGCGCCCGGCAGCACGCGGAGCATCGCCGCTTCGAAGACCGCCCATTCATTCTCGTAGTGAAAATCATCAACGACGAGGAAGCCGCCCTTCTGAATGTAGGCGCGCAGGTTGGTCACGGCCTGCTCACTTGGATACCAATAGCCCGGTTCGGAGATGTAAGCGATCGGATACCGGAAGATCGCCGGATCATCCATCGGCAGGATGTTGCGGCCCTTCGGATTCGGCTTGATGGTGGTGATCTGGCTGAGGATCCCCATCAAGTTCATTTCCATGTCGGGGTAGTCGTACGACCAGCCGGGATAGCGATCGTAGGACAGCCGCACGAAGGAAAACTGCCCATCGTACGGCGCTTCAAACCGCTTCGGTGCATTCCGCCCGTTGTCGTAGTACCGCTGCGCGTGCGCCGGCAGCGTCACGAGCGCGAGCAAAGCTACGGCGAGAGCGATTCGGCGGAGCGCCATCAAGGAATGGCGCAGAATAGCACGCCGATTACTCCCCCTTGTCGATGCGAACTTCGACGCTCTTGCCCCTGATGGTCGTGCTCTTCAGCGCGGTGATGATGCGGTCTGCCAGCTGCTGAGGCACCTGCACGAGCGAGTGGTCGTGCTGCACCTTGATCGCGCCGAGGTACTTGGATTCAATACCGGCTTCACCGGTGATCGCGCCGACCAGATCGCCTGGGCGGACGGCGGCTTTCTTGCCGACGCCGATGCGAAGGACCGTCGTCTTCGACATATCCACGTCACCCGTCGGCGCGCCGGCGGGCTTTGCGGCACGTTCACGAGGACGTTCACGGTCGCCTCGGTCAGCGCGTTCGGGGCGCGCGCCACGATCCGCACCGCGCTCGGGCCGGCCTTCAGATCGATACGCGGGCCGGTCAGACGCGCCGCCGCGTGACGGGCGCGACTCGCGCGAATCTCGTGATGGGTATGACGGCGTGTAGGCGGGCGTCTGGATCTCGGCCTCTTCCTCGGTGCCGTCGCCGTGCGCGCTCTCGTGCAACATGGCGATCGCGGCGGCCGCGATGTCGACGACATCGAAATCCTGCGCGAGCGATTTGACGAACGTCTTGACGCCGTCGAGATCACCGGCCGTGATCCGATCGGTGAGCGCGGTGCGCGTGGCCTCGAGCCGCTTGGCGCGCAGATCCTGCACCGTCGGCAGCTGTGCGACTTCGATCGGCTGTTTGGTGAGGTTCTCGATCATGCGCAGGAGGCGCCGTTCGCGCGGATCCACGATCGAGATCGCGATGCCCTCGCGTCCCATGCGGCCGGTACGGCCGATGCGGTGCACATACACTTCAGGCGCGTTCGGCACGTCGTAGTTGAAGACGTGCGACACGTGGTCGATGTCGAGGCCGCGGGCCGCGACGTCGGTCGCCACGAGCATGTCCGCCTTGCCGTTGCGGAACATCGTCATGACGCGATCGCGCTGCTTCTGCTCCATGCCGCCGTGCAGGGCCTGCGCGCCGTAGCCGTGCGCTTTGAGGGTGTCGTTGAGTTCATCGACCTCGATACGCGTGCGACAGAACACGATCGCGCTCTTCGGGTTTTCGAACTCGAGCACGCGGCCGAACGCTTCCATCTTCTGGTGCTTGCTGACGATGTAGGCGACCTGGCGAATGCGCGCGACCTTGCCGGCGGGGCGTTTTTCGCGCGCGATGGTGATGCGCTCGGGCTGCTTGAGGTGTTTGTTGGCGATCGTGGCGATGCGCGGTGCCATCGTAGCGGCGAAGAGCGCCGTCTGGCGTGTGGACGGCGTTTCGCTGAGAATCGCTTCGAGATCCTCGGCGAAGCCCATGTCGAGCATCTCGTCGGCTTCGTCGAGCACGAGCACTTGCAGCGCGCTCAGATCGAGCGTCTTGCGGCGCATGTGATCGAGTGCGCGGCCCGGCGTGGCGACGACGACCGACGCACCGCGCATCAGGCCGCGGATCTGCTGATCCATCGGGGCGCCGCCGTAGAGCGGTACCACCGTGAGGTCCGTGCCCTTGCTGTACTTCTGAACGGCTTCGGCAACCTGCATCGCGAGTTCGCGCGTCGGCACGAGCACCATGCCGAGCACGGCGGGGAAGCGGCTGGTCGACGCTTTCGGGCTGGGTGTCTTGACCTTGCTCTGGTTCAGCAGGCGCTCGAGCATGGGCAGCGCGAAGGCCGCGGTTTTGCCGGTGCCGGTGCCGGCTTGGCCGACAAGGTCCTTGCCGGCGAGCAGGACGGGAATGGCTTCGGTCTGGATGGGCGTCGGCTCTTCGTAGCCCAGGGCGTTAACAGCGGAAACCAGCGACGGCGCCAGGCCGAGCGATGCAAACGTACTCATCCATTGATTCTATCCGGTTGTTTACTTCTTCTCCGGCATGAGGCTGACACGGACGAATCGCTTGGTGTCGAGGTACTGCCTGGCCGCCTGCTGGATCGTCGCCGCGTCGATCTTCCTGTAGAAATCGGGGACGTCGAGCAGGGTGGCGGGTTCCTCGCCATACTGGTATTTGATCGAGAGCTGCGAAAGCAAGTAGAGGTTCTGTTTGGTATTTGCCTCGAATTCGCGCAGGAAGGTCTCTTTTGTATCGGCCACTTCCTTGGCCGTCGGGCCGCCGGTCTTGAGCTTCTCGATCTCGGCAAACACGGTCTTGGTGAGTGCCTCGGTCCGTTTCGGATCGCTGCCGAACGACACTTCGAACGAGTATTCTTCGCGCGGGTACTTCGTCAGATTCGGTGACGCGTTGACGCTATAGGTGCCGCCCAGATCCTCGCGGAGTGTCTCGCGCAGTCGATTTTCGAGCACGTTCGCCATCGCGCGGATCGCCACGCGCTGTGCCTGGTTGTACGGGAAGGTGCCGTTGAAGATCATCACGGTCTGGCTCTTCGGCTCGATGCCCTTTTCCACGACCTTCTCGACGACGCCCATCGGCGCCTTGGGGCCAACATCGCGCCACGTCTCGTTGCGATGCGTTGAGGGCAAGGAGCCAAGGTACTTCTCGACGAGCGGCTTCATCTCCGCCGGATCCATGCTGCCGACGAAGACGAAGGTGAAGTTGCTCGCATCGGCGAAGCGATCCTTGTAGAAGGCCAGTGACTTGTCGAGGTTCATCTGGGCGAGCGTCTCTTCCGTCATTGGCTTCGCGCGCAGGTGGTCCTGCGACATGATCGACGTGAGCGTCGTGAAGAACGCATATTCCGGCTGCGCCGACTGATTCGCCAGCATCGAGCGGCTCTGCGACACGACGAGGCTGAAGATTGACGGATCAGCGCGCGGCGCGGTGAAACGCAGATGGATCAGCTGGAACATGGTCTCGAGATCTTTCTTCGAGCCACCGCCACTGATGGTCTGGTCCACATCGCTGATCTGTGCCGACGCTGACGCGATCTTGCCCGTGAGCGCCTTGCGCAAGTCGAGGCTGCTGAGCTTGCTGAGGCCACTCGCACCGATCACCCCCACAGCCGTGGACGCCGGTACAAAGTCGGCATCGCTCGCGAGCGACGTGCCGCCAAAGCTCGTGCCGCGGAACACGATCTCATCCTCTTTGAACGTCGTCGGTTTGAGCACGACCTTCATGCCGTTGGACAGTTCCCACTCGGTGATGCCGATGGCCGGCTTGGTCGACGTCTTCACCACCGCGCCGGGCGTCGGCGTGGCATCGAAGAACGGCTGCGTATCGACGTTGTCAACATACGCGGTGAGGGCCGTGGTGGTCGGCGCCATCGCAGCCATCAGCTTGTCTTCAGACGGGAGCGTCAGGCCTGGCTTATCGGGCGCGCTGACGACGACGACGCGGTTCGAGTCGGCGACCCAGTTTTTGGCGAGCGCGTTGATTTCACCGAGCGTGATCTCCGGGAGGAATCGCAGATACAGGCCCTGCTCATACACGATGCCCGGTGACGGCTCGCCTTCGGTGAAGTTGCGAACGTATTCGTCGGCGAGGCCGCCGGATTCCTGTTTGTCCTTTTCCGCGACGGCGCGCTCGAGGCTGCGCAGAATGTTCTGCCGCGTGCGATCAAGCTCCGTGGCGGTGAAACCCGTCTGCGTCACTCGCGTCGTTTCCGCGAACAGCGCCTGCAGGCCTTTTTCGATCCCGTCTTCCTTCACCAGCGCCGACAATGTGGTCGCGCTCGTCGAGCGAACAAACTGGCCGCGGCTGGTGCCGGCGGCCAGGAACGGTGCGTCGGGCCGCTGCGACATCTCCGCCAGCCGGGCCGAGAGCATCGAGGAGAAGAGGCCGGTGACAATATTCGAGCGGTAGGCGCCGATGGTGGACTGATCCGTCGTCGGAACTTTCGTGTAGACCTCGACGGTGGTGCTGGGCATTTCCTTGTCGGTGCCCATCGCGAAGAGCGTGCCGGGCTGCGGCGGCACCGGATAGACGGTGCGCGGCTTTGGCGACTTCGCCGCTGGAATGCCCGCGAAGTGTTTGTTGATCAGCGCCTTCACGGCAGCGGCGTCGAAGTCGCCGACGGCGACCACAGCCATCAGATCCGGGCGGTACCAATCCTGATAGAACGACTTGAGCCGGTCGTGCTTGAAGTTGCGGATGATGTCCATCGTGCCGATCGGCATGCGCTCTGCGTAGCGCGAGCCCTTCAGCAGGATCGGAAACTGCTTGTCCTGCAGGCGCGCCGCCGCGCCGCGGCCGAGCCGCCACTCTTCTTCAACAACACCACGTTCCTTGTCGATCTCCGCGTCGTCGAACGACACGTTGTGTGCCCAGTCCTCGAGGATCAGCATCGACTTGTCGAGCACGTCGGCCTTGTCGGTCGGAATCTGGAGCATGAAGATCGTTTCGTCGAAGCTGGTGCTCGCGTTCACGTCGGCACCGAAGCGCATGCCGATCGACTCGAGGAATTGCACGAGCGCCTGCTTCGGGAAGTTCTTGGTGCCGTTGAAGGCCATGTGCTCGACGAAGTGCGCGAGGCCGCGCTGATCGTTCTCTTCGAGGATCGCCCCGGCGTTGAGCACCAGACGCAACTCGGCACGTTTCTCCGGTTTCGGATTCGCGCGGATGTAGTAGCGCAATCCGTTGGGGAAGGTGCCGGTCGTGATCTTCGCGTCGAACGGGATCTTCTCCGTGAGCGGCGGTGGCGCCTGCTGCGCGAGCGTGAGCGAAGTGGCCGTGGCCAGTACACAGGCAATCAGGAACGCGCGAACACGACGATGAAGCGGCATGGAGAGATTCTACGGGGTCAGAGCCCTTTTCCACAGATTTCGCCCGTTTGGGGACAGAGGTCCGCCCTCTATACAG
>CANIII010000018.1 GCA_947467605.1 Acidobacteriota bacterium
GAAGCACTGATCGGCAAAGGCGGCATGGGCCGCGTGTATCGCGCTGTGCGCGCCGATGCGGCGTTCGAGAAACACGTCGCGATCAAGCTGATCAACCGCGGCATGGACGCCGATGCGATCGTGGCGCGGTTTCGCGCGGAACGACAGATCCTCGCCAACCTCGAACATCCGAACATCGCGAGATTGCTGGATGGCGGCACCGACGCGCATGGCCTGCCCTACCTCGTCATGGAATATGTCGAGGGCCAGCCACTCACGACGTATCTCACCGTGCAGCCAAATATCGACATGCGCGCGCGGGTGCAGTTGTTTCGACAGATCTGTGCCGCGGTGCACTACGCGCATCAGCGCATGGTGATCCACCGCGACCTGAAGCCGGCCAATCTGCTGGTGGAACCCAGCGGCACCCCGAAGCTCCTCGACTTCGGCATCGCCAAGCTGCTCGACCCCTCAGGGCCGAATCAATTGGCCACTGTGATCGGCGAGCGCATGCTGACGCCGGCCTACGCGAGTCCGGAGCAACTGCGCGGCGAACTGGCGACGACCGCATCGGATCTGTATTCGCTGGGCGTAATTTTTCACGAGATGCTGACCGGCGCACTGCCGCCGGCAGGCAACGACCTCGGCCGCATGCGCTGGCTCGAACGCCCCAGCCGCGCACGCGACCTCGAGAACATCGTCTTCATGACGTTGCGGCAGGATCCGGCGCTGCGCTACTCATCAGTTGCGCAATTGTCTGAGGACCTCGATCGGTATCTCGACGGCCTGCCGGTCGTGGCACGCGGGCACTCGCTGCCGTACGTCGCCGCTCGCTTCGTGCAGCGACACAAGGCCACGGCGGCGGCGATCGTACTCATCGCGGTGACACTCGTCGGCGGCATCATCACCACGCGTGCGGCACAACAGCGGGCCGAGCGCCGCTTCCGCGAACTGCAGGGACTCGCGCATTCGGTGGTCTTCGACTACTCGGACGCCATTCGCGGACTCGCCGGATCAACACCGGTGCAGCAGCGGCTCGTGAAGGATGCCCTGACATATCTCGACGGCCTCGCGAAAGAAGCCGCGGGCGACGTCTCGCTCCGACGCGATCTGGTCGGCGCGTATTCCAAGATCAGTCAGGTGCTCGGCGATCCGTATCACGACAACCTGGGAGACACCGAGGCCGCGCTCGTGACCGCGCGCAAGGCCACGACACTCGGTGAGCAGTTGGTGAAGGACGATCCGAAGGTCGAGAGCCTCATGGCGCTGGCCGACGCGTATGACACGCAGTCGAACGTGTTGTCGTCAACCGCTAACCTTCCCGCCATCGACGAAGTCACGCGGCGCTGCCTCGCACTGTACGAGCAGGTCTCGCGGCTTCAGCCGAACGACGTCGAAGCGCGCCTGCTTGTCTCGCAGACCTACTGGGCCCTCGGTGACTTGTACGGCGCTCCGGGCATCAGCAACCTCGGACGCTCGCGGCAGGCGCTGGAGTACTACCAGCGCGCGCTCGCGACCGCGCGCGAGGCCGAGGCGATGCAGGCCGTTCCCGAAGACAACACGCGCATGCGCGTGTTCTGGTCACTCGACTCGCTGGGTCTGATGGAGCTGTCGCTCGGGCACGCGGCCGAAGCCCATCGCTACGGCAGCGAAGCGCTCGAACGCATCACGGCGCTCTCAACGGCCAAACCGAACAGCATGCGCTTTCTCTCAGCCCGGTCCCTCGCACTCGATCACATCGGCCGACAGTTGCTGGGCGCTGGTCGTGTAGATGACGCGTTGAGGTCGTTTCGTGAGGCTGAGAGCCAAGCACGCGCGGCCTCACTCTCTGATCCGCAGAATGTGAGCTACCGGCGAAAGCTGGCCCTCGTGCTTGGCTACCTGTCGGTGGCGTTGCGACGCCATAGCGAGCCGGAGGCGGGACTTGGCAAGGCGCAGGAGGCCCTGGAGATCATGAAGGGTCTCAGTACCGGCGATCCGGCCAACGCCGATTTTCGTTCCGATGTCTCGCTGGCCCTTCGCCGATTGGCAGAGGCGCACTCGGATGCGCAACAGCCGGCCGCTGCGCTGCTTCATGCATCAGCATCGGTCGAGCGGTACAAAGCCGCGCCCGCGAATGACGACTCGTTCGTCACGCTGAGCGCGGCCCGGGCTTGGCTGGCCAAGGGCGCGGCCGAAATCGCGCTGAGGCGCAACGCCGACGCGATCGCCTCACTTCAGCACGCGCACGATCTGCTGGCGCCTCTGCATCAGCGCGACGCCGACAGCGCAATGATCGCAACGGAGTTTGCACGTAGCGGCTCCCGCCTGTCCACGGCCCTGACGGCCGCCGGTCAGTCTGAGCAGGGAGCGGCTCTCGCGGCTGAGGCCCGGGCCGTCTGGGCCGACCTCAAGCAAAAGGGCACCTTGCTGCCTCAGGACGCGGCGGAAGCGAATTTCTAGCAAGCACTGTCGGGAATCCCAGCCGGCCTGCGCCTTACTGCATAGACACCTATGCAGCTCGCACCCGCGCTCCTCCTCACGGCCTGGCTTGTGCCAGGCGCCACTCCCCCGCAGGACCCGCCATGCGCGATCGGCATGGTCGTGCGCGCCGGGGCGCTCAACTACGACGCGAAGATCCTGGAACTGAACCCGGTCACCGGCCTCTACAAGGTGCAGTACGTCCGCGGTGGCGACATCGAGTGGGTGCCGCCGAAGGACCTCAAGACCTGCAAGGCACCCGCGATCGCATCGGTGCCGACGACGTGGTTTCACGGCGTGTGGCAGCTCAACGTCGGAGGTGGCGGCGCCTGGCAGCAGAACGCTTCAACAGGCTCGTGGCATGTGACCGGGCTCGACTCAGCCGGAGCACCGCCGATTCGCATCGCTGCCGACGGCACGTTCGAGTGGGTCATCAACAACGCAAAGACCATTCGCGGTCGATGGCGCGCGGCGCAAACAGCGGAACTGAAGTACGGCTACGACAAGAAGGGCACCGCCATCCTCCTGGAAAAGGGTGAAGACGATGCGAATTGGTTGGTGACGCGGGAACTGGTGTCGACGGCCACCGGTCGCGATCGCATCCTCCTTGAGCGCGCGGACCTCGGCACGACGTATCGCGGCAATCGCATTGGCGCGGCTGCCCCCGCCGGGCTGAAGCCCGGCGGCTCCACAACCTCCACAACCTCGACAAGCATCACCAAAGGTAACGTCGTCCTCAACTACGACGCCACGAAATGGGACGCCTCGGCAACACCGAACGGCTTTCGATTGATGACGAAAGACCAGCGCGGTTTTGCGTTTCTCATCATCGATCCCGACCAGCACAGCGCGACGGCCTTTGCCGCTGAAGGGTTAAAGACGATGCGCGCGGGTGATCCGACGTTGAAGGTGATCGCACAACAGCAGCGCACCGTGAGCGGGACCGATGCGGTGGTCATGCGCCTCGACGTGACCGTGGCCGGCTCGCCGTACGCCTATATGGCGGTATTCGAAGGCAACGCGCGCGGCGGCGCCGAGCTGGTTACCTACACGACTCCCGAGTACTACCCCGGCCACGAGAAAGACTTCGCGGCACTTATCAACGGACTGCAACTGAAGTAGCTCCCCAACCCTGCACCACATTCACATTGAAGAGGACTCACATGAAACTTCGACTGATCGTCGCCTCCGCAGCAACGCTCCTCCTCGCCTCGGCCATCTCGGCGAACGCACAGCAGATGAACAACCCCACCGCGGAGCGAGTTGCCGCGGCACGCAAGGCCAACTTCTGCGAAGACCCGTGGATCACGATCGCGATCTGGACCGACAGCGGCGGCATGGACAAACCAAACGGCTTCGGCCAGCTGGGTGAATGCCGAAAGGAGTTGTACAACGGCGGGCAGTGGGGCAGCTTTGCGGAACTGTTCAAGCATGTTCAGGCCACACGCGCCGCGATCAGGCAGCAGGGTGCGAGCTTTTCCCTGCGTGACAACGGCGGCAACACGCTGGCCCTGATCACGCGCGCCGCCAATGGCATGGAGATCAAGGAGATCATCGCCGGCCGACTCGTGTCGCAGGACGGCGGCTCGATCGTCGCCACTGGCGGCGGTAACCTTGTGTCTCATGACGGTGGCTCCATCGTCGCCACCGGCGGAGGAAACTATTCGGTCCAGTCAGCTGGACGGGCGACCATCACACTGCCTGGCGGTCGCGTGCTAGTTCTCAACAAGTAGCGCAACCCTGGATCGAGCCGCGGGCGTCTTGTCCGCGGCTCCCCTTCACACGAGAGAGTTCAATCATGACCAAGTCAGAAACAGATCTGTCGTCGGCCGCGTGGGTGTTAATCGGCATCACCGGCAACCGGCCCGCACTACTTGAGATGTCGGGCGGCACGCTCGCGCTCACGACGAAGGAGGGTCGCGTGTTCGAAGTGAACGTGGCGGACCTCACGGACGTCACGTTCCCGTGGTACTACTTCGGCGGCGGGATGAAGATGACGGCCGCGGGGCGTCAGTACCGGATTTCGTTCGTGCGGCCGAATGGCGCCGAGATGCTGACGGCGCGCGTGCTCGAGAGCCTCGGCGCAACACCCTTTGCGATGCTCACCGCCGTGGGCAAGATCACCGACATCGGCAGCGGCCGACGCGCCGGCAAGGCATGGCGCGCGGCACTGCAGAGCGTCAGCGCGTAGGGTTCACTTCTTCACGAGTTCCAGCTCGATTGCTGCGAGATCCTTCTTGACTGCCGCGAGATCGGCGCGCTGCACACCGGTTGGTGCCGCGAGGCTTCCGGTTTGCGCGCCCGACATCGTGAACTGATTGAAGAGGCCATTAAGGCGAGTGCGGATCGGCGCCACTTGCGCGCCGCCACCGCGCCCGCCGCCACGGCCCCCACCACCGCCAGCACCGAGACGCGTCTCGAGCGCCTGCAACTTCGCCGCCTGATCGCCGGTTGTGGCTGCACGACGCGCGGCCACGTCTTTGACGATGGCATCGACCTTGGCCTGAAGATCGAGGACCTCCATCACGAATGCTTCACGCGACTTGTGCTGCAGCGGCGTCACGTTCAGTGCGGGATCAGCTCGCACTTCGAACGACTTTGAACCGGCCGCCACACCATCCACTTCGAGCGTGACGGTGAACATGCCCGGCGCCACCTGTGGCCCACGCAGGCCGATCTCGTGCGACGGAATTGGCAACTGCACGGCACCTGCGCGGGCACCGCCACCACCACCGCCCTCTTCGCCACCACCGCCTCCGCCGCCACCAGCACCGCGACCGGTTGCCGCCGGCGCCGCAAAACGCAGATCCCAATTCACGCGGTGAATCACACCCGCGCTCGCCGGCCCGGTCACTTCGCGAATCACGCGGCCCGAGGGATTCTTCACAATCAACTTCACCTTCTGTGCGGCCGCACCCAGGTTGTAGGTAAACGCAGCACCTTCCGCCGGGTTCTCTGCGGTGAAGAAGTACTGACCCATGTTGGAGATGTCTTCCCAATACAGCATCAACGTCGCGCGCGGCACATTGAACAAATGCGCCCGCTCCGAAGCGATCGCCTCCGTCCACTCCGCAATCGGCGTGGCATCATCGAGAATCCATACACCGCGACCGTGTGTGCCAAGGATCAGATCCTTCGTGCGCGGGTGAATGACGATGTCGGCGTATTGCGTCGTTGGCAAGTTCGCTGCGAGGCGCGTCCAATGATCGCCGCTGTCGCGTGTGACAAACAACGCGCGCTCCGTGCCTGCGAACAGCACGTTGGGCTTGCCGGGGAATTCGGCCAAACCGCGGATCGACGCATCGTCGCCTGGAAGTCCGTTGACGACGGCCTTCCAGGTCTTGCCGAAGTCGGTCGTGCGGAAGAGGTATGGCTTGAAGTCGCCGTCGCGATGCGCGTCGAACGCGACGAATGCCGTACCCTTTGACGCACCCGACGCCACGATGTCGCCGACGAACGTGCCGTTCTTCACGCCGGCGATGTTCTTGCTCAGTTCTGACCAGGTGACACCGCCGTCACTCGTCACCTGCACGTTGCCGTCGTCAGTGCCAACCCAGAGCACTTTCGGATCAATCGGCGATTCGGCGAAGTTCGAGATCTCGCTGATCGCGTCGCCGTCGTTGCGCGAAAGCTTGATGTCTTTGTTGAGCACACCCATCATCGGCAGCTCATCGCGATTGATGGAGCGCGTGAGGTCGATGCTCCGCGACCAGGTGGAGCCGGAGTCGCGTGAGGTGAAGAGGCGATTGCCGCCGAGATAGACCGTACCCGATGTGTGCTTTGATGCCATGACGGGCGCGTCCCAATCGAAGCGATAGCCCGGCTCGCCGGCAGGCGCGCGCGGCGTGATGGCCTGAATGTCGCCGGTGATCGGATCGACGAGCGACAGGTTGCCACCCGATGACGAGGAGTAGACTTTGCGATTGTTTGCGATGTCGACGGCCTTGCCGGTGCCGTCGCTGTAGCCGATCTCGAGCCAGTCCTGATTGAGGATGCCAAGCCAGTGACGCGTCGCGCTTGGTCCCATCCACGAGTGGTTGTCCTGCAGACCGGTGTAGACCCAATACGGATCGCGGTTGTCGACGGCCACGCGGTACGTCTGCGCCACCGGGATGTTGGTGTGGCGCATATACGTCTTGCCCATGTCGAAGCTCTCGTGCAGGCCGCCGTCGCCGACGACGTAGATGTGACTCGAATTCGCCGGATCCACGCGCAGCACGTGATGATCGGTCTTGAGGCCGAGGTCGTATGTTGCTGACGTCGGCTCCTCGATGAACGTCGCGCCGCCGTCCATGCTGTGCACGATGGATGTGCCCGGCAGCCAGATGTGTTTGTCGTTGTTTGGGTCGATCGTCGGCTTGCTGTAGTACATCGGCCGCGGGTTGGTGCGGCTCATCTGCTTCCACGTCGCGCCGGCATCTTCCGTGCGATACGTGCCGCTTGCGGTGGCGTGCTCGATGGTCGCAATCAGCACATCGGGCTTGGACATCGCGATGGCAAGACCGATGCGGCCTTTGTCGCCAGCAGGAATGCCGCTCTCGAGCTTCTTCCACGTAGTGCCCGCGTCGGTGCTCTTGTAGATTGCGCTACCAGGTCCGCCGCCGTTGAAGCCATAGGCCGTGCGCAGGCGCTGATACGTCGCTGCATAGAGCACCTTCGCATTGCGCGGATCCATCACCAGATCTGTAGCGCCTGTGTAGGTGTCGACATACAGCACCTTCGTCCACGTCTTGCCGGCGTCGGTCGTCTTGAACACACCGCGCTCGGTGCTTGCGGCCCAGAGGTTACCGACGGCAGCCACGTAAGCGACGTTCGGGTCTACAGGGTCGAGGACCACGCGGCCAATCGAACGAGTTTCGTGAAGACCGAGATAGGTCCACGTGTCGCCGCCGTTGGTGGAGCGATACACACCGCCGCCCCAGGAGGAACTCTGCCGGTTGTTCTGTTCGCCGGTGCCGGCCCAAATGATGTTCGTGTCTTTCTCGAAGATCGCGAGTGCGCCGAACGTATTGTCGGGCTGGGTACCGAAGACGTCCTTCCAGGTCACAGCCTTGTTCGTGGATTTCCAGATGCCGCCACTCGCGGTGCCGACATACAGCACGGCGGGATTCTTCGGATCGATCGCGAGGTCATGGATGCGGCCGCTCGTGACGCCCGGGCCGATGTCGCGAAAGTGCAGTTCGGCGAACGGCGACGGCGGCGTGGCCTGCGCGCTCGTGGGTGCCGAGGAGAACACGGCCCAGGACGCAAGTGACAACAGACCAACAACGGCAGCAAGTGAGGATGCTCGGCGCATCCCGGCATTCTAGCCGCTGTAGTAGTTGAGTGGGTTCGCGCTACGAGAAGATCAGTTTGAACCCGGCCACAACGAGCACGAGTCCGAGGACGCGCCGAAATACGGGCGCACCGATGCGTCGACTCCCGAGGTCGGATCCGATCAGGCCTCCGATGACGGCCGCGCCGGCCCAGAGCGGAAGCTGGCCGGGTAGGTGCGCGAGGCTCGCGGGGTTGCCCGCAAGACCTGCAGCGGAGTTCACGAGGATGAAGGCGGCCGAGACGCCAGCGGTCTCGCGTGTGTCGGCCCAACCCATGAAGATCAGTAGCGGACTGAGAAAGATGCCGCCGCCCGTGCCCGTAAGCCCGGAGAGCATGCCGATGCCGGCACCGCTCGCCACCGACACGAGCCGGCTGGGCCGACGCGAGTCGGCACGCGGCTGTAGCGGAAGCCACAGGCGAACGGCGGTCGCCCAAAGGATGAGTCCGATGAGCGTGCGGTACCAGTGCCCGGGCAGCGTGATACCGCCGCCGATGAAGGCGAGTGGGATCGATCCCAGAGCAAAGGGCCACAGCAGCGACCACGAGAAGAGCCCCACGCGCGCGAAGCGGAACACGGCGATTGACGCGACGAGCAGATTCAGCACGAGCGCTGTCGGTCGCATCGTCGCTGCAGGCACGCCGAGCATCGCCATCGCGGCGAGATAGCCGGATGCGCCGGCGTGGCCGACCGTTGAGTACAGGATGGCCGCGACAAAGAACGCGACCGCGAGAATGAGCGATTGGCTGTCGAGGATCACGACGGCGGCCTCATCACTTTCGCGATGCGCGACGCTTGGCACGCGTGCGCACGGTTGGCGACGCCACAGCTTCGCGCCCGATCATCACTTCTGTTGACTTGATAATCGCCAGCGCATCGTCGCCGCGACGAAGCTTCAGTTCCTCGACCGCGTCACGCGTGATGACGGCCGTCAGTGTCTGGTCGCCGATGCGGAGCTTCACTTGCGCCATCAGGCCGTCGGTACGGATCTCGTCGACAAAACCGCGCAGACGGTTGCGCCCGCTGAGCACGACGATCATGCCGGTCGGCGCGGCGGATCTCTTTCGAGTGAGCGCCGCCGGAGCGCGACGCGCCAGCAGCCGATCAATCTCCGCGTCAGCGATGCGGTGATGCCCACCTGACGTCTGCGTCGTGCGCACTTCGCCGTGGTGGATCCACGCTTTCAGTGTGGAATAGGCCACGCCAAGTTTCTCGGCGGCGGCGCGAACGGTGTGTTGAGACATGCGATTCGGATTGAATCGTATGGTACTTACGGCCTAAAACGAACTGATTCGTGCACAACTGATGGTCTAGTCTTCGGTGCCAACCTCGATGCCGTCGAGGACGATGCGGTCGAGACCGGCGACGTGGTCGAAGTCGTGGTCAAAGGTGAGCAGGCACGCGCCCTGATCGATCGCGCACGCGGCAATCCAGATGTCGTTGGCTGGGATTGGAGTCCCGGCTCGCCGCAATCCCACGAAGACGCGCCCGTAGTGTCGCGCCACTGTTTCCGAGACAGGAACAACGTGCACGAACGGCTCGGCGAGAAAATCACTGAGCGCGACGCGATTTTCGCGCGCGCGGGAGCCGAGTTCGAATGCGCCGTGGAGTTCGCCGAGCACGGGTGTTGGTACCATGACAGACTCGGCTTCGGCGATCAGATCGCGGACGCGCGTGTCGCCTGACCGAAATTTCGAGTAGGCCGACGTGTCGAGCACCAGCCGGGTGATCCGCTCGGCGCTACCGCCACTGATCGTCATCGATGACTCTCTGATTCTTGAGGGCGAGGTCGAATTCGACTGCGTCAGCGGGCGACCAGGTCATGTAGCGGTTCAGGCGCTCCAGGCGGGCGTCGATCCCGACGGCGGCTTCGAGGATTTTCAAGGCGGTCGTATTGACGCTCTGGCCGCGGCTCTTTCCGAGCTTGGTGAGGCGGCGGTTCAGATCGATTGAGACGCCGCGAATGGTGAGTTGCGATGCCATGCATGCATCGTATCACTGTCATGCATGCACTCGATGGAGTTGGCGGCGGCGTTTGCGCCGCCACACCGGCGCATTGCCACCTACTTCACCCGATACACGGCCGTGGCCGTCTTGGTCGGATCGCTCTCGGATGTGGCCTTCACTGTGATCGTGGCGCCGGCGGCCGCGCCGGTCGCGCCTTTCGCGATGAAGACCGGCACCTGTGCCGACGCGCCGAACGCGACGCTGACGAGTTCGTTCGGGAGCATGGCGCTCCAGCCGCTGCCCGTCACTGAGACCGACAGGCGGTAGATGTCGTTGCCCGCAAACTTGCTCACATCCGTGGCATGGGCGTCGGACGGCAGCGCAGCCCCCGCACCGGTGTTCTTCACCGCAAACATGGTGGTCGCGTTGCTGCCCGCCGCGATCGTGCCGGCGGCCGGGGCCGTCAGCGAGACGCCGCGCTGCTGTGGTCCCACGCCATCGAGCGACTTCACGCCGACGGTGTAGGTCAGCACACCGCGACCGTCCTTCACGACGTCGATCACGTAGAAGTGCAGCCGGTTCGGCGTGTCGATCCATTCGTACTGGCTGCCCGAGTTCGTGCCCGCATGAAAGAGCGCGTCGTTGAGCTGCCGATAGTCGGCGATCGTCCGCATCACAGGCGTGCCATCGGGCCGTTTGAAGTCGAGCTTCTTGATGTCTTCCGGATGCGCATCGATGACCCAGTTGAAGACGCTGAACGCATTCGGACCACCCACCGAACTGGCCCGATCCTTGTTCTTCGCGAGCAGCACGCCGTTGTCTGGGCAATACGAGTCGTAGCCCATGCGCTGCACGACTTCCATTGTGTAGAAGTTGTAGTCGGGCGTTCCTGACGACAGCGGATTAGCTGTTGGATCCTCGACAGGTGTGCGGTCGTTCCAGACTGCAGGCGGACCGCCGCGCCCGCCCCCGCGTCCTCCCGCCGGCGGCGCGCCGGCAGCACCAGCACCAGCACCTCTGCCTCCGGCGGCAGCCGCGGGATCAACGGCCACCGGCGCAGGCACGACAGCCAGAGCCGGTTGCGCAGGATTCGGTGCGCCGTCGAGACGAACGACGATGCCGGAGAGGACGCCGCTGGCCGGCTCAGGATCCACCGCACGCGCCATCACCTTGGCGACAACCAGTCCGGACTTCGCGAGACCGTCGCGATTCACTGTGAGCACCTGCTCCGGCGTCACGAAGTTCCACGCCACTTTCTGGCGCAGCATGATGCCGGCAGACATCACGTCCCCTTCCGTCTTCGGTACGAGATAGCGCTTGTGCGGACCGCCAGGTCCATTGAAGGAGCCACGGTCCATCAAATCCCAGGGGCCTGATGCCACGCGGCGATACGGCTGCACGTAGGGGTTGTTGTAGTTGTCGCCAATGCTGAACGCGGCGTGCGACACCTCATGGCGAATCGCGCCAGACGCTTCACCCGTGATGATCGCCGAGTTGCTCCACACCCACTTGGCGGCATCCCAGCTGGTCCACTCGACGTAGCGCGTTTTCGCCCAACGCGGTTTGGTCGGATCGGGGTTGCCGAAGATCGCCGGGATGTCGTCCCTCGTCTGAAATTTCATCTCGCCGAATTCCTGCCACACCGCCGACTCGTCGTAACCGGCGAACGTGCGCATCACCAGATCAAACTTCCCGCGCACATCAGCACCGGCATCCGTCTGCCAGAGTTTGTCGATGTCGGCCTGAAAACTGGACTTGCTCGGCTCCTCGCCCGTCGGCATCGCGTCAGCCGCATTGCCGTTCATGCCTCCGCCCATGCCGTACTGGTAGCTTTTGCTCGGCATCCGATACGGACCGAACACCGTCACCGCGACGCCGACTTTGCCGCGCGATTGCTCCATCCAATATTCGTGAATGGTGTGACCGTGATTGTCTTTGCCGGGCTTGGTGTAGAAGTCCATCGTGTAGGGCACGATCTCTTCGCGCTTGATGCCGTCCACCTGTGGATTGCCGTACTTGTCTGAATGCTTCGGTAGCGTCATCACGAACGGCTCGTCGGGGAAATCCGCCATGACGATCGCCAGCTTGATGGTCTTCTGTGACGCGACCTTCGTGGGGTCATTCCACGTCGCGCCGGGAATCGGGACGTAGTCATCCCACGTCATGTCGTCCTGATCGCGCACCACCTGCGGATCGATCGGCGCCGGCCGTCCCGGCGACGCGGGTGACTGCGACATGGCGCGTGTCTGGCCCGCGCCGAGGACAACAGCCGCCATGGCGGCACACACAAACGACCATCGAACAAGACGCGATGTCACTCTCACGAAGCACCCCTTGAAAACGTGCATTGTACTGAACGCACGCGCCTTGTGAGTACGCCTGGCGATCGTAGTTGCCACTGGCTAAAAGACGAATCGCACCATCAGTTGCGCTGATCGCGGCTCGGCCACGGCCGTGATCTGATTGAACGTCGCCGACGGCGTCCCCGGATAGGCGCCGGCGCCAAAGGTCGCGTTGCGTGCGATGTCGTTGCGACGATTGGTGAGATTGAACACCTCGATGCCGGCCTCAATCTTCGCGCGGCCCTTGATCGCGACAGACTTGGCCACCCGCGCATTCCACGTGAAGAAGTCATCGGCGACGCCCGCATTGCGCTCGATGAACGCGCCATTGACGATCGGCCGCCCCGCCGTGCCCTGTAGCGTCGTGACGCCTGACGTGATGTTGAACGGCAACGCCGACGAGTACTGCACGATGCTGCTCAACACGACACCGCGATAGTCGATGCCGCCACTCACCACCAGCCGATGGCGCTGGTCATCGTCAGAGCGCGCCCAATCCTTTGAAATATCGGTCGGGTCAATCGGCGAGCTGAAGAAGTTTTCACCGACGTTGTTCATCGATTTCGACAGCGTGTAGCTCACGCGGTAGTGCCCCCACGACGCGGGTCGCTGCGTGAAGGAGACCTGGAGTCCGTGATAGTTGGATGCAGCCAGCGACGAGTACTGACTGTTGTTCGCATAGGCCGAGACGGGACGGCAGCCGTTGTTGGTGCCGGCGGCCGCACACGTCGGCACGTTCTGATTGACAGAAATGATCAGATTCCGTCCGCGCATGTACTGGTAGCTCACACCGAGCGTGGCACCCGCGCCGAGCTGCTGCTCCACTTCGATGCTCGCCTGACGCGAATTCGCATTCTGAATATTTCTGTCCATCGTCGTCAGACTGACAAGCGTGACGCTGGGCAACGCTGCCGTGAGCACACTGGGAAAGGTTGGCGCGCCGGCTTGCGTGGGCGCGAGCGTGATGCTGAGCTGTCGCAGATTCGCCAGGTCTGATGTGTTGCCGGCCGACAGGAGCGCGTTGGCGAGCGGACGCAATGGCACGCGGTCGTAGAAGATTCCCGCGTTGCCGCGAATGACCGTGCGACGTGATGCGAGCGGCGTCCACGCAAATCCGACGCGCGGCGACACGTTATTCGTGTCGGTGTTGATTGTCTTCAGGTACTGCAGGTCGTAGCGCAGGCCGAGGTTGACGGTCAGCGTCGATGCCGCTTTCCATTCATCCTGAACGTACACACCCACGTTCGGATTGGTCTGGGCGACGACCGTGTCGCCGAAGGTCTGCGTAAAGCCGGTGCTCGTGTATGTGCTCGTAAGAAATGTCGCGAGCGTCTGGAACGTATAGGCGCCGCGGATCGAACGCGGGTACGTGATCGTGTCGTTGTTATAGAGGACGTCCACGCCGGCACGCAGTGAGTGCGCCGCGGCCTGATGCGAGAGGTTATTCACGATTTGCAGCGTGGTGTTCCGCCGAGCGGTCGGGCTGCCGGAGAGCGTGCCGAATGTGGCGACGCCGGAGATCGTCACCGCAGGGCCAATCTGATCAGTGGCCGGTGCAGCGAGGTTGCCAAGCGACCACTGCGCGCGCGTTTCCAGTACCGTGCGGGACGAGAGCGTCAGCGTGTTGCTGAATGCCAGCGACTGATCGGTGTTGTCGAGACCCGCGGATGCCGAGGGCGCGTTGAGCCCGCCGGCGCCGCGCGAGTTGTCGGACGTCACGTGATACAGGCTGTAGCGCAGCCCGAGCTGATCGCGACCACGCACCTGATGATCGATCTTGCCAAGTAGATTCGCGCTGTGTACCGGGTTGTCGAAGTTGCCCGTCGTCACCGCAGCGCCCTTGTAGCCGACCGCGGAGAGCCGTGCATTAGTCGCGGCGACGTTCGCATCCGAGATCGTCGCGAGTCCGGTTTGATCGAGCAGGCGCTGCTCGGCGTTCACGAAGTAGAACGTGCGATTCTTGGTGACGGGCCCGCCGAGACTACCGCCGTACTGCTTCTGCGACATCGGCAGCTTCGTGCCAGACAGCGCATTGACGGCGTTGAACTTGTCGTCGCGGAAGTAGCCATACGCGCCGCCACGGACCATGTTCGTGCCGCTCTTGGTGACGACGTTCACGTAGCCACCCAGCGCGCGTCCGAGTTCGGCCTGTCCGCCGGACGTCACCACCTGAAACTGATCAACGGCATCGACGCCATAGGGCATCCCGCTGAAGCCGGCGGCGTCGTCGTTGGCTGAGAGACCGTCGACGATGAAGTTATTGGAGAAGTTGCGCTGGCTGCCGACCGAGAGACCCGTACCGGGCACGGCCGACGTTTCCGAGAAGAGTTGTGTGGGACCGTTGTTGGTGACCGACACGCCAGGAATCAGCAGCGCGAGGTCGAGAAAGTTGCGGCCGTTCATCGGCAGGCTTTGCACCTCAGCCTGCTGCACCGTGCCGGCGATCTGGCTGCGAGCCGCCTCCAACATCGTCGCCTGCCCGGCCACGTTGACGCTGGTGTCGACCGCCGCCACCGACAGCACGAATGGCACGTCGAAGGCCGACCCCACCGTCAGGGCGAGCGCTCTGGTGGCTGTGGCAAAGCCCGGGAACATGGCGGTGACTTCGTACGAACCTACCTTCAGATACGGGAATCGGAAGCGCCCGTCCTTCGCGGTCTCAACTGTGACGACGACGTTCGTGTCGAGCTGTTTGGCGGTGACCCGGGCACCTGCGACCACAGCCCCCGTGGGATCGACCACGCGGCCACTCAGGCTGGCGTTGTTGATGGTTTCCTGTGCGGAAGCGCCAGACGCGCAGAGAAGCAGACCAAGCACGACGACACAGAGATGGAATTTGCCACGCGTTGACACCCGGCGAGCATATCGACCCGAGCCACCCGTAGACGTGCGTCAATTTGTCGCAGCCGCAATATCGATCGCGCTTCTATACTTCCCGGATGCGCACTCGACTCGCGTTCGTACTCATCGCGGCTGTGGCTCTGCTGGCCGCGCCACAGGCCTTCTTTCACTTCGAGCTGCTCCGCAGCGCACCGAGCGCGAAAGCGGAATTGACAGCCTCCCCCGCGCAGCTGCAGCTCTGGTTTTCGCAAGTGCCGGCCGCCGGAGTCAGCACGGTGACGCTGTCGCACAACGGCAAGCACGTCGCGATCGGCAAGACCGTTGTGGCCGCCGCCGACAAGTCGATGACCGTGGCCCTGACGACTCCCCTGACGCCTGGCGCCTACGTGATCCACTGGAAAGGCGCCGGCGACGACGGCCACGTGCAGCAAGGCGACATCGCGTTCACGATCGCGGCGAAGTAGCGCGGTTCAGGCGCGACGTCGCACGCCGCGGGCGCAGGTGGCGATATTGCAAAATATACGATCAGATCGTATATTTTGCGCATGTGGATAGACCGCGATCTCGCATCGCGCGTACGGCACTCGGCGCAGACACGCCCGGTCGTCGTCGTGACGGGCGGCCGCCAGACCGGCAAGACGTCCCTCCTCCGGCGGTTGTTTCCCAGACACGCCTTTGTCTCACTGGATCTGCCGACAGAAGCCGCCCAGGCCGAGCATGACCCTGCCGCATTTCTCGCCCGGTATCGGGGACCGGTCGTCATTGACGAAGTGCAGTACGCCCCGGGTCTCTTCCGGCATCTGAAGGCCGACATCGACGCGCATCGAACGCGACACGGACAATTCCTGCTGACCGGTTCGCAGAAGTTCACGCTGATGCGAGGCGTCTCCGAATCACTGGCCGGCCGCGCCGACATCGTCGAACTCGAAACGCTGGCGCTGTCCGAAATCCAGAGCGCCCACCGACGGATGTCTGTGGCATCTGCCATGGTGCGTGGCGGATTCCCCGAATTGCACGCCAACCCGGAGATCGATCTGGCCGCGTACTACAACTCGTACATCGCGACCTATCTCGAGCGCGACGTGCGCTCGCTGACGCATGTCGTGAGCCTGCGAGACTTCGAGCGCTTTCTGCGGGCCTGCGCACTACGGTCGGCCAATCTGCTGAACAAGGCAGACCTCGCGCGAGACATTGGCATCTCGCCATCAACCGCCAACCAATGGCTGTCGGTCCTCGAGGCCTCGGGCCAAATCGTCATGCTCGAACCATGGTTCTCGAACCGCACGAAATCGATCGTCAAGAGCCCGAAGTTGTATATCGCCGATTCAGGACTGCTGTGTGCGCTCCTCAACATTCGCACCGAAGCGGCGTTGCGGCAGTCGCCGTCGATCGGCGCGGTTTGGGAGACGTTTGTGTTTGCGCAGATTCGTCACCGGGAGCAAATTGCCGGCCGCGCCAAGAGCGTCTTTTTCTGGCGCGATCGCACGCGCGAAGTCGACTTCGTCACGGAAGCTGGCGGCCGCCTCGAACTGTTCGAGGCGAAGTGGACCGAAGTACCAGGGCCCGGGGACATCGTCAACCTGGCATTTGTCCGCGACATTGTCGGCAAGAAGATCGTGCGTCGGGCCGCCGTCGTGTGTCGCACGCCACACGAGTTTCCGATTACGTCGGACGTCGCGGCGATTAACGCCGTGAGCCTGGCGCCCTGAGCCGCTACTCCGGCCGCGGATACTTCGCGAGTTTTCGCTGCAGGGATCGCCGATGCAGGCCGAGAAGGCGCGCGGCTTCTGAGACATTGCCGCCGCAATCGACGAGCACGCGGTTGATGTGCTCCCACTCCACGCGATCCAGCGACATCGGCCTCAACGCCTCCGCCGTCGTCGTGCCACCGGCGGCGTTCTGATCAAACGCCGCCAGAATCTCATCGGTCTCGACCGGCTTGGTCAAATAGTGCGTTGCGCCTCGCCGCACGGCATCGACCGCCGTGGCGATGCTGCCGTAGCCGGTCAACACCACGATGCGCGTGTTGGGATCAGCGGCTTTCAACGACGCAATCAGATCGAGGCCGTAGCCACCGGGCACACGCAGATCAAGCACCGCAAACTCCGGCGCCTCGTCGCTGATGCGCGCCCGCGCCTCTTCCAGGTTTGATGCGACCGCCACGTCGAACCCGCGCGCCTGAATCGCCCTCGCCAGACGACTCCGAAACGCCTCATCGTCTTCAACGATCAGCATGAGTGGACGCGTCTCGACGGTGGTCACTGAGGTTCCATCCGCCTGGGCAGCTCACAGGTCACGGTCGTGCCCTGGCCTTCAGTCGATGTAATGTGCAGGCGCCCTCCGAGTTGCTCTGCGGTGGCTCGCGCGACGAACAGGCCGAGGCCAGTGCCCTCCCCCGCGTCGCGCGTCGTAAAGAACGGTTCGCCTGCACGCGCGAGCGTCTCTGCATTCATGCCCTGACCTCGATCGGCGACAGCGATCGTGATGCGCGCACGATCCTCGGCTGTTGTCACCGTGACCACGCCATCCGTCGATGCCTGCAGGGCATTGGCGATCACGTTGCCCAGCGCGCGCGCGACGAGCGCGCGGGGCCAGGCGACGATCGTCGAGAGCGAACCCGTCACGACGATTCGTGCGCGATCGCTCGGTGCGCGGGCATCGAGAGCGGCGGCGATCACCTCGCCGATGGGGCAAGCTTCTGCAGCCGTGCTCTCGTCTGCGCGGCCGCTGAGGTCAGTGAGTATCCGGCGAGAACGCGTGAGCTCCGCACGGATCAGGTGGATGTCGCTCGCCAGCACGTTGCCACCCGGGAGCGCGGCCGCGCTGCGCGCGAGTTCTCCCGCGGCAACAGCAATCGTGCTCAGGGGTGTACTCAACTCATGCGCGGCACCAGCCGCCATCGATGCGAGGCTCATCAGGCGCATCTGCCGTGCCGCATCGTCGCGCATCTGGGCGATGGCGTGGTCGCGGCGCTCGATCGAGACGGCTAACCGCGTAACGAGCGCACCGATGATGATGGCAGTCACAAAGAACGCGAGCCACATGCCCCGCATGTGCTCGGCGATCTGCGGGTGCATGGAAGCCGCCGCAGCTAACTCGGACGTGGGCGCGAGCAATTGCAGCCCGTAGCCAGCGATCGACAACACGGTCACGATCCAGGTCCATGGCCGGCCGAGGACGAGCGCCGCGAGCACAATCTCCACGAGAAAGAAGATGCTCGCCGGATTCAACACGCCGCCGGACTTCAGGAGACACCAAGCCAGCAGAACCACATCCAGACACACGAGCACACCCGGCGCATATCGCGGCAGCGTATTCGGACGCCGGGCGGCGCTGAGCAGCCAGCCATTCGAGACCACGGCCAATGTGACGCCGACACCAACATCAACAACCGCGCTGTCCAGGCCCAGCGCCGTCCGGCCGAACGCAAGCGCCGCGATGCATGCCGCGAGCGTGGTCCAGCGCACGGTGACAAGCCAGGAGAGTTCGATGTGGTCAGTGACCAGTGTCGGGCGATGCATGACGCGATCTATTCGGGTGCTGCTCGCGGGGAGACTTCGACGAACGCGTCGTAGTAACCGGATCCGCCGCCCCAGTCGGTGGGCTCTTCGGCCGTCAGCGTGTTCACGGATTGACGACGGCCGCGCGCATCGGTGAGACCGCCGAATGGCATCCAGGCAATGCCGGGCCGCACACGTTCGGAGATTCTGCAGACCGCACTCACATCACCAAGCGCATTCCACACCCGGACATCGTCACCCTCCGCGAGTCCTCGAGCACCGGCGTCGTCGGCATGCATTTCAACAAAGAGTTCGCCTTCGCGTCGCTGGTGACGTTCGATGTGGCTGTAACCCGAGTTCATGAAGTGCAGAGTCTTGCCACTGATCAGACGCAGACCGGAGCCTGTCGGCAGATCACCGGGTGCGGGCAGGGGATCGAGACCCTGTTCGCGGAGCGCATCCGACCAGAGCTCAGCCTTGCCTGAGCGCGTCGTGAAGCCGCCATCGGCGAACGGGCGCCAGTCATCGGGGCAACGGAGTCGCGCGAAGCCGTCTTCCCACAGTCGCTCGTACGTGATGCCCTCGAGCCATGGATGCCCGCTCGCCAGAGCCGCGCGCAGCATCGACTCATCGCTCTCAAAGAGCCACGGCTCCGTGCGCCCGAGCGCACCAGCAAGCCGACGGAAGAGCTCAGTGTTCGACACGGCCTCACCACGCGGTGCAATGGCGGGTCGATTCATCGCCAGGTAGAGGTGTCCCCACGAAGGGGAGAGATCGAGATGCTCGATCTGGCTCGTGGCCGGCAGCACGTAGTCGGCGTATCGCGCCGTGTCGGTGACAAAGAGCTCGTGCACGACCGTGAACAGATCTTCGCGCGCGAGGCCTTCGGCCGTGCGGCGCTGGTTGGGCATCGACACGAGTGGGTTCGCGCCGTAGACGATCAGCGATTTAATCGGCGGCGCCAGTGTGTGATCACAGAGGTCTTTGCCGAGGTCACGCATGTTCAGCACGCGCACATCTGGGCGATGCACATGCGGCATCAGCACCGCGTCCATGTCGAGCACCGCGAAGTGCAGCATGTGCGTGCTCCGCGCGAGCCCGCCGCCACGGTGTTTCCATGCGCCTGTCAACACGGGGAGACAGGCGATCGTGCGGAACTGCATCGCGCCGTTGCGATGATGCTCGATACCGATCAGTGGCCGCAGCAACGACGGCGTCGTCGTCGCATATTCGCGCGCGAAGCATTCGATGTCGGCCGCTGACAAGCCAACGGCTGATGCCACTTGGTCGGGCGCGAACTGTTTCACGCGCTCCACGAGCGCGTCGTAGCCGACGGCATGCGCGTTGACGTACTCGAGATCGACGAGACCGTCGCGCACCATCACGTGCATCATCGCGAGCGCGAGCGTCGCGTCCTGACCGGGCGCGATCGGCAGATGCCAGTCGGCGGCGTCGGCGGTGCGCGTGCGAATCGGATCCACCACCACGACCTTCGCGCCGCGGCGTTGCGCCTCGCGGACATACGGCCAGTAGTGCAGATTCGTGACAATCGTGTTCGTGCCCCACAGCACGATGTAACGACTGTGGATGATCTGCTCGGGGTCGATGCCGGTGCCAGTGCCGATCGTGGCAGACATCCCGGCAGACGCAACGGCACCGCAGATGTTGCGGTCGAGGCCACTGCAGCCCATCGAGCCGAAAAGGCGCATGTCGAGCGAGGCCTGCTGCACAAGACCCTGCACACCGGCGGAGCTGTACGGCAGGATCGCCTCCGCGCCATGCTCGCCGATGATGTCCTGCCAGCGTGACGCGATGTCGGCGAGCGCCTCATCCCAACTCACGCGAACGAATCGCCCCTCACCTTTCGCGCCGATGCGCTTCAACGGATGCAGCACGCGGTCGGGGTGATACACGCGGTCGAGGTAGTGATTCACCTTCGCGCAGAGGACGCCCTGCGTGAAGGGATGCGAAGCATCCCCCACCAGACCCGTGGCGACGCCCTTGTCAACGCTCACCACCCACCCGCAGGTGTCCGGGCAATCGTGACCACAGGCGCCACGCACGGTGTTGGGAAGTGAGGACATGCCGCTGAAATGCTACTTCAGAGTCTTCTATACTTTCGGTGTGATGATGTTCGCGCGCTGGGCGCTCTCGATCAGCGCGCTGGGAGTCATCGGCGCGTTCGGCGCGACGTTGCTCAGCGATCCGGCTGATCCCGGTGTCATCCGCATCATCCATGTCGGGCGCCGCGCCTCATTCGGCCTGATCCTCGCCTGCATCCTCATCATCGCGGCACAACTCAACAACTGGTTCGGTACGGCGGGCTTCACGGACGCCGCCAATGTGTGGACGATGCTGTCGATCACGCTGTGGGGACTGCATTGGACGTGGCTCGCGGCGGTCGCGCTGGCGACGGCGATCGTCTTCACCATCGCCGGCCATCGTCCGCGCATCTGGATCTATGCAAGCGGCGCCGCTGCCGTCGGGGTCGCGCTGACCGCTCCGCTGATTGGCCATGGCGGCACGCACGACGCGCTGATTGCGGCCCTGCATCGCGCACACCTTCTCGGTGCCGGCCTCTGGATGGGATCACTGATGGTGGCCCTCATGGCCGGCGTCGGCGACACGCCACGACTGCTGCTCTCGCTGCGCCGATTTGCGCCCATTGCCATGACGGGCGCGCTGCTCATCGTCGCATCGGGCCTGACCCTCGCGTGGCAGCACCTCACGCCCATCTCAACGCTCTGGTCCAGCGAATACGGTCAGGTGCTGCTCGCCAAACTCGCGGGCGTGCTCATCGTCGCGTCGCTGGGCTTTGTGAATTGGCGCAGGCCTCGGCTCAGGGTGGTGATCGCCGAGGTGACGGTCGCGATCGTCGTCGTGCTCGCACTGACGGCGCTGTTGTCTGAAGTGCAAATGCCCGGAGGGCATTGAGTCGATCGTTGTTGATGGCGTGTTACACGACTGTCACACGGTTGCCTCTCGAATATTGATAGGCTTTTTCCCTGTGTCGGACGCTACCTATCGCCAGATCTACGACGAAGTCCTCGACTCCTTCGATGAAGAACTCGAAATGGAGGTGGACGACGGCGCTTCGTCATTTGCCAGGGCCACGTACTTCAAGGAGCTGTTTCACCTGCAAGCCGAGCTCGTGAAGTTGCAAGACTGGGTCGTGCACAAGCAGTTGAAGGTCGTCGTCATCTTCGAAGGCCGCGATGCCGCTGGCAAGGGCGGCGTCATCAAACGGATCACGCAGCGGATGAACCCGCGCGTGTGCCGCGTCGCAGCGCTGCCGGCACCGAATGAACGGGAGCGCACGCAGTGGTACTTCCAGCGCTACGCCAGCCACCTGCCAGCCGCAGGCGAGATCGTGCTGTTCGATCGCAGCTGGTACAACCGCGCGGGTGTTGAACGCGTGATGGGCTTCTGCAGCGACGATGAGCTCGAGGAATTCTTCCGGTCGGTACCCGAGTTCGAAAAAATGCTGGTCCGTTCGGGCATCGTCCTCGTCAAGTACTGGTTCTCGATCAGCGACGACGAGCAGTACCACCGGTTTCAGGTGCGGATCCACGATCAGCTCAAGCAATGGAAGCTGAGCCCGATGGATCTCGAATCACGACGTCGGTGGGAGCAGTACACGAAGGCGAAAGAGGCAATGCTGGAGCGGACCCACATCCCCGATGCCCCGTGGTGGATTGTGGACGCGAACGACAAGAAGCGGGCGCGGCTCAACTGCATCCATCATCTGCTGCAGCAGATTCCGTACGAAGAGATCAAGCACAAGTCGGTGAAACTGCCGGCGCGAGAGCACAACCCGGAGTACTCGCGCACGCCAGTGCCGGAAGCGATGTACGTGCCTGAGATCTACTAGGCGACCTCAGGTCCGCGCTATTTGATCAGGGCTTCGCCGAGCACACGGCCGTCCGCTCGCGGGAGCGTGATGCCCACCAGATGCGCGAGCGTCGGCGCGATATCCGCAGGCGTCGCGCTCTCGTCGTAGCGGCCAGCCCGGATACCAAACCCTGAGAGCACAACGGGCACGCGCTGGTCGTAGGCGTAGGCAGTGCCATGGCCGGTGCCGCCGCTGCCAGGCACCCAGTACGGCTTGGTGACGATGAGGAGATCGCCGCTGCGGTCAGCGCTGTAACTCTGCGCGATGCTCCTGAGATCTGGCGCGCTGCCGGGCCCGGCGCTCTGGGCCTCGCTGGCCCAGTACGCCTTGGCGATGCCGGCCACGCGTTCAACGGCATCCGTGACGGCACGCCGCGCGCTCGGCGTGGCCTGCAGTTTGGCGAGCGTGTCGGCGGTGAAGTAGACGTCCGACGAATTGTTGCCGGCCTCGGTGCTGCCGGTCATGAATACGGGGCCGGATCCGATCGTGCCTTTGAGCGCGGCTTCGATGGCTGACTGAACGTCGGCCACCACCACGCGGCCCGCGTCGATACCAAACGGCGTCTGCTGTTCTGGAATGGGCGCCACGCCGTGATCGCCGGTGAGCGCCACGACGTAGCGGCCACGGCCCACAGAAGCATCGAGCGCATCGAGGAGCGTGCCGATCGTCACGTCGAGGCGCGCGAGCGTGTCTTGCACTTCCTGGCTGCGCGGACCAAATCGGTGGCCTACGTAGTCGGTCGCTGAAAACGAAATCGCGAGCATGTCGGTACCGGCGCCGCGGCCGAGATCCTTGCCGAGTGCGATCGCCATCTGCCCGAGGTACTCATCGGAGAACGGTGTGCGGCGCCAGTTGTCGACGAAGATACGATCGGGTCCAGCGGGACGCGACAACGAGTGTGGGAACTTTGTTGTCCATCCATCCGGCGCCTGCTCGGCCGCGCCATCGTCGCTAAACGCGTAGGTCGCGGCGGGACGCAGCAGATTCCAGATCCGGTCGTAGTCGCGTTCGATCGAATGTGCGCGAACGAAGGCGTCGGCCTTGGTGAGCACGCTGCCGCCGTAGGAGGTGGAGGTGGCCCAGGTGCCGGCGTCTTCAAGCCACGCGACGGTATCGCCGCCGTGGCCGGCCATGGCAATGGCCGCGCGCGCTTTGAGCGACAGTGACACGACGTGTGCCCCGGTCGCAGATTGGTTTCGCAGTTCATCGGCGAGTGTGGGCAGTCGCAGGAGGCCGGGGCCGTGCGATTCGTACGCGTCACCGCCGCCAATGGCGACCGGTTTCGCCAGATCGGTCGTGCAGACAATCGACCGCTGCGTGGCCCGGTCGTACCAACCGTTGGCCACGATGCCATGGGATCTCGGGAGTGCGCCCGTCGCCACCGTGGCGTGACCCGGGCAGGTTTCCGTCGACGCGTAGGGATACGCCGCCTGGCGGAAGTACGCGCCCGAGTCGATCAGTCGGCGCAAGCCGCGCGTCCACTCGCCGCCGTACTGATTGATGTATTCCGCGCGGAACTGATCCACGACGAGCAGCACCACCAATGCCGGGGTTCGACGAGCCGGTGCCGCGGCGGGCGGCGCGGCCGGCGCCTGCGCCGTGATCGACACCATGTTCATCAGCGAGGCCGCGCACAGGGACACAACAAGCAGGGCGAGATTGAGGCGCTTCACGATTTACCTCTTGGCGACGCGACCGAGTGCGCGCGCGGCGATGTCTGGGAAATCGGTGAACATGCCGTCCACGCCAAGGTCTGCAAATTGCTTCGCCTCTTTGGCCATGTCGCCGCCGTAGCTCGCCGGCAGAAACTGCGCTTCCTTGCGCAGGGTCCAGACGTGCACAAACAGATGTGCGGCATGCGCGTCGGCCACGAGCGTCGTGGGCGGCAGAGCCATGCCCTCGCCGTTCACGGGAATCACGAGGCGCTTTTCGGCGCCAATGCCGTCAGCGAACGCGCGCAGCTCGGCGAGCTTCGCTGGCGTCACGAGGGCAGCGCTGCTCACAAGCATGACCAGCGGCGCGTCGGTCAGCGGACGCATGCGCTGGAGGCTCGACGCCTCAAAGGATTGAATAAAGACGGGCGACGTCTTCTTGGTGAGCCCACGCTGCTTCAACGCCGCGAGCATCGGTTCTTCGATCGGCAGCTTGAGGCTGCGGAAGTAGGTTGGGTGCTTGGTCTCGGGATAGACGCCGATGGTGCGGCCGGTCTCTCGAGACTTTCGCGCGGCCAGATCGAGCACCTCGTCGAAGGTCGGGATCAGGAACTGTCCGTCGTAGGTGTGCGCGCGGAATGCGAGACGCTCTTTGGCGCGGAGCGTCTTGATCTCCGCCAATGTGAAATCTTCCGTGAACCAGCCGGTCACAGACATGCCATCGATCGTCTTGGTGGCTTTTCGTGACGCGAACTTGTCAGCCACATCGGTCGTGGCCCCGATTTCGTTTTCGTGGCGCGCAATCAACGCGCCGTCTTTCGTGCTGACCAGATCCGGCTCGATCACGTCGGCACCCATGTCGATGGCGAGCGTGTACGCCTCGATGGTGTGTTCGGGTCGGTGGCCGCTGGCGCCTCGGTGCGCGATGATCAGCGTCGTGGGCGCGGCGTGAAACACGACGCTGGCGAGCATGAGGCTCGCCAGCGTCTTGCCGATCGTTACCATACGAATTTCGCTCCGAGCTGGAGCTGGCGTGCTTCGTACGTCGATGTGATGGTGCCGAACGCCGCGCTGCTGCGGTTGCCGTTCGGCGGACCGTAGTTCACGCGGTTGAAGAGGTTGAACGCTTCCAGCCGGAGTTCCAGTCGCGAATGACGCGGCAGGGTGACCTGCTTGATGAGCGCGGCGTCGAACTGGCGGAAGTTGGGTCCGCGCACAGAGTTGCGCTTCGCGTCACCGAACGGCTGGCTTGGGCTGGTCGGCACCGACACGCAGGCCGCGTTGAACCACACGAGATTGGCTTTCGACGCCGCATCCGCGTACGGATCGCACGTCACGTTCGGACGATAGTTGTTCGCACCAGAGAAGTCGTTGGTGATCGACGACACCTGGAACGTCGAGCCGGGGCTGTAGGTGAACGTCACGGCTTCACCCGGCGTCATCGTGTTCACACCCGACAGCTGCCAGCCGCCGAACAGCAGATCCAGCGGCATCGACCAGTCATTGCCCCAGCGACGACCTTTGCCGAACGGCAGCGACCACACGAAACTCGTGGTGCTGTTGTACGGCTGGTGATAACCCGACAGACCGAAGTCCGCATCGAGGTTGTTGACGTCCTGCGGCCCGGGGAAATTGCCGTTCTGGTTGTCGAGCGCAAGCGCGGCGTTGTCTTTCGATTCAGACAGTGTCAGCGAACTGAGCAGCGTGAGGTCGCGCGAGCGCCACTCGGCCTTCATCTGCAGCGCCTTGTATTGCGACCGGCCGCCGTTGAAGACGTAGGTGATGTCGCCGAAGCCCGCGATCGGGCGCCGCGACGCGAGCGAGAGTGAGCCAGCCGCGTTGTTCACGGCCGCCTGGTTGAGGTTACCCACCATCAGGAGGTCGCTCGCCTTGTTGCCCACATAGGCCACATCAATCAGCAAGTTCGCGCCGAGCTTCTGCTGCACGGACGCGTACCAGCTCTGCACCATGCTGGAGTGATAGTCCTTGGGGATGTAGCTGATGAGCGCGGTGGCCGTGTTGAAGGACGCGGGATCAGTGAGTCCGATCGGATAACCGGATTCGGTCGTGCGGAAGCTCGCCGAAGTGGGATCGGACTGCGCGACGGATGCGCGCACGACTTGCGGGCCGTTGATCGCCAGCAGGTTGGCCGAACCGATGCGGTTCGAGTGCACGTAGCCAATGCCCCAGCCACCGCGCACCACCGTCTGCGGCGTCGCGCTGTAGGCGAAGCCCACGCGGGGCGCGAAGTTGTTGCGATCGGGATTGACCAGCGCCCGGTCATACATGGACCCGCTCGACGCCGTGATCATCTTGTTGGTCGCCGGATCGTAGTTGGTCAGGCGGTTGTTCTTCTCGAACAACGGCGTCGCGTACTCGTAGCGCAGACCCGCGTTCACCGTCAGCTGATCGTTCACGCGGATGTCGTCCTGCAGGTAGGCGAAGTGCATGTCCTGCCGCACATTGGCGACAAAGAGTGTGCTGAGCGCGTAGTTGGAACGCAGGCCAAACATGAAGTCCGAGAGGTTGTAGAGGTTGTTCGACGCCGCTCCGGTCGGCCGGCTGAACTGACCCGAGTAGGTGTCGAGGCCGAAGAGCGGATTGACGTCCTGCACTTCGACGTTGATGTACTGGTATTCGTATCCGGCTTTGAACGACTGCCGACCCATCAGCCACGTGTAGTTGACCTTGGGGTTGTAGACGGTCGGGTACTGCCACTGCGGATTGGTCGCCTGACGGCCGAGTGCCGTGATGCCTGTGATCGTCTGCGACGGCAAGCCACCGGCAATGCGGGGATCGGTCGGCAGACCCGAAAGACCGAAGTCGTCAGTGGAACCGAGCGCCGGCGGGTTCTTGCCGCCCTCGGTGCTCGACCAGCCGAAGCGCACTTCGAGCAACGACGTGGCCGTGGGCGTGTACGTGGCGCCCGTGACCAGCTGCTTGTTGCGCGCGTAGATGTTGCCGTTGCCGCCGCCGCCGGATGGCAGTGGCACGGGCGCCTGATCGACCGTGTCGAGGTTGCGGAAACCGTAGCGGCCGAACAGCGACAGCGACGAGTTGACCTTGAGGTCCAGCTTGCCGCCGGCCTTGTTCGACTCGTTCGTGAACTCCTGGAGGATCTGGTAGTTGTTGGCGGCACCCGCAATGTTCGGATCGGGCAAGCCACTCAGCACCTTGCGCGCGAACGCAGTCATCGCGATCGGCGTGCCCGCCGGATACACGACGCCTGTCCGTGGGTTGCGTACGTCCACAGTGAGTACGCCGTTCTTCTGGGCTGCGGTTGGAATCGTGGCGAACGACGGGAGCTTGCGGTTCTGGCGGAATGCTTCGTAGTCAGCAAAGAAGAACGCTTTGTTCTTCGCAATCGGTCCACCGAGTACCGCACCGAACTGATTGCGGCGTAGCGGCGGCTTCGAGCCGTCCACCGGCTTGAAGTAGGTCTCGGCATTCAGCTTCGTGTCGCGGAAGAACTCCCAACCAGAGCCGTGCAGTTGATTCGTGCCACTGCGGTAGGCAACGTTTACCGTTGCACCGGCCGCGCGACCAAACTCCGCGCTCTGGTTGTTGGTCACGACGCGGAACTCGTCGACGGCATCTGGCGACGGCTGCATGACCTGATTCGAGAAGCCTTGATTGCTGGTGCCATAGGCGTTGTTGTCGACGCCGTCGATCATGAAGTTGTTGAACACACTGCGGAGGCCATTCACGTTGAAGGCGCCTTCGCGCGGCGTGCCGTTGGTGATCTTGTTGAGCGACGACTGGCGCACGCCAGGCGTGAGCAGGGCCAACTGCGAGTACTCGCGGCCGTTGAGCGCCAGTTGGCGCATCTGATCACCAGTGATGACTTGGCTGCGCTGGCTCGAGTCCGTGTCGAGCATGGCCGAGCCGGCTTTGACTTCGACACGTTCAGTGACCGCGCCAACGGCCATCGTGACGTCAATGCGCTGACGCGCTCCGACCTGCACCGTGATGTTGTCGACGAGTGCCAACGAGAAGCCGGCCATTTCTGCAGTCACCAGATACGTGCCCGGCCGCACCGTGAAGAACTCGAAACCGCCTTCTTTGTTGCTGACCTGTTCCGCCGAGACGCCAGTGCCCGTGTTCGTCAGAGTGACTTTTGCGCCGGGGACGACAGCACCGGTCTTGTCGCGCAACGCGCCGACGACCGATGCCGTTTCAAATTGCGCCCACGCCGGGACGCTGGAGAGCAGAAGCAGAGCGATCAGGATTGCCACGCGTTTCATCAGGCCACCTCAGCAAGTGAGCCTGCATTGTGAGGATGCGCGCGCGACAGTTCAGCGAAGGACGCGTAACGAGCGACTAAACTCTTTGTGGCAACGTCGTTTCACTCTTCAAGCAGGATCAGCGGCTTGGCCTTGCCGCGGAACCCGCGGTCGAATGTGACGATGGTCAACTGTGAGGTATCCGCAAAGGCGGTCAGATAGGCGTCGGCCCAGACCTTGGGCGACGCCGTCTTCAAGCGCGTCAGCGAGCGGAAACGACGGTCGATCCCTGGCGGTTCCTCCAGGAACCCGACTCGCGCGTCCTCCATCCACCGATCGTAGACGGCCCAGGCTTCCGGTTGATGCATGACGTCGTCGCCCATGACCGCTTCGGCGGTGAGCAGGCGAAGGAAGCCGAGTTGGGTGAAGCGGCAGAAGTGGAACCGCGCGTCCGGCCGGAGCGTGTTGAACCAGTCTCGGGCGATGTCGTGATGCACATGTCCCGCGTGCGTCAGCGCGACCCAGACGTTGATGTCAGGGAAAAGAAATGACGTCGTAAATCCGGGCATGGTCGATCCGAATGGCGCCTGGACGTTTCGATCGGACGAGCGGAAGCGTCACCGGCCGTCCCGCGCTCGCAGCAGTGGACTTGAGCACCTGCTCGACGCCCTGAAGAATCAGCGTCTTTGCCGGACGCCCCTCTTCTGCCGCCCGCGCCTTGAGCCGCCGATACATCGCGTCCGGAATGTCGATCGTTGTCCGCACGTCTCATGCTGCCATATTTATGGCTGGGCGATCAATCTGGATCGCTTCCTGTGCTCGGCGATCCACTTCTCGACTTGCTTCGCGACGTCGGCGGCGGCCGCCTTCCAGCCACCGGCCGACTCGCGCGCGACGTTCTTGTTGGTGATTTCGACGTCGGTCCCGCCCGATGACAGGGTCACCGTGAGATGCAACTCGCGAATCGGGCCCGGCGTCGGCGATCCCATGCGGCCCGTGGAGACGACGCCAATCGCAACCTTCGGCACCGTGACGGCGCGGTCCATCACCGTGACCACCACATCTGCCTGCTCCTCCGCCGTCAGTACGAAGTCCTTCCTCTTGTCGGCGAAGATCTTGCTCAGGTCCTTGGCCGACTCCCGAAGGTCGGCTGCACCTGCGTCGCCTGCGGGCAGCACGCACACGCGGATCAGCGCCTCGGCCGGTGCCGGGGCCTGCGCGGCGAGCGAGGCTGTGAGCACGGCGAGAATTCCCAGCGACTTGATCAGTGTGTTGCGCATGGCAGTGGTATACCACGGCGTTGGTTCGGCCGGACCTTTAGGTCCGGGGTGTGGCAAGCGCTACGATCTGCCGCGCGTGCACTTTCTTAAACCTCACGCGTCGCCACGCTTCCCACACATTGCCCACCATCAAACCGGCGAGCAGGTAGTAGACGACGCCTGACGTTTCAAAAAGACCGAAGCTGACGATGGCGACGAGGACACCGCAGAAGACCTGATCTTTGTACTTGATGGGCGCGGTCGGTGGATCGGTCAACATGAAGAACGCGAAGTACAACACCGCGTGCAGATCGGGCGCGCGGAAGATCTCGACCACGTGGCGTGGGTCACCGACGTACGCGGTGATTGTGAAGAGCGCGTAGTACACGCCAAGAAACGCGAGCACGAGCGGCATCTTGTTCACGCGGTCGGCGATGAACACACCGGTGACGAATACCGCCGAGATCGCCCACATCGGCAACTCAGGCAATGCGCCCCACCAGCTCTGACCCGTGTTGAATGCGTAGTACGACACGATCAACGCAAGCGCCGCAGGGTTGAAGACATTGGCCGCCTTGGTCCGCACGACGTACTTACTCAACACGGCGATCGCGGCGGTCGCACCGGGCACCCACCACGGCTCGAACGGGCTCAACACCATCGCAACGATGAGGGCGGTGAGCACGGCGCCACTCGGAAACTCCCAGCGGGGATGACGCCATCGCAAAATCAACACGTCGATCACACCCGCCGCCACCACGGCACTGACGAGGCCCGGCAGCACAAGCATGCCGCCCGACCACGGCGAGGCCGCAGCCACCAGCAGGATCAGCAGCAACGTGAGGAGACCTTTGGGCGTCCTGAAGAACTTGCGCACTGCCTGGGTTCTACTCATCCCGCAGGCCGTTCGTTTCACATCGTTCCAGATTCGACGTGAAGATCAGCGCCTCCAGCCCCAGACTCTCGCAGAGTTCGATGCCACCCGTTGCGCCCATCACAAACGCAGCCGTCGCCACAGCATCCGCCAGCATGGCCGTCGGCGCCACCACCGTGGCACTCGCCGCCGACTCTGCCGACGCGCCGGTGCGAGGATCAAGGATGTGATGTCCTGCAGATTTTCGCCGCTCGTAGTCGCCCGAGGTGCACACGGCCTTGTCAGACACCCGCAGCACATCAATCAACTGGCCGTCCTGACGTGGATGGCGAATGCCGACAGACCACGCTTCCCCATCGACATTCCGGCCGCCGAGATAGAGATCACCGCCCGCGTCGATCGCGAAGTCGCGATAGGGCATCAACTCCTTCGCCGCCATATCGATCGCCAATCCCTTCGCGACCGCACCGAGATCGAGCACGAGCGGCCGCTTCAACGTGATGGTCTTGGCCTCCACGTCGCACTCAACATCTCGAAAACTCACATCGTCTGGCTGATCCACCGGGGTCGCGACCTCAGCACCGGTGCGGTGCTCGCGATTGAAGCCCCGTATCTCCATGGCATGGCCGACGGTCGGATCAAACGCGCCGTCAGTCTCTTCGGCCACGGCGAGCGCAAAATGCACCGCTTCAAACAACAGATCGCTCGCACCGACGGCCAAGCCGACGTGTCGCGTCAGGCGCATCAACTCGCTGTCGGAATCAAAGCGGCTGCAGCGTGCTTCCACATCGTGAAACCACGCGAACGCGCGATCGAGAGCGCTTGATGCGCCTGTCGATGCTGATGATCCAACGATGGTGATGGTGACAACGGTGCCGAGGACGATTTCACTGCGAGAGGTCGTGCCGGTGGTCACTTCGCTTTGTTGAGTGCGTCGACGACGGCCCAGTAGAAGGCATTGGCGCTTTGGGTCGCGCCGCTGACGTAGTCGACCTCCGGGCCCTGACGCGTGAGTACCTGTCCCGGCAAATGCGCGACCCACGAGCACGAGTAACGCGTCCAGCACTGCGCGATCGACGTCGCAACGATACGACCGTCTTTCACAGTGACGGAGGCTTGAATGTCGCCATGACGCGACGTGCCCCAACCGAGGAACGTGCCGTCGTTGTAGTGCTCCTTCGGCCAGAGCAGGCCGGCGGGCTTTTCTTTCTCTTCGGATTTGGTCGCGGTGTGCGGCGCGGAAGTGTCGGGCGTCGTGCCGGCCGCGGGTGCGGATGTCGCCGGCTCGGCCGCTGTTGCAGGCGCGGGAGTCTCAGTGGCCGCTGTGTGCGTCTTGTCCTGGGCGGCTGGCGTTGCGGCGGTCGCTGCTGTCACCGTCGTCGCGGTCGGCATCGTCGCCGCTGTGGCCGGCCCCGCCTCGGGCTTCGGCATGACCGGCGATGTCAGCGCCGCAGCCGTCTTCGTCTCGGGGCGAGTCGGCGGTTCGATGCGATCCGGGGTGCGTGTTTCACCGGCCGTCGGCGGCGCAGGCATGGACGGCCGACGCTCGCGATCGTTCGACGCCTCTTCCAGTTTCGCGGCCGCAGCACGCGTCTTCATGAAGCCCGCCGCGTAGACCACGAGGATCGCGGCGGAACTCAGTGTGACGAGGCTGTTCGCGACTTTCCTGTTGCCAGCGCTTGGGGCCATGCGTGCCGGAGATTATGGCGTACTTGTGGCCAGTTGAGCGCGCTCGTGGCGTTCGAGCTCCCCATTGGCCTTCACCGTCACTGGTTGCACGAACGGCATCATCTTCCGGAGCTCCGCACCGACCTGCTCAATCGGCTGGGTGCGCTCACCGGACCGCTGCGCGTTAAACCAGGGACGGCCGGCCTCGTGCTCGCCAATCCACTGCTTCGCATAACGACCGTCGCGGATCTCAGCGAGCATCTTCCGCATCTCCGCGCGCGTCTCGTCGGTGACGATGCGCGGGCCGCCGGTGTAGTCGCCGTACTCGGCGGTGTCGCTGATGGAGTGACGCATGTAGCTCAGACCGCCCTGATAGATCAGGTCCACGATCAGCTTCAGCTCGTGGAGGCACTCGAAGTACGCGATCTCGGGTTGGTACCCGGCATCGACGAGCGTCTGAAACCCCGCCTTGATCAGCGCGCTGACGCCGCCGCAGAGCACGACCTGCTCGCCGAAGAGATCCGTCTCTGTTTCTTCAGCGAATGTGGTTTCGACGACGCCGGCGCGCGTGACGCCGATGCCCCAGGCGTACGACAGCGCGAGTGCGAGTGCGTTGCCGGTGGCGTTCTGGTGAACGGCTACGAGCGCTGGTGTGCCGCCGCCCTCAACGAAGAGCTCGCGCACGCGATGGCCTGGTGATTTCGGCGCCACCATGACGACATCGACGTTCGCGGGCGGCGTGATCGTGCCGTAGCGAATGTTGAAGCCGTGCGCGAAGAGCAGTGTCTTTCCTGCGGCCAGATGCGGTGCGATCGACTCGCGATAGAGCGCAGACTGCGCCGTGTCGGGCACAAGCACGACGAGCACATCGCCCCAGGCGGCCGCGTCTGCGGGCGCAAGCACGGTGAGACCGGCGGCACGTGCGCGCGCGATCGACGCGCTGCCCTGAGGCAGTGCGACTCGAACAGTCACACCACTGTCTTTGAGGTTCAGCGCATGTGCGTGCCCCTGAGAACCGTAGCCAAACACGGCGACGCGTTTCTGGCGGATGAGGGACTGATCGGCGTCGCGGTCGTAGTACATCGTGGCCATTGCTTGTCTCCAGAATGCGAAGGGAAACTTCGTTACACGGAATACGCGATGTTCTCGTCGGCGTCAGCCACGACCGTCGTTGTCTCTGTCGTTGGACCGAGGCCTGAGCCTCGCGTCATCGCGAGGCAACCGGTGCGCGCCATCTCCGTGACACCGAATGGTCGAAGCGCGTCGAGCAGGCTGTCGATCTTGTCTTCGGTGCCGGTCGCTTCGATGATCAACGACTCGGCGGCGACGTCGAGGACGCGCGCGCGAAAGACGTCAGCGAGTTGGACGATCTGGCTCCGCTGCTCGAGCGTGGCCGAGATCTTCAGCAGCGCGAGTTCGCGATACACCGCCGGCGCCGCCGACAGGTTTTCGACGCGCTGCACGTGGAAGATCTTGCGGAGGTTCGCTTCGATGCGTGGCGCGGCCGCGGGCTCCGCGTCGATCACGAGCGTCATTCGCGACGTGCCGGGCTGATGTGTGTGCCCGACGGTCAGCGACTCAATGTTGTAGTTGCGGCGGCGCACGAGCGACGCCACCTGGTTCAGGACGCCCGGCTGGTCGTCGACAAGCGCGATGAACGTGATTTGCATCGATGAGTCTCTCTAGAGGTCGGAGCGGTCTCAGCCAGCACCGACGGACGTTGGATCATGTGGTGGAGGTCCGCACCCGCGGGCACCATCGGGTACACGGTGTCTTCCTGTTCGACCTGAAATTCGATGAGCACGGGCCCACGCGTGGCGCGCGCGGCGACGACCGCGGGCACAACATCAGCGCGCGAGGTGACGACGTGCGATGGCACGCCGTAGGCCTCAGCGATCTTCGCGAAGCTGGGGCTGAGGAGCGGCGTCGCCGCGTAGCGGCGCTCGTAGAAGAACTCCTGCCACTGCCGCACCATGCCGAGGTAGCCGTTGTTGATGACGGCGATCTTGATGTCGAGCGACTCCTGCACCGCCGTCGCAATCTCGGCCATCGTCATTTGAAACCCGCCGTCGCCGGCAATGACCCACACTTCGGCATCGGGCCGCGCCATCTTCGCGCCGATCGCGGCCGGCAGCGCGAAACCCATCGTGCCGAGGCCGCCGGACGTGATCAGTGATCGCGTCGCATCGTGACGGTAGTACTGCGCTTCCCACATTTGATGCTGACCGACGTCAGTGACGACAACGGCAGAGCCATTGGTCGCACGCCAGAGGTCGTGGATCACGTGCGCGGCGTAGAGGTGGCCGTTGTCTGGCAGATTCTGAATGTCCCGCACGGCCGAGTCGCCGCGAAGGTCAGCGATGTGTCCGCGCCACTCGCGGTAGTCGCCCGGCTCAATCGTGCGATTCCATGCACGCAGCACGTCGCCGACGTCGGCCACCATGCCGACATCTACGGGGACGTTCTTGCCAATCTCGGCGGCGTCGATGTCGATGTGAATCTTCTTTGCGTGAAGCGCGTAGGTCTTGAGGTTGCCGGTTACGCGATCGTCAAAGCGCATGCCGAGTGCGATGAGCAGATCCGATTCCTGGATCGCGGTGTTGACCCACGCTTCGCCGTGCATGCCCATCATCCCGATGTTCAGCGGATGTGAACCGGGAAAGGCACCGATGCCGAGGAGCGTCATTGCGACGGGAATGCCTGAGCGCTCGGCGAAGATTCGGAAGTCGTTCTCGGCGTTCGCCAGCGTGAGACCGTGGCCGGCGAGGATCACCGGGCGGCGCGCGTCGCGGATCAGCGCGAGTGTCTCGTCGAACGAGCGCCCGCAGAGCGAAGCTGTCTCGATCGCTGGCAACGCGGGCCACGCCTCATCGTCAAAATCGCACTGCGACTGCTGCGCGTCTTTGGTGATGTCGATGAGCACGGGACCGGGGCGGCCGGAACGCGCGATGTGGAACGCTTCGTGTACTGCGTGCGCGACGTCGGCGGCGCGCGTGACGAGGTAGTTGTGCTTCGTGATCGGCAGCGTGATGCCGGTGATGTCGGTTTCCTGAAATGCGTCGCTGCCGATGAGGCGGCTGCCGACCTGACCGGTAATGCAGACCATCGGGACCGAGTCCATCATCGCGGTGGCGATGCCGGTCACCATGTTCGTGGCACCGGGACCGCTTGTGGCCAGCGCCACGCCGACGCGGCCGCTGGCGCGCGCGTAGCCATCGGCCATGTGCGTGGCGCCCTGTTCGTGGCGCACGAGGATATGGCGCAGCGGGTACTTCAGCATCGCGTCGTACGCCGGCAGAATGGCGCCACCCGGATACCCGAAGATGTCGGTGACACCTTCGCGGACGACGCACTCCCAGAGAATCTCCGCGCCGGTCAATCGTTTCATCATGGGTGCTCCTCTGCGCCAGTCACCGCGCCGCACGCCGCCGATGAGACCAGACGGGCGTATTTCGCCAGCACGCCATTCGCACGCACATCGATTGGGCCTTGGCGCGGCTCGGTCAGGCGCGCGGCGACCACGTCAGCTGCCACATTCAGATCGATGCGTCGCTCGGAAATGTTGATGTGAATCTCGTCGCCATCGCGTGCGGCCGCGATGGGGCCGCCAGAGGCGGCCTCCGGTGCAACGTGACCGACCATGAGGCCGCGCGTCGCGCCGGAGAAGCGGCCGTCGGTGACAAGCGCGACCGTGCCGTCGAGGCCGGCGCCCGCAAGTGCTGCGGTCACGGCGAGCATCTCGCGCATACCAGGTCCGCCGCGCGGGCCTTCGTTGCGAATGACCAGCACATCACCGGCGTTGATGCCTCCGGCTTCGACGGCGGCAAAGGCCGCAGCTTCACCATCAAACACACGGGCCGGACCCGTGTGCGTGAGGTGGCTGTGCCCGGCCACCTTCACCACAGCGCCATCGGGCGCGAGACTGCCGCGCAGGATCACGAGGCCTCCGGTCGTGGAGAGCGGATTGGCGAGCGGACGCACCACCTGCTGGCCGGGCACCTCTGATGCGTGCGTGATCTCATCGCCAAGCGTGCGACCTGTCACAGTGGCCGCAGCGGTGTGCAGCGCGCCAGCCTCGGCGAGTCTTTGGCCAACGAGCGCCGTGCCACCAGCGCGATAGAGATCGGTCGCAACAAAGCGACCGCCGGGTTTGAGATCAGCGAGCCACGGCACGCTCGCACTGATCCGATCGAAGTCGGCGAGATCCAGTACGATGCCGGCTTCACGCGCAATCGCGAGCAGATGCAGCACCGCATTCGTGGAGCCGCCCGTGGCCGCGACCCAAGCAATCGCGTTTTCAAATGAATCGCGCGTGAGCAAGCGGCGCGGCGAGCGATTCTCGCGAATCAGCTCCACGACCAGCGCGCCGGCGTCGCGCGCCACACCGGGTTTGGCGGGATCGAGCGCCGGCACGCCGGCGCTACCCATCGGCGAGAGACCGAGGAACTCGCAGACACCAGCCATCGTGTTCGCGGTGAACTGACCGCCGCAGGCACCAGCGCCCGGGCACGCAGATTCTTCAAGCGTGAGCAATCGCTCGGATGTCATACGGCCGCGCGCGTGCGCACCGACGGCTTCAAACACATCCTGAATCGTGACGTCGCGACCTTCAAATCGACCAGGCTCGATCGATCCACCGTAGAGCACAAGCCCCGGCACATCGAGCCGCGCCAGTGCCATTGCCGCGCCGGGAATCGTCTTGTCGCAACCGACAAGCACGATGACGCCGTCGAGTGCGTTGCCGTCAACGACCAGTTCGATCGAATCGGCGATCAACTCTCGGCTCACGAGCGACATGCGCATGCCGGGCGTGCCCATCGTGATGCCGTCTGAAACCGAGACGGTGTTGAACTCCATCGGCGTGCCGCCGGCCGCACGGATGCCGTTGCGCACGTGCGTGGCAAGTTCTCGCAAATGGAAATTGCACGGACCGATCTCAGTCCAGGTGTTGGCGATCCCGATCAGCGGCTTGCGCAGGTCATCGGCACTGAACCCGGCGGCGCGGAGCATGGCGCGCGCCGGTGCACGGCGTGCACCATCGACCAGCGCGGCGCTTCGTCTGACGGGCGGTGACGATCCCATGCCCTTGTTATAGGCAGGAGGTCACATATACGTCAAACTCATAATGTTTTGAATTACATGCCTGTTATTTATTCACTCTACAGGTTCGGGCTGAGCCATCGCTCCGCCTGTTCGATCGTGATGCCCTTCCGCTTCGCGTAGTCTTCGAGCTGATCGCGACCGATGCGGCCCACAGTGAAGTACTTCGCATCGGGATGGCTGAAGTAGATGCCGCTCACCGACGCGGCGGGCAGCATTGCGAAGTTTTCCGTGAGCGTGATGCCGAGGTTCGGCGCCTTCAGCAGATCAAACAGCGCCGGCTTCTCGCTGTGATCCGGGCACGCCGGGTAGCCAAACGCCGGGCGGATGCCGCGATACTTCTCGGCGACCAGATCCTCGGCAGTGAGGTGCTCGTCTTTGCCGTAGCCCCACTCTTCACGCGCCTGCTTGTGCAGGAACTCCGCGAACGCCTCGGCCAGTCGATCGGCGAGCGCCTTGGCGATGATGGCGCTGTAGTCGTCGTGCTGCGCTTCGTACTCTTTCACCAGCGCATCGACGCCGATACCGGCAGTGACCGCAAACGCCCCGATGTAATCGGGCACGCGCGATGAAATCGGCGCAATGAAATCGGCGAGCGAGCGATTCGGCTTGTTGTCCGCAATCGGCTCCTGTTGCCGCAGCATATGGAACCGCGTCAGCTCCTCCTTCCGGCCATCGTCCTTATAGATGACGATGTCGTCGCCGTCGGAGTTGGCGGGCCAGAAGCCGTAGACGGCGCGCGCCTGGAACTTGCGCTCGGCGATGATGCGCTTGAGGATCACCTGCGCGTTGTCGTAGAGCTCGCGCGCAGCCGTGCCGTAAATCGGGCTCTCGAAGATGGCGGGATAGCGGCCCTTCAGCTCCCATGCGGAGAAGAAGAACGTCCAGTCGATGAACGGCACGAGGTCTTCGAGGCGCTGATCGCTGATGATGCGATGTCCGACAAACCACGGCACGGGCACGGGCAGCGTGTCCCAGTCGGTGCGTAGATGATTGCCGCGCGCCTGTTCGAGTGACAGGAGCACCTTCTCGCGCTTGTGACCATACTGCCGGCGCAGCGTTTCCTGCTCGGCGTGCGTGCGCTCCATGAAGGGCCCGCGCAGCTTGTCGCTGAGGAGGCTCGACACGACGTCGACCGCGCGTGACGCATCGAGCACATGCACAGTGGCGCCCGTGAACTCTGGCGCGATCTTCACCGCGGTGTGCTGCTTGCTCGTCGTCGCGCCGCCGATCAGCAGCGGCGTTGTGATGCCGCGCTTCTCCATCTCTTTCGCGACATAGACCATCTCGTCGAGCGACGGCGTGATCAGGCCGCTGAGGCCGATGATGTCGACGTTGTGCGCCTTGGCTTCCGACAGGATCTTGTCGAGCGACACCATGACGCCGAGGTCGATCACTTCGTAGCTATTGCAGCCGAGCACGACGCCGACGATGTTCTTGCCGATGTCGTGGACGTCGCCCTTGACGGTCGCGAGGAGGACGCGGCCGGCCGTCTCGCGCTCGCTTGGGGCGAGGCCGTCCTTCTTGCGCTGGATCTTCTCGGCCGCCATGAACGGTTCGAGGTACGCGACCGCGCGTTTCATCGCGCGCGCGCTCTTGACGACCTGTGGCAGAAACATCTTGCCGGCGCCGAACAGATCGCCGACGGTCTTCATGCCGTCCATGAGCGGGCCTTCAATGACGTTGAGCGGACGACCGAGCTTCACGCGCGCCTCTTCGGCGTCCACCTCGATGAAGTCGACCACGCCATGCACCAGCGCGAACGACAGGCGATCCTCGACCGTTCGCTCGCGCCAGGTCAGATCCAGTTCACGCTTCTTGCCTGAGCCCTTCACCGAATCGGCAAACTGCACGAGCCGCTCGGTCGCGTCGGCGCGTCGGTTGAAGAGGACGTCTTCCACGCGCTCGAGCAGATCCGCCGGGATATCCTGGTACACGGCCAGCTGACCGGCATTCACGATGCCCATGTCGAGACCGGCTTTGATTGCGTGAAACAGAAACGCGGCGTGCATCGCTTCGCGCACGATGTCGTTGCCGCGGAAGGAGAAGGAGAGATTGCTGATGCCGCCGCTGATCTTCACGCCCGGGCACGCGGCCTTGATCTGCTTGGTGGCTTCGATGAAGTTGATCGCGTAGTCGTTATGCTCTTCGAGACCCGTCGCGATGGCGAGCACGTTCGGATCGAAGATGATGTCGGTCGGCAGATAGCCGGCCTTGTCGATCAGGAGCGTGTACGCGCGCGTGCAGATCTCGACCTTGCGCGCGATCGTGTCGGCCTGGCCCTGCTCGTCGAACGCCATGACGATCGCGGCCGCGCCGAAGCGCTGAATCGTCTTCGCCTTTTTCAGAAAATCGGCCTCGCCTTCCTTCAGCGAAATCGAGTTGACGACGCCCTTGCCTTGCACACAGCGCAGGCCGGCCTCAAGCACCGTCCACTTGGAGCTGTCGATCATGATCGGCACGCGGGCGATTTCCGGCTCTGTGGCGATGTAGTTCAGAAACGTGGTCATGGCTGCTTCGGAATCAAGCATGCCTTCGTCCATGTTCACGTCGATCATGTTCGCGCCGCCGCGCACCTGCTCGAGCGCGACCTCGGTCGCTTCTGTCCACTTGTCTTCTTTGATGAGTCGCGCAAAACGCTTCGAGCCGGTGACGTTGGTGCGCTCACCGACCATCTGGAAATTGCTGTCGGCGCGAATGTAGAGCGGCTCGAGGCCTGAAAGGCGGGTCGTCGCGGCGTCTTGGAGTGACGGTTTCACGCGCGGCCGTGCACCCTTCACCGAATCGGCGATGGCCTTGATGTGATCCGGCGTGGTGCCGCAGCAGCCACCAAGCACGTTGACGAAGCCGCTTTCGGCGAAGTCTTTCAGCAGCGCGCCGGTTTCTGCCGGCAGTTCGTCATAGGCGCCGAACGCATTCGGCAGGCCGGCGTTGGGGTACGACGTCACCCAGCACTCGGCAATGCGCGACAGCTCGGCGAGGTACGGCCGCATGTCGGCCGCACCGAGCGCGCAGTTGATGCCGATCGACCAGGGCCGCGCGTGCTCCATGGCGAGATAGAACGCGTCGACCGTCTGCCCGGCGAGCGTGCGCCCGCTCTTGTCGGTGATCGTGAAGCTGATCATCAGCGGCAGCGTGACGCCCTTCTCTTCCTGCACTTCCTGAATCGCCACGATCGCCGCTTTGGTGTTCAGCGCATCGATGATGGTCTCGAGCAGCAGGACGTCCGCGCCGCCGTCGATCAGGCCGCGCACCTGGTCAACGTAGGCCGCCTTCATCTGATCGAACGTGATGTTGCGAAACGCCGGGTTGTTCACGTCGGGCGAAATAGACAACGTGCGATTGGTGGGCCCGATGGAGCCGGCCACCAAACGCGGCTTCGAGGGCCACTGCGCCGTGACTTCGTCCGCCACACTGCGGGCGATGCGCGCACCTTCGTAGTTGAGCTCATAGACAATCGACTCGAGGCCGTAGTCCGACTGCGACACGATGTTCGCGTTAAACGTGTTGGTCTCGAGAATGTCCGCGCCGGCGTCCAGATACTGCCGATGAATCGCCGCGATGATCTGGGGCTGCGTGAGCACGAGCAGGTCGTTGTTGCCGCGCAGATCGCTCGCATGCGTCGCGAATCGGTCGCCCCGGTAATCGGCTTCCGTCAGCTTGTGGCGCTGGATCATGGTGCCCATCGCGCCGTCGAGAATGAGAATGCGTTCCTGCGCGAGCTGGTTGAGACGGTCGAGTGAAATGCGGGTAGACATGAACTAGCGGCCTCGTCGGGTTCCTGCAGCGATCAACACGGCAAATGGATCGCCCGCGCGGCTGGTGCCCACGCGGACGACAGTCTGGGTGAAGCCGGCGGCTTCAAGTAGTGCTTTCAGTGACTTGTCGTCGAAGCCGAGCCAGCGGTCGCCCAATGTTGAGGTGACCCACGCTTCGCCGTGCTCGCGCAGATCGAGCAGCAGCACGCGCCCGCCGGGTCGCAAGATGCGATGCGCTTCCCTGAGCGCAGCCGCGGGTTCGTCCGCGTGATGGAGCGCCTGCGACAGCATCACCAGATCCATCGACCGGTCGTCGATGGGCACTTTCTGCAGTTCGCCGCGCTTCCACGTGATGTTCTTGACGCCGCGACGTTTCGAAAGTTCTTTGCCACGCGTGAGTACGTCGGGCGAGCGATCGACCGCGATCACGCGCTTCGCCCAGCGTGCGGCTTCGATAGTGAGGTAGCCTTCGCCGCAGCCGAGGTCAGCGACTTCGAGTGGCGGCATCAACAACCCAAGCGCACGCGACCACGCAGCCCAGCTCCGCCCCGGCACGAGCTGCTTCTTCTCGCCATCGTCGCCATGATCGCGAAACTCTTCCTGACGGACGCGGCGCACTTCGGCAAGACGCGAGTCGTCGGCTTTCGTCGCGGCGCCGCCGATGCTGAAGCGATGCGTGAGCCAGGTCCAGAGTGCGGCGTGCGGGCCGTTTGGATCGTCGAGGGTGGGATCGAGGCGATACCAGGAGAAGGTGCCCGTGCGTTGTTCCTTCACAAGACCGGCATCTTTGAGCAGACCGAGATGCCGCGAGACGCCCGACTGCGCCACGCCCAAAACGGCGGTAAGCTCCGACACATTGAGAGACTCCTGGGCGAGGAGGCGCAGGAGCCGCAGTCGAGTCTCGTCGCCAAGGAGGCGAAGCAGGTCGGAAGCGGCATTCATATCCATAAATCTACATGTATGGATTGATTAAGGCAACCCCCTATGACGACATTGGTTTTGGCTCACGGCGCGGGTGCTGGAGCGAGCCATCCGTGGATGACGCGAGTGGCGGCAGGCCTCGAGGCGCGCGGCATTCAGGTGGTCACGTTCGACTTTCCCTACATCCAGGCGCGCAAGTCGATGCCGGACCGTGCGCCGGTGCTCGAAGCGGCATGGCGCGACATCTGGCAGGGCGTGACGTCGCGCACGACGGGCAAGGTCTTTGCCGGGGGTAAGTCGATGGGCGGCCGCATGGCGTCGATGGTTGCTGCGCACATGGGCTCGAGCGGATTCGATCCGGCGCCAGCGGGCCTCGTCTTCTTCGGCTATCCGCTCCATCCGCCGGCCAAGCCGCAACAACGGCGCGACGCACACTTGCCGCACGTGCGCGTGCCGATGCTCTTTCTCCACGGAACCCGCGACGGATTCGGCACGCCCGATGAGATGGAGTCGCTGGCGAAGACACTGCCAACCGCGACCCTCCGCCTCTGCGATCAAGGCGATCACTCCCTCGTCGCGCCAAAGAAGGCTGATCCGAAGGGACAGCTGCTCGAAGAAGCGATGGACTTCGCCGCGAGCTGGATGCACGCGCGTTCGTAGGCCGACCGGCTCTGTGTTCTGTATCCGGCTCTATCTTGCGGTGATAAACGCCGCGACGCGCTCGAGCACGGCAAGGGTGATGACATGCCCGGCATCGTAGCGAAACACGTTGTGCGCCACGCCGTGGTTGCGCAGGAACGACTCGTCCGCAGCCACCGTGTCGGGCGTGTACCAATGGTCGGTGGCGCCGGCGGCGACGAGCACCCGCGGCCAGCGCTCGGCGGGCACGGCCTTCACATCTGGCGGCACGTCACCGCCAATCGCAATGATCCCGGCGACCCGATGCCGCCCCAGCAGCGCCGCCCGATACGCCATCGCCACTCCCTGCGAGAAACCCAGGACAAAAACATCGGGAGTTAATTCGTTGAATTGATTCCCGATGTTTTCGATGACACGGTCGCTGTAAGCCACGTTGTCGGCGATGGCCTCGACGCGATCCTGCCGCGTCATCCAGCTGGCGACAACCTTCTGATCGCCCCGGGTGTAGAAACGGTGAAGCCCCTGCACGGCCGCGAGAATCCATCCCGCGTTGCCAGGCAATGCCTGCAGCGTAACCATCATGTCCTCAGCGACTTGCGCGTGCCCGTGAAAACCCACGACAACCGCAGGAGACAACATCGGGAGTTGATTCGATGAATTAACTCCCGATGTTAATAGGACCCTGCCGTGGGTGGGGGTTTCGATCGAAAGGGTCTTCATGTCAAAAGAATGGCTTGATGAGCTTGAGGATGCCCTGGCTCCAAGGCACGCGGTGCGTGACGCCGGCCTGGCCTTCGAATCGCGACATATTGGCGAGATACCACTTGTAGTTGCGAAGCAGCGCGTCGGAGTTCGAGTACTTGGGCGCGAAGCCGAGGACCTTTTCCGCCTTCTCAATCGAGACGAACGACTCCTTCGCGACCGTGCCGTACGCCCACTTGTAGACAGGCGACAGACGCACCGCGCGCAGCAGCGCGAGCGCGGCGTTCATTGGTCCTTCGGGCACGGCAACGATCTTTTTGCCGAAGCCCGCGGCGTCGAGCACGCTCTGGAAGTCCTGACGCACAGTGCCGAACTTCTTCGCGCCGATGTTGAACGTATCGTTCACCGCTTTCGCGTCCATCGTCAGCGTATTTTCAATGACGACGCAGAGATCCTCGACGTCCAGCAACTGATAGAGATTGTCGCCGCCGCCGGGGAGCGGAAAGCCCTTGCCGTCCTTCGCCCAGTCGTAGAGAAGCGCAAAGACACCGAGCCGTTCCGGACCGACAAATGACTTCGGACGGATGATCGGCACGCACAGGCCTTTTGCACGCGCCGGCTCGCAAGCCTTCTCGGCAAGAATCTTCGCTTCGCCGTACGGGCCAACACCAATGAGCGGATCGTGCTCGTAGAGCGGATGGTGATCCGGCACGCCGTACACGGCCGTCGACGAGATGTGAACGACGCGTGTGGCGCCAGCCTCGATCGCCGAGGCGAGCACGTTCTTCGTGCCCTGCACATCGGTCGACATGATGTCTTCCGTGGAATAGAGCGGCAACGCCGCCGCACAATGCACGACGAAGTTGGCGCCCTGCATCGATCGATCGAGGGCCACGCGGTCGCGAATATCGCCCACGATCGCCGTGATCTGATCCTTGCAATCCGCGTAGTCGAACGGCAACAAGTCGATCGACGCCACCTCGTAGCCCTTCGCGAGCAGGTAGCGAATCAGATTGATGCCGAGAAAACCAGAACCACCCGTGACGAGAACTTTGGATTTCATGTGTAGAGTTCAAATTATATGTCGCCGACCTTCTTCCTCGTCGGAGCGCCGAAGGCGGGAACCACCTCCCTCTTCCGGTATCTCGGGACGCATCCCGAGGTCGGCGTGGCGTCAATCAAGGAACCGTGCTTCTTCGCACCAGAAATCCCGGTGGACCAGGCCACCGACGCCCACCGGCGCGACTGGCCCACCTACCTGGCGCTTTTTGCTCACACGCAGGGGAAACGTGCGATCGGCGAAGGCAGTGTGGCCTACCTCGGCTCACTCCGTGCGGCGTCAGCGATCAGCGCGCGAATTCCGTCAGCGCAGATCCTGATGATGCTGCGCGATCCGGCTGATCGCCTGTTCGCGCACTACGCCGCGGCTCGTACGAGCGGCGCCACAACGGCCACCTTTCGCGTGTGCGCGCGCGCCGAACTGGGCATGGCCGGCGCACCATCGCTCCTCTGGGTCGGACGACTGAACGAAAACAAGGATCCACTCACGGTGTTGCGCGGTCTGACGGAATGGCGCAGGCACCACGCACACGCCACGTTGACGATGGCGTTTCAGGGCCATGGCGAGTTGCATGAGGCCGTGCGACGCCTGGTGGCCTCGACGCCGGAGCTGACGCGACATGTGACGCTGGTCGGCGAAGTGCCGCACGATCGGCTCGCGGCCTACTACAGCGCCGCAGACATCTTTGTGCTCGGCAGTCATCACGAAGGGAGCGGCTATGCCGCCATCGAGGCATTGGCGTGCGGTGCGATACCGGTGGTCACCGACATCGCGCCGTTCCGCGCGCTGACGGGCGACGGCGCTGTGGGCGCGCTGTGGGAGGCCGGCAACGCCGACGCGTTTGCGGTCGCGCTCACGCGCGTCATGCAGCGACCGCTGGAGCCGCAGCGACAGACCGCGCGTGATCTGTTCGCGCGCGAGTTCAGCTGGCACATGATTGGCCGACGCGCGGCCGCGGTCTATCGCGAGGTCATCGCGTCGCGCGCACTGGCACGCGCATCAGCGCCAGCACACAAGCCAGCGTAAGCACGGCCTCAGTGCCCACCGTGGCCCACGCAGAGCCGGTTGCGTGCAGACGCGGCACGAGATACAGATTCATCGCGACGTTCGACACCAGTGCGCCCGCACTGATCAGAGCGAATGCGCGCTGCCCGTCCCAGCCAATCAGTTGCGTGGTCAGGCCGTAGTTGAGCGCGAACAGCGGAAATGCCGCGAGCAGGATTCTGAACAGCGGCGTCGCGGCCGCATACGAGTCGCCGAAGGCGAGCGGCACGACGATCGGCGCGGCGACGTACAACGCGAGGGACGACGCGACTCCGAAGAGAGTGAGGCCAATCGACATTTTCCAGAGAAACGCGGAGTTTCGACCGTGGAACATCACGGGCATGACAACGGCGAGAAACGCGGCGGGAAAGAGCCGCAGTGCATCGATCAGGCGAAACACCGCACTGTAGTGCGCAACGCTCTCCGGGCCGGACCAGTGCTGCAGCAGAAACACATCGATGCGGAAGTACAGGGCAGAGAACACGATGCCCGCGCCGATTGGTGCGACGTTGCGAAACAGTGGGCGCGCCGACACGGGCGCGGCGGCCACCGCCTCTGCAGGCGCCATGCGCCGCAGCAACGTGAGACTCACGATACTGGCGAGCAGTGGCGGCAGTGTGACGGCGACAGCGGCGGCCGGGAACGACGGCCACAGCGAGAGCAGCACCCAGGCGAGCGCGAGCGTCACGAGGCGCTGCGTGAAGTTGAGCGTGGACTCGATGTCAGACCGATTCAGGCCGCGGTAGGCGTAGTTCAGGAACTCGACGAGCGCGTTGATGATGTAGCTCACGGCCACGCATGCGAAGGGCGCGGCACTCTTGGCCGGCAGCCACACGAACGACGCGACCACGGCGATCACGACACCGACGATGAGCAAGCGCATGCGAATGCGCAGCAGCGGCCACAGCGCGCGACCGGCGTGGTCCGGCGCGCGTGCGACCTCGCGCGCCAGGTGCAGTTGCAGGCCGAAGTCGGTCGCCACCGACAGCATCCAACCGAGCGTAGAAGCGAGCGCCATGTAGGCAAACGCTTCCGTCGTCAGCGCCCTCGCCGCGAGTGCGAGCACACCGAGCACCGCCAGCTTGCCTCCGACATCGGAGGCCATCTTCAGGAAGACGAGCGTGGAGGACTTCAACGGCTGCAAGGACTGCAATCGTACAACTCAAACAAGACCTTCAACATGGGGGGGCCATGGAGAACTGCCATCTTCCATGTTGAATCCCGGAGACGGTTCTCCTATCGTTGGCGCGGGCCCAGGCAGACAACCCATTGATGAAGACCCTCGTTACGCTTCTCGTCGCGCTGCTCGGAGGCCTGCAGCAAACGAAACCCGTCTTCCGTGCCGCGACTGACCTCGCCGTGCTCGACGTCGTCGTTGTGGACAAGAGCGGCGCGCTTGTCACGTCATTGAAGGCCGACGACTTCGTTGTGTCCTCGAAGAAGGGAACGCGGCCGATTGCGTCGCTCGAGTTTGTCAGCACACGGTTGCCGGCTGCTCGTCCGATGGCGATCATGCCGGAGCCGGGCCTGAGGCCGGATCGCCCATCGACAAATGTAGGCAAGCCGCAAGGGCGATCGTTCATGTTGGCGGTCGACGTCGGCGAGATCCGGGCGGGCGAGGGGCGCCTGGCGATGCAACAGATCGCGCAGTTTGTCGATGCGCTGCCGTCGGAAGATCTGGTCGGCCTCGTCGTCCTGCCGTACGGAACTCCGCGAGTTGAGTTGACGACGGACCGAAAGATCCTGCGAGACACGTTGGCGAAGACGGTTGGCGCATCGGACCAGTACAAATCGTGTGAGCCCACACTGGGTGAAGCTGCGAGTCTGTCAACCGGCGATCGGTCAGCGTTGGAAACGTACTTCCTCCGGGTTTACCGCCTGCACTGCATTCGAGATTCGGCGTTTCCCACGGGAGCACGGGCGCGTGATTTCCGGGGCATCCCAGGCTTCTCTTTGAATGCCTCACTCGCAAGCCGCCGGATGGAGACGCGTTCCACCGTCGACACCTTGGGCGCGCTGTCTGATCGCATGGCCCGGCTCGAAGGTCAGAAGACGATTGTTCTGGTGTCAGAAGGGCTCTACACGGATCGCGATACGCGACTCGACATCGCACGATTCGGCGAGCGCGCAGCGGCGGCGCGCGTGCGGCTCTACGCGCTGCACCTCGACACGCCGGTGGCCGAAGCTGCGTATACCGTGCCAGCCGATACCCATAACCTCGACGATCATCTCGGCTTCGACGGCATGGCCGAGGTCGCAGCGATCACCGGTGGGTCGGCGCTCCGTGTGGTCGCCCGCGCGACAGAGATGCTGAACCGGGTCGATCGTGAGGCGTCCGGCTACTATCTGATCAGCGTCGAGACGGATCCAGCCGAGCGAGACGGCACACCGGTCGACATGAAGGTGCGGCTGAAGACCAAAGGTCTCGAAGTACTGACCCGGCCAGCGTTCGTGCGCGCGCCGACACCGACGGCGAAAGCGCTGCCGGCCGACCTCAAGTCAGCCATCGCCGACACGCTCCGGTGGCCCGTCGATGAAGCGGAGATGCGAATCAACCTCGACGTGATTCGCATGGTCGACGATCGAACGATCATCGTGGCGGAATTCCAGGAGGCTCCGGTCGCACTGGGATTCGAAGTCACAGACTCAGCAGGCAAGGTGGTCGCCGATACATACGAGTCGCCGGTGGCGGCGGTTGCCTCGGAAGGTCGCACGCTCTACGTCGGGTCTATAACGCTGCCGGCCGGCCATTACACACTCAAGCTTGCGGCGCTCGATCGAGGGGGCCATCGTGGCGCAGTGAGCCACATGCTTCACGTGCAGTCACCGGCCGTCGCGAGTCTCCGTATGAGTGACATCCTGCTGGGCACTCAGAACAGCGATCCGTGGGCGCCGATCGCGCAGGTCATGGCCGGTCAAAAACAGGCTGGCATTCGGGTCGATTTTGCGGCGTCGACCGCCGGGGCATTAGCCGGCGCGACGGTGATGTTGCGGGTCGGTCGCATTGGCCAGACTGGCTGGCTCGCAGAGTCTAATCTTCCGATCACCTCACTCGCGACCGTCCCACTGACTCGCACAGCGCGCGGCGGCGTCAATATCGCGACGCTCGCGAAAGGCGACTACGTGTTGAAAGTGGATTTGATGTCAGGTGCCACTGTTGTCACATCGACGGCGAAAATCCTGCGGATCGACTGAAAGACAAGACCGACAACATGGGGGGCCATGAAGGCCCCCGCCTCCATGGCCCCCCCATGTTGAGCGTGTCTTGATCTGTTACTTCACAACTGCCGGCACTGTCAGCGTCACATCCGCCTTCTTCAGTGTCGCTGCGAGTGCTGCGGCCTTGGTGATCACGGCGTTGCCTTCGGCGATGGCCTTGGGCAGCGAGATCTTCACGTCAGCGTAAGCCTTCATGGTCGTGTCGCTGGGGTTGTCGGTGAAGGCGAGCACGTTGGTCTTCACCGTGCCGACTTTGCCGGCCACGTTGTTCGGGTCGACTGGAGCGCCACCACCGCGACCACCGCCGCCGCCCGGTCCCGCTGCTGGTGCCGCTGGAGGCGGCACGCCGAACTTCACGCGCGCGGCGTCGAAGTCCTTGGTGAATGCGGCGAGCGCCGTCTTCACATCCGCCGGTGCGGCGTCGAGCTTGGCCTTGTTGTCGTTGAGCTGCGTGTAGAGCGACTGCATCGCCGCCGTCATCGCGGCGCCGCGCTTCTGCATTTCGTGCAGATCCATCGCCACGTCGAAGTAGCGCTTCCGTTCCGCGTCGTTCATCTTCTCGAGCGGATCGGCCACGATCTTCAGCGTCTTGGTCTCGATCGTCTTGCCGTCCACGACGAGCGCCACGTTGTAGGTGCCCGGGGCCACCATCGGACCCGGCGTGCCGCCGCCACCGCCACCAAATCCGCCGCCACCACCACGACCGCCACCAGCGCCACCGCACGGGTTCATCGCCATGTAGCCCGGCTCCGGCTGGGGCAGTGAGTTGCTCGCGCCTCCGCGTCCGCCTCCACCACCGCCACCACCGCGCGCCGCTTGCGCAGCCTGCGCCGCTGCCGCCGCCGCCGCGGCACCCGCCGCCGGCGGGATCGGATCTACGCGCATGTCCCAGCACACGGTCTGAATGCCCGGCTGCGCTTTGGCCGCCGGCACCGTGAGCTCACGCATCTGTTTGCCGAGCGAGTCGGTGACCTTGAGCGTGACGTTCGTGAGCGGCTTCTTGAAGTACATGCTGATCACCGCATCGGTCGGCGGGTTTTCGCCGAGCCAGTACTGGTGCGCCCAGAACTCATCGTTCTTGTCGTCCCACTGCTTCCACTGCAGCGCCGGCCCCATCGAGAACAGCTTCGCGTCGGCGGTGCCATTCTGCGCCGCGGTGAATTCCTGGATCGGCTCGAGGTGATCCAGGATCCAGATGCCGCGGCCGTGCGTGGCCACGACCATGGCGTTGTCGCGCGGATGAAGCGTGATTTCGTCCGTTCGAATCGTCGGGAAGTTGTTGCCCGTCAGTCGCGACCAGCTCGTACCCTTGTTGAGCGACACAAACATGCCGGTCTCCGTGCCGATGTAGAGCACGTCGCCATTCTTCTGGTCTTCGGTCAACGTCTTCACGGCTTCGCCCTTGAGGTTGCCGTTGAGCGACGTGAACGTCGCGCCGAAGTCCTTGCTGACCCACATGTGCGTTTCGAGATCGCCTGAGCGATGCGCGTCCTGCGCGATGTAGACCGTGCCCGCGTCGTAGCGCGACGCCACGACTTTCGACACGAAGCCGCCCTTGACGAAGCCGGGCAGCCGATCGGCGACCTTGCGGTCCCACGTCTTGCCGCCGTCCTTCGACATCGCCACCGTCCCGTCGTCGGAACCCGTGTAGTACACGCCGGGCATCTTCGCCGAGTCAGCCACGGTGGTCAGCGCCGCCCATGAGGCCACGCCGTCGTTCTTCGCGATCTTCACGGCGCTGTTGAGCGCGCCCATGATCATGATCTCTTCGCGATCACCGCCGGTGGTCAGGTCCGGGCTGATGGCCGTCCAGGTGTCGCCGCGGTCCTTGCTCACGAAGAGCTTGTTGCCGCCGACAAAGATCGTGCTGGAGTCGGCGTTCGAGAACTGCAGCGGCGTGTCCCAGTGGAAGCGGTAGGTTGTGCCGGGCGTGGTGTCGGTCGTGTTGGCCGGTGAGGGACGAATGCTCTTGCTCTCGCCCGTGATGCGGTTGCGCTTGGTGAGGCCGCCGTCCTGCGACTCGGTGTAGACGAAGCGCGAATCTTTCTGATCGATGATCGTGACGAAGCCGTCGCCGCCCTGCACGGTGTGCCAGCGGTCGTTGCTGATGCCACCGCTCGTGCGCACCGCGCTCGGTCCGCACCAGTCGTAGTTGTCCTGCATGCCGCCGCAGACGTTGTACGGATATTCGTTGTCGGTACCGACGTGGTAGAAGGTCGCGATCGGAAGATTCGGGAACCAGATCCACGACTTGGCCATGTCCCACGTCTGGAACGCCCCGCCGTCGCCGCCGATCAGAATGTGGCTCGAGTTGGACGGATCCCACCACATCGCGTGCTTGTCGTCGTGCACGGCCTGATCGATCGCGTTGAACGTGCGGCCACCATCGATCGACATCGAGAGGCGCACACTCGCCACCATCACGCGGTCGGAGTTGTTCGGATCGACGCGCACCTGCGAGAAGTACATCGCGCGGCCGTCCGGGTTGTTGCCCACACGACGCCACGTCGCGCCGCCATCGTCTGTGCGATAGATACCTTCACCAGAGCCTGCGACCTGGCCCGGATCCGCGGCGGCTTCGGCCGCTGAGGCCACACCACCGGCGGGAGGAGCTTGTGCGGCTGGCGCCGCTGCGCCGCCGGCGCGTCCCGCGCGACCCGCACCACGACCTGCACCACCTGCGGCTGGCGGTGCGCCAGCGGCGGGAGCGGCCGGAGCGGCTGCGCCGCCACGTGCACCGGCTGCCGCACCTTCTGTTTGAATTTCCGCGTAGACCGTGTTCGAGCTGCGACGGAACACGTCGAGGCCGATACGGCCGTACGGACCCTGCGGCAGACCGTTGCCCGTCAGGCGCGTCCACGTATCGCCGCTGTCGATCGACTTCCAGATGCCGCTGCCCGGACCGCCACCCGCCATGCAGCACGCTGACCGCTCGCGCTGATACGTCGAGGCGTACATGATCTTGTGGTCCGCGGCGGCCTGCACGATGTCGTTGCCGCCGGTGTGCTCGTCAACTTTGAGCACCTGCTTCCACGTCGCGCCGCCGTCGGTGGTTTTGTAGAGACCGCGATCGCCGCCGCTCTTGAAGAGCGGGCCGGTGGCCGCAACCATGACGTTGTTGTCGTTGTCGGCATCGATCACGATGCGCGCGATGTGTTCAGACTTGGTGAGACCCATGTTCTTCCAGGTCTTGCCGCCGTCGGTCGACTTGTAGATGCCGCCGCCCCAACCCGTGCTCTGGCGGTTGTTGGATTCGCCGGTGCCAACCCAGACGAGGTCTGGATCTTTCTGCGACATGGCGAGGGCACCGACACCGATCAGGCCTTCGTTCTGGAATTGCGGGACGAAGGTGGCGCCGTTGTTGACGGTCTTCCACACACCGCCGTGCGCGGACCCAACGTAGAAGATGGAGGGGTTGGCTTCGTACACGGCGAGGGCCGCGACGCGGCCCGATGCCTGTGCCGGCCCGATGGACCGGAAGTGAAGCCCCTTGAACTGATCAGCCACAGGCGTGGTGCCTGTTTGACCCTGCAGAAGAGCGCCACCGATCGCAAACGTCAGCGCGGCGCCAAGACCAAACTTTCGAAAGTGCCTAACCATGCAGCCTCCAGGCGGGAATAGATCGCTGGATTATAACTACTCAGGGTAGAAGGCGGGCGTTTACGAATCGCGCAGGGCCTCGGCGGGCTGAACTCGGAGGGCTCGCCTCAGAGGGGAGTGCCACGGCGAGCGGCAGGTCATTCCGTTCAATCATGGCCGCTGGCAAGGTGGACGTGAGAAACAGCTGCGACGTCGGCACGAGAGCGACCGCACGCAGGCCGCGCGTAAAGTAGAGCGCATCACGGCCTGGCACCTTGGCTGACTTGCACCATTCCCGCAGCGGGGGCGGAGGATGCGAGTCCGCCTTACGCGGCTCCTGCCCCTACGGCCGAATCCAGTGAGATACCGGCCGCGAGAGAAATTCTTCCAGCGGAATGCCGCCGCTACCGACGAGCAAGCTGCGGTGCGGCTTGAAGGCGGCCACGAACGCGTCGATGCCGCGATGGGACGTCGGCGCACGGCCACTCTTCACTTCGATCGCGGTCACACGCCGACCGGTCGTGACGATGAAGTCCACTTCGTCGGAGCGCTCGCGCCAATAGCCAACCTCGCATATGCCAGACGCCGCAGCATTGGCCAGATGCGCGCCCACCGCAGATTCGACCAGGCGCCCCCAGAACTCATGATCAGCACGCGCCTCCGCGAGCGTGAGGCCGGACGATGCGGTAAGGAGCGCGGTGTTGAGCACCTGCAACTTCGGACTCGACCCACGCCGACGGGCGTCGTCTACGGCGTATTTCTGCAGGCCGCGCACGAGACCGGCGCCGGCCAGCAGATCCAGATAGTGCGCCAGCGTGGTGGTGTTGCCCGCATCCTGCAACTGGCCCAGCATCTTTGTGTACGACAAGACCTGACCTGAATACCGGCACGCGAGTTCGAAGAGGCGCCGAAGGAGCGCGGGCTTGTCGACCCGCGACAGCAATAGGACGTCCCGAGAGATCGACGTTTCAATCAGGCTGTCGGCGATGTAGCGCGACCAACGCGCGGGCGTCTTCACGAGCGGCGCGGCGCCGGGATATCCGCCGTAGAACACGAACTGATCCACGGTCCATCCGAACGCCGATCGCATCTCGGCAAGCGACCAGTGGGCGATGTGGACGATTTCAAAGCGGCCGGCCAGGCTCTCGGTCAGTCCGCGCGCGATCAGCAGCGGCGCTGATCCAAGGAGGACCACCTTGAGTGGCCGACTGGCGCGGGTGTCTTCGTCCCACAGACGCTTGACCGTTTCAGACCAGTCGGGAATTTTTTGGATTTCGTCAAGGGCGAGTACTACTCCGCGGCGACCTGAGATGGCCAGCCGCGCGGCCTCCCACTGCTGCGCAATCCAGCCGGGCCCGCGGAGCGTGGGCTCGTCCGCGCTCGCATAACGAGCGGTCAGCGACACCCGCGACAACGCCTGCTCGACCAGCGTCGTCTTTCCCGTTTGACGGGGACCGGCCACCACCTGAATGAACCGGCGCGGCTCGGATAACCGGCGCGCCAGGTCGAGCGACTGGTCGCGCCTCAGAGGGTTAGACAATTTACTCAATGTATTGAGTATTTTCACTCAGCATAATGAGTAGTGCAACCCCCTCGCCTTGATCAGCGCACCCGATACCCCGTTGGCTTCCAGGCCGGATCAGGATGCCGGCGACCGTATTCCCGCACGGACAACGCCAGGCCAAAACCGGCCGCCATCAGCACCGCACCATAGACGAACGTCATCAATACTGCCCACATGTTCCCGAACCTCCACAGGTACGGGTATCGGCAGGTACCTCACGGAGCAGCAGAGGGCAATCCGGAACACGATTTGGCGCACTATAGAGGAGGCTGAGGTGACGCACGGCATTTGCGACGACTGCTTTCAGAAGATGAGCGCGACCCTGCTCACCGAGAATCCGGCCTGATCCACCACCATCGGCCGATGCGGAGCGCGAGCCGCCGGCCATCCGTACTGATGCCGGCCGACGCGGGCGACTCGGCGGGCTCCTCGGATGACAACACAAGCTCGTGACGGCCAGGCGCCAGCACGAGTGTGCCGAGCGCACAGGACGTGGAGCTCGGGAGCACGAGGAGTGGTGAGAGCGGTTGACCATCGAGCGTCACTCGCACATGTCGCGCTCTTGCAAACGCAGCCAGCTCAAGGCGCAGCGACACGTGTTCAGTGGTCGCGCTGGTGTTGATGATCGGCAGCGTCGCGATGGCTCCGGCCCATCGCCAGGATCGTCCGTCCGCATATTCACGCGCATCGACGCCGGAAAAGTCCGAGAAATACACCGGCATGTCGGCGCCAGTCACGGCCAACACGTCCGCGTCAGCGCCCTGATAGATCGGCGAAAAGTCGGGGTCCGGCGCCGCCGCAAACAACGCACGCTCGGGCCGACCGGCACGGACGATCAGGTGGTCAAACCCGAGGGCCCGAAGCTTGGCGCCCAGCATCGGCTCGCCGCAATCGGGCACGACGGCGTCGAGGTAGCCCACCGGCCGATCGAGCAGCCACGACACGTTCGCGTCGGCAAGCGCCGGCGGCCCACACTCGAAGACGGCCCGCGCGCTCGTGTGCTGTGCGATCCAGCGATAGGCGGGCGTCGGCATGACGTCGCGCGAGCGCGCGGCAAACGCGCCGTACTCAAACGCGAGCACGAGGCACAACGCCACGCCGGCGACCACCGACAGGAGACACTGCACGACCACGGCAAACCTGGCGTAGCTGCGAAACATCGGCATCAGTGTGTAGAGGAACGCGGACGGACGCGGCCAGGCCACGCCGATCGCGGTGCGCTCGGGAGAGAGCGAACAGATGACCGCGACACCGGCCAACACAACGAACATGACGACGAACGCGTTCGTCTCCCGATGACGCCACCGCTGCCACAGCGCCACACCACATAACCACAGCACGGCGACGCCGACGTACACCTGCTGTTCGAGCAGACCATCGCTCGCACCGTACGCGTGCCACAGAGGCGCGATCCAACGTGAGAACACGGGGTGATCCACGGGGGGAATCAGGTAGCTCCACCAGCGGGCGGAGTAGATAAACAGATCGTCTCGAGACGCCGCCGAGACATCAGAGAACACGACGGGGGCCAGCCTCATCAGCGCCACGAGCGCGATCGCACCGGTCGCAGCCAGCACACTGAACGTCAGGACAAGGTGGCGGAGCGTCGGACGAATACGCCCAGGACGCGGCGTCATCCAGAACACGGGGAGCGCAACGGGTGTGATCGCGATCAAGACGAGCGCGTGATAGTCGTTGGCGAGCACCGCGACCACGCCGGCGGCGATCAGCCCACACACCCGAGGCCACGTGAACGCGTGGGCGCATCGCCACAGCAGCAACAGATAGAGGGGCACCCATTGCACCTGCGCAACATGCGGATGGTAAATGGCCTGCGCAAGATGAAACGGTGAAAACGCGAACGCCAAACCCGCGAACACCGACGCCGCCGTCGATTCAGTGACGGCATACGCAAACCAGCAGGCGAACAATGCCGCGAGCGGGAACGTCGCGAGCACGACCACGTTGTATGCCGCCACCGGCGACATCGTTGTGGCGAGCGCCCGCCCGACCCAATCGGTGGCTGGCTGGAGGTAACCGCTCCCGACCGGGAAGCCCGCAAACTGCTGCATCACCGTAAACGGGTCATGGTGCCGACCGACCATCTCCACGCCGAAGATGCGCTCGGTCGGGTGCTGAAGGACCGGCCACGCCAGGAACATCGTGAGCAAAATCGATCCGGCCAGAACGATCGTCGTCGAGCGAGTAGAGGACGGGGTCATCGAATCGGCGCCTGCAACCGGCTGGCAGCATGGCACAAGTCGCACGGCACCGGTTTGGACCACAATAAGAACTCATGTCTCGCAATCGCACCGACATCGCCCCGGCATTCACGTGGAATCTTGACGACATCTTCCCCACCTGGGACGCGTGGGATGCGGCCCGGCAGGGGCTCGAAGCGCGCATCGATGAATACGCTGCGCTGAGGGGCACGCTGCATCAGGGTGCCGAGCGGCTCCTGAGTGCGTTTCGTTTGAACGACGCGCTGGGCAAGCTGGCCTACACCGTCTACTTCTACCCGTCGCTCAAGTACGACGAAGATCAGCGCGACAACTCGGTGAACGCGCGCCGCCAGCAGGTGCAGGCCCTGATGGCGCGCTGGCAGGAGGCCACCGCGTGGTTCAACCCGGAACTGCTCGCGATCCCGATCGACGTCGTGCGCGGCTGGATGACGACCAACGCCGACCTCGGCGTGTACCGCTTCGCGATCGAAGAGGTGTACCGCCTGCAGGAACACGTGCTCGACGAGGCGGGAGAACGACTGCTGTCGCTGTCGACGCGCCTCTCCGGCGCACCGAACGAAGCCTACGGCGCCCTCTCCACATCGGACGCGAAGTTTCCCGAAGTCACACTCAGCACCGGCGAGACCGTGACGATGTCGTACGGACAGTACCGCGCCGTGCTGGCGATGAATCGCAGTCAGGCCGATCGGCGCGCGGCATTTCTTGGTCACTATGGCACCTACAACGCGTCGCTCAACACCTACGCGTCGCTCTACCACGGCGTGATTCAGCGCGACTGGTTTCACGCGCGCGCACGCGGTTATCACAGCACGCTCGAAGCGGCCCTGCACGGCAACGCCATCCCCACATCGGTCCTCGAGAACCTCATCGAAGTGACGAAGGCCGGCGCGGGCCCGCTCCGGCGCTATCACCGCGTGCGCCGCACGGCACTCAAGCTCGACAAGTACTACCCCTACGACTTCTCGATCCCGCTCGTGGACTGGGATCGCAAGTACGACTACACGACGATGCTCGCGCCGATCGTGGACGCCACGGCACCGCTCGGCCCTGAATATCAAGCGCGCATGTGGCGCGGCTTCCGCGAACGCTGGATCGACGTCTACGAAAACCTCGGCAAACGCAGCGGCGCGTACTCCGCACCGGTCTACGGCGTGCATCCCTACATGCTCATGAACTGGAGCGAGACGCTCGACGACGTGTTCACGCTGGCGCATGAAATGGGGCACTCCATGCACACGATGCTGTCGCATGAAGCACAGCCGTTCGTGTACTCCGATTACACGATCTTCATCGCCGAAGTGCCGTCGACGCTCAACGAGCATCTCCTCCTGGAGCACTTGCTCTCGAAGACCACCGACAAGAACGAGCGCATCGTCTTGTTGCAGCACGCGATCGACAACATCACGAGCACGTTCTACACGCAGGTGATGTTTGCGAACTTCGAACTCGAAGCGCACCGCATGGTGCAGAACGATGTGCCGGTCACAGCCGAGTCGCTGAGCGGACTCTACGGATCGATCTTCGAGGCGTACTACGGCGACTCGGTGGATCAGGAGGCGCTGACGCCGATTACGTGGGCGCGCATTCCGCACTTCTTCAACACGCCGTTCTACGTCTACCAGTACGCCACATGCTTCGCCTCGGCCGCGCGGCTCGCGGCCGAACTGACGGAAGGGTCGGCCGCGTCACGCGAGGAAGCGCGACTGCGATATTTGAAGCTCCTCAGCTCGGGCGGCAGCGATCATCCGATGACGCTCCTGAAAAACGCCGGCGTCGACCTCTCGCGACCAGAGACGGTGCAAGCGACGGTTGATCAGCTCGACAAGCTGGTCAGCCGACTGGAAGCCGAAGTCGGCGCATGACCTGGTGGATGTTCGCGGTGTTGTCGGCGGTCGCTGCGGCGGCCACGGCGATTCTCGCGAAGATCGGCATCGCGAACGTCCCCTCTAATCTCGCCACCGCCATCCGCACCGTCGTCATTCTCGTCTTCGCGTGGGGCATCGTGATTGCGCGCGGCGAGTACCGGTCACTGCCGCTGATTTCGAATCGGTCCTGGATGTTTCTGGCGCTCTCAGGGATTGCGACCGGCCTGTCGTGGCTCGCGTACTTCCGCGCGCTCCAAATGGCGCCGGCATCCAAAGTCGCGCCGATCGACAAATTGAGCCTCGCCATCACCATCGCACTCGCCGTTTTCGTTCTGGGCGAGGCCGTGTCCTGGAAAACTGCTCTCGGCGCCGCACTCATTGTCATTGGCGCCTTGCTGACCCTGGCCGGCTGACCCCACTTTTTCACGTACCGCGCACCCGATTTGCCAGTACGCTGATGGTTTGGTCCGGCCTTCGCGGGCGGATCCGAGAGCTGTGCCCGGAGTTGGTGAAATGACCTCCAAGCCGGCTGCGCAGGACTCTTGGATCAGTACTTCGGATCTTCGGATTTTTGGAGAATGCACCTTTTCCAACTGTAGAAACGTCCAAGGGAGTCAGCCGTTAAACCGCTGATTTCAGATTAGTTAACCGATCGACACACTGTGCGGCGGGTTGCCCGCCGTACGGCACGATCCTTCCTTATATAGAGAGCAGCACCCAACGCCCCCATGGGAATCATCGATAAACTCAAAGGCACCCCGAAATGGAAGAACGCCGACTCCGCGGTCCGAATTGAAGGACTGAGGGAGACGGATGACCCGACCGTGTTTGCGGAGGTCCTCGAGACCGACGCGGACGCCAAGGTTCGGCGAGTGGCGGTGAGTAAGGTCGAGGATCCGGCGGCGCTGGCACGGGCCGCGTCGGGTGATGCCGACGAGGATGTGCGAGACAAGGCGTCGGACCGGCTGATCGCGTTGGCCAACGACGGGAATACCCCTGAAGCCACCGCGGTCGCGGCAGCGCAGGGCATCAGCGACAACCGCCGGTTGTCGACGGTGGCGAAGACCTCACCTCATGCGGCCGTACGCACCGCCGCACTGGCGCGAATTTCAGACGTTCGCGCGCTCGGCAGTATCGCGCGCAATGCGAAAGACGAGCACACGGCGCGCGCCGCGTTCGATCGCCTGATGGCCTCCGGAGTGTCCAAGGATGCGGGCACTCAAGTCGGTACCAAGAACGACGAACTTCTCAACATCGCTCTCAAGAGCGAACACAAGGATCTGGCTTTGGCCGCCTTCGACACTTTGGTCGGATCGGCTTCACCGGATCGTGCGCAACTCGAGATGATCGAGACACGGGCGTCACAGAAGCCCGTGCAGAAACGCGCCAGGACCCTCATGCAGCAGATGGATGACGCTGAAGCCGCTCGCCGCGCCGCCGCCGAAGAACAGGCCCGCCGCGAACAACAGATTATTGATGCCGTTGATCAGGTCGCACTTGCGTACGCTGATTGGGAAAAGGGCGAAGCGGAACTCGCGCGCCTCACGGCCGTGTGGACGTCGCTCAGCGACATCGCACCGGAGTCGGTCGAAAAATTCTCCAACGCTACCGGCCATGCCCGCGCCGCGCTCGATGCGCGACGCCGTGATGCCGCAGCCGCCGCTGACAAAGCGCGTCGCGAAGCCGAAGAGGCCGAGGAACACGGTCGCCAGCGCGCCGAAGCGCTGGCCACCCGTGAAGCGCTCTGTGCGCGCGTCGAGACACTCGACGGCGACCACGCCATCGAACAACTGAATGCAATTGAAGAAGATTGGCGATCGCTCGCGCCACTCGTCGGGAATGGCCCGGAGGCCTCTCGACTGGCCGAGCGTTTCGCCGTGGCGGTGGCCGCGTGCCGCAAACGCCACGAGCTGGGTGCCACCCTCGACGAGACTCGATCCAAATTCGAGACCCTCGTCGTGGCTGCTGAGGCGCTGCCGTCGTTGGAGGAGGCGACGGCCGCTGCCGAGCAATGGCGCAAGCTCGTGCGCGAGGCGCGCGGCCTCGCCACCGTTCTCAACAACGCCGCTCGCCCGGCCGAAGACCTGAACGCGCGGCTCGACGCCGTAGCGGCCGTGTTCGCGGGACGCGAGAACGTGTCGAAGGAAAGTGAAGAGAAGACCCGCCTCGAACTGCTCACGCGCGTGCAGCGCATGACGGATCGCGCCAAGCGCGTCGCCGAAGCCGACCAGATCACGCTGAAGGAAGGCGAACGCCTCCTGAAAGACATTCGCGCGATGCTCGACGAAGCCGCCGCGAACGACCGCAAAGACTTCAACGACGCGGCCTCGGCTTTGCGACAGCAGCTCGAAAAAGTCGCGCCGCGCGTGCGCGACCTCCGCGAGATGGACGACTGGCGCCGGTTCGCCAACTCTCAGGCGCAGGAACGCCTGATCCTCGAAGCCGAAACGCTGGTCGCGAAGCTCGCGCTCGAAGAGCAGCAGAGCCTCCCGTCCGATCTGGCGACCGCCGCGCGCACACTGCGCGACCTCCACACCAAGTGGAAGAGCGCCGCCGAAGCGCCGCGTGACCAGGCACAGCGCCTCTGGGAACGCTTCCGCACCGCCACCGACTTGATCCGCCTGCGCTGCGAGCAGTACTTCAAACAGCAGCGTGATGCGCGTGCTGCCAGTGTGGCAGCCCGAACGGTACTCGTCGAAGAAGCCGAGGCGCTCACCGCCTCGACCGACTGGGTCAAGGCCGCCACACGCTTCCAGGAACTGCAGGAAGCCTGGAATGCCTCGGGTCCCGCGCAGAAGCCCGGCGGCCACGAAGGTGGTCCAGACCCGACGCGCGATCTGATGCGTCGTTTCCGTGCCGCCTCCAACCAATTCTTCTCCCGTCGCCGGGAAGACCTCATGACCCGCAAGAAGGTCTGGGGCGATAACCAGTCGAAGAAGGAAGCTCTCTGTGCGCGCGCGGAAGAACTTGCGCAGTCGACCGACTGGGATGCCGCGTCTTCAGAAATGAAGAAGCTGCAGGCGGAATGGAAGACGGTTGGTCCGCTGCGTCGCGCCAAGTCTGAACAGCTCTGGACGAAGTTCCGCGCGGCCGCAGACCTCTTTTTCGAGCGCTTCAAGAACCGTCACGAGCTCGCGCTCGCCGGCAAGATTGCGGAACGCGAAGCGTGGCTGGCGGAACTCGACGCCGTCGCGGCGACCGAAGGCGATGCGCCGGAAGGTCTCGCCGACAAGATTCAGACGCTGCGGACCACGTGGAATCGCGCCGTGCCGATCCCGAGCGCAGAGTTCCGCGCGCTAGTCGAGCGGTGGCAGAAGACGCTGGCGAGCATCATCGCGAAGTGGCCCGACGCGTTCAAGGGCACCGACGTGGATCCGGCCGCGGCAGCACAGCGGATGGAAAAGCTGGTCGCCAAGGTCGAAGCCCTGCTGAAGGATCTCGGCGCGGCGCCGTCCGAACAGAAGAAGAATCTTTCTCCAACCGAAGAGCTCGCACTGAAACTGCGCAACGCCTTCGCGACCAACGCGATGGGCAAAGACAAGCAGGACGATGCGAAGTGGCGGAGTGCGAACGATTCGCTGAAGGACGCGCAGCAGGCGTGGCAGCGTTTGCCGCCGATCGTGAGCGACGACGCGACAAAGCTCGAACAGCGCTTCACGAACGCGGCGCGTAAGGTGGCGGACCTCATTCGCCGCAACATGCCGGCGAATGGACCATCGCAGCAGTATGCGAACCACACGGGTCAGGATCGCGTGCGTCGTGAAGACCGCGGCGATCGTGGCGATCGCAAGCCGGGCGGTGGACGTCCGGGTGGACCAGGCGCTGGTGCACGCAAGCCTGGCGTGCCGACGGGCGCCCGCTAGCCGCGCTTTCCCTAGCCGCCGAATCTCTCGAGATTGCGAAGTCGAGCCTTACGGGCTTCTTCTTCGCGATCTCGAGGTTTTGCGTTCACGACAAGTGAGCGCACCAACGTGCTCGCGGCCAGCGTCATCTGCTCCACGGCGCGATTGAACACCTCTTCATTCGCCTGTGACGGCTTACTCATTCCGCTGAGCTTGCGCACGAACTGCAGCGCCGACGCATGGATCTCCTCGTCGGTGGCCGGCGGCGCGAAGTTGGCGAGCGTCTTGATGTTGCGGCACATAGCGCCAGTCTCCTACTTGATCCTGTCGAACACCACATTGCCGATGGCGTAGCTCTTCCAGTCTTTGTAGTCGAAGTGCCACCACTCTTCGGGATTCACCGCAAAGCCCTCCGCTTCCATCAGCCGGCGCAGGAGCGCTCGATGCCAGCGTTGAAGGCTCGTGCCGCCAGGATAGAACGCGTATGCGCGCGATGTGCTTTCGTCATACGTGCTCGGCATCTCGATGACGGCGCCGGTCTTGAGATCGTAGAGCGTGAGATCCACCGCGGCACCGCGATTGTGTTTTGAGCCACTCGCCGGATTGGCCACGAGCCACTTCTTCTCCGCCGGCGTGCATTCATAGAAGGTGCGCGTCACGTACCATGGGCGATAGCCGTCGTGAATCAGCAGACCGTACCCGAGTGGCTTCAGTGCCTGTTGCACGCGGAGCACCGCGTCGGCGGCGGGTCGCTGTAGAAACGCGCGCGCCTCGGAATAGAACACTGATCCCAGAAAATTGTTCGTCGTCGCGTATCGAATGTCGAGCTTGATGGCGGGATCGACCTTCGCGAGCTCGACGAGATCTGCGGGCTTGAAGTCGCCCGTCTCCTTCGGAGGATCGACCGTTAGCGATTCCCTCAGCACGTCGACGACGTTGCGGATCGGCGTGACTTTGAGTTGGCCGCCGTCGGCTGGGCCAACTTGTGCTCTGCGGTAGTCAACACCATTGAGGCGCAGGCTGATCGATCGTCCGCTGCCGTCTTCCGCGCTGCTGAACTCCATGATCGGCTGTGGTTCGCCGCGATCCAACGCCGCCCACGGCCGGCCGCCCCGCTCGAGCACAAGCAGGTGCCCGGTGAGGCTGTCGTATTCCCCGATCAGATTCTTCACGGCCATCGGCGGTGCCGCGGGCTTGGGTGCCGTCGGATTCTCGGGCTCGCGCGGGTACGACGGTTCCTGTGTCTGCGCACTGACGACGGCACTGAGGGCGAGAGCGATGAGCAGTTTCTTCATGTCGGTCTAATACTCCACCACTCGAAGTCCTGGCATCCGGTTGAAGTCTTTGACATTCCTCGTGACGAGCGGGGCGTCGTCATTGAGCGCGGCCGTCGCGATCAACAGGTCCATGGCCGAGCCAGGTCGGCCCTTGACGGCCGTCGAGGCCAGGAGTCGTCCGTAGGTGCCGGCAAACCGATCGTCGGGATACGACACAAGCAGACCAGATACGAGCTGGTCGAGCGCTTCATGTTCTGCGAGGGGACGCCGTGCGAGTTCGGCGCCGGCCCGCAGTTCGCACAGTACATGCACTGAGACACCGAGTATTTCGGTCGAGTCGAGCGTTTCCAGAAACTCCGTAGCCGGCCCGGGCCGCTCCCTGGCCGTCTCGCGGAGCAAATCGATCAGGAAACAACTGTCGAGGTGCGTCATCGACGAACGGCTCTCGCGGGATCGAGACGGCGCGCCCGGACGAGGCGATCCATGGCGTCGAGGGCGGGCTCGCTGACCCGAAGCCCGGCGAGGCGCTCACGCAACCGTCCGGCAGTTGGCTGCGGACCGAAGTGCGATTTGATGACTTGAGAAAACGACTGCCCGTCGCGCTTGTTCCGCGAGAGCAAGTCGTACGCCGCCATGTCGATCGTGATCGTTTTGACTGCCATGCACTTATCATGCACTTACACGAGTGTGGCCGCAAGCACTGGTGCTCAGCGCCCCTCTCCCGCTCAGCGCAGCCGCTTCCTGAAGTTCACGAAATTGCCCTCGACGGCGTACCCGAGGGCGACGTGCGCTTTGACGGAGCGTCGGTGATCCGTCCACGTGTCAGACGCCATCTCGCGGCAGCCGTGCGATCGGCACCAGCGTTCGGCGGCGGCAAAGAGCGCGCGACCGATTCCCTGTTTTCGCAGGTGCGACGCCACATACCAGCCTTCGATGAAACCCACCGCGCGAACAGGATCGCATCCGTTTGCGTGTGATCTGAGGCCGACTTCGACAAAGCCGACCAGCGCACCATCGCGCTCGGCGACGAACATCGTCAACGGCAGAATGCTGCGCGGCTTGCCGTTGAGAATTGAGCGGATTTGTCGACCGTGATCGCGCGTGGATTCTTTCGGCCAGAGCGCGACGAGCATCGCGAGCAGGTCTCGGTAGTCGCGGCGTTCCACGGGGCGGACGGTGAGTGTCATCTCGATGGGGTCCGGTGCTGATTGTACCGAACGTGACACAATCGCTGCACATGGCCAAGCGAGCGAAGACGTCGAAGAAGAAGGCATCACCGAAAGCCACCGCACCGCAGTTCGACACGTTTGTGGACGTGAAGGGCTACAACATTTCGCAGCTGTTGGCGGATCGTGGAACGGGCGATCCGGTCGCGCTGATTCGACTGATCCGCAAGCAGAACAAGGTCACGATTGACGTGGGCTACGTGCTCTTCTTCGGCGACGACCAGAAACTGCCCGGCGACTGGGTGCAGGGTGCCGGCACCGATCGCGAGACGATCATCATGCACGCGCACTCGATCGACTACGAGCGCATCCTCGACGTCCTCCGCAACGAAGCTGCCGTTCGCGTCTACTTCTCTGGGCCGACGGAAGACGACGGCATTGCGGAGATCCGGTCGCTGCGCGAGAATTTCTAGACGGGTCTCAGTCGAGGTCTTTGATCTTCGACAAATCGAGGGGCGGGCGCGCTTCTGCTGAGTCGACGTCGGCGACGACGTCGGGCGCCTGCGCAAACCACTCGATGCGGCCGCATTCGGCGCAGACGAGAATCGTGGCGGCTGGATCGGTCCAGTCGAGATTGAACAGGGTGCGCCCGCGGCTGTTGAGCAGCGCGCTGCCTTGAATGAAGGTGCTGTTGCTGCAGTGCGGGCACTTCACCGGCCGGCCCGCAATCGCATAGCCCTTCGGTTGTTCGCCCTCGGCGATGCCTTCGACAAATCCGGCCACGCCGGATTTTAGTGCTTTGAAGAAGTTAGCCATATCAGCCTCGATGTGGAGGATAACCGAAGGCGCTTACGGCGAATCGGAAGTTCTTGCAGCGAAGGTGCTCACGATTCGTGATGCCGAGGAATTCCTCCGGCAGTTCCGGGATCGGCATCGCGGCCAGCAGTTCGTGAAGAGGCTCGAAGTCCATGCGACACGGCGCCTTCTGGCCAGCGAAGGACAGCGGGATCCAGAGGACCACCTTGGTGATTCACCGATGCCGATCAGGGTGGTATTCGTCGGTATGCCGGTAGCGCTTCTCGCCAGCACCCTCAATCAGATTAACCACCGCCCGGCCACTGTTGCCGTGCTTGCCCCACGAGATCTCTCGCCGAACGAGATCGATCGGTACGCGCGATAGGTCCGCAACTTCCTCCGCGGTCGCGCCGCGCTGGTCGTTCTTCTTGTTCAAGGCAAAGAGGGCACGATGGATCTTGTCCGGGTCGCCGCCAATCTCTGGTGTGTAGCCGTCGTGAAGTTCTGTCATTGGTCAAGGTCGGCCGTGGAGCCGGCGTGCAGTTTAACCGTTCTGGTCCTCGTCACCGGATTCTGAGGCTCAAGGCTGTCGACGTAGTAATTTGAGCTCATCGACACCATAGGGTGGGTCCTGCTTGTGCAGCATCGCGTGGCAGTTTGGGCAAACGGGTATCAGGTCTCTAACCGGGTCGACACGATACCGGCGACTGCGTGATGCGACCGGCACCAGATGATGTATGTGGATGAAACCCTGCCCGATGGTGCCAAACGCCGCAACAAACACGAACTCACACACAGCGCAAATCGCTCCATGGTGCGCTACGCATCGATTGCGGGCGGCCGTGTTCCGTTCATATTTGTTCGAGACGACTCGTCTCAGTGCCCCCTCCATCGCCGAAGCGTCTCGCTGTTTCCGTGCCGCTCGGGTCATCCTTTCGACCACATTGCGAGGCTGCGGAATTGGTCGTCCTGCGAACTTCGCCAGGTCGCGCACGAGGTGCCGGGAATGGCCTGCCGAAACACCTCTGCCAAGACCACGACGCCCGGATTTGCTGATGGCCTCAAAGAGAGCTGGTGTCAGATCGCGCAGAATCACACGCAGCCGTCGAAGTGGATGATACGGCACGGTTACGCATGCGGATCCAGGGATCGATGGGTAGTAGTCCTTGCGGTTCTTGCGGCTGGAGTACTCGATAGATGCCGGCCTCAAGGAGGCCGGCACGGGGAGTTTGGCGCGGTCGACGATGAGCCGGATCTCACGAGCTCGCGTCGTGATGACTTCCGTGAAACCAGCGTTGACCCTGACCCCTGAACGATAGTCCGTGAGACCCCACTTGCCATCAGACGAGCTGTGCGTAAACGTAATCGCCTTGACCAAAAATGGAACAATGACGGCGGCGGCAAGCACCCGTCGCCGTGGGACTACATCAACTTCATGAGCAACGAGCTGAAGATGGACCTCGGCTGGTTCTGGAACTCGTGGCTCTGGCAGACCGATGCGGTCGACGGCTCCATCGAAAGCGTGACGACTGCGGGCTCGAAGACCACCGTGACCGTGAAGCAGGACGGCCAGATGCCGTCACCGGTCGTGCTCGAGTTCAAGACCGCGAAAGGCGGGGACGTGAAGCCCGTGGCGAGCGCGATGGGCAAGGTTTCGATCATCGACGACACGACGATTCGCGTGACGTGGCCGGTGGACGTGTGGTTCTCCGGCGCGCGCACCTTCAAGGGCACGCTCGATACCGGCAGCCGCAAAGTGGAGAACGTGATGTTCGATCCGGGCTGCCGCTTCCCCGATCACGATCCGAGCGACAACGTGTGGCCGAAGGGCGCGCGCAGCGGGAACTGCCGGTAAGCGCGCTACCGTGACGCGTCGGTGAACGATTGCCGACGCCACGCCACCGGGGGCGACATCGGATCTGCGGAGTGAATCGAGATCCGCGCGATGTCGCCGCCCGCGCACGCCACCGCCAATCGCGCATGCGGCGCCGGCGCGGCGAGCGCGAACGACCATGACGGGCGTTCGAGCGACGCGTCGGTCACGAACCCGATCGCGCCATCGATCGCCAGATCGACGGTGGAGCCATTCAGCGGCTCGGCCAACCCGGTGCCCCGCGCCTTCAGGTACGCCTCTTTGATCGTCCAGAACTCGCAGAACAACGCCGCGCGGTCGCCGGGCGGCGCCTGTCGAAGTTGCTCCTGTTCGGCTGCGGAGAAATAGCGATCGGCGATCACGTCGGTCTCGATCGCGCGATCGCTGCGTTCGACGTCGACACCGAGCGCGCGGTCGACACCGAGGCCGATCACGCACGCGACCAGGCCGCGTGTGTGCGACAGATTGAAGGCGGCCGGCAGACGCGCCGCGCTCTCGGCGCTGAGCGACGGCTTCCCGTTCGGCCCGATGTCGAAGGTCCACGATGACGGATCGGGACCGCCATGGCGCGAGAGTGCGCGCCGCACGAGTGCATGCGCGCAGGCGAAGTCCCGGCGATCCACGTCGAACATGAATCGTTCGTGGCGCGCGCGCTCGTCGGCCGACAGCATCGCCACGGCCTCGTCGAGGTCGGACGCGCTGACGCGCTCGGTGACCCAATACCAGACGTGGAGCTCTGTGCGATCGAGCGGCTCGCCGATGCGCACGCGCTACTCCTGCGGCGCGGTGTCGAAGAGCGCGTGACCGGACGCCAGCGTCTGCACCGACAGCACGCGCAGGCCGGCCCGCTCGATCAGCGCGCGGAATGCCGCCTCGCTGCGCGCGGCCACACCGGGCTCGGAGATCACGACCTGCATGAGTTCGTCGAGGGCCTTGTACATCGCCGGCATCGGGCTCTCGGCCAGCGGCTCGATCACGAGCAGCCGCGCGGTCGGCCGCGACGCCATCGCGGCGCACACCGTCCGCAGCAGATCCACGCACCGCTCGTCGCCCCAGTTGTGCAGGACGTTCTTCAGCAGGTAGAGCGGCTGCCCCGGCGGCACCGACTCGAAGAAGTCACCGGCGCGGAACTCGAGACGATCCCCGAGCGCCGATCCGCTCGCCACGAGGGATTGCGCCGCACGCGCGCAGACGTCCGGGCGATCCACACAGATGCCCCGCAGGTGCGGCACCGCGGTGAGCAGCCCCTTCAACAACGCGCCGGATCCGCCGCCCACGTCGACCACCGTGTCGATCGCCGAGAAGTCGCGGCTCTTCGCCAGGACCTTGCCGACCGGCCGCGCGAGGTCTTCCATCGCGCCGTCGTAGATGGCGCCCGACTCCGGCGTGCGGCTCAGAAACGTGTAGAGCGATCCGCCGAGCACCGTGCGGCTGGCCGGTTCTCCGGTGGCCACGGTGTGCGACATCTCCTGGAAGATGCGCTGATAGTCGCCGGCCGCGAGCATGCAGAAGTGGCGCATCGAACGTGGATGATCCGCGCGCAGCACCTCGGCATCCGCCGTGTTGGCAAAGCGCGCGTCGGCCGTCTCTTCGAAGACGCCGGCCACACAGAGCAGGCGCATCATCCGCGCGAGCGCATACTCGGAGCTTCCGGTGAGCGCGGCCAGCTCCGCCGCCGTCTTCGGCCCGCTGCCCAGATGGTCCGCGACGCCGAGCGCCGCCGCCGTGCCGACCGCCGACGCGATCCATCCGCCCGATGCGAGATACGCAGGATTCACTCGGCTCTCCAGTTCGTCACGGCGTCAGGCGCGTCGGCGGGATTTCCGCCCTGCAACGCGGCGCTCAACAGCGCGCCGAGGGTGTGCACATGGGGCTCGGTCAGCATGGTGATGTGGGACCCGGGCACGGGGATCACGCGCACCGGCAACGTGGAGTAGCGCGTCCATCCCTGGCCGTCGCTCTCGACGGCCGGACGATCCAGCACGGCGTCCGTCTCGAGGGCCGAGAACACCGTCAACGGCACGTCGAGCACAGGCCCCTCGGGTCGATAGGCATCGGCCGCCGCCACGCTCGCGCGGTAGAGCTCGACCCAGCGCGCGAAGTACGCGCGATTCGTGTCTGCCGGCAACACGTCGGCCGCGAGCAGGCGATCCACCAGCCATTCGTTGTTCGACGGCCCACCATCCCACGCGGCGCCGTCCTGCAGTCGCAGATCGACGCCATACAGCCGCTCGATGCGCGTGGCGATGTGCACGAACCAGTCGCGCTCCGGGTGATCCGTCACGGGGCTCGCTGCGTCACGCGACGGCGGCGCCGGGTTGTCGAGAATCCCCACGAAACTCACGGTCGATCCGAGGAGCCGCAGCTGCCGCGCGACCTCGAACGCCACCAGCCCGCCAAACGAATGGCCGGCCAATCGCACATCGCCATCCGGCCATCGGCGCCGAATGGCATCCACGTAACGGGCGGCCAGTGCCGCGACGTCGATCGCGATGGCGGACTGTCCGGCCGCGCCGGCCATCTGCGCGCCCCACACCGGCATGTCGGCGTCGAGCGTGCCGATGAGATGCTGGAAGTACAGCAGGCTGCCGCCGGCGCCGGGAAACAGAATGAGCGGCGCCTGGTCGCCGTCGGCCTGAATCGGCACGATGCCGTCGGGCACCTCGCCGTGATCGGCGGCGTGAATCACGCGCGCGAGTTGTTCGATGGTCCGGTTCGAGAACAGCGTCGCGAGCGGCAACCGCTGGCCGAATTCGTCGAAGACCTGACTGGCCATCCGCACCGCCAGCAACGAGTGTCCGCCGAGTTGGAAGAAGTCATCGGTCGGCGTCACTTCCTCGATGCCGAGCACCCGGCTCCAGATCCGGCAGAGGCGCAGCTCCACCAGATCGTGCACCGCGGTGCGATGGCCCGGCGCGGGCTCGTTGGACGCGGACGCCAACGCGCGGAGCGCGTCCTGATCCACCTTCCCGTTCGACGTGACGGGCATCTGCTCCACGATGCACAGACGCGTCGGCATCATGTACTGCGGCACACGCTCCGCCAGCCACCCGTGCAGCGCGGCCTCGGTGACCGTTGCGCTGCTCTGCGGCACGACGCACGCGATCAGATGCGATGCCGCCGTGCCCGCCCTGTCCGTCACCACCACAGCCTGACGCACGAGATCCGAGGTCAGCAGCGCGCGCTCGATCTGTCCCAACTCGATGCGATACCCGCGCAACTTCAGCTGGCGATCCTCGCGACCGAGAATCTCGAGACGCGACTCGGCGACGAGCCGGGCGCGATCGCCCGTGCGATACGCGCGCGCGCCATCGGGCGCCGGCACGAATCGTTCAGCCGTCTGAACGGAATCGCCGATGTAGCCGCGCGCCAGCGACGGTCCACTGATGACGACTTCGCCGGGCACCCCCACCGGCACCGGGTGACCGCCGTCGTCGAGCAACCAGATCCGGCAATTGGCAATCGCGCGATCGAGCGGCAGGTAGCTCCCGGTCGGCGGCGTATCCTCCCGCACGGCGTGCGTCATCACGCCAACGGTGGTCTCGGTCGGACCGTAGTGATTGAAGAAGTGACAGCCCGTGCGGCGCTGCAGATCATGCACCCAGGTCGCCGACGACAACTCGCCACCGAGAATCACGGCGCGTCGAGGCAACACCGGCGCGCGATCGTCGACCAGCACGGCCAGATGCGACGGCACGATCTTCAGGTAGTCGATCGCGTGCTCCCCGACATAGGCGGCGAACAGCGCGCGGTCGGTGAGGATCTCCTCGGCCAGGATGTGCAACGTGCCGCCGGTGACCAGCGACGGGAAGATCGCGGTGTGGCCGAGGTCCGCGGCGATCGTCGACGCCAGCGCGTGACTCGACCCGGGCACCGTGCCGAGATCGCCCACGATGCTGGCGACGTAGTTCGTCAGCGCGCGATGCTCCACACTGACGCCCTTTGGTGTGCCCGTCGATCCCGACGTGAAGATGACGTAGGCGAGCCGATCGGCGTCTGCCGCGATCGCCCACGGCGCTCCGGCGCTCGTGCCCACCTCGATCAGCGCGCCATTCCACCGCGGCGGCTTCGGGCGTTCCCAGTGGCCCATCACGCACACGCGAGCCCCGGCCGTGTCGAGCATCTGCCCGCGCAACACCTCCGGCAGCGCCGGATCGAGCGGCACATACGCGCCACCCGCCTGCCAGATGCCGAGCATCCCGACGATGAACTCCGTCGAACGCGCGGTGCAGAGACCGACGGCGTCGCCCGGTGTGACACCGGACGCCACCAACTGCTCCGCGAGTCGGGACGCGCGTCCGACCAACTCCGCGTACGTCAGCGTGCCGCCCGCCGCGACCACCGCCGCGCGCGCCGGATACTCCCGCGCGCCGGCCATGACCTGCTCGTGCACCGGACGGACATTCGTCGTGTCGAGGCGTCGTCCCTCGAGCGCGGGGCGCGGCGCCGCCTCCGCGCCAAGCGCGATCGCGTCCAGCGGCTGGCGCGGGTCGTTGACGATGCGCTCGAGCAGGTGCAGAAACGCGTCGCCCATCCGCTCGATCGTCGATCGGTCGAAGAGGTCGCAGTTGAAGCCCAGTGCCGCCTGCATCCGATCGTCATCGTCGATCACCGTCAACGTGAGATCGAACTTGCCGTCGGCCTGCGGCATGTCGAGCACGGCCGGGGCGGCCTCCGGCCCACCGGATGCGGCCGCCGCGCGACGACTGAGGAAGTTGAACGTGACGTCGAACAGCGGCGAGCGGCTCGGATCACGAGGCACGCGCAGGCGTTCGACCAGCCGCGCGAACGGAAAGTCGGCGTGCGAGAGCGACGCGTGGCTGGCGTCCTTCACCACGGAGATGAACGCGTCGAACGTCTGGGCCTCGGCCACCGGCACGCGCACGACGACCGGCTCGACGAAGTAGCCCACGATGGCGGCGAACTCCGGCTGGCTGCGGCCCGAGGTCGGCACGCCGATGACGAGGTCGCGCTGCCGCGTCCATCGATAGAGCCACGCCAGAAACGCGCTCAGCAACAGCACGTGTCGTGTCACGTCGGCGTGGCGCGCCAGTTCGTGCAACCGCGCGGACAGCGCGGGCGACATGTCGAGCCTGACCGAGTCGCCACGGTACGCGGAGGTCGCCGGACGCGGCCGATCGGTGGGCAGATCCAACTGCGCCAGCGGCGCCTCGAGGTATTGCCGCCAGAAGTCCCACAGGTCATCGCCGGCCGGGCTCGACAGCAGCGAGTGCTGCCAGTTCACGAAGTCGGTGTACGCGTGCGCCGGCGGCGGCGGCGTCCACTCGCGTCCGGCGGCCAACGTCTCGACGATGGCCGTCAGATCGCGCCGGAGGATCTCGAACGACCACGCGTCCGACGACACATGGTGCATCGTGAGCAACAGGACGGCGCTCTGCGCGTCGCGCGAAAACCACTCGAAGCGCACGGGCGGCCGTTCGGGCAGATCGAACGGGCGCTGATGCGACGCGACGAGCGCGGCGGCCAGATCGCCGGGCGCGACGGAGGTCTCCGTCCAGTCGAGCGGCGGCGCGGACAGCGTCTGCTGCACCGGCTCGCCGTGGCGCAGCGGAAACCGCGTGCGGAGCATCGGATGACGCGCCACCAGAATGCGCGCGGCCTCGCGCCACACGCGGGCGTCGACCGACGCGCGCACATCGAGGGGCAACGACTGGTGATACGCGACGCTCTCGGGCGCCAACTGCCACAGAAACCACAGCGCGCGCTGGCCGTACGACAACGGCGCGAACGCCAGGGCGTCCGGTAAGTCGATCGCGATGCGGCAGAGCTCGTCCTTGTGCGATCGCAGACGATCGAGCACGGCCGGCGTCGCCGCGCCGCGTGGCGCGCGATAGCGGAGCCGGCCGTCTTCCGTCCAGAACCGCCAGCCGTGCTGGGCGAGGTCCTGCACCCACTCGAGGGTGTTCATAGCTCGCCATCCTCGAACTGCGAGGCGACGATCGCGAACGATGTGGCGGATGCGCCCGGCGCGGCACTGAGCACGGCACGCGACAGCGCGTCGATCGTGCCGCTATCGAGAATGGCGGTCGCGGCGAGCTGCACGTCGAAGTCGCGCTGAATCACCGACCCCACTTGCAACGCCATCAGCGAGTCGAGGCCGGCCAGCGCGAATGACTGCGCGGGATCCATCGGCCGGTCGGGCGGCAATTGCAGCACGCCGCTGACCACGGCGCGCAGGTAGTCGACGACGATGGGCAGACGTGCCTCCGCCGTCGCGTCGCGCAACCGGTCTTTCACGCGGCGTCCCTGACGTGTCTCGGCGGCCACGTCCTGCTCCGCCACCTCGATGCCGTGCAAATCCGCCGCGCGCGCGCCGGTCGCCGCATCATCGATCTCCAGCGACGCGACGATCGGGCCGCCCGCGCGCGTCGTCCACGCGACGCGCATGTCCGCCACTTCCGGAATTGGTCCGCGCCACACCATGCGCGCGATGCGATCCACGCGCACCCGCACGCCGCTGCGAGCGCCGACGATGGCGGCCGAGAGAATCTGGAGGCCGCCATCGAGGAGCAGCGCGCGAGCCATGTCGCCGGCGTCGCCTCCCGCCGCCGCCACATGACCGCCGAGGCGGGCCTGCGCAGACGATGCGCCAAACGACGCGGTCTGCACGACGCGGCGCCGAGCGTCCACGTCGATGTGCTGCTGCTCGATCCGTCGATAGAAATCGGCGCCGTCAATCGTCACCGCGTCGTGTAGCGGCCCCGGCGGGATCGGCGCGGCCGCGGTTTCCGCGAGGGGCGCCGCTTCGTGGTTCCATGACGCGTGCGGCGTCCACCGATGACCGTCGTCGGACGAGTACACCGCGACAGTCTCGCGGCCGTCCTCCGACGACACGGTCACGACCGTCTGGATCAGACAGCCGCTCGCGCCGGGTTGGATCTCGGCCTCGATCCGCAGGTTCGACGAGACGCCGGACGCCTCGGCGCCGCGAACGCGGTCGAGCGCCACGGCCAGCGCGAGGACCACCGCCGGGCCAGTGACCGGCAGCGTGGATTGCTCCGCGAACAACTCGAATCGGTGTCGGGCGTGATCTGCCGGCAACGACCGGCGATCGCCGAGCAACCCCGAGGCGGGAGAAGCGACCTCGACACCGACGGTGTCAGTCGTCTGCGTGCCGTCAATCCAATACGTGTCTCGCTCGAACGGGTACGTGGGCAGATCCGCCACACCACGCGCACCGCGTCGGAGCGCCGGCCACTCGACAGGCGCACCGCTTTCGTAGCGGTTGATGAGCGCGGCCAGTGACTCCGTCGACGCATCGCCCGGAGCCTCTGCCGACGCCGCCGGGAGTGCGGTGCCGGCGGCGATCTCCCGCAGTCTCGCGATCGTCGTCGCGCGATCGCTCGCGAGAAACGCCTTGCGGTGCCGAAAGTGCTGTCGGCCAACCATCAATGTTTCCGAGACCGCCGCGAGATCGAGATCGTCCGCCTCCAGGCGATCCGCGAGCCGGGCCGCGAGCGCGCGAAGGGCCGATGGCGACTGGGCCGACAGCGGAAACACAGCCCGCGCATCGGCGTCAGCGCCGTCGAGCGCCCTGGCCGGCGGCGGCGCCATGACCACATGCGCGTTCGTCCCGCTGATGCCGAACGAACTGACGCCGGCCAACGCGACGTCGGTCCACGCGGCCGCGCGCGTCACCACCGCATACGTGCGCGGCGCAGCCTCGGCCGCCGGATTGATCGCGCGGAAGTGCAACGTCGGCGTCAACTGACGGTGGAACAACTGCAGCGTCACTTTGATGAGACCGGCAATGCCGGCCGCGGCTTCGAGGTGCCCGATGTTCGTCTTCACCGAACCCAGTCGCAACGGACGATCGTCGCGCGGGCCGAACACGCGACCGAGCGCATTCAACTCGATCGGATCGCCGAGCGACGTGCCGGTGCCGTGCGCCTCGACGTAGCCCACCTCGTCCGCGGTGCAGTCCGCATCGGCCAACGCGCGACGGACCACTTCTTCCTGCGCGGGGCCGTAGGGAACCGTCAATCCGCTCGTGCGACCGTCATGATTCACCGCGGTGCCGCGGATCACCGCCAGCACACGATCACCCGCGGCGACCGCATCCGACAGGCGCTTCAGCACGACCACGCCGCACCCTTCGCCGCGCACGTAGCCATCCGCCGCGGCGTCGAACGTGCGGCACGCGCCCGTGGGCGACAACGCGCGACCGTGACTGAGGAAGATCGTGGTCTCGGGATTCAGCAGCAGGTTCACGCCGCCGGCCAGCACCACCTCACTTTCGCCGCGCCGCAGGCTCTGACACGCCTGATGCACGGCGACGAGCGACGATGAGCACGCGGTGTCGATGGCCACACAGGGTCCGCGGAATCCGAAGAAGAACGAGAGTCGTCCGGCGGCCGTGCTGTTGGTGTTGCCCGTCGCGAGATAGCCGCCGGCGTCGAGTCGGTCGCGCCTCGACAACCGCGCCGCGTAGTCGGCATTGCTGATGCCGATGAACACGCCCGTCGCCGACCCCACGAGCGACGCGGGGCTGATGGCCGCATGTTCGAGGGCTTCCCACGCCACTTCGAGCAGCAGTCGCTGCTGCGGATCGAGCGCCACGGCTTCGCGCGGCGAGATGCCGAAGAACCCCGCGTCGAACGTCCGGATGTCCGACAGGAACGCGCCGAACGATTCGCGGGCGCGCAGATTCGCGTCGCCGCGACGATCGAGCGTGGCGGGATGCCAGCGATCCGGGGGCACCGGCCCGACCGCGTCCGTGCCGTCGCACAGGCTGCGGAAGAACGACGCCGGCGAATCCGCGCCGCCCGGGAAGCGACAGCCGATGCCGACAATCGCGATGTCGGCGTCCGCGCGGTCGTCGCCCGTCACGGCTCGTGGTCGTTCACGCGCGGACGTCTCCGCGCCTGTCGTACCGGAGAGCGCTGCGGCGAGACGACGCACCGTCGGATAGTCGAACGGCCACGTCTGCGGAATGGTGCGACCGAGCGAGCGCTCGAGGCGTTCAGCCAACTCGATGCAGCCGAGCGATCCGACGCCGAGGTCGAACAGCCCTGCATCAGGATCGAGGGCCAGGGGCGCGCGGTCGCCAAGCACCGCCAGCACGGCGTCGGCCACGACCGCTTCGACGCGCGCCGCGGCGGCATCCGCGGTCGTGGTGGGCGTCGATCCGCGTCCGGCTGCTGCCGTGGCTGTGGCCGGCTCGGGAGACGGCTCGGACGACGCGCGCTCGTGGGCGATGGCGCCGACGTCGATGTGCTGCCCGCGCACGAACAACTGCGCGAGCGCGATCTGCAACTGCGTCAGCGTGTCGCGCGTGTCCAGATGCGTGGTGATCGTGGTGACCGGCGCGCCGCGCAGCGTGTTGCGCACGAAGGCGGAGAGGCGGTCGCCCGGGCCGACCTCGACAAACGTGCGCGTGCCTTCGTCGTACATCCGCTCGATCAACTCGCGGAACCGCACCGGCATGCGCCACTGTTGCGCCAGCACCTCGCGCAACGCCGCCGGCGCGGCGGGAAATGGCGCGACCGTGGCGGCGCTCCACGCGCGGACGCGCGGTGCCGACAGGGTCAGGCGGTCATAGATCGCGCGCAGATCCGCGAGCGGCACCGGAAAGAGCGGCGTGTGCACCGGCTGACCGAGTTCCGGCAGTCGGAACACGACCTCGCGCCGATCACGCGCCAGTCGTTCGAGCTCGGCGAGATCGTCGGACCGGCCCCAGATCACCATCTGATTCGGGCAGTTGTCGAGCGAGACGAACGCGCGCGGCGGCCGGCTCGCCGCGAACTGATCGATCAGCGGTCGCGACGCCGACGTGAGCGCCAGCATGCCGAGTCCGCCATCGACCGGCGCGACGAGCGGTCCGGCCATCTCGGTGACGTCACGGAGCAGACTCGCAATGCTGTTGTGACCCGACACGATGCCGGAGGCCACCAGCACGGCGTTCTCGCCGAAGCTGTGGCCGGCCATGTCGTCGCAGCGGACACCGACCTGCTGCAGCGTGGTCCACAGCGCCAGGTCCGCCAACAGCACCGCATCGAGCGTCGTCGTCGGCACCGTGCTGCCGGCCGTACGCGGTGCGCGGCGGATGTCGGTGTCGGCGTCACCGGTCCCGTCGAGCCACCGTTCGATCGCGGGAAAGAGGCGGACCAGATCGACCACGGCCGTCGTGCGCCTGACACCGTAGCCGGGGAAGAGACAGGCCGTCGTGCCGCGCGTCTCCGGCGCATCGACGCGCGCGAAGAACATCGTGCCGGCGAGCGCGAACGCGCGGTCATCATCGGCGCGCATCAGCGCGTCGGCGCCACGCTCGAGGTCGTCGCGCCACGACGCGCCCGCTCGCGTCACGATCGCGACGCGACAGGGGTCGCCTGCATTCCAGAAGGTGTCGTGACCGCGCGACACCGCGTGGCCCGTCGCGTCAGACCTGATCAGTTTTGCTGCTTCCGGGCGTGATGGCGCCGAGAACAGCAGCAGGCGACTCATGTGGGTGACTTATGATACACGCCATGGATCAGCGTGAACGCGATCGCGCGCGTGTCGCCCCCGCGTCACCGGGCCGTCTCGACGATGTGCGATGGATCGCATTCCCCTCGCACGGAGACGATCGCGGCGTGTTGACGGCGATCGAAGGCGGCATCGACATTCCGTTCGACATCCAGCGCCTCTACTTCGTGCACGACGTGATCAGCGAACGCGGCGGACACGCGCATCGCGACACGCATCAGGTCGTCACGGCGGTGTGCGGTCGTTGCGAACTGCGGCTATCGGACGGCACGGAGGAACGCGTGTGGGTGCTCGATCGTCCCACCCGCGGCGTGCTGATCAATCCGATGCTCTTCATCCGCATGGTCGACTTCGCGCCCGGCACGGTCGTCGCGGCGTTCGCCAGCACGCACTACGACACCAAGCGGTCGATCCGGTCGTGGGACGACTACCTGGCCGCCATTCGCGCCTGAGGACGTCGGCTCCATGCCCCACAGATCCGCGGACGGCTACCTGCGCTCGGCGCTCAAATCCGACGACCACGATCAGTCGATGCAGACCGTCGCTGAGTGGCTCGAGCAGCAGCGCGCCGCGACGCCGTGCATCGTGCGCCGCATCCCGCTCGCCGGGATGACGCACTGGGAATGGACCGGCGAACCGAGACGGCTCGCACACCGTTCGGGCAAGTTCTTCTCGGTGTCCGGTGTGCACGTCACGACCGACACGGGCCCGGTCTCGACGTGGGATCAGCCGATTCTCGTGCAACCGGAGATCGGCATCCTCGGCATCCTGACCAAGACCATCGACGGCGTGCATCACTTCCTGATGCAGGCCAAAGTGGAGCCCGGCAACATCAACGGCGTGCAGTTGTCGCCGACCGTGCAGGCCACGCGCAGCAACTACATGCAGGTGCATGCGGGCTCGGCGCCGGCCTATGTGCAGTACTTCCGCGAGCCCGCGCGTGGTCGCGTGCTGCTGAATCAGCTCCAGAGCGAGCAGGCGTCACGGTACTACCGCAAGCAGAACCGCAACGTGATCGTCGAACTGAACGACGATGAGCACGTGGACGTGGCGCCGCAGTTCTGCTGGATGAAGCTCGTGCAGATCAAGGAACTGCTCAAGCGGCCGAACATGGTCAACATGGACACGCGCACGGTGCTCGCGTGTCTGCCGCTGCTCGGCCGTCAGCCCACCGGCGACCGCCAGTACACCGACCTCGCCCCGCCGCTGGCCGACGCGCTGCCGCTCAGCCCCTTCGGGCGTGCCCTGCTCGACTCGACGGTGGTCACCGACCGCGCCGTGCACTCGCTGCGCGACGTCATGCACTGGCTCACCGATCTGCAGGCGCACCACGAAATGCATGTGGAGCCGCGCGCGATCGATCGCCTCGACGGTTGGGTCATCGACGCCGACGCGATTCGTCATGCGTCGGGCAAGCACTTCTCGGTGATCGCGGTCGATGTGGAAACCGGGGCGCGCGAAGTGCGCCGCTGGCAACAGCCGCTCCAGGCACACGACGCGAAAGGCCTCAATGGGTTTCTCGTGCAGCGCATCAACGGCGTGCTGCACTTCCTCGTCCGCGCCTGCGCCTACCCGGGCAATCGCCAGGTCTTCGATCTCGGCTCCACCGTGTCGCGCTCGAATGCCGACGATGCGTTCGGACGGGGATATCCGCCGTTCCTCGATCTGTTCCGCGACCCGCCGCATGCATGGGTGCGCTACTCCGCCGTGCAGTCGGAAGAAGGCGGCCGGTTCTATCACTACCAGAATCGCTACGTGATCCTCGAACTGCCCGAAGGACATCAGATCGACGACTCGCCGATTCACCGGTGGATGACGCTCGGACAGATCCAGGAACTGCTCCCCCACGGCTACTTCAACATCGAGGGCCGCAATCTGCTCGCGTGCCTGGATCTGTGCGACACGACCACGACCTGACCGTGCTCCTCCTCGGCTGGTCGAGTTTCGCCGAGCGCCGTGTGGCGCCGGCACTCGCCCGCCTGGGCGTGACGCGCGTCGATGTCGCGTCCGCGACCCGCACGCCGGCGCTGCCGGCGCCGCTCTCCGGCCGCGTCTTCACCGACTACGATGACGCCCTCGCCGCGAGCGCGGCGTCGCTCGTGTACGTCTCGACGCGCAATCACGACCATGTGCGATGGACCACGCGTGCGCTGGCATCCGGCCGGCACGTCGTCGTCGACAAGCCGGCGGTGCTCGAGGAACAGGACGCGCACGCGCTCGTCGCGCTCAGTCGGCGGCAGCAGCGTCTGGTGGCCGAGGCCACCGTCTATCCGTGGCATCCGCAGTGCGCCGGCGCGCGCGATTTCATCGCCGCGCACGGCCCGCTCACGCGCATCACGGCCACCTTCCTCTTCCCGCGCCTGCCCGAGCACAACTTCCGGCATCGCGCGCACGCGGGCGGCGGCACGCTGTACGACCTCGGCGCGTACGCCCTCACGCCCGGGCGCGTGTTCTTCGACGCGGCGCCGACGACGATCAGCGCCACGGCGGTGCAGCTCGAGGGCGACGAAGTCGAGACGGCGTTCAGTGTGCTGCTCACCTATCCGGAACAGCGCACCTTGATCGGACACTTCGGCTCGCCCGGCACCTACACGAATCGACTCGAGTTGTCCGGGCCGCGGTTCACGATCACGCTGGAACCGGCGTTCACCGCGCCGCCGGATCGGGCGACGCGCGTGGTCGGTGTGGCCGACGGTCAGCCGATCGCGCTCGAGGTGCCGCCCGCCGACGCGATGGCGCATTTCCTCGATGACGTAATGACATCCGCCGCGAGCGGGCAGCACGATCGGTTTGCCGACGCGATGCTCGCGGATGCGGCCGCCATGGCGCGCCTTCGCGCCGCGGCGCATCGCTGAGCCCGACCGGGTCTCGGCTCAACCGGCCAACAGCTGCGCGTAGAGCGACAGCCAGGCCTCGCGCTCGCGCTGCGGCGTCAGCCGTCGCGCCAGCGCGTGCGCGCCCTCGGAGAGCCGGGCCGCGAGCGCATCGTCGGACAACACCCGCGTGATCGCCGCGGCCATGGCGGCCGGATCACCGTGCGGCACCAGCAACCCGTGCTCCTCGTCGACGATCACTTCGCGCATGCCACCGACCGCGGTCGCCACGAGCGGCACCCCCATCCCGGCCGCCTCGAGCAGCGCATTGGGCAACCCCTCGTGCGCCGACGACTGCACATACACGTGCATGCGCGCGAGATGCGCGCGGACCTCGGCGTTCGCGAACTGGCCGGTGAGCGTCACCTCGCGGTCGAGGCCGAACTCCGCGATCAACGTCTCTGTCCATTCGGCTTCGTCGTGGTCGCTGAAGAATCCGGCGAGGAGCAGGCCCTGGCGCAGCGCCGCCGGGACGCCGGCATACGCGCGCACCAGCAACGGGATGTCTTTGACCCGCCGGAACTCTCCGACCGTGCCGACGCGCCCGCGATTGTGATCGGTGACCGCCCATGGTTGCGTGTGATCGACCGTCACGCCGTTGCGAATCACCGAACTGCGGCCGGCGATGTCGAACTCCTCGGCCACGCGCGCGAGGTAGGCCGCATTGACCGACGTGATCCAGGTGGCCTGTCGCAACACGGGCAGCAGCATGCCGCGACAGAGCGGCTGATCGAGCAACGTCATCACGTCGTTGCCGCGAATGCTCGCAATCAGCGGCCGTCGTCGTCCCGGCGTCGTGGCCGCCCCCAGACACGGATAGGCCGCGGTGAGGAAGAAGCCATGAAAGATGTCGAAGTCGAACTCGGCGTCGAGGCGCTGCACGGCGCGCCGGTGCGCGAAGAGACCGTCGGCGGTCGCCGGCGCTGCATGGAGCCACCGATGCACATGGATCCCGCGCTCGACGCTCGTCTCGATCTCACCGGTCGCGCCGGGTCGCGTCACCGCCGCGATCACGTGCACGTCGTAGCCGGCGTCACAGAGATCGCCCGCCAACCGCGCCGCCGCGACCGCCACGCCGCCGGGCGTGGGCGGATACTCGGCGGGACTGAGGCACACGCTGCGGCCGCCGGCGGACATGGGAGTCAGAACAGCCCTGGCGTGGCGCCGTCGACCACGGCGAGCCACGATCCGTCGGCGCGACGCACCGCATCGAGGTGATGCATCGCCACCGCGTTCCAGCCCGAGCGACTGGCGCGGAAGAGCGGACTCTCGTCCAGCTCGCGCTCGCGATACTCGGTCTCGGTGAGTGACTGGATCTCGAACGCGCGCAGGCAGTGTCCGTAGGTCGGCCACCCATCCTGTGCGGGACGAATGAGACGACCGTCCTCTTCGAGGATGCGACCGCCGGGACGCGTGCGGGTGCGATTGCCTGGGAACAACGGACTCGACGGATGCGGCGTCCATCCGCCGTCAAGGCGCGGGCTCGAGAACAGTTGCATCTCGTCGAGGCCGCGCTGCGCGAACATCCACCACCGGTCGTCGTGCCGCACGACCGTGGCGTCGGCGAACGCGCCCGACAGCAACGTCTCGATGCGACGCCAGCGATGCGGAAATGCCTCCGCCACGTACAGGTGCACCGCGTCGTCCTGGCGCGTTTCCGGAATCATGTAGATGTGGCCGTTCCACGCGACGACCTGCGGATACGACAGATGGAACGCTTCCCGCAGCACGACCTGCTCGTAGCGCCACGATACGCCGTCGGCGCTCGTCGCGTACGCGATTTCACCGCGCGCGACATCGCAATTCCAGATTTCGAAGAAGAGGAACCAGCGATCGTCGACGCGACAGAGAAACGGATCGGCGACGGCGCCGCCGCGAATATCGGTGGCGTCGCGTCCCGTCAGCGCAGGACGGCCGTGCGTCGCGACGGGCGTGAGCGCGGTGAGTGATGGTCCCGCGTAGACATCGATCGCCCATTGCATTCGCCAGTGGGCGCCCGACGTTGTTGCGGGTACGATCATGCATTAAGATTCTCGCATCAAAATGCACACGCCCGTACGCCGCGACTGCTGGGGCGTTTCCGCGTTCTTCGACCCGGCAGGCACGGCGGGATCGCTCGATCGACTGAACGCATTCAGCCGCCGCGTGCAGGCGCAAGGCCTCCCGTTGCTCGTCGTCGAACTCGCGTTCGACCAAGCGCCGTTCCGCGTCACCGACGCGATGGCCACGCGCGTCATCCGTTTCCGATCGCACACGATTCTCTGGCACAAAGAGCGACTGCTCAATCTCGGCATTCGGCACCTGCCGCGCGAGTGCCGCGTCGTCGCGTGGCTCGATCACGACATCGTGTTCGAACACGACACGTGGATCGACGACACGGTCGCGCAGTTGGCCACGCATGCCGTCGCGCAGCCGTACGCGCGTGCCGGCTGGGCCGATGCGAGCGGCGCGCCGCCGGCGGCGGATCTGCCGGACGGCGTTGGCGAGGGGCACCAACTGCCGGGCTTCGCCGCGGCGCTGGCCGCGACCTCCGATCGTCGACGCGCGCTGTCGCACTACCTGCTCCACGGGCACACCGGCTTCGCCTGGGCCGCGCGTCGTGATGTGCTCGATCGCCACGGCCTCTACGACCGCGCCATCGTCGGCGGCGGCGACGTGATCAACGCGCACGCGTTCGCGGCCGACGAGGACTTTCTGCGCGGACGCAACCTCTACTGCCGCGAGCTGGCGCCGCGTGAGCGACAGGCGATCGCCGCCTGGGGCGCCGGCGTCGCGAGTGACACGGGCGGTCGGCTGGCCTTCGCTCCCGGCCGCGTGGTGCATCAGTTCCACGGACCGACGTCCGCGCGCGGCTATCTCGAGCGCCTCGCGATCCTGCGCGACGCCGACTTCGATCCCGAACACGACATTGCCGCCGACGCCCAGGGCTGCTGGCAGTGGAACAGTGACAAGCCCGCTCTGCACCGCCGCGTGCGCGAGTACTTCCATTCGCGCGTCGCCGAACCGGCCGCCACGATCACGGATCACGCGTGAGCCGCGAACCGTCTTCGAGTTTCTGCGTGCTCCCGTGGATGCATCTGTTCGCGGATGAAGGCGGCGTGATGTACCCATGCTGCCGCTCGGTGTCGACCAAGAAGCCCAACGTCGACGACGGCGGACGCACGCTGCATGTGTACGACGCGGCGGGCTTCGCACCGGCGTGGAACTCCGGCTACATGCGCAAGATCCGGCTCGACATGCTGTCGGGCGAGCGTCCGAAGCCCTGCGAGCGCTGCTACATGTACGACGACCTCGGCATGCGCAGCCATCGACAAGAGGCCAACGACGAGTACCGCGACCGGATCAGCGGCCTGCTCGCCGCCACGGCGCCCGACGGCACCGCGCCGCTCGACCTGCTGTCGGTGGACCTGCGCCTCGGCAATCTCTGCAATCTCCGCTGCCGCATGTGCTCGCCGCAATCGAGCCGCGCCCTGCTCGGCGAGTTCGCCGAGGCCTACGGCATCCCGGTGACGCACGGCGCGCTCGAACGGCTGCGGACGATGGACTGGTTCGGCCGTGAGGGATTCTGGGACATCTTCGAACGGCACACGCCGCACATCGAGCGGCTGCACTTCGCGGGCGGCGAGCCGTTCATGATTCCGCAGATGTTCGACTTCCTCGCCCGCCTCGTGGACCTCGGCCGCGCGTCGTCGATCAGCCTCAGCTACAACACCAACCTCACGATGCTGCCCGATCGCGTGTACGACCTCTGGCCGCACTTCCGCCAGGTGCGGATCACCGCGAGCATCGACGGCGCCGACACCATCAACTCGTTCATCCGCTTTCCGTCCGACTGGACGGCGATCGACACGAACCTGCGGCGGCTCGAGGCCGATGCGGACCGGCTGAACCTGCGCGGCGGCATTGCGTTCAACACGACGGTGCAGATCTTCAACGTCATGCGGCTCGAGGCATTACTGACGTACCTGGTCGAGACGAGCCGACTGGCCGAAGCGCCGAACTTGAGCGTGCTGACGCATCCGCACCACTTCAACATCCAGGCGCTCCCGCCCGCGCTGAAGCAATTGGCGGCCGAGCGCTTGTCGGCCGCGATGACGCGGCTCGCGCCGCGGTGGCCGGAACGGTGGCGCGGAGCGGAGCTCGACGGACTGCTCGCGAGCGTGGCGGGCATCACGACGCACATGATGGCGAAGGACGAAACCGCGCGCTTGCCAGAGTTCCGTCGCTGGACCGCGATCCAGGACGCGCAGCGCGGTCAGCGCACGATCGACGTGCTGCCGGAACTGGCGCCGATCTGGGCCACAGACCCGTCATGAGCGATCCGGCGCATCCGCCCTCGCCCACGTACTGCGTCATCCCGTGGACGCACGTCTTCGCCGACGAGCAGGGACAGATGCGCCCGTGTTGCATGGCCATCGGCGATCGCTCGCGCGCCAATACCGACGCCGACGGACGGCCGCACGAGGTCGGACGTCCCGGTGGCATCACCGACGGCTGGAACTCGGCGTTCATGCGCGATCTGCGGCACGACATGCTCGCGGGCCGCCGCCCTGACGTGTGCACGCAGTGCTTCTCGGAAGAGGACCTCGGCATCCGCAGCTACCGGCAGGACGCGAACGTCACGCTCGGCGCGCACATCACCGGCGCGCTCGCCGCCACGGCGCCCGACGGCACGGTGCCGACCACCGCAATTCGCAGCGCCGACTTCCGCCTCGGCAACCAGTGCAACCTGCGGTGCCGCATGTGCTCGCCGATGTCGAGCAAGCTCCTGATCCCGGAGTGGCGCACGATGTTCGGGCTGGCCGACGATGACCCGCGCATGACGGCGCTCGAACGGATCAACTGGTTCGACTCGGACGCGTTCTGGGACAACTGCGTCGCGCTGATTCCGCAACTCGAGAAACTGCATTTCGCGGGCGGCGAGCCGCTGATCATCCCGCGCGCGCTCGATTTTCTGGCACAGGTGATCGCCGCCGGTCGCGCACAGGACATCGTCCTCAGCTACGTCACGAACCTGACCACGCTGCCCGATCGCGTCACGACCCTGTGGCCGGCGTTCCGCGAGGTCAAGCTCGTCGTGAGCCTCGACGGCTACGACGCGCTCAACACGTTCATCCGGTTCCCGGCCAACTGGCAGCGGATCGACACGCACCTGCGCGCGCTCATCGAGCGATCCGCCGACTACAACTGCACGAAGATCACCGTCAACACGACCGTGCAGGCCTACAACGTGCTGCACCTCGCGGAGCTCTTCGAATACCTTTTCGCGCGCACGGCGCCCAACGTCGTGCCCTACCCGCGGCTCACGTTGTTGTCGTGGCCGAGCGCGCTCAGCGTGTGCGTGCTGCCGGCCGACATCAAAGCGCTGGCCGCCGAGCGGCTCCGCGCCTTCGTGGATCGCTGGAACGGCCGCTGGCCGGTCGAGGGCGCGGAACTCGAGCGCTTCACGTCGGCCATCGACGGCATCATCACGCACATGCGCGGGTCGGACACCTCCAGCGAACTCCCGGAGTTCGTGCGGCGGACCCGGGCGTTCGACGCCGCGCGCGGACAGGACATTCGCGTGATCCTGCCGGAGTTCGCTCCACTGTTCGACGAACTGCCGCGGACCGCCGGCGCGTAGGACCGATGGCCGGGCTCGTCTCTCGGGTGTTTCTGTTCGCCGGTCACGACCGCGCGGCGCTCATCACCGCCCTGCACCGCGCGCACGCGACGCCGCTCGACGCGCTACTGGCCGCGCACCGCGGCGCTCCGGCGCCGACCGGCGCCGAGCGACTCGCGATCATCACGGAACCTCGCGAGCTGCACGCGCGCCTCGCGTTCGCCATCGAGCGATTGCCGGCGCTGACGAACGCGCGATTCGTGTCGCGGCCGCATGGCCTGTATTGCACGAGCGGCGCCGCACCCGGCCGCGTGGCGTTTCTGTTTCCCGGGCAGGGATCCGAACACGTCGGCATGTTGCGCGTGCTGCGGACGCGCGTGGCCGGCGTCCGCCGGTGGTTCGATCTGCTCGACGCAGCCGCGGAGGAGTACGGCGGCGCCCCGCTGACACCGCTGATCGACGTCGACGCGGCGGGGCGTGACCCGCGCGAGGTCTCGAGCCGCGGCGGCCTGTTCGACATGGCGCGCGGCGGCCAACTCGGCACGGCCGCGGATCTCGCGATGCATGACGTCGTGCAGGCGCTCGGCCTCCGCGCGGATGTCTACCTCGGACACAGCAACGGCGAACATGCCGCCGTGATGGCCGCCGGGGTCGCTCACCTCGACGACCAGAACGCGCTCTGTCGATGGTGCGCGCGCGTGGCGCAGGCGGGCGCACGTCAACCGGCGCCGCGCGAACCTGAACGGCTGATCGCCGTCAGCCTGCCGCGCGCGGATCGACTGCCGGCCGTGCTGGCGTCCGCGCAACGCGCGGGCGCGTGCTATCTGGCGATGGACAACTGCCCGACACAAATCGTCTTCGGAGGCCGCCAGACCGCCGTCGATACGGCGTCGCGCGAGATCCTGTCCGCCGGCGGCCTCGTGCTGCCGCTGCCCTTTGCGCGCGCGTACCATACGCCGCTCTTCGCCGACTGGGCCGCGGTCTTCGACGCGCACTATGCCGAACTCACCCTCGGCGTCGGCCACGCGCCGGTCGTGTCGTGCTCCACGACGGAACCGTTCCCGGACGATGCCGCGGGCATCCGCCGTGTGATGGTCGGCCAATGGACCGAGCCCGTGCGGTTCACGGACACGATCCGTACTCTGCACGCGTCCGGCGTGCGGACCTTCATCGAGGTCGGGCCGGAGAGCCGGCTCACGACATTTGTCGCCGACATCCTGCGTGGCCGACCGCACGTCGCCGTCAGCACATCGTCGACCACCCGCGGGGAACTGGAACAACTGGCGCACCTCTTCGGCGAGCTCTTTGTCGCCGGCCTCGATGTGGATCCGGAACGTCTCGCGCGACTGGCCGGCGAAGACGTGCCGCCGCTCGTGCCTGGCGTGCCGAGCATGCCGGGCAGGGACGTGCGGCAGATCGCGGCCGGCATCCATGCCGGGTTGATCGCGGAAGCGCAGGCCCAGCTCGAGCGTATCGCCTCGGCCATGCGCGCCCGCGCGGCGGCCGGGCCCGTGGGCGGCGCCGACGCGTCGCCGCTGCTCCAGACCATCGACGTGCTGACGCCCACCACACTCGCGGCCACGCGGACGTTCTCGCGACAGCAGGACCCGGTGGTTGACGACCACGCCCTCGGCCGCCGCGATGCGGGATGGCCGGGCGATCCGCTCCCGGTGCTCCCGTTCACGCTCTCGCTGGAACTGCTCGCCGAAGGGGCACGACGCCTCACCGGCGAACGGCCCTGCGAGATGCTCGACGTGCGCGGCTCGCGCTGGCTCGCGCTCGACGGCGGCACGCTGAGCGTGACCGTCAGCGCACAGCGCGAAGGCGACCGTGCGCGCGTGCGGCTGATCGATACGCGCACGCCGGCGGATGTGGCCTTCGAGGCGACGGTCACCTCGGCACCGACGAGCGCCGACGCGATCGACATCACGATGGACCCGGACGCCATCGCGCCGTCGCGATGGGACGCGCCGGCCTTCTACGAGCGCTACGCATTCCACGGCCCGGGCTTTCGCGGCATCTCGCGCGTCACGGCCGTCGGCCCGTCGAGCATCGAGGCCGAATTGCACGCCACCGACAATCCCGGATGGCCGTTGTCGCAGATGACGGTGGACCCGGCGATGCTCGACTGTGCCGGCCAACTCGTGGCATTCTGGCTCCTCGAACAGGAGGCACGGTCCCCGACGTTCGGCATCTTCCCGTTTTCCGCGCGTCGCGTGACGATCGCGCGTGAGCCGGTGCCGGCCGGCACACGGGTCCGCTGCCGCGGCAACATCCGGTTCGACCGCCTGACCACGATGGCGAGTTTCGTCTTTGAAACCGAAGACGGCGCCCGCATCGCGGCCATCGACGGCCTGGCACAGCGACTGATCGCGTTCCCCACATGGCTGGCGCATCGTCTCTTCGGTCGCAGCGGTCCGCAGGGATCGGCGCCGCGCTCCGGGTTCGGATCAGCGCCGGCTGACGATCTCGAATTGCTGACCGGCAGCTGGGGCATCTGGGGACGCGCGCTCGCGCATCTGTGTGTGAGCGCGGCGGATCTGGATCGGTGGCGCGCCATCAGCGATCCCGACGCGCGCGCGTCGTGGTTGCTCGCGCGCGTGCCGGCCACGACGAACGACAGGACCGACGCAGGAAACGGAGTACACGGGTGAGCAGCAAGACAGGCGCAGAAGTGTGGACCGACATCACGGCAGTCGTCACCGACATGCTGTCCGAGCGCGGCGAAGTGGCCGGGCCGATGTCGAACGCCACGACGATCAACGCGGATCTCGGCATCTCGTCGGTGGAAGCCATCCACCTGATGATCCTGCTCGAAGACAAAGTCGGCGTCCCGCTCAGCTTTCAGGATCTCGCGGTGCGCGACGGCGAATACGCGACCGACCTGACGCTCGGCGAGATGCACGTGTTCGTCTGCGGCGTGCTCGGCGTGCCGCCCTCCACCACCGGATCCTGACGCGTGCGCTGCACGATCATCGCGATCGGTTCGCGCGGCGATGTCCAGCCGCTGATCGCCCTCGGCGTCGGTCTCAAGGCCGCCGGGGTGACCGTGCGGCTGGCCACACACGCCGACTTCGCCGACGCGGTGCGGGCGCAGGCGCTCGAGTACTTTCCGCTCGAAGGCCACGCGGCGGCGTTCTTCAGCGGCCCGGCCGGCGATGCGTTTCGTGAAACCGTCCGGCGGCCCGAGCAGTTCCGTCGCCTCTTCGACAACTACCTGTCGGTCTTTCTGAATCGTTTTCTCGCCGACGTCTGGGACGCCTGCCGCGACGCCGACGTGATCCTGTCGTGGAGTCGCTGCGCGCCCGCGCTCGCCGAGCGCCTGCGCGTGCCGGTATTCGTCGTCGCGCTCAACCCGGTGCTGCATCTGCCGACCGCGGCGTTTCCCAATCCCTTCCAGGGCTCGGACGTCTCGGATCCCGCGACGAACTGGCGCACGTGGCGACTCGCGCTGCCGGCCTTGCGCATCGGCGAACGGCAGGTGGACGAGTGGCAGCAGAAAGCGCTGGGCCTGCCGCCGTTGCGCTGGCGCCGGGACCTTCGTCACCTGCGTCAGTTGCCGCACTTGCTTGGCTACAGCACCGCGGTGCTGCCGCGTCCCGACGACTGGCCGTCGACGGCACACGTGACGGGGTACTGGTTCCTCGACGCCAACACGGATCACTACCAGCCGGGCGATGCGCTGCGCGCGTTTCTCGACGCGGGTGAGCCGCCGGTCGCCATCGGCTTCAGCAGCCAGGTCGGCAAGAACGCCGCCGCGATCACCGAAGCCGTCGTCGAGGCCGTGGCCGACGCAGGCGTGCGCGCGCTGCTGATCACGGGTTTTGGCGGCATCAAGCGCGCCGACTTCCCGGGCAACATGCTGCCGGTGGCCACCGTGCCGTACGAATGGATGCTGCCGCGCGTCAGCGCGCTCGTGCACCATGGCGGCGCCGGCTCCACCGCCTCAGCGCTGCGGTTCGGCGTGCCGAACGGCGCAGTGACCTTCGGATTCGATCAACCGCTGTGGGGACAACGGATCCAGGCCATCGGCGCAGGTCCCGCGCCGATCGCTGCCTCCACACTGACCACCGCCTCGCTCAGCCACATGCTGCGCGAGCTCACCACGAACCAGGCCCTGCGCGCCGGGGCGGAAGCGGTCGGCCGCCAACTGCGCAGCGAAGACGGCATCGCCTCGGCCGTGTCCACGATCCTCGCCGCGGTGGGCTGACATGCGGTGCGCGCTCATCGCGACCGGACTGCGCGGAGACATCCAGCCGATGATCGCGCTCGGCGCGGGCCTGCGCGCCGCCGGCGCCGACGTACGCTGCGCCGTCCCCGGCGATTTCGCCGCGATGGCGCAGGCGCACGGTCTCGACGTCGTTCCGCTCACGGGGACGATGTCGGCGCTGTTCGGCGGACCGGCCGGCGTGGCGCTCCGCGACCGGCTGAAAGACGCCGCCGCGTTCCAGCGCCTCTTCGACAACTACCTGTCGCTGTTCTTCGGCCAGCTGCTCCGCGAGATCGCCGCGGCCTGCGACGGCGCCGACGTCATCCTGTGCGGCCCGTGGACGCGATGCGCGCCGTCACTGGCACACGCACTGCGCGTCCCGGTCTATGTGGTGAGCACGTATCCGGTGATGCACCTGCCGACGCGGGCGTTTCCGAATCCGTTTCAGCCGTCGCCAGCCGTGCCGCCCGCGGTGAACCGTCGCACGTGGCGCCGCGCGCTGCCCGCCATGCGCGTCGGCGACGGTCCGCTGAACGCGTGGCGTCGCGACGTGCTCGGATTGCCGCCCGTCGACTGGCGGGACGACCTCCGCGATCTTCGCCGCCTGCCGCACCTCTTTGGCTACAGCGCCGCGGTGCTGCCGCGGCCGGACGACTGGCCCGCGACGGCGCACGTGACCGGCTACTGGTTTCTCGATGCCGCGCGCGACTATCAGCCGCCCGCCGCACTGACGGACTTCCTGGCAGCGGGTCCGCCGCCGGTGGCGATCGGCTTCAGCAGTCAGGCCGACCGTGACCCCGCGGCACTGCGACGGACCGTCGTGAAAGCGGTGTGTGACGCCGGCGTGCGCGCGGTGTTCCTGACGGGACTGACGAACGGCGAACGCGAGACATTCCCGTCACAGATCTGCGCCGTCGACAGCGTCCCGCACGAGTGGCTCTGCCCGCGCGTGACGGCGATGGTCCACCACGGCGGATCCGGATCCACGGGCGTGGCGCTGCGCCACGGCCTGCCGAGCTGCGCCGTGCCGTTCGGGTATGACCAACCACTCTGGGGCGAGCGCCTGCATCAACTCGGCGTGGGCCCCGCGCCGCTGCCGGCGACCTCGCTCACCGCGGATGCCCTCGCGCAGACATTGCGTCAGTTGACGCAGCACGCGGAGTTCGGCGCTCATGCGCGACGAATCGCTGCGCAACTCTCGCAGGAAGACGGCATCGCGACCGCCGTGCGGCGAATTCTCGGTTAGCGTGACGGCGCGGTCAGCCGTGATGCGGCCGCGCGCCACGGGCCATCACCCGCCACGACTTCCACATCGTCCACCGCGCCGGCGCTGAGTTCCTGACGGAAGAACTCGCGGCCGGCCGCCGGGGAAATCAGCTGGATGCCCTGCGCGACGAGGAACGCCTTCACGCCCTCCGACGCCATGCCGCCGCCTTCCCATGGCCCCCAGTTGATCGTCACCACGCGAGTGGTCGGCCAGGCGCGATGCAACGTCCACGCGATCCTGTTCAGCGTCTCGTTGGCCGCCGCGTAATCGGCCTGGCCCGGATTGCCGAAACGTCCGGAGATCGAGCCGAGGAACACGACCCACTTCACGTGATCAGGCGACAGATGGCGCGCGAGCGTCAGCGCGCCGATGACCTTCGTGTCGAACACGCGGTCGAACGAGTCGTCGGTCTTGGACTCGACCCGGCGATCATCGATGATGCCGGCGCCGTGAATCACCGCGTCGATGCCGCCGACACGCCGCTGCAGATCGGCGATGAGCGCGGCAAACGGCGCTTCCTCGCGCACGTCGATCGCGTGGTACTCGATCTGTGCGCCGAGCGCCCGCAGCGCGTCCATGTGCCGCCGGCGCTCCACGTCGTCGGGGCGAGTTGATCCCTCGGCCCCGAGCGGTGAACGGCCGACCAGCACCAACCGCACGCCGGGGCGCGCGACTTCACGGCACAACTCCGCCGTGATCCCGCGCGCGCCGCCGGTGACCAGCACCGTCCAGCCTGCCTGCGGCTGCCACTGACGCGGATTGGCGCCGCGCAACGACGCCGCCTCGGGCACCCACACGTGTCGCTCGTCGGCGCGATAGCCCACCTCGGCCTCGCTGCCGGTCGACGTGAACTCTGTCGAGATGCGATCGGCCAGTTCGGCGATCGGTCTCGATGGATCGAGATCGACCACGAGCCCACTGACCGACGGCCACTCGCGCGCGATCGTGCGGACGATGCCGTGGCCGCCGCCGGCCATGTCGGCAGCGATGGCGGACTGGCCATCGCGTCCCCACCCGCCGCCCATCGCCGTCACGACGAGCACCACCGGTCGCTCCGCGCGATCGAGATCGGCGGCGCACGCGCGCACGAGCTGGAACAACCGCCTGGTCGCGAACGTGGCCTCGGCGCGCCACGCATCGACGCGGGCATCACTGCTGCGGCCGAGCGGCGCGGCGTGGACGATGCCGCACACGGGACCGTGCTGTGCGCGAAGCGCCGTCAGCGTCTGGGCGAGCCGCGCCGGATCCGCCAGCGCGTCCATCGCCAGCACGTGCGCGTTGGCGCCGTACCGCGTCAATCGCTCAGCCACGAGCGGCGCCACGCCGAGCGCATCAGCGGTGATGAGGTGCAGCCCCGCGAGCGTCGGCGCGCCGGCGGGTGTCACGGGAATCGCGTGCGCCCGCATCACAAACCGCGCGCACGCCCCCGATGCGTTCGCCGCCGGCGCCGGCGCCGGCGCGACATCGACGGCCGACATCACGACATCGGCAATGGCATTGAGCGAGCGTTTCCGTGACAGCTGATCGATCTGCGACTGGATGCCGGTCATCACCGGCGTGGGCAAGGTCCCGGTCAGCGTGGCGATGATCTCGATGCGCTTGATCGAGTCGATGCCGAGATCCGCTTCGAGATCCAGATCCAGACCGAGCATGTCGGCCGTATAGCCGGTGCGATCGCTCACGATGCCGAGGAGCCGTGTCAGGAACTGCTCGCGGTTGAACGTTCCGCCGTTGTCACCCGCATCAGGCGTCGCCGGTGTGACGGGCGACGGTGCGGCGACAGGCACGGTGGGCGCCGACATGACGACGGGCGCGACGCCCTCGCGACCGAGCACCGCGTTCAGCATGCGCTCCTGCTGATTCAGGAACTGGCGCATCGTCTGGTCGTACGTGCGATACGCGTCGAGGATCGGATCGCCGGTGGAGAGCGGCGCGGCCACGACTCCAGAGTCGGTCCGCTCGGCCGCTGCGGTCTCGAGGGTCAGGAACGGCGCCACGCCGACGGTGTGGGGCGATGCGTCGTGCCGCCACACGTGGCCGCCATCGATGAACCACTCCGGCGCGCCGGCGGTGTGCGGCAGCCGATCGAGGTCCACCCACGTCACGCGTCGATCCGCGAAGAGCGCGGCCACGTCCACGTGATGGCCGGCCACGAACACCTGCGCCACCATGCGCAGCCAGCCGCGCACGCCGCCGTCGGCCGAAACGGCCACGTGGGGACGGTCGCCGAGGATGCGCTTGACCAGACCGGTGAGCACGCGGCCGGGTCCGAGCTCCACGAACACGCGCGCGCCATCGGCGTACATCGTCTCGATCGCCGCGACGAAGTTGACGGGTTGCTCGAGATGCGCGGTCAGCCGCGCGCGAATGGCGGAGGCGTCCGCACCGTACGGCCGGCCGTCGGCATTCGCGTACACCGCGCACGCGGGCGCGTGCACCGTCGTGTCGGCCAGCGCGGCGTGCAGCGTGTGTCGCGCCGACGCCATCAGCGGCGAGTGGAAGGCGTTGCTCACGTTCAGCGGCACGACCGTCTTGCCGTCCGCACGCGCCGCATCACACACGGCCGCGACTGCCGCCGCCGGACCGGAAATCACGATCTGATCCGGCGCGTTGATGTTCGCGATGGTCACCGTGGGCGCGACGGCGAGATAGGCGGCCGTGGCGGCCGCATGCACGCCGATCATGGCCATCGCGCCCTGCTCCGCCACATCGCTCATCGCGCGTCCGCGGACTTCGGACAGCGACAGCAGGGCCGCGCGATCGAGACTGCCGGCCGCATGCAGCGCGACGAACTCGCCGTAGCTGTGGCCCGCCACGCATGTCGCGTCGAGGCCCATCCGACGCGCCAGGTCGAGCATCGCGCACGACAGCGTGCCGATGGCCGGCTGCGCCATGCGCGTGTTGGCCAACCGCTCACGCTGCGCGGCCGCATCGGCGTCGCTGAACGCGGCCGCGGGCATCATCACGCGACTGAGGCGATGCGGCAGCGACGCGAACGCCGCATCGGCGGCCTCGAGACACTGCCGGACATCGGCGCTGACTTGCGCGAGCTCGCTCCCCATGCCGGGGAACTGCGAGCCCTGTCCGGGAAACAGGAACGCCAGGCGCCCATCCGGCGCCCCCGCGCCGACACACACGTCCGTGCCGGCCGTCACTCGTCCGGCGGTCAGCTGTTCGATGGCGTCGCGGATGCGCGCGCGCAACTCCGCGGCGGTCGACGCGATCAGCGCCACGCGCGCCGGCGCGGCCGACGAGGCGGACACGGCACACACGTAGGCCAGATCTCGCAGGGCAAACGGCGCGGACTCACCGCGCTGCACGCGCGCGTCGAGCCACGCCGCGCCGCGTTCGAGTCGCTGCAACGCGCTGATCAGCTGTGCATCGGAGGCGTCGCCGACCACGAACACCTCGGCCGGCCAGACGGCGGCGCCGGCGGGCGCCGGATCGCGATGTTCTTCGAGCACCGCGTGGAAGTTCGTGCCGCCGAACCCGAACGCGCTCACGCCGGCGCGTCTCGGGCCCGTGCCCTCGTTCAGCCACGGCTGCGGCGCCGACAGCAGGCGCAACGGCGACGCGGCCGTGTTGAATGCCGGCAACGGGCTCGTGACGCCGGCATGGGGCGGCGTCACGCGATGATGCAGCGCCAGCGCCGCCTTCAGCACACCGACGAGGCCGGCAGCGCAGCGCGTGTGACCGATGAGGCTCTTGACCGATCCGATGGCGCACTGGCCGGCAGGCGCGCCGGCATCGTCGAGCGCGCGCGCGATCGTCTCCACCTCGGCCGCGTCGCCGACCGCCGTGCCCGTGCCGTGCGCTTCATACAGTCCGAGGGCGCGCGCATCCCCGCCGACGGCCGCGTAGGCGCGATCGATGGCCAGTCGCTGTCCCTTCGGCTTCGGCGCCGTCAGGCTCAGGCCCTTGCCGTCGCTCGATCCGGCCACCGCCTTGATCACGGCATACACACGATCGCCGTCGCGCTCGGCATCCGCCAGGCGTTTGAGCACGAGCACCACGCCGCCTTCGCTGATCACGATGCCGTCGGCGCCGCGATCGAAGACGTCGGCGCGGCCGCGCGGCGACAGCGCGCGCGTGCGGCTGAAGCCCATGTAGGCGTGCGGCGACTGCTCGAAGTCCATGCCGCCGGCAATCACCAGATCCGAGCGGCGCTCGGCCAGTTCACGCACCGCGAGATCGAGCGCGGCGAGCGAGCTCGCGCATGCCGCATCCACGGTGACGTTGAGGCCGCCGAGATCGAACCGATTGGCCACGCGGCCGGCGACGACGTTGGCCAGCAGGCCCGGGTAACTCTCTTCGGTCCACTCCGGCAGACGGTCCAGCATGGCCCGGCTCACCGTGGGCACCACCAGCGGCAGCGTCGCGCGGGTGATGTACAGCTGCTCGATGTCCGCGGTGTTCCCCGCGCCGAACACCACCGACGTGCGCGCCCGCACCTCGGCGTCGGCGATCGTGTCGCCCAACCCGGCATCGCGCAGGGCCCGGCGCGTGAGCTCGAGCGCGATCAGTTGCGGAATGGTGATCGCGGCCAGCGACTTGGGCGGAATCCCGAATCCCACCGGATCGAACGGCATCGCATCGACGAAGCCGCCCCAGCGCGAGTAGATCCGATCGCGCGCGGACGGATCGGGATCGAAACACAGACGCCAGTCCCAGCGCTCCCGCGGAATCTCGGTGATCGCGTTCTTCTGATCGAGCAGATTGCGCCAGAACTCGTCGATGTCTCTCGCACCCGGCAACAGGCACGACATGCCGACGATCGCCACATCCGCGGGCGCCGGCGCCGGCACCGGCCGGCGCATCGCACGCACCGCCGCGGCGAGCGTCGCCTGCGCCGCGCTCGACACCTCGTCATGCAGCGCCGCCATCGTCGTGGGCCGATCGCGCAAAGCGGCCGCGTCGCCGAGCATGTACAGGCCGTCGGCGAGCTGTTGCCGTTCGTCGACCGGCATCAGTCGATCGCCGACGCGCGCGACGCCTTTCGAGGCCACGCGCGAGCGGCCGACGATGAGCTGTTCGAGCGCGTCGGACAGGGCCTGACCGCCGAGGCCGGATCGGCGCAGCGACTGTCGCTCGCCGACGAACGTCGACGCGAACGGCGTCGGCGCGCAGCGGATCACGTGACCGGGACCGGTCTCGAGCAGGCGTGTGGACCTGCTCGACAGCGCCTGTCCCTGGAACGCCGGCGTGATGGCCGCGCTCTCGACCGCTTCCGCGGTGAAGAGATAGGCGGTGCCCATCAGCACGCCGATGCGGATGCCGGCGGCCGAGAGCGGCGCCGCGAGCGCGGCGACCATCGCGGACGATCGCGCGTCGTGGATGCCGCCCGCGAACAGCACGTGGAGGCGATCGGCAGGCGCGCCGGTCGCGCGCGCGATCAGCGTGTCGACGGCGAAATCCCAGAGCGTGAAGCTGTGCCACGGCCCCACATGGCCGCCGCACTCGCCGCCCTCGAAGACCAGGCGCGTGGCGCCCTGCGAGAGAAACAGCTCGAGTACGCCCGCCGGCACATGCAGATACGTCGAGATGCCGCGCGCCTCGAGGCGCGCGGCCTGGTCGGGGCGTCCGCCGGAGATCAGCGCGAACGGCGGCGTGATCCGCTCGACGATCGCGAGTTGTTCATCGCGCAGCTCGGCGGGCGCGAATCCGAGCAGGCCGACGCCCCACGGGTGCCCCTGCAGTCGCTGATGGGCCGCATCGAGCAGCGCGGCGGCTTCGGGCGCCCGCATCAGCGCGAGCGCGAAGAACGGCAACGCGCCGGCGACCGCGACGTTGGCGCCGAACTCGACGCCGTCGCTGACGCGCGTCATCGGTCCCTGCACGATCGGATAGCGCGTGCCGTGCGATTCCGCGAGCGGCGCGCCGGCCCGCAACGCGGCGGCCGTGTCCGCCATGCGGATGTGCTCGTCGACGCCGCGGCGAATCGCGCCGACCAGGCGGCCCACCGTGCGGTAGCGCGCGGCCGCGAGCGCCGGCGCGCTGGAATTCTCGCCGAGCGGCCAGGCGCAGCGATCCTCGTCGCTCCAGCCGACGAGCGTCTGCACGATCGCGCGCCACGCCTCGTGCGCACCGGGCGTCGACACGTCGAACGCGTCGTATTGCTCCCGCAGGCGACGGCCGGCCGGCAGATCCGGACGATCCACCACGCGCATCGGCATGCCGAGTTCGCGACCGACCACGATCGTGTCGGTCAGAGCCAGACGGCCGAGGCGGTCTTTCTGGCGCGCGCTCAGCGGCGACTCGGGCATCAACAGCAGCGCATCGTCGATCACGACGCCGGCCGCGCCGGCCACGCGGCAGGCGGCGGCGCTGTGCACGCCGATGCCGCCGCTCACCAGGAAGGGCCGCGACTGGCGAGCGAGGTGTTGCGTGAGGATGAAGGCCGATTCGGCGCCGGTCCATCCGCCGCATTCAGCGCCGCGCGCCACCCAGCCGGCGAACGCGCACGCGCCGTCGACCTGATCGAGTTCCGCGCGCGATCCGCACTCGAGCCAGATCTCGCGATGGGGCTGCGCCAGCGTCGCGAGCAGCGCCGGCAGCTCGGCCGCGCGCCACCCGGCGAGGATGAGCCAGTGACGACGTTCAGCGAGGATGTCGAGCAGCGGCGCGAGGGTCGCCGTCTGCGACGCGAGCAGCCGGATACCGATCGGCGGCGCCGCATCGCGCGCGGTGTCGTCGACCAGCGCGCGGAGATTCTGCTGTGCCTGACGCGCGCGCGACTCGCTGACGTGTGCGGCATCGAGCACGCCGACGCCGCCCGCGCGCGTTGTGGAAATCGCCAGCCGCGCGTGCGCCAGATCGATCGGTGACAGCGACACGCAGACGAACGGCGATGACGGCGTCTGCACCTGTCCTCGAACGCTCATGATGTCGTTGTTTGACCGCGGCCAGCGAGTGTCACAGAATGAACACCCTATGACATTTGATTCGGCTTCCGCCAGACCTAAAGCGGTGCGCACATTGGCCTTGGTGCCCTCGATCATCGGCGTGTTGCTGATGGCGTCGTCGGCCGCGGCACAGACGCTCGTGCCGACCACGCCGACGCTCGTGACGGAGCTGGACGCCGCACCGCGTGCGGGACAGTCGGGATTCACCGGCACCGTGGGCGCATCGTTGCAGCAGGGGGCGGCCGAAACGCGCGGCTGGACGGTGGGGCTGACCGGCGCCCACACCACGAGTGCGCACGCGCTCGTGCGCGTGGACTTCACGTCGAACTACGCGGACTACCGACGCACGTCGAGTGATCCGTATCTGAACGTCTCCAACAACGAGCTCGCGAAGTTCACCTATCTGCATCCGCTGCCGCACCGGCTCGGACTGCTCGGACTGGCGAGCTGGCGTCGCGACGAGATTCTCCAGCTCGACTATCGGGCCGAAGCGGAAGCGGGCCTCGGCGCCACGCTCGTCGAGTCGAAAGACGCCTACCTCATGGTCGGCGGATCGTTCTCGGTGGGCCGCCAGTCGCGCAAGTACACGACGGTCGGCGAAGACGTCCACGACATCTGCCTTCTGGCTGTTGGCAGCTACCACTTCACGCCGACCTTCGGCGCGTCGGGCTCGATCGTGCTCAAGCGCGATCTCGGCGACAGCAACGGGCGCACGTCGGCCGTCAATCTGGCGGTGATGGCGATGGTCGCCAAACACCTCGGCATGAAGGTGTACTACCAGCACCAGTACGACTACTTCCACGCCCCGGGCGTGTCCGCGAGTCAGTCGCAGGTGGGTGTGGGTCTGCAGGTGTCGTTCGGGGCCAAGGCCGGCTCCACTCCCCAGCCGTGATGTGGTAATTTTCAGCGGCGATGTCGCTCGAAGCGAGCCGGAACCCGTCTGAGTTGCTCGATCCGGCGGAACCCGCGCCGGCAGCCGACTCGATTGACGAGCGTACGACGCGCATCGTCAAGCACATCGAACACCAGGCGAAGTCCACCTGGGACTTCCTCCGGTTCCTGCTCTTCTTCCTGTACCTGATCGTCGGCGTCATCTCCTTGTGGATCGGCCTTTTGCGCCTGGTCCTGGGCCTGATGCATTTCGGGCTGCGGATCGTGGCGCGCGGCCTCTTGTGGATGTCCGGAGGCACGGCCCCGCGTCCCGGGCCGCCCGTCAACAGCTGGACCGAAGGCATCAAGCGCGACGTGGACGAGATGTGGGCGCGCCGCCTCGTGGTCTACGAAGACATCATGCGGCCGGCTGGACGCCACTACGTCCGCGTGCAACGCGCCACGCGCACGTTCTGGCACTGGCACCTGTCGCGCAAGCTCACCGCGCTCCTGTTTGCGATCGTCACGATCGTGACGCCCGCGGCCTACGTGATCCCGCGGCCGGAGTACGTGCAGATCACCGACGACAACGCGATCCACACCGAGGAAAACGGCCAGGTGATGTATCTCGTGCACTCGCTCGACTTGTTCAAGCCGGGCAAGACCCGCGAGTACCTGAATGAAGACGCCTGGTGGTTCGGCAAGATCAACTCACAGGGCCTGAAAGCGCAGCTGCAAGTCGGTAAGCGCTATCGGCTGTGGGTGGTCGGCGTTCGCTGGTGGTGGAAGCCGCGTCTGTTCCCGAACATCATCTCGGCGACCGAGGTGAACGACGACGGCTCGCCGCTCGAGCACGAGAGCTCGCGCATCAGCACACCGGCGCGCTGACGCGCCACGCGACTTACGACAACGGAGCGGGTGGTGGGGCGGCCGGTTCGACCGGCGGCGCCGGAGGCTGGGCCGGCGCC
>CANIII010000019.1 GCA_947467605.1 Acidobacteriota bacterium
GCCACCGCGAACGCGTTGCGAGATCTGTATCGCACGGCCGGCGCCTTGATGCTGCCCGGCGAAGAAGACTTCGGCATCGCGCCCGTGGAAGCGCTCGCCTGCGGGTGTCCGGTCGTCGCGCTGGCGCGCGGCGGTGCCACCGAGACGGTCGACGACGGGGTGACCGGCATTCTGGTTTCCACTTTGACGGGCGACGCCTTTGCAGCGGCGCTCGCACGTATTTCTCACTTATCCACCGGCGCCGCCGGACGTCGCGAACGCGCGCTGCGCTTCGCGCCAGAGCGGTTTGACGAAGGCTTCACCGCACTCGTCGCCCGAACCGTGGAAGGCCGGTCATCTCCGTGCTGAAGCGTTACAACCGACTCCTTGTCGCCTTACACATCGCAGCCGACATCCTCTCAGGTGTGGCTGCCTTTGCCCTCGCCTACTGGGTACGGTTCGAAACCGTGGTCACGGGCTTCGCGCCGATCACCAAAGGCCACCCGCCGTTCCGGCAGTATCTGTCGTTGTTGCCGTTCATCGGTCTGCTGATTCCCGCGGCGTTCCACCTGCAGGGTCTGTATCGCCTGCGCCGCGGCCGCACCCGGGTGGATGATTTCTTCGCCGTGCTCGTCGGCAGCATCGTGGCCGTGCTCGGCGGCATTGCCGGCACGCTGTACGTGCAGACCTACTACGCAGGTGATGCGCTCAAAGCGCAGGGCTACTACGAAGTCTCGCAGCTGGTGTGGGTGTTGTTCCTGATCTTCACGGTGGGACTGACGTTCACGGCGCGCGAGACGGCGCGATCGTATCTGCGGGCGCGGTGGCGCTCCGGCAAGAGCTTGCGGCGGGTGCTGATTGCCGGTGCGAGCGATCTGGGCCGCACGGTCGCCGATCGTCTGCTCGAACATCGCGAACTCGGCTTCACGATCGTGGGCTTCATCGATGACAAGGCCGCGGCCGGCGACGGCATCGGCTACCGCGGGCTGCCGCTCCTCGGCTCACTCGGCGATGTGGCGTCGGTCTGCACCGACGAACACGTCGACGAGATCTACGTCGCGCTGCCGCTCGAAGAGCACGTCAAGATGCTCGGCGTCGTCGAGTACGCGAGCCGTGAGTGCATCGATGTGCACGTCGTGCCTGACCTGCTGCAGTTCATCGCGCTGCGCGCGCGCCTCGAAGATCTGGACGGCCTGCCGATCATCAGCATCCACGACGTGCCGCTCCGTGGCATGAACAGCGTCATCAAACGGCTGACCGACATCGCGATCTCGCTCGGCGTCATCGTGTTCACCTCACCGTTCACGCTGTTGGTGGCCTTCATGATCAAGCGCAGTTCACCCGGTCCGGTGTTCTACTCGCAGGAGCGCATGAGCATCGACGGCCAGTCGTTCCGGGTCTACAAGTTCCGCTCGATGCCGATCGACGCCGAGAGCGCGACCGGCCCGATCTGGGCGCGTGACGATGATCCGCGGGCGACGTCGATTGGCCGGTGGCTGCGCCGGACCGACGTGGACGAGTTGCCGCAGTTCTGGAACGTGTTGAAGGGCGACATGTCGATCGTCGGCCCGCGCCCCGAGCGCCCGTTCTTCGTCGAGCAGTTCAAGCACCGCATCCCGCAGTACATGCTGCGACACAAGGTCAAGGCGGGCATCACCGGCTGGGCGCAGGTCAACGGCTGGCGCGGCAACACCTCGCTCGAGAAACGCATCGAGTTCGATCTCTACTACATTGAGAATTGGTCGCTGACGCTTGATTTCAAGATCATGTGGCTGACCGTCATGAAAGGCGTCACACACTCGTGAGAGTCGTCATCACCGGCGCAGCCGGCTTCATTGGATCCCATCTGTCGGAAACCCTGCTCAACCAGGGCCACTCGGTCGTCGGCATCGACAACCTCTGCACGGGCGACGTCGCGAACATCGCGCACCTGACGGGGCGCGACTTCGAGTTCATCCGATACGACGTCACCAATCACATCAACGTCGCCGGCCCGGTGGACCTCGTGCTGCACTGGGCCAGCCCCGCCAGCCCGATCGACTACCTCGAGCTGCCGATTCCCACGCTGAAGGTCGGCGCGCTCGGCACGCACAACGCGCTCGGGCTCGCTAAAGCGAAGAACGCGCGGTTCGTCATTGCCTCGACGTCTGAGGTCTACGGCGATCCGCTCGAGCATCCGCAAAAGGAAACCTACTGGGGCAACGTGAATCCGGTCGGCCCGCGTGGCGTCTACGACGAAGCGAAGCGCTTCGCCGAAGCCATCACGATGGCGTACCACCGCTTTCATGGCCTCGACACCAAGATCGTGCGCATCTTCAACACGTACGGTCCGCGCATGCGCATCAACGACGGCCGCGCGGTGCCGGCGTTCATTTCGCAGGCGCTCCGCAACGAAGACGTCACGATCTTCGGCAGCGGCGCACAGACACGCAGCTTCTGTTTTGTCACCGACCTGGTGCGCGGCATTCTGGCGCTCGCCATGTCGAGCGAGAACGATCCGATCAACATCGGCAATCCGCACGAGATGTCGATTGAAGAGATGGCCAGGACCATCATCCAGATGACGGGCTCGAAGAGCCAGATCATCTATCGGCCCCTACCGGTCGACGACCCGAAAGTGCGCCGCCCCGACATCACCCGCGCACGGACGCTGCTCCATTGGGAACCGACGGTTCCGCTCGAGCAGGGGCTCACGTCGACGATCGAATATTTCAGGACGAAGATCTAACGGCATTTTTGTAGACGTAGGCGACGGCCTTTAGCCCGTCGCGCAGTCCGACGGCCTAAAGGCCGTCGGCTACGTACGTCTGAAACAACCCCAGCTACGCGAACTTCTTGGTTTCGGGCGTCGACGTGCGCGCCCGGAGGCTTTGGATGCTGCGTTCGATGCGCTCGGCCAGTTCGCGCTCGGTTTGCAGGGCACGCATGGTGATCTGGGCTTCGCGGCTCATGGTGTCGAGGCGCGACACCTGCTCGAGCACGTAATCGAGCACGGCCTTCTGCTCGCCCACCGTCTCGAGATGGACGCGGACATCTTCGAGCATGTTGCTCGTGACCGCGACCTTGAGCTGCACTTCTTCCACCATCGCGCGCGTCGAATGCTTTGCACCGTCTCATCACGCGAGATGACGTCCTGGATGCGACGATCGATCGTCTCGGTGACGTTCTTGAGTTCGGCAATCTTCGCTTCGAAGCTCGAAATACGCTTCTCCGAGAACGCGAGCTGGTCGTGACGCTGTTCGAGCCCGCGCACGGTGGCGTCGAGCACCTTCATCTGCGCGTCGGCGGTCGAGAGCTGTCCCGCCACTTCCTTCTGGCGCCCTTGCACCAGCGCGAGTTCCTTGCTGAGCGTGTCTTTCAGCACGGCCGACCGGTCGAGTGACGACGACAGGCCCTGTGCGCGCGTGAGGTGTTCTGAGGTTTCACTACCCAGCGCGCGGACGGATTCGAGCATTTCCGAAATTCGGCGCTCCTGGCTCGTGAGTGTGGCCTGGTCCTGCAGTGCGGCGGCCAGACGCGACTGCGCGCGCTCGACGTCGGTCTTGAGCAGCGCAATCTGCGAGGTGATCGGCAGCAGCTTGGACTGCGTCTGACCGATCCCGTCGAGCTTCTGGCGTATGTCGGTGACCTCGATGTTGACCGAGTCACAAAGGTTGCGGAGCGACTCGACTTCGCCGCGGCGCTTGGTCTGATCGTCGAGCTTCTTGTCGACGTCGGCGGTCAGCACGTTGAGGGCGTTGAGCCGCGTCTCGATGCGTTCGACAAAGCCCTGATGGCCCGCGAGACGTGCCATTTGGCGGTCGAGGTCATCCGCGATCGCCACGAGGTTGGCAGCCTTGGTCGTGCCCTCATCGACGATCGACAGTTTGCTCTTGATCGCATTCATGCGCGCGTCGAGCTCAGGCACCTGCGTGGCGAACGCGCCCATGCGGTCGAGGAAGGACTCGAGCGCGGACCGCTCAGCGGCGAGATTGTCCCGTAACGAGCGCGCATCCGACTGCTCACGATAAAACTGCTCGATGTCGGCGCGCAATTCCTCGAGATCCTTGCGGGCGCCTTTGAGGCTTTCCATCTGCCACGTCGCGCGACGCGACATCTCGTCGACGCTGACGAGGTGATCGTGGATCTCCTCGAGTGACGCCATCTTCTCGCTGAACGTGCTGGCGCGGCTGTCGAACTCACCGAGCTGCAGCGTCAGCGCTTCGATGCGCTCGCGCAGCGAGTCGACCTCCGGCGCACGCGCCGCGAGTGACACGTGGGCGCGCTCGAGATCGATGACCGACTGCTGCAACGCGGTCACGCGCGCCTGATGCGCGTCGAGTTCCTTCCGGCCGGCCGACATCTTGTCTTCATGCTGGCGGACAAAATCCATCAATCCCGCGCGATCGCGATCGAGCGTGGTGAGGTCGGCGGCCAGCGCATCACGCGATCGTTCCGCGGCCTGTAGCTGCTAACTCGACTGACGGAGCGTCAACTCCACGCGCTCGACGATCTGGTCCACTTCGTAGCCACGACGGCTCGCGGCTTCGAGCTTGATGACCTGCGGTTCAATGGCGCGCACCAGTTCGGTCACGCGATGCGATTCGAGCACCGCCGCTTCGACGGCCGCCTTCTGATGCTCCAGGACTTTGGCCTTCTGGGTCACGTGCTCGACGAGCGAGCTGAGCACGGCCGTGCGCTGCTCCACCGTCCGGGCCAGTTCCTGCAACTTCGTGAAGCCCTGCAGCTTCTCGTCCACTTCCTGCACGACGGAGACGGCCTTGGCCGCGTCGGCCTGCGTCTGCGAAGCCATCTCGCGCAATTGCGACTGCGCCATCCGGGCGTCGGCCGCGGCCGACTTGATCGACTCAATCTCCGTGGTCGTCGTCGTCACGAGAATGCGCGCTTGCTGCATCTGCTCGGTCGCGCGGCGCAGGTCGGCGCGCAATGTCTCCATGCGTTCCTGCTCAGCGGCCAGCGTGTCGAGCGTTGAGCGGCTCTGTAGCGACTGCGACATCAGCTGCTGCACGATGTGGCGCTGCTGATGCAGGTCGCCATCGGGTGCGGTCAAGCGATCCGCGGTCTGGCGCGCATCGCGCACCGTGTCGGCCAGATCCTTCACCTTGTCGGCCAGCGTGCCGACGGCGGCGGCAGCCGTCGCCACGTCCGCCAACTGACGGGCGGCGGTGGTCGTGCGCGCTTCCATGGCCGCGACGCGGCTTTCGAGCTGGGTCACCGTTTCGGCCAGGGCACGCAGCGGCGCGGCCGAGGCGTCGAGGTGGCGCAACAGCGCGGTCAGTGCCTCGCGCTCTTCGCGCACATCGCGTTCTGGGGTCGGTTCAGACGGCGCGGCGCCGCGACGCTTCAGGCCTTCGAGCATGAAAACTCCACGCTGAGCAGGATAGTCGGCCCCCGCACCTATGGCAAGGACCGGGTCGACCGGCGCACGTAGTCAAACCCCGAGATCAGGGTAATCACCAGCGTCGCATACTCGAAGCCTGTGACCAGGGGCGACCGCACGCGCAGGTAGTTGAAATACAGGGTCACAACGCCGGTCAGCACGTAGGTGGCTGTGGCCGCCTTGCCGAAGATCGACGGCCGGAAGGTGCGGGGACCGACCGCGAGGTTCACGACCGCAACCGTCATCACAATGCCCACGTCACGGCTGATGACGAGCACCGTCAGCCAGATGGGCAGCCGATTGGTCAGGCCCGGCGACGGGATGGTCAGCATCACGAACATGCTCAGGAGCAGGAGCTTGTCCGCCATCGGATCAAGCCAGGCCCCGAGATCGGTCGACTGGCCGGAGAGGCGGGCGACCAGACCGTCGAACAGGTCGGTGACACCGGCCGCCGCAAACGTCACGAGCGCCCACCCCGGCTGGTTGTACAGCATGCAGATGACAAACATCGGGACCAGCAGCATGCGGAGCATCGTGAGCTGATTGGCGGGTGTCAGGATCCTCGACATGGCTACTTCGCTCGCGCCTCAAGCCGACTGATCGTGGCCAGCAGATCGCTGCCGCTGACCACCCCGGCCGGCAGAAACCGATTGGTGGCGTCTGCGCTCATGATACCGCTCGCGACCGCCAACGCCGCCGCGCGGAACGCGGCGTGATCACGGGTCATGTCGGCGAAGGTGATGCGCGACGTCGCGCCCGAGACATCGAGAGCGCTCCGCCTGGCAGTGGCCATCGTGTCGAGCACGGCCAGGACGACCCGCGCCAGATCACTCCGACGCACCGGGCCACCGGGCTCAAACGTGTGATTCGGACGCGGCTCGATCCATCCGGCGCGCACAACCGGCAGGATCCAGGCGGACGCCCAGTGCGCGCGCACATCCGTCACGACGTCGGTGACACGCGTCGGCGCCTGCTGCAGCGTGCCGGCCAAGCGCACACCCAGCACGGCGGCGACTTGCGCACGCGTCACGCTGGTGGCACCGGCAATGGCTCGATAGCTCTCCGGCAGCGACATCGCGTCGGACCGCTCCATGAGTCGCGCGCGATGATTCGTCCATGCGGGGCGCGGATCGAGCGCCACCGCGCGGCCGTACGCGGCCGCCGCGTCCGCGTAGCGATTCTGCGCTTCAAGGATGTCGCCGAGCAGAGCCAGCGATACGGCATCCTGCGGATCGAGCGCCACTGCTTGTTGCGCACGGGCCGCTGCACTGTCGAGCGCCCCGCGACCGAGCTGCACCGCGGCCAAGGCGCGCAGCGCGGGACCGTTCTCGGGTGCGGCGTCCAACGCCAACGTCAGGTGGCGTTCGGCCTCCTCGAGCTGCGCGGCTGCGCGAAACCGTTCGGCCAGAGCAAGTTCACTCTGGGAGACGCGCAGGGACACCACATCATGGCGGGCCCGCGCATCAGCGCGTGTTGCATCGACACTGAGCAGCACCTTCAGCGCGGCGAGCGCGCCGGGATCATCGCCGGCACCAAGGCGCGCGTCGACCATCCCGACCAAGGCCGGCAGATACGTCGCGTTGGCCGTCAGCGCTTGGCCGAAGAACACGCCTGCCTGCCCGTAGTCGCGCCGCTGCAGTCGCAATTCGCCGAGGCTTGCCGCCGCGGGATAGAACGTCGGCGCCGCGCGCAGCAGGTCGCTGAGCTCGCGCTCACCATTGCCGAGATCACCACCGCGAATACGCGACCACGCCTGCTGATACCGCGTCGTATCCGCTACGCGCGCGGCAAGTTCACGGGGAACGTCCGGCTGACGCCAGGTCATTGCCGTCGCGGTCGCCGGTGGCACACGTGTCGCGCAGCCAGTTCCCGCAAAGACCGTCACGAGCACGGCGAGACAGGCGCGAAGCCGGCGCGCGATGTTCACGCCGGCAACTCCACCACCGTGACGACGCGTGCGAGCCGATCGAGGAGCCGGCGCGGCACGTCGGCTTCGATCATGACTTTGTCTTCGACCGCCACATGCGAGAGCACGCGCGCCTGCCGATACAAATCGGCGATCGCCTTGCGATGCTCGGGCGATTCGGGATCAAACGTCAGCTGCACCACGGCCGTGTCCATCGCGAGTCGCGACGCGAGGATGTCCAGCAAACCGGTCTGCCCCATTCCGCGCAGCGCCGACACGAACACCGCCGCCGGATACATGGACTTGAGCCGCGTCAACTCTTCGAACGACAGCAGATCGCATTTGTTGAACACGACCAGGGTCGGCACACGACCCGCGCCCACTTCGTCGAGCACCGACAGCACGGCGGCATCGCGACGTTCGCGATCAGGCGCGGCGGCATCGGCCACATGGAGCAACAGATTCGCGCCGGCGACCTCTTCGAGCGTGGCCTGAAATGCGGCCACCAGCTGATGCGGCAGACGATCGATGAATCCCACGGTGTCCGACAATAGAATCTGTCGCTTGTCTGGCAGCTTGACCTTGCGCACGAGCGGGTCGAGCGTCACAAACAACGCATCCGACGCCACCGCGTCGTCACCGGTCAAGGCGTTAAACAGCGTCGTCTTGCCGGCGTTTGTGTAGCCGACGAGTGCGACCGTGGGCACTTCACGTCGTGCACGCCGCGCGCGCAAATGTCCGCGCCGCGCCTGCACTTCGGCGATCTCGCCTTTGAGCTTCGAGATGCGGTAGCGAATCAGCCGGCGATCTGTTTCGAGTTTGGTTTCGCCGGGGCCCAGCGTGCCGATGCCGCCGCCTTGGCGCGACAACGCGTCACTCGAACCGACCAGGCGCGGCAGTGCGTACTGCAACTGCGCGAGTTCCACCTGCAGCTTGCCTTCACGCGTGCGCGCGCGGCGCGCAAAGATGTCGAGAATCAGCTGCGTACGATCGATGACGCGGCGGTGCAGGATCTTTTCGAGATTGCGTCCCTGTGCCGGCGAGAGATCGTTGTCGACGATCACCACGTCGGCATCCGCCTCCTCGCACGCCTTGGCAATCTGCTCGGCCTTGCCGCTCCCGATCAGCGTCGCCGGATCCGGCGCCTGACGGTCCTGCATGGCCCGCAACACGACGATGGCCCCGGCGGCCGACGCGAGTCCCGACAATTCTTCGAGGTGGAGTTCTGGATCGACCCGCTGCGACGATCCGGTGGTGAGGCTCACCAGCGCCGCGCGCTCCGGCCGGGACGCTTGCACGCGTGAACCTCGTTGGGACATTAGTTCGACTCTAGCACGCGGCCTTCCGCCGCACGGTACAGCCGATCCCAGATCGTCAGGCCAAGACCGGCACGGCCCAGATCGCGCACCACGATGACATCCACGTGGAGTCGATCGAGCGCGCGCAGTGCCGCAAAGAGCCGCGCGGCGGCCTCATCGAGATGCGCGAGCGAACCGAGAGACACGCACTCGACCGCCAGACCGGTCGTCAATTCGCGATCGTCGTCCACGAGCAGCGCGCCGACGCGGCGGCCGGCAGCCACCTGCTGCTCGAGATCGTGACGCACGGCCGATCGCAGCGACGCACCGCCTGTCCACAGACGCACTTCCGCGCGCGGCGCGTAGTGCTTCAGCAGCGTGCCAGGCGCCGCAAGCACCGCCGATGCGTCACGTACTGCGCTGGTGCGCATTTCGATGTGCGGCAGGACCAGTCGCAGCCCTTCGATCGTGATCGCGCCCGGCCGCAGCACCATCGGAATGGCGCTCGTGCAATCGACCACCGTCGACTCCACGCCGTGCATCGTCGCGCCGGCATCAAGAATCATGTCGACGCGATCGCCGAGATCCTCCGCGACATCATCAGCGGTGGTCGGGCTCGGCCGCGAGAAGCGATTGGCGCTCGGTGCGGCGATCGGCACACCAGCGGCGCGCAGCAGCGCGAGCGCCACCGGATGTGCCGGCACGCGAACACCGACCGTGTGGCCGCCGGCAGTCACGCGGAGCGGCACGGCGGCGCCGCGATCGAGGATGACGGTCAATGGGCCTGGCCAAAACGTCGACGTCAGGATGCGAGCCGACTCCGGGAGGCTCCCCGCCACGGCCATGACCGCGTCGGCGGATGCGAGATGCACGATCACCGGATCACCGGCCGGACGCCCCTTCGCATCAAAGATCTTCGCGACGGCGTCGGCATCCAATGCGTGTGCGCCAAGACCGTAGACGGTCTCGGTGGGAAACGCGACAAGGCCGCCCTGTCGAATCACCTCACCGGCGCGAGCGAGCGCGTTCGCGTCTGCTGGTCCACCATCGAGACGCACCCATTCCGCACGCATCAGGCTCGCACCTCGTTCGCCATGCGCTGGCGTACAAACCAGGCGAGGCCAGCCAACCCTGCGGCGTCGACGAAGAACACCGCGCGCATGCTGCGTGCGCCTATGAATCCCGCCACGACCGGGCTCACCGCCAGACCGATCAGATACGCGGTCTGCAGATACCCGAACGCGACCGCGCGCTCGGCCGATTCAGCACGCTGGCCCACATCGGTGTAGACCGACGTGGTGGCGATGCCCATCGCGAGACCGAACGGGACCGACGCCAAACACATCACCGCGACGCTCGGCCCGACGCCCAGCACGATGGCCGAGACGCCGGCGATCGTCGCGCACATCGGCAGCAGTCGCCGTGGTGGCAGGCGTCGCAACCACCACGCCGTCATCTGATTGCCGACGGCGGCAGCGGTGGCCGCCACGGTGAAGATGAGCCCGGTCAGGAACGGCACGCGCGCCGCGTCGACACCGACCTCGCCTAAGTACAGCGGCAGCACCGGACCGAAGCTGCGATCAACGAGTTGGAGTACGAAGACCGTGATCAGGGCGGTGAGAAAGTACGGGAGCGCGCGAAAATGGGCGAACGTGAGCGGTGCCGCTGCACGCGGCGAGGTCGCGTCGGGCACCACGCGTGGCGGCTCATGAAAACCGACAATCACGAAGAGAAACGCCGCAACGTAGAACAACGCCGACACATAGAACGCGCCGCGAATGCCCACGCCCGCCGCCAGCGCACCACCGATCACAGGCCCCAGCGCCGGCCCCAATCGCTGCGAGGTCTGCACCCAGCCAATCGCGGTGGCCATGTGCTCCTTGGGTGCCGACTCCGCTGCCAGCATCATCGCCAGTGGGCCGTAGCCGGCAAACAATCCCTGCACGCAGCGCAGCGCAAACACCTGCCACGGATGGCTGACCCACGCCATGAGCGTCATGATGACGACGAAGCTGCCGAGTGAGCGCACGACCATGAGCTTGCGTCCGACGCGCTCCGCGAGCCGCGCCCACACCGGCGTCATGAACGCCGTGACGAGCGGCGTAACGCCGAGACTGAGTCCCGACCAGATGGCGATCACCGCGGTGTCGCGCTCGCCGAGTTGCTTGAGATAGAGCGGCAGAAACGGCATCACGAGCGTGAAGCCCGTGAAGCCGATGAACGTCGCGACGGTGACCGCCGCCTGGTTACGCCGCCAGTGAGTACTAGAACCGGATGCGGACATCATCGTCCGTCCGCGTCACGTGGATCGTGTCGACGAAACGGATTTGTCGCGGCTGGTTCTGCATGACGATGGAGCTGGTGCGCAGACCGTGGCCGAAGAAACGCACGCCCTTGAGCATCGCGCCGTCGGTCACACCAGTGGCGGCAAAGATAATCGACTCGCCGGAGGCGAGGTCGTGCGACGAGTAGATGCGGCGGAAGTCGGAGATGCCCATGGCGCGGCAGCGCTCTTCATGTTCCGGTTTGGAGACGACCAGGCGCGCGAAGATTTCGCCACCAAGACAGCGCATGGCCGCAGCCGTCAACACGCCTTCCGGCGCGCCGCCCGTCCCCATGACCGCGTGCACGCTGGAACCGTCGACGGCCGCCGCGATGCCGGCCGACAGATCGCCGTCGCCGATCAGCCGAATGCGCGCGCCGGCCGCGCGGATGTCCGCGATCAACTTCGCGTGACGATCGCGGTCAAGCACCATGACCACGAGGTCCTCGACCTTGCGCTCGAGCGCCTTCGCGATGGATTTGAGGTTGTCTTTCACCGGCCGGTCGAGGCTCACCGCATGCTTCGCGCGCGGACCGACGACGAGTTTTTCCATGTACAGATCGGGCGCGTGCAACAGCCCGCCCTTGGTGGCGGCCGCCAGCACAGCGATGGCATTGGCTGCGCCGGTCGCGCAGAGGTTCGTGCCTTCCAGCGGATCCACCGCGATGTCGACCTCCGGCAAGCCCTGCACACCCTTGGTGGCCGCGCCAACCTTCTCGCCGATGTAGAGCATCGGCGCTTCGTCGCGTTCGCCTTCGCCGATGACGATGGTGCCGTCCATCGGCAGATCGTCCATCACACGCCGCATCGCTTCGACGGCGACGCGATCAGAGCCGTGACGATCACCCTGCCCCATCGTGTGCGCGCAGGCAATGGCCGCCTGTTCAACAACTTTGAGGAAATCGAGAGAAAGGTCGTTGTTATCCACGCGTCACCGCCACTCCATCGCCCACATGCACGCCAAGGACTTCTGCCGCGCTCGCGGACTGCGCCGCGAATTCCAGATGATCCGTGCTGCCAAATAACGCACCCAGTTCACCGGCCGCGATGTCCGAATATGTTGACACGATCCGTCCGATGGTTCGATCCGCCACGGTGACCTGTAGCGGGCCGGTCGCAAATTTCTCGCACGTCTTCCGATCGAGATTGGTTACCACATTGCCGAAACGATCGATGCGGACCACGGCGCCACGAAGGGCCTGGCCCTCGACCGCCGGCCGCGGCAAGGCGAGCACATGATAGTCGCTCACGGGCCGCCCGAGCGCAGGCAGTTGAATGCCTTTCGCGAGCCACGCCGCCGCCGGGGCAAAGCGGTCGCGGCCCTCGAATGTGCGACTGACGGTGGGCCGAGCGTATTTGCGCTCGGTCAGTTCCACCACCTTCTTCGGCGCGATCTCGTGAAACACCTCAGTGAGCACACCGTTGTCTGGCGCCACAAATTTCCAGTCGCCGGCTTCCGCAGCCAGCCCGCGGCGTCCGGTGCCGACTCCGGGATCAACGACCACGAGGAAGATGGTGCCAGCCGGGAAGTACTTGTAGGTGGCCGCCAGCTCGAGCGCGGCGAACGGGATGTCGTGGGCCGGCAAATCGTGCGACAAATCGATGATGGTCGCATCGGGACAAATGCTCAACACCACGCCCTTCAGGACACCCGCGTAGTGATCGCGCGTCCCGAAATCCGTGAGCATGGCAATCGTAGGCTTGGTCATGTTCTTCTTATGGACGCCGGAACAGCGTCTCTCGGGTGCTGCTCTTGAGCAGCACCGACTCGGCGACGATCAGGCCGTCGAACATCTTGATGATGTCACGAGTCAGCAGCACGGTGCGGGCCACGGGGGTGGCCGGCGACGTGCGCAATCGAAGCGAATCCTCCGCCGCCACAATGGCCTTCGTGTAGTGCGTCAACTCGAGCGCGGTCGTTCCGAAGCTGCCGTAGAGGGCCCCGCCTTTTCTGAGCATGGCGGCCAATTTGGCGGCGAGCACGAGACCTGCCGGCCGTTCCAGAAAATCAAAGAGATCCCAGCACAGAATCCCGTCGATCGAATCGGGGGATTCCGTCAGACGCGTGGCAAAGAACTGCGCCAGGGCCGCTCGTTCGCCGCGGCGTGCATGGTCCTCGATGTCGGAATACAGATCTTCGACGTGCAGCTTGCACCCCAGCCGCTCGCTGAAAAACGACACGTTGGATCCCACTACCGGTCCCAGATCGAGCAGGACCGGCGCGGGCTGGTGTCCGACCGCGGCAAGAAACCGCGAAAAGACTTTAGTTGTGACGATCGCATCGGTCGAACCCGGCGTCGCCGGTGGCGCCACCGGCGGAGTTTCCGCGCGACGGCTGCCCCACTTCAGCACGGCGAACTAACGCGCCGGGGCGGTGCCCGGTGCCGCGGTGGCCACACCCGCGGGGGCGGCCCCCGTCATCGGCACTGCCGGTTTTAGCGCCTCAGCGGGCTTGGTCGCCTCGAGCGCGAGCCCGGCCGTTTCGCCAGCCTTGCCGCGCTGCATGTCGATGCTGCCGCGGAAGTGTGCACCATCAGCGATGGCCACACGCGGCGACGCAAGATCGCCGTCCACTGAACCCGCATCACGAATGTCGATCTTCTCGGTGGCGGTGATGTTGCCGTGCACTTCACCCTGCACAATCACCGCCTTCGCAAACACCGACGCCTTGATGCGGCCGTTGGCGCCAATCGTCAAGATGTTCTGCGGGAGCTCCACCTTGCCGTCGACCTGACCTTCAATCGCCAGATCCTCGCTCGCGCTCAGTTCACCCTTGATGACGACGCTTTTTCCGATCGTTCCAGTTCCGACATTCACCATGTCACTCCCTGAGTTCCGTGGTGCGTCCACACGGGGGCCGTCCGTTGGGATACCCGGCTTCACCGCTTCATCTTTCTTCCACATAGTTGTACGTCTCCAACGGCCGCTGACTTGAGCGAAGCGCCAGTATACTGGACATTCACCTGATCACGACCGTGCGCATCTACCTCGACCACAACGCCACCACCCCCGCGCACCCGATGGTGCGCGACGCGATGGTGCGCGTCCTTACCGAAGATGTCGGCAATCCGTCGAGTGTGCATTACTACGGCCAGCGCGCCAAGGCCGCCATGGATGATGCGCGCGCCGCGCTCGCCGCCCTCGTCGATGCCGACGCCAGTGACATCGTGTTTACCAGTGGCGGCACCGAAGCCGACAATATGGCGGTCCGCGGCGCACTCGCCGCCCGCGCACCGCAGGGCCGACGCCACTTCGTCACGTCCGCGATCGAACACGAAGCCGTGCTGACGACCGCGCGTGCGCTCGAGCGCGATGGCTGGCCCGTCACGATCGTCCCGGTCGGCCTCACCGGCGTGGTCGATCCCGCAGACGTGGCCGCGGCCATCACGTCAGAGACCGCGCTCGTATCGATCATGCACGCCAACAACGAAGTCGGCACCGTGCAGCCGATTGCCGAAATCGCTGCGCTCGCCCGCAGCGCGGGAGCCTGGTTTCACACCGACGCCGTGCAGTCGGTCGGCAAGCTCCCCATTCAGCTGCGGGCCTGGGGCGCGGCCGGCGTCGATCTGCTGTCGCTGTCGGCACACAAATTCAATGGACCGCAAGGCACCGGCGCGCTCTGGGTTCGCCGCGGCATCAAGCTCTCCCCCATCGTCACCGGCGGACGCCACGAACGAAGTCGTCGCCCCGGCACAGAGAACGTCCCCGGCATCGTCGGAATGGGTGTCGCCGCGCAGTTGGCCGCTCAGGACATGGTGGCGTCAGCCACGGCAACGGCCCATCTGCGCGACCACTTGGAACAGTCGCTGCTGTCGAAGATCGACGGCGCCGTCGTGAACGGCAATCCACTGGCGCGCATTCCCAATACCTCGAACATCAGTTTTGATGGCGTGGAAGCCGAGTCGCTGCTGATTGCGCTCGACCTCGAAGGTATCGCCGTCTCCACGGGCGCCGCCTGCTCCTCGGGCACGCTCGAGCCGTCGCACGTCCTGCGCGCGATGGGCGTGCCGCAGGCACGCACACGCAACTCCCTCCGCTTCAGTCTCGGGCGTGGCACGACGATGAATGATGTGGAAGCCGTGATCACAGTGCTCCCGGGGCTGGTCGACAAACTCCGGCGCCTCACGCGCTCGGCCGCGGCGGTGCGGTAGTCATGCGCATCGTCGTCGCGATGTCAGGGGGGGTCGACTCATCAGTGGCCGCCGTGCTGCTGGCCGAGCAAGGCCACGACGTGATCGGCTTCTCGATGCAGCTCTATGACCAGCGCGATTCGCCGGAATCGTGGGGTTCCTGTTGCAGTCTCGGCGATCTGCAGGATGCGCGTCGTGTCGCCAACGCCGTCGGCTTTCCGCACTACATCGTCAACTTCGAAGAGCAGTTTCGTAAGACGGTGGTCGACAACTTTGTCAGCGAATACGCGGCGGGTCGTACCCCGATTCCGTGCGTGCACTGCAACTCGGGCCTGAAGTTCGCCACACTCGTCGAACGCGCGGCCGGGCTCGACGCGGACGTGGTGGCCACCGGTCACTACGCGCGCATCGATCGTCTGGGCGCCGACGGCCGCTACCGTCTGCGCCGCGGCGTGGATCGCGACAAGGATCAGTCATATTTCCTGTTCTCACTCACGCAGGATCAGCTGTCACGCGCGTCATTCCCGATCGGCGAACTGACCAAGCCCGAAGTGCGGGCGATTGCCGAACGCCGCGGGCTGATCGTCGCCAAGAAACCCGACAGTCACGAGATCTGCTTCGTGCCTGACGGCGATGCGGCGGGTTTCGTGAAGCGACAGCTCGGTGACGTGCCGACCGGTACCATCAGCGACACATCAGGCAAGACGCTCGGCCAGCACGGCGGCATCCATCAGTTCACGATCGGTCAGCGCAAGGGTCTCGGTCTGTCCACCGGGGTGCCGCTCTACGTCGTGAAAATCGATCCGAAGGACCACAGCGTGGTCGTGGGCGGTAAGCACGAACTCGGTCGCAGCACACTGACGGCATCGCGCGTCAACTGGATTGACGGCGCACCGCCGGCGACGCCGGTACGAGCGGCCGCACAAATACGACACCGGCACCGGGAAGCGCCCGGTCTACTGACGCCACACGGTGCCGATCGTGCCGAGATGATTTTTGATGATCCGCAAACCGCCGTCACTCCGGGTCAGGCGGTTGTGTTCTACGACGACGACGCGGTCATCGGCGGCGGCTGGATTGACTGATATGTGAATCTGGTCATCTGGTCATCTGAGCATCTGGTTATTGGAAATCTGGTCATTTGGAATCTGACTATTGAGGATCGGGCTATCGGTGCCGCCAATAGCTGAATGCCAAATGTCCAGATTTCAATGACCAGATGCCCAGATGACCGGATGACCAGATCCAGCGGGTTTGACTATTGCCCCAGATGCTCGAGGTATCGCTCAGCATCCAGCGCAGCCATACAGCCTGACCCCGCAGCGGTAATCGCCTGACGATAGATGTGGTCCTGAACGTCGCCGCAGGCGAACACGCCCGGCACACTCGTCTTGGAGCCATCCTTCGTCAGCAAGTAGCCGTTCGCGTCTGTCTCAAGTAGACCAGTGAATAGCGACGTGTTCGGTGTGTGCCCGATAGCGACGAACACGCCATCCACAGGAATCTCCTTGGTCACGCCTGTCTTAAGATTGCGCGTGACGATCGCCGAGACGACGCCCTGTGCCGCGTCTTTGACGTCGAGCACTTCGCTATCCCACTCGAACTCGATCTTGGGGTTCTTGAACGCTTTGTCTTGCATGATCTTTGATGCGCGCAAGGTGTCACGCCGATGAATCAACGTCACCTTCGAGGCGAAGCGTGTGAGGAAGTTCGCCTCTTCGAGTGCAGAGTCGCCGCCGCCGACGACGGCGATCGGCTTGCCGCGAAAGAAGAAGCCATCGCAGGTCGCGCACGTCGACACGCCGTGGCCCATCAATGCGCGCTCGTTCGGTAGTCCCAGTAACTTGGCGGTGGCACCCGTGGCGATGATCAGCGACGTGGTTTCAATGGGGCCCTGATCGGTCGTGACGGTGATCGTACTGCCCGTGACGGTGACGGCACTGACGCGGCCTTGCTTGATCTCTGCGCCGAACCGCTCGGCCTGTGCACGCATGTTGGCCATGAGATCCGGTCCCATGATGCCGTCGCGGAAGCCTGGAAAATTATCGACCTCGGTCGTCAGCATGAGCTGACCACCGGCATCGAGTCCTTCGATGACCAACGGAGACAGATTCGCGCGCGCCGTATACAGCGCGGCCGTCAGTCCCGCAGGGCCGGAACCGATGATGACGACGTTACGCAAGGTGCTTGTCGATCATCTGCTTGAAGGCCGCCTTGTCGGCCAAGCCCACCACCTGATCGACCATCTTGCCGCCCTTGAACAACATGACGGCCGGGATGCCGCGCACCTGATATTGGACCGTCACGTTCTGGTTTTCGTCAACGTTGAGCTTGCCCACGCGGACCTTCCCCGCGTAGTCGGTCGCAATCGCGTCGATGGTCGGACCGAGCGCACGGCATGGACCGCACCATTCCGCCCAGAAGTCGACCAGAACCGGCGTTGTCGCCTTCAGCACATCCGCATCAAAATTGCTGTCCGTAAACGTCGCTACCTTGTCCGATGCCATGCTCGTCTCTCTCGCTTGTTAGCTACCGCAAATCACGCGCGTCTCGTCGTGCCCGCTTATACACTCTGACATATTCCCGGGCGGCTTGGTCCCAGGAATGGTCGTCGGCCATGCCCTCAGACATGAGTCGCGCCCACTGAACTGGATTGTGGAACAGCCGCAACGCCTGACGCATCGTCGCCGCCAATTCCGCCCCGGATCCATTCGTAAACTTGAAACCGTTGGCGTGGCGCGCATTCGGTCGGTACGTGCGAATCGTGTCGTCCAGACCGCCGACCGCATGTACGACCGGCACGGTGCCGTAGCGCAGGCTGTACATCTGATTGAGTCCGCACGGCTCAAACAGCGACGGCATCAAGAAGAGATCAGCGCCCGCTTCAGCCAGATGCGCGCGACCTTCATCAAATCCAAAGTACACGCCGACCCGCGATGGATGACGATCGTGCATCGCCTGCCACATCTGTTCGTACTTCGTCTCGCCGGTCCCCAGCACGACCCACGTGGCGTCGAGCGCCATCAACTCGTCCGCCGCTTCGTAGATCCAATCGAAGCCCTTTTGCGCAACCAGCCGCGAAACGATCGCGACGACCGGACGCGCAAGGGCGTCGTCTCCCTGCGGCAGGTAGAACTGATTGAGAAGCGCGCGCTTGCATTCGCGCTTGCCCGCTAAGTCACTCGCCGAAAAGTGCGCCGGCAGCAACGGATCGGTTTCCGGGTTCCAGATAGTGGTGTCGATGCCGTTGAGAATCCCGAGATAGCGCTCGCCCAGCGATTGCAGCGCCCCTTCGAAGCCGTAACCGAATTCCGGCGTCAGCGTTTCGACGGCATACCGCGGACTCACCGTCGTCGTGTAGTCGCTGTAGGCCAAGCCGCACTTCAGGTAGCTGAAATCGTTCCAGAACTCGCCACCTTCCATCGTGAAGACGCGCCAGTCGAGCGCGAGTCTCGGCACAACATCCTTCGAGAACCGGCCCTGATACGCGAGGTTGTGAATCGTGAAGACGAGTCCGGCGCGCGACAACCGTGGCCATCGGCGCGGTTGCGTACGCAGCAGCGTCGGCACCAACCCGGACTGCCAGTCATGCGCATGCACGACAGTCGGCGCGGCGGCACCGTCGGCTTCGGCAAAATCGAGGGCCGCGACCGCAAGAAGACCGAAACGATCTGCGTTGTCTGCGAAGTCCTGGCCGCCGGCACCGTAGTAGCCGGCGCGATCGAACATCGCGGGGCAATCGACGAACACGGTTCGCACGTGGTCGGCGCCTTCGCGCGTGTGCCACTGCACTTGCTGTTGCACGGCGCCAAGCGACACCTCGCCCGTGGTGACACGGCAGTCGGTTGGATCGAGGCCTCGGTACTTGGGAAGCACGACGGTGACCCGGTGGCCGAGGCGTGTTAACGCGGCCGGCAAGCCGGCCACCACGTCGGCCAAACCACCGGTCTTCGCCCACGGCGCCATTTCTGAGGACACCATGAGCACATGCAGCCGCGGCGTGCGCCCGGCGTATCTTCGTGCGGAGATCCCTGACGGGCTAGCGGATAAAGGTCGCGGGGGCAGCGGGCCGGGCATCGTCAGTCCCAATAATGCCCTGCGCCTTGCCCACCACCCAGTTGAATAGATGGCGTGCTTCCCAGAACCGCGTGGCGCTATTAGCGGCACCGAGGACGACGACGGCGACCTGGCTGCCCTGGGGGATCTGCAGAAGCGTGGCCAGGCAGTAGCCGGCCTTCGCGATGAACCCGGTCTTGCCACCGAGGACGCCGATGTCGGTGCTGAGCAACTTGTTCGTGCTGTGAATCTGAATCAGGCGTTTCGGGGTCTTCACGACGTAATCGGCCGTGCGCATGATCGACCCGAGCCGCGGATCACCGGCGGCAAACGCGATCAGATGTGAGATGTCGTAGGCCGACGAGACGTTCTCAGCGACGAGGCCCGACGGATCGAGATAGTGCGTGCTGGTCAGGCCCAGTTGGTGCGCCATGTCGTTCATCCGGCCGACGAAGGCCACCGAGCCACCTTCCGCGGTGCGCGCCAGGGCACGCGCCGCCGCGTTGTCTGACGCGATCAAGGTGAGGTGCAGCAGGTCGCCCCACGTGACAAGGTCCCCAGCCTGAAGATGGGTCACCGAGGCGTTGAGCGTGTCGGCGCGAGTGACCAGGACCGGCTGATTCATGTCCGGATCGTCGGCCACAAATGTGACCGCGGTCATGATTTTTGTCAGGCTGGCGATGGACCGGGTCTCATGGGAGTTCTCTTCCCAGAGCACCTCGCCGGTCTGCGGATTAAACACGATGGCGGCTGCTGCTCGAACGTCCGGCACGAGATTGCCCAGCGCGTCGCGTTTGAACTTGGGCGACGAGGCTTCGAGTTGCTGACGCGAGGCAGCGGCCGCTTTCGCGCGAGCCTCGGCCTGCGCACGGGCAATCGCCGTGCGGGTGGATTGCGGCGCGGGCGCGACAGCGGGCCTTGCCGGCGCGCTAGCCTGCGACTGGGTCGGCTTGGCGGCGGGCCTGGTCTGCTGTTTCGTGGGGCGACGCGGGGCGGCACCAGCCGACGCTGTCACTGACAGCATCCCGACCGCGCACAACGCGCCAACGACGACCCGAACTGAAGTGTGCTGTCTCATTATTCCCGTCAAACCCGCGCGATAGTAGCATCACAAGTACAATCGCTGCAATAGGTACCGGTCATTTTGCACTCAACGTTTCATGCGACTTGAGGCCGCCATGTCCGCACAGAAGACACCCATCGCTACTCCGGAACTCGTACAAGAAGAGTATCGGTCGTTGCGCGCAACACTCCAGCACCGGGGCACCCTGCGATTTGTGTTGGCGCTGACCACCTGGTCCGTGTGGGCGGCGCTCGCGCTCTACAGTTGGACGAACGGCCCCGCGCCATTGGCGGGCGTGATTCCCTTGCTCGTGCTGATCGGCGGCTTCGAAGTCGTCCTGTCGCTGCACGCCGGCGTCGAGCGAGTCGGTCGCTACATTCAGCTGATGTTTGAATCTGGCGAGCCAACGCCGCCTGCATGGGAACACACCGCAATGGTTATGGGCCGCAACTGGCTGTCTCCCGGCGGACTCGATCCCCTGTTCAGCTACGTGTTTCTCGGAGCGGCGATGGTCAACTCGATGTCGGCCGTTGCTGGCGGAACTACGACCGAGATCGTGGTCGCCATCGCCACGCATCTTCTGTTCGCGGTCCGCATCATCGCCGCGCAACAGTTTGTCGGAAAGCAGCGCGCGCATGACCTCGGATCCCTCACGAAGGTAATTTCATCCAACTCTTTGGTGTCAAAAATTCAACAAGGGAGGTAATTTCGACTCGGTCGACTGTGTGATTGCCACCAACTCCCTCTGAGCGACTCAAGAAGACACTAGGCATGCCGATTGCAATACCGGAAAGGCAGGAGTATTGATATGAGCCTCGTGCGCTTGCTCGGATTCACCACACTCACTTGCGGATGCGTGTCGGGCCGGTACCATGAAATCGCCACCGGCCGCGAGATTACGTACATCGAGGAAAAGGGTTCGATGTGCGGTCAGTCGGGCCATCAGCTTAACCAGCCAGTGGCTCCAAACCGCGTGGCCCACGGCCTCGGCGGCGTCATCGTTCGCGCCTCGTAAACCGGCCGGTACTGTACTTTTTCGACCGCCGTACCGAGATCTTAGGTATGGCACTCGCTGCACTTCGTGCACCTCGCGTTGAACGACCCTGGCACACACTGACGCTCGGCAAGGCCACGATGCGTTTCTTTCTGGGCGACTGTCTTGATGTGCTGCCCACCCTCCCCTTCGCCTCCATCGGCGTCGTCGTCACCTCCCCGCCCTACAACATCGGCGTTAGTTACCGGACGTACGAAGATGACATGCCTCGGACCGAGTACCTGAATTGGACCGAGCGGTGGACGCGCGCGGTGGCCAAAGCAATGGATCCAGCCGGCTCGCTGTTTCTGAACGTCGGCGCAAAACCGACTGATCCCTGGGTCCCGATCGAGGTAGCCCAGGTCGCACGCCAGCACTTCAAACTGCAGAACACGATTCACTGGGTCAAGTCGATCGCCATCGACCGCGACGCCGCTGGCGCCAATACCGGGCTCGAGAAGGACCTGGCCGTCGGACACTACAAGCCGATCAACAGCGACCGCTTCGTCAACGACTGCCACGAGTTCATCTTTCACTTCACACCGGGTGGCCGGACGCGCCTTGATCGACGAGCCGTCGGTGTGCCCTATCAGGACAAATCCAACATCAAGCGCTGGGCCGGAACCGGCGAAGGCCAGGACAAGCGGTGCCGTGGCAACACCTGGTTCATCCCCTACGAAACCATTCAGAGCCGCGACAAAGAACGGCCACACCCGGCGTCATTCCCGCCGAAGGTCCCCGAACAGTGCCTGCTCCTCCACGGCCTCGATCGCGCCGGCGCCGTACTCGACCCGTTCCTCGGCCTCGGCAACACCGGGTTGGCCGCCGCCAAACTCGGTCTCGACTTTGTCGGCATCGAGATGGACGAGTACTACCTGCGCGAAGCAGTGGATCGGATCAAGCACTTCACGGCGTAGATCAAAAACCCTCAACATTGGGGGCCATTGGGGGCCGTCGGGAAAACCAACCCCAAAATACTCAAAGATCAAGATCGTCGATCAAGCCAGAGCATCACGGGTTTGATCTCCGAATAATTTGGGTTTGATCTTCCCCATGGTCCCCCATGGCCCCCCATGTTGAGTGGTCTTGTACGTAAAACGGGCCCGGCTGCCTTTCGGCAACCGGGCCCGTTGTGTGTCTACTGACTCGAGCTAGAAGCGGATGCGACCGCCGAGCTGGAGCTGCCAGCGGGAGCGGAGGTCGTCACGGAAGAACTTGGTGAACGTCGTTCCCGTCAGCGTCGCGAGGTTGTAGCCCAGGAACGGCGCCGTTGCCGTGACCGAGGTCGGGTTGCTGCCGATGACCTGAAGCTGGTTGAACGACGAATACTGGAACAACCCACCCTTGTTGTCGAACAGATTGATCAGGTTGAGCGCATCAAGCGTGATTTCCGCTTTGATCGACTTGAACGGCAACCGAACGGCGAGCTTGCCGTCGAGGGTGTTCGTCCACGGCGCCCGGCAGGCATTGCGCGGAATTGTCTTGCCCACAAAGTCCTTCAGGCAGGGGTCGGCCTGAATGAACGTCAGCAGATCGTTGTAGGTGCCGCCCGTGTAGGTAAAGCCGCCTTCGGTCGCCGAGGCTGGGATGTAAAGCAGGTCGTTGGTTCCGCGGCCATCACCGTTGACGTCGCGGCTGAAGGCCATCGTGAACGGACGGCCGGATGTGCCCGCGTAGAACAAGCTCAGCGTCGCGCTCGTGCCCATCGGCAACTTGAAGTCGTACGACGTCGACGCGTTGATGCGATGACCGACAGCAAAGCTCGAACGGGTCAGCGGCTGGTTGTTCGGGTCGCCCGGCACCGACGTGTTGCCCCACGCCGACGCGGCCTGGTCGGATGTGATGTCCTGAACGCTCTTCGAGTCGTTGTACGAATAAGCGGCCGAGAAGAACCAGCCATTCTTGAACGGGCGACGCACTTCGTAGCTCGCCGTCCAATTGCCGCCCTCTGTCGTGTTGGTCAACAACACCACATCAGATAGCGTAGAGACTTTCTTGACAAAGAACGGACGGCCACCGACGCCGGTCACTGTGACCGAAGGCGTGTAGTTCAGGTTCTGATACCGCACGTCATTGCGGATCAGGGACCACACAAATTCACCTGAGCCGTACAAACCAAACGGCAGCTTTCGGTCCCAGCCAATGTTGCCGCGCAACACCGACGGATACTTGAAGTCCGGATCGATCAGATCGATCTCATTCGTGAACGAACCGGCGGCCGCGCCGGTCACGACTTTGGGTTGATTGTTGACGTCGGTCACGAACGGAATCTTGTTGGCCGTGTTCGACGACGCGCCGATCCGTGTGAAATCCACGCCGGTGTTGCCGTACTCGTTTGACACGAACACATACGGTGGGCGGCCGGCAAAGATGCCAACGCCACCGCGCACCTGCTCGGTGCCGTCACCATGCAGGTCGTAGTTGATACCGAAACGCGGCGAGAACAAGGTGCTCTTCGGTGTGATGTCGGTGCGGTAGCCGAAGTTGGTCACCGCCGCCGGGTTTGCCGTCGGCGTGTCCGGGTAAGTCGGAATGTCCAGACGCACACCCAACGTGACAGTGACGTTCGAGCGCACGCGCCACTGATCGCCCGCATAGAAACCAAACTGACGCACGCCGAACCGGGCTTCCGTCACACTGCCCGACGGGTAGCTCAGGTCATAGGACTGGGCCTGGCCCGCTGCGAAATTTGCGAGGCTCGTGAAGCTGTAGGTGCCGAAGAAGTCCCGAATGAAGAGGTTGCGAAACTTGAAGAACTGGTTGCTGGACCCGAGCGTCAGCGTATGCTGCCCCTTGAGCAGCGTCAGCGAATCAGTGACTTCCAAGATGTCCTGATCGAGTTGGTTCGCGCCCGAAAACTGCTCGCGGCCCGACTGAATATTGATGCCCGTGGCCAGCAACACGTTGACCTGCGGGAACGGCTTCTGTTCGAACGGCTGCGGATCACGATGGTCGCGCACCGTCGTATACGCGACGCGCAGTTCGTTGACCGCCCGGCCGAACGTGGAATTCAACTGACCGACCGAGGAATTCGTCTTGTCATTGAACCGGTAGTAGTTGTCCGGGGTCTTGAAGAATGTCGCGGACGGCGTGCCGACGTCTGTCAAGGCGTCAATGTAGTTGTGACGCAATGTCAGCTGATGCCCTGACGCGACGTTGAAGTCCATACGACCGAAGTACTTGTTGTTGTCTGTCTTGCGGCCAAACTCGCCCTTGGGGTCCGACGACGGGGTGTAACCGTAGGTGTTGGCCAGGATCGACAAATACTGATCGACCAGCGCGGTGCTCCCCGAGAACGGCACGCCCGTGCCGCCGACCGAAACGCCGGTCGGCTTCAGGCGACGATACACCTCGCCTGAAGCGAAGAAGAACGCCCGATTCTCAATCAATCGGCCACCGAGACTGCCGCCGCCCTGCTTCTCTTTGAAGTTGGAGATTGCGGTGTTGGTGACGCCCTTGCCCACCCACGCCTGATTGCGGCCGAAGAAGAAACCCGTGCCGTGGAACGCGTTCGTGCCGCTCTTGGTCACCGCGTTGATGCCGCCGCCTGAGAAGCCACCCTGACGCACATCATACGGAGACACCACCAGCTGAATTTCCTGGATCGCATCGAACGCGATCGGCTGCGTTTCCATCGCGCCACCGGGGACGCCACCCGAGCCAGACAACCCGAACAGATCGTTGTTGAGCGCGCCATCGATCTGAATGCTGTTTGTGCGGTAACTGCTGCCGGCCACCGAGATCACGCTCGCGCCGTCGCCGCCGGCACCGCCGACCGCGTTAAACAACGGGTTAATCCGAGCGATGTCGAAAATGCTGCGCGAAATCGTCGGCAGCACTTCTTTGATGTCGTTGGAAATATTGGCACCGGCACCGGCGCGCGAGGCGTCGATCTGCTGCGCTTCGGCCATGACCTGCACGGTCTCGGTGACACCCGCAAGCTTGAGCTTGCTCGTGACGGCCCGATCTTCACCGAGGCCCACATTGACATTCTGGAGGACGTCGTCCTTGAAGCCCTGCATCTTCACCGTGATGGTGTAGGGGCCGCCGACCCGAACGCTCAGGATCGTGAACCGGCCATCCGCCTGCGTCACCGCTTCGTACGCGGTGCCTGTCGGAGTGTGTAACGCAACAACTGTCGCGCCGGGCAGTACACCGCCCTGCGGATCCACGACCGAACCCGAAATCGTGCCGGTCGTGATGGTCTGCGCAAACGCCGGACGCGCAGAAATCACAGCGGCGCCCAGCGCGAGGCTGAAACACAGCGTGGCTTTCAGAACAAGCTTCATTTTCTTCCGTCTCCAGTTAGAAGTTGGTCAACAGAAACTGACCGGGTGAGCGGCCGACCAAGTCCTCGGAGTATAGCAGTACTTATTTGATCGGTTTGGGCGGCGGTTTGAGCGTGTATTCCTTGTTATAGGTGAGCTCGACACCCGGCCGTTTGACGCGGATTTCCACCGTCCGTTTGCGCTTCAACGGGTCTGGGTTGTTGGAGTAGTAGCCGAGCACGTAATAGTCGCTGGCCTGCGCGTCAATCATCTTCAGCGCTTTGTCGAAGTCGTTCATGTTGACGACGGCAAAGCCACCGGTCTGCTCCGCAATGACGCGCAACGTATCTTGCGTGGTGCGGACGTTGTCGAGGTACTCGGCGGTGCGCACGTCCTGCTCGTCCATGTCGGGCCCGCCAGTCAGACCGCGCGGGTCGATCGTGTACATCGTGACGTTCGAACGATTCGCCTGGCGGGTCAGTTCCGATAGTTCATGGGCCAGATCCGCGAAACTGAACGTGTTGTTGCGCGTGTCGAAGGGATTGCTGAGCAGCGACGGATCCACGTTATTGGGGTCCGTCTGGCCGAGATCGGTGGAGCCATTCTTGCTGTTGGTCTGCGCGTCGTAGCGCTGGCGCGCATCCGGGAACGGATTGAAATCGTATCCACTCGAAATGTAGACAAAGATCTTCCGGCGATTGGTGATCTTGTCGAAGTTCTGCAGCACGCCGTAGGCGGTGGAAAAGGCCGTATTGGCGCGATAGCGCACTTCGGCCGGGCCCTCGGCAGTCGACTGGGCGCGCACCAGCTCGGACGGCTTCAGGCCGGCACCCGAAATTTTCGAGATGATCTCCGGAATGCGCTTGCGGTCGTAGGTCATGTCCTGCTCAATCGACGAATAGCCCGTCGACACGACGCCGAACAGATCACCTTCATGAATCAGCAGGTCCGAGATGCGCTTCATGAGCTGACGCATGCGCGGCGTCAGTTTGAACTCCACATGGAGGTCGTCGATGAAGATCAGAATGATGCGGCCCGACGTGTCGGCCGGCGGACGCACGCTGGGCAGGATGATGCCAGCCGGCGGGGCGATCGCCGCCGGCGTGATGTCGCTCAGCAATCGGCCGCCGTGGCTGAGCGCAAAGCTCTCGATCTTCTGCTCGACGCCGTCCTCAAACAGCGCGAATTCCTCACGCTTCAAATCGGGCAGGAACTGTTTGGTCTTGGCGTCACGCGGCGTGACGTCCTTGCTGACAAAATCAATCGATGTCGTGAATCGGGGGGCTTGCGGGGTCTGCGGCGCCGGTGTGCCCTGCGCCCACATCACTGTCGAGGCTGCGATCGTCAGCGCCAGCCTCACCCACCACTTCGAGTTCGTCTGCATCATGTCCTTGTGTCCCAACACTGCCGGGCTCGCGATCTCGCGCCCGGCCACCGCGTCGACCACGTCGCCGCCGCGGCAATTCCTGCCGAATCGCTTCCGAGTCGACCGCAAAGGTGGCCAAACCGGCCGTCACTGCCTCTGCGTCGTGCCACTCGTCAGGGTTGAGACGACCCGTCCGCTCGGTTAGCCGGTCCCGCTCTTCAGGCGTCCTGGCCCGGCGCGCCACCCGCTGTATCAACTCATTGTAGGCCCCACGGAGCCGCGCAGCCTCGACCGCGCCGGCCGTCTTGCCCAGCAACGAGTCGTCTTCGAGGATGGCCAGCGGCGCTTCCGGTGCGGCCACCTCGGCTGTTCGGACCTGAGCGGCAGGGGTGGACGCGCCGCGCTCCTGCCGATTGCTTCGGTCTCCTCGATTGCCCCGCTCGCCGCGTTCAGACCGCTCCGAGCGATCCTGACGCTGCCGGCCGCGGTCTCGATCACGGTCCGGCTCAGACGAGACCTGTGCCGGCGCGCGCAACATCCCGTGCCAGTCGAAAGTCAGATCGGGATGGGTGTGTTCAAGCGCTTCCATCACCTCGGGATCAAGGAGATTGCGGCCGACCTTACGATTTGATGGCGTGCGAAACAGATACAGCAGCCGCGTCCGGCCGCCGGCCTGCCCAAGCCCGGGCCGGTACGAGTGCATCACAAACGTGGTCTCGTACCCGCGTTTGTCTCGGGCGTGGCGCAGGAACGGCATGAGCTACTTCCGCCGCTTGATCGGCCGCGCCTTGCTGGAGGGCTTCTTGGCGGCCGCCTTCTTGCCTGGCGCCTTGGCGGCAGGCTTCGCCTTCGACGCCTTTTTCACTACTTTCTTGGCCACGGACTTGACAACTTTCACGGCCTTCGCCGGCACGGCCTTCGCTGGCGGCGCGACGGGTTTCGGTGCGGGGGCCGGCTTCGGAGCGGCCACAGGTTTCGGTGGCGGCGTCGCAGACTTGACGAAGATGCCCTTCCCCGCCGGTTTCACAGGCACGCTGACCGGCTTCGGCGCGGGAGGTGGTGGCGGCGGAGGTGGCGGCTCAACCTTGGGCGGCTCGGGAATAAAGAGCAACGCCTTCTGGGCCACTTTGTTGCCGGCCTTCAGCGCGCCAGCATCGGCAAACATCCGCACCAGATCGAACTGATCGTTGACCGCGCGATACGTCCAGATCTCAGAGACCGACACCTGATTGGCGTCGCACAGCCGGCGCGCGGCGTCAATCGCCAGCACAGGCACGTACAGATGGAAGGGTACGCGGGCACGCGAGAAGTGCGTCCACTGCGCCATCGCCTCGAGATTGTTGGTGGACTCCAGCGTTTCGACCTCGACCAGGCCCGCGAGCTTCTTGCCGCTCACCAGCACCAAATCGGGGTAATACACGTTGGCACCAAGCTTCACCGCGCCAAGCTGCTGATCGCCGACGTTGGCAAAGACGTCGAACTTGCGCTTGTAACGGGCGTGGAGAAAGCGAATCAGTCGATCGTGCTCAAGCTGTTCGCGGACCGGGCGAACAAAAATAGGCGTCACGGCAGGCGTATCGTAACACGTAGAATCGATTCATGGTCGCCGAAGCTCGGGTCTTGATTGTGGATGACGACCCCATCGTTGGTCAGACCTTCGCCAGAATGCTCACAGTCAGTGGCTATCAGGTCACCGTGGTCCACTCAGTCGATGCGGCACTCGAGGAGGCACGCCGGCACGTCCCGGATGTCATTCTGAGCGATCTCCGGATGCCTCTGATAGACGGCATGGGCCTTCTGACGCGCGTACGCCGCGACCAGACGCTCTGCCAAGTGCCCGTCGCCATCGTCACCGGCGACCACTTCCTCTCCGATGAATTCATGGGCGAACTGCGCGCCTACGGTGCGGCGGTGAAGTTCAAACCGCTCTTCATGAGCGACCTGCTCGGTTTGGTCGAGGGGCTGCTCGCTCCGGGAACCCGGAGTGAGGCGTGAAAGCTTCGGCAGTACACATTATCGGCGTGCCGCTCGATCTTGGCGGCGGTCGTCGCGGGGTCGATATGGGGCCGTCCGCGGTGCGCATCGCCGGCCTTGCCGAGCGACTCACGGCGCTCGGCTGCAAAGTCATCGACAAAGGCGACATCGACTCCCCGATTCCCGAGATCAAGGCGGAAGGCGACGCCCGGAAGAAGTACATCCGCGAGATCGCGAAGGTGTGCACCAAGCTGCATCAGCTCTCCCTGCAGTCGCTCGAGGAAGGTGCGCTGCCGCTCGTGATCGGCGGCGATCACTCATTGGGTGCCGGGTCGGTCGGCGCGACGGCAGACTACGCGGCGGCGAGAAGTGGCCAGATCGGTCTGCTCTGGATCGACGCGCACGCCGACATGAACACACCGGCCACGACGCCAAGCGGCAACGTGCACGGCATGCCTCTCTCCGCGCTCCTCGGTCAGGAACCGACGGAGCTGGCCAGAATCGGCTCAGCCTTCCCGAAAGTGCGTCCAGAAAAGACCGTGCTCATCGGCATCCGCAACCTCGACGAAGACGAGAAGACCAAGGTGCGCGATGCCGGCGTGCATACCTTCACGATGAAGGACGTCGATCGCATGGGTATTGCCACAGTGATGGAGCGCGCGATCGCGATCGCCACCGACGGCACGATGGGCATCCATGTCTCCTTCGATCTCGACGTGTGCGATCCCGCGATTGCGCCGGGCGTCGGCACACCCGTCAAAGGCGGGTTGAATTACCGTGAAGCCCACATGGTGATGGAGATGCTGGCCGATACCGATCGCCTGCTCGCGCTCGATCTGGTGGAGATCAATCCGATTCTGGATTCGCAGAACCAGACAGCGATCCTCGGCGTTGAGCTTGCGCTCTCGGCCCTCGGGATGCGAATTCTGTAGTAGCGGATCCTGTAGTACCAGAGGTGAGCTGAAGGCTGGTGGGCCGGGCAGGGATCGAACCTGCGACCCTCTGGTTAAAAGCCAGGTGCTCTACCACTGAGCTACCGGCCCACGTGAAACTCCAATTGTAGCCTGATTACAACGCGTCGAGAATCAACGCCGCGCGTCGCAGCCCTTCCGCGAAGATATCCGGCCGCTGGCCAATACCGAGCCGTAGGTGATTTTCATAGCCAAACGCGGATCCCGGCGCGAGCATCACGCTCTGCTCTTCCGCCAGCCGATCGGCGAGTTCCAGCGATGGAATCTGGCGATCGTATTTGATGAGCGCGAGCAAGCCACCGCGCGGAGGCGTCCATGACAGATAGGGCCGCTCGGCGATCCAGGCCGCTGCCACTTTCAGATTCGCTTCGATAATGCGCGTGTTGCGCGCGACGATCACGTCGCGATGCTTCAGCCCCAGCTGCGCCAGCGCGTCGTTCAGTTTGCCTGGGCTCAGCGTGATGTAGTCGCGCAGGCCCCAGCACTTCTCCACGATGTCGCGGTTCGCCGCGATCCAGCCGATGCGCAGGCCTGGCAAACCGAAGGGTTTCGAGAGCGTGCCCACACTGATGCCGAGCGGGCCGCGGTCAAACATGGGGCCCGCAAATGGCTCACCGCCTGGGACGTCAAGCCAGCGATATGCCTCGTCGCCGATCACCGCCGCGCCGACCGAGGCGGCCAACGCATAGACGCGCGCCGCTTCTGACGGCGACAACATCGCGCCCGTTGGGTTGTGCGGGGTATTGACGACGATCAGCTTCGTCTTCGGCGTGATCATGGCCTCAAGCGCCGCCACATCGTAGCGATAGCCCGTCTCCGGGCCGACATGCCACAGGGAGACGTCGCAGCCGATCGCGCGCGGCACTTCATAGAGCTGCTGATACGCCGGATATGGCGCGATCACGTGATCGCCCGGCTCGAGGAGCACGTTGTACAGAAGGTAATTCGCTTCGATCGCGCCCGTCGTAACGAGGATGTGGTCCGCGTCACCACGCGTGTAGGTCGCCGCCAGTTGGCTGCGTAACGCGTGCGTCCCGCAGGCCTCGCTGTAGCCCAGCGGGATATTGAGCAAGCGTTCGAGCACGGCCGCACGTTGATCCGGCGGTTCGAACGCCAACAAGTCGTTGGTGGAGAGCGGCAGAATGCCGCTCTCAGCAATATCGAACTGGACGTGCGTCTCGTGACGCGTCATCCAGCGTTCCAGCAGAAACGGCGCGATTTTCATGCGCCGAGAAGCTTACTGCACCGCGACGAGCGACACGTCGAACACCAACGTGGCGTTACCCGGAATCGGGCCGGCACCTGACGCGCCGTAGCCCAGGCTGGGCGGAATGATCAGACGTCGTGAACCACCGACCTTCATCCCGGGCACGCCCTGGTCCCAGCCCGCAATGACTTGGCCGGCACCGAGCAAGAACGAGAACACGCCACGCCCAATCGACGTGTCGAACTGCGTGCCTTTGTTGTCGGTCTTGCTCGCATCGTAGAGCCAGCCCGTGTAGTTCATCGAAACCGTTCGACCGGCCACCGCCGTCGCTCCGGTTCCCACTGTGAGATCAGTCGCGCTAAAAGACACATTCACACCTACGGAAGGAGACGTCGCACTGCTGCCACACGCACTGGCGCACGCCAGTGCCAACACCATCAAGACGCGTTTCATACTGCTCCGCGGACCCGAGACGGCTCGGCCCGGATGATTCCAGAGACAAAAATGGCGTCCCTAGCAACGCCCACTTGGAACCAGATTGTCACATTTTTGCGACAAATGGACGATCTTCGAGAGAGTTCCGTAGCGGTCGCCTAGCCGCAGGAGCCTGCTGCGCCCCGGCGGCGCGCGGCCGCCTCATGAGGTCCTACTCCCATGGCCATCTCGAACCGTGCACGCATGGCTCACCCTCGGGCCGGACCCAGGCATCGCCGGCGATCGCGTCCGCGGTGTAGATCGCGATCTTGAACTCCGCAATTAGGCAGGCGTCAGCACCCGGCAGGGGTGATTTGGAACTGCCTACGGGCTGGGCAGACGATCGACACCAGATCAGGCTTGCCGACGAAGATGTTCTCGCTGATGCCGAAGTCCTCAAAAGACGTCGCGCTGCGAACTGGAATCTCGGCGGCTATCGACGAGCCGACTACCCAGGCGCACAATAGCGTCTTCCCGGCGATCGTAGACAACTATGCCGCGTCGTCCTCAGTAGCTCCACCGCTCATGTCGCGCCGGCAGGCGGTTGAGCAACTCCCTCGTGTTGCGCCAGTGGGGCATGAACCGGTCCATCAAGGCTAGGAAGCGCGGACTGTGTGTCGGCTCGATCAGGTGCGCCATCTCATGCACGACGACGTATTCGAGACAGTTCTTCGGCTTCTTCGCCAGTTCGGTGTTGAGCCGGATCGTCCGCGCGCCGGCGTTGCAGCTTCCCCACTTCGTCTTCATCTGCTGGACATGGAATGCCTCCACGTGAACCTTGAGCCGTGGTTGCCACTCCTCCACCAGCACCGGCACGGCGGCCTTCAAGGTCTGCCGATACCACCCTGACACAACCGCCTCCCGCATGACGGCATTGGTCCCTGGACGAACGCTCAGAATCATCTTTGACTGGCGCAGGACCACGCTCGGCGCCGACTCCGCCTCAACGACCTTCAAGAGGTAGCGTCGTCCCCACACGTAGTGGCTCTCGCGGTCCACGTATTCCCGTTGCGTCTCTCGCTCCTGATCGCGCAACTTCCGTTGCTGTTGTTTGATCCAACCGAGCTTTGAGATTGCAAACAGCCGCACGGTGTCGAGACTCATTCGCGCAGGCGCGGAGATCCTCACCCGCCCAGACGGCGGGTAGACGCTCAAGTGAACGTTCTTGATGTCCTTCCGCAGGACGTCGAGGGTGATGCCACCCAGCTCAATCGTCGTGCCCATCAGTATTCGCTCTGCTGCTTGATGATCAGGAAGATGCGCTCAACCTCAGCCACGTTCTGAAGGATGTTGTACAGGGCCGCCTTGATGGTCTGTTCACGCGGTAGGTGACCGCGCCAGCCGTCGGGCCTGACGCGCTTCACGGCGCCGTCGATCTCAAGCGCGAGCACCAGTCGAGGTTCGACCGGATCACCGTACGGAGGCGGAGTCTCGCGGAGCACCGCACCGGCGCCCGGCTCGGGGAGGTTGTTATAGATCGCTCGTAGCCCGGCGCTCTTCTTCAACGGTTCAGGCGTGTCGTCTGCCTGCCCCGCCTGCACGTTCTTCGCAAGCTCGGCGATCCGCTTCAAATACTCCTCGTAGCTCACGCGTCGAGCCTTCAGGTCGGCGATGATCTCTTCGAGGAGTGCGGACATCCGGTCGTAGTACGCCGGGTCGTTGAGATGTTCCTTAATGATCTTGCTACGGACGTTGTTCGCGATGGTCTCCGCCACGGCGTTCTTGTTGCCCTTGATCCCAGATGGCAGGGAGCCAATGGCTTTGTCCATGCCCGACTTGACGATCACCTCAAGCAGCGGCATGTCGCCGAAGGGCGACACCACACGAGACGCGCTCGCCTCGATGTAGGTGTCGATGAGGTGGCGCATGTCCGCCTCGTATGCCTTGAGGTCGATCGTCTCGCCACTCGCCTTACGGATGATCTCGCGCAGGTCCAGGTAACGCTTCAGATCTGCCTTGATGCGCGCGATGTCGGCCGCGGAATAACCTGCGGCCTCCAACTCGTCCGAAATGCCGGCATAGGCTCTGACCAAGGCGACCGACGCCATGTAGAGCGCCACGCGTCTCGGCTCTCGCTCGGCAAGATCCGCCACGATCTCGTTGTTGCCGCAGAAGTAGTGAATATGCTCCAGTTCGCCCTTCGGCGGCACGACTGGCTCGCAGATCAAGCCGATCGCTTCCAGGGCGTCGTCCAACCGCTGTTTGCCCTTTGTCAGACGGCTCTGCATCAGGACGTCAGGCTCCGCACCGGGCGCGGTATGGTCCAACTCAGACGAGTAGACCTGCAGGGCGCCAGTGCCCTCCTCGTTCGAGAGCTTCTTGAACAAGTCCTTGTAGTCGACGATGTAGCCGAATTGCTTGTCGTCGCCGTCCAACCGGTTCGTGCGGCAAATAGCCTGGAACAGGTCATGGTCCTGCATGCTCTTGTCGATGTAGAGGTAGGTGCAGCTCGGCGCGTCAAATCCTGTGAGCAGCTTGTTCACCACCACCAGCAGCCGCATGTTGGCCGGCTGTTCCTTGAACCGCTTCTTCGCGTCGTCCTCGTAGGTCTCGGTCTTCGACTTGTTCGGCTGGGCATCCACGCCCTCGAGCAGCGCCGTATACGTGTTGTAGATGAACTGCTTGTCCGTCTCGGAATTGGCACCCACCTCTTCCAGCACGACGTCCTGAGCATGCGGGTTGTACGAGGTGACGACCGCGCACTTGCCCTTGAACACGGTCTTCTGGAGTACCTCGAAGTATTTGCACGCCTCGTAGATGCTCGACGCCACGAGAATGGCATTACCGCGGTCGCTGTTCAGGCGTGGCTTCACGCTGAAATCGAACACGATGTCGCTGACGACACGCTCCATGCGTGAGCGCGAGCTCAGCACGTTCTGCATCGTGCCCCACTTCTCACGTAGCGCGGCCTTCTGCCACTCGTTCAGCCCCTTTGTCTTGGCATCGAACCACGCGTCGATCTTGTCCTTGGAGCCGAGCTCCTGTTCGATGTCTCGGCCTTCATAGACCAGGTCGAGCACAACGCCATCCTCGACGCCTTCACTGAACTTGTAGGTGTGGATGTAGTTGCCGAACACCTCGAAGCTGGTCGCCCGGTCCTTCTTGAGCAGCGGGGTGCCGGTGAACCCGATGAACACTGCGCTGGGCATGAGGGCCTTCATGGTCCGATGCAGTCGGCCGCTCTGGGTGCGATGGCATTCGTCGACGAACACGAACACTTCGCCGACAGTCTTACTCGGCTGGGCCTCAAGCTCCTTGATGAACGCGTCGAAATTGTCGACGTCGCGCCGGCCGAACTTGTGAATCAGTGAACACAACAAGCGCGGCTTCGCCTGACCGAGCTGCGTCATCAGGTCCTGGCCGCTCGTGGTGCGTACGATCTTCTCTTCCGCTCCAGAGAACACCCCTTCAATCTGCTTGTCGAGCTCGTCCCGGTCCGTGACGATGACCACCCGAGCCCTGGGCTTGTTCTCCAGGATCCACTTGGCCAGAAGCACCATGACGATGCTCTTGCCGCTGCCCTGCGTGTGCCAGATGATGCCGCCCTTGTAGACGTTCACATGCTCCTGCGCGGCCTTGATGCCAAAGTACTGGTGGGCGCGCGGCAGCTTCTTGATGCCGGCATCGAACAGCACGAAGTCGTGCACAAGCTCGATCAGCCGGGCCTTCGAGCACATCTTCAATAGGTATTTGTCGAGTTTGAATCGGCTGTTGTCCGCCTCGTCTTCCTTCCACTTCAGGAAGTACTTCTCGGGCGTGCCGATGCTCCCGTATTGAAGCCCTTCGGAGTCATTGCCGGCGAAGATGAGCTGCACGGTGCTGAAGAACCAGGCGTTGAACTCCGGCTGCTGGTTCGAGAGGTTCTGGCGGATGCCGTCGCCGATCGAGACGCGGCTGTTCTTCAGCTCAATCACGCCCACCGCAATGCCATTGACGTAAAGGACAAGATCCGGCCGCCGCTCGTGGTTGCCGAGCAGCGTGACCTCCTCGGCAATGGCGAAGTCGTTCTTCTCAGGCTCGTTCCAGTTGATGAGGTTGACCGTCTCCGTGACCTTGCCGGCTTCGACCTTGACCGGCACGCCGTAGCGCAGGAGGCTGTAGACCTGCTTGTTGTTGTCGTAAAGACTCCGGTTGGGATTTCCGGCTTCAGTCCGCAACCGGTCAAGGGCACGGCTGATCTGGCCGGAGTCGTAGCCGGCCTTCGTCAAGTAGGTAGTGAGCAGTTTCTGTTCGAGGTTGCTGTTGTTCTCCCGGTCGGTCCAGTCACCGAGATGCCGATAGCCGAGTTCGTCGCGGAACATCGCAACGACGCGGTTCTGCGTGACGCGCTCCGGATCACCGACAGGCGTCATATCAGCCTTTCACCAACTTGAAGCTAACCTGGTACCTGTAGAACGTGATGTTGGATGTCATCGCGAGGGCGCGACGGATTCGCTGATCATCTTCGTGCGCGATGATCACGCCGACAACAATCTGGCCCTTCTCTGCAAGCTCGTCCTGCACGTAGCCCATGTACCGCAGCGTCTGTCCTACCACGGCGTCGCTGGCTCGGCCCTTCTTGAGCTCGACCACCAGTAGGCGCTTCTTGTCCTTGCTGATTGCGAGGATGTCCATAGGGCCTGTGTCGGTCGGATACTGCTTGCCGGCCGGCTCGCCGTCTTCCTTGTAGATGTCGTATTCGCGGCCGAGCTCAGTCTGTGCCCAGTTCTCGACGAGGAAGTCCTCGAGGTGCATTTCCAGGGCAAATGCAGAGACGTCCTCCACCGTTTGGTCCGTGGAAATTAGGACCGGCCCTGCGACTCCGCCAATCAGCTTTGCAAGCTCCTCACCGAATCCGGCGCGGCTGAGATTGCTGACGGTTCCGATTGAGCTCGCCGACCGCCTCAGTTCCTCGCTCATGTCGGCACGATCAACGACCTGGCTCAGCCATCGCACTGCGCGTCGGTGCGGAAGAATTTGATCAGGAACGTATTGGTAGTCGCCGGTAACCTCACCGACGCGGTAACGTCCCATGCCATCCGGACACAACACGACGTCTTCCTTGAGAATGCCCTTCGACACCGTCCACAATGCACCACACGCGAGACCGGCGCCGATCTTGGTCTTCTCTGGTCGGATCTTGAGGAGAACGGGAATGAACTTCTTGTTGAACGTGCGCCAGTCGTCGGGCAGATCACCCGTTAGATCCTGCGTGATCTCGAAGTCCGTGCCGATGAAGTTCCCGGCAAAGCACTCCTCGGCGTAGCTGCTGCCCTTGCCCAGCATGACCCGGTAATAGTTCTTCATCGTGTCCTCACACCAATCGCGTCCTGCCGGTCAGTAGTTCCTGCATCATCCCCTGCTTGAGAGCGCGGGTCTTCTCCCGACGCTGCTCCAATCCGGCCAGCTCCGCGTCCATCTCGCCTAGCACCGCGGCGATCGCGGTCTGTTCGGAGAACTCCATGGGCACACGCACTTCGATCTTGCTCATCTCAGACTTGTTGAGCTTCGCCCGCGTTCCGCTCGCCAAGAACGGCAGGATGTTTTTGTGAACAAGCGAGTAGAAGATGAAGCCCTGGTCAAAACCAGGTCTTGCCTTCAAGATGTGGGCGTGGTTGTTTACCCAGCACTTTCCGGTCATGCGGTAGGCGATGGGACGATATTCGTATTCATCAAAGTAACCGCCGTCCTCGGCCATCAAAATGATGTCGTCGTCAATCACGTAGTCGTTCACAAAATCGAGGACGCCATTTGCGCCGCAGTAGGGGTAGTCGCCCTTCCTTTGTGCCCGTTCCGCCTCGTTCAGCGGGACGCGAACGCCATCAAGGCACTCCGTCGACTCACGGAGCCGCTTCACCTCCCACTCGCCGTGGAAGCCGGGGAGCCGGGTCTGGCCGGTGAGGAGCTGCTGCATGGCGGCCTGTTTGAGGTCGCGCTTCTTGGCGATGAGCCGGTCCAGCGCCCCAAGCAGATCATCAACGTTTCTCAACGCCTCTCCGATTGCGCGTTGTTCGGCCACCGTGAGCGGCATCGGTAGCTGGCACTTCTGGAAGACGTGATTCAGCAAGTGGGTTTGGCTGACACCGTCATCGAATCTCAAGAAATAGGGATTTCGGTTGAGCAGGTAGAAGAGAAACTCCGGGCAGTCGCGGTATGCCGTCAGCGCACAGACTCGCTGGTTTACCGCATACAAATCGTCTTGCTCGACCAGATAGGCTTTCGCGAGAGCGCGTCCGTTGGGAAGGTCGCTCATCACCATGAGAACGTCATTTCGCTTCGCAGCGCAGAAGTTCGCGCTTGAATACTTGCGGACCCTGCCGTCCGTCGAAATGAACTTGGAGTTCACGCAGACATACTGTCCGGTGTCCGAGATGTGCTGCTCATGAGCTTTGCCTCCGCGAAAGCGACAGACATCAGGCAAAAGCTTGACCTCCCACTCCTCCGGGATCACGCCCACATCGGTCTGTTTGTACCCGGCCCTCACTTCCACGACGCGCCCATCTTCTTGAGGTGCTCGTCTACACGTGCTGCGAGCGTAGCCACGTCGCCGGTGAGCTGTGGCAGCGGAGTGGCATAACGCTCGGCGAGCTGGCGAATGCGACCGGTCAGAGTTTGCGAGACGCGGTCCAGCTCGCCCTGCACGGCGGCGGCGAGAGTGGCCAACCACTTGTCGTCCACGACCAGAGTTTGGATCTCGGACTCGGTAAGCTGGCCGTAGCGCGCGGCGACCTTGGCTAACAGTGCGTCCTGCGCGTCGCTGATCTTGCCACTGGTCACCGTTTCCTTTTCACAGAGAGCGAGGTAGTCGATCAGTGCCTTGCGCTCGTCGGCGGTATCGGGGTCGGTCTTGCCGATTTCTTTAAGCCGCGCCGCCACCGAAGCTTTGGTTAGCTTGTCCTTGTCGTTCCGAGCGTCTTCGAGCAGACCGCCTTCGCCGCCGTGTTCCTCGGCCATTTCCTCAATCTGCTGCACAAGGGATGACAGCTCGGCCTCCAGCGCTTCGATGGCGGCTTGTTCCTGGGCATAGTAACGGGCGATCACGAGCGCAGGCGGGATCAGTTCGGCGGTGTACTTCTTCTTGCCAAGAGTGAAGTCGGGCTTGGCCTTGGTCTTCCTGGCCTTGTCTTCAATGATGAGCCGTGGCTGGGCGGACTCGCGCCATCCATCAGCGGCGATGAGATAGCAGTCGTCCTGCATCGTCTCGGCCCAGTAGTCCATCAGGTGCTGATAGATGTCATAGGCGTCGATCAGCGGCGCCTTCTCGAAGGTCGCGAGCAGATCCTCCGCGATCGTCTCGATGAGTCGCTTGGGCAGGCCGTCCTTGGCGAACTCCTTCAGGCGCGGCGTGTTGGCTGCCTTCCACTTCGCGAACAACTTCGAGGCGGTGACGTTGAAGGCCGTAAACTCGGCGTGGCCGAAAATGGTCGTCTTGATGTCGGCTGCGGCAACACGCAGGGCGCTGTAGCCGGACCATTCGGACGGCCGGAACAACGCATCGCGCACTCCGGGGAAGACCTGCCAGTAGGTCATGAGGCTGTCGAGGTCACGATCGGGGATGCCACCGCGCAGGTGGGCGGTGATGTCCTGCAAGTCCTCGGCCTCAGTGCCGTCGATGTAGCGCGGCAGGTTCAGGTTGAAGTCATTCTTCGCGTCACTGATCTCGGCGACCGGCACGATGCGGGAGTAACCGGCGATCTCCGCCTGGCGGGTGAAGGCATCGACGATCCTGTGGATGTCCTGCTCGCGAAGACGGTTCTTTGGGCCGTCTTTGATGAAACCCTTCGAGGCATCGATCATGAAGATGCCCTTGCGCGCGGCGGCGTCTTCCTTATCGATGACGACGATGCACGCGGGAATGCCGGTGCCATAGAAAAGGTTCGGCGGCAGGCCGATGATCGCCTTGATGTAGCCGCGCTGGACGAGGTTTTTGCGGATCACGGCCTCGGCGTTGCCGCGGAACAGAACACCGTGCGGAAGAATGCAGGCGCCTTTGGCGGCAGGCTTCAGCGAGCGGACGATGTGCAGCAGGTAGGCGTAGTCACCTTGCTTGGGCGGCGGAACACCGAAGTGCTTGAAACGCTCGAACGGATCGTTGGCCGGATCGATGCCACTGCTCCACCGCTTGTCGCTGAAGGGTGGATTGGCGACGACGAAGTCGAAGGTTTTGAGTGTGTCGCCGTCTTTGAAGAGCGGATTGGCGATGGTGTTGCCTTGCACGATGAGCGCCGTGGCCTGATCGTGCAGGATCATGTTCATGCGCGCGAGACCGGCAGTCGTGGCGTCCTTTTCTTGACCGTAGAGCGTCACCTTTGCCGTGGCCGCGTCACCGACCTTCAGCAGCAACGAACCGGAACCGCAGGTCGGGTCGTACACGGTCGTGTCGCTGCTGGTCTTCGCGGATCGGATGCCGATGACCTGGGCCATGATCCGGCTGACTTCGGCTGGCGTGTAGAACTGCCCCTTGCTCTTGCCACTCTCTGTGGCGAAGTGACGCATCAAGTATTCGTAGGCGTCACCGAGGATGTCGTCGCCGTCGGCGCGGTTCTTCGAGAAGTCGAGCGCGGGGTTCTCGAAGATCGCGATCAGGTTGGTCAGCGTGTCGACCATCTCCTTGCCGCTGCCCAGCTTCGTCGCGTCGTTGAAGTCCGGCATGTCGGACAACTTGTTCGCAGCGGCCAGCGGCCCGAGGATCTTCTTGTTGATGTCGTCGCCGATGCTCGGCTTGCCCTTGAGCGCGACCATGTCTTTGAAGCTGGCGCCCGGAGGGATCGTGATGGGCGCGAACGGTTGCCCGGCGTATTTGTCGCTGACGTATTTCACGAACAGCAAGACGAGGACGTAGTCCTTGTACTGCGAGGCGTCCATACCGCCGCGCAGCTCGTCGCAGCTGGCCCAGAGAGAGGAATACAACTCGGATTTCTTGAGTGCCATTTGTCCCGGAGCAGGATACAGCGAGTCTTGACTATCGTGCGACTCGCTTTCCTGCGCTTTTTCAGGCAGATTCGGAGCCAAGGTCCGATGCCGCGAGGGGTAGGATTCGGCGAAGGCGCGCCCATTTGACGGCCTACGTCATGCTCGTTGGGTTCGGCGACCTTTGCGTCTTCCGGCCCCATCCACAAGCGACGTTTTGGAGTGAAGCGCTCCAATTCCCGCACTCACCATTCCTTACCTACTTCACCACCACCGCCAGATCGCCGGGGCTGCCCCACTTGTAGCCTGCACCCACAGTGAAGTTGGTGCTCGACTTGAGGAAATACCATTCCTGCGTCGATGGACGGAACACGGCCAGGTCCGTGATGCCGTCGCCATCGAAGTCGCTTTGAATCGGCACATCACCGGCCGTACCCCAGCTATAGCCCATGCCTGACGTGAATCCCGTGCTCGACTTGAGGAAATACCACTCGCCTGTCGACGGCCGATAGACGGCGAGATCGGTCGTGCCGTCGCCATCAAAATCACCTGGCACCGGCGTATCGCCGGAGGCGCCCCATTGGTATCCCATGCCGGATGCGTACTCCGTACTTGATTTGAGGAAGAACCACTCGCCTGTCGTCGGGCGAAACACCGCGAGATCCGTCCGCCCGTCGCCGTCGTAGTCACCCGGCACAGGAATGTCGCCAACGGCACCCCACTTGTAGCCAGCCCCAACTTGGAAATTGGTGCTCGATTTCAGGACGTACCACTCACCTGTAGTCGGCCGATAGACAGCCAGGTCGGTCTTGCCGTCACCGTCATAGTCGCCTGGCACGGGGATGTCGCCAACCGCGCCCCATGTGTAGCCGGCACGAGTATTCGTCGCGGAGTTAATGAGATACCACGCGCCGGTCGAAGAGCGATAGACGGCGTAGTCGAGCTTGCCGTCACCATCGTAGTCACCCAAGACCGGGGTGTCCGAAGCGTTTCCCCACGTCACCGGCTGGGGGTTGGTGACGTAGAGGCTCGTGGAGTTCGCCACCAACCAGGTGCCGGTAGAGGGCCGGTACAGTACCAACTCGGCCTTTCCATCGCCATCGAAGTCGGCTCGAATCTTCGTCGCGGCGCCGTAGTTGTCTGCGTATTTGAACAACGTGATGGTGGATTGACCAAAGCCGTAATTGACAGATGCCACGTAAAGATTCCCGGCTGCATCCAGACTGGCCGGGTAGAGCGAATCCCGAATCTCTGACAACACGCTGCTGAGGAAATAGGGAGCCACAGACCCACCGCCCGGCACCACGATGACCGCGATAAAGGTCCGGCCGTTGACCACCAAATCACCGGCATCGTCCACAGAAAGCGCACCTAGGCGACCAACGCCGCTGGGATTCGCGTACATGGTCGAAACCAGGCCGCTGCTGGCGCCGACCATCCGAATCCGAAGAGCGTCATTGCCGACGGCGTTGTCGCCGCCGTCAGCAATGTAAAGGTTCCCCCTCTTATCGACGGCGACCCCACCGGTTTGATTGAACTGAGTCGCCAGAGCAGGCGCGCCGTCAGGGCTGGTCCCGCAAACGCCGGTTCCTGCCACCGTGTTGATGATGCCGGTCGTTGCGTAGATCCGTCTGATCCGGCATCCCTCGCTCAGGTACACATCTCCTGCCGAAGTCACCGCGAGATAGCTGGGTTTGGCAATTTGAGCGACCACTGCCAGGCCACCGTGACTACGTCCAGTCCTCCCCGTTGAAACCTTTGCTGCAATGCATCGAAGCGCTTGAATCTATTGGGACGGTGTTATCGCCGCCAATCGATCGATCCAAAGGTCGACGTCCTTGATCGTCGGCGGCAACCAATCTCCCTGCGGATTGATGACGGTGTCCCGACCGACGTAGGTGAACGTGCCGGCGCGACCCAGAAGACTCCAGCCGGACAATTCGCTCGCCGCCACCAGCATGGGCGTCTGCGCTTGGCTGTCAGTGGCCAAGATTCGGTGGAATCTCGTGGGAGCATCTGACGGGCAGTCCATCGCCATTTCTCCGCGCCCGTCCAGTTCGATTTCGGCGCCGCGTCGAGACCAATGCCCCGCCACAACCGACCGCTCAAAACCGCGCCAGTAACCAAGGACAAGAAAGAGTCCCTGGGGTCGCAAGTGGAGAACGACAAACGCATCCGGGTTCGAGCGCGTGGAGAACCGAAAGACTTTCAGATAGGTCCCAGCGTCGTTGCCAGAATCTTCAAACGGCATGGCTCACGATACCAATCGTTGAACCGCGTGGCATGTAGGGAACCATCCCTATTTTAGGGCGGCACCCGGCCGACCGCGTCCGCGATCTCGGGGGGCATGGCGGTGGTGGGGTCTCGATATTCAGGCCGGTGGGGGCCTACAGCCGCGCGAGTAGTTCTGCAATCTCGGCGCGCAGGTCTTCCGTCGTCATCTTGGTCACGTCGGTGACCTTGGCGTCGACGTCGAGTTTGATCTTGGGGGCACCATGAGCGTAGTGCCAGAGCATGACCTCTACGGCCGGCGCTAGTCGGCCGGCGAACGCCCGAGCCTTGAGCGCGGCGCGGTAGTCCGGATTGTCGACGATTTCGGCGGCAGCTTGCCGCGCCTCAACGGTGACCTTGTTCTGGACGCCCCTCGCCTTTCCGGCAGGATTGCCAGACCGGCCTTTTCTAAATCTGTGGCTCGGTGCGATGTGCATTTGCAGGGGTCCCGGAGCTGGGGACGGCGTGAAAGTGGCGAGTGCCAATGGATCGGTACTGTCCGACATCACCGTGCCTCTTTCCCTGATACCAAACTGAAATTTGCAGACTTCTCAACACCATAGCTCGTTTCAATTGCGGTCAATACCGGTTTTCTGAAATCGCCATTCCTCGACTCGATCACGCTAGAATGCTCGTGTTGCGCACCCAGTTGGGTGTGAAGCAGCAGGAGCGACCGGACCGGTACCGAGACGGGACGGACAACAACCTGCTCAACAAAAACCGCCTCGCGGCGTCAAAAACGGTTGATGGTTACTCGTTCCCTCGGTCTCTGATGGAACGGGCCAACAAAGTGCGAGTCATCAACGCACGCACAACGCTCACCACTTCAACAAGTCGTGGGCCGAGGTGTGTGCCATGGCTCGCAACGGTGGCAGGTCCTGCCCCAAAGCGCTCCTCAAGTCCGTCGTACCGAACCTTCCTGAAGGTGATCTGCAGCAACTGCACGACGGGATGTATGATCTCGCGCGAATCGTGGTCGATCAATTCATGCTCATGAACCGCTCCCAGCGCGCGCGTGCTGCAGAAGAATCAGAGGCCATGAGGCTGGTACCCGTTGAGATGCGCGATGCGGTTGAAGAACGGGCCGCGATCCTTGAGTTCGACGGACGAGTGCCGAGGGACTTCGCCGTGCGCGCGAGTTTCAAGACTCTGACACGTCGTATGTCGGTGCCGAGTGAGGTTGAGTCGAAATGAAAGCTGTCATCTATTGCCGCGTCTCAACCAAGGAACAGGTCAACAACCTGTCTCTGCCCACTCAGCTACGGGAGTGTCAGCGGTACTGCGAGCAGCACGGATATGAGGTCGACAAGGTCTTTGAAGATGCCGGCGAGTCGGCGAAGACAACCGACCGGCCCGACTTCCTCCGCATGCTTGAATACTGCGCTGCTAACAAGAAGCGAGTGCGCGCGGTGGTCGTGTACAACCTCACGCGGTTCTCACGCAACGCCTACGACCACGCTACAGTCCGCGCGCTCCTGAATGGAATCGGCATTCTCGTCAGGTCCGCTACGGAAGCGATAAGCGACGACCCGACCGGCAAGCTGATGGAAAACGTCTTGGCGGCGTTCGGTCAGTTCGATAACGATGCCAAGTCGGAGCGAAGCAAGGTTGGAATGAAGGCTGCGCTCAGCCGTGGCCGTTGGACGTGGCGCGCCCCGCTTGGCTACACGAACGGCCACGTTGATCGCGGCGAGCCGAGCCTCGTCCCAGATCCAATCCGGGCGCCGCTCATCCGGCAGGCGTTCGAGATGGTCGCCCGACGGACATCCACGGTGGCCTCGGTCCTTCGTCAAGTGACCGCCCTCGGCCTCACGTCGAGGACCGGGCTCCCGTTGACGTCCCAAAGCTTCAGGAACCTGATCACCGGCAGCATGTACACGGGGATGATCGACGCATCATCCTGCGGCCTCGGTGCCGTCAGAGGAGACTATGAGCCATTGGTGGCAGCAACACTGTTCGAGGAAGCCCAGGCTGCCCTACGTCGTCCTGGCGGCTCCAAACGGCACTTTAGGGACAACGCCGACTTTCCGCTCCGAAGATTCGTCAAGTGTGGCCGCTGCGACGCGCCACTGACGGGGAGTCACTCGACCGGTCGGACTGCGCGATACGCCTATTACCACTGCAACAGTTGCTCGGTGAGGGTCAAGAAGGCAGAACTCGAAGAAAAATTCGTCCTGCTGCTGGATTCATTGATGCCTCGGCCGGAATTCATCGACGTCTTCCGCACGATGATCACGAACGTGCTCGCCGATCGCCAGACCGAAGCAACGAGCATCATGAATGCACTTTTGGCTCGCGCCGACGCGCTGCGTCTCCGGGAGCGACGGCTCGTCGAAGCTTTTGTCTACGAACGGGCCATCGACAAGGAGACCTACGATTTCCAGCGAGATGCCATCCGCCGGGACATCGCCATGACGACCATTGAGGCCAACGACGCCAAGATGACGATGGTCGACACGGACGGGATCATGGCCTTCGCCAACTTCGTGATCACGAACGCGTCACGCCTCTGGCTGGACGCGGTGCCACAGCACAAGATCCGCCTACAGGCGACCCTCTTCCCCGAGGGTCTGCGCTTCGAGGACGGCGCGTTTCGAACCGCCGTAACTTGCCTTGCTTTCTGTCAGTTAGACGGATTCTTTGCCGAAAAGGAAAGAATGGCGTCCCCATCGGGATTCGAACCCGAGTCTCGGCCTTGAAAGGGCCGCGTCCTAGGCCTCTGGACGATGGGGACGCACGTTGACCCGCCGGCGACTCTGCGCCTCAGCGAACCAATCAACTTTAACAGAACTTCGGCGTTTCCCGAACACTCTCGGGCGGATAGCATGTGCCGATGCGACATACGTCCTGGGCTGTACCTGCCGTCATCGCGTCTCTCCTCCTCGCCACAGGACATCCGGCCGCGCAGCAGCGACCCTCCGGGTCGTCAGCATTTCGCGTCGAGGAAGCGACGATCGCCGGTGTCCACGCCGCCATGAAGGCCGGCACACTCACCTGCCACGCACTCGTCGACGCCTATCTCGCGCGCATCAGCGCGTACGACAAGACCGGTCCCGCGCTCACCGCCATCGTCGTCACCAATCCGAATGCGCTGGCCGAAGCCGATGCCCTTGACGCGCGGTATCGGCGCTCCGGCCTCACGGGTCCCTTGCACTGTGTGCCGGCCATCGTCAAAGACAACTACGAGACGATCGGATTGCAGAGCGCCGACGGCTCCCTCGCGCTCAAAGGCTTCGTCTCCGACAAAGACGCGTTTCTCGTGAAGCGCATCAAAGCGTCCGGCGCGATCGTGCTCGCAAAATCGAACATGGCGGAGTTCGCCTTCAGCCCGCTCGAAACCGTGAACTCGATCCTCGGCACAACCAAGAACCCGTACGCGCTCGATCGCGTGCCGGCCGGATCGAGTGGTGGCACGGCGGCGGCCGTGGCCGCAAGCTTCGGCCTCATCGGGCTCGGTTCAGACACCGGCAATTCCATCCGTGGGCCGTCGTCGCACAACTCGCTCGTCGGCATTCGTTCGACGATGGGGCTCACGAGCCGCGCGGGCGTCATTCCGCTCAGCTATCTCGCCGACATCGCCGGCCCGATGACACGCACGGTTGAGGACGCGACCGCAGTCTTCCAGGCGATCGTCGGAGAAGATCCCGAAGACCCGATGACCGCACGCAGCCACGGACGTCCCGTGCCGACGTATGCCGACGCGCTGAAGAAGGATGGTTTGAAAGGCGCGCGCATCGGCGTGCTCCATCAGGCGTACGAACGCGCGAACGCCACGGTTGATCCCGACATCGTCGGCGTGTTTGCCAAAGCCATGGCGGACCTGTCTGCCAGCGGCGCAGTGATTGTGGACGACGTGAAGGTCGAGCTGCCACCGCGCGCACAGGGCGCCGGATCGTGTCGCGGATTCAAGTACGACATCAACGACTACCTCGCCACGCGTGGTCAGAAAGCGCCCGCGCACAGCCTCGACGAAATCATGGCGTCGCCTGCGGTCGCGTCGTTTCCCGCATCCGTCAAACAGCGCGCGCAACAAGCCGCCGCGGCGCCGCTCGGCCAAGGACCCGACAGCGACGCGTGCAAAGCGGACGCAGCCTACCGACTCGCCTACGGCGCGGCCATCACCAAGACGATGGACGACCTGACGCTCGACGCGATGATCTATCCAACGTGGAGCCAGCCGCCGCAGTTGATCGGCGCCACATCACAGCAGGCCGGCGACAACAGCCAGACGTTCTCGCCCAGCGCGGGATTTCCCGCGATCACGGTGCCGATGGGCTACACGCGCGACAACACACTCCCCATTGGCATGAGCCTGCTCGGCCGCGCTTGGAGCGAGTCGACCCTGCTCCGCCTTGCATACGCGTACGAACAGGCGACGCATCACCGCCGCGCACCACAATCCACGCCGCCGCTTGCGAGTGGGGTGAAGAAATAGAGGCCCGCCTCAGCCTCCTCACACTCGCGGCGCTGTTAGGATTTGCCGCCAACTCGCTACTCACACGCGGTGCGCTCGCCGGGCACCGCATCGATCCGGCGTCATTTCTTGCGCTGCGTCTCACGGCCGGCGCTGCGGCACTCTGGCTTCTGGCCCGACGCCATCGCACGCACGTCGCTCTGCACGACCCGGCCAACCACTGGCTCGCCGCACTGGAACTCACCGGTTATGCGGTCGCATTCACCTTTGCCTACGTGCGCATTGGCGCGGGCCTCGGCGCGCTCACGCTGTTCGGCGCGGTGCAAACAACGATGATCGCCGCTGGCCTGAGGGCCGGCGAGCGGCCGAGCGCCGGCGATGTTGCGGGGTTGCTCGTCGCCCTGGCTGGATTACTGACGATGACGCTGCCGGGGGCCTCGCGACCGCCACTGGTCGGCGTCGGTCTGATGGCGATCGCCGGCATCTGCTGGGGGCTGTATTCCCTGCGCGGCCGGCGCAGCCGCGATCCGCTCGTCGGTACCGCCCACAACTTCATGCGCGCGGTGCCCATCGGCCTCCTCGTCCTCTCCGCGCAGTGGTCACAGGTGTTTGTGACGCCGACCGGCATCGTCCTGGCGCTTGTGTCTGGCGCGATCACGTCCGGCATCGGCTACGCCATCTGGTACAGCGTGCTCCCCGCCCTGACGGCGTGGCGCGCCGCGCTCGTGCAACTGCTCACGCCAGTGTTGACCGCGGTCGCCGCGGTCGTCATATTGGGAGAGTCGATGTCGTGGCGCCTGCTGATTTCCGGAGGCTTGATCGTCGGTGGCGTCGTTGTATCCATCGGCGCCAAGCGGGGGCGCGCCTGATGCGACGCGCCTCGATCCGTCTCGTGATGATGGCCGCGGCGACCGTGCTGGCCACGCGATCGATTGCATTCGCACAGACCAGTTGGGGCATCGGAGTGACGTCCACCGGTGTGATCGTTTTCTGTGACCCGGGCCGCAGCACCGTGTGGCGCATCGAGCCCGACGGCACGCGCAGCGCCGCACTGACAGGCATCACCTGTCGCGCGGTGGTCTCGAGCACCGACGACGCCGTGTACGGGGAAGCGACGCCGAGTGATGTCAACGCCACACGTGGCGTCGGCATCTGGGAGGTGCGGGGCCACGAGCCGCACACGTGGATCCTGACTCCCACGCTGACGCCTCCCCCCGGCGTGTCACTCGTGCGCAATCTACGCGGCGCGCAGTTTGGCTGGGATGGCGCCGGTGTCGGCAGCCAGACGTCCGCGATCGTCATGCGTGAAGCGAGCGGCGCCACTGCGGTCGTGGCCGGCGGCGCGTGGGGTCAACAGGATGGCGACGGCCGCGAGGCGGCGTTCGCCAACATCAGCGGTATGGCGCTGGCTCCCGACAGCTCACTCGTCGTGGCCGATTCGGGCAACATTCGGCGCGTCTCGACCATGTTCACGGTCCGGACTGAAGCACGCCGCGTCGTGACCGATTCACATCTGGGTTTGATCGGCGCGCACGGGCTCTGGGCACGCGAACTCGGTGTGGCCACGGATGCCTCTGGCGCCGCAGTCGTGGTGGATCCGGAAGCAGGCCGCATCGTTCACGTGGCCCGTGATGGCACAGCCACGCCGATCTGGGAGCCGACGGGCCTGGCGCAACGGGTCAGCGGCGGTCGCTGGGGTTGGCGACCGGCCGGCGTCGCGATGATGGGCCGCACGTACTACGTGCTCGATGAGTGGATGGGGCCCGCGCTGCTCGCGGACCTGATCGGCAGCCCGCGCGTGTCGCAGGTGGATGCCGCAGGTCGCGTCACGCGCATCGTCAGCGTCGGCAACTGGTCCGTGCGTGCGGCAGCCTCTGCGCTGATGGTCGTGCTGCTCTCGGTTCTCTGGTCACAGCGCCGACGTCGCTGATACCGTCTCGCCAAAAAGGATCGCGAGCGCGTCGGCCGCAGGCTCGAGCGCGTGTACTTCCACCAACTGCGCATCAGGCGACGCGGCGCGCCAGCGGTTAAACCACACGGCCCGCACACCGGCGGCGCGGCCACCGGCGATATCTGTCGTCAGCGAATCACCGAAGACGACGGTCCGTTCGGGCGTGCCACCGACGCGCGCGATCGCGTGATGAATGATGCCGGGGTCAGGCTTCGACGCACCGAACTCTTCGGACGTGATCAGCACATCAACATACGGCGTGAGTCCGCCACGCTCGATCTTCAGTCGCTGCTCGCGCACGACGTTGTTGGTGACGATCGCCAGTTGCCATCCGGCCTCTTTGACGGCGGCCACAAACGCGATCGCGCCGGGCACCATACGCCACGCGGTTTCGTAGGCGCGGCGATACGTCCACGACAGTTCATCGAGCACATCCACGCGCGATTCCGCCACGCCGGCACTGCCCAGCAATTGGCGAAACCGCTCGACGCGCGCTTGTTCCACTGTCCACTTCCCCGCTAGAACTTCGAGATGCAAGGCTTCGAGGACAATGCGGTGATGGCGATCGAACTCATCGAGCGTCCAGACGTGAAACGCCGGCGCGTGTGCGCGGACCACGGCCAGCGCATCGCGCGTGGCACCGGAGTGATCAAACAGCGTGTCGTCGAGATCGCAGAGCAGCGCGCGCGTCACAGATCGAGAATCACGTTGAACGACGCTGAGATCCGCGCGGCGGTACGATCGACAAGCGTCATCGCCAGCAGCGGATCAAACGCCGCATCTTTCTTGTTGGCGGCACCGGCGACCGCGTCCGGCAGGAACACGCTCGTATTCAGCGTGGCCTTGCCCGGCACCGTGATTCGCAGATTCACGCGCGGCGCCTGCCCCGCGATCGCGCCGGGCACGATCGTCTCGATGCGATACTTGCCCTCCGCATCCGTGAGCTGTCGGCCTCGTAGTCGCGTGCCGCTCGCGTCGACCGCGCCGTTCGCATCAGCCTGCCACACATCGATCGTGGCGCCGGGAATCAATCCGCAGCGCAGTCCGATGACGGCACCGGTGATGTTCAACACGGAGCCTGGCTCACCGACCTCAGTGATTTTCGTGCGCGCCGGCGACACGGCGCGATAACCGGTGAGCGTGCGCGCCGGTGTTGGTTTCGTGGACGGATCGCACGGTGGTGTTGCCGCGACGCCGAATCCTGGCGGCAGTTGCTGTGCGGCGGCACTTACGCGCCACATTGTCAGGCCAGCAAGTGACACGACCGACGTCGTCAACCAGTCGCGCCGCGTGAACTTTCGGGGCATATACTGGAATCCTAACAGTTCATTGGAGGATCCCCGCGATGCCCTATCCCGAATATCTGATTGCCCCGATGCGCCAGGAGTTGATTGAACTCGGCGCGAAAGAATGCCGCACGGCGGATGATGTTGATTCGACGCTCAAGTCCAGCGGTGTCGTCATGATGGTGGTGAATTCAGTGTGTGGGTGCGCGGCGGCGAAAGCCCGACCGGGCATTGGCCTCGCACTCGAACATGCCGCCAAGCCGGACGTGGTCGCCACGGTGTTCGCCGGCGCAGACGTCGCCGCCACCGAACGCGCCCGCCAGTTCTTTACGGGCTTCCCGCCCTCATCACCCGCTGTGGCACTCCTGCGCGACGGCAAGCTGCTTTACATGATGGAGCGCCGCGACATCGAGTCACGATCGGCCGAGATGATCGCCGACATGCTCACGCTCGCGTTCGACAAGCACTGCACGCCGGTCGCGCAGTAATTAAGCTCTGGCGGCCTGCGGCCGATTAACAGAACAGTGGTCCCAAATATGGAGCAGATCCCCGCCGACGCCGCCATCATTCTGCTGGTTGAAGACGAACCGGCGGTGCGGGGTCTGTTCGCCCTGTCGCTCAGAAAAGACGGCTACTTTGTCTTGGAGGCCTCCAACGGCGCCGAGGCGTTGGCCGTGGTGGAGCAAGCCGGCCGCGTGGATCTGGTCGTGACCGACGTCGTCATGCCGGTCATGAAAGGCACTGAACTCGCAGCGCGGCTACGGGAGACCTACCCGGAGCTGCGCTTCATCTTTGTGTCGGGCTACGTCATTCACGACAATCTGGGACCGAACTCCGTGCTGCTCCAGAAGCCGTTCGTGCGCCAGGATCTGGTCAGAAAAGTTGCCGACATCCTCGGTCCGGCACCTGGCCGGCCGTCCTGACGAAACTGCAACGCCCAGGTCGAAACTGTAAGCGTCAGGCAAAATAATCGGCGACCTGTCGGCCTACCGACTACTTCACCCAGCGACTCGCCACAGAATCGTCACGAATGATGGTGTGATCGCGGTCTGAGCCGGTTGACACGATGGCGGCGGGCACTCCGCTCACTTCTTCCAGACGACGAATGTAATTGCGAGCGGCCTCGGGGAGGTCGGCGTAGCGTGTCACGCCCATCGTTGGGCGGTCCCAACCGGGCATGGATTCATAGATCGGAACGCAGGCGGCCAGCTTGGCCAGATCGCCCGGCATCTCGGTCAGTGTCTCGGCGCCGCACTTGTACGCCGTGCAGATCTTGATTTCTTCAAATCCGTCGAGCACATCAAGTTTGGTGAGCGCGAGTGCGTCGAGCCCATTGATACGCGCGGCGTAGCGCACCGCAACGGCGTCGAACCAGCCGCAGCGCCGTGGACGTCCGGTGGAGGCGCCGTATTCGTTTCCGCTCTCGCGCAGGCGCTCGCCAGTCGCGTCGAGCAGTTCGGTCGGCAGTGGGCCTTCGCCAACTCGGGTCGTGTAGGCCTTGGTCACGCCAAGCACGGCGTGCACCGATCGCGGTCCCACGCCGAGGCCCGTGCAGGCGCCACCGGCGGTGCCGTTCGATGAGGTCACAAAGGGATAGGTGCCGTGATCGATGTCGAGCAGTGTGCCTTGCGCGCCTTCGAACATCACGCGTGTGCCGGCCTTCATCGCCTCATTCACATAGAGCGAGACATCGGTCACGAGCGGCTGCAGTCGGACCCACATTGTGCGCAGGTCGGCAATCAGGTCCTGCCACTTCATGTCGGTGTTGCCGACGAGGCGATTGCGCGCCTCGACATTTTCGCGGACGGCACTGACGAGCGGGCCGTCGTTCGACGTATCGGCCAGATCGCCGATGCGAATGCCCCGTCGGGCGATCTTGTCTTCGTAGGCCGGGCCGATGCCGCGCGATGTCGTGCCGATCTTGCGGTCGCCACGGCGCGCTTCCGACAGGATGTCGAGCTCGCGGTGATACGGCATGATCACGTGCGCCTTGTCGCTGACGAGGAGGCGCCCGGTGATGTCAATGCCGAGCCCCTTCAGCTCGTCCACTTCCGCAAACAGCGCATGCGGATCGACGACCACGCCGTTGCCGATCAGGCAGATCACGCCGTCATGCAGGATGCCGGAGGGGATCAAATGCAGCACAAACTTCTTGCCGCGCACGTACACCGTATGGCCCGCGTTGTGCCCACCCTGGTAGCGGGCCACGAGCGGAAAATTGGGCGTGAGCAGATCGACGATCTTGCCTTTGCCTTCGTCACCCCACTGCGCGCCAAGCACACAAAGATTCATGCGAATAGAATACCTGCTTTATGGTCCTTCTCGACGGCTCCTCACTCACTCTTGACGCACTGGGCCGCATTGCCCACGAGCGCGAAGCGCTCGGTCTGGCCGACGCGGCTCGTGTCCGTGTGCGCGCGGCACGCGCGCTGGTCGATCATCACGCGGCCGGCGACGTGGCGGTCTACGGCATCAACACGGGCTTCGGCTCGCTGGCCGAGGTCAAGATTCCGCACGATCAACTCGCCAGCCTGCAATTGAATTTGCTGCGCAGTCACGCGGCCGGTGTCGGTGAGCCACTGCCCGTGCCCGTGGTGCGTGCACTGATGGCGCTGCGCGCAAACGTGCTGGCCAAAGGCTATTCCGGTATCCGCGAAGAGACGCTCGAAGCGCTGATCGCACTCGCCAACGCGGGACTGCATCCACGCGTGCCGTCTCGCGGTTCGGTGGGCGCAAGTGGTGATCTCGCGCCCCTCGCTCACCTCGCGCTCGTCGTCGTCGGCGAAGGACAACTGCTTGGGCACGCGAACGTGCCGGACGCCCTCCGGGCCCATCAACTCGCGCCCATGCAACTCGCCGCGAAAGAAGGCCTCGCGCTCATCAACGGCACGCAGGCCAGCACTGCGGTGCTCGGGTTGGCGGTTCTCGATGCAGCGCGCCTCGCTCGCGTGGCCGATCTGGCCTGTGCCATGTCGGTCGATGCGTTGCGCGGATCGATCCATCCGTTCGAGGCGCGCATTCACGCCGCGCGACCGGTGCCCGGCCAGGTGGCATCGGCCGCCAATCTGTTCGCGCTGCTCACCGGCAGCGGCATCAACACCTCTCACGAGCATTGCGGCAAGGTGCAGGACGCATACGCGCTGCGCTGTGCGCCGCAGGTACACGGCTCGGCGCGCGAGGCCATCGGCTTTGCCCATCGGCTCGCGGAAATCGAAGCCAACTCCGCCACCGATAACCCAATGGTGTTTGCCGATACCGGCGACATCGTCTCGGGGGGCAATTTCCACGGCGCGCCGATTGCGCTGGCCGCCGACACGCTCACGATCGGCATGGCGCAATTGGCCACGATCAGCGAGCGGCGCACAGACCGGCTGATGACGACCGTCGAAAGTGGACTGCCGCCATTTCTGATTCGCGACAGCGGACTGCATTCGGGCCTGATGATGGCGCACGTCACCGCCGCGGCGCTGACGTCCGAGATCAAGACGCTGTCGCATCCGGCCGCCGCCGATACCATCCCGACGTCGGCCGGACGCGAAGATCACGTCAGCATGAGCATGGGCGCCGCCTTGAAGGCCGCGCGTGTCGTGGAACTGGCGCGGCTCGTGATCAGCATCGAACTGCTCGCCGCGGCGCAGGCCATCGATCTGCTCACGCCGCTCGTCACCTCGCCAACGCTCGCACGCGTGCATGCGGAAATTCGCGCGTCGGTCCCGATGCTGATCACCGATCGTCCGCCGGCGCCCGACATCGACGCCATTGCCGCACTCGCCGAGAGCGGCGCGCTCGAACGTGCGTGTCCCATCACGCTGTCGTGATCGCAAGCACTTTCTGATTCTTTTTTTCCCACCGCGCGTATTGACACGTCCGAATCCCGTGGTGCTAGAGTGACGCTTCGCCAAATACTTTTGTGATGTCTGCTACGTCTGCTCCCGTCGAACCCGTTCGCGCCCCGCGCGGCACCGCGCTCTCCTGCAAAGGCTGGCCGCAGGAAGCCGCGTTGCGCATGTTGATGAACAATCTCGACCCCGATGTCGCCGAGCGACCCGAAGATCTGGTCGTCTACGGCGGGTCAGGCAAAGCCGCGCGCAATTGGGACGCGTTTCACGCGATCGTGGCGTCGCTGCGCTCGCTCGAAGGCGACGAGACGCTGGTCGTGCAGTCGGGCAAACCCGTCGGCATCTTCCGCACCCATCCAGGTGCGCCGCGCGTGATCATCGCGAATTCGTTGCTCGTGCCGGCCTGGGCCAACTGGAAGGTGTTTAGAGATCTCGAAGACAAGGGCCTGACCATGTACGGCCAGATGACGGCCGGCTCGTGGATCTACATCGGCAGCCAGGGCATCTTGCAAGGCACCTACGAAACACTCGCGGCACTCGCGCGCAAACACTTCGGCGGCACACTGCGCGGCACGCTCACCGTGACGGCCGGCCTTGGCGGCATGGGCGGCGCGCAGCCGCTCGCGGTCACCATGAACGAAGGCGTAGCGCTCGTCGTGGAAGTCGATCGGACCCGCATCGCGCGACGCATCGCCACACGCTACCTCGATGAAGAGGCCACGTCGCTCGACGATGCGCTGGCGCGCGCGACAGATTACTGTGCCAAAGGCGTGGCACGATCGATCGGCCTCTGCGCCAACATCGCCGACGTGCTGCCCGCGCTGATCGCGCGCGGCGTCACACCGCAGGTGCTGACCGATCAAACCTCCGCACATGACGCGCTCGTTGGCTATGTGCCCAACGGCATGACCCTCAGCGCAGCGAACGCACTGCGCGTGTCGAACCCGGACGACTACGTCGCGCGCTCCATGGCCGCGATGGCCACGCACGTGCGCGCGATGCTCGAACTCAAGCACCGCGGCGCGATCACGTTTGATTACGGCAACAACTTGCGCGCGCAGGCGCAGATGGCCGGCGTCGCCAACGCCTTCGATATCCCCGGCTTCGTACCCGAGTACGTCCGTCCACTCTTCTGCGAAGGCAAGGGCCCGTTCCGCTGGGCCGCCCTCTCAGGTGATCCGGCCGATATTCACGCCACCGATCAACTCGCGCTCGAGATGTTCGCGCACGACGAGCCGCTGTGCCGATGGATTCGCATGGCGAGCGAACGTGTGGCCTTCCAGGGGCTGCCGGCCCGCATCTTCTGGCTTGGCTACGGCGAGCGCGCGCGCTTTGGCCTCGCGCTCAACGATCTCGTGCGCCGCGGCGTCGTGAAGGCCCCCATCGTCATCGGCCGCGATCATCTCGATACAGGCTCTGTGGCATCCCCCAATCGTGAGACCGAAGGCATGCTCGATGGCAGCGACGCCATCGGCGACTGGCCCGTGCTCAATGCCTTGCTCAACGCGTCATCGGGCGCCACGTGGGTGTCCGTGCATCACGGTGGCGGCGTCGGCATCGGCTACTCACTGCATGCCGGCATGGTCATCGTGGCGGATGGCACCGCGGATGCTGACGAAAAACTGCAGCGCGTGCTCACGTGCGACCCCGGCATGGGCGTGGTGCGTCACGCAGACGCTGGCTACCCCGACGCCATCGCCGCGGCGCGTCGTCATGGCATCACGATGCCGATGCTCAACGACAAGTGATGCCGACCGCGATCGTTGAACGGTTGGCGCTGGAGCGTCGGATCCTTGCGTCACTGGATGCGGGACGGATTCCGGTCCTGCTCGGCGGCTGTGGTGTGGGTCGATCGTCGATTCTGTTGCGACTCGCACAGCTCACACGCCCCGCGAGTTATTACATCGATCTCGCTGCTGTGGCGACGACGCCGGAACGGTGTTTGGCGGCCGTGGCTGCTTCCACGGGCGCGAGCGCATTCACGGCGACGCCCACGTTGCCCGCCGATGGCAGCTCCGCGCGATCGGCATTCGATCATCTGATGGCGGGTTTCGATCACGCGCAGGGGCCACACGGACAACCGGTCACGTTCCTGCTCGACGAATTTCAGGACCTCAGAACGTTCGAGAACTTCCCCGGTCTGCGGCACGTGCAGCGCGACTTCATCACGCGCCTCGGCGCGAGTCCGAGTCGATTTGTGCTGGCATCGCGGTTCACAGCGCGCGCGCATCGGCTGCTGCGGGATGCGCCAGCCCGATTCGAAGTGATTCACTTGCCCTCGCTCGATGTCACCGATGTTGAAGCCATCGCCCGCGCGCGTGATGGACGCGACGACTGGTCTCGTCACATCGCTCCAGCCGTGCACGCCCTGTCGGCCGGGCGCGTCGCGTATGCGTCGGCCTTGATCGACGCGATGACCGGCGCCGCGTTGTCGGAAGCCGAGACGGCGCTCAATGATCTGTTTGCGCCGACAGGTCGCCTGACCGCGCTCTGCCGCTACAGCTACGAGTTCCGCTTGCATCGTGCCCGCGGCTACGGCGCGCTCAAGGCGATCCTCGGCGTGCTGGCGGCGGAAGAACCGCTCACGCTGACCGACATTGCCCACCGGCTGCACCGCACGCCCGGCTCGACCAAAGACTACTTGTCGTGGCTCGAAGATGTGGACGTCCTGAACGTGCAGCGCAAGCGCTACACGTTTGATGACCCGCTCGTGCGCCTCTTCGTGCGGCTCTACACGGGCTGCACGCCGCCCTCGCCTGACGACATCACTCGCGAAGTGCGCGCGTTCACATTGGCTCGAACCGCGACCACCGATTCGATCGCGCCCCGTTCGACTCAAACAGAACCCGCCATGGTGACCACTGAGACCACGCGCGAGTCGGTCCCGGCCGAACGAGACTCCGGCATTATCGAGATTGACTAGCCGGGCGATATCATCGCCAGTGGAGGTTGTTGTGAAACGTGCGTGTGTCGTTTTGACGAAGTCTGTGATTCTGGCCACTGCGGCGCTGCTGCTTCTGGCCTCGGCGTCCGCGGGTGCGCGTCAAGCGGCCAGCGTCGCCGGCACCTGGAAGCTCAACGAGGCCGAGAGCAACAACCCGAATGGCCCCGCGCCAGCCGCACCAGCGGCTCGTCGTGGCGGTGGATCCGGTGGCGGTGCCACCGGTGGCGGACGCGGTGGCGGCGGCAACTTCGACGCGACTGGCGGCGCCGCCAAGGCACCGAATCAGGCGGTCTCTGAATTGAGCCCCGAAGAAAAGACGCGCATCAACATGATGCTGAGCCTCAGCAACAAGGCCGCGGCCGTGCTGGAGATCATCGTGGACGCCGGCACCATCGCGATCAAGCAAGATGGTGGCGGTTTCCCGAAGCAGAGTGCTGACGGCAAGAAGAACACGCTGAAGAACCCGCAGGTGGGCGAAATCGATATCAAGGTCAAGCTCGACAACAAGGGCATGACGCGCGAAATCAGCACGCAGGAGGATCTGAAGATCGTGGAGAACTACGTGCTGAGCGCCGATGGCAAGCAGCTCACCGTGACGATCAAGGAATCACATCCGGTGATGAAGATCGAAGACATGAAGATCAAGCGCGTGTACTACCGGCAGTAACGGACCGGCTCGCGCGGACGGTCTACGGGCGGAGCACCAGGAGCGCGGCTTTCGCGGCTTGTTGCTCCGCCTCTTTTTTTGAGCGCCCTTCGGCGCGGCCGGCCGCCACCCCCTGCACAAGTACTTCCACATCAAACCGCTTGCGGTGGTCGGGCCCTTCGGCCGACGCGAGGCGATAATTCGGCAGGCCGCGGCCGTTGGCCTGCATCCACTCCTGCAACGCCGACTTCCAGTCTTCCGTGAAGGTCGCTTCGTCGGCCTGATCGCCGGCCGAAAGAATGAGCGGGCCAAAGCGCGCCATGATGAACGCGCGCGCGGCCTCGACGCCACCGTCGAGGTAGATCGCCGCAATCAGCGCCTCAAAGCAGTCCGCCAGAATTGCGTGTTTCGCGCGACCGCCGGTCTTCTCTTCGCCGCGCCCCAGCAGGACGAATCGACCCAGATCGATTTCCGCCGCCAGACGCGCCAGCGAGACCGCCGAGACGATGGACGCCTTCACCTTCGACTTGTAGCCTTCGTCGTGGGTCGGAAAATGATGAAAGAGCATGTCGGCGATGACAAACCCGAGCACCGCATCGCCCAGAAACTCCAGCGACTCGTTGTCGATGACGCCGCCGCTCGCGTCTTCGTGCGCGCGCGAACGATGCGTGAGCGCGTGTTCGAGCAAGCCGAGGTCGCGAAATTTGTGACCGATGCGCGCTTCGAGCGGCCCGAGCGTCTCGCTGAGACGACGAACTTCCGTGGCCGCGGCGACATCGAGGTGTCCGGAGATGAGGGCCACCGCTTTCGCGGCGCCCTGGGACATCACGGTGATGCGAAAGGATGCCTGGCCGCCCATCGAGACGACCGCGCGGATGCCGTGTGCATCGAGCAGACCGCGCACGACCTCGGCTTCCACCGAGGATGCGGATCGAAAGACTTCCTCCGGCACACCGCCGTGGAGTCCTTCGGTGTCGTCGCTCATGCCGCTCCTTTGAGTTTCAGTACCACCATGGTCATGTCGTCGTGAGGCTCGGCCGCACCGACAAATGCTCTCACATCTCGGAGGATCCGCTCGCGAATGCCGGCCGAATCCAGATCATGATGCGCGGTCACCACATGCGACAGCGCCGCATCACCAAACAGATCGCCCTCTGGATTCATCGCCTCGGTGATGCCATCCGTGTAGAGCACGATCACATCGCCGACCTTCACCGGCCGCGTGTACTCCTCGAGCAGCTCGCCGAAACGCTTCCCCGCTCCCGGCAGTCGCAGGCCGAGGACCATGCCATCGGGGATGATGACCTCGCTCTCCCCCCCGCTGACGACGAGGAGTGGCGTGTGGCCGGCGCGCGCGCAGGTCAACGTGCCGGCCTGCAGGTCGATCACCGCGTACGTCATGGTGATGAAGCTGCGATTGTCGAGGTGGTCGGCGAGCAGATCGTTGAGTTCGACGAGGAGCGCGCGCGGTGACCGGTGCGTACGACTCAGGGCCAGCATCAGCCCTTTCAGCTCCGCCATGTACAGGGCCGCCGATGTGCCCTTGCCCGAGACGTCGGCCACGAGCACGCCGAGTTGGCGCGGTCCGAGTTGAAAGAAGTCGTAGTAGTCGCCGCCCACTTCCATGGCCGGTTCGCACAGGTCCGCGATGCAGAGGCCAGCGATCTGCGGTACCGAGTTCGGGAGCAGCGACCGCTGGATGCGACGCGCAATCTGGAGTTCTTCGTCGAGCCGCAACTTGTCGCGCTCGATGTGGCGCAGGTGTTCGATGCTTGCGCTCATGTTGTTGAACGAACCCGCAAGGTCGCCGAGTTGGTCGTTGCTGCCAATCGGAATGCGATGCGTGAAGTCGCCTTGACCGATGCGGGCCGTGCCGTAGAACAGGTGATAGATCGCGGAGGTGATGCGACGCGCGAGTGTCACGCCGCCAATGAACGCGGAGAACTGGATGATCAGGAACAGGCCGGCCAGCACGAGGAGGATGGCTTTGAGAATGCCGGATGTCAGGGGCTGGCCATTGACGGATCCGGACGATCCCATTCGGTCGTACAGCCGCCCCACCGGCGCTTCCAGCCCCACAGACACCCGGCCCACGACGCCGGTGGTCCAGTCTGTGAAGTCCATCAGCGCCACGGTTCGACTGAAATTTACAAACGAACGCTGTTCAGACGCCGACACCGTGTCTCGCGCCTGACCGTTGCCGCTCCCAAACGTGATGCCGTCAATGTTGGTGCCGGTGAGGTCATGAATGCGGGACGCCAGTCCCGTGTCGACGGGCACGTCCACGATCACGAACTCCTGCCCGTCGGCACTCGCCATCGCGGACCGGATCACGAGCTTCCGATCCGTGGCGCCCTCCTTGAGAATACCCAGCGAGCCTCTGAAGCCTTCCGGATGATCGGCAAACCACGCGGGCATGGTGGTGGGTGCCGGCGCGTGCCGCCACGGGCCGACACTCGTCACCTCAAACGTGTTCGGTCCGGTTCGCCGGAGCATGGCCAATGACATCGCCGGTAAGGTCGACTGGCGATTGCCAATCTTTCGCGACATCACCTCGCGTGCAGACTCTGGATTCTGGCCGATCTCCGCCGCAGTGGTCTCGGCAATCAGCCCCACATCGTCAATCAGGCGTTGATAGCCCGTTTGAAAAAGGTAAGCGGCTGTCGTGCGATACAGCAGCGAGCTTGCGACCAGGACGAAGACCATGATCAGCCCGACCGGAAAGACGCCGAAGAACACGTACGAGAGGATGAGTTTGCGCCGCACGGCCCAGAGCCATTGCCGCTGGGTGCGGATGATTTGCTGCCACAGCATCCACGCGACGGACACGAGGAACGCGAGCACGACGACTTTGCGGAAGATGTCGACGCTCTGAAGCAGACCCGCCGTGGCTTGAAACGTGCCGATGACAATCAGGAGGCCGGCCGAGAGCAGGAACAAGCGCCCGGGCAACGTGCGAAGCACGCCAAGCGATTGCTGGATCAGCCGTTTCAGAGGCACGTGGGCAGAAGAAATGGCATCATAACATCATGAAGCTTGCGAAAAATGCGCGGTTCGCGACGGTCTGTTTGCATGCCGGACAAGAGCCGGATCCAACGACAGGCGCCATCATCACGCCGATCTACCAGACGTCGACGTACGTGCAGGACGAGCTTGGCAAGCACAAGGGCTTTGAATACGCGCGCACGCAAAACCCCACGCGGCTCGCGCTCGAAAACAACCTCGCGGCGATTGAAGGCGGCCGCGCCGGATTCGCGTTCGCGTCGGGCATGTCGGCGGTGAGCGCGATCACCGCGCGGTTGTCGTCGGGCGACCATGTGATCGTCACTGACAATACGTATGGCGGCACCTTCCGGTTATTCGACAAAGTGCTGACCCGCTACGGATTGCAGTTCACCTACGTCGACACCTCGGATCTGGCCGCTGTTGAGGCAGCCTTCACCCCGCACACCAAGCTCGTGTTCATGGAGACGCCGACCAACCCGGTGCTGCGCCTCTCCGACATCGCGGCGGTGGCCTCACTGACCCACCGCAAGGGCGCGATCCTGGCCGTCGACAACACGTTTGCCAGCCCGTGCCTCCAGCGGCCGATCGAGCTTGGTGCTGATCTGGTCATGCACAGCACGACCAAATACCTCAATGGCCACAGCGACTCGATCGGCGGCTGCGTCGTTGCCGTCCGCGACGAAGACATCGAGTGGCTGCGGTTCATTCAGAACTCGGCGGGGGCCATCCTCAGCCCGTTTGATTCGTTCCTCGTGCTGCGCGGCACCAAGACGCTGCCCCTGCGCATGAAGCAGCACACGGCCAACGGCCTCGCGCTGGCGCAGTTCCTCGAGAAGCATCCGAAGGTCACGAAGGTGATCTACCCGGGGCTGCCATCTCATCCGCAGTACGCACTGGCCAAAAAGCAGATGCCCAACGGCTGCGGCGGGATGCTGTCGTTCGAAGTCGCGTCACTCGACGTCGCGCGCCTGGTGCTGAACAAATTCAAGCTCATGTCGCTGGCCGAGAGCCTCGGCGGTGTCGAGACGCTCGTGTGTCACCCGGCGTCGATGACCCACGCATCGGTGCCGCCCGAACGGCGTGCCCAGATTGGCCTCTCAGATGCCTTGATCAGGATTTCTGCGGGCCTCGAAGACATCGACGACCTGATCGAGGACCTCGCGCAGGCACTCGCCTAGTCGTGAAATCGCGCTTGACGTCATTTTGTGCTTGTACGGGTGTGAAAAACCTGTTACAACATTGCCCAACGTGCCAGGAATGAAAGACGATCCGCTGCCTTTCAACGACCAATCGCCCGAGCTCCAGGCTGAGCCCGACGCGACGGTCGAGCCGTCGGCACCCGCTCGGCCACGCGCACGCCGCCGACTCGTCGGCATCGAAGCCCATCAGCGCCGCCAGAGCCGAATCCGCTACGGCCTGCTTTTTATCTCCGCCGCCTTCATGATCAACGCCCTCGTTGGCGACAACGGCATGCTGGCCACGATGAAGGCTCGCAAGCAGGCGCAGACGATTCAGCGCCAACTCAATGCGCTGCGGGAAGACAACCAGCGCCTCAAGGTCGAGATGACCCGCCTCAAGAACGACCCCTCGGCTGTTGAAGAAGAAGCCCGCAAGAACCTCGGCCTGATCCGGCCGGGCGAAACGCTCGTCGTCATCAAAGACGCGCAGCCGACCAAGTAGCCACTCCTCCCGGTCTCAACCACACCGCCGAACTTCAGCGAGCGGTGTCTAAACAATTAACACCACACAAGTGAGCGCCGCGCTTTCGCGGCGCGGGAGGCAGTTATGGTCCGCCAGGTCCAGACGGTACTCGTGTCGATTGCGGCGCACACCGCCGCCCTGTTTCTACTCGTCGTTATTCCGCTCTTGGCGATGGACGGTCTCCCCTCGATCAGCAGCATGACGCGCTATGTGCCCGTGGAAATCGTCACGCCCGAAATGCCGGCGGCACCAGCACCGTCGCTCGCCTCGCCCAGCACGCCGACCGTCGCGCCGGGTCCGCCGGTCGAGGCACCCACAACGATCGCGCCCGAGGGACATGAGCGTCCGCCCGCGATCTCGAATGCGAATGCCGTCGACGGTGCGACCGGCATTCCCGGCATGGGCGCCCGACTGCCCGCCGAAATGGTGAACGTGCCGCCGCCTCCAGCGGTGCAGTACACCGAGCCCGTGCGGCCTGGTGGCAATGTGAAGGCGCCCACACGCACGACCTATGTGCCGCCCGCGTATCCGCCCATTGCCATCTCGGCGAGAGTCGCCGGCACTGTGATCATCGAGGCCGTGATCGGCATCGACGGCACGGTGCGCGATGCGAAGATCCTCCGCTCCATACCGTTGCTCGATGACGCGGCCCTCGCGGCGGTCCGGCAATGGCGCTACACGCCAACGACGCTGAATGGAATTCCGGTGCCGGTCGTGATGACGGTGAGCGTGAGATTTGAGATTGGGAGTTAGCGGATTTCTGAGGCCGTGACGACGAACCGGTCGGGAGCAGCGCCGAAGAAACCAAACGGAAAGCACGTGATGAGCGTCAGCGTGTTCTCTGTCGAGTCCTGAAGCACTGCGAGATTGGTCGGCGCCACCACGATCATCGAGCGGACGGCGTAGTGTATCTGCCGATTCGTGGTGGCGACGTCGATGACGTCGCCGACCCGAATGTCTTTGAGACCGCGGAAGACGGTGTCGCGATGACCAGCCAGCACCACGTTGCCCGGACGATCGAGCCAGGCGGTGTCGGCCAGATGCCCGACGCCGCGGCGCAGTACCACGATGCTCTCGCCCTGCGCAATCGACGCGCTGATGCCGAGTCGTTCGATGCGGAGTTCGCCGATGTCGGCGCCCTCTGAAAGCACAGCCGGCGCGGCGAGGTGGATGTCCATCCGTCGCTCGCCAGACCCCACAGCATCTGTTGGCGCGAAGGTGCTGCGATAGGTCTCAGCTTCGACAAACACGCATCCGGCGTAGGTCATCGTCACGACTCCGATCGCGATCACCGCCGTGGCGGCCTGTCGGGCGAGCTGACGCGCGCGAATCATTTGACCGTCCCGGTGTCGTAGCCGGATCGCGTGCGCACCTGCAGTGAACGTCCGGCATCGTCGACGACACGGACGTTGATCGAGTGTGAGGTGTTCTTTGATGACGTCGCTGCGGGAACGAAGCCGATGGTGTATTGCTCACGCAGATCTGTTGCGATTTGCGCGAAGGCTCCCGCAATGACCTCGCGCGTCGCGGGAAAGTAGGCCATGCCGCCGCTGTCGCGGCAAAGCCGTTTGAGAATCTCCGGATCTTCGTCCTGATAGTCGGCGCCGATCAATCCAATGCCGTAGATTACGGCTTGGGATTGCCTCACCAGGTCACGCAGTTGTCCGTATTTCAGGCGGCTCGCGTTGTCGCCACCGTCGCTCACAACGACCAGCGCCTTGCGCTCGGCCCGTCCGGGCACGAGTCGTCGCAGCGCCTCAGCGACTGCGTCGTAGAGTGCCGTGGATCCGCCCGGGATCAGGGCGCCCAGCGCGGTGTCCAGGTCACTGGCGTCCCGCGTGAAGGTCTTGCCGCCGCGCAGCGGCAGCACGCGGATCTCGTCGTTGAAACCGACGGCAAACATCTCATCGTCGGCGTGGCCGGACCGCGCAAAGGCTGCGGCGGCCGCGTTCACAGATCGCAGCTTCGGCCCCATGCTTTGACTGTGGTCAACCACGAGGCCAATGGTCATCGGCACTTCTCCGCCGCGGAATAGCGCGATCGACCGGAGGGCGCCGTCATCGAACACGCGGAAGTGATCCGCGGTGAGCCCCACCACGCTGTGCCCACGTGCGTCTGTCACTGTCACCGGCAGCACCACCATCTCCGTGCGAACGGAGAACGTAGCCTGCAGGGCAACGACGAGACACACGAGCACGCGCATGGCAGGGCCCATCGTGTGGTGTTAGCGCGCAGTGCGCGTCGCGAGCGAGCGGCGCAGCATCAGGCCGAGTGCAAAGAGGCCGAAGCCGAACAGCGCAATCGTTGGTAGATTGCTCGCCGTGCGCGGCAGGGTCTTACGCGGCTCGGCGTTGACCATCGCCGCGTGATCCATCGGCGTCATCTGAATCGTCGTGAGCGGCATCTCTTTGTTCTCTGGCGTGATCGCCACGAGTTCAGCGGCGGTCAACGCCTCCATCTTCTGGTCCACGTAGACGATGTCGTTTGCCGCGGGAACGACCACGTGCGAGGTCGCGGCCAATTCACGGGCGCGCGTCTTCGAATAGACCAGTTCCTGGCCGACGATCTGGCCCGGGTAGAACCAGGCGCGGATCGGCTGCGGTTTGCCGGCGGCCACTTCCGTGAACTTGATCACGGTCTCTTCGGTGGCCTTGAGCCGGTAGTCCGGAATCGCGAGGACGAGCGCGATGAGCTTCGTGCCGGCCTGATCGAAGATCTGGACGACGTGCCGGTTCATGCCGGAGTCGTGGAGTTCGAAGGTGTAGGTGCCCGCCGGCAGGATTTTGCCCGGCACTTCGACCGGCTGTGAGAAGGTCATCACGGTGCGGTTGTTGAGTGCGGTCTGCGCGTTGGCGGTCGATGCTGCACCGAGAACGCCGAGAGTGACCAGTGAACCCGCGATTGCGAGCCGAACCATGTGCTTCATCATCAGTTGTTGCCTCTGAAGCAGCGTAGAGGGCTCGGCGCGAGATGTCTGTGCTGTTGGACACAGCACTGCTGCGTCGCGGTGAAGCAGCGGAAGCTCAAATAGAAAACGGGCGGTGCGACTATCCGCACCACCCGTGGGTATTCCGTATCTCGTCGTGCTTGGTTACTTCTTGTCGAAGCTGGCGGCTGTGATCGCGCCGGTCATCGCCGGAGTACCCGGTGCACCGAGGGAGAACGTGCCGGTCCCCGTGAGCTTCCCGCTCACGAGTTTGAGGTCAAACTTCAGATCGGTCGTCGCGCCGGCCTTCGTCTCCTTCGCGGAGACGCTGACGGCGTCGCCGGTCATGGTGCCGGTCAGCGGCATCTGCTCAGCCGGTTTGTCCGCATCGCCGACGCTGCCCGTCAGGTTGTTGCCGTCCTGCTTCAGGGTCATCGACATCGGCCCGTCGCTCTTGTTGCCCTTGCCGTCGTCCATCGTCACCTTGCCGACCCACGTGCCGCTAACGTTTGAGGCTCCGCCGCATGAAGACGCGATGACGCACAGAACAGCGACACCCATTGCACCAAATACACGCTTCATCATCGTCATCTCCTAATGTGCGCCAGGCCCTGGCGCGGTTGTGCTGTGGTTCTGTCAATCCGACGGCGTGCACGGACATGAGCGTCCGTCCATGCAGCCCTCCGAAAGGGACCGTCAGTATAGTGCGGAAACGGCGCCTACCCTCTAGCGGTGGATGGCTGAAGCATCAATGAAAAAGGCCACCGCGATGGGTGGCCTTCTTGAAGAGTTTGGTTGCGGGGGCAGGATTTGAACCTGCGACCTTTGGGTTATGAGCCCAACGAGCTACCGGACTGCTCCACCCCGCGACAGGTGAACTTAGATCCTACCATAAGCGCGCGCTCGATCGCCTATTCTGTAGAGCCATGTCCGGTCTTGCCGCCATCTTTGCCGCCGATATCCTGCCTATTCTGTTGATCGCAACGGTCGGATATCTGCTGGCCCAATACGCAGGCGCTCAGGTCAAAACGGTCAGCAGTGTCGCGTTCTACGCGCTGATCCCCTGCCTCATCTTCCATCTGCTGGTGACTTCCACTGTGAGCGGCCGCGAGGTGTCGCAGATGATGCTGGCCGCTGTCCTCGTGATCACCGCGATGGCCGTTGTCGGACTCATCGCCGGACGAGCGCTGAAACTCTCGCGCTCGGAGACGAGCGCATTTCTGCTCGTCGTGATGTTCTCGAACGGCGGCAACTACGGACTGCCGCTCGTGTCATTCGCCTTCGGTCCCGTCGCACTGGCGCACGCGACAGTGTTCTTTGTCACCGGCAGCGTGCTGACCTTCACACTCGGAGGCTTTCTCGCTGCGGCCGGACGACGATCGTTTCGTGCCGCGGTGATCGGTGTGCTGAATATGCCCGTGATCTACGGAGCACTCGCCGCCGTCATCGTGATCAACACGGGCGTCCATGTGCCGGACGCGATCATGCGACCGATCACGCTGCTCAACAACGCGTCGCTGCCGACGATGATCCTGATTCTCGGGATGCAGCTGCAGCGCGCGACACTGCCGAAGCGCCCGGGCGTGGCCGTCGCCGCTGTGGCCGTGTCGTTGCTCGTGACGCCCTTCATCGCGCTCGCGCTGACCCACTGGCTCGGCATCACCGGCCCCGCACGCCAGGCCGCCGTGATCCTGTCATCCATGCCCGTCGCCGTCAGCACGACCATCATGGCCATTCAATACGACATCGAACCAGACCTCGTCACAAGCACCGTGTTCCTATCGACGATCCTCAGCCCGCTGACCCTCGCGCCGCTGATCGCGTATCTGGGCTAAGGCAAAAACCACGCCACCGTGAAGAACGTGAAGGACATGAAGACAGCTTTTCAGAAAGCCTTTTGAAAAACCGTCTTTACGTCCTTTACGTCCTTCACGGTGAATCCTGCTCTTACTTGATAATCAGTCCCTTGCCCGCAAACGCCGCGTTGAACGCCGGGATCGTCGTGGCCTTGTACTTATCCATCTCGAGCTTGGCCTTCGCGATCTGTCCTTCGATCATCGTCGTCACCTGATACTGCACGTCGGTGGGCTTCCAATCGACGCCGCCGGCTTCGTCGCTCGCACCCTGACCCACGGCACCGCTGAGCCAGATCAAGTTCATGTAGACCTTGTAAGCTTCCGGGAAGTACTTGTCGTCGCTGTGAATTTCTGAGCGGCTGACCAGCTGCATCTCGGTATCCCAGAGCTGCTTGTCGAGTTCGCCGAGCACGTTCAAGGCCGATGTGTCACCTGCCTTGGCCTTCTTCTGGTCCTCGATCTGCTTTCGCCACAGCTCGAGCTCGTTGACCATCGTCGCCGACTTGTTGATGTCGTCACGCAGACGCACCTGCAGCTTCGTCGACGCCACCAGATCGGCTTCGCTCGCCACCACTGCCGGATCCTTCAACACATCAAACTTCTGCGACATCGCCTGGCCATCTACCGTGAGACGCACCGTGTACTTGCCCGGTGCCGCCATCGGCACGCCGGTCGTCGGCGTGATACCCCAGTGTGTAATTCGGCGCGTGTCGGTGCCTTGGAAACGCGGCTCCTCCCAAATGTGCGGATTGTCGGGCGGCGTCGTCTTCAACGCCACCTGAAGCGGCGCCTCGTAGCGCAGATCCCAGTTCGCGCCGTTGATCCCGGCCTTGCCGGGCACCATCATCGTGCGGATCACGGCACCGGTCGCGTCCAGGATTTCCATCTTCAGCGGTGCTGCCGCATCCTTTGCGAGCGAGAACACGAAGTGCGGACGACCGGCCTGCGTGAACACGCTGCGTGCGAGGCGATATACCGGCGCCGGCTCGTAGAGTTTGTCCGCGCCCGTCGGAAACGACGTCTGCCCCGTCTGCTCGAGCGACGTGATGTTCGGCAGGATGTAGAGACCCCGACCGTAGGTCGAGATGGCCACGTCATGGAAGTTCTTCTGCACGGTGATCCAGCCCACCGGAGCGGACGGGAGACCTTCCTTGAAGTGCGTCCACGTCTGCCCGTCGTTCATCGAGTAGTAGAACGCGTGGCCCGTGCCGGCAAAGAGCATGCCCTTCTTGTTGGGATTTTCCGCAATCGACAAGGTGTAGTCGAGTGGGCTCTCGCTCGGGATGTTGCCGGTGATGCTCTTCCACGTCGCGCCGAAATCTGTCGTCTTGAACAGGTACGGCTTGCGATCGTCCATGAGGTGCTTGTCAACCGCAATGTAGGCCGTGCCCGCGTCAAACACCGACGGCGAGATCTGCGAGATCGTGCTCCACGCCGGGAGTCCGGTCACATTCTTTGTGATGTCAACCCACGTCGCCTTCGGCATGTTCGACGTCTTCGTCATCCACAGCTTGCCGTCGTTCGTGCCGGCCCAGAGCAGGCCGCGCTGCACGGTGGACGGCGCGATCGACCACACCACTTCTCCGCTCCACTGGCCAAGGTTGTCGCCAACGAGGCCGCCGTTCGAGACGATGCGCGATGGGTCTTTCGTTGAGAGGTCGGGGCTGAACTCTGTCCAGGTCGTACCGCTGTTCGAGGTCGCGAAGATCAGCTGGCAGCCGTAGTAGACCTTGCCGTCGAACGGATCGACCGCGATGGGCGCCGTCCAATGGCAACGGTACTTCGCGTCGTTTGGCGCCGAGTCGAGCGTGATCAGCCACGGCTCGATCGAGTGCGCCGTGTTGGTGCGCGCATCCCACTTCGTCACCTTGTTGCCGTAGCAGGTCGCCCACACGATGTCGGCGTTCTTCGGATCAGGAATCGTGAAGCCGGACTCGCAGCCACCAATGTTCGGCTGCCACGCGAGCGTCGGCCCACCACCGCGGCCGCCACCGCCTCCGCCGCCACCGCGCGCCCCGCGCCCAGCGGCTGCCGCCGCCGCTGCTGCCGCGTTCACGCCCATTTCCTGCATCTTGCTGCCGACCGGCAATACGCCATTCGCCGTGTCTTCCGACACCGTCATCGGACCGCGCATCGTGCCGTCGTCCTGCCGGTTGCTGTAGATCCAGTACGGCACACGGTTATCGGTCGCGATGTGGTACATCTGCCCGTTCGGCAGCGAGACATTCGTCGTCGCCGGCGTCGCGCCCTTGCCATGCGCCAACTGCGCGCCGCCGTCCGACGTCAGCGCGTAGCGGCCGTCGATCTTCGAGTCCATCCAGATGTCGTGGCAATCGCCGCAGCTGATGTTGCCCACGTTGGGCATGTTGCCGCCGTTGCCACTGAAGTTCTTGCCGCCGTCGATCGAACGATGGTGGCTACTGCTCGAGATCAACACGTCGTCTGCGTTGAACGGGTTCACGTTGATGCGGATGTAGTAGCCGGCGCGACCGATCAGTGACCGGTCCCAGCTCGTGACATTCCACGTCGTGCCGCCGTCGTCTGAGCGCCACACCGAACCTTGATCCTTCGTCTGCATCAGCGCATACACGCGCATGCCGTTGGACGGCGCGATCATGATGTCGACCTTGCCGATCGGATCCTTCGGGAGGCCTGCCGCGACGACGTGCTTGAACGTGTCGCCGCCATCCTTGGATTCGTAAATGCCGCCGCCGGGTTTGGCTGCGGTGAATTCGCCCCACGTCTGCGTGGTGATCTGCCACGTGCCAGCGAACATGTGGTTTGGGTTTTTCGGATCGAGCGTCAGACCGGAGCAACCTGTATCGGGGTTCACAAACAGCGTCTGCTTCCACGTCGCGCCGCCGTCGGTCGTTTTGAATACGCCACGTTCTTGCTGCGGGCCATTGGTTCGGCCCACCGCACACACGTACACGATGTTGGCGTTGGTGGGATGAACCAGCACACGGGCAATGCGCCCCGTGTCTTTCAGCCCCATGTTCTTCCAGGTCGCGCCGGCGTCGTTGCTCTTGTAGACGCCGTCGCCCATCACGTCGACGTAGCGAATCAACCACGCCTCACCGGTCCCGGCCCACACTTGGTTCGGATCGCTGTCTGCGATTGCCAGTGCGCCGATCGCCTGCACCGGCTGATCGTCGAACACCGGCTTGAACGTGGTGCCGCCGTCAACCGTCTTGAAGACGCCGCCCGAGGCATTGCCGAGGTAGTAGGTCTTGGGATCGCCGTTGACGCCAACGACGGCCGAGATGCGTCCTGCGGCCGCTGGACCCATGTAACGGAACTTGAGCGGCTCAGGCGGCGCGACCGCGACCGGTCCACCGCCACCACCGCGGCCTTGCTCTTCTTCAACAACCTGCTGATCGCGTTCTTGCGCGCGAACGACAATGGAACGAACGGGCAGCGCAACAGCAACGAGCGCAGCCGCAGCCAAACCCAAGACGAGTTTTCGATGTGAGGAGATGTGGGTACTCATGCGTGCCCTCCGGGGCAGAAGAACCCCGGAAGTTTACACGAGATACGAGGGGTGGTAGCAGGTTGTCAGGTCATAAGACCCGACAGACTCCCCGTCTAAATTCTGGGCAGCGTGACGCCGGTCTGCGCCTGGTACTTGCCCTTTTTGTCTTTGTAGGAGCGCTCGCAGGGCTCGTCGCTTTGGAAGAAGAGCACCTGGGCGATGCCTTCGTTCGCGTAGATCTTGGCGGGCAGTGGCGTCGTGTTCGAGATTTCGATCGTGACGTAGCCTTCCCACTCGGGTTCGAATGGCGTGACGTTCACGATGATGCCGCAGCGCGCGTAGGTCGACTTGCCGAGGCACACCGTGAGGACATCGCGCGGAATGCGAAAGTACTCAATCGTGCGCGCCAACGCAAATGAGTTTGGCGGCACGATGCAGTGATCACCCTTGATGTCGACAAACGACCGCGGGTCAAAATTCTTGGGGTCGATCAGGCTGTTGTAGACGTTCGTGAAGACTTTGAATTCGTCTGCCACGCGAATGTCGTAGCCGTAGGACGAGAGTCCGTACGACACGACGTCCGCGCGGATCTGGCCGTCCACAAACGGCTCGATCATCTTGTGCTCCAGCGACATGCGCCGGATCCACTTGTCAGCCTTGATCGCCACGAAACCTAGAGTTCCATTCCGCGGAAGAAGTACCCGAGTTCGAACGCCGCCGTCTCCGGGGCATCCGAGCCGTGCGTCGCATTGTTGCCGATCGACATGCCGAAGTCGCGGCGGAGAGTGCCCGCATCGGCCTTCGCCGGATCGGTCGCGCCCATGGTGTCGCGCCACTTCTTGATCGCGTCCGGCGCCTCGAGGCACAGCAGCACGCACGGGCCCGAGGACATGAACTGCGTGAGTTCGCCGAAGAACGGGCGCGCCGCATGCACGGCGTAGAACCCTTCCGCCTCTTTCAGGCTGAGGTGCTGCAAGCGCATGCCACGAATGGTGAAGCCCGCCGCTTCAATGCGCGCGAGGATCTGACCTGCTTTGCCCGACTTGACGGCGTCCGGCTTAACAATTGCAAACGTTCTTTCCACTATTTCAGTCCTTCCATGAGTTGATCCAGAACTGCCTTACCTGGCCGCGTCATTTCCTGCGGCAGGAATGCCAAGGGCGTGTCGACCGTGTTGAGCGCGGTCAGGAAGTCTTCTGCATCCGGCGCAACGTAGAACACACCGGTCGCGAACTCGCCGCGTCGGGCGGTGTCGTGCAGGAGCTTGATCGCCGACATGCGGTCTGACGGGTTGTAGTCATCCGCGATCTTGCGGAGGAACAGATGCGAACCGTCGTGCATCTTCACATCGGTGGTCGATCCCGGCTCGTACTCGACGGTGATGTCGTCGAAATACGGCACGAACGTGACTTCACCGAGAACTTCGTCGTGATCCTTCACATACGCGTAGCTTTTGGTCGAGCCCTCGTGATCGTTGAAGGTCACGCAGGGTGAAATGACGTCGATCAGGCACGTGCCCTTGTGCGCGATCGCGGCCTTGAGGATGCCAAGGAGCTGCTTCTTGTCACCCGAGAATGAGCGCGCCACGAACGTCGCGCCAAGCTCAATCGCCAACGCGCACAGGTCGAGCGGCGGCAGATCGTTCACGACGCCGTTCTTCGCCTTCGAGCCCTGATCAGCCGTCGGTGAGAACTGGCCCTTGGTCAACCCGTAGCAGCCGTTGTCCTCGACGACGTAGATGATGGGCAGATTGCGACGCATCAGATGCATGAACTGTCCGGCGCCAATCGCGCCCGTGTCGCCGTCACCGCTGATGCCGATCGCCATCATCGTCTTGTTCGCCATCATGGCGCCGGTGGCGACCGACGGCATGCGTCCGTGCACCGAGTTGAAGCCGTGCGACTGGTTGAGGAAATACGCCGGGCTCTTGCTCGAACAGCCGATGCCCGACAGTTTGAGCACCTTCTTCGCGTCGATGCCCATCTCGTAGAACGCATCGATGATGCGCTCGGTGATGGCGTTGTGGCCGCAGCCGGCGCAGAGCGTCGTCTTGCTGCCCCGATACTGCGAGAGTTCGAGACCGATACGGTTCGTCTTCTTGACTGGTGTTGCTGGTGCGTCACTCATGATTACGCGCGCTCCTTCGCCAGAATGCCATCCGTGATTGATCGCGCGTCGATCGGCATGCCCGAGTAGTGCAGCACGCTCTGAATCTTCGCCGCGAGTGTGCGGTCCCCGTCGATCAGCACGAGGCTGAGCATCTGGGCATCGCGGTTCTGTTCAACGAGGTACACCCGATCGTGCCGACGAATGAAGTCTTCGAGTTCAGGAGTAAATGGGTAGGCGCGGAGTCGCAGATACGACGTGCTGATGCCCTGCTCTTCACGCAGCTGGTCACGGGATTCCTGAATCGCAAAATCGCTCGAGCCGTATCCGATGATGCCGATCTTGGCTCCCGCGACGACGTCGACGATGGGCTGCGGCACCAAGGACCTGGCCGTATCAAACTTGCGGTTCAGCCGGTCGAGGTTCTTCAGGTAATCCTCGGGACGCTCGCTGTAGGCCGCCATTTCGTTGTGGCCCGAGCCGCGTGTGAAGAAGCCAGGCGCCTTCGTGTCGGGCAGCGAACGCCACGGCACGCCGTCACCGTCAACGTCCTTGTAACGGCCCCACGATGCGCCCAGTTCACGCACCTTGGCTTCGTCGAGCACCTTGCCGCGATCGAAGGGCTTCTCGGGATACTTGAACGTGTCAGACATCCACGTGTTCATGCCGAGGTCGAGATCGCTCATCACATAGACGATCGTCTGCAAACGTTCAGACAGATCGAATACGTCCATGGCCATCTGGTAGCACTCTTCCACCGAGCCCGGCAGGAGCATCGGGTGCTTGGTGTCGCCGTGCGAGTTGATTGCGGTCGAAAGGATGTCGCCCTGCGCCGTCCGCGTGGGCAGCCCCGTCGAGGGACCGACGCGTTGGATGTTGAAGACCACCGCGGGCACTTCCGCGTAGTACGAGAGGCCCGCGAATTCCGACATCAGCGACACGCCGGGCCCCGAGGTGGACGTCATCGCGCGCGCCCCTGCCCAGCTGGCGCCGATCACCATGCCAATCGCCGCGATTTCATCCTCTGCCTGGATGACCGAGAACGTCGCCTTGCCCGTCTTCTCGTCCATGCGGTACTTGCGCAGATAACCGATGACGGCTTCCGGCAAGGAGGAGGATGGCGTGATCGGATACCAGGCCACGACCGTGACACCGGCAAACAGACAGCCCATGCCGGCCGCCGCATTGCCTTCGACCAAAATCTTGCCGTCGGTCTTGTTCATCCGCTCGACTTTGTATTTGTCGGACGCCGGAAAATTCTCGCTCGCGTACTTGTGGCCGGCCTGCAGCGCGCCCCAGTTGAGGGCCATCGCCTTGGGCTTCTTGCCGAGTTGCTTGCCGAGCGCCTTCTCCATCTCAGCGAGATCGATGTTGAGCAGATGCGCCAACACGCCGTCATAGATCATGTTCTTGACGAGCTTGCGCAGCTTCGCGTCGGGACAGACTTCCGCGACGATCTTGTCGTACGGCACGGCGATGAACGTGAGGTCGTCGCGCAGCGCGCTGAGCTTCAACGGGTCGTCGTAGACGACCAGTCGGCCGGGCTCGAGCGACAGCACGTCCTCGCGGGCGGTTTCCGCGTTCATCGCGACAAGAATGTCGATTTCCTTCTTGCGCGCGATGTACCCGCGATGGTTGGCGCGAATCGTGAACCACGTGGGCAGACCGGCGATATTCGACGGGAACAAGTTCTTTCCCGACACCGGCACGCCCATCTGGAAGATGGATCGCAGAAGAACGAGGTTGGCCGTGTTGCTGCCCGACCCGTTAACCGTAGCTACCTGGATACTGAAGTCGTTAGCGAGGCTCATGACCGTCCCTGATGTTATCGCGACTGAAGACTCTCTTTAATTGCCTGACCGATGTCTGATGGGCTCTTGACGACGCGCACGCCGGCGTCGGTCAGCGCCTTCATCTTCTCGGCGGCGGTGCCCTGCCCACCCGAGATAATCGCGCCAGCGTGTCCCATCCGGCGCCCCGGAGGTGCCGTTTGTCCGGCAATGAAGCTCACCACCGGCTTGGTGAAGTTGGCCTTGATCCAGGCCGCCGCTTCCTCTTCCGCGCTCCCGCCGATTTCACCAATCATCACGACGGCTTCCGTTTCCGAATCTCCGGCAAACAGGCTGAGCGCATCGATGAACGACGTGCCAATGAACGGGTCACCGCCAATGCCGATGCAGGTCGTCTGGCCAAGGCCGTTGCCCGTCAGCTGGTGAATCGCTTCGTAGGTCAGCGTGCCGCTCTTCGACACAATGCCGACGCGGCCCGGCTTGCAGATGTGGCCAGGGATGATGCCCGCCTTGGCCTGCCCTGCCGTGATCAGGCCGGGGCAGTTCGGTCCGATCAGCCGCGTTTTGCGGCCCTTCAGGAACGCCATCGCTCGCATCATGTCGATGACCGGAATGCCCTCGGTGATGCAGACGGCCAGCGCGATATCCGCCGCCGCCGCTTCCATCACGGCATCCGCGCCGCCGGGAGGCGGCACGAAGATCACCGACGCATTGGCGCCGGTGGCGTTAACGGCGTCGGCCACCGTGTTGAAGACGGGCCAGCCTTCGTGCGTCGTGCCGCCCTTACCGGGCGTGACGCCGCCGACGACATTGGTGCCGTAGGCCTGGGCCTGCTTTGCGTGAAACGTGCCTTCGCGGCCCGTGAGACCCTGGACGATCAGGCGCGTGGACTTGTCTATCAGGACGGCCATTGGTCTATTTCCCCAGCGCGACGACTTTGGTCGCGGCTTCGCTCATGGTGTCGGCCGTTGAGAAGTTCAGGCCGCTCTCCTTGAGCATCTGTTTGCCAAGTTCCACGTTCGTGCCTTCCATGCGGATCACGATCGGCACGGGCACGCCCAGGTCTTTCACCGCAGCGATCACGCCCGCCGCAAGCACGTCGCAACGGAGGATGCCACCGAAAATGTTGATGAGCACGGCCTTCACGGCCTTGTCGGACATCAGGATGCGGAACGCGTTCTTGATCTGCTCCGCATTTGCGCCGCCGCCGACGTCGAGGAAGTTGGCGGGCTCGCCGCCCGCGAGCTTAATGATGTCCATCGTCGCCATCGCGAGGCCGGCGCCGTTAACCATGCAGCCGATCGTGCCGTCGAGCTTGATGTAGTTGAGCGAGAACTTCGACGCCTCGACTTCAAGCGGGTCTTCTTCGGAAATGTCGCGCAGTTCCTTGAAGTCTGCATGCCGATACATCGCGCTGTCGTCGAACGCGACCTTGGCATCGAGGGCGATCAGATCGCCCGCGCCATTGACGATTAGTGGATTGATCTCGATCATCGACGCGTCGGTGGCGATGAACGCCTGATAGAGAGCGAGGAACATCTTGACGGCCTTGCCGACCTGATCGCCGCTCAAGCCGAGCGCAAAGGCCAGCTGTCGTGCCTGGAACGGCTGCAGACCCAGCGCCGGCGGCGCGAACGCCTTGAAGATCCGCTCGGGCGTCTCTTCGGCGACCTTTTCGATCTCCATGCCGCCGTCCGGGCTCACCATGACGACCGGCATCTGCGTGGACCGGTCCAGCACGATGCCGAAATACAACTCGCGGGTGATCTGCATCCCCTCTTCAATCAGGAGGCGCTGCACCAGCTTGCCCTCGGGGCCGGTCTGGTGCGTGACGAGCGTCATGCCCAGGATCTTGCTGGCGTAGTCAAACGCCTCGTCCGGATTTTTGGCGACCTTGACGCCGCCGCCCTTGCCGCGGCCTCCGGCATGAATCTGCGCTTTGACCACGACCACGCCCCCGCCCAGTTCCTGGGCAATGGCTTTGGCCTCGGCAGCGGTGACGGCGGACTTGCCGCGCGGCACGGCCACGCCGTACTTCGAGAGAATGCCTTTGGCTTGAAACTCGTGAATCTTCATCGCGGGCGAAAGTCTATCAGAGCAGGCGACACGATCGTGAAGTCCTGCGATACAATGTGCGGGCAGAGGTCAATCGATGCGCGCATTGCGCATGTTGGGTTCATCAGTCGGCACCAAGATCATTCTTGCGTTCACCGGTCTCGCGCTATTCGGCTTCCTCATTGTTCATCTCTATGGCAACTTGCTCGCCTTTCTGGGGCCCGCGAGTTACAACGAGCATGCACATGAGTTGATCAGCAACCCGCTGATCATCCCCGCCGAGCTCGGTCTGGTCGCGCTCTTCCTCACCCATATCGTCAAGGCCATCGGCAACTTCGGGAAGAACCGAAGCGCTCGGCCCCAGGCATACGGCGTGAAGAAATGGGCGGGTGGCCCGAGCCGGAAGAGTCTGGCCTCGACCACCATGATCTTCAGCGGTCTCGCGGTGCTGCTCTTTGTCGTCATCCACCTGAAGCTCTTTAAATACGGCCCGGTCTACACCGACGCCGTCACCGGCAACCGGGACCTCTTCCGGCTGCTCCTTGATGACTTCCACAAACCCGGCTACGTCGTGGGCTACGTGCTGGCGATGCTGATCATCGGCCTGCATCTGCGGCACGGCATCTCGAGCGCGACGCAGTCGCTCGGCATCGTGCCGGAGAGCTGGACGATGCAGGTGCTGCGTGGCGGCATGGCGCTGGCCATGCTGATGGCCATCCTCTTCGCGATCATTCCCATCGCGGTCTACTTCGGAGTGATCCGCTAATGGCTCTCGACTCCAAGATTCCTTCCGGCCCGCTCGCAGACAAGTGGGATTCGCACAAGTTCGCCAGCAAGCTGGTGAACCCGGCGAATCGCCGCAAACACACCGTCATCATTGTTGGCACGGGCCTGGCCGGCGCCTCGGCGGCCTCGTCGCTCGGCGAACTCGGCTACAACGTGCTGAGCTTCTGTATTCAGGACAGCCCGCGTCGCGCGCACAGCATCGCGGCGCAGGGCGGCATCAACGCGGCGAAGAACTACCAGAATGACGGCGACAGCGTGTATCGCCTCTTCTACGACACGATCAAGGGCGGCGACTATCGCGCGCGCGAAGCGAATGTGTACCGGCTCGCGCAGTCGAGCGTGAACATCATCGACCAGTGCGTGGCGCAGGGCGTGCCGTTCGCACGTGAGTACGGCGGCCATCTCGACAACCGCTCGTTCGGCGGCGCGCAGGTTTCGCGCACGTTCTACGCGCGTGGCCAGACGGGTCAGCAGCTGCTGCTTGGCGCCTATCAATCAATGCAGCGTCAGGTGGCCAAGGGCAGCGTCAAGCAGTTCGCGCAGCGCGAGATGCTCGACCTCGTGCTGATCAACGGCCAGGCGCGCGGCATCATCGTGCGCAATCTGGTCACAGGCCAGATGGAACGTTACGTCGCCGATGCGGTCTGTCTCGCGACCGGTGGCTACGGCACGGTCTACTACCTCTCCACCAACGCCGTCGGGTCGAACGTCACTGCGGCATGGCGTGCGCACAAGCGCGGCGCCTACTTCGCAAACCCGTGCTTCACGCAAATTCATCCCACGTGCATCCCGGTCTCGGGTGAGCATCAGTCGAAGCTCACGCTCATGTCCGAGTCGCTGCGCAATGACGGACGCGTGTGGGTACCGAAGAACAACGGCGACAAGCGCAACCCCGCAGACATTCCCGAGTCGGAGCGCGACTACTATCTCGAGCGCAAGTATCCGAGCTTCGGCAATCTTGTGCCGCGCGACGTCGCCTCACGTAACGCGAAGCAGGTGTGCGATGACGGTCGCGGTGTCGGTGAGAGCGGCTTGGCCGTGTATCTCGACTTCAAGGACGCCATTCAGCGCCTCGGCCACGACGTGGTCGCGGGCCGCTACGGCAACCTCTTCGAGATGTACGAAAAGATCGCCGGTGAAGACCCGTACAAGTCGCCGATGCGCATGTATCCGGCCATCCACTACACCATGGGCGGCCTCTGGGTGGACTACAACCTCATGAGCAACGTGCAGGGCCTGCACGTGCTCGGCGAGGCGAACTTTTCGGATCACGGCGCCAACCGCCTCGGCGCCAGCGCGCTGATGCAGGGTCTGGCCGACGGCTACTTCGTCATCCCCTACACACTCGCCCACTACATCGCCGGCACGAAGGTCGAGAAGGTCACGACCGATCACGACGCGTTCAAAGAAGCCGAAGACAACGTGCAGCAGCGCATTAACAAGCTGCTCGCCGTGAAGGGCTCGAAAACGCCGCGTGCGCTGCATCGCGAACTCGGCCAGATCATGTGGGACAACGTCGGCATGGCCCGCACGGACGCGAGCCTGAAAGACGCGCTCGTGAAGATCCCGAAGCTGCGCGAAGAGTTCTGGCACAACGTCTCCGTCCCAGGCGATCAGAACAGCCTCAGCAAAAACCTCGAATACGCCGGTCGCGTGGCCGACTACCTCGAGTTCGCCGAGTTGCTCGCACTCGATGCGCTTACGCGCACTGAATCCTGCGGCGGCCATTTCCGCGAAGAGAGCCAGACGCCGGACGGTGAGGCTCAGCGCGACGACGACAACTTCACACATGTGTCGGCGTGGGAATTTCAGGGCGTCGGACAGAAGCCAAACCTGCACAAGGAGCCGTTGGTCTTCGAAGAGGTTCATCCGAGCCAGCGGAGTTACAAATGAGAATCCATCTCACGGTATGGCGTCAGGCGGGCCCGAACGTCGGCGGCGCGTTTCATGCGTACACCGCGGAAAACGTTTCGCCCGACATGTCCTTCCTCGAGATGCTCGACGTCGTCAACGAGCAGCTCATCAAGAAGGGCGAAGAGCCCATCGCGTTCGACTCGGATTGCCGTGAAGGCATCTGCGGCACGTGCGGCTTCATGATCAGCGGCATTCCACACGGCTCGCAGCCACACACCACGGTGTGCCAGCTGCACATGCGGAAGTTCAACGACGGCGACTCGTTCACGCTCGAGCCGTGGCGCGCGAAGGCCTTCCCCGTCCTCAAGGACCTCGTCGTCGACCGTTCGGCCTTCGACCGCATCATCCAGGCGGGCGGTTACACGTCGGTCAACACCGGCGGCGCGAAGGACGCGAACAACATCCTGATCGGCAAAGACATCGCCGACGCCGCCATGGACTCGGCCGAATGCATCGGCTGCGGCGCCTGCGTCGCGGCTTGCAAGAACGCGTCAGCGGCGCTCTTCACATCAGCCAAGATCACGCATCTGTCGCTGTTGCCGCAGGGTCAGGTCGAGCGCACCACGCGCGTGCTCAACATGGTCGAGCGCATGGACACAGAAGGCTTCGGATCGTGCTCGAATGAAGGCGAATGCGAAGCGGTCTGCCCGAAGGGCATTTCGCTGAAGAACATCGCGACGATGAACAAAGAGTTCTGGAAGGCTGTGCTGCAGTCGTAGTTTTTCGGTCGTAGCCGGCGGGCTTCAGCCCGCCGGGCCATGGCGCTACTCTGCTCGTAGCGCTTCAATCGGATCCAGCGCCGCTGCCCTCGTCGCCGGCCAGAAGCCGAAGATCACGCCGACCGCCGCAGCAAACCCGACCGACATCACGACGGCATTCGGTGGCACGATCGCCGGCCACTGTTCGTACCACTTCACGAACTCCGCCGCCCCATAGCCGCTGGCGACGCCGAGGCCACCACCGACTAGGCTGATCACGACCGCCTCCACAAGAAACTGCATCAGCACGTCGCGGCTGCGCGCGCCGATCGCGAGGCGCAGGCCGATCTCACGCGTGCGCTCGGTCACCGACACGAGCATGATGTTCATGATGCCGATGCCGCCAACCATCAGCGACACAGCGGCCACACTCGCCAGCAGCGTCGTCATCGTCTGCGTCGTTTCCGAGCGCATCGCGACCATGTCTTCCTGCGTCTGTGCACGGAAGTCGTCGGGGTCGCCGGCATTGAGCTTGTGATTGACGCGCAGCGCCGCCACGATCTGCTTCTGCGCTTCAGGCACGTCATCGGCCGAGATGGTGGAGGTGATGATGTACTGCAGGTTGTCGGACCGCTGCAGCTTCTTGGTGACCGTCGTCCACGGCACAAAGACCTGATCGTCCTGATTCTGCCCACTCGACGATGAGCCCTTCTGGGCCATGATGCCGATCACCTTGAACGGCTGATTCTTGATGCGGATCGTCTCGCCGACCGGTTCGGCGTCGCCGAACAGCATCTCGGCGACGTTCGTGCCGAGAGCCACGACTTTCGCTGCACCTTTCACGTCCTGATCGCTGAAGAATGCGCCTGACTTCATCGGCCACGACTTCACTTCGAGAAAGTCGAGGTTCACGCCGACGACGGTCGACGACCAGTTCTGATTGCCGAACACCATCTGCTGGCGGCTCTGCAAGCCTTCCGTCACGTACGCCACGAGCGGCAATTCCCGCAGCGCATCCGCGTCTGCCGCGACCAGTTTGCTGTTACCGCCGGCACCGGTCTGCACGCCGCCCGCGTTGACCGTGCCTGGAAAGACGGTGATGGTGTTCGTGCCGGCGCCTTTGATCTGATCGGCAATCGAGGCCTGCGCGCCGTTGCCGAGGGCGACCATCGTGATGACTGCCGCCACGCCGATGATCATGCCGAGCATCGTCAAGGTCGTGCGCATCTTGTTGCGTGCCAGGGCTTTGAGCGCGATTCGAATGGTCATGAATAAGGACATGGTGGGCGAATCGTAGCACCGCCCTGCCAATTAAAGCCGGGAGTTAATTGGCAATTAGCTGCCTATTTAGTGCGGGCAGTGAACTCCTGCCTGCTATTGTGCGTAACACAGTAGCGTGATCAGCGACTGGTCTTCACAACTCAAACGCGGCGTGCTGGAGCTGTGCATCCTGCAGCTCCTGCGCGAGGAACCGAGTTACGGCTACGAGATCGTGACCACGCTCGACGCCCTCGGGCCGTTGGCGGCTGGCGAAAACACCGTCTATCCGCTCCTGCGCCGTCTCAAGTCCGACGGCGTCCTCGAAACCTTTCTCCGCGAATCGCCGAACGGGCCTTCGCGCCAGTACTACCGGCTCACGTCCGACGGCCGGAAGCGATTGATTGCTCTCAGCAAGGAATGGCAAGCGATGGCAAATGCCGTTGAAGAATGCCTGCACAAAGGAGACTCGAAATGACCATGAACCACCCGCTCGTGAATCGCTACGTCTCAGACTTCAACAACGCGCTGCCCCAGCTGGCACCGGCAGAACGCGCTGAGGTCGTCTCCGAAATTCGACAGCACATCGACGACGCCATGGCGGCAGGCCGCCCGATCGACGAAGTCTTGCAAGCGCTGGGATCGGTCGAGGCACTCGCGCGGGCCTATCAGCTCGAGTTGCTCGTCACCCCGCGCACCTCGGCCGCGCCCGTTCAGCCGCGCTCAGATCGCTGGCTCAAGATCATGGGCCTCCTCGCGCTCGGCAGCCTGCCAACGTTCATCATCGTGATCGTGCTCGGCACGATTGGTCTCTCGTTCACCGTGACCGGCGTGGCACTCGTGGCGGCAGGTATCGCCGATTCCGCCGGTGCACTGCCCGTGTGGGTACGCAGCGACATCGCACCGTGGCTGGCCGTCGTGTCAGGCGTTGCCCTGACAATACTTGGCCTGCTCTCGAGCTGGGGCACGATCGCCTACCTGCGTTTTGTGGGACGTCTCGTGCGACGGGTCGTCCCGTCGCGCGCGTCGGCTACGGTCTGATCAGCTGACCAACGCGGATGGTCCTTACGTCGTCGGCGTGTCGAAGCAGCCACGAACCGCGCTGTGCAGGCGCTCGAGCGAAAACGGCTTGGCCAGGAACACGGCGCCGGCCGGCGCCGCGGTGTGTTCCTGATATCCGCTCATCAAGATGACGTGTAACGTCGGTCTGGCATCGGTCAGTCGTCGCGCCAGATCGAAACCCGAGATGCCATCGGGCAGTACGATGTCGCAGAGCAACAGATCGATGGAGGCCGCTCGCGCGTGCCATTCAGCGAGCGCTTCGGGACCTGAGGCCGCTTCGAGCACGGCGTAACCCGCCGTCGTCAGTGCCTCTGAGAGGATCAGGCGCACCGGCTCTTCATCTTCGACCAGCAAGATGGTTTCAGTGCCACGCGGCGGCGCGGGCGACGGGACGACTTCCGTCATCGCATCGATCGAGTTGGTCAATGGCAGGCAGACAGTGAAAGTAGTTCCGCGGCCCAGACGGCTCTCAACCTCGATCCACCCACCATGCTGCTGCACCACGCCGTAGGAAATCGCCAGGCCGAGCCCGGTGCCGTGCTCCGCGTCCTTCGTCGTAAAGAACGGATCGAAGATCTGCGGCATGTCATTCGGCGCAATACCGGTGCCCGTATCCGTGACGCTGACACACGCAAACTGTCCGGTTCGTCGCTCTGGGTGCTGCGCCGCACTACGTTCGTCGAGCACCAGGCGCGCCGTGCTGACGGTCAACCGGCCGCCGACCGGCATGGCATCGCGCGCATTGAGCGCAAGGTTCAGCACCACTTGATCGATCTGCCCGGTGTCTGCGTGAATCGGCAACGGCTCCCGGGCCGGCTGCAACGCCACCGTCACGTGTTCACCGATGAGACGATGCAGAATCGGCGACAGGTCGATGACCAGCTGATTGACGTCAAACCGTCGCGTCTGAATCGGTTGGTTGCGGCTGAACGCCAGCAACTTGCGCGTCAGCTCCGACGCCCGCTCGGCGGCCCGCCGAATTTCAGTGATGCGTCCATGCAGCGGGTCGCCGGGATCGAGCTGTGGCAGCGACAACTCCGCGTAGCCGCTGATGGCGATGAGGAGGTTGTTGAAGTCGTGCGCGATGCCGCCCGTCAGTCGGCCCACGGCCTCCATCTTCTGCGCTTGCTGCAACTGTGCCGACAACCGCTGGCGTTCCGACACATCTCTGACGATGCCGGTGATGCGCCGCTCGCCGCCGACGATGTGCTCGGTGAGCGACACTTCGACGGCGATGTCACGACCGGCGGCGTGGCGCGCCGTCATGTTGACGGCTGTCCACGGCAGATGCCGCACGGGGCCGGAGCCGCTCGCGAGGAGCACGCGCGCTTGCTCGTCCGGCATGAGGGTGTCGAGCCGCATGCCCGGTAACTCCTCGCGCCGATACCCAAACGTCGCGGCGGCTTTGCCGTTCGCGAAGATCACGATGCCTGCGGGCGTCAGCGTGAGGATGGCGTCGGGCGCGCTCTCGGCCAGGGTGCGATACCGTTCTTCGCTCTCGGCGAGACGTTGCCAATCGGCGCGACGTTCCGATCGCTCCAGTTCGAGCATCCAAAGCAGCATGCCCAGCCCAATCAGCAACTGCACGAAGACATCGACGTAGCCGAATCCCGTGCCCAGCACGGTGGCAAGCGCCACGGAATCAGGCGGCGCCGCTGAGGTCGCGGCCACGACGGATGACAGCGGCGTCCCGAAGGAAAATCGCGCCAGTTGATTGACGCCGTAGATCCCGAGCGACACCGGCAACAGGGCGGATGCGAAACCTCGTCGCGGCCCACGCGCGATCGCCATCCATAATCCGGCTCCCGTCGCGGTGGCGCAGAGCACGATCGCACGCACACCCACGCGGGCCACGTAGCGATGATTCGCGCCGGACGGATCATCGATCCACGCCAAGGTCAGCAACACGCCGAGCACGATCGCAATTCCGATGACCGGCACCTCCCAACGCCGTCGCAACCGCGTGCGCTCGGTGAATTCATACGTGCCGAGCAACAGCCACAACACCTGGAGGTAGGCCGCCGTCAGCGAGAATGTCGACACCACGAATCGCACGACGTCGGACGGGGGCATCGACAAACTGAGATACCGGCCCAGACTCGCACTAGCCTCATAGCCGGCAAACGCCAGCCAGCTCCAGATCCAAAATCTCAGATAGGTGCGACCCTCCTTGCGCTCGAAGTATCGGAGGGCGGCGGCAAACACGAGCGCACTGGCTATGTGCACGCTGCTGTCGAACAGCGTGATCATCAGATCCGGTTTCACCGTCCCGCAGCATAGCAGGCGACGGCGCGCCGTTCGTCGACGTTTTGTGCCACAGTTTCTGCGTGTTGCCTTGGGAAGTGCTCGGAGAAACCACAGCGCCGGATGACACGCGGCTCGCGCTCACACGGCGCGGGTCCGAGTACGTGATCCTTGCGAACGGCAAGAGCCTGATGTCGAACCGCATGCACGGCTCGGAAGAAGCGTTGGCGGTCTTCGGTCTGCGTGCGCTGCCGACCCCCGACGACCCCACGGTGCTGGTGGGCGGTCTTGGCATGGGCTACACGCTGCGCGCGACGCTCGACCGGCTGCCACCGGCCGCGTCGGTGCTCGTCGCGGAGTTGCTGCCGGCCGTCGTGGCCTGGAATCAGGGACCGCTCGGCCCGCTGGCGGATCATCCGCTGTCGGATCGCCGCGCCCGCGTGGTCCTCGGTGACGTCGGTGACACGCTGCGCACCCATCGCGGTGTGTTTGATGCCGTGTTGCTCGATGTCGACAATGGTCCCGCCGCGTTCACGACCGACTTTAATGGCGGGCTCTACGACAACGCCGGCGTGGCCACGGCGAAAGCGGCGCTCAAGCCCGGCGGTACGCTGGCGGTCTGGTCCGCGTGGGACGATCGAAAGTTCGAACAGCGACTGCGCTACGCCGGGTTTTCGGTGACCGTCGAACACGTGCGGGCGCGCCTCAAACAGGGCGGCCCGTACCACACGATCTTTCTGGGACGACTACCCGGGAAAATAGGATCGGGAGTTATTTCGAAATAACTCCCGATCCTATTTTCCTGTAGGCTCAGACAATGATTCGACTCACCGCTGCGTCTATTGCTTTCGCTCTGGCACTCACGATTGGCGTGTCGGCCCAGGCCAAGAAATATGGCACCCCGCTCACCCTGACGGAGATCACCAAGGTCTCGGACATCTACGCCACGCCGGAGAAGTTCAAAGGTAAGCGCGTGCAGATTGACGGGCCGGTCGTGGATGTCTGCTCGGAGATGGGTTGCTGGCTTGCGATCGGCAGCGATCGCGAAGGACAGACGATCCGCTTTAAAGTGGAAGACGGTGTCATCGTGTTCCCGATGTCCGCCAAGGGCCTCCACGCCAAGGTGGAAGGCGTGCTCGAAGTGAGCATGCAGACCGAGGCGGAGCAAATTGCTCAGGGCCAGGAAATGGCCAAGGACATGAAGATGACGTTCGACCCCAAGACGGTCAAGGGACCGAAGGTCAACGTTCAGATCAAGGGTGAAGGCGCCGAAGTCCGGTAGCGCAATTCACGGTCTGGCCGCGGAGGAATTCCAACATCCGTCGGCGATGCGCAATTCGCCGGTCGTCCATCGGACGGCCGGCCACTTCTGTCCGCCGTCCGAGCGGCAGGCGCCCCTGACCCACTTCATTGCTGCGACGAAACGGGAGCACATTGCTTCTCTGCTCTGTCATGCCCCCAGATTAGTCAGGGGGTATGACAGGGCGGGACATCCCCGTCAGGATCTCACCGGCCGCCGTCGTCAGGTCCACCCAATGCTCCTCCCCCTCGGGGATCTCGCCGTTGGTCAGATCGAAGAGCTGCTGCGCGAACGGCACCATCTCGAGCGACTGCGGCAACCGCAAGTAGTTCGTGTCGAGGTCGCCGAGTCGAACGCGATCCAGACCATCCGCGTCCTTTAACAGCGCCACGAGCGGCCAGTCCGCGTGATCGCGTGGCGGTTCTTCGCTGTCGGGGTGGCAATGCACCTCAACGGCATGCGCAATCGCCGGGTAGTCGGACTCCATCACCCCACCACTCATGATGTGCAACTGCAGCGGCAATTGCGTCTGCCAGCGTTCCACCGCGGCCGCTCCGTGGCGTGTGCAGCGGCCGTCATGCGTGCGCTCGAGATCGTGGAGGTACACCGCGGCCCACAGGCGCGCGGCTTCGTGCTCCCAGCCGGTCGCTTCAATCAGGCGGAGCGCGTGCACCATGACACGCGCGACGTGGGACTGGCCATGCAAGCGGCTGCGGTGACGGAAGTACGAGGGTAGCGGAACGAAGGGATCGATCATGATCGCGTCCTTGGCGTGCGCGCTGCAGTGCCCTGAGACGTCGCGCGCAGATACTGCACCGGCCAGGTGATCGACACGCCCAGCTCTTTCGCGGCGTGCATCGGGAAGTACGGATCCCGCAGGAGCTCGCGCGCGAGTAACACGCAGTCGGCCTGACCGTCTCGAACAATGGCATCGGCCTGCGCGGCCGTCGTGATCAATCCCACTGTGCCGATCGCAATCCCCGATGCCTGCTTCAATCGCGCCGCGAACGGCACCTGATAGCCAGGACCAACAGGAATCGTCGCGCCGGCCACGTTGCCGCCGGTCGAGCAATCAAGCAGATCCACACCGAGCGGCGCCAACTGCTGGGCCAACGCGAGCGAGTCGTCGAGATCCCATCCACCCGGCGTCCAATCCGTCGCGGAAATCCGCACGAAGATCGGCTGCTCATCCGGCCACACCTGACGGACCGCGCTGACGACTTCGCGCAGCAGCCGCGCGCGATTATCAAATGAACCGCCGTAGTGATCCGTGCGGGTGTTCGACAACGGCGACAGGAACTGATGAATCAGATAGCCGTGCGCCGCGTGAATTTCGGCCACATCGAAACCGGCGTCCAACGCACGCGTCGCTGCCACGCGGAACGCCGCCACGACGTCGTCGATCTCCGCGGTCGTGAGCGTGCGCGGCACCGGATAGTGCGAATCGAACGGCCGGTCCGACGGACCGACCACCTGCCAGCCACCGGCGGCTGGCTCGATCTTGCCGCCGCCGAGCCACGGCCGGTCGGTGCTCGCCTTACGGCCGGCGTGCGCAAGCTGAATCCCGGCCGCGCTGCCCTGCTCATGCACAAATCGCACAATCCGCCGCAACATGTCGACATGCGCGTCGCGATAGATCCCGAGGTCATGCGGGCTGATGCGCCCCTCGGGCGTCACCGCACACGCTTCGGTCATGACGAGCCCCGAACCACCAACCGCGCGGCTGCCCAGATGCACGAGATGCCAGTCGGTGGCGAAGCCATCCACGCTGGAGTACTGACACATCGGCGATGTGATGATGCGATTGGCGAGCGTCAGGCCGCGCAACGGCAGTGGATCAAACAGCGAAGGCATCCACTAAGCCTACTTCCTTCGGGCCTTCGCTACAGCGTTGTCGCCATCTCCCTGAACCGACAGAGGCCGTTCGCGAGTTGAATCTGTCGCGGCGTCTTGCACTCGGGTTCAAAGAGGTTCGGGCTGGCCACCACGACGGCCGCACAGCGCGCACGCGACGTCGCCACGTTGAGTCGGTTCAAGCTGTAAAGAAACTCCATCCCGCGCGGCGCATCTTCCGGACGCGACGTCGCCATCGAGTAGATGACGACCGGCGCCTGCTTGCCCTGGAACTTGTCGACGGTGCCGACCGCCACCGATGCGGCACCCATCTGCGCTAGGCGCTCCTGCAAGCGACTCACCTGTACGTTGTACGGCGACACGACAAGAATGTCGTCTTCACCAAGCGGCGTGACCGTCCCGGCATCGTCGGTCCAGGTAGAGCCTTTCGCGAGCAGTTTTTGCACGAGCGATGCGACGGCCTCCACTTCTTCTTCAGACCCGTTGCGATTGCCCTCGTGCGCCACTTCGACGACGAACAGCCCCGCACCGGTGATGGGGCCTCCGTCCAGACGCTGCCGCTCAAGATGCTTCTGTGTGGTCGGCGCCAACTTCCGCTCGTAGAAGACTTCCGACGTGAAGTCACAGATCGGCGCACCGAAGCGCCACGTGTCCGCGAGAAACATGCCGAGCGCCTCGGGCATCGTCTGATGCTCGCCAAGAATGTGCTCGAGCGCCGACACCCCAACGCCGGCCGGATGGGTGCCCTTCTGCGGCTGATCGAGCTGCTGCGGATCGCCAAGCAGCACGAGCGCATCAGCCGACTGCGTCATCGCCAACGCGTTGGCGAGCGACATTTGCCCCGCCTCGTCGATGAACAACACGTCTACGCATTTGCGGAACTCCGGACGCGTCCACATCCACGCCGTGCCGCCAAGAACCTGCGCCTCGCCGGACGTCAACAGCTGCAGCGCGGCCTTGTTGTCGGCGATCTCCAGCACCGCGACGGGTCCAGCGTGATCATCGTCGCCGCCCTCGTCCGAGCTGGTCTTGTGCGCGAGTGTCACGGTGAGCGCCTGCTTCTCCGCTTCGTACGCCACCGCATCAAGCAGATTGCGAATCACCTTGTGGCCTGTCGCCGCGATGCCGACCTTCTTGCCGGCCTTCAGCAGATCGCAAATCATCTTGCCGCCCGTGTAGGTCTTGCCCGTACCCGGCGGGCCTTGAATCGCGAGCACGGTGTGCTTCAATTCCGTCGCGACGCGTGTCGTCGGCGGCGAGCGATGCAGCAACGCCGTCGCCACCGGATCCGTTTGGCCGACGACGATGGACTCGCCGATCGCCATGAGCGCATCCTCGAGCACCCCGGTCCGGACGTGCGAGAACTCGAAGGCTGCAGTGGGACGCGAGGCCGCTCGCGACGGGCCCACCAGCACATCAATCGTGCGCGCGATGCGATCAACCGCGATGACCTCGCACCATCTCTTCTGATCGTTCAGATGCAGCTCAGCCTTGCGGCGCAATTCCATTTCCTGCGGCGGATAGCGGTAACGCTGGATCTGGCTCTTCTTCTCGGGCCGAACGACCTCGACAAATTCCAGCCCCGCAACGGCGCCACGCTCGTCGAGCAGTTCGTCTTCGGTCAGAGCGAGCAGTCGAAAGTACTCCCACCAGGTCGCCTTGTCTTCGCGACGATGCCAATCGACGAGATACGCCATCAAACGATGCGATGCGTCGGTCGATGCGAGCAACTGGCTACGCAGCGCCTCGATCTTCGCTTGCCGCTCCGCGAGTGGCTCCGACGGCGCACCCGGCTTCTGCACCGGTCGCGGAATCTCCACGCCATCAGTGACCAGACGCGCGCGCTGTGCCTCAAGCCAATCGCGCAGCCGGAGTGTCGACACGCAGTCGTCGCGGTTGTAGCCTTCGACGGCCGCGCGCACTTCGGGTCTTAGGTCGCGGATTCGTTCAAGTTCGACGGCGCGCTCCATGGCCTGAAGATGTACACGCGCAGCGCGGAGGTCGACATCACGCGTGAAGTCATAGAACTGCTCAAGATTCTTGATCGAGTAACGCTCCACCCCGGCACGCAGACTCTGGCGGACGACGGCGTACAGGTCGACGAATGTCTCCGAGCGCAGAAACGCATCGATCGACATCTCGCGCGTGGCGTGGCGCCCCATGAGCCGTTTGAATGCGCTGGGCTCGTAGGGCGCATAGTGGAACACGTGCATCGCCGGATACGTGCGCTTCTGCCGTTCGATCAGATCGACAACCGACTCGAACGCCGTCTTCTCTTGATCGGCGTTCTCGGCCCAGAACGCCTGATACCCGCCATCGGCCGTGACGACGCCGAAGAGATACTCGCGACCACGCAACATGGGAGGCCCCGACGTCGGCCCGGCAAACGGATCCCCTTCGAGATCGAGAAACAGATCGCCGTCAGTGGGCTCAGGCAGTCGGCACAGCCCTTGGCCCGGTTCGTCGGCCGTGGGCGGCACCACGGGCAGGAACTCCACCACCGGTTCGCCTGTCGTACGAGCCGCCACCTGCACACGCGCCTGCTCGCGCACACGCTCGTAGGTTTCGGGTGCGCCGCGCTTCGGCTTGAACGCCATCGGGTGAATCGGCATCTCGGCCAACGACGCCGTCGTCACCACCGACTGCATCGTCAACTCGCGACGTTGGGTGCGCGAGATGCCGGCGACAAGCGACAGGTGGTCGTCCTTGCGCCGCTCAGCGCGGCACTGGCCCGACCATGGGCAGATGTCGCAGTGATCGACGGGCTCCGGATAGTGGGCCGCCGCCAGCGCGACGTCGTTCTGCCGCGCGGCCTCATCGAGACGCGCGCGAATCAGTCGGAAATACGCCGCATAATCGTCCAGCCGATAGGTCTCGGTGGTGTCTGGTGTGACGACGTAGAAGTGTTCGGGTCGGGCGCCCTGCACGGACTCCAGCAAGACGCTGTAGAGCGCGAGTTGTAGCACGGTACCGGCCTTCGTATCGCGCGAGAGTTTCGTGTCGACGACTTCGTACGACCAGTCGCCGAATCCGCTCGGTCGCTCGGTCTTGATCAGCACGTCGGCGTAACCGAACCAGCGCTCGTTGCCAAGAGCCCCCTGCACGATGACATCGGCGCCTTCGCGCATGGCGTCGATCGTCCTTGCGAGCGTCACGTCTCGTGGCTCGCGCGTCTCGGCGTTCTTGATCTCAACGACCACGCTCGCGCCGTCGGCTCTCAGCCGGTCAACATAGGCTGCCTCGTGTTCAAGGCCGCGCGCAAACAATGCCTCGAGTGAGGGGTCGTCGTACTGCGGTTTCTCGCGGGTGCCGTAAGCATGGCCCATTTCGAGCGCCGTGCGGTGATGACAGCCGAGAAAGCTGGCGAGGTCAGTGGCAGACAGCTGCAGGCTGCCTGAGCTTTTATCGAAGCGCATGGAGGAAGGGATCTTACCGCGAGGCTGCGCCCGTCCGGCGCAGCCTCGGTCGTCGCGTCTTGCGGGACCTTAGCAGTGGATCTGCAGGCCCGTCGTAGCCGCCAACTTCCCCGACGCGACACCCTGACTGCTCACGGCCACGGAACGCGCGGGGGCCAGCGTCCCTGTTGCCGATACCACCTGCACCACATCACCCTTGACCACGAGCGCGCGCGAGACCATTGGCACGATCGGCCGGTCTGCATGGAAGCGAAATGCCGCCAACACGGCGCCCGTGAACACGACTACAACCAGTACTTTGCCGAGTGCTTTCATGGTGCCCCCGCTGATGTCACCCTGATGCTCGATGGGTACGTCTGTGTGATTGGACGTCGCGCACATGTGCCCGACATGAACTGAGCATTAAAAGGGGGACGTGATACTGTCGAAGACGTTCCACGTGCTTTTGCCCTGTGCTGTGTGCTGCCTTCCGAGTTCTGCGAGTCGCTGGCCCGCCCCTCTCCTAGCCCCGCTTAGCAACGAGTAAACCCACATCCAGCCGCCCATTTGGGGCACTGGTTATGCGTGCCGCCTCGCGGCCGCATCGTCGCTTGCGACAGAAGAGAGACACACCATGGGCAAAAAACTGTATGTTGGCAATTTCCCGTACTCGACCGGCGAAGCCGAGTTGCAGACGCTGTTCGAAACCGCTGGTGCCGTGGAATCGGTGAAGGTGGTTCGTGATGGTCAGACCGGCCAGCCGCGCGGCTTCGCGTTCATCGAGATGGTGACGGATGCCGACGCTGCGAGCGCAATCAAGATGCTCAACGAACACCCAATTGGTGGCCGCGCCCTCGCGGTGAATGAAGCGCGTCCGAAGCCGGAGTTTGCCGGCGCGGGTGGCGGTCGTGGCGCAGGTGGCGGCGGCGGCCGTCCGCAGCGCGAGCCGCGCTGGTAACAGCGTTCAGGTCCAGTACATCGAATGGCCACCATGCGCGTTTTGCGCGGGTGGCCATTTTTCTTTCCGGCGTGACGACCTGAATTACACTTCGCCACATGTCGCTGCGTCGCCGCTCCTTCTTCCTCGTGATCTCCGCCATCGTTGTGACCGCCACGCTCGTCGCCGCGTCGCAGGGACGCCAAGGCGGCGCAGCCGCGCCGCGAGCCAGAAGCGTGACGCTCGGCGATCTCACGGCCTTCGATGTCAAGGCCAACGTCATTACGGTCAGCGCGGGACCTGACCAGATCCGCATCATCTACTACCGCGACGACATCTTCCGGCTCTGGCTTGGCCCTGACGGCCTCTTCACCGAGGCCCAGCCGACGACGACCGATGCACAGATCGTCATCGGCACGTTCGCGGGCGTGAATCCGGTTGCGATCAAGACGCGCGACGTCGGTGAGTACTACCGTGTTGACAGTGCCTCGTCGGTGCTCCGCGTCTACAAGCGGCCGCTCAAGTTCGCACTCTTTGACAAGAATAACGCGACGGTGATCTGGCAGGAGACCAAGCCCCTCACCTACGGGCCCTCGACGATTCAGACACTGAAGCGCGGCGACAACGAGAACTTCTTTGGCGGCGGCATGACGAACGGCTACTTCTCCCACCGCGACACGATCGTGCCGATTCGCCTCAACACGCGCGGCTGGAACGACGGCTCCACGCCCAACCCGGCGCCGTTCTACATGAGCACGGCCGGCTACGGCGTCCTGCGCAACACCATGACGCCAGGCAGCTACGACTTCCACGCTCCGCTCGCACTCTCGCAGGACGAATCGCGCTTCGATGCGTACTATTTCGTGGGCGCGAACGCGACCAACCCGCTGAAACAGATTCTCGACGACTACACGCTGGTGACCGGCCGGCCGTTCATGATGCCGCGGTGGGGTCTCGGCTTCGGCGACGCCGACTGCTACAACAAGACCGGCAAGACGATTGACGTCGTGGACCGCATCGCCAAGAAGTATCGCGAGAACGACATGCCGGGTCAGTGGATTTTGCCGAACGACGGATACGGCTGCGGGTATACGGATCTGCCGGGCACGATTTCTGCGCTCAAGCCGCTCGGCTTCCTCGGCGGACTCTGGACCGAGAACGGCCTCGCGAAGATCGCGACCGAAGTACGCGAGATGGGTTCACGCGCGATGAAGCTGGACGTCGCCTGGGTCGGCCGCGGCTACCAATTCGCGCTCAACGGCATGCGCGACGCCTACGAAGGACTTGAGAAGAACGCCGACTCGCGAGGTTTCGTGTGGACGACGTGTGCCTGGGCCGGCGGCCAGCGCTACGCCGTCATCTGGTCGGGCGACCAGAGCGGCAACTGGGAATACATTCGCTTCCACATCCCCACCGTCATCGGCGCCGGGCTCTCGGGATACAACGCCGCCACGGGCGATGTCGATGGCATCTTCGGCGGCAGTGCGCAGACACAGGTGCGCGACCTGCAGTGGAAAGCACTGACACCCGCGTGGATGATCATCAGTGGCTGGTCGAAGCAGACCAACAACATGAAGCAGCCGTGGATCTTCGGCGAGCCCTACACAACGATCAATCGCAAGTACATGAAGCTGAAGGCGCGGCTCACGCCCTACATGTACACGCTGTCGCGCGAAGCCTACGACACCGGCACACCCACCAACCGCGCGATGGTGCTCGAGTTCCCAAATGACCCGACGACGTGGAGCAAGCGGACGCAGTATCAGTTCATGACCGGCGAATCGATTCTGGTTGCGCCTGTGTACGAAGACACCACGGTCCGCAACGACATCTACCTGCCAAACGGCCGATGGATCGACTACTGGGACGGCACCGAGTTCAATGGCTCGACGACGCTGAACGGCTATGCGGCGCCGCTCGAAAAACTACCGATGTTCATCAAGGCCGGCGCCATCATCCCCATGGGGCCTGAGATGCTCTACGACGGCCAGAAGCCCATGGACCCCATCACGTTCGACGTGTATCCATCCGGCAAGTCGTCGTTCAAGCTGTATGAGGACGATGGCTCGACGCAGAAGTATCGCACCGGCGCGTCGGCGCAGACCCTGATCGAGATGGAATCACCGGTGACGCCCGACTCAACCGGCGATCAGATCACGCTGAAGGTCGGCGCGGCCAAGGGCGCGTACGACGGCATGCCCCTGCAGCGCGGCTATGGCGTCGACATGCACGTCACCGCCAAACCCGCGAAGGTCACGATCGCCGGCAAAGCGCTCACAGAGATCGCCGCACCGGCGGGGATCGCAGCGCGACAGGCCCTCGACAAGATCAAAGCGGATTTCGCGGCAGCGAGCGAAGGCTGGTACTACGACGCCACGGACCGCAAGGGCGTACTGCACGTGAAGATCGCGCCACAGAAGCTCGCGACGGGCTTCACGATGGTCGTCGGGCTATAGCAGCGTTCCGCGCAGCACAATGGCGGCGACGCTGAAGTAGATGATTAGTCCCGTCACATCGACGAGCGTTGCGACAAATGGCGCGGACGAAGCGGCAGGGTCGGCACCCAGGCGCTTCATCACAAACGGCAGCATCGATCCCGACAAGGTGCCCCACATCACGACGCCGACGAGTGCGATCGACACGGTGAACGCGATCTTCAGCCAGTTGTCGCCGTAGCTGCCGAACATAAAGTGCCACGAGACAATGCGAATGAAGGCGACGACGCCGAGTAGACCGCCGAGGGCGAGGCCGGAGAAGATCTCGCGCCGCATGACATTCCACCAGTCGTGCAGTTTGACTTCGCCGAGCGCCAGCGCGCGAATGATCAGCGACGCGGCCTGAGAGCCGCTGTTGCCACCCGACGAAATAACGAGTGGCACAAACAGCGCGAGGACGACCGCGCGCGCGATCTCCTTTTCGAAGTAGCCCATCGCCGTCGCCGTCAGCATTTCGCCGAGGAACAGCACCACAAGCCAGCGCGCGCGTTTCTTGACCAACGTCCAGAACGGCGTATCGACATACGGCTCATCGAGCGCTTCTGAACCGCCGATCTTCTGGATGTCTTCGGTCGTCTCATCCTTGATGATGTCGATGACGTCGTCTACCGTAATGGTGCCGACGAGGCGATTCTCGGCATCCACGACCGGAACGGCCACGACGTTGTAGGACGTGACAAGCTTCGCGACTTCTTCCTGGTCCGAGTCGATGCCCACGCTGATGACATCGCTCGTCATGATGTCGCGCAGCTTCGCCGACGGCGCGACGAGCAGCAGGCGCCGCAATGACACGACGCCGACGAGATGATTGCGATCGTCGATGACGTACACGTAGAAGAAGAGTTCCTTGCCGCCGGCCTGCTGCAGTTTCGCAACCGCTTCACCGGACGTGGTCTCCTCGCTCAATGCGAAGACACGCGGGTTCATCAGTCGACCGGCAGTGTTCTCGGCGTGCTGCAGCAGCTCAACCACTTCGCTGGAGTCTTTGCGGTGCAGCAGATCGAGCACCGTCTCCGCCAACTCGCCGGGCAGATACTGCACGAGCCCGACGGCGTCATCGGGCGGCAGTTCCGCGAGCAGCTTGCTCACGTCTTCCGCCGAGCGACCTTCGAGGAGTGAGGCGCCCGATTCGGCGCCCAGTTCAGAGAGGGCTTCCATCGCGCGCGACCGGTCTCGCGCCACGAGGAGGTCGAACGCTGACCGGCGTTCCCGGTCGGAGAGATGACGGAAGACCTCGGCCAGATCGGCCGGGCGTTCCTTTTCGAGGATGTTCAGTAGATTGGTGGTCGCGCCCATCCGCAAGAATCTGCGGATGGACGTGATCACGACTTCCTGGTTCTTCCGGCCGGCCATGTGAACCACCTAACTCATGCGGGAGCCTACCGGACGGGTGTTACACGCCGATGACCGTGGTCAGTTCTTTCACGGCGGCGGCAGACTTCTGCAGCGCGACGTTTTCATCGGCGGTGAGCTTGATCTCGATGATCTGCTCCACGCCGCCCTTGCCGAGCTTCACCGGCACGCCGAGGAACTGATCGTTCACACCGTATTCGCCCGTGAGGTACACCGAGCACGGCATGATGCACTTCGTGTCCTTGAGGATCGCCTCAACCATTTCCGCAGCCGCCGCGCCTGGCGCGTACCACGCGCTGGTGCCGACGAGCTTCGTGATCTCCGCGCCGCCGTTGGCGGTGCGATCGCAGATGGCCGCGATGCGTTCCGGCGACATGAGCTCCGTGATCGGAATGCCAGCCACTGTCGAGTAGCGCGGCAGCGGCACCATGGTGTCGCCGTGGCCGCCGAGCACGAACGCGTGCACGTTTTTGATCGAGACGTTCAGTTCCATCGCAATGAACGTGCGCATGCGGGCCGAGTCGAGCACACCGGCCATGCCGATGACGCGCTCGCGCGGGAACTTGCTGAGGCGGAACACCGCCTGGCACATCGCGTCGAGTGGGTTGGCCACCGGCACGATGATGCAATTCGGCGAGTACTTCACGACCTGCTCAGTCACCGCCTGCATGATCTTGTAGTTCACGTTCAGCAAGTCATCACGGCTCATGCCCGGCTTGCGCGGCATGCCCGAGGTGACGACGACGACGTCAGAGTCGGCCGTCGCGGCGTAGTCGCTGCCGCCGATGAGGCGCGTGTCGCTGCCGTCAATGGGGCACGCCTGATAAATGTCGAGCGCAACGCCCGCGGCCTTTGTGTCGGCGATGTCGACGATGACGACGTCGGCGAGTTCCTTGCTGGCGATCGCGCGCGCGACCGTGGCTCCGACGTTGCCGGCGCCGCCTACGACTGTGACTTTGCGATTCATTGACTGCCCTTTCTCCTGAGTTCCGCCGGGCTAAAGCCCGGCGGCTCCACACACACGATTTACATGTTGGCGATCATGGCGTCGGCGAATTCCGACGTCTTCAGTTCTGTCGACCCCGGGATCATGCGCGCGAGGTCGTAGGTCACGGTCTTGTTGGCGATGGTCTTCTCAAGCGACGCCATGATGATGTCGGCCACTTCTGGCCAGCCCATGTAACGGAACATCAGCTCGCCCGACAGAATCACTGAGCCTGGATTGACCTTGTCGAGGTTCGCGTACTTCGGAGCCGTACCGTGCGTCGCTTCAAACACCGCGAAGCCGCTCACGTAGTTGATGTTGCCGCCCGGCGCGATGCCGATGCCGCCGACCTGCGCCGCGAGCGCGTCGGAAATATAATCGCCGTTGAGGTTCGGCGTCGCAATGACGTCGTATTCCGCTGGGCGCGTCAGGATCTGCTGCAGAAACGCATCCGCAATGACATCCTTAATGATGATGCCGTTCGGCAACTGGCACCACGGACCGCCGTCGATCTCGACCGCGCCGAATTCACGCTTGGCGAGATCGTAGCTCCAGTCACGGAACGACCCTTCCGTGAACTTCATGATGTTGCCCTTGTGCACGATCGTCAGGCTCTTACGCTTGTTGTCGATCGTGTATTTGATCGCGGCGCGCACCAAGCGCTCGGTGCCTTCGCGTGAAATGGGCTTGATGCCCAAGCCCGAGGTCTCGGGAAAGCGGATTTTCTTAAACAGCTTGGGAAAAGCCTCCGCGAACAGTTTGCGGAACTGCGCGTTCTCCGGGCTGCCCTCCTTGAATTCGATGCCCGCATAGATGTCCTCCGTGTTCTCGCGGAAGATCACCATGTCGACCAGATCCGGGCGCTTCACCGGCGTATCCATGCCTTGGAAGTAGCGCACGGGGCGCAGGCACACATACAAATCCAGTTCCTGGCGCAGAGCGACGTTCAGGGATCGAATGCCGCCGCCAACTGGCGTCGTCAGCGGACCTTTGATGCCGACTTTGTATTCGCGAAACACCGCCAGTGTTTCCTCCGGCAGCCAGTTTCCTGTTTGGTTGAATGCCTTTTCGCCGGCGAGCACTTCTTTCCATACGGCGGTGCGCTTGCCGCCGTACGCTTTGGCGATCGCCGCATCAAACACGCGAACGCTCGCGCGCCAAATGTCCGGGCCGGTGCCGTCGCCTTCGATGAAAGGAATGATTGTCTGGTCGCTCATGAGTCCTATCCAAGATCCGTTTCAGGGAAATTCACAGAAACTGTTGAAAACCTTGTGGAAAACTATCCGCACGTTACGGCATCGTCTCGCGGATGTGGTACTTACAGCGAATTGCACCACGATGGTGCGCGCCGCCGCCATCACAACCACAACATTATATCTGGAAGAAAAACGTTGGACGTTAGCGGATGTTGATCGTGGTGACGAGGCGGGTGGGGCTGGTGACGTCGACCAATTCCACCGACGTCGCGCTGATCGACTGCACGATGAAACGCGCGAACGGCTGACCAATCTTCACAATCGCCATGTCGTCGCCCATGGACAACACCACGGTGCGGCTCACGACACCGTCGGCCGTGTCTTCCGTAA
>CANIII010000020.1 GCA_947467605.1 Acidobacteriota bacterium
CCCTTTTCCACAGATATCCACAATTTGGGGACAGAGCTCGGTCCCCAGAGCTCTGTCCCCAAATTGTGGATATCTGTGGAAAAGGGCTCTGACCCCGTCGCCTTTGCCTTGTCCCCTGCCGTGCTCCGCGTGCAGTGGGGCGAGCTTGATGCGGCGGCGTGGGAGCCGCTGCTGACGCGCGGCGTTGGGCATGTCGCCTCGTTGCTCGGCGCGTCGCTGCAGCAGCGCCTGGTTGATCAGCTCATGCTCGAAGCGCTGGTGCCGTCTGATCGGCGCATCTCGGACCTGCGCCGCTCGGAACGGATTGCCCTTCTCGAGAAGCTCACGTCGTACGTGTTGCCGTGGACCGGCGATGAGGGATTCAAGAAGGCGGAAGTGACGGGTGGCGGCGTCGCGCTCGATGAAGTGCACCTCAAGACCCTCGAGAGTCGCCGAGCACCGGGCCTCTACTTCTGCGGTGAAGTGCTCGACGCGTTCGGTCCGATCGGCGGCCACAACTTTGCCTGGGCGTGGGCGACGGGGCGAACCGCTGGGATGGCGGCGGCGGCTCCCCGGACCTAAAGGTCCGGGGCTCCATCTCGCCTCGCATTACAATCGCCCGCATGTCCCAGTCCCGGCGTGACTTTCTCGCGGTCTCCACAGTCGGCGTTGTCGCCAGCACGTTTGGTCGTCCGGCACTTGTGCGCGCCTGGCAACAACAGCCGGCGCCGATCACTCCGCTGTTCACAGCGATCCGTCGCGACGTCGGCTTCTTCACCGCTCGCGGCGGCACGATCGGCTACCTGATCAACGCGAACGGCGTGGCCGTCGTCGACTCGCAGTATCCCGACAGCGCGAAGCTCTGCGTTGATGGCTTGCAGGAGCGATCTAAGAATCGGGGCGTCGACATTCTGATCAACACGCATCACCACGCGGACCACACGGGCGGCAATCCGGCGTTCAAAGGCATCGCGAAGAAGATCGTGGCCAACAAGCGCGCGGCTGAACTGCAGCAGCAGGTGTATGACGATGCGGTGAAGGCGGCGACGGCGAAGGGCGGCGCAGCGCCGGCGGGAATTCTGGTGGCGGATCGCACGTTCACGGACACGTGGTCAGAGAGTGTCGGCGACGAGAAGCTGACGGCAAAGACCTACACGCCGGCGCATACGAGCGGCGATGCGATCGTGTTCTTCGAGAAGGCGAACGTCGTGCACCTCGGCGATCTCATGTGGAATCGCGTACACCCGGTGATCGACCGCGCTGCAGGCGCATCGATCGCGAACTGGATCAAGATCATGGACGCGATCTCGCGCGTCCACGACAAGGACACGATTTACATCGCGGGCCACACGAACGCGAAGTTCCCGGCAACATGCAGCCAGTCGGACCTGGCGATGATGCGTGACTACCTCAGTTCACTACTGGCATTCGTCAGCTTCCAGATCAAAGGGGGCAAGAGTCGTGACGAGATCATCGCGATGAAGGACGTGCTTCCCAACTTTACCGACCACGGTCCGTTGCTCGCGCGCTCGCTGACGCCGGCATATGACGAGCTGACAGCGAAGTAACGTCAACTATGGTCTTTTGGCGCGGCATCTTGATCGGATGGGCGGCGCTAGTCCTTGCACCTTGGCAGGTGCCCGTACTGCGCAGCAACGCGGACGTCGTTGTGGTCGACGTCCACGTCACGACTAGAAGCGGCGAAGTCATCAGCGACTTGATCGCGGCGGATTTCACGTTGAACGTCGATGGCAAGCCGCGGCCGATCTCAAGTTTTTCGCACGAACAGATGGCCGACGCGCCAGCTGCGCGGCGCGGCAGCTACAGCGCCATGGGCACGCTGTCGATGGGCCCGGTCCTCGAAGCCCCGAGCTACGTGATGATCGTTGCCGATCCGTGGACGATGCGGCCTGAGTCGAGCCGCATTCTGTTTGACCAGGCCGCGGAGTTTGTTGCTGCTTTGCCGGCGCCTCATGCCGTCGGCCTCACGCTGCTACCGACTCGTCGTCCTCAGTTTCCTTTTACCGTCGAACGTCAACCGATCATGGCAGCCCTGCGGAGGCAGCTTGGCGCGTTCAACCCGGGCACGCCGTCATCGTCAGCCGACAGTCTCGGTGCACTAGACGGCCTTACGGCCGCGGTCGATGCACTGCGAGACGTCGAGGGACGGCGGACGATGGTCTTGTTGACAGATGCGTTACAGGACGTGAACGACCAACTCCGGCGATTGGGTGACCGCGCGGCTGACGCGAACATCACCATCCACACCATCAGCACCGATCCGCCGGAAATGCTCGATATGAGCAAGCGCAAGCCCGTCGACATGCCGACTGTCGCCAGCGCCGGTGCGGCGATCCTGTCCGACCTGACCGGTGGCTGGTTTCTGCGCCGTGCGACCAACGGCAGCATCGTCATGCCACGCATCGCGAAGATCCTGGCGGAGCAATACGTGCTGGCGTTTGCGATGGAGACCGGCGACAAGGACGGGTGGCCCCATCGCATCGAGGTCACTGTGAAGCGTAGTGGCGCCGATGTTCGCGCCCGCAGTTCATTTGTTCGCTGACGTCAGCGCGATTCAGTACGTCTTCAGCTGCTTCAGATGATGCACGCCGTGACCGGCGATGGTGATGATGATGTCTTCCACATCGATCGTCCCACGCTCAGGGTGCCGAACGGCCTTCGTGCGCTGATCGGCTGACAGCGCCGCGGCGAACGCCACATTTGCGCGTCGCATGCCTTCAAACGCCACATACGCGGTCGCGCCATCAACGACGCGATCCTCGGTGCCCATGAGGGCGTCCTGATCGGCGGGTTGGATCATGTAGTTCGTGACGCCGACGGCGAGACGCAGGCGAACGCCCATGATCATTTCCCACTGCATCACGTGAACCATGATCTGCTGCGCGGTCCACTTGCCCGGCTGCCAGGGTAGGGACCACTGCGTGGAAGTGAACTTGGGCATCAGGACGCGGTATTCGTCAAAACTCTCGCGAAGAACGTCGACGGGGTTGCGGCCGCCAACATGCTGTTCGTAGGGCGTGGACATAGTGGGGCCTATTCTAGGGCAATCGGCAGGAGGATTTTCTGACACGATCCCTCTCATCCGGGGTTCTTACTGGTAGGGGAACAATTCTTGACTGACAGCGCCGACGGCGCCGCACTGTTTGCAGAGCACCGCGAGGGTCTCACCCGCTACCTAACGCGGGTCGTCGGTCAGCCGGATACCGCGCGGGATCTGACGCAGGAAGTCTTCCTGCGGGTCGCACGAGCGGGCGTGCCCCAGGACGACAGCAGCGGTCGGCGCGCATGGGTCTTCAAGATCGCGCGCAATATCGCGCTCAACCACATTCGCGATCGGCAGCGCCAACCCAACACCACGGCGATGGTCGACGTGGCGCGCAACGGCACACAGGAATTGTCGGCGGCGGTGAATCAAGCACTGGCCGCGTTGCAGAACCTCGACCGCGACGTCTTCCTGCTGCGCGAATCGGCGGGACTCGGCTACGACGAGATCGCCGCGGCCTGCGAACTCACCACAGACGCGGTGCGATCGCGCCTTCAACGCGCACGACAGCAACTCCGTGCGTCACTCGGCGACGCTATTCACTTTCAATTGCAACGCGGCATTCGGCTCACGCGCGATCAGTAAGGACCCGACCATGACCAACACTGACTCAGACTTCGCAACCATCGGGGCGTTCATCGACAGCGAACGCGTTGATCCCATCGCCCTGAAACGCGCACTGGCCAGCGACGAAGGGCGCGACTACCTCGTGGAACTGATCGCGATGCGTGAACTGATCGCTGCGCCGTCAGCAGCGGCACTGCCTCACACCGCGGCGCCCCCCCGTTCATCGTCATGGCGCGGACTCGCGGCGGCAGCGGCGGTCACACTCACCGTCGGCATTGGGGGATACGCGCTCGGACACATCACGACCGTGCGGCGAATCGCCGCGGAGCAGGAAGCGGCGAACAAGGCGCCGGCGCCTACGCGGGAGATTCCGCAGAATGCCGCCACTTTGTCGGATGGAAATGTTGGGGGGGTCTAGCTATGTGGACGATGATTTCACTCTTTCTCGTGGCTGCAACGATTGGGACTCCGGTTGTCGCACAATCTCCAAGTCTCATAACAATCTCGACGTCAGTCTCGAGCTTGGATGGCTCTCTCACCGGTGGGAAAGCTCACGACTCGATCAGCACCACGCCGACGACCTGGTATGTGACGACTGGGGAGAATCTCTGTTTGATCAGATCGGCCCGGCGTGAACGACCGGCAGACGCTGGGTTTGGTTGGTCTGTTGAACTGACCCAGACCGCAGTGACGGGTGAATCAGTGTCGATCACTGCCAAGTGGCGCCGCCTCTGGGAAGACGGCAAGGCGACTCAAGGTGCTCCGCAACGCACCGCACTATTGACGCTCCACCCGGGTGTGAGCATCACGCTCGATTCGTTGTCGAGCATCGGAGCCGGGCAAGCGCCCCAGCCGAATCCATGCACTGCCCTGAACATGAGTCTCCAGATTGGCATGGAGCCGATCCCATCCACTCACGTAATCTCGGCGGAGTTATGGCTTGTTCATACGGACACTGCGGGGCGAGAAACGACTCAACGACAAGTCGTCAGGTCGAGCGGTGAGAAGGCCGAGTATTTCTTCGATCCCGAATCACTGACGACGCCTAGCGGCCCGATCAAGTCACTGATATCCGGCACCCTAACGTCGTTCATCTATCGCGATGGGCGATTGCTTGGGAAGCTGAAGATCGCGCGAGAGACTCCTGGCAATCCCGGAGGTTCTTCCACTTATGCGATCTCAGTGGCACCGGGCGAAGTTGTGTCATTTCCATTGGGCAGCACGCAATCACCCGCCACGGCCAGCGACCGTCTCGCGGTCCGGCTGCGGCTTGGCTTTCTCGTCAGAGAACCGTAGTTACGCCCCGCTGGCAACGCCCTTGGTCAGAAACGCTGAATTACTAGAACCCAGTCGCATTAATTGTTCGACTACGACTACTTCCTGGGCTTCGTAACGATCTGCCCGGCACGCGCCGTAGTGTGCGTGCCGTTGCGAACTGTGACGACGCCGTTGACGAGCACGGCGGCGATGCCAACCGGATACGAATGCGGCCGTGCGTAAGTGGCGGTCTCCGCGATCTTCGCTGGATCGAAGATCACGAGATCTGCGAACGCCTTCTCACGAATGACGCCACGGTCGGGGAAGCCGAAGAACTGCGCCGGCAGCGACGTCATCTTGCGAATCGCTTCCTCAAGGGAGATGACCCTGTCTTCGCGCACGAACTTGCCGAGCACGCGTGCGTTGTCGCCGTAGCCGCGCGGATGCGGCACACCCTGCCCCAACACATTGATCCCCGCATCCGATGCGATCGATACCATCGGATGCCGCATGATCGTCGCCACATCGTCATCGCTCATGAAGTGATAGACCATCGACGCGCCGCCGGCGAGCTGCATGTCGCGCGCGAGCTCGAGCTGCGCATCCGATGTGTCACTGCCCTTCAGCTTCTTCGCCGCGTCCTTCATCGACAGGCCATTGAGTGATGGATCTGCGCGATAGGTCGCGATCGTTGCCCACGAGAGATCGCTGAAGCCGCGCTCATCAAGCAAGCCCTGCATCTCCTTCTTCGCCTTCGCCCACATCAACGGATCGTTGAGTCGCTTCTTCACGGCATCCGCAGTGCCCTCAAGCACCCAGGCGGGAAACCGGATCGAGAGTGACGATGAGCCGGCGGTGTAGGCGTATTGATCGGCCTGCACCTTGATGCCGCGCTTGCGGGCGTCGTCAATCAACTGCAACGCCCTCGCACTCGCCCCCCATTGGGCGGGGCTGTCGACCTTGAGATGCGAGATCTCGAGCGGCGCTTCAATCAGTCGCGCGACGTTGATCGATTCCTTGATGGCCCCCTCAAGCGCGGTGCCTTCATTGCGCATGTGCGTGGCATAGATACCGCCTTCGTTGCCGGACACACGAGCCAGTTCGGTAATTTCATTCGTCTTGGCGTAGGTGCCGGGAATGTACTGAAGCCCGGTCGAGAACCCCACCGCGCCGTCGATCATGGCCTTGAACACCAGCGACTTCATGTGGCGCAGATCGTCGGCGCGAGGCAGCACGTTTTGCGATCCCATCACCTTGGCGCGCACGGTGTTGTGGCCGATCAGCGTCGCGTAGTTGATCGAGATGCCGATGGCGCGAATGCGATCGAACGCGTCACTGATGTCGATCGCCGAGCTACCGCAGTTGCCGGCCACAATCGTCGTGACGCCCATCTGCAGAAAGTTCTCCGCGAGCGGATGGTCCGCCACGTCGTCTGCATGGGTGTGCACGTCGATGAAGCCCGGCGCGACGACGAGCCCAGTGGCGTTGATGCGCTCCTTGGCCGCCGCATTCTGCAACAGGCCAATCTGCGCAATACGTCCATCGCGGATGCCGAGGTCGACCTTGCGGCCGGGCGTGCCGGTGCCGTCGATCACGGTGCCGCCGGAGACGATGAGGTCAAACGTCGCACGTGTCTGAGCTTGGGCCGCCAGTGAAGCGGCGGCGACGGTGGCCGTGGCCAGCGCGATGGCGATGCGTGTGGAGAGGGAGAGGGAGCGCAACACGAGTTGTGAAATGCTACACCTCCCCATGGCCCGACGATTAATGCTCGTTGTCTCTGCGCTGGCGCTGGCCGGCATACTCATCAGCGCTTCTGTCTTCGCGCAGCGTGGAGCGTCGCCGGTGGCTGCGCCAAAGGGTGCGGCCGCAACGAACGACATCCTCTGGGACCGATGGGGCGTGCCGCACATCTTCAGCGCCACAAGCGCCGAGGCCTTCTATGCATTTGGATGGGCGCAGATGGAAAGCCACGCCAATCTGATACTGCGTCTCTACGGCCAGGCACGCGGCCGAGGCGCCGAGTACTGGGGCGACACGTATCTCGACGGCGACAAATACGTGCGGACCATGGGCATTCCCGCGCGCGGCAAGGAATGGGCGGCGCAGCAGTCGCCGCAATTCAAGCCGCTGCTGGCCGCGTTTGTTGCCGGTGTGAACGCCTACGCCAAGGCGAATCCCGGGCAGATCGCCAGAGACGTCGCGCCCGTGCTGCCGATCAGCGACGCGGACGTGATGGCGCACGTGCAGCGAGTCCTGAACTTCACCTTCGTCAGCAATCCTGCACTGATTCAAGGCCTGGTCGATCGGTTCAACCGCGGATCAAACACCTGGGCCGTGGCGCCTCAGCGCACGGCGGCCGGGAATGCGCTGCTCCTTGCGAATCCACATTTGCCATGGGGGGATCTGTACACGTGGTTCGAGGCGCAGATCGTGTCGCCTGACGTCAATACGTACGGTGCCGCTCTGGTCGGCCAACCGATCGTCGGCATCGCGTTCAATGACGTGCTGGGATGGAGCCACACGAATAACACGATGGATGGCTCGGATACGTTCGAGCTCGCGCTCGCAGATGGCGGCTATCAGTGGAACGGCACGGTGCGGCCGTTCGACATCACGACCGAGACGCTGAAGATCAAGCGCGCGGATGGCACGATCTCTGAGCAGGCACTCACTATCAAGCGATCGATTCATGGACCAGTTGTCGCTGAGAAACCCGGTGTGTCCGCCCTGGCCGTGCGAGTCGTGGGGCTCGATGCACCGAACGTCGGCGATCAGTACTGGCAGATGGTCCGCGCGAAGTCGCTCGCAGAGTTCGAATCGGCGGAGCGTGCGCTGCAGATGCCGTTCTTCACGACGATGTATGCCGACCGCGCCGGGCACATCATGCATTTGTTCGGCGGCCGCACCCCAGTCCGTCCGGCGGGCAACTACCCATGGTCATCAGTGGTGCCAGGCACAACAGACACCACGCTGTGGACGAAGACCCACACCTACGACGAGTTACCCAAAGTGATCGACCCCGCCACTGGCTGGCTGCAGAACGCCAACGACGCGCCGTGGACAACGACGTTTCCCCTGGCGATTGATCCAACGAAGTATCCGGCCTACATGGCGCCGCGCGGGATGTCGCTGCGCGCACAGCGCTCCGCAGATCTCATCGGGGCAGATGCCAAGGTGACGTTCGATGAAATGGCCGCCAAGAAAATGTCGACGCGGATGCTGTTGGCTGATCGCGTGCTCGACGAGCTGGTCGCCGCGGCGAAGACCGCCGGCGGTCCAGCCGCCCAAGCCGCGGCTGTGCTCGAGCAGTGGGACCGCTGCGCCGACGCGCCGAGCCGTGGGGCCGTGCTCTTCGAGGCGTGGTACCGACGCGCCGTGAGGTCCATGGGCGCGGCTGGCGTGTTTGCGAAACGCTGGAATGAAGCTGAACCGCGCACGACGCCGAGTGGTCTGCGCGATACGACCGCCGCCGTTGCCGCCCTGGTCGGTGCGGCCAATGACGTGAAACAGCTGTGGGGTGCGATCGACATCCCCTGGGGCGACGTGCATCGCCTGCGCGTCGGCACCTACGACCTGCCGGCGAACGGCGGTCCCGGCGACCTCGGCATTTTCCGTGTCGTGAACTACGAAGACGACCCGAAGGCGACCGGACCGGCAAAGAAGCAGATCTCCATCGGTGGAGATTCCTACGTTGCGGTGGTCGAGTTCACACCGACTGGCCCCCGTGCGATGTCACTGCTGTCGTATGGCAATGCGTCACAGCAAGGCTCGGCACACGTCGGCGATCAGCTTCAACTCTTTGCAGAGAAGAAACTGAAGCCGGTGCTGCGTGTGCGTACGGAGATCGAGAAGAACCTCGAAAGAAAAGAGACGGTTAAGAGATAGGTCCGGCCTCAACGCCTTTGCGCGTCGGGTTGCCGCCCGTGAACAGGCTGACCGTCATGCCGACAACGACACAGACGACGGCGCCGATCACGTTGTGCCAGAGATACGAGATGCTCTTGGTCTCCGGATGGAACGCAAACGTGAACACGGTCGTGAGTCCGGCCAGAAATCCGATGAAGGCGCCGGTGCCATTCGTGCTCTTCGTGGCCAGCGCCAGAATGAAGACGCCGAGCATCGAGCCGTAGAAGAGCGAGCCGAACTGATTCACGACGTCAATCAGCGATCCAAGATTTGCCGCGTAGTACGCCACACCGCACGCAAAAAGCCCCCAGAAGAGCGTCGCCACTTTCGAGAACCACAGATACTTCGCGTCTTCAGCGTCTTTGTTGACGTGTCGCCGATAGAAGTCCATCACGGTGGCGGTGGCGAGCGCGTTCAATTCACCCGAACTTGCGGACATCGCCGCCGACAGAATCGCGGCGATCATCAGTCCCATCAGGCCCATCGGCATGTACGTCAGGATGAATGTCGGGAAGACGTAGTTCACGTCTTTGTAGAGCGAATCGTGCGTGACGTCCTTCACGAGCGTTGCGGCACGCGTTCGCACCGCACCCACGTCGCCGTTGGCTTTCTTGAATGCGTCACGCGCCGCCAAGGCGGCCGGTGACGACGAATCGAGCTTGCCGGCGTCAGCCAGCGCCTGCGCGGCCACCTGGCGCTCAGCGAATCGCAGGTCGTATTCCTTCTCAAGCCCCTGATACTCGGCCGCCCGTGTGCTCGCGAGCACTTCCTTCTCGTGCACCGGGTTGAACAGCATTGGGTTCTTATTGAAGAGGAAGAACGAGAATGTCAGGACGCCTGTGATCAGAATCATGGCTTGCAGCGGAATCTTGACAAACGCGCTCATCAGCAGCGAGTGTCGGCTCGAGTTCACAGAACTCGCCGTGAGATAGCGCTGCACCTGGCTCTGGTCGGTGCCGAAGTACGACAGCGACAGAAACAACCCGCCGAACAGGCCAGACCAGAACGTGTAGTCCTGATGGAGGTCCCACTTGAAGTCGATCGCCTGAAGCCGACCGACAGAGCCCGCGATATGCAGCGCGTCGCCGGCGCTCACGCCGTGCGGCAGGCCCATGATGAGCACGGTCACGGCCGAGCCCATGGCAAAGACAATGACGACCATCTGCTTGACGTCGGTCCACGTCACGGCCTGTACGCCGCCAACCATCGTGTAGGCAATCGTCGGCAGACCAATCGCAAGAATGGTGAAGATGATGTTCCAGCCGAGCACAATCGACAGAATGATCGACGGCGCGGCGATGACCACACCGCACGAGAGCCCACGCTGGGCGAGAAACACGATCGAGGCGAGCGAGCGTGTCTTCACATCAAAGCGCCGCTCGAGATATTCGTAGGCCGTGAACACGCCGGACTTGTAGAAGAACGGCACCAGTGTCCGCGAGAGAATGATCATCGCGATCGGCAAGCCGAGATAGATCTGCACGAAGCGCATGCCGTCCGCATACGCCTTGCCGGTCGTGCCGACGAGCGTGATCGCGCTCAACTGCGTCGCCATCACCGAGAGGCCAACGGCCCACCACGGCAGGCTGCGATTCGCCCGGAAGTACCCATCCAGCTCATTGGTGCGTTTGCCAGCGCGCAGGCCGCTCCAGATGATCCAGGTCAGATAGACAGCAACGACAGCCCAATCCAGCCAGCGCATGTGACGATTACCTCGAGTTACCCGAAATACGTGCCGAGCAGGACCAGCGCGGCAACAGTAAGGATTTCCACAACCACGACGAGCGCATACGTGCGCGTCAAGTCCTGGTCCTTTTCAGGGAGAGCGGCGGGTGCCTGTGCCATGGCACGCAGTATAGAATCATCGCGCCCTGAAAATGCGCGTGTCTTCTGTGTTTTCCCGGGATCACAAGGTCGTGGGACTGCAGTACGGCATCACCAGCCTGCTGTTCCTCCTCCTCGGATTCACGCTCATTCTGCTGATTCGTTGGCAGCTGGCCCACGTGGGCATTGCGGCGCCGTGGTTGGCCCGTCTGGTCGGTCAAACGAACGCGCCCGACGGCATCATGGCGCCCGAGTTCTACAACCAGCTCGGCGCGATGCACGGCACGATCATGGTGTTTCTCGCCGTCGTCCCCCTCGCCGTCGGTGCTTTCGGCAACTACCTGATCCCGCTGATGCTCGGCGCACCCGACATGGCGTTCCCTCGGCTCAACATGCTGAGCTACTGGATCTATCTCGCCGCCGGACTCGTGATGCTGACGAGTTTCGTGCTGCCGGGTGGCGCAGCCAACTCCGGCTGGACGTCATATCCACCACTCTCCATCATCGCGACCACCGGACAGACCTGGTGGCTCTGCGGCATGTTCCTGCTGATCGTGTCGTCGCTCTTCAGCTCGATCAACATCATCACGACGATCCTGCAACTCCGCCCACTGGGCATGCGCATGATGGACCTGCCCTTCTTCCTCTGGGCACAGCTCGTCACATCATTCCTGCTCCTCCTCGCATTCCCCCCACTGCAAGGCGCGGCCATCCTCCAGCTGATGGATCGCGTCGCACACACCAGCTTCTTCCTGCCCACCGGCCTGATGGTCTCCGACAAGATGCTGAACGTCAGCGGCGGCGGTAGCCCGATCCTCTGGCAGCACCTTTTCTGGTTTCTCGGCCATCCCGAGGTCTACGTCCTCATTCTTCCCGCCTTCGGTATCGTCGCGCACGTGATCAGCAACGAGACGCGCAAACCCCTGTGGGGTCAGCGCCTCATGGTCTACGCAACGCTCTTCATGGGCTTCATGTCATTTCTCGTCTGGGCGCACCACATGTTCCTCACGGGCATGGGCCCGACGATGAGCGCGTTCTTTCAGGTGACGACGATGATCATTTCGATTCCGTCGGTGATCATCGTGACGGGATTGTTGTTGTCGTTGTATGGCGGATCGATTCGATTCACCGTGCCGATGATGTTTGCGCTCGCGTTTCTGCCGATGTTCGGGCTCGGCGGCCTCACGGGCCTGCCGCTCGGTCTGGCCGCCACGGACATTCCGCTGCACGACACGTACTACGTTGTCGGTCACTTCCACTACGTGGTGGCGCCGGGCACTCTGTTCGCGCTCTTTGCAGGCATCTACTACTGGTTCCCGAGAATCACCGGCAAGAAGCTCAACGACACACTCGGCGTCGTGCATTTCTGGGGATCACTCGTCGGTATGAACGGGATTTTTCTGCCGATGCTGATTCAGGGCCTCGCGGGGGTGAATCGACGCTTGTATGACGGCGGGCTCTCGTATCCGCACGCAGCCGGACTCGCGCATCTCAACACGGGTCAGTTCTACTCGGCGATCTTCCTCGGCGTCGTGCAACTCGTGTTCATCGGCAACTTCATTCGCACGCTGATGAAGCGGCGTGATGCGGACGACAACCCGTGGGGGGCGACGACGCTGGAGTGGTCGGTGCCGAGACCGCACGATGCGCACACGGCCATTCCGTTCACGACGGCGGCGCGCTACGACACGGGCGTCAGCAACGTCACGCTGGGTTTCTGGTTGTTCCTCGCGTCAGAGGTCATGCTCTTTGGTGCGATGTTCTCGGCCTACGCGTTGTTGCGCGTGTCGGCTGACAGCTGGCCGCACGGGCGGTCGGTGTTGAACACAACGCTCGCATTGGTCAACACCAGTCTGCTGCTGAGTGCATCGGTGCCTGCGTGGCTGGCCGCACACAAGGCTTTTCGTCCAAACGCGCGGGCCGTGACGCCGCTGCTGGCGACTAGTGGTGCCTCTGCGCTGGTGTTCCTCGCAGTCAAGCTGTTTGAGTTCCGGACCGAGATCATGGCCGGCCTGCTGCCGCGCACCAGCACGTTCTACGCGACGTACTTCACACTGACGGGCCTCCATGCACTTCACGTGGTCGGCGCCATCCTTGCGACGATCTGGATTCTCGTGTCGGCGCGCCGAGTCGACACGGCGATGACGTACGGTCGATTGAAGTGTCTGGCCCTCTACTGGGGACTCGTCGAGATCGTGTGGCTCGGGATTCTCGGCGCGGTGTACTTCGCATGATCGCCTGCGCGGTGTGCATGCAGGCGCAGTCGGGCGCCGCGGTCAGTGGCCTCCACGCCGCCGTGCTCACGCTCGTCGTGGTCACCGTCGTCGTCCTCGCCGGCTTTGGCCATTTTGTGATTCGCGTCGCGAGGCGGCAATGAGTCGCTGGCTCCCGATCGCCGCATCGGCACACGCCGGTGGTATCGATCGCGAACTGGCGATCGTGCACGTCGTGATGCTCGCGCTCTTCGTGGGTTGGTGCGGGTATCTCGGTTGGGTGCTATTCCGATTTCGTCGAGGCCGTCAGCCGTTTCCGCAGGAGGCCGGCGCCAGCGGTCGCGTCGCGATGTACGTCACCGGTGGCGTCGTGTTGTTCGAAGCGGTGATGCTGGTCGGATTGTCGCTTCCGATGTGGATAGCGCGGCAGGGTCCGCCGCCTCAGGTCTCCAATGCCATCGCCGTGCGCGTCGTCGCGCAGCAGTTCGCGTGGAATATTCACTATCCGGGCGCTGATGGGCAGTTCGGCGACACCCGGCCGGACCTGGTGAGCTCGGAGAATCCGGTCGGACTCGATCGCAGGTCGCCGCATGGCGCCGACGATATCGTGACCGGGTTGCTGCACGTGCCCGTCGGTCGACAGGTGGTCGTCCAGCTCACCAGCAAAGACGTCATCCACAGCTTCGGTTTACCCAACTTCCGCGTGAAGCAGGACGTCATCCCCGGCATGATCGCCACGGTGTGGTTTACGCCAACGCGAACCGGTCAGTTCGACATCGCGTGCTCGCAGTTGTGCGGCCTGGCGCACTATCGGATGAAGAGCCTGGTCATCGTGGATTCGGCAGAAGACTTCGCGAAGTTCCTGGCCGAGGAAGCCGCGTTCCTGAAATGATCACGGCCCGCGCCGCCCGCGGTCCCGCGACGTCGTTTGTCCTCACTCGATCGCCCGACGTGATCGCGGCGCATCTCGAGGACGCCGCGCACTTCCCCGGCGGACACGCCGACGTGTTTGCGCGTCCGGCCTCTGAGCAGGACGTCGCCGCACTGCTCACTTCATCGTCGGTCGTCTTGCCGATCGGCGCGCAGTCGTCGCTCACTGGCGGCGCCACACCGCACGGCGGCGTCATCATCTCGAGCGAGCGATTTACCGCGATTGAGCCGGTCGATGAGAATCACGTTCGCGTCGGCGCCGGCGTGCCGCTTCTGGTGTTGCAGGAAGCACTCGCGCATGCGCACCGTTGGTATCCGCCTGTGCCGACGTTCACCGGCGCCTGTGTGGGCGGCGTCATTGCGACAAATGCCGCGGGGGCGGCCACGTTCAAGTACGGCGCGACGCGGCAGTGGGTGGACGGACTCACACTCGTAATGGCGTGTGGTTGCGTGCTCGACCTCATTCGCGGCGATGCCATCACAGATCGATCGACGGGATGGACCCTCGCCTGTGCGCACGGCACGCGGCACATCGCCCCCGCGTCCTACGACATGCCTGCGGTCGCGAAGTGTTCTGCCGGCTATTTCGCGGCGGCATCGATGGACCTCATCGACCTCTTCATCGGATCCGAAGGCACACTCGGCGTCATCACGGCCGCGGTGTTGCGCACACGGCCCGCACCACCGGCGTTCGCGATGGCGTTGATCACGATGACGTCTGAGGCGGCCGCGCTGGCGCTGACGTCCGACCTGCGCGACGCCTCGCAGCAGACCTGGCAATCTGGCGACGCGCGTGGCATCGACGTCTCCGCCATTGAGCACATGGATCGTCGCTGCATCGACATCGTGTGCGAGGACGGCGCCGACCGGCGTAACGCCGTCACCTTGCCCGCTGATTCGCAGGTCGTGCTGTTCGTGCATCTCGAACTCCGACGCGGGTCGTCGGCCACGACGCTGTTCGGTGAAGTGGCGCGCGCGCTTGGTGCGGGTGCGATCGATACGCCGATCGCGCGCCTCTGCCGACTGCTTGATCGGCATGGCGTGCTCGAACGCACGGAACTCGCCATGCCGGGTGACACGCAACGACTGAATCAATTTCTGGCGCTTCGGGAAGCCGCGCCCACCGGCGTGAATCGGCGTGTGGGTGACGCCAAGCGGAACGTCGACCCACGCATTGAGAAGACCGCTGCAGACATGATCGTGCCGTTCGGACGTCTCGCCGAGATGATGCACATCTACCGGGAGGGCTCTCGGCGTCGCGGCCTCGACTTCGCCATCTGGGGGCACATCTCTGACGGCAACCTGCATCCCAACGTGCTGCCGCGTAGCTATGCGGACATCGCCGCGGGCAAAGAAGCGATTCTCACATTCGGTCGCGAGGCGGCGAGGCTCGGCGGGTGCCCGCTCGCCGAACACGGGGTGGGACGCAACCCGGTCAAGCAGCAACTGCTGCTCGACATGTATGGTGCCGCTGGCATCGCCGATATGCGCGCCATCAAACGGGTGCTCGATCCTGACGGTCGGCTCGCACCGGGTGTCCTCTTTCCCTGAAGCCCGTTCTTAGGCACAATCACGTCGTGGCCCCCCATCGACGACTCCTGATCGGCGCTCTGCTCGTCGCCACGAGCCTCGTGACGCCACTCGCGGCCGGCCGAACACCAGGCGGGCAAACGGCGACGAGCGTCGACGCGCTCATCGCCAAAGCCGCGGCATATGTCCGTGACTATCGCGAACAACTGACTTACGTAATGGCGACCGAACGCTACACGCAGACGCTCACGGGGGGCATCTCGCAGTACGACATGGACGAGACACTCGCCAGCGACGTGTATTTCGTCTATGTGCCGGCCGACAAAGTCTGGATGGCGATCCGTGACGTCGAGATCGTCGATGGCAAGGTCCTGAAAGAACGCGACAACGTTCGCGCCATTCTCAACAGCGGGCAGGTCGGCGCAGCGCGGGCACTCAAAGACAAGAACGCCCGCTACAACCTCGGCACGATCCTCCGAAACTTCAACGAGCCGACGCTCAGTCTGCTGATTCTCGACGACGACCATCGGTCGCGAACGACGTTCGTCCAACAGAAAGTCAGTGGTGGCAGGGTCATCGTGTCGTTCGCGGAGCACACGGCGCCGACGCTGATCATGAACGTCGACGGCAAGCCGGCGTTCTCCAAAGGCGAGTTCACGATCGATCCGGCGAACGGGCGCATCGAGCGGGCCGAACTACGCATCCGGTTGGGCGTCGTCGACGCGACGTTGACGACGACGTATCGCGCGGACGCAAAGTTGAAAATGTGGGTGCCGGCGCGTTTCGACGAGCTGTATGTTGAGCCGATGCGTCGGCCGCAGAGGATTACCGGCCGCGCCGACTACAGCGACTACACGCGCTTCGATGTTGAAGTGCGAATCAAGTGAGCCCGAGACGTGGTCTCTGCGCAGCGCTGATCATGCTGGTGGTCGCGGCGCCGCATGCGCAAACACCGCGAAAGATCGATACCTCTCCCCAAGCAGTGGTCGCCGCCGCCGGCGCGTACGTGAACACGTATCAGAGGGACATGGCGTTTGTGCTGGCTGACGAAGTCGCCGCCCAACACGTGGCGCAGCCGCTGCTCGATCGCACGGAGGACCGTCGCACACGGGGGGAGTTCTTTCTGACATACCTGCCCAACGACGGCGTCTGGATCTCCGTCCGCGATGTGCGCGAGGTCGACGGCGTCGTGGTGAAAGACGCGGATGACATCCGTAGCGTCATCCAGCGAGCACCGCTGTCGCGGCTGGGGTCGGTGATTGCCGAGAAGAACTCGCGATTCAATATCGGCGATGTGCGGCGCACATTCAACGAGCCGACGTTTGGCCTGTTGGTCGTGAATCCATTCAACCAGCGCCGCTTCAAGTTCGACCGTGTCTCGGTCACGGCCGGTCTCTCACCCATCGTTACGTTGAAGTTCACTGAGCGGGATCGTCCGACGCTGATCGTCGGCACCCGCGGTGAGCCGGTGTACACGCATGGCGAGCTTGATGTGGACGCGACCACCGGCCGCGTGCAACGCACGCGGATTGAGATGACCATGGGATCGGTCAAGGCGTCAATCGCGACCGCCTACGCGCCTGATGCGAAGCTCGATCTCTGGGTGCCGGCCGTGATGAGCGAGCACTACGAACAGACGGCCGGCGAGCGACGTCAGACCATCAGCGTTGATACCGAGTACTCGAACTATCGCCGGTTCGACACCAGCGTCATCATCAAGTAACGCGCTTACTTCGCCTTCGACCCGAGCCAGGCGTCGCGGAACGCTTTCTGCGCGTCGGTGAGACTGCCGCCGGCGGCGGCCACATCAACAATGGTCACCGACGGATCGGCTTCAATGACCAGTGTGCCCGTGGCCGCAAGGCCACCGCGGCGAGTGATACCGAGCTTCACTGCCGTGCCGGCTGGTTTTGTCGACAATGCGGCCCAGCTGTCCTGAGTCGCGGCCTGGCCATCGATCGTGGCAATGATGTCGCCGAAATCGACGCCGGCTTTGTAGATGGGCGAATTGAATGCGACGGGTGTCTTCGTCGGCGTGCCACCACCGCGACCGCCGCTCATGCCGACGAGCAGGCCGCCGTTCACGGTCTGCACGGTGACGCTACCCGCCCAGCCCGCTTTGTTCGAGCCACGCAGTTCATAGCCGGCGAGTTTGAAGAGACGCGCGTAGTCGACGACCTCGCGGCCTTCGACGTACTTGTCGAAGAAGTCATCGGCGAACTTCTTGTTACCGGTGAGGGTGGTGAGTTCTGTCCGGAGGTCTCGGAGTGTGTAGGGGCGGTCGACCAGACCAGGCGCGGTGCCGCCCGGCTTGCCGAAGTCTCTCCACATCATCCGCATGAAATCGTCGAGGGTGGTCTTGCCGTTCGACAGTTCGCGCAGTGAGAGGTCGAGGCCGAGGGCAATGGCGGCGCCGTAGGTGTAGTACGAGATGAACGTGCGTGCGCGATCGTTCGCATCGATGGACACGCCGGCATCGGCGAACGGCGCGTGCTCGCTCATCTGCACGGCCGAGCGCACCTGACGGCCCGCACCGTTGATGACCCCGACGGCGTAGTTGACCGGCACGCGGGGTGAGAGACCAGCGCGTCGCAAGAGCAAGTCACCGTAGTACTGCGTGAACCCTTCCGCCAGCCAGAGGCAGCACGTGATGTTCTCGCGCGTGAAATCGAACGGCTCGAGACCGGCGGGACGAATGCGCTCGACGTTCCAGTTGTGGAAGTACTCGTGCGAGATTGTGCCGAGCGCCTGCGATCGACCTTGCGGGGTCTTCAGGGAGAGACCCGGGCTCGATACCGCCGTGCTGTTGCGGTGCTCCATGCCATCGCCGTCGCCCCACGGCACATAGTCGAGGATGAATGTGTAGTTGCCGGGTTCGTACTTGGGAAACTCGCCGAACACCGCCATATGCTCGCGCACCATCGGCTGCACGAGTTTTGCGAGTTCATCGACGTCGGCCTGCGCGCCATCGGAGTGCGCCGCGAGCCGGATCTTCACCGGCGTGCCGTCGGTGTTCTGCACCGTGAACTCGCTGATCACCAGATCGGCCAGTTCGGTGAAGCTGTCCATGAAGTACTGCAGGTTCGGCGCAGTGAAGGTCCACGGCTCATTCGTCGTGAACAGCTGCGTCGCGATCTTCCAGTTCAGTCCCTGTGGCGGCGCGAACGAGATTCGGATCGGTCGCGCGTCCATCCCCTGGGCCCACATGAACGCCGCCGGCATATTCATGCGCGCGTGTGATGTATCTACGCCCATGTAGGTGCCATCCGGCGTGTCGCCGAAAATCTTGTAGACGATGCGCACAATGCCGTCGTGATTCGCGACCTGCCAGGAATCAATGTCGGGCCGGGTGGTGGAGAGCTTCGCACCCCGACCATTGAACGCTTCGAGTGAGAACACGTTCTTCGAGAATTCATGGACGGCGTATCGGCCCGGAGACGATCGGCTCATGCGCGCTTGGAAGGGCGTCGCCGCCAGACCGCTCACGGTCATCTCCACCTGCATCCAGTGATGCTCAGGCTCAGGGAATGTCACGCGATACGTGATGGGCGTCGCGGCCACGGGCGCTGCCTGCTGAGCCACGACGGGTGCAACAACGGACACGGCCAAGAATGCGAATGTAGCGAACGCGAGTCGACGCATCGGTCGATTTTATCCTGCGAGCTGTCTGCGCACCATCAACCACGCCAGCTTGGCCGCCGTCTTTGGCGACGCGGCCAGCACACGCCGTCGCGCCTGACTATAGGAGATCCGGCCGGCAGCGTAGTCGACGATGAGCTCGCGCAGCCAGGGCAGCGCGCGACCGGCGCGGACGACGCGGTTCATGCGGGTGTGGTCAGCGAAGAGGAAGCGCTGGATGAGCACCGCGTCGCGGAGTTCCGCGCCGATTTCCGATCGCCACGAGCGGTCGAACGCGCGTCCGGCGGACGGCGACAGCTGCGATGCCGCCACGGCACCGGCGGCGAGTTCGCCGCTGATCATCGCGTAGTAGATGCCTTCGGCCGTGAAGGCGTTCACGAAACCTCCAGCATCGCCGGCAAAGAGCACGCGACCCGACGGATGGTGCGTGCGCGGCAGCGGGCCGCCGACAGGAATCAGAAACGGCGTGAAATGGCGGCGGTCGGATGTGCCGTGCAGTGCGCCGTCAACGAGGAGGTCGCTGACAAATTGCGACTGCATCGCATAGGGGTGTCCATCGACGCTGCGCTCGTAGTGCGATAGCAGGCAGCCGATGCCGACGTTGACGTGATGCGCCTTGGGGAAGATGTACGCGTAGCCGTCGAGCCCGCGATAGCCGTACGAGACCCACAGCACGTCTGGCCGTGTGGGGCGCAATGTCTCGACCGGTGTCTCTTCCATCATATCGATCGCGATGGCGCGTTTCGGCCAGGCCGCGTTCACGCCCGTGCGCTTCGCGATCACGCTGTGCACGCCGTCCGCCGCGATCACAATCGGCGCGCGCAACTGTCGACCATCACGCGCGCGAAGCGTCACGCCCGTGTCGTCCACACCGACGTGTGTGGTTTCAAACCGCTCACACAACGTCGCACCAGCGGCCTGGGCAGCGCGGACGAGCGCGTGATCGAACTCGACGCGACGAATCAAAATAATGCTCGGATCCGGCGACGCCATCTCCATCACCGCGGCATCGGGACCCTGCAATTGCAGCGTGCTGACGTGGTGCACGTCGATGCCGGCGATCGCGTCCGTCAGCCACGGGAATCGGCGAAGCGCGCGAACACTGACGCCGCCGCCGCACGGCTTGTTGCGCGGGAACTCGGCTTTGTCGATGAGTGTGACGCGCACACCGGCCGCAGCCAGCGTGCGCGCCGCCACCGCGCCGGCAGGACCGGCGCCTGCGACGATGATCTCCAGGGAACCCACTTGACAGGCCGTGGTATCTAAATCCCGCGCAACTTACCACGGCCTGTCAAGCGGGTTCCCGTGAATCATGACGCCCGGATCCACCGAATCATTTCGGCGAACGTGGCGCCCTTGCCCTGCATCAGCACGCCCACGCGGAAGATGCGGCTCGCCGCCCAGACAAACGCCACCGTCGTCGCCAGCGTGATCGCGAGCGAGAGCGCCGGCTGCCAGAGTGGTGGCGTGGGCTGCATCGCCATGCGCAACATCATGATGAACGGTGCCGATGTCGGGAAGAACGAGAGGCCCATCGCGAGATTGGAATCGGGCGCGCGCAGCACCGCGAAAGAGCCGATGTAGCCGACCATCATCAGCATCATCACCGGCTGCATCATGCTCTGCGCATCCTTGATATCTGAGCACGCCGAGCCGATGGCCAGAAACATCGAACCGAACATCAGCACACAGCAGACAAGGAAGATCACAAACCAACCCATCAACGCGGGCTGCACGAGTTCAGTGCGCCCCGCATAGATCGCGTAGTAGCCAATGCCCAGGAAATACACGAGGGCCAGCAAGACGGCGACAGCGGTGACGCCAAAGAGTTTGCCCAGCAGCAGGTCGAACGGCGACACCGAGGCGACCAGCACTTCGCTGATGCGGCTCATCTTTTCCTCAATCACGGCGTTCAACAACTGCGGCGCAGTCGACATCACCGACAGGAACATGATGAAGAGCACGGCGAATGGCGCCACAAACGTCGCGATCGGATCGGTCTCCTTCGCCTTTTCCAGCGAGCCATCCGCTTTCTTCGTCACCAGTCCCATCGTCTGCACATCCGCGCGCACGCTGAGTTTCTTGACGAGCTTCTGATCGACGCCGGCGGAATCGAAACGCCGCCGCGTGATTTCTTCGTTCAGTGTTTGCTCGAGCCACGTCGGAAACCGGTCGTACGACGGTGTCTCCGTGTAGTACTGAATGGCCGGCGCGGTCTCGACGTTCGGATCAACAGCACTGGCGGGAATCTCCACAAAGCCAAAGAGGTCCTTCGCTTTGATACGGTCCGACAGCTGGAGGCGATACGAGCCCAGCGCCGCCGCATCGTCAAGAGCCACGGAGGTGTCATTCGGTACCGGCACGAAGTGCGGGCCGGTGCGCGTGGCGCCCTCGCCGTTCTTCTTGCTGAAGGCGTCGGCCGACGCGAAGAGCGGAGCCGACAACACGCCGCTGTGGTCGATCACCACGAACTTGTGATCGTCGCGATCCGAATGCTTCTGCGCGTAGACCTGAAAAGCGATCGCGCCACCCGTGATGATCGGCATCAAGAGGAGACCGATCAGAAACGCCTTCGTCTTGACCAGCGTGAGGAATTCTGATTGCGCGACGATAAAAATGCGATTCATTAGTTTGCTCCAGACACAGGACGCTTCATGTCTTCCGCGGTGGGCTGCGCAATGCGCACGAAAATGTCGTGCAGCGAGGGCTTGGTGAGTTCGAAGTGCTGCACGGTGGTCTTCTGCGCCAGTTTTTGCAGGAAGGCCTGCGGATCACCGCTCATGCGGAGGTCCTGATAGTTGCCGAAGTCGTTCACGCTGTCGATTTCCGTGAAGCCGGCGAGGGCCGCGCGGCCTCCCGTGACTCGCACGCGCACGGTGTCGTGGCCGTAGTTCGATTGAATTTCGTCGAGCGTGCCGTCGAGGACTTTCTGGCCTTTGAAGATCATGAAGATCCGATCGCAGAGACGTTCGGCCGCGCTCATGTCGTGCGTCGAGAACACGATCGTCGTGCCGCTTCGTCGCAAATCGAGCACCGCGTCTTTCAGCGCATCGGCGTTGACCGGATCCAGACCGGAGAATGGCTCGTCGAGAATCAGCAGTGTGGGCTTCGACACGATCGCCGAGATGAACTGCACCTTCTGCGCCATGCCTTTCGACAGCGCTTCGATTTTCTTGTCGGCCCACGGCGTGAGTTGGAATCGCTCGAGCCAGGCATTGATGACGGGGTCGAGATCTCTCACCGATTTGCCCTTGAGCTGCCCGTAGTACCGGAGCAACCGACGCACCGGCATCCGCTTATAGAGGCCGCGCTCTTCCGGCAGATAGCCCACATCGTCACGCGCCGAGGACGAGCTGTGGCGGCCGAAGACGGTCACCTCGCCCGCGTCAGGCAGGAGGATGTTCATGATCATGCGGATCGTCGTGGTCTTGCCCGAGCCGTTGGGCCCGATGAAGCCGTAGATCGACCCTTCGGGCACCGAGAGCGAGACGTCGTTGACGGCGGCGTACGTCCCGAAGCGTTTGGTGACATTGGAGATTTCAATCGCTGCCATGGGTTGTTCTCGAAAGTGAGATTAGTCCTAAAGACGCCCGGATGCGTGCTTGTCTATTGACAGATTGTGAAATGTTTCACATCATAACGGCATCATAACCAGATGCCGCACGGCCCGATCTTCATATAGGCTATGTGCGCCGATCGGCCAGCTATGAGCCAGATTTTTCCGAAGAGTGCCAACTCCACTGCCCGCATGAGCCTTGCGGGTGTCGCGACCCTTGCCTTATTCCTGGGCTGGGTGGTGTTCACCTTGATGCGTTCGTCATGGGCGACCAAACAAAACGAGTTCGTTGAGCAGCCGATTCAGTTCAGCCACGCTCACCATGTGGGCGGCATCGGCCTCGACTGTCGTTACTGCCATACGACAGTTGAGAAGTCGTCGTTCGCGGGAATTCCGCCGACGAAGACCTGCATGAACTGCCATTCCCAGCTCTGGACCAACGCCAAGATCCTCGAACCGGTCCGGGCGTCGTTCAGAAATGACACACCTTTGAACTGGACTAAGGTAAACGACCTACCTAACTACGTCTATTTCAACCACTCAATCCACGTGAAACAGGGCGTCGGATGCGCCACGTGCCATGGACCGGTCGACAAGATGCCGCTCATGTATCAGGCGCAGTCGCTCCTGATGGAATGGTGCATCACCTGCCACCGCGCGCCGGAGAAGTTCATTCGCCCCCGCTCGGAGGTCTTCAACATGGCCTACGTGGCTCCAGACAATCAGGAAGAGCTCGGCCTTAAGTTGAAGGCTGAGTACAAGATAGCCGATCCCAAGCACATGACCAGCTGCTCGGTCTGCCACCGCTGAGGCTACGAGAAAACACATGGATTTCGCCTCTGTTAGAAACCGTCTGGCTGGCCTCGAAGGCAAAGCCTACTGGCGCAGCCTCGAAGAGCTCGCTGACTCCTCTGAATTCAACGACTACCTGCACCGTGAGTTCCCGGTCCAGGCATCAGAATTCTCGGATCCAGCTGGTCGCCGCACGTTCCTCAAGCTCATGGGCGCGTCACTCGCCCTGGCCGGCGTCGGCGCCTGCACACGGCAGCCTCCCCAGAAACTGATCCCCTACATCCGCCAGCCCGAGGAATTGATCCCGGGTCGTCCGATGTTCTTCGCCACCGCCATGCCGATGGGCGGCTACGCCTATCCGCTGCTGGCCGAGAACCACATGGGCCGGCCGACGAAGCTCGAAGGCAATCCAGAACACCCGGCCAGCCTCGGCGCAACAGACGTCTTCGGTCAGGCATCTATCCTTAATCTTTACGACCCGGACCGCTCGCGCACGATCATCGGCCGCGGCGAAGTCAAGACCTGGTCGGGCTTCATGGCTGCTCTCCAGGCCGTGATGAACACCCAGCGCGGCATCGCCGGCGCGGGTATTCGCATCCTCACCGAGCCGGTCTCATCGCCGTCGCTCGTCGAGCAAATGCATCAGCTCCTCACGGATTTCCCGGAAGCGCGTTGGCACCAGTGGGATCCGGTCTTCGGTACCGTGCAGGGCGGCGCACCAGATTTCGCGCCGATCTACGCGCTCAAGGAAGCCGAAGTCATCGTCTCGCTTGACGCCGATTTCCTCGGTAGCGGCGCCGGACAGCTTCGCTACTCCAAAGACTTCGCCTCACGTCGTCGCATCGACACGCCGAAGGACGAGCAGAACCGTCTGTACGTCGCCGAACCTGTGCCGACGATCACGGGAGCCAAGGCCGAACACCGCATGGCGGTGCAGGCGCACAGCATTCATGCGGTCGCGGCGGCAATCGCCTCGGCGGTGGGTGTCGCGGGCGCGTCTGCCGGTTCGCTGCCCGAGTCAGTGGCCACGTTTGTCAAGGCAGCCGCGGCGGACCTTGCGGCCAATCGCGGCAAGTCGGTCGTGATCGCGGGTGCGCATCAGCCCGCAGCCGTGCATCACCTCGCGCGCGCGATCAACGACGCGCTCGGCAACACCACGAAGACGGTCCTCTACACGACGCCCGTCACGGCCTCTCCGGCCGACGGCGCCACGTCGATCACCGACCTTGTCACCGCCCTCGACGCCGGCAAAGTGGACCTGCTCCTCATCGTCGACACCAACCCGGTGTTCACGGCGCCGGCGAATCTCAAGTTCGCTGAGGCGCTACAGAAGGCGACCACACGCATTCATCTCGGCCTGCACCACGACGACACCGCGGAACTCTGCCACTGGCACGTGCCGGCGGCGCACTACCTCGAGAGCTGGGGCGATGCGCGGGCGTTTGACGGTACCGTCTCGCTGATTCAGCCATTGATCGCGCCGATCTATGACGGTCGCACAGCCCTCGAAGTGATTGCGTCGATGAACGGCCAGCTCGGCCGCTCGACGTTTGAACTCGTCAAGGATTTCTGGACGCGCGCGTTCGAAGGCTCCACCACACAGAAGTTCTCGCTGAAAGACGCCAAAGGCAATGCGTTCGCGACAGCGGAGGCGTTCTGGCGTCACGCACTGCACGATGGATTCGTCGCGAGCACGTCGTTCCACGCCGACGGCGCCGTGGTGCCGCCGGCACCCGCAGCCGTCGCGGCGACGGCGCCGTCATCGAGTGCGTCGAACGGATTCGAGATTGTGTTTCGTGCGGATCCGACGATTCTCGACGGCCGTTTTGGCAACAACGGCTGGATGCAGGAACTCCCGAAGCCGCTCTCGAAGCTCACGTGGGACAACGTCGCGTATGTCGGCTTTGCCACGGCGGAAAAGCTCGGCGTGAAGAACGAAGACGTGATTCAGATCACGTCTGAAGGCCGCACGATTCAGATGCCTGTGTGGGTGATGCCCGGCACGGCCGACAACACGATCGCGGTGCACTTCGGCTACGGCCAGACCAAGCTCGGTCGCGTCGCCAACGGCGTCGGTCACAACGCGTATCCGCTGCGTTCGTCGTCAGCGCCCTGGTTCATCAGCGGCGCGACGGTCACCAAGACGGGCGAGAAGTACATCCTCGCGTCCACGCAGACGCACTTCAACATGGAAGGTCGTCACCCCGTTCGCGTGGTGACCGCTGAGGAATACCGGCACGAGCCGAAGGAATCCGTCGAGAAGCTCGGTCCGGAAGTGCCGAGCAAAGACATGTCGCTCTACACGCCGTTCGAATACAACGGCAACAAGTGGGGCATGGCGATCGACCTCAACGCCTGCACGGGCTGCGGCGTGTGCATGGTGGCGTGCGTCGCCGAGAACAACATCGCGGTCGTCGGCAAGGAACAGATCAAAAAGGCGCGCGAGATGCACTGGATCCGCGTCGATACCTACTTCGAAGGTTCTCCGGACGCACCGAACATGTATCACCAGCCCGTGCCGTGCCAGCAGTGCGAAAACGCACCGTGCGAACAGGTCTGCCCGGTCGGCGCCACGGTGCACAGCGACGAAGGCCTGAACGACATGGTCTACAACCGCTGCGTCGGCACGCGCTACTGCTCGAACAACTGCCCGTACAAGGTCCGTCGCTTCAACTTCCTGCTCTACTCCGACTTCAACACGGAAGAGATCAAGGCGCAGCGCAATCCGGATGTCACCATCCGCAGCCGCGGCGTCATGGAAAAGTGCACGTACTGCACGCAGCGCATCAGCCACGCGCGCATTGATGCGAAGACGCAGGGTCGCGACATCAAGGACGGCGACGTCGTCACCGCGTGTCAGCAGGCGTGCCCGTCGGACGCGATCATGTTCGGCAATCTGAACGACCCGAACAGCAAGGTCGCGAAGCTGAAGGCGCAGGAGCGCAACTACGGTCTCCTCGAAGACCTCAACACCCATCCGCGGACGACGTATCTGGCGGTGGTGAAGAACACGAATCCGGCTTTGGATAAGGCGTAGCCAGCATGCACAACACGAGTTTTCCAGAGGGCGACTTTCGCGCACCCGTCCCGGTCCTCACACCAGGACAGGGCTACCGGTCTATCACTGACAAGCTGACCGGGCTCGTCTTCACCGCGAACACGCCGCGCGCGTGGTTTGCCTTCGTCGGCGTGGGCTTCTCACTGCTCATGTGTCTCTTGATGGCGCTCACATGGCTGCTGCTCAAGGGCATCGGCATCTGGGGCAACAACATTCCGGTCGGCTGGGCCTTCGACATCATCAACTTCGTGTGGTGGATCGGCATCGGCCACGCCGGCACGCTGATTTCCGCCGTCCTCCTGCTCTTCAAGCAGGACTGGCGCATGTCGATCAGCCGCTCGGCTGAAGCCATGACCATCTTCGCCGTCGTCTGCGCGGCGATCTTCCCGATCTTCCACACCGGCCGTCCGTGGCTCGCGATCTACTGGTTGCTGCCGTATCCGAACACGATGTTGCTGTGGCCGAACTTCCGCAGCCCGCTCATCTGGGACGTGTTCGCCGTCTCGACGTACGCCACGGTCTCGATTGTGTTCTGGTACACCGGCCTGATCCCCGACCTCGCGACGTTCCGTGATCGCGCGAAGAACAAGATCGTCGCCCGCGTCTATGGCATCCTCGCGCTCGGCTGGCGCGGATCCGCGAAGCACTGGTATCGCTACGAGAACGCGTCGCTCCTGCTCGCCGGTCTGTCAACGCCGCTCGTGCTCTCCGTGCACACGGTCGTCAGCTTCGACTTCGCCGTCGCCGTGCTGCCGGGCTGGCACGCCACAATCTTCCCGCCGTACTTCGTCGCCGGCGCCGTGTACGCCGGTTTCGCGATGGTGCTGACGCTCCTGATTCCGTTGCGCAAGATGTACGGTCTCCAGGATCTGATCACGATGCACCACATCGAGAACATGGCCAAGGTCATGCTCGTGACCGGTCTGATCGTGGTCTACGGATACGCGTGCGAGCTGTTCTTCGGTTGGTACAGCGGCAACACCTACGAGCGGTTCATGTTGATCAACCGCACGTGGCGCGGCCCGTACGCGTGGGCGTACTGGATGTTGTTGCTCTGCAACTTCATCGTGCCGCAGTTGATGTGGTCGAAGCGGTTCCGCCGCAATATTCCGGTCGTGTTCTTTGTCTGTATGTTCGTCAACGTCGGCATGTGGCTCGAGCGGTTCGTCATCATCGTGACGAGCCTGCACCGCGACTTCATTCCTTCGTCGTGGCAGATGTACTACCCGACGCGCTGGGATTTCCTGACGTTCTTCGGCACGATCGGTCTGTTCCTGACACTCATGTTCCTCTTCGTGCGCGTGCTGCCGATGCTGGCGATCTTCGAGTTGAAGACGCTGCTGCCTGAGGCCAAGCCCAAGGCGTCCGGTGACGGAGGTTCGCACTGATGTCTCACGCGGTTGAAGTTCCTCAGACCTACGGACTGATGGCCGAGTTCGACTCGGCCCAGACCCTGCTGGATGCGGCGCACGCGGTACAGCGCGCCGGGTACACGAAGACCGACGCGTTTTCGCCGATGCCGATCCACGGCCTCGCCGAAGCCCTCGGCTTCGAAGAACACCTGATCCCGAAGATCGTGCTGACAGGCGGCATCCTCGGCCTGATTGCGGGCTACGGCCTCGAGTACTGGTCGTCGGTCATTGCGTTCCCCTTGAACATCGGCGGCCGTCCGTATCACTCGATCGTCGCGTTCATTCCGCCTGCGTACGAGACCACAATTCTGCTGTCGGCGCTCTCGTGCTTCGGCAGTCTGCTGTTTCTCTGCGGCTTTCCCGAGCCGTACCACCCGGTCTTCAATCACCCGCGCTTTTCGCTGGCGACGGCTGACAAGTTCTTCCTCGTGATCGAAGCAAACGACCCGAAGTTCTCGCCGGATACCACCAAGACGTTCCTCGGCGGCCTCGGCGCGAAGGAAGTGGTGTCCGTCAATGAATAGACGCATTCTCGCTTTCTGTCTGCTGCCCCTCTTGGCGGCTGGTTGTCGTCAAGACATGCACGACGCGCCGCGTTATGACCCGCTTGAAGAGAGCGCGATCTGGCGCAACGGCATGTCCGCGCAGCCCATCGTGCAAGGCACGGTCGCGCGCGGTCACCTGAACGACGACACGGCGCTCTTCGAAGGCAAAGTCAACGGCCAGCTGGCGTCAACGTTCCCGTTTGCGATCACGCGCGCGGAACTCGATCGCGGCCAGGAACGCTTCAACGTCTACTGCTCGCCCTGCCACGACAAGACCGGCAGCGGCAACGGCATGGTGGTGCAGCGTGGCTATCGCCAGGCGGCGTCGTTCCACATCGATCGTCTCCGCGACATCGCGCCGGGCTACATCTTCGACGTCATCAGCAACGGCTTCGGCGTGATGCCCGACTATCGTTCGCAGATTCCGGCGGACGATCGGTGGCGCATCGTGGCCTACATTCGCGCGCTGCAGCTGGCGCGGCATGCAACGACCGCCGACGTACCGGCGAGCGAACTCGGCAAGCTGGATCGCCCCGCCACGGAGCCATCGGCTGAAGGCGCCAAGGAAGGCGGCCACAAGGCCGGAGGACAGGAATGAGCCAACATTTCGACGACGCGTCGCTGCAGTCGCGGCCCACGGACGTCATCAGACGGATGAGCAACAAAGGGCTCATCCTCGGCGGTATCGGCGCTCTGGTCACCGCCATGGGGTACTTCACCCAGAACGAGACGTTCTTCCAGTCGTACCTGATTGGTTACATGTACTGGATGTACATCACGCTCGGCTGCCTCGGGCTGCTGATGGTGCAGCATCTGAGCGGCGGCGCCTGGGGGCTGGTCTCCCGTCGCGTATTCGAAGCGGCCGTGCGGACGTTACCGGTGATGGCGGTGTTGTTCCTGCCGATCGCGCTCAACGCCACACATCTATATGAGTGGGCGCGTCCGGAAGCGCTCGCCGACAAGATGATTCAGACGAAGGCCGCGTATCTGAATCTCAAGTTCTTCTACTTCCGCGCCGCGCTCTACTTCGTGATCTGGATCGCGCTGGGCTTCACGCTGGCCGGCTGGAGCGCCAAGCAGGACGTCGATGCAGCCGTGATCCCCGGCCCGGAAGATCGCAAGTTCCGCATGGTGTCAGGCCCCGGCCTCGGGCTCTACATTCTGTCGATCACGTTCATGAGCGTCGACTGGATGATGTCGCTTGATCCACACTGGACATCGACGATCTTCGGCGTGCTGTTCATTGGCGGCGCCGGCTTGTCCGCGCTCGCCTTCAACGTCGTCGTGCTCTCCTCGCTCGCGGAAACCAAGCCGATGTCGGAGTTGGTCACCAAGGACCGCTTTCACGATCTCGGCAAGTTGATGTACGCGTTCGTGATGCTCTGGGCCTACTTCAGCGTGTCGCAGCTGATCATCGTGTGGTCGGGCAACCTGCCGGAAGAGATTCCGTTCTACCTGCGCCGCTTCTCCGGTCCGTGGGGCTGGGTCAGCGTGGCGGTGCTCATTGGTCACTTCGCGATTCCGTTCGCGTTCCTGCTCTCACAGCGGATCAAGCGTCATCGCAAGCTGGCGGCTCGTGTCGCGCTCTTCATTCTCGCGATGCGTGCGGTGGAAATTGCCTGGATGATCGCGCCGATGGTGCGTCACGAAGGCCACAACGGTCCCAATGTATTTGACTTCGCCGCAGTGCTCGCCATCGGCGTCGTGTGGCTACCGATGTTCTTCAGCAACCTCGGCGCCCGCGCGGTGGTGCCAGTGCATGACCCGTATCTCAAGGAAGCCCTGAGCCATGACGCACACTGATTCGCAGCACACCTCTGCGGCGCACACCGAAGGCGATGGCGTCAACTATCGCGGCATCGTGGTGTTCATGGCGATTCTCGTCATCACCACGGTTGTCTGTGAATTGATTGTCGTCGGCATGTTCAAGTTCTTCGACGCCTCGCACAAGACCAACGACGTCGCGCGCGCGCCGCTGTCGGCCCCGGCCGGCACACTGCCACCCGCACCGAATCTGCTGCTCGATGAACCGGCCAATCTGCTCAAGTTCCGCGAGCGTGAGGCACAGGAGTTGACGACGTACGGCTGGCTCGACAAGAGCGCCGGCACGGTGCGGCTGCCCATTGATCGCGCCAAGGACCTGCTGCTTGAGCATGGATTGCCCGTGCGCGGCGCCGAGACCGAAGTCGCGAAGACGGACAAGACCGCGGTGAAGAAAGTGGAAGTCAAGAAGTAGATGATTCGCTGCCGACGGTCCATCGTGCTGCCACTGTTGCTCGCGTTCGCGGGCGGCATCGGCGTGGCGCGTGCGTCGGCACAGCCGTCGGGTCCCTTGATGGTGCCTCCGCCAGGCAAGGCCGCGGCAGAGCGCATTCCGCTGCTCAAAGACGTCGACATCATCCAGAAACTCGGCAACAAGATTCCGCTCGATGCGGCATTCGTGGATGAGAACGGCAAGGACGTCAGGCTCGGCGATTATTTCGGCACACGTCCTGTTGTGCTGGCGCTCGTGTATTACGAGTGCCCGATGCTCTGCACGCAGGTGCTCAACGGCGTGTTCAGTTCGATGGAAGCGATGCCGTTCACGACGGGCAAGGACTTCGATCTGCTCGTGATCAGTTTTGATCCGGGCGAGACGCCCGCGCTGGCGCTGGAAAAGAAGAAGGCGTATTTCGAGCGGTATCGACGTCCCGGCTCCGATGCGGGTATGCACTATCTGACGGGCCGTCCGGAGGCGATCAAGCTGATCACCGACGCGGTGGGCTTCAAGTACGCGTACGACTCGTCGATTGACCAGTTCGCGCATCCAGCGGCGGTCACGATCCTGACACGCACCGGCGAAGTGTCGCGGTATCTCTATGGCATCGAGTTCGCGCCAAAAGATTTGCGGCTCGCGCTCGTTGAGGCTGGTCAGGGCCATGTGGGCACGGCCGTCGATCAGGCGCTGCTCTACTGCTATCACTACGATCCCGAGAGTGGAAAGTACGGGTTCGTCATCATGAACGTGGTCCGGCTCGGGGGGATTCTCACCGTGGCCGCGCTCGGACTGTTCATCGTTCGGAACGTGCGAACACGCCGCCCCGAAGGGCGTGCAGAGGTCTAAATGTCGAGCACTTTGCCGTTGTTCCCACCGTCCGCATCGACCGTCGCCGGGGATGTCGACGCACTCTTCTTCTTCATCCTGGCCGTGTCTGCGTTCTTCGCCGTCCTTGTGTCGGTGTTGATCCTGTATTTCACGTTCAAGTTCAAGGGCAAGCACGGTGAAGCGGGGGCGGACATTCACGGTTCGCTGACGCTCGAACTGATCTGGACCGGAATTCCCTTCGTGCTCGCAATGGTGATGTTCGTCTGGGGCGCGCAGTTGTTCTTCACGCTGGCCAAGCCGCCGGCGGATGCGATGGATGTGTTCGTCGTCGGCAAGCAGTGGATGTGGAAAGTTCAGCATCCCGAGGGCGTGCGCGAGATCAACGAACTGCACGTGCCGATCGGCCGCCCGGTGCGACTGACCCTCGGCTCCGAAGACGTCATCCACGACTTCTACATCCCCGCGTTCCGCGTGAAGATGGACGTCGTTCCGGGCCGCCTCACCACGATGTGGTTCACGGCGACAAAGACCGGCGAGTACCACATCTTTTGTTCCCAGTATTGCGGCACGAAGCACTCCGGCATGATCGGCACCGTCGTGGCGATGCAGCCCGAAGACTACGAAGCGTGGCTGGCGGGTGGACGCTCCACCGGTTCAGCCGTTCAGAATGGTGAGCGGCTGTTCACCGAGCTGTCCTGCATCACGTGCCACAAAGCCGATTCGTCGGGCCGCGGTCCGACGCTGGCCGGTGTCTTTGGCAGCACGGTGCAACTCAATGACGGCCGCAAAGTGCTGGCCGATGAGAACTACCTGCGCGAATCGATCATGAGTCCACAGGCCAAAGTGGTGCAGGGCTTCCAGCCGATCATGCCGACGTTCCAGGGTCTGGTCAGCGAAGAAAACCTGCTGCAGCTCATTGCGTATGTGAAGACCTTGAAGCCGGCGGAACCCGCGTCGGCGCCAGTGAAGAAGTAGGGCGGACGTGATGAAAGAAGCAGACGTGCAACAAGAACCCAGCTATCTCGGAGCGCCGTATGGGCTGGCGTCGTGGCTCCTGACCAAGGACCACAAACGCATTGCCATCCTGTACCTGATTTCGATCACCATCTTCTTCGCCATCGGCGGTTCGTTCGCCGCGATGATTCGCGCCGAACTGGTCACGCCGCAGGGCGACTTCCTGACCGCGGATCTCTACAACAAGGTCTTCACGCTGCACGGCGTCGTGATGATTTTTTTCTTCCTGATCCCGTCGATTCCCGCCACGCTCGGCAACTTCTTCATGCCGATCATGATCGGTGCGAAGGACCTCGCGTTTCCGCGGATTAACCTGCTCAGCTGGTACATCTACGTCGTCGGCGCCACGCTCACGCTCGCCGCGGTGATCATGGGCGGCGTTGACACCGGCTGGACGTTCTACACGCCCTACAGCTCCATCTCGTCAACGACCAACGTCACGACCGCGGCTCTCGGCGTGTTCATCACCGGCTTCTCGTCGATTCTTACGGGCTTCAACTTCATCGTCACGGTGCACCGCATGCGCGCGCCTGGCATGACGTGGTTCCGGATGCCGCTTTTCGTGTGGGCGAACTACGCGACGAGCCTGGTCATGATTCTGGGCACGCCCGTCATCGCGATCACGGTGCTGCTGATTGCCGCGGAACGCGCGCTGCACCTGGGTGTGTTCGATCCGCGCATCGGCGGCGACCCGGTCCTGTTCCAGCATCTGTTCTGGTTCTACTCGCACCCGGCCGTCTACATCATGATTTTGCCGGGCATGGGCGTGATCAGCGAGCTGGTCGCCAATGTGTCGCGCAAGCAGATCTTTGGTTACAGCTTCGTGGCCTTCTCGTCATTGGCGATCGCGATCATCGGCTTCCTCGTGTGGGGTCATCACATGTTCGTCACGGGCCAGTCGATTTACGCCGGCCTCGTGTTCTCGATCATCACGATGCTCGTCGCCGTGCCATCTGCCGTAAAGACCTTTAACTGGACAGCCACGATGTACAAGGGCGCGGTCGTGTGGGATTCGCCGCTGTTCTGGGTGCTCGGCTTCATGGGCCTCTTCCTGATCGGCGGTCTCACGGGCCTCTTCCTCGGCGCGATGGGCCTCGACATCCACCTGCACGACACCTACTTCGTCGTCGCGCACTTTCACTACATCATGGTCGGCGGCGGCGTGATGGCGTTCCTCGGCGGCCTGCACTTCTATTGGCCGAAGATGACGGGCCGAATGTATTCCGAGCCACTGGCCAAAGTCGCATCCATGCTGGTGTTCTTCGGGTTCAACCTGACGTTCTTCCCGCAGTTCATCGTCGGCTACATGGGCATGCCGCGCCGGTACCACAGCTACCCGGCAGAGTTTCAGGTGTTCAACGTGCTGTCGACCGCCGGTGCCACGGTACTGGGCGCCGGCTACCTGATGATCCTGCTGTATCTGGTCTACTCGATCGTCAAGGGACCGAAGGCGCCGATGAATCCATGGGGCGCCACGGGCCTCGAGTGGAAGATCCAGTCACCGCCCATCACGCATAACTTCCATGAAACGCCGGTGGTCACTGAAGAGGCTTACGACTACCTGCACGCCCCCGCGCCGACGCGCGAGGTGACCCACCATGAGTAACTCGACGAGCCCGGTATCCGTCGCGAAGCCGCATCCCAAGCTGCAGTCGCATTTCTTTTCGATGGACCAGCAGCTCGAGGCCTCCACCCTCGGCATGTGGGTCTTCCTGGTCACCGAAGTGATGTTCTTCGGCGGCCTGTTCATGGCCTACATCGTGTACCGGCATATGTACCCGCATGCGTGGGTCGAAGCGAGCGCCGAACTCAATTGGAAGCTCGGCGGCCTCAACACCGGCGTACTGATCTGCAGCTCGATCACGATGGCACTCGCCGTCCGCGCCGCCATGATCGGGAATCGAACGCAACAGCTCATCAACATCGCGCTCACGTCCATCCTGGGCGCCACGTTCCTCGTGGTGAAGTTCTTCGAGTACAAAGCGAAGTTCGAGCATCACCTCGTGCCCGGGCCGCACTTCGACCCGTCGCTCGAGCAGGGGATGCAGATCTTCTTCTCGCTCTACTTCGTCATGACGGGCATCCACGCCCTCCATATGGTGATCGGCCTCGGCATCATGGCCTACATCTTCATTCAGGCGTGGAAGGGCACGTATAACGCGGAGTACTTCGCACCGGTTGAAGTGTCCGGCCTCTACTGGCACTTCGTTGACATCGTCTGGATCTTCCTTTTCCCGTTGCTCTACTTGCTCGGCGCGCACGGAGCTTAGTCCATGTCTTCAGGTCATCACGTTCCTACCATCGGCATGTGCGTCAGGGTCTGGCTGGCCCTGCTCGTGCTCACCGGTTTCACGATCTTCATCGCCAGCCAGGACCTCGGCGTGCTCAACACACCGGTGGCCCTGCTCGTGGCCATCACCAAGGCCACGCTCGTCATCGTGTTCTTCATGGGCGTGAAGTGGAATACGCCGCTCACGAAGACCGTGGCGGTCTCCGGCTTTGTGTGGCTCCTTATCCTGTTCTTCATGGGAATGAACGACTACCTGACCCGCGGATGGCTGGGAGTCGCAGGACGCTAGTTAAGTTGGAAGTGGAAAGTAGAAAGTGGAAAGTCAGGTGGGGCGGCCGGATCGGCCGCCCTTCTTATTTCTCCGCTAACCGCTTGGCGCCCACCATCCGCCGATTCTCTGGGGCCACGGGTGGCTGGATTCCGTCACAGTAGCTGCATATACTAGCGCCTTCGCTTTTTGATCGCTTTTAGGTTTGAGGACGACGTGGCTGAGTTGAGAGATGACCTCGCAGCGCTGCGGATCGAACGTGATCCCGTGCGAGAGACAAATTACGGATGGATCAAGTGGGTCGTGGTGCTCGCCATCCTGGGTGGCGGCGGCTACGCGGGCTATCGGTGGTTTACACGCGAGCAACCGGTCGAGGTTGAGGTCGCCAGCGTCAGTGAGCGCGCGGCCGGCACACAGGCAGCGGTACTGAATGCATCGGGATACGTGACGGCACGCCGCCGGGCCACGATTTCGTCGAAAGTCACGGGCAAGGTCATTGAAGTGAACGTGGAAGAGGGCATGGCGGTGAAAGAAGGCCAGATCCTCGCCCGCCTCGACGACAACACCGCACGTGCGGCGCTGGCTCTGGCTGATGCGCAGCGTCTGCAGGCCGAGCGCAACGAAAAAGAGAATGAAGTGCGCCTCGCCAATGCGCGCGTGACCTTCGACCGCAAGTCGCGTCTTCGAAAAGACGGCTTCGCGACGCAGTCGGAAGTAGACGACGCCAAAGCGGATGTGGACGCGCTCGTGGCGCGCGTGGATCAGTACAAGCAGTTGGTGGAAGTGTCGGAGCGCCAGGTGGATCTCGAACAGACCAACCTCGATAACGCGGTGATCCGCGCGCCGTTCAGCGGCATCGCGATCACGAAGGATGCCCAGCCCGGCGAGATGGTGTCACCGGTCTCGGCGGGCGGCGGGTTCACACGCACAGGCATCTGCACGATTGTCGACATGCGCTCGCTCGAGATCGATGTCGACGTCAACGAGAGCTACATCGGCCGCGTCAAGCCAGGGCAGGACGTCTCGGCCATTCTTGATGCGTATCCGGACTGGTCCATTCCCGCGCGGGTGATCATCGCGGTGCCGACGGCAGACCGGCAGAAGGCCACCGTCATGGTCCGGATCGCGTTCAAAACCCTCGATCCGCGGATTCTGCCTGACATGGGCGTGAAAGTGACGTTCCTGCGTGACGGCAAAGACGCGACACAGCCGGCCGTCACGCTGCGTCCGGTCACGCTCGTACCCAAGGCCGCGATCGTCACGGAAAAGAACCAGTCGTTTGCATTTGTCGTGCGCGGCACGCGGGTCGAACGCGTGGCGATCCGCGTCGGCGGCAGCGACGGCGATCGCATGGAAGTCGTGGCAGGGCTCACATCAGGCGACCGGGTGGTCGTCTCACCGGCTCCCACACTCGTGTCGGGCGCATTGGTTTCCGTTAAACAGTAACGCGATCAGGAGTCTTCCTCAATGAGTTCGAATGCCCTCGTGAACATTGTCGACGTCCACAAGTTTTTCAAACGCGGATCCGAGCGTGTGGATGTGCTGAATGGCGTCAACCTCAGCGTGGCCAAGGGCGAGTTTCTCGCGCTGATGGGCCCGTCAGGTTCCGGCAAGACGACGCTGCTGAATCTGATGGGCGGCTTGGATTCGCCCACGAGCGGTGCGGTCGAAGTGGCGGGCGTGCGCATCGACAAGCTCGGCGGCGGTGCCCTGTCGAAGTGGCGATCGAGCAACATCGGCTTCGTCTTTCAGCTCTACAACCTGCTGCCCGTGCTGACGGCAGAGAAGAACGTGGAACTGCCACTGCTGCTGACCAACCTCGGCGCATCAGAACGCAAGAAGCGAAGCGCCATTGCCTTGAAGCTCGTCGGCCTGGCCGAACGCGCCAAGCACCTGCCGCGGCAACTGTCCGGCGGTCAGGAGCAGCGTGTCGGCATCGCGCGCGCCATCGTCACCGACCCGACGCTGCTGCTGTGTGACGAGCCCACCGGTGATCTCGACCGCAAGGCCGGCGACGAAATTCTGGATCTGCTGCAGAGCCTGAATCGTGATCACGGCAAGACGATCGTGATGGTCACGCACGATCCACGCGCTGCCGAACGCGCGACGCGGACGATTCATCTTGAGAAGGGCACGCTCATGTCGGAGGCGACGGCATGAAGTATTTCTCGCTGATTTGGCGGAGCCTGCTCCGCCGGAAGACGCGAACAGCGTTCACGCTGCTCATGATCTTCATCGCGTTCATCCTCTATGGCTTTCTGATGACCGTGCGCGGCGCATTCACACAGGGTGTGGAAGTGGCCAGCGCCGAGCGTCTGATCATGACGCACAAGGTGAGCCTGCTGCAGCTGCTGCCCATCTCGTACGAGCAGCAGATCCGCACCACGCCCGGTGTGACCGCGGCCACACACAGCACCTGGTTTGGCGGCACGTATCAGAACAACGCCAATCAGTTTGCGGTCATGGCGGTCGATCCGACGCCGTTCATGGCGATGTTCCCGGAGTTCAAGCTGACGGCCGCGGAGCGTCAGGCCTGGCTCGCCGACCGCCAGGGCATTATCGTCGGCCGAGATACGGCCACGCGTTACAAGTGGAAGGTTGGGGATCGTGTGCCGATTCAGGCCACGATCTGGCAGCCGAAGCAGGGCGACACGTGGTTCTTCAACGTCTCGGGCATCTACGACGGCGACAAGAATACCGACAAGACGACATTTTATTTCCGGTACGACTACCTCGATGAGAATCGGCGCGGCGCGTACGGGCAGGTCGGTTGGTACACGATCAAGATTGCGGACCCCAACCGGTCGGCGGAAATTGGTTCGTCGATCGATGCGCAGTTCGCCAATTCGGCGGCCGAGACGAAGACGTCTCCGGAAAAGGCGTTCATGCAGGGTTTTGCGAATCAGATCGGCAACATCGGCCTGATCATGGTGGCGATTGTCAGCGTCGTGTTGCTGTTGTTGCTGCTCAATGTTGCCAACCAGATGGGTCAGTCGGTACGTGAGCGGACGAGCGAGATCGGCGTGCTGAAGACGCTCGGGTTTTCGAATCCGCTGATTCTTGTGCTTCTGCTCTCGGAGTCGGCGTTTCTGGCCATTCTCGGAGGCGGCGCGGGTCTCGGCCTCGTGTGGCTCGGCGTCCAGAGTGGCGGCTTCAACAATTCATTCCTGCCGGTCTTCATCTTTGGCACACATGATCTGCTGGTCGGGATCGCGCTCTGCCTCAGTCTCGGCTTGCTGGCGGGCATCTTCCCGGCCACATCGGCCATGCGGTTGCGCATTACTGATGCGCTCAGAAGGAACTGAGGACAGCGATCATGTTCAAGTGGATTAGCCAGACCATTGCGGTCACGCTGCTCAGCATCCGCACGATCCCGAAGCGCGCGAGCTCATCGGCCGTGGCGATGGCCGGTATCGCCGGCGTCGTCATTGTCTTCATCGCCGTGTTGTCGATCGGCGAGGGGTTCAAGGCCGCGATGACTGAGGCCGGGTCGCCGTCGCGCGCGATCGTGCTGCGCGCCGGAGCCGACTCGGAGATGTCGAGCGGTCTGTCGGGGCCGGAGACGGATCTGATCAAGCAGGCGCCGGGCGTGTTGCTCGACAGCAACCATCCGGTGGCCAGCGCGGAACTCTTCGTCATCATCGATCGCAACAAGATCACGACGGGCACGGCCGCGAACGTTCCGCTGCGCGGGATCGAGTCGACGGCGATGCAGGTGCGTGACGAAGTGAAGCTCACGGAGGGCCGGATGTTTCAGTTCGGCACCAACGAAGCTATCGTTGGCCGCTCTGCGCTGGGCCAGTTTGCCGGCCTCGACCTCAACTCGGAAATCAAGTCAGGTCAGTTGACGTTGAAGATTGTCGGCGTGTTTGATGCAAAGGGCAGCGCCGCGGAAAGCGAGCTCTGGGCCGACACGAAGCTGATCCAGAACGTGTATCGCCGAGGCAACTCGTATCAGTCAGTGCTGGTCAAACTCGACTCGCCGGCGTCATTCGACACGTTCAAGAACGCACTGACCACAAACCCGCAGCTGAACGTGCAGGTCAAGAAGGAAACGGAGTACTACGCCGCGCAGTCCGAGACGATGACGGCGCTGATCAAGGGCATAGGCTACACGATCGCGTTTCTCATGGGCATGGGCGCTGTGTTCGGGGCGATTCTCACCATGAACACGGCCGTGTCGGCGCGCACGCGCGAGATTGCGACATTGCGTGCGCTGGGCTTCAACACCATTTCGGTACTGATTTCCGTGCTGGGCGAATCGATGGCGCTGGCGGCCCTCGGCGGGCTGGCGGGCGGCCTGTTGGGCTTCTTTGCGTTCAACGGCTACCAGACGTCGACAATGAACTTCCAGACGTTCAGCCAGATCGCGTTCGCCTTTCGCGTGACGCCATCGTTGCTGACGCAGGGCCTGACCTACGCGCTGATCATGGGCTTCATCGGCGGTGTCTTCCCGGCCATTCGTGCGGCGAGATTGCCGATTCCGTCGGCGCTGCGAGAATTGTAGAGCGCTACGACAGCGAACGCAGGACCTTCATCAAGTCCTCTTGCGGCGGCTGTTGCGGGATGTCGTATTTCGCGGCCCACGCAATCTTGCCGTTTTTGTCGACCACGAAAATTGCGCGCTCGGGAATGCCATCCTCGCGCAAGACACCGTAGGCCTTGGCGACTTCACCTTTCGGATGAAAGTCGGAGAGCAGATCGAACGAGATGCCGCCGAGCGACTCGGCCCAGGCTTTCTTTGACGGGCCGGCATCGCAGCTGATGCTCAGGATATGTGCACCCGCGGCATCGAAGTCTGCTTTGCTCTGCTCGTACGTCCGCATCTGCGTGCTGCACACCGGCGTAAACACCAGCGGGTGAAAGGCGATGACGACGTGCTGACGACCTCGGAAATCCGAGAGCTTGACGGGCTTGCGGTCCTGGTTGGGGAGCTCAAAATCGGGCGCCACCGCGCCCACCGACAGTGGTTGAGTGTTTGCCATACCGCTATGACTTGTACCACACTCATTCGATGCGCTCGCGGAGCCTGACGGGCCTGTTCTTTCTGGCGGTGATCGCGCTACTTGCGATCCCGTCTTTCTCGATCTACTACACGGACTGGCTCTGGTTTAAGGAGCTGGGATACACGCAGGTCTTCCTGCAGTCGATCAACGCCCAGGGAGCGGTGTTCGTCAGCGTATTTTCGGTGGCATTCGCATTTCTCTACGGCAATCTGCGCATCGCGCAGGTCGGCCTGAAGGTTTCGAGCCTCGTCTTTGGTCACAGCGCGGATGGCCGACCCGTATCGATCGAGCGAAGCGGGCTCGCGCGGATTGCGCTGGTTGGATCCACGATCCTTTCGGCGATGTTGGCCATCTCGTCGGCCGCGGATTGGATGAGCTGGATCTCGTTCTTCCGCGCCGTCCCCTTCGGCATCACCGATCCACTGCTCGGTCGCGACGTGTCGTTCTACGTCTTCCGCCTGCCCGTGCTTGATGCCATGCGTCAACAGGCGTTGCTCGTCACGGTGCTCTCACTGGCGGGTTCGGGCTTCATCTACCTCATGAGTGGCAGCGTCACGGCGGAGCCGCGCTACGGCATCGCGTTCTGGCCACGGCTGCGACTCGGTCAGCAGGCACGCCGGCATCTGTCCTGGCTCGTCGCGATCGGTCTGGCGCTGATGGCGTGGGGCGCATGGCTGGATCTACCGCGCATGCTGATCACGCCGGCTTCGGGCGATACAGCCGCGGTGATGCTTGGCGCCTCGTATGCGGATGCCCACGCGATCATGCCGATCCTGCGGCTGAAGATCGTGATCCTGTCGGCCGGCAGCCTCCTGGCGATCTGGCATGGATTGAGTTCGCAGCGTTGGCCGGTGCCGTTCGCGCTGGCGGTCTACTTCGTCACCACCATCGGCGGCTCGCTGTATGGCTCGTTCATTCAGCAGTTCGTCGTCACACCGAATGAACAGGACAAAGAGCAGCCGTATATCGTGCACAACATCGCGGCCACACGTCACGCGTACGCGCTCGACCGCGTGGACGAACGCGAGCTGACGGGCGATGCGGAGCTGCAGCCGAAGGACATCATCGCGAATGCCGAGACCATCGCGAACGTGCGACTGTGGGATCACCAGCCGCTGTTGCAGACCTTCGCGCAGATTCAGGAAATCCGCACATACTACGACTTCCTCTCGGTCGACAACGACCGCTACTGGATCAACGGCAGGCAGCGCCAGGTCATGCTCTCCGCGCGCGAGCTCAACACTGACAGCCTGCCGAACCAGTCGTGGGTCAACAACCGATTGAGCTTTACCCATGGCTACGGCCTGACGCTCGGCCCGGTGAATCAGGTGACGACCGAAGGGCTGCCGGTGCTCTTCATCCGCGATTTGCCGCCCAAGTCCACGGCAGATCTGCCGGTCACGGAACCGAGCATCTACTTCGGCGAGCAGTCGAGTAACTACGTGCTCGTCAAGACCAACACTCAGGAATTTCACTATCCGAAGAGTACGTCGAAGGTTGGCGAAGAGAACGTGATGACGACCTACGCCGGCACAGGCGGCGTGGAGGTCGGCGGCCGTTTCCGGCGCATGCTGCTCGCGGCGCGATTCGGCAGCATGGAGATCTTCGTCACCAACCAGTTGCGCAAGGACAGCCGGATCCTCTTTCATCGGCAAATCCTCGATCGCGTGAAACAGATCGCACCGTTTCTCGAGTACGACCGCGACCCGTACATGGTCGTCGATGGTGGCCGGCTCTTCTGGATCATCGACGCCTACACGGCAACCGCCAACTACCCGTACTCGGCTCGCGTGATGTCCAAGTCGGGCGAGCGCATCAACTACATTCGCAACTCAGTGAAGGCCGTCGTAGACGCGTTTAACGGCACGACGACGTTCTATTTGGCAGAGCCGACCGATCCGCTGGCGCTGACAATTGCCAATATCTTTCCGAAGCTGTTTACGCCGATGAGCGAGATGCCGGCGAGTCTCCGCCAGCACGTGCGGTATCCCGAGGACATCTTCGCAATTCAATCCGCGGTGTTCGCGACGTACCACATGACGAATCCCGGCGTCTTCTACAACAAGGAAGATCAGTGGCAGGTGCCGGTGCTCGATGCCGGCGACCACTCCACGCAGTCAATTCAGCCGTACTACACGATCATGAAGCTACCGGGCGAGAAACACCCGGAGTTCATTCAGATGCTGCCGTTCACGCCGCGGTTGAAAGACAACCTCTCGGCCTGGATGGTCGCGCGCAGTGACGGCGATCAGTACGGCAAGCTGCGCGTGTATCAGTTCCCCAAGCAGAGCCTGATCTTCGGGCCGAGCCAGATTGAAGCGAAGATCAATCAGGACCAGCTCATCTCGCCGCAGATCACGCTGTGGAACCAACAGGGATCGACGGTGAAGTTCGGCACGCTGCTCGTGATTCCGATCGAAGAGTCGCTGCTCTACGTACGCCCGCTGTATCTGCGGTCGTCGACCGGCAAGATCCCTGAACTCAAACGCGTCATCGTGGCCTACGGCAGCCGGATCGTCATGCGCGAGACCCTGACGCGCGCGCTGGTCGAGATTTTTGGGCCGTCAATTGCGTCGGCGCTTGAACCGGATCGTCTCGAGAACTCGGCCACGTCCGTGATCGAGTCGAGCTCGAGCATGCCGGAGGCCGTGGAGACCGACATCGCGTCGGATGCCACGCTGTCGCAACTGGCCACGGAGCTGTCGGTCGCCATCGATCGCGCGGACAAGGCGCTACGCGAGGGCGACTTCGCCAGGTACGGCGATGAGCAGAAGCTCGTGCACGAACTCGTCGCGCGGATGAAGGCGCTGAAAAAAGCCGGGAGTTAATTGGGAGATTTTCCCCAATTAACTCCCGGCTTTTTCTAGTACCCGCAAGATCGCTGCCGCCGATTTCTCGATGTCGTCGGCGGTCGTTGACCAGTTGCTCACGGCGACGCGCATGGCGACCATCCCGTGCCAGGTCGTACCGCCGAGCCAACACGTCCCCTCGTCCTGCACGCCGGCAATCACGGCCTTGGTCAGCGCATCTGCGTCGCGGCCAGGCACTTCACATCGCACCAGCACCTGATTGAGGACGACGTCGTTGAGGATGCGGATGTGGGGATGGACCTTAAGGAGATCTGCCATCAGGGCCGCGTGGCGGCAGCAGCGATCGATGAGGTCGCCGACGCCGGTGGTGCCGAGCGACCGCAGTGCGGCGTAGATCGGCACGGCGCGACCGCGACGTGACTCTTCAGGCACGAACTCATGTGGGTCACGTTCAACTGCGGTGGCCACGATGTAGGCCGCCGAGAGTGACATCGCGCTGCGATGCGCGTCCGGATGCGCGACGAACACGATGCCGCTGTCGTAGGGCACGTTCAGCCATTTGTGGCCGTCTGTGGCGATGGAGTCGGCGCGGCTGATGCCCGCGACCAAGTGGGCACGAGCTGGAGATGTCGCCGCCCACAGCCCGAACGCGCCATCGACGTGCAGCCAGATCGGTCGTGAATGCACCTGGCGTGCTTGGTCGACAGCCGTCGCGATGTGATCGAGCGGATCGAACGCGCCCGTGTTGACGTTGCCGGCCTGCGCACAGACGATGGCGGGCCCGGAGGTGGCGGCAAGCGTCTCGCGAATAGTGTCGGCGCGCATCCGGCCTTGTGCATCTGCCGGCACGCGGATGGCGGTGGCGGCACCGAAGCCCAGTAGTCGCAGCGCCATGAAGATCGTGTAGTGCGATTCGTCCGATGTGATTACGGTGACAGTGGGCGCACCGGCCAGGCCCTGCGCTTCCACATCCCACCCGGCCTCACGCAGCACGTGGTGACGCGCTGCGGCCAGCGCGGTGAAGTTCGCCATCTGGCAACCCGTCACAAAACCCACCGACATCGTTTCCGGGAGCCCAGCGAGCGACTTCAGCCATTCGGCTGTGATGTCTTCCACAACTGATACGAGCGGCGAGAGCGCGTAGACGCCGGCGTTCTGGTCCCACGCCGAGACAAGCCAGTCCGCAGCGACGGCGGCCGGCAGACAACCACCGATCACGAAGCCGAAGTAGCGGGGACCTGAAGAGGCCACGGTGCCGCGTGTGGCGGCCGCCGCGAGGCGATCGACGATCGACTCCGGTGTCTCGCCGGTGGTGCCGAGGGCGCCTCCCAGCGTCGCTCGAAGCTCGGCACTGGTCATTGTGGCTTTCACCGGCCGATCGGCCACCTGGCTGATGTAGTTGACGGCGTGGGCCGAGGTGCGTGGGAGGAGGTCCTTCATTTCGCGTCCTTCTTCGTCCAATAGCGAGCGAGGCCAGACCACGAGAAGTCGAACCGCCCCGCGCGAGCGTAGGCGTCAACTTCCTCGCGACCAGCCGAGCGCACCAGTTCTTCGGTCACGCCCACCGCAAACGCCGCAGCGCGCTCTTCGTCGCTGCCGTCTGTGGCGAGCGACGCGCGGACGCGCGCACTCCAGTCGTCGGTGCGTTTCCACAGATCTTGAAAATGCACACGCGGCGCCGATTGCGGACCGAAGTGTGTGAGAAAGAGCACATCGGGATTCCAGTCGAGAATGGTCTGGGTGCTCTGACGCCAGGCGTCGAGGTCGATGTCGGGTGGCGGCGTCGGTGGCACCACGACGCGTCCACTCGATCGACACATGCCGGCGGTGTCTCCGACGAACGCAATCTTGGACGCCGGCAGAAAGTAGCTCACGTGATGCCACGCATGGCCCGGCGTCCACGCGATGTCCACATCGTGCCCCACCACAGTGGCGCGGCCGCGATCGCCGATCGTGTCGATGTTGGCGGCCGGCACCGGCAGGATCTCGCCCCACAGTCGATCCATGTCGGCACCATAGAGCCGGGTCGCGCTGGCCAACAGCCTCGACGGATCGATCATGTGCGCGGCACCGCGCTCGTGCACGATCACGCGCGCGGTCGGACATTCCTTGAGCAGCGTGCCCACGCTGGCCGCATGGTCGAGGTGAATGTGGGTGATCAGGATCGAGCGAATGTCAGCAGTCGAATATCCGCGCGCTCCGAGCGCCGCCCGCAACACCGGCAGTGATGTCGTCGGTCCGGGATCCACGAGCGCGACGCCATCAGCACCGTGCAAGAGACCGGTCGCGATGATGCCAGGTTGGCCGATGAAGTGGAGATCAAAGTAGTCGACGCCGGGGGCGAGAGGGGTCATTCTGAGGGAGTATCCTAACGCGCTCCGCAGATCGAGGTCCCCATGAAAGGCATTCGCAAGATCGCTGACCGTCTCATCGCGCCACCAGGCAAGAAGATCTCGCTCAAACACTTTGATCCGCGATGGACGGGCAAGTTCAAGGACGCATCACTGGCACCGGCGCTGTTGGCCGATGGCGTGCAGAGGCTCGCCAAGCTGCAAGACACGCTCTACGCGCACGATCAGTATTCCGTGCTCGTCATCTTTCAGGCGATGGACGCCGCGGGCAAAGACGGCACGATCCGCCATGTGATGTCGGGTCTCAACCCGCAGGGATGCCAGGTCTTCAGCTTCAAAGCGCCGTCATCCGAAGAGCGTGACCACACATATCTCTGGCGGTCGGTGAAAGCGTTGCCGGAGCGCGGCCGCATCGGCATCCACAACCGCTCGCACTACGAAGAAGTGCTGGTCGCGCGCGTGCATCCGGAGATCCTGCAGGGACAGCGGCTGCCGGCGGCCGCGACGAACAACAAGGACATCTGGAAGCATCGATTCAAAGAGATCAACGACTTCGAACATCACCTCGTCAGAAACGGCACGATCGTCCTGAAGTTCTTCCTCAACGTGTCGAAGGCCGAGCAGAAGCGCCGCTTTCTCGAGCGCATCGAAGATCCGTCGAAGAACTGGAAGTTCTCTGCCGGCGATGTGAAAGAACGTGCGCTCTGGAAAGACTACATGCGCGCATACGAAGACGTGTTCACACATACGAGCACGAAGTGGGCACCGTGGTACATCATCCCCGCCGATAACAAGTGGTTCATGCGCTTGTCCGTGGCCGGCATCCTGTGCCGCACGCTCGAATCATTGAACCTCGAGTATCCGAAACTCGGCAAAGTACAGATGAAGGAGCTGATGGACGCACGTCAGGTCCTGATGCGCGAGAAATAGGAGACCTAGTATCCTGTGAGCATGCTGACGACACTCATTGTCTTGTCGCTGACGTTCGGCCTGCCCCTGAGTCCGGTGCAGGCACCTCAGGCTGCTGCCGTCTTCGAACAGGGCATGCCCTGGAGCGACTACGTCGCCAGCACGAAGCAGCAACACGACATCTGGGTGCGCAACGCCGGCCGCGACGTGCCCGCCGCGCTGGTCGAGCGCCTCCGCAAGGCCAGCTCAGGCCTGCGATTGCTCGCGGTCGCCGAAGACTGGTGCACCGACTCGGTCAACAGCGTGCCCTATCTCGGCAGCCTCGCCACCAAAGCCGGCGTCGACCTCCGCATCGTCAATTCCGAAGTCGGCAAGTCGTTCATGGAGGCGCACCGCACGCCTGATGGTCGAGCCGCGACGCCGACGATTATCCTCATCAGAGACGGCAAGGAAGTAGCCGCGTGGTCCGAGCGACCGGTGTCCCTGCAGACATGGTTTCTGGAAATGGCCAACAAGATCGATTCGTCGGAACGCCAGCAGAGAAAGCTCAACTGGTATGACTGGAATCGCGGCGAAGATGCGCTGAAGGAACTCGTGGCGCTGGCAGAACAGACACAGAAGTGAGCCACGCCGACCAACACACCGACGGTTCGGTCAAGGAACGCGTCACACCGAAGAAGCAGGAGCCGGAGCTCTACAAGGTCTTCCTGATCAACGATGACTACTCGACCATGGACTTCGTCATCGAAGTGCTCGAGACGGTCTTTCAGAAATCGCCCGCTGAGGCCTACCGCATCATGATCCACGTGCACACGCAGGGTCAGGGACTGGCCGGCGTGTATCCATGGGAAGTGGCAGAGACGAAAGTCTCGACCGTGACGGAGATGGCGAAAGACGCGGGATTCCCGCTCCGCGCGGTCATTGAAGGCAATACGTAACTACTTGTAGGTCGCTTTCAGTTCGTCGATCACCGCTCGGCGCACGTCGCGCAGGTCTTCCGGATCGTGCACACCAGGATTCGTGCGAGTGAGATAGCCAAGATTGGCTTCGCCGCCTGTGAGCAGGAAGTCTGAGATGCCCACAAGGTAGCGCTTCGCAGGATCGAGCGGCACGCCGTTGATGACCCAGCCGCTGCTGTTGCGCACCGTGCCATCACTCGTGTGCAGGAAGCCACCCGTGCCCTGATTGCCGAGCCCTTGATCCAGCACTTTCGCGAGGAACGCCCCGTCGAATGACACGCGCACCACTTTGCCGCCGAACGGGAGGACGCGAATGATGTCGTACTCGGTAATCGGTCCCGGCGTCAGCACGTCGTCAATCCGCACCGAACCGCCGTTGAAGATGCCGACCTCGGCCTTCGCTTCATGCCGCATGGCATTGGCGATAATCTGCGTCAGCTTGCCTTCGCGATTGCGAATGGTCGTCTCTCGACCGTCGAGCGGCTCAGTCAGCGTTGCCACAGAGGCTTCCGGTGCGAACCCGTCTCGGCGAAACGCGTCGAACGCCGTCGTGGTCCACTTCTTCACCAGAGCGTCAACTGACGGCAACGCCGTGACCTGATCGTCGATGATCTGGAGTCGCGCACTGACCGTCGGCCGGGCACCCGTGGCGCCGAACGACATCGACACAATGGCGAGCGAGCGCACGTTGGCGTCGGCCTTGATGATCGGCGTGAAGTGCTCGCCGCGTCGCAGCATCCAGTTCTCATGCTCATGGCCGCCGAGAATCACGTCGATCTCCGGTACGGCAATCGCCAACTCGGCGTCGCCGGCAAGCGTGAGGTGCGTCAGCGCCACGATGGCGTCGACCTTGCCCTTGAGCTGCGCCACCGCGGACTTTGCGCTGTCGATCGGCGGCAGATACTTCACCCACGGTTTCTGATTCGCATCGGTCACGATGCCGATGACACCGATGCGCAGTGTGCGGCCCGATGCCGTCATCGGCACGATGTGCGTCGCCACGGTGTTGGCGAAGGGCTGTCCCTGTGCGTCGACGACGTTGGTGACAACGATCTTGAACTTCGACTCGATCATGCGCGCAGCGAACGCCGCCGGTGAGATGTCGAACTCGTGATTGCCAAGTGTCGCCACCTGCAGACCCGTGGCGTTCAGCACATCGACCATTTGCCTGCCGGCGAGCGCCTCGCCATTCACGCGTGCCGTGCCCAGCGCGGACGGCGAGACGTAGTCACCGCCGAGCGTCACAAGCAGTGGCGCGTTGGTCCGCTTGAGCTGCGCGATCGAGGCGGCCACGCGCGCGAGACCGCCTGACTTGCCGCCTTCGACCGCGCCAATCTCATACACGTCATTGAAATGCGCAATCGTGATCACCGCACGTGTGGATGTCTGAGCGTTGAGGATGAGCGTCGACGTGAGTGCGAGAGACGCAAGCAGAGTGAGTCGGATCTTGAGCGTCATGCAGTCATGATTGTAATCCTGCATTAGGATGGAAGAATGTTCTCCGCCTCACTCGAGATTGTGCTGACTGTGTCGTATCGCGAGGCCGTGTCACGGGGGCACGCCTATCTCACGCTCGAACACTTGCTCTACGCGCTCGCGCACGATCAGGAAGGCGAGCAGATTCTCACGGCCTGCGGTGCGAATCTCGCGGACCTGCGCGAGGCGTTGCAGGACTATCTCGAATCGTCGATCGAGCGCGTGAAGCGCGGCAACGAGCGCGAGCCTGAACAGACGACCGCGTTTCAGCGCGTGCTGCAAACGGCGGTCCTGCATGTGCAGAGCGCTGGCCGTCAGGAAGTGAAGTCGGGCGACATTCTCGCGGCGATCCTTCAGCAGCCGAAGTCACACGCGGCCAAGCTTCTCGACGCGCAGCACATCACGCGCCTCGACATCCTCGAATACATCTCGCACGGCGTGAGCAAACTGCCGTCGGCCGGATCCCCGGATCCTGCGGATGGTCCGGCCACAGCGGGTCGCGGCGACGAAGGCCGGGCGACGCAGAAAGATCCGCTTGCCGCCTACTGCGTGAACCTCAGCGACAAGGCGCGCGAAGGCAAGCTCGATCCACTCGTCGGCCGCGCCGCAGAACTGAAGCGCACGATCGAGGTGCTCTGCCGTCGCCGCAAGAACAATCCTGTCTTCGTCGGCGATGCCGGCGTGGGCAAGACCGCGATGGCCGAGGGCCTCGCCGCTCGGCTGATCCAGGACGACGCTCCTGAGCCGCTCAAAGACGCCGAGGTCTACTCGCTCGACACCACCGCGCTGCTCGCGGGCACACGATTCCGCGGCGACTTCGAAGAGCGTTTCAAGAGCGTGGTCAAGGCGCTTGCCGCCAAACCAAAACCGATCCTGTTCATTGACGAGATTCACTCCACGGTAGGTGCCGGCGCCACCACGGGCGGCACCATGGACCTGGCCACGTTGATCAAGCCGATCCTGACCGCGGGCGAATTGCGCGTCATCGGCTCGACGACCTTCGACGAATACAAGCACATCGAAAAAGACCGCGCGCTTGCGCGTCGACTGCAGCGCATCGCGATCGACGAGCCGTCCATTGCCGAGGCGACGCAGATCCTCGGTGGTCTGCGCAGCCGCTATCAGGATCATCATCAAGTCACGTACACCGACGCCGCACTTGAAGCCGCGGCGAAGCTCGCGTCACGCCACCTGCGCGAGGGTCGACTGCCCGACAGCGCGATCGACGTGATCGATGAAGCCGGCGCGGTCGCGCGGCTCGCATCAACCAGCGGCGTCGTGCCCGTGGTGGATGCGGCCGAGGTCGAGGTGGTGATCGCCAAGATCGCGCGGATCCCGGAACGGCAGGCCACGGCATCAGACCGCGAGCGATTGCGCGGCCTCGAAGACTCCCTCAAGCGCGTCGTCTTTGGCCAGGAAGAGGCCGTTCGTGCCGTCGCGCAGTCGATCAAGCGGTCGCGTGCAGGCCTCGGCAGCCCCGAGCGGCCGTCTGGCTGCTTCCTGTTTACCGGGCCCACAGGCGTCGGCAAGACAGAGCTCGCCAAGCAGTTGGCGCTGCAGCTCGGCAACGAGTTCATTCGCTTCGACATGTCGGAATACATGGAGAAGCATGCGGTGGCTCGCCTCATCGGCGCGCCACCAGGCTACGTCGGCTTCGAGCAGGGTGGTCAGCTCGTCGACGCCGTCCGCACGCATCCCTACTGCGTCGTGCTCCTCGATGAGATCGAGAAGGCGCATCCCGACATCTTCAACATACTGCTCCAGGTGATGGATCACGCGACGCTCACCGACAACAGCGGACGCAAGGCGGACTTCCGCAACGCGGTGCTGATCATGACGTCCAACGCCGGCTCGCGCGAGATGAGCGCCAAGACGATGGGGTTCAAGGACAGCGCCGGCGGTAAGGCCGGCCAGTCGAAGGCGGCAATCGAGCGGATGTTCAGCCCCGAGTTCCGCAATCGTCTCGACGCCATCGTGACATTTGGCACGCTGTCACCGGCAGTGATGGAGACCATTGTCGAGAAGTTCATTCTGCAGCTCGAAGCGCAGTTGTCTGAGAAACACGTCGCGATCACGCTCACGCCTGCGGCGCGCGCGTGGCTGGCAACGAAGGGCTACGACCCGAGCTTTGGCGCTCGTCCGCTCAGCCGAGTCATCCAGCGCGAGGTGCGCGACCCGCTCACCGACGAGATCCTCTTCGGCAAGTTGGAACACGGCGGTACGGTGACGATCGACATGGTAGATGACAAGCTGACGTTTGCGTGCGAAGCCAAGGCGCCGGCGGAGGCCAGCCATGTCTGAGATGAAAGTGAACGATCGCCGCTGGTGGGCGAAGGAACAGACCGACACAGGTGAGCCGGTCGCCGAAGAACCGAAGCTGAAGCCCGCCTACGTCGAAGAACTCGAACAGAAAGTGGCCGCGAAGGATCAGGAGATCCAGCGCCTGATCGCGTTGAATCGATCGGCGACCACGGAGTTCGACGATGCCCGCGCGCGCCTGCGAAAGGAACTCTCGAAAGACGTTGAGCGCGGCCGACGATCGATGCTTGTGTCGTTTCTCGAAGTGCTCGACAACCTCGACCGCGCACTGGAGGCCGCAGGGAACAAGGCCGATCCATTCGTTCAGGGCGTCTCGATCGTGCGCCAGCAATTCCTGTCAACGCTTGAGGGCATGGGCGTGAAGCGCGTCGATCCGATCGGCCAGACATTCGATCCGGCGATTCACGAAGCCGTGTCGAGCGTGCCATCGCCAGCAGGCACCGCGCCCAACACCGTCATCGGCGTCATTCGGCCCGGCTATGTGATGGGCGACGACGTGATTCGGCCGGCGGCGGTCGCGGTCAGCACGTAAGGTTCCCCGGATCTTCCCTATTCGTTCGGTTCTTCGAGGTAGGTATACCCGTGCAGGCCGTCTTCGTAGAAGCGGAGAATCTGCCCGGCTTCCTGCATTTCGAGGTGGCCTTCGCGGACGGCGATCTCGGTCGACTCGCGGAGTTTGCGCACGATGAAATCGCCGTCGAACTCGACGTAGTCGAGCACTTCGCGGACCGTGTCGCCCTTGATGACCGCGTCGAGCACAACGCTGCCGTCGGCATCGAGCGAGACGTGCACGGCGTGCGTGTCGCCGAACAGGTTGTGCAGGTCGCCGAGGATTTCCTGATACGCGCCGACGAGGAACACGCCAAGGTAGTACGGCTCACCCGTGAACGTGTGCAGTGACAGCGTGCGCTTGACGTCGCGGCGGTCGATGAACTGATCGAGCTTGCCGTCCGAGTCGCACGTGATATCGCCGAGCACGGCCTGGCGCGTGGGCGCTTCATTGAGCCGATGAATCGGCATCACGGGGAACAGCTGTTTGATCGCCCACGAGTCGGGAATCGACTGGAACAGCGAGAAATTGCAGAAGTACGTATCCGCCAGCGCGTCGTCGAGCCCCGCCAAATCTTCGGGGACGTCGTCCATCTGCACGACGAGCTTGCGGATCTTCGCGCAGATCGCCCAGTAAATCGTCTCGGCCTGACAGCGCTGTGACAACGGCAAATAACCGCCGTTGAACAGGTTGAGTGCCATGTCGAGCGCTTCCTGCGCGTCGTTGTAGCTCTCAAGCGCGTTGCGCGCCGTCAGCGTCTCGTACGTCTCGAGCAAATCGACGAGCGGCTGCTCAACTTCTTCCGCGTGGGTCACCGGCACGACGTCGTCGCCAAAGTCCGACACGCCGAGCACGTTGAAGATCAGGCAGCTGTGGTACGCCACGATCGCGCGGCCGCTTTCCGACACGATCGTCGGATGCTTCACGCCTGCGTCGTCGCACACGGTCTGGATGTGGTACACGACGTCGGTCGCGTATTCTTCGAGCGTGTAGTTCATGCTCGATTCGAAGTTGGTCTGCGAGCCGTCGTAGTCCACGCCGAGGCCGCCGCCGACATCGAGGAACTGCAGGCCCGCGCCTTCCTTCACCAGCTCCGCATACACGCGCGCGGCTTCGTTGAGCGCGCCTTTGACGATGCGGATGTTGGGAATCTGGCTGCCGAGGTGGAAGTGCAGGAGTTTGAAGCAGTCCTGCATGCCGTGCGACTTCAGTTCTTCGAGACCCTGGCGTACTTCGGCGACCGTGAGGCCGAACTTGGAGCGGTAGCCGCCCGACGACTGCCACCGGCCGCCGCCGCGCGCGGCCAGCTTCACACGCATGCCGATGTTCGGACGCACGCCGACCTTCTTGCTGTATTCGAGGATCAGCTGGAGCTCGGTGTATTTCTCGACAACCGGGATGATCTTGCGGCCCATTTTCTGGGCCAGCATCGCCATTTCGATGAACTCGGCGTCTTTGAAGCCGTTGCAGATGATCGGCGTGTCGTTGTCGGTCATCGCGATCACGGCCAGGAGCTCGGGTTTGGAGCCGGCTTCGACGCCGAAGCCGTGTTCGCGGCCGAACTGGATCACTTCTTCAACGACCTGCCGCTGCTGGTTGACCTTGATCGGGTAGACGCAGAAGTACTTGCCCTCGTAGTTGTGCTGGGCAATGGCGGCCTGGAACGCCGAGCTGATGTCAGCCAGGCGGTGCTTGAGGACTTCGGGAAATCGCAGGAGGATCGGCAAGCCGATCCCGCGCAACTGCAGCGAGTCGATCAGCTGTTTCAGGTCGATCGATCTCTGGGGGTCTTTGTTGCCGTGTACGAGCAGATGTCCGTTCGGCGCGACGGAAAAGTAGCCTTTTCCCCACCGATCGACTTCGTACAGTTCGTTGGCATCCGTTGTTGTCCACGGATCGCCCGCCCGCCGCTGCCGCGTTGAGCGGCTGGGTGTACTCACGTGGACAATTCTAAATACATTTTACCGCCCACGTATAGTGGCAAGATGCGTTTTCGCGCGCGCACCGCGATTCTCATTCTCGTCGTCGCCGCCGTTGCGTCGGTGTTTTCGACGTCGATCGCCTATCAAACCGTGCGAAATGACGGCCGGATGCCGGACGCCGTTGCGCTGGCTGTGCTCAATTCTTCTTTTTGGTTCGGTTGGGCGGCGCTCGCGCTGCCGCTCACGGCGTTGTCGGCGCGCTGGCGGATTGATCGCACGCCGCGAATCGCCATTCCGCTCCACATTTTGGCGGCGCTCGCGGCTGGCGCGCTCCATGTGTGCCTGCAGACGACGACCCAGTCGGCGTTGTTTGTGAGGTCCATGTGGCTGAAGGGCGACGGCAGCGGTGTGCTGGCGGCGTTTGCGGACCGCTGGGCGGTGGCGTTTCCCGCGCAGTTGCTGCAACTGATCGACTGGGAACTCCTGGCCGGGATGGGCGCAGTGGCGCTGGCGCACGCGGTGTTTTACTACCGTGAGATGCAGCAGCGGGCGTTGCGCGAGGCGCAGCTGGAGACGCGGCTCGTGGAAGCGCAGCTCACGGCGCTGCAGCATCAGTTACAGCCACATTTTCTGTTTAACACGCTGCACGCCATCTCGGCGCTGATGCATCGGGATGTGAATCTCGCGGACAAAGTGCTCGTGCGGCTCAGCGATCTGCTCCGGATCACGCTCGAATCGGGCGGCGAGAAGGAAGTGCGGCTTTCGCGCGAGCTCGACTTCATTCGGAGTTATTTGGAGATTGAGCAGACGCGGATCGGGGACCGGTTGACGATCGACATCAACATCGACGCCAACACGCTCGACCTCTGGGTGCCGACGCTGATCCTGCAACCGCTTGTGGAAAACGCCGTGAAATACGGCGTGGCGCCGCATGTGGGTCCCGGCAGAATCGAGATTGGCGCGTCGCGGCGAGCGGGGCTCCTCACATTAACGGTGTCTGACAACGGTCCGGGACCGGTGACCGTGGAGCGGGTGCGACCAGGGGGAATCGGCCTGACGAACACGCGAGGACGCCTGTTACATCACTACGGCGACCGCGGCGAACTGAAGATCGAGCGTCGCCCGGACGGGTTCACGGCGCAGATTACTTTTCCGTGCCGGAACTGAACGGTCGCGGAATGCTGTTGCAGCGACAAGCGCTCCCCCGTAATGACAAAGGGAGTAGCCACTTTTGAAAACCGCTGCCTGAAGTATGGCGGTCAAGCGGTCCACTTATCCGCCCGCTAGTTTCATCGCTTTTTCGATTGGCTTGCCGAACCGGGCGGTGGATGCAACTCCAGTGAGGCGCTCGGCAATTTGAACCTGGCCATCCTTCAAGCGGCGTCCAACCAGGAACGCCGGAGTTCCGTTGATTCCGAGACTCTGCGCAGCCTTGGAATCGATCATTTGAGCAGTTTGGCCGGATTGCGTGCATGAGTTATAAGAATCCGCATCGAGCGGAAGGGATCTGGCTAGGCGATCGATCGTTAACTGACTGAGGTCTTTTTGGTGTTCGAATAGCTTGTCGTGCATCTGCCAAAAGAGTCCCTGCTTCCCTGCGCATTCGGCGGCCTTCGCAGCGGGAACCGCAAGTGGGTGTATCTCAAGCGGAAAATGCCGGAACGCGATTTGGACCTTTCCCTGAGAGATATAGTCGCGTTCAATCCTTTCTAGCCTCGACGCGAAGAACTCCACTGCGTATTGCGAGCACTCGCGGGCTGGCAAATGTGATCCCTTCAGAGAACTCGACTTGATCGACGGATGGGAACTGATTGATCACCATGACGGTTCCGCGATCTGGCGATGAGGAGGCGCGCTGAGGACCGAACGTGCTCACGGCGACTGGGCACTGGTTAGATTTCCACCTAATGAATCCAAGAAGGAATGGCTCAGAAGGGTTGGCCAGCTCTACCTCGATCGTTGTGCCTCGCTCTAAGCCCAACGTCATTCGATCCGATGACGGAGCGAGCACGCATGTCGGTACAAACCCAGGCGCGCTTACAACAAGCCGTGCTCCAGGACTGACGCCGGCCATCGAAAACAGGCCTGGCTCAGGATTTGGCACTACATTGGCTCCTGTAACAACCGCACTAGTCACAGGACGTCTGGCGTCGTCTTCAATCAGCAATTCCGCCCGGTTCTCTGCAAGGTTAAGAACCAATGACGTTTCCGAATGGTCCGCGGTGAAGGAGAAACCCCGTGTCTCCGACACCTTGCCCCGAAATCCGCCGTCAACGCTGCGCTGAGATGCCTTGACGCGAAACTGCTCTAGTGCGAGACCAGGGAGGATGAGTGGCAACTTGTCGGATCGACCAAGAGTCAGGTTTGTTTGAATCAGGGTGCCCGCCGCTGGCTTGCCGCTCAATTGAGTGAGCGTAACAGCGACATCCGATGTCCGGTCCCAGCCTGACAGATCAAGACTGAGTGTGCCCCCAATTGCGGACCAATCGAAGTTGTTGAGACCTCGCACAAAGTGTTCGATCTTTGCCTGGCCCATGGACAATTTTTGCCCTCGACTCAGAGTAATTCTGTAGTCGCCTTCTGCGGGTAGGTGGGCGACATAGCTACCATCAGTGCCCACTAGGGCAGTGGCAACCGGCGCAGCAAATGCGTTCGAAGCGCCTTTCGAGAATTGGATGAGTTGGCCAGAAAATGGGCGGTCGTTTAGCTTGATTCGCCCTGTTACCGTTACCTCCGTCGCGGCAATATCTACCAACGTCGCGCGTTGTTGAAGGATGTCGAAATCACGAGAAACAAACTCGGATGCTCCGCTGCCGAGAGCGATTTGATAGTGCCCGGGCTTCAGTCCCTCAATCCGCTGGTCGCATTGTCGCTCATGTGGCCTTCGAAGAATCTCGATCGTAGTGGTGTTTGGCGCTTTGCCTTCAACGCTCCTGACGCGAAGATCATCAGTCGAACCGCAGGCTGCGGCGTCCGCGAGAATTTCAACGGCCCCAACGGCTTGCACAGGCAACCCGATTATGTTGGACTTCTGATCGTCGACTTTGAACGAGCGGATGCTATTGGAGACCCCGCCATCGTATCGAAGCCGTCCCTGATAGATTCCAGGCCGGAGTCCTGGAATCGACGCGAGCCCGTTCTTGAATGCGGCCTCATAGGATGCTGTCTTTCCAGCAAACAGCTGAAGCGATCTTGGCAGGAATGGCTCGGGCCGCAGCACCACTGCGACTTCACCTCCCGGCGGGGTCGCGGGAAGTTTCCAGACTCCGGAACTGAGTTCAGCGCTTGTAACGGTAACCGGAGAGAAACCGGCAACGCTGAAGGTCATCAGGCGCTGAAGAGACTGAGACACTGACAAGTCGACAAGGCCAGACATCTCCAGAAGTCGTGTGGCCAGGACGACGCGATTTAGGTCCGCGCCGAGTTCCGACCACTCGACGCTCACTCGACTGGGCCAGTCCGCTGAAACCCGGACCGTGCGGGCCGGCACTGCAGGGAGTTTTCCGGTCCGGCAAAGAGTGGAGACGGAGACATCAATCGGTTCCCAACCGACCCCATCACACCGAACGATCTGGTCGGTCGCAGCTGAGCACGAAACCTCAACGACGCCCGGTCGTGCAACCAACTCAAGATCAGGAGTACTTCGCTGTACCGAGCACTGCATTCCGTTGGGTTGTGCTATCTGACGGAGGTCTGGGCTCTGAGGCTCAGACCTCCGTGCGCCGGTCTCGATAGGAGCGAAAGCCGCGACGAAAATGAAAATGCGAAGCAGGATCTTCAGCATCTTGGCTCCTGGCGTTCAATCTAGACTCAGTACGGCTCGCCGCCTCCGCCCTCGTCGCCGATCCGAACACAAGAACACGTCATGTCCATTTCGCTAATACCACCGCACCAGCTTGAGTCATAGCAAGCTGAGCAGTATGCCTCCGCCGATGTGGCAACTGGAAACCCCCGGGGTCCGCACTCTGCCCGGCAAATGTCCGCGCAGTTGCTCACACAAGACTCGGAACTGCAGGGGGTGGGGCAGGTTGCCCACTCGACATAGCAAGTGTTTCCTACGACGTGGGTATAAGCCCTTACGCTGCTTGTGGGAATCATCGCGGCAACAAAGGCGAGCAAGAACATCGCTGAGTTTCGGACTCGTTTTATCACACTGGGTGCAATCGACATTAGTCTCTCCTCTCACAACATCACTGACCAACGGGGCGCATTTGTGAGCCGAGTTTGGCAACATGCAAGGGCAGCTGGCAACCGCATTCACCTGTCGAAACGCAGCGATCGCCTGTCAGAAGGCCAGGTAGACGCTGTCTCTGATCTCGGTCACGGTGGCGCCGAGCATGTCGGAGTACACGCGGCTCAACTGGTTCTCGTCCGCGAAGCCCGCACACTCGGCGACCCACGCGAGGTGGTCACCCGCGAGCATCATGCGGTATCCGCGATACACGCGCGCCAAGCGAATCCAGTAGCGAGCATCAATGCCAGGGCCGGTGCGCAGCGCGGCGAGAAAGGCTTCGTGCGGCATGTGGCAGGCCCTGGCCAAAGCCGCCGTGTCGCGCTCGAGCGATGCCGCAACGCAATCAAGCAGATGACGCATTCGCGGATCCTGAATCGCAGGCGAAGAGTGAATCTGCTCCAACCGCGCCGCGACGGCGGACAGGTCGCGCATCCCCGTCTCCAACAGCTGCAGCTCATTCTCAAGCAGGAGCACGGTGATCGCCGACACGATACGCCTCCAAAAACATCTGTGCGGGTGCCAACCCAAGACCGGTGGACAGACGCTCTCAGAATTTCCCGCGCGGAGGATAGCACAGCTCGTTCTTCGCGCGCTGTGCGGCACGCTTGATGACGATGGCGCGATCGAGCGGCACGACGGCAATGCGATCGAGGCCTTCGCCAGCACGTTGATCGCTTCGATTCATGGCTGATAATCGTCCATAAAGTGGTTGATTTTCAGCCACAGGTCGTGAGGTCGTGGCATTTGGCCCGCGACTGTTCGCCGTGCCGGTTGATGCCCTCTGGCGGTGGGGCGCCCGGCCGACCTCGTCACGCACGAGAAAGCGGATCTGATTTTTCTGTGCCGGAACTGAACAGTCTCGACGTCCTGAATCGACTCGTCCCCGTCTAACGACCTCGGGAGTCGAGGTCCTGTCTATGACGCGCATTCGCACCTTGATCGTTGATGATGAACCGCTCGCACGTGAGCGAGTGCGGTCACTTGTGCAGGATCAACCCGGGCTCGAGGTGATTGGCGAAGCGAGCGACGGCGATCAGGCGATTCAGGCGATCCTGCACGGAGTCGACGGCCAGCAGGCTGATCTCGTCTTCCTGGACGTGCAGATGCCGCGCCGCACGGGCTTCGAGGTGATTCAGGCCGTCGGTCCGGATCGGATGCCGGCCGTGGTGTTCTGCACAGCCTACGATCAGTACGCGCTGAAGGCCTTCGACGTCCATGCCGTCGACTACCTGCTCAAGCCGTTCGATCGCGACCGATTCGAAGGCGCCGTGGATCGCGCGCGCAAGCACCTCGACGCCGCAGACGGTGGCGCGCTGAAGACGCAGCTGATGCAGCTGGTACGCGATTTACAACCTGCAGCCGTAGCGAAGCCGGACCGGCTCGTGGTGAAATCCGGCGGTCGCCTCTTCTTCCTGCGCACCGACGAGATCGACTGGATCGAGGCCGCCGGGAACTACGTCCGTGTGCACGTCGGCAAAGAGGCGCACTTACTGCGCGAGACGATGAACTCGATCGAAGGCCGGCTGGATCAGAAGATGTTTCTGCGCATCCACCGCTCACGCATGGTGAACATGGAGCGCGTGAAGGAACTGCACCCCTGGTTCAACGGCGACTACGCTGTGATCCTCCGCGACGGCACGAAGTTGATGCTCAGTCGCGGGTATCGGGACAAATTGCAGGAACGGCTGGGGTGAAGGTCGGGCATTCAGGCGTCCGGCAGGAGTTCGAAGCCGGCCTGCTGAAAATGCGGATCGACCGCCACGGCGGTGGTGAGGCCCTGTTGGGTCATGAACGCAAAGCTCACGCAGTCAACCAGGCTCAGCTGGCGGCGATCCGCCTTCCAGAGGCGGGCCACACCGCGCCGGTATAAGGCGTCATCCACCCACTGCACGCGCACAGCCGGCAGCACGTCTTCGTCGAACCCGCGCGCAGCCTCCAGACCGATGCGATGCTGCAACAACGCCATCGTCTCGACCACAACGAACGATGTTGTCCACAAGGGGCGACGGTCATGGAGCAACGTGTCGAACACCGCCGCCACGCGTCGATGTGACGACTCCGAGCGCACGAGCCACGCGTAGAACGCTGACGTGTCGACGAATGCACTCATCCGCGAAACGCGTCACCGAGCGCCGCGTCGTGGTGCGTTGCCGTGGTCGTTCGTCCCTTCGGATCCACGTAGCGCCCGGCAGCGGCCGACGCCCTGGCCAGCCGCTGGTCAGGGCCGTCCGCGTGTGCGTCGAGCAACGTATCGACCGATCGCCGTATGACTTCCGATACCGAGACGCCCAGATCGCGCGCGCGCCGTTTGACGTGCCGATGCTGTGTCGGGCTCAGCTGAATCTGGAGTCTGACCATGATGGCATCACTATACCATCATGATGGCAATGCCTTACTTGATCTTGAAAATCGCGTCCTCGAGCTTGACGTTGACTTCGATCTTCTCGAGCTTCATCTCGTTCAACGTCATACCGGCGGCCACGGTCTTGATCGAGTACGGCATGGTCATGCCCTCCACCGTGCGGTAGTCGCCGAACTGCGTTTCAATCACGCCCGAACCAGGCACAGTCGTTGACACCTTCGTCTCGAGATACGTCACGCCATCGAGATAGACGTCCTGCGCCGGCAATGTCTTGCGGGAGATGCGCAGATGAAACGCCTTCTTGCCGTCGATCATCTCGATACCGACGAGCTCGATCGTGCTGCCCTTGGTTTTGTAGTCGATGAGCGGGCCGTCAATGTCTGACTGGTCCTTGATCATCTCGATCTGCTCGGCCGGCATGTCCACCGGTGTCGGGCTGACCATCGGGTTGATCATCCGCGCGTTCGTGCCGTCGAACGCCATCACCATGGTCTGCGGGCCCATCGTGATTTCCTGGCGCGACAGATTCGGACGCTTCGACATGATCGTCATCGTGACGCTCTGCCCCTGCGCCGACATGCTGCCGGTGGAACGCAGCGTCTGAATGGCCTTCAACTTCTCGAGACCGCCCTTGGCGGCGAGGTTCTTCGCGACAACCTCGTCAACGGTTTGCGCGAAGGCAACAGATGACAGGCAGAACAACGCGGCAGTCGCCGCGACAGCAATCAGAGTCTTGCGGACCATTAGGTGTCTCCCACAGACAGGCAGTTTCGATATTACCCCGGACCTTTAGGTCCGGCCGTACGCCTTAGAAGCTAAACCCGCCGCCGACATGCACGCGCGTCCCGGCGCCTTTGCCGTGGGCGACGTCGAGGTTGAGGTGGAACACAGCCGCAGTAAAGAAGAGACCGGCGCCGTAGCCCTGTTTGAGTGTCTGGTCTTTGTAGCGCTGGCCCTTGTCGTACACGGTGCCGGCGTCGGCGAAGACGCGGATGCCGACCTTGCCGACACTGATCGGTGAGGTGATCGGCGATCGAATCTCCACAGTGCCCGCGACCAACGTGTCGCCCGCGAAGCTCGCCGTCTCAAAGCCGCGGAGATTCGACATGCCGCCGAGCAGCGACTTGAAATACAGCGGCGGCGATTTCGTTGCGTCTTCACGCGTCACACGTGCGACGAGCACCGTCTGACCGAACGTACCGAGATAACCGCTCGCATCAATCTTTGTCCGCACGAACGGATCACGCGCGGTGCCGCCGTCTGGTGTGACACGCACCTGCTCGGCGCTCGCCACAACGTAGAGGGCATTGCGCGGCAGCACAGGATCGAGCCGTGTATCAATGGTCAGATCAGCACCAATCGTCTTGATGTGATCGATGGCCCCGCCGAAGTTCACGCGCTGCACGGACGCCGTTACGCCGAGATGCGTCTTCAGGCCAGAGACTTCCGCGCGCGCCCACGCCTGGCGCCGCGCGTCCGTCTGCACAAAGAACGGATGCTGGCTGCTCGTCAGCGCGGTGCCAATCTGAATGCGACCGTGCGAGAGATCGCGTTCCCACTCCGCACCCGCGCGACGCTCGCCACCCCACGTGAACGGAAACGACAACCGCGAACGCGTCCGCGCATTCGGCACGTATGCGATGCGCACGCCGAACCGCATGGCGTAGCCATCCTCCCGATCGATGATCGGCATATACATGAAGTTCTTGCCAAAACTCCGCTTCACCATCCGCGCCGGCATGCTCGCCGCGCCCGGACCCGTGGGTAATTCAATCTGCACGGGCCCTTCATTGACGATCAGCATGACCAGAATCTGTTTGGGATCGTCAATCGATGCAAACCGCTTCAAGACCTGCACATCGTCGAACTTGTCTGACGCCTTGAGTTGTTTTTCGGCGCCCGTGATCGTGTCGGCTGTGACAGGCGCACCTTTCCTGAGCCCCGACAACCGAATCACTTCGTCGTCAGTCGTCAAGTGATTGCCGTGCACGCGAATGTCCGCGATCACTTCACCAGGGGCCGGCGCTTGCGGTGCCGCGCCGAAGAGCCACACGCACAGAACGAGGAGTGGCGTCATCGCTACTTGATCCGGCTGGACGTTTCCGCCAGCTTGTAGTCGATGTAGTCGGTCGTCACGCGCAGATCGAACTGACCAATCGCCACCATCATCGAGATAAACATGTTGATGTTCTTTGGCAGCCACACGTCCGGCACCGGATTGGCGGTGGACGACGGGACGCCGAGGAATGGCTGCCCCATCTGCATCGTGGCCTTCACGTCATTCAGCCGCACGAAGCGCGCGCCCGGCAGAAAGTCGAGATTCACGTTGTCGAAGATGTACTTCACGATCTGATTCGTCTTCGGCTCGACCCACAGCGTGACCATCGACACCTTGTTGGCCGCCGTCTCGATCGCCGCGCTCATCTGTCGGTCCTTGTCGACGCGCTCACCGCGCTGGACGCGACCGCGATTGCGGTCGGCATCTGCGGAGAACAGCTTCGCCGGGTAGTACTCGATCTTGAGCATCTCGTGGCCATCGAGCTGCTCTTTGCCGACCAGCGCGTACTTGCCTTCTTCAAATTTAAACTTCAGGAAGTAGGCAGACGACACAAACTGCGGATCGCGCGTCTGGGCAATCAGGCTGTCGACCGTGGCTGGCGCCTCGGGTTCCGGGGGGGCATCGACCGGCGCGGGCTTGCCCGCCTGGGCCGCTTTCTCACGCTCGAGTTGCCGCTTGTCTCGCTCCCGCTCGCGACGAATGTACGTGTCTTCGTACTTCTTCCGGTCCGCGTCGTTGATGGCGACGCCATTGACGTTGAGCGGACTCCGCACGAAGAAGCCGTCACGCAGAAACCAGGTGTACTCGCGCTTCTCACCCCAGACGGGGAGCTGACCCGGGCCGCGAATCTCGACCACATCTTTCTGCGTGAGGATGTATTGCTGAAGCTTCTTCCAGTTGTCGTCGCGACGCGCGAGCACCTTCTTCATGAAGGCGTCGAGATCAGTCTGGGCGACGAGCGGCACCGGTCGAAGCGCACCGGTGGCCAGCACCAGCAGCGCGACCGCGGCGGAAAACAGAGACAGCTTGGACTTCAAAGGACGTTCCTCCAGAGGCAGGCGAATGTATCAGACGCGATTCTGCGCGGGATAGTTGCGAGGGACCGCTATCCTTATTTCAGTGCATTCACTCCCGCTCCTGACCACTGTCGCCGTCGCTCTGGCCTACGCGTTGGTGGGTGGCATTCTGGCGCGGCGAGTCGGCCTGCCCACGATTGTCGGCTATCTCGTCGCCGGCGTGGCGCTGGGCCCCTTCAGCCCCGGATTCACCGGCGACAGCCAGACCATCACCGAACTGGCCGAACTGGGCGTGATCCTCCTGATGTTCGGTGTCGGGCTCCACTTCTCACTGACGGACCTGTGGCAGGTGCGCAACCTTGCCGTGCCTGGTGCACTCAGCCAGATGGCGGTGATCTCGGTCGCGGGCTATTTCATCGCCTCTGCCTGGGGATGGTCGGTAGGCGGTGCCTGGCTCTTCGGCATCGCAGCCTCGGTCGCCAGCACGGTTGTTCTGATGCGCGGGCTGATGGACGAAGGACAGCTCCATTCCCCTGCCGGCCGCGCCGCCGTCGGCTGGTCTGTCGTTGAAGACCTCGCCACTGTGGCCGTGCTCGTCATCCTGCCGGCGATTGCCGGACAGGGAGGACAGTCTGGATGGCAGCCCGTGCTCATGGCCGCGGCGAAGGCCGTGGCCTTTCTCGCCATCATGTTTCTCGCCGGCACACGCGTGATCCCGTTCGTGCTCGATCGCGTCGCCTTTACGCGATCGCGCGAGCTGTTCGTTCTGGTCGCGCTCACACTCGCGATCGGCACCGCGCTGGCCGCCGCCGCCCTCTTCGGCGTCTCACTCGCGCTGGGCGCCTTCATCGCCGGGATCGTCGTCAGTGAATCGCCGTTCAGTCATCAGGTCAGCGCTGACCTCCTGCCATTCCGCGAAGCGTTTGCTGTGTTGTTCTTTGTCTCGGTCGGCATGCTGGTGAACCCGTCCTACCTCGCGGCTCACTGGACACAAGTGCTCGTGCTCTCCCTCTTTATCGTCGCCGGCAAGGCGCTGCTCACGGCGGTGACCGTGTTCGTGATGCCACATCCGGTGCACACCGCGCTCGTGCTCGCGGCCGGACGCAGTCAGATTGGCGAGTTCTCGTTCATCATCGGCCAGGCCGGCCTCGGTCTTGGATGGATCTCGACTGAGCAGTACTCGCTGATTCTCGCTGGTGCAATCGTGTCGATCACGGTGAACCCGCTGATGTTTCTGTTGATCGGTCCGTCCGAGCGTTGGCTGCGGTCATTTCCATCGTTGTGGAAAGTGCTTGATCGACACGGCATCGCGCCGCCGTTGCCGGCATCGATGCGTGATCACGTGGTGATCGTCGGCAGTGGGCGTGTGGGCCGCCATCTGGCCGCGACGCTTGGGGAGCAGAATGTGGCTCGGCTGGTCGTTGAGTCGAATCCCCACGTGCTCAGAAAACTGCAGGCGCTGCATGTGCCCGTGCTGTACGGCGATGCCGCCAACTCGGAAATTCTGCAGCACGCCGCACTGCCGCATGCGCGCTCACTCGTCATCACGGTGCCGGACGACGCGTCGGCCGTGGCGATGGTGAAAGCCGCGCGTGAGCTGGCGCCGAACCTGCGAATCCTGGCGCGCGCCTCCAGCTGGCACGGCGGGCGACAACTGCTTGATGCGGGCGTGCAACACATCGTGCGACCGGAACTCGAGGGCGGCGTCGAGATGGTGCGACAGACGTTGATCGCTCTCGAGTTTGATGGCGAGGAAGCGCAGGAATTGGCGAACGCGGTTCGAGGGTCGGAAGCGTAACGGAGGGACTCAGGCGGGATGGAGGGGCGGACCTAAAGGTCCTGCCCTCCGTCCAGTCAGCGGCACCTGTCAGCGCTTCGCCGCCCCAAACAGACTGATCAACACATCGCGCAGGTGCGTGCGCCAGGTTTGTGTGGCGTGGCCCTCTGGGACTTCTTTGAAGTCGACGATGTGGCCGCGGTCGGCGGCGGTGAGTTGAGCCCCACGCGCGGCGGCGAGGTTGAGCGCGTCGTAGTGGGCCGCGATGATCGACAGATGCAGCTGTCGGCGGCCGTGCTCGGGAATCGCGTGAATGTCTGCGGCATCCAGCGCCGGAATCAGCAGGCCGAGACGATTGAACAACGGTGAGGAGACCACCGTGTCGAGTGCGCCTCTAGCTCCGGCCGACATGCCGATGATGGCGCGCTGGTCTGCATCTTTCGTCAGGCTGTAGCGCGATGACATCCACGGCAGGAGCTCGTCGGTGACAAATGTGCGCACAGCTGAACCGCGTCGGTAGTCGTCGACGCGCGACTTCGGGTCAACGAACACGGCCACAACGGGAGGAATCGCCTTGTGTGCGATCAACCAGTCGAGCACGCGCGGCGCCTCGCCCGTGTTCACCATCAACGCGCCGTCGTGAAAGACGACGATTGGATAGGCGCCACCGCCGTGATAGCCGGTCGGCGTGTAGGTGATCACGCGGCGAGGGCCTCCGAGGATTCGACTGTCGACTAACGTCTCGACAACATTGCCGGCAGGCTGAGACTGGGGATCGATGAATTCCTGCGGCGGCACGTAGCCAGGCATCACGATTTCGGATCCAGGTCCGCCCGCGCGCTGCACTTTACGGGGATTGTAGGGATCGATGCGGTAGTCGCCAGCGCCGTACGCAATCAGGTACTCGATGCGCGCGTAGGGTTCGACCTTGGTCTCGAGCGAGTACCAATCCGTGCCCACGATGCGCGTCATCTTCCCGCTGTTGAAATCAAAGGTGCCATCGGCGCGCTCGCCCCAGCCGGTGACGTCCGACACAATGCGCGGCACATTCTTCGCGTCGGCCTTTGCGAGAAACGTCAGCGTCGGCAGACCGCGACGAGGCTGATCGCCGACAATCGGTGACGTGCGCGTGCCCGCCTCGATCTTTCGCACAGCATCCTGCAATGAACTGGGCGCACTGGCCTTCTCCGGCGAGCTCGGCGCGCGCAGCGGCGACACGACGTATCCGATCAGGAAGAAGGCCGCCACCACAGCGCCGACGAAGACAAAGCCGCGGTAGCGCATCACGTGGACATTTTACGTTCCGGGGCCCAAAAACCTTCGTTTCGGGCCCAGTAAGGTGGGAAAACCCCGAAAATGAGACAATAAGCGCTGATGTTGTCCATGGTGGCCATCCTTGTGGCCTTCGGGCTGTCAGGCGCCCCTACGCTCTCCCAGCAACCGGTTGCCGCGGATGCCGCTGTGCATTCGACAATTGGGTCCGCCGGGTTCAAAGCGGCCGCCGACGCCCTCGATCGTGACTTCGACCGGCACGTCGCCGAGACCATTCGGCTGACGGAGATCCCGTCGCCCCCGTTTGGCGAAGCCGAGCGGGGCAAGGCGTACCTGCAACTCCTCAAAGAACACGGCCTGACTGACGTTGAAACGGACGCCGTCGGCAATGTGATGGGTCTGCGACGAGGCACGGGTGGCGGCCCGCTCATCGCGATTGCCGCACATCTCGACACCGTCTTCCCCGTCGGTACCAACGTGAAGGTGCGGCGTGAAGGCACGAAGCTCCACGCGCCGGACGTGGGCGACGATTCGCGATCACTCGCGGTGCTGCTCGCGATCATTCGCGCGATGGACGCCGCGAAGATTCAGACGAAGGCCGACATTCTCTTTGTCGGTGACGTCGGCGAAGAGGGCTCCGGCGATTTGCGCGGGATGAAGCAGCTCTTCAACACCGGAAGATACAAGGGCCGCATCACCGCGTTCATCTCGGCCGACGGCACGAACCCTGGCAGCCGCATCGTGACCGGTGCGGTCGGCAGCAAACGCTATCGCGTCACGTTCACGGGCCCGGGCGGCCACAGCTACACCGACTTCGGCATTGTGAGCCCAGCCTTTGCGATGGCGAACGCGATGACAAAGTTCGGTGCGTTGAAAGTACCGACATCACCCAAGACCACGTTCAGTGTGGGTGTCGTCGGCGGCGGCACCTCCGTGAATTCGATTCCCTTCGAAACCTGGATGGACATCGACATGCGCTCGGAATCGCGCGTGGAACTCGACTCGATCGACGCCGCGTTCAAGGCCCTCGTCGCGGAAGCCGTCGTGGAAGAAAATGCCGCACGCTCAACGACCAAGGGACGGATCACCGTCGACGTGAAACTCACAGGCGATCGTCCGTCAGGTCAAACGGCCGCCTCGCAATCCATCGTTCAGATCGCCGCCGCGTCCGTCCGTGCCTTTGGACTGACACCGGCGTTTTCGTTCAACAGCACCGACTCCAACATCCCCATCAGTCTGGGCATACCGGCGATCACGCTCGACGCCGGTGGTGCGAGCGATCGCAACCACGCGCTGGACGAATGGATTGATGTGGAGAAGACGTCGAGCCTGCGCGGCATGCAGATCATGCTGGCCACGCTGCTCACACTTGCAGGGATGCAGTAAGTATGTCGACGACGCTACCGCCTACCATCGCTCAGCATTTCGACGGCCGCGGCAAGGACGTGCGGGCCACCTACGATCGCATTCTCGCCATCGCGCGAGAGTGGGGCGACGTCAAGCCCGAAGCCCGAAAGGCCTCGATCCACCTGCTCCGGGTCGCGGTATCCTTCGGGACGATTTCGCCGCGCAAGGACGTCCTCGTCCTCACGTTCAAGTCGACCTCCGACATTCGCAGCCCGCGCATCACCAAGCACGACCAGGCGGCCAGCGGACACTGGACACTCGAAGTGCGACTGAACAACGCCAAAGAAGTGGACCACGAGCTGCAGCAGTGGCTCCGGGCCAGTTACGCGTTGGCGACCTAAAGCAGCAACGCTTCCACACGGTGCGCATGCACCATGTCTTCGTCATCGGACCACCTGAAGATCGTGAACCGCCCGTCCTGTGATGCCACAAGTGCGGTGGCATCGCGCTGATCGTGCACAAACTGCACCGCCGAGAGATGGCGCGTGCCGCCGAACTGTCCTGGCGCGACGATCGTATGCTCACTACCTTCGATCGGCTCGGTGACCACAATCCGCTCCACCGACGCACTGCCTTTGCGGCGCGTGATCTTCACACCGAATGCGAGGACGTCGTAGGCGTCATTCATCACCATCGCACCATCGACCGCAGTCAGACCGGCCACACCTTCAACGGCATGACGCATGTCGTCGACCGCTTCGGACGTGGCCGCCGTGACGCCCTGTGAACGAATGAGATGGCTGAGTGCGGTGAACGGCGGATTGAGCGCATAGGTCATCGGCGTGATGACCGAGAGCAGCCATTCATCGGATCCGGACGGTGTCACGAGCAACGCGCCGCCGCGACCGTGGCTGCGCATCGAGGCGGCGAGCTGCACGAGCACGTTGATGCCGTCGGTGCCAGCAGCCGGCCCAATGGGATGGCCGAAGCCCAGCAGTGACTGCAGCACACCGGGGCACTCGGGAATCTGGGCGGTGCGTTCGTCAACGAACTTGATGTGATCGCCCTCGAGGACGGCGACGTTGACGAACTTCCCCATCAACTGGCTGCGCTCTTTCACGACAAGCAGGCCTGACATCACGACTTCGATCACGAAGCAGTGCGGTGGCAGGTCGCGCGTCGTGCCCCAGACGCAGAGCTCGCCGTCAATGGGCCAGACGCCGAGGTGGATCCCGGGGCGCTCGACAGCCGGCGCGAGTTTGGCGAGCGCCGCTGCACTCGGCGGCAGCGCGTGCCCGAACAGCAGCGGGCCGCCCGTGTGGTCTGGCGACACGTACGCGAGCGAAATCTTCGGCGTGACGCCTTCTTCGCGACGCAGACTGGCCCAGAAGGCGGCGTCGATCAACGTCTCGATCACCGCCGCGTCCGGCGCCTTCATGCCGGACGGATAGTTGGCGAAGTGCGCTGCCATGCGCGGCGCAATTGCTCGGGCTGCTGGATATGCAGGTTCTGCCACTTAGAACGTCCTTCTCGCGATCCATTCACGATACAGCGAGTCGGTGAGCATGTAGCGTGGCCCATCGCGCATGACGATGTCTTCGCGCACGAGGGCGGCAATTGACGACTGCACGCTCGACGCGCCGGCGAGGCGATGGCGTTGACGCACGTCGGCTGACAAGAGCTCGCGGCCCTGCTCAAGCACGAGTGCGCGCAGCACGCCGCGCTGCGCGAGCGTGAGTCGCTGCCACTGCTCTTCGAAGACCGTCGCCTGCTGGCGCATCATGCGTGTCAGTGTGGTGTGCAGGTCTTCGAGCCCCACTGTTTTCCGGCCCGCCGCCCGAACGTCGTCCCACGTCTCGTGTGCGAGTCGTTGCACGTCGTAGGGCACGTTGTCGGCGAGGTCGACGAGCGCAGCGCCGAGGCCCGCTTCGGCGCGCAGGCCGGTCTTCGTGAATCGCGCCTCAAGCCAGGTGGCGAATTCGTCGGGGTCGATCTTCTGCAGACGCATCACCGGACCGGCTTTGTAAAACGGCCGGCGCGAGCTGATCATGCGCTCCATCAGCGACGGCTCGGATCCGGCGAAGACGTAGCCGACGTCGCGTTGCTGCTGCACGGCGGCGCGGAGTGCCTCTTCGACAGCGTTGCCGCCATCAAACGACGCAATCGTTTGAAACTCATCGAGCGCGATGGCCATCGGTCGCTTGCGCGCCGCCGCGATCCGACCGGGCAGCGCAAAGACTTCGGCGGCGAGGCGTTCGACATCGCGCGATGACCGTACGGCCGGGAACGACAACGACACCGCCGAGGTGCCCGGGCCCGAGGCGTCGATCGTCACTTCTGGATGAAACGTGCGCATCAAGTCGGCCGCCCACTGTCGTAGCCGGCTGACCGGCGTGTCGGCGGCGAGCAGCGTCTGCGCGTAGGCCTCGAGGAAGCCAACATAGGAGCTCGAGCCGGCCACGGTCACCGACACGGTCAGGACCCGTTCCTTTGCGAGTGCGTCGAGCGTGCGCCGGATCAGCGACGACTTGCCGTAGCGGCGCGGCGAGATGAGAAACACCTTTTGGCCGGCCCGAAGGTCAGTCGTGAGGCGATGGTATTCCTCGTCGCGATCGGCAAACGCGCCGGCCGCGACAATTTCTCCGTAGACGAAAGGGTTGTCGGCTGCCATTACCGTGAATGCCGTAATGATTACCCTGAATGACATAATGGCGCAAGTGCTTCGGCAGTTCTTCGAACAGCAGTTGGCCCACGCGCTCTCCTGGGGCGCGACCGCCGGCTACACGGTCTACCTTCTCCTCGGCACGGTCCGGGGGTTCACGCTCATCCCGTCCACCACCCTGGTGCTCGCGGCCCTGCCGTTCTTTCCGCCCGGTCCCCTGCTGGCCGCCACCATCGCCGGCATCGTCATCTCATCGTCGAGTATCTACTTCTTCTCGTCAGCCCTGCGCCTTGATGAGCGGCTGGCCAAGAAGCATCCGACGCAGATCGCTCGCATCACGGATCTGATCAATCGGTACGAGTTGCCGATCATCATCGGCTGGAGCTTCTTCCCGCTCGCGCCCACGGATCTGATTTGCTACGTGTGCGGGATGCTCCGCGTCCGGTTCTGGAAGTTCCTGATCGGCGTCACGATCGGCGAGGGCGCCATCTGCGCCATCTACATCTACGGCGGGGACCAAATTCTGCGCTGGGTGGGAATTCGCTGAACCACCTCGGGAATTGCCGCAGCAAGTCGATTCTGGCGCGGCCTGCCGGTCGCGTCCTGTGCTGTTCCGGATAGTCGCACCGGCACGTGTGTTGCACTCTCGGACCCATGATGGGCGCGCGGACTTCGATGATGCTCTGGGCAATCGCCATCCTGATCGGCGGGGGCATCGTCATCGTGCTCGTCGCCCGATCGGAGCCGTTATGCGCCGTGTAGTGGCGTTGGGTGGTGCGCTCGCGTTCTTGTTCATCGTCGTGCTGATCTACGTCCGCCCCTGGTATCTCGGATGGGGTGCGACAGATGAGGAACGGCTGAGACCGCTACCGAGTGATGGCGTCCTGGCGTTTCCGGCAGCGACGCACGAAACACGAGCGATCACGATTAACGCACCTGCCGCACGCGTGTGGCCGTGGCTGGCGCAGCTCGGCCAGGACCGTGGCGGCTTCTACAGCTTCGATGTTCTCGAGAACATCGTTGGATGCGAGATGCCAGTGGATGATGTGCTGCGCCCGACGTTGCAGCAGTGGAACATTGGTGATCGACTCTGGATGTATCCACCCACCAAAGCTGGAGGTGCCGGATTCGCGACATTGCGAGTGTTCGAACCCGGCCGGACGATGGGGTTTGCGACCCGCCGTTTCGGCACCGCGCTCGATCAGCCGGAGGACGGTGCCTGGTCATTTGAGCTGGTGCCGGTCGACGCATCCACCACGCGTCTGCTGGTGCGTGGTCGTGGTCTGCCCGATCGGTCACTGTGGGGCAAGGTGTTTGACAGCGGCATTTTCGACGTGGCGCACTTCGTGATGGAGAAACGCATGCTGCTCGGCATCAAGTCGTTGGCCGAGGGTCACACGCGACGACGGCTCGACAACCACGTGCTGGTGGCCTCATGGCTGGTTGTGTTCATCACGCTCATCACCGCGGTCATTGCCGGGTTTCGTCGTCGTCGGATCGCCGGAGCGGTCGGCGCATTTGTGCTCGCGGGCTTGATCTTTCAGATCCTGACGCTGGGGCAGCCAGACATCACCGTGGCGATGATGCTGAGCGTCGTGCCGGCACTGATGCTGTGGTGGACCCGCGACATCAGTCTTGCCTGAGAGCTGCGCTGGGCGGCACTGATGCCGCCCGTCGAGCCGGCCACCAGCATGCGAGTGCGGCGACTGCGATCAACAACAGCGGCACGCTGATCAGCACGGGCAGATCTTTCGCGCCGCCTCGTACGAGGTGGAGGTCCACGATGACGACGAGCAGCCAGCCGATTGATGCGCCCATCATCACCACGCGCATGCTCTCGAGCACGATGCCGCGCACGACGCGATCGGTCGTCGCGCCGAGCGCGAGTCGCACGCTGATCTCTTTCGTGCGCTGCGAGACGGCGTAAGCCACAACGGCATAGATGCCAATGGACGCCAGCACGAGCAGCAGCGGCCCAAGCACGACAAACATCCGAGCCGGAATCTTGCGAAGCACCAGATTGCGGTCGATGTGCTCGGTCATCGTGCGCACGTTGTAGACCGGGAGTTCCGGGTCAATGCTTCGCACCGCCTCGCGAATCACCGTGGCGAGGGTGTCTTCGAGACCGGGTCGTGATCGCACGTGAATCTCGCCAGCAGAAATCGTACGGTCGCGATACGTGAAGTACAGGATTGCCGCTGGCGTTTCACCAAATGCTTCGTACGTCGTCGTGCCCACGACGCCGACGATGGTGTAGGCGCGGTCTCGCGAGGTGATGCGTCGACCGAGGGGCTCGGTGCCCTTGAGGTACTGGCGCACGAAGACGTCATTGACCACGACCTGCCGCGGCGCTGACGGATCGTTGAGCTCAGCGAAGTCGGATCCGCTGAGCATGGGAATGCCGAGTGTCTTGAAATATCCGGGTGTGACGACGTTTGACAGGCACTCGTCGAGACGGCCATCGGGACGCGCCGTGCCTTCCACAAGAAACGTGCGCGATGGCAGGCCGTGGATATCGAGGGGCACGCTCGATGCGATCGCGGCGGCTTCAACCACCGGTGCATCGCGCAGGCGAGTGAGCAGCCGATCGGTGAAGGTGCGAACCGCAGCCGCCTGCTCAGCGTCAGCGGTCGGTATTCGACCCGTCAGGTCATAGGCAGACAAAAGCACACCGTCCGTGCGAAAGCCCGGATTGGTGTCTTGCGTGTCGCGGAATCCTCGGTAGAAGAGGCCGGCAACTGTCAGCAGTATCAGCGCGAGGGCCACCTGCGCGCCCATGAGCAGGTTTCTCAAGCCATCGCGTGGGCTACCGCGCGTGCCGGCCCTGACCACGCGCATGGGATCGGCGTCGGCCAGCTGGGCCGCCGGCGGCGCGCCGAACAAGATGCCGGAGAGCAGGCCAAGTCCAATGGCGAACAGGAGCGTCGTCGCATCGACGTGCGTCTGAAACTTGACGGGAAAGGCGCCGGTCATCGGCACAGCGCGCAGCGCTTCGGTGCCCCACATCGCGACCAGCACACCCAGGGCTGCGCCCATGAGCGCCAGCATGAGATTCTCGATCACGATCAGGCGAACGATGCCCCAGGGCCGGGCACCAATGGCGAGTCGAATCCCGACTTCTTTCTGTCGAGCGCTGGCGCGGGCGAGGACCAGATTCGCTGTGTTGCCGCACACGGTCAGCAATAGCAGCAGCATGATCACCTGGAGAAACCAAAGCGCGCTCGCGAAGAACCGTTGTGGGCCGCGTGGTGCATCGAAGAACGGCAGCACCTCGCTCGTGAACTTCGCGTTCGTCGTGGGGTACTGCGACGCGAGGTCTCGAAACACGCTCGCCACCTCACCAAACGCCTGTGCCTTGGTCACACCATCGCGGAGATGACCCATGATGGCGTAGCCGCGCTGGTCACGATCTGTCAGTTCGTTCGATCCGCGAAACATCACGGGCGCAATCGTGGCGGGCAGCCAGACATCGAAGCTCAGACCGAGCACCGATCCTTGGAAGTCGCGTGGCGCCACACCGACGATCGTCAGCACCTGATCATTGGCGCGTATGGTCTGCTGCAACACATCGGGAGCACCGGCATAGTGCGAATGCCAATAGTCGAAGGAGATCACCGCAACAGCTTCTCCGCCCGGGCGCGCGGTGTCGGCCGGCATCAGCAGGCGGCCGAGCGCGGGCTTCAGACCGAGCACGTCGAAGAAGTTGCCCGATACCAGCTGCGCGTAGGCACGCTCAGTGCGGCCGGCATCGCCGACATACAACGGCGCCATGCGAAACGCTGTGAGCTCGCGAAACGAACGCAGCCGATCATGCAGGTCACCATATTCCAGCCACGACGATGACGGGTAGGCGCCGGTGTCGGTAACGGCTTCTACAAAGTAGAAGGCGCGACCATTGACGACGCCGGGGATCGGGTTGAAGACAATCGTTTGAATCCACGAGAACACCGTCGTGTTCACGCCAATGCCGATGGCCAGCGATACGACGATGACGCTGGCGAGGACGGGCATTCGAGTGATGGCCCGCCAGGCATGGCGGACGTCGCGCCACACGCTACCCACGGCCGTGCAGCTTCTTCATGCCGTCCATCCAGCTCGACGCATCGGCACCCATGAGGTGCAGGCCGAGACCGGCCAGAACGAGCACCAAGCACACGACCAGGAACACAACGGTAGACGTCTTCATCCGCATGGCGGCAGGTTACAAAGATGAACCTGAACGCTCAATGAACGTGGCGGCGATCAGCCGTTCAGGTTGAGCACGCCTTCGCTGTCGCCGAATTGCGCGATGTCGTCAGCGCCGAGCGCATGCAACACGCCGAGCATGGCACTGGCCAGCGGTGTGCCTGCGGGTGCTTTGATGTGTCGGCCGCCCTGAATGCGACCGCCGGCGTGACCCGCGATCACGAACGGCACGCGTTTATGGTTGTGGAGATTCGAGTCGCCCATGGGTGAACCGTAGATGACGACGCTGTTGTCGAGGAGCGAACCGCCGTTCACGCCGTCCGGTGTGTCGCGCATGCGCTCAAGCAGATACGCGAGCTGACCGACGTGAAATGCATTCATCCGCGCGAAGTCGCGGATCTTCTCGATCTTGCCGCTGTGATGCGATGTGGGATGGAAGGCTCCGCCAAAGCCGCTCTCCGGATAGACACGATTGGAGTTGTCGCGCCCCATCTTCAGGGCAAAGACGCGGGTGACATCTGAGCGCAAGGCCACCAGCTGCAGGTCAAACATCAGGCGCACATGCTCTGTGAAGCTGTCGGGCACACCTACAGGCGCCGCCGGCAACGTGCGCGCTTCCCCGCTGGCGTTGAACGCTTCGACGGCCTGCAGTCGGCGCTCGATCTCGCGAATGTTATCGAGGTAGTCTGAGAGCCGGCGCCGATCCGCGGCACCGAGATCGCCAGTGAGACGGCCGATGGCTGTGCCTAGCCAATCGAGGATGCTCCGATCATCCGCCTGTCGAGCGACCTGCGACTCACGCGTGCCCGTGGTGCCGAGCACGCCGAACAACTCGTCGAACACCACGCGTGGATTGCGAATCATGGGCAGCGGTTGCGTGGGTGACGCCCAGCTGATCGAATCGGTGTACGAGCACGCGTACGGAAAGCCGCAGGCCCCGCCCTGATCGACGTCCTCGATGCACAACTGCATGGACGGAATCGGCGACTGCCGGCCCGCGCGCGCGGCATAGATCTGGTCGAGCGACGTCGCGGCTTCAACATCGGCCCCATCCGTCAGCTTCGGATGCGCCTGCGTGAGGAATACCGCGCTCGACCGGAAGTGATCGCCGCCAATCTCGCGCGCGGTATACGGCTCAGCGCACGCCACATCCGTATTGCTGACAATCGTCAGGTGCTCGCGAAATTGAGACAGCGCGTTCAGGCTGCTCGGCGACAGATCGAAGTCGCGACCAACCGCCGCCGGCGCCCAGAGATTCTCTGCGGCACCCAATGCGGCACTGCCGGCCGCACCGTGCACCATCTCGATGCAGATCAGTCGCGACGGTGTCTTGAGCGCGCTTGCGCCAAGCGCCATGGCCGGCGTCATCGCATCGAGCACCGGGAGGGCGACGACCGCACCCAGCCCCCTCAGCACTGCGCGGCGCGAGAGCTTCTTCTTCGTGATGAACATCCTCAGTCCTTTGGCGGACGGGCTCGCCGGAACGTGTCACTCGTCACGACACCCGTGACGAACGCCGAGAAACGATTACCCTGCGGAGCTGCCGACCGGACGATGGCTCGAACGGCCGGCATGTCGCGATCGTTGAGGCGTCGGCCGAGCGCGTACGTCATGAGTTGTTGGGTGAAGTTGCGCAGCACCAGATCCTGATGCGCGAGCAGGGCCGACCGCAATCCCGCTGCGCCATCCATGCGAAGGCCGTCATACAAATCTGCTGTCGCATCGATCGCCACACCGTTGTCGGTGGCGCGCCACGCACCGGTCGCATCGAATTGCTCCAGGGCCATTCCCGGCGGATCGATGACGCGATGACATCCGCTGCACGATGGATTGCGACGATGCTCCTCGACGCGCTGTCGGGTGGAGAGCGCCACGCCGCTTTTGTCTGGTTTCACCGAGTCGTCAAGTGCGGGCACATTCGGCGGCGGCGGTGGCGGCGGTGTGCCCAGCAACACATCGAGCACCCACTTGCCACGCAGCACGGGCGACGTACGCGTGCCGAGCGACGTAAGCGTGAGAATGCTCGCCTGCCCGAGTAGACCACGACGACTCGCGGGCATCGTGACGGCACGGAATTGATCGCCGCGCACGTTGGGGATCCCGTAGTGCCGCGCCAGTGGCTCATTGATGAACGACCGACTCGAGGTGATGAGCTCCATCACACTGCCGTCGCGTTGGATCAAATCAGCAACGACGAGCTCGGTTTCGCGCCGCATGGCTTTGGCGAGTGCCGGCGTGAACGACGGGAACAACTGTGTGTCGACGACGTTCTTGTCGAGATCCTGAAGGCGGAGCCATTGGGCGGCGAAGCGCGTCGACAACGCCTCCGCGCGTGGGTCGGCAATCATGCGCCGCACCTGTCCGGCGAGCTGCTCCCGTGTATGCAGTGCGCCTCGACGAGCGGCAGCGATCAAGAGGTCGTCCGGCGCGCGGCTCCACAGGAAGAAGGATAGCCGCGAGGCGAGCGCCAGATCACTGAGGTCGGTTGTGCCTGCTGTCGGTTCGAGACGAAAGAGAAACTTCGGGCTGACGAGGATCGATTGCAGCGCGAGCTGAATGCCGTCGTCGAACGTGCCCCGCTCGCGACCACGCGCGTAGAACGACATCGCGTCAGCCACGTCCGCCGGCGTGGCGCTGCCTCGGTACGCGCGGTCCGTCAACGCGCGAACGATCGTTGTCGCGCACGCCGTCTGGTCGGCGACATCGCGAGGCGAGCAGATGAACACTTTTTTGCGACTGGGCGTTGCGACGCTGCTCGTGCCGACGGCCGTGCGGCTGACAGTCGCCGCACCACGGAGGTAGGCGGTAATGAGCGTTGGCGAGACGCTCTGCACATCGGCGATGTTGTCAAAGCCGCCACTGGCCGTATCTGGCGGAAGAATCGCCGACGGATCGATATCGACCGCAACCAGATCCTTGATCACGCGTCGGTACTCGGCACGGTTCAGACGTTGAAACGGACGCCAAGCGGGATCATTGAGTGTGGCCGCCTTCGCGTCGGCTCGAGCCTCCAGCGCCTCAACAAACGCTCTGCGCTCCTCGAGTGCCGGCCGCTCCGCGTTGGCGGGCGGCATTTGTCCAGAACGCACCTTTCGAATCACCTTCTCCAGCAGTTCGGAACTGAGGAGCGGTGATGCCACATTGAAACCCGTCAGCACGAGCGAGCCGCTCTTGGTCTCGCGGCTGTGACACGTCGAGCAGTACTCCTCGACAAGTGCATTCTGCGCCGCATCAGACATCGCAGTCGGCGGCGGAATCGCAGGTGCGGTGGCGCTCGGCTGCTGCGCCCCCACACCTGCAACTCGGCTCGCAACGACGATGACCAGCAACGCGCCGGCCAGGCGGGCGGCGACGCGGAACGTCATGCGTTACTTCTTCACCCGCGCCAGCGTCCAGGTCATCGACCCCATCGGACTCGTGAGGTCGCCGGCAAAGGTATTGTCGGCCTTGAGCTTGCCGGAGAACTCGAGTCGCACGTCCTGTCCGGCGTTCGAGCCGGTGGCGACAAACATCAGCATGCCGTTCGCGAGCGTGCCATCAAGGGTCATGGTGCCGAGGTGATCGGACGAAGCCGTCCCGGTCACCTTCGACCCCACCTGCTTCATGTCGAGCGCCATCTGAATCTGCGCTTCGACCACCGCCATCGTCCACTTGCCGGTCACGTCGACGTTGGCTGACGACATCGCGGGTTCGTTTGTGACCTTGCGCTCTTTCAACCGCTCCGCAGTCCACGTGATCTTGCCGGTGCGGCCGTCGTCAAGCTTGGTGTTCATGTCTCCCGCCAACGTGCCATCGTCTTTCGTGGTGCCGACGATCGTCATGTCTGCGGTCTGCACAACCATTCCGGGCACGCCGGGCTGCTGAGGTCCCTTCACCGTCGCTGTCGCAGTTGCGGGTCCGGCACCGGCGCCGCCGTGATCCACATTCGGCCGGCCAAACGACGGGCCCTTGCCCGACAACGTGAAGGTGCCGTTCTTGGTTTCGCCGGTCACGGGGAAATCCTTGCCCATGAAGATGAACGTGCCCTTCAGCGCGGTGCCGTCCTGCTCGAGCACCAGTGCGACGGGAATCACGTGATCGCCGATGAGTCCCATGTTCCAGGTGCCCGCCAGCGACGCGGGTTTCTGTGGCGTCTGGGCGGCAGCCACAGTCGGAATGGCCATCGCGCATCCCACAACAACCACAGCAGTACCGATCGAGCGGACCAGTGAATTGATCATGCGTAAGCTCCTCATGTGATCGACACTACGGAATCGCGCCTGAATGCTTTGTGAATGGTCCGTTCAACTGCGGTTCAGGTAAGTGCGCTATAACGGACACTGTGCGAGTGCTGGTCGTTGAGGATGAGCCGTTGTTGCTGCGCCAACTGTCGCAGGCGCTGACCGATGCCGGCTACGCGGTCGACACCGCGACTGATGGTGCAGCTGCAGATTTCCTCGGACACACCGAGTCGTACGACGCTGTGGTACTCGATCTCGGCCTTCCGAAGATGGACGGCCTCACCGTGCTGCGTCGTTGGCGCGAATCGGGCGTGACGATGCCGGTCTTGGTGGTGACGGCGAGGGGCAGCTGGCACGAGAAGGTGCAGGGCATCGACGGCGGCGCGGATGACTACGTCGCCAAGCCGTTTCAAATCGAGGAAGTACTCGCACGATTGCGCGCGCTCATTCGACGCACCAGTGGACAGATGACATCGGAGCTTGTCTGCGGTGATGTCGCGCTCAGTCCGAAGCTGGCGCGGGTGACGCTCGCCGGCGTACCGGTGAAGCTGACGAGCCACGAGTTTCGTGTGCTGTCGTACCTCATGCACCATCGCGAACGCGTCGTGTCGCAGAGCGAGCTCACGGAGCATATCTACGCGCAGGACTTTGATCGCGACTCCAACACGGTGGAAGTATTCATCGCGCGACTCCGCAAGAAGCTTGGCTCGGATCTCATCGAGACGATCCGCGGACTCGGCTATCGCATGAAAGCGGCGAGCTGATGGCGCGCTCACTCGGATCGCGGATCGCGATTGGCTCGGCGCTTTGGACAATCGGCATCGTAGCGCTGGCCGTGGCGATGGCCGCAGGCCTGATGCATGGCCCTGGCAGGCACGCGATCGTCATCCCGCTTCATTTCGGTGGCGTCGGCTTTGCCGCGGCAATTCTGCTCATGGCGGCCCTGCTGCAGTTTCGCAAGACCCTCTCACCGTTCGACGAGCTGCGCCGGCATCTCCAGGCCGTGCGCTCGGGCGCGGCAACGTCTGTCGCGGGCGAATATCCAACGGAAGTGCAGCCGGTTGTGAGCGACCTCAACGCGCTACTCGAGCATCAGGCCGCGGCTGTTGCCCGCGCACAATCAAAGGCCGGCGATCTGGCGCATGGCCTGAAGACGCCACTGGCCGTGCTCGCGCAGGAGGCCGATCGCGCGGACGCCGCTGGACAGCATGAACTGGCGGAGACCGTTCGTCAGCAAGTGACGCGCATGCAGCGACAGGTCAGCTATCACCTCGCGCAAGCCCGCGCAGCCGCCTCAGGCGCCACGCTCAACGCGCGTTGCAGTGTGATGGACTCCGCTGACGGCCTCGCTCGCACATTGCAGCGTCTCTACGCCGAACGTGGGCTCACCATCGACACCCACGTCGACCCGGCCCACATCGTGCGGGCGCAGCGCGAGGACCTCGACGAGATGCTGGGTAACATTCTCGACAACGCCTGCAAGTGGACGCGGCAGCGCGTCGTGCTGACATCGACGCTGCATGATGGCCGCATCTCGGTCACGGTGGATGACGACGGGCCTGGACTTGCACCGGAGTTGCGTGAAGCCGTTCTGCAACGCGGTGTTCGTGCGGATGAAGCCGCGCCCGGATCCGGGCTCGGCCTCTCGATTGTGCGGGATATTGCGGAACTCTACGGCGGATCCATCACGCTCGACGCCAGCCCACTCGGCGGTCTTCGCGCAACGCTGACGCTCGCGACGTAAGAACCCGCTACGCGCGTCCGGCGAAGTCGCGGGTTTCCGTGTGCACTTTGATCTTCTCGCCTTCTTTGATGAAGAGCGGCACACGGATTTCCATCCCGGTGTTGGTCGTGGCGGCCTTCGTCACGCTGCCGCTTGACGTATCGCCGCGAACGGCCGGCTCCGTGTAGGCAATCGTCATATCCACCAAAGGCGGAAACTGCAGGCTGATCGGGTTGCCGTTGTACTTGTGGACCTGGATCTCGAGGTTATCGGTGAGCAGGAAGCGGTCTTCACCGGTCGTGTCTGCGGAGAGCGTGAGCGTCTCGAACGATTCCTGATCCATGAAGTGGTAGCCGTCGGCGTCTGAATACAGGAAGGTCGCGGGCACCTTGACGAGGTCGGGGTCTCCGAATTTATCGCCGGCTTTGAACGTCCGGTCGAAGACCGCGCGGGTCAGGAGGTTCCGCATTTTGAGCCGGACCAGCGTCTGTCCACCGCGGGCCGTTGGCTTCGACACCTCGACCTCCAGGCAGTGGTACGGCGCGTTCTCGTACTCGAAGAACATCTTGCGCTTGATCTCGATCGCTTCCAACAGGCTGGCCATCGGGACATTCTACCGGAGGGAGCCGCTTCCAATCGAGTGCGACCGCACCATGATCAGATCCCGTTGCACATCGCGCCCTACGGTGAAGGAATGGTCGCCGACGACTTCGAAACCGAACTTCCGGTAGAAGGCGATGGCCTTCGAGTTGTGCTCCCAGACGCCGAGCCACAGCACGTCGCAATTCGACTCAGCGGCGCGTGAGATGACGTCCTGCATCAAGGCCTGCGCGACGCCTCGGCCCTGGCATTCGCGGGCGACGTAGATCCGGCTGAGTTCCGACGGGCGCTCGGCCGTCACGCAATCGATGGACTGCGAACGCCGCCACTGCGAGAAGCCGACAAGCCGGCCATCGATTTCAGCGAACGACGTCACGAGGCCCGGATCCGCGATTTCCTTTCGCTGCAGCGCCTCCCCATACGCGTTGGCGCAGTAGAGGTCCATGTCCTCGGCCGCGGTGCCGGACGCGAACGTCGCTCTAAATGTCTGCTCGGCAAAGCGGGCCAGAAGCAGGGCGTCGCTGTCGAGTGCACGTCGAAGCGTGATCATCCGCCTACTTCTTCCGCGCTCCTGCAATCGTCGTGAGGACGTCAGCGGTGCCGGCGATCCGCTCCAAATGCGGATACTTCAGGCCGCCGTGATATTTGATCTGCACCGTCTTGTAGTAGCTGCCGTTTTCCACGATCAGCTCGATCGGCGTCGTCGCAGTCTTCGACGCGCCCAGTGCACGTAGCAACTCGTCACCAGAGAACTTGCGGCCGTTCACGGCGATCAGTTTCATACCTTGCGAGATGCCCGCCGTGAACGCCGGCCACGTTGGCCAGGCGTCGTCGACCGTGCCGTCGGCGGCGACGTGAATGCCGAGCGAACCGTAGGCGTTTGTGCTGCCGTCAAGCGTCCACGGGTCGGTGAACATGTTCGGCGCGTCGGTGTAGACGAGCGTGTAACCGCCGTTCGTGAACCCACCGTCGGGAATTGCCGCGGCCTTGCTCTTTAAGCGGTCCTCGAAGAACTTCTTCCAGTCGTAGGCTGCGACCGAGTTCATCGTGCGATACACCTCCTCGGCGTCGTACGCCTTGACCCACACGGTTCCGTTGTCCTTCTGGCCGTGAAAGGCTGCGCAGAAATCGTCGAGGGTCTTCGCGCCGTTCGTCAGCTTGCGAATGAGGGTGTCGGCTTCAAGCCAGATCAATGTGCCCTCGTCGTAGAAGGACGGGAGGCCGTAGGTCTGTCGGCGAACACCGGACCAACCACCGGCGGCGGTGTAGAGAAATGGCGAGGAATCCGACGCGTCCTGGAGCGGCCGCCAGGTTCGGCCGGGCGCGCTCACGGCCATGGCGTCTGCTGCGAGTTCGTCCATCCATTCCCCGGGCGAAATGAGTCCGCCACGTGCGGCCAGCAACTCACCGTAGTAGTTGGTGAGTCCCTCATAGACCCACAGCAGGTCGTCTTTCATGGGCTGCTCGTAGCCGCCCTGCACGAGTCCCACAGGTCGTCGCGCCTTGCCGTTCCAGGAGTGGAAGAACTCGTGCGGCAATAACAGACTGCTGCGCTTGGCCGCGCCGTCGTCGACAAACGTTGCTTCAGCGACGCGATCGTCGGCGCACTCATGGTGCTCCACACCGAATGAGCCGAGGTTGTCGCTGAGCGTCAGGAGCCAGTGGTACTTGCGATAGTGGCCAACGCCGCCAAAGACGGCGCGCTCTTCGACGACGATCTTCTTGTAGATGTCGATGCGCGACTGCGGGAACTGCAGCGCCCATTCGCTGTCTGCGATGACGTCGATGACGTGCTCGCCCTGCTCGGAACCTGCCGGCCACAGCGTGATCGATCGAAAGTGCTCGCCCAACAGCACGGGGTGCTCATTGAGAGAGACCAGTGATGTCGGCGCGTATCGAATCGTGTCGCCGTCGGTGCGCACAATATCGAGCGAGCCGCCGTTCTTCCAACCGACAGGCTTCCTGAGCGAGGCTGTGACGGTGATCTTCTCAGGATCCTCGCCCATCGGATACAGGCCGACGGTGTACCAGTTGATGACGGCACATTTCGAATTCGTTGATGGCAGCGTACCGAACGCGCCGCCAGTGTAGGGCACCACGTAGTCGTACTTGGCCGTGACCTGCTTCGCACCGGCCGGCACGGTAAAACGAAACGCATTGACCTCGACCAGATCGCGACGCCACTCGAGCTCCGTCGCGTCGGCGAAGATATGCAAACCGGTCAGGTTCGAGATGGGGCCCGACGCCATGTGCTCGCCAGGGATCCACTTCGGGTAGAACAACGTCATCGCCCCAGCACGCGCCGGCATCGCCATCGTGGCGTGCAGAATCTTCATCGGCGCATCGGTCGCATCGACATCGAGTGTCATCGCCGTCGCCGTGACCTGTGCGGACGTGGATGGACCAACCATGGCCAAGAGCGCCAGCACGCCGATTAGGGTTCGGAGTTTCATGATGCTGGAGATCCTACCAGCCCTCACGCCTTAAGGTAGCTCTGCCGAAGCCGCTCTGGAAACTTCTCGATCGCATAGCGCAGCATCGTGCGCGGCATCGTTCGCACATGCTGCTGGAGAAACGTTTCCTCGACAGCGCGGTCGCGGTCGCCGATTTCGCGGAGCATCCAGCCAACGGCTTTGTGGATGAGGTCGTGGTCATCCTTCAGCAGCAGCCGCGCGATGCAGAGCGTGTCGTCGAACTCGCCCTGCTTGATGTAATGGCGCGTGGCCAGGACCGCGATGCGTCGCTCCCAGACGCTGTGCGAACGCGCCAGCGACGTGAGCCGCACCCGCTCCTTCGGCGGCAAATGAGGACCGATGATGAACTCGGCGGAGGTGTCGACCAAATCCCAGTTGTTAATGTGCTTCGTGTGTCGCAGGTAGAGCCGGAAGAGCGTCTCGCGTTGCGCGACGTCGCCGCGTGAGTACTGCCGCACCATGATCAAGAGCGCCAGCAGACGCTCTTCGTGCCACGACGAGGCGAGGAGGACCGCCACGTCTGACAGCGGAAGGTCGCGATGCTCCGCAGCGACCTTGCGGGTCACCGGCACTCGAATGCCAAGGAACTGGTCGCCCTCACCATATTCGCCTGGCCCGGTCTTGAAGTAGCGTCGTGCGACCTCAGCCTGTTTCGGATCGGCCAGATCGCGCATCTGGCGGTGGATGGATTCAGTCGTCACGTCTGCGGCTGGATTGTATGATCAGCCCATGCCCGCCATGGTCAGCATTTTCAACGACGTCATTGGCCCCGTCATGCGCGGTGCCTCGAGCTCGCACTGCGCGGCGGCACTGAGAATCGGCCGGCTGGCCCGCGATCTGATGGGCGGCGACATCACCGACATCCTGATCGAATTCGACACGAACGGCGCGCTGCCCAATACGCATGAGAGCCAGGGCTCCGACATGGGTCTCTTTGGCGGACTCCTCGGCTGGGACGCGGCCGACGAGCGATTGCCGAATTCGCCCGAAGCATTGAAGCGCGCGGGCACGAACGTGACGGTGAAGTACATCGACTGTCACGATCCGCACCCGAACACGTATCGGCTCACGCTGACCAACGCGCGCGAGCAGCACACGATGATCGCGATCTCGACCGGCGGCGGCATGATCGAGGTGCTGAACATCGATGGCATCGGCGTGTCGCTCGACGGCGGCAGCCGCGTGGAGTTCAACGGTCACCTGCTGAACCCTGTGCTGCCCGTGCTCTCGCAGCCGGACGCCACATTGCCCTTTCGCTCCTGCGCTGACCTGATCAAAGTCGACGCTGGCCGAGAGATTCCGCTGTGGAAGTGGGCCGTCGATTACGAGAAGGCGCGCGGCGCACTGACTGATGATCAAGTGCTCGCGATGATGGTCGACATCGTGCGCATCTTGCGTCGATCGATCGCTCAGGGAATCGCGGGCACGACATACGCCGATCGCGTGCTCGGCCATCAATCGGGCCAGTTCGCCGAGAAAATGAAGAGCGGCGGGCTCCTGAATGGCGGCGCGCTCAACCGCGCGGTCCTCTATGTCACTGCCCTGATGGAAGTGAAAAGCTCCATGGGCGTCATCGTCGCCGCCCCAACCGCAGGTGCGTGTGCCGCACTACCGGCATCGGTGATTGCGATGGCGGAGGAACTGGGGCGCAGTGAAGAAGACATGGCCCGCGCAATGCTGGCCGCCGGCGCGATCGGTCTCTTCATCGCCGGTCCGTGGACGTTCGCCGCTGAAGTCGGCGGCTGTCAGGCTGAAGGCGGCTCCGCAGCGGCGATGGCTGCGGCCGCGCTGGTCACACTCGGCGGCGGCAACCTGACGCAAGCGACCTCTGCGGCGTCAATGGCGCTGCAGAGCATGCTCGGCCTGATCTGTGATCCGGTGGCGGCGCGCGTCGAAGTGCCCTGCCTCGGCAAGAACGTCATCGCCGCCAGCAACGCGCTCTCGTGCGCGAACATGGCGCTCGCCGGCTTCGATCAGGTGATTCCGTTCGACGAAGTCGTCGACGCCGCACGCCGCGTCGCCGATGCCATGCCACGTGAACATCGCTGCACCGCCCTCGGCGGCCTGGCGACGACGCCAACGGCGATCAAGCTGAGTGCAGAGCTTGCGGCGCGGCTCAAGGGTCTCGCCGTCGTTCGCTAAATTTTCTTCGCCAGCTTCAGCACGATCTCAAATTCGTCTTTGGCGACGGGCTGCACGGACAGGCGGCTGCCCTTCTGGGTCACCATCATTTTCTCGAGACCCTTGGTGGACTTCAGCGTCTCGAGTGACACCGTGCCGTGGAAGTTCTTCACGAAACCGATGTCGACCATGAACCAGGTGGGCTTGGCTTTGTCGGAGTCTTCGTCGTAGTAGTGGCTCTTCTTGTTGAAGGCTGACGAGTCGGGATAGCCGGCCTTCACGATCTTCGCGAGGCCCGTCACACCCGACGGCTCGGCATTCGATGCGTAGAACAGCACCTCGTCGCCCACCTGCATGTCGTCGCGCATATAGTTGCGCGCTTTGAAGTTGCGCACACCTTCCCAATTGGTCGAGCCGTCACGCGCCAGATCATCGATCGTGTAGGCGCTCGGCTCGCACTTCATCAACCAGTAACGCTTGGCCATCAGTCTCTCCTGTAGGGCACTTCAAGAAACGCCGGCAGGTTCGCGGCATCGATGATCGCCCGGAGCCCATCACGGTCGTGGAATTCGGTCTGGTCGCGATCCACCATCACCGTGTTGGGATACATCGGCGCGAGCCTGCGAAATTCCGCGTCAATCAGGCGGAAGCGGTGCACCATCTGCTCCACATTTTCATGTGGTCGGTTGCGATGGCGAATGTGTTTTTCGATGGTGTTGGTGCTCGAGGTGAGAACAATCACGCGATCAGGATTCCACCAGTCGCCGATCGACAAGACCGCGCGCAAATCAGCGTGGTACTCAGCTGGGTATTCCGCGATATGGGCCTCGAGCGTGATGCGCGCACCCTCGAACAAGATGACTTTGCCGGGAATGTCGTGTGTGGCTGCGTCGCGATAGTTCGCGTCGTAGAGTTCGGCGAAGTAGCGAGTCACCCCGACCGGATTGCGGCCGGCCTCGATGTCTTCGAGCACGCGCGGATCCCACACGCCCTGCTCGCCTTCGCCGTAGGCGCCGTTGTGGTACAGATCACCGAGCTGTCGAACGAGCGTGCTCTTGCCCACGCCGGGACCGCCCACAATCGCTACGCGCATGACTATGAATTGTAGTGCGAGTGCGGTCGCATGTTCGGCAACCAGATCGCGAGAAGGCCGAGTGCCGGCAGGAACGCGCAGACCCGATAGACGAACGTGATGCTCGTGTGATCGGCGAGCACACCGAGTGCCGCAGCGCCGGCACCGGCCACACCGAAGGCAAAACCAAAGAACAGGCCCGAGACGAGACCGACGCGATTGGGCACGAGCTCTTGTGCGAAGACAAGAATCGCCGAGAACGCGGACGACAGGATGAGACCGATGATGACGCTGAGCACGGTGGTCCAGAACAAATTCGCGTACGGCAGCATCATCGTGAACGGCAGGACGCCGGCGATCGACGTGAGGATCACCGGCTTGCGGCCGAAGCGATCGCCGATCGGTCCGCCCATAAACGTGCCGGCGGCCACAGCGCCAAGAAACACGAACAAATGCAACTGCGCGCTGTGCATCGACACGCCAAAGCGCTGAATGAGAAAGAACATGTAGTAGCTGACGAAGCTCGACGTGTAGACGTATTTTGAAAACACGAGCACGAGCAGAATGACCATGGTGCTCGTCACGTGGGCCCGCGTCGGCGCTGCGCCAGGCGCCGGCGTCTTCACGGCCGGTCGGGGCATCCCGATCGACCGATACCAGTTGCCGATCCGCACGAGCAGGACAATGGCCAGCAACGCCACCAGCGAAAACCACGCCACGCTGCCCTGGCCTCGCGGCAAGACGATGAACGCTGCGAGCAAGGGGCCAAGGGACGAACCGAAGTTACCGCCCGTCTGAAACAGCGACTGCGCAAGACCATGCTTCCCGCCAGATGCGATGCGCGCAAGGCGTGATGACTCCGGGTGGAAGATGGACGATCCAATGCCCACCATCGCGGCTGCGACCAATAGCCAGGGATACGTCGCCGCCGATGACAGCAGCAACAAACCCGCCAGTGTGAAGCCCATGCCGACCGCGAGCGAATGCGGCTTCGGATGCTTGTCTGTGTAGAACCCGACGACCGGCTGCAGCAGTGACGACGTCACTTGATTGGTGAGAGTGATCAGACCGATTTGCCAGAAGCTGAGCGCGTAGGCGCCCTTCAGCATCGGATACAGCGCAGGCAAGAGCGCCTGCAGCATGTCATTCAGCATGTGACTCACGCTGAGTCCGACGAGGATGGGCAGCACGGTCGGCTGCGGTTTGGTCAGGGTCACGGAATCGGCGCGCCGATCAGCAGTCGATTCTTCGGCGTCACCTCGGCCGGAATCGTCTGCGTCCACACATTGTACCTGTGCGATCGCAGCCGTTCAGCGCGCATGATATCCATCGCCAGCGGGCCATCGACCCAGCCAGTCAAATTGCCAGTCCCGCCAGACTTGAGATCGTGGCAGCACGGCAACACCGCGACCCGCGCGCGCACAAACGTGGCGCGATCCAGGATCTCATCCGTCAGCCCACCACACGCATGGCACGACACCACCACATCACTCGGCTCCAGCGCCACATCGTCAATCGACGCTTCACGGAATTTCACGCGTCGATCAATGCGCGGCCAGGCGGCAGCGATCGATGCGGTCAGCTTTGCGGCCGATGGTGGGATAGCGGGATCCACGACGACGGCATACGGTGAGGTGTCGTCGAGCAGCAGCATGATGTGCGCGAGAAGGCCGTGTCCGCCAGCAAGATCAACAATGCGGCCGCCACGAAAGAGGCGGCGCACTCGTCGGGCGGTTTCCCACGCTTCGTACAATTCCTTGCGCGGGAGACACCCCGCGTCGCAAACCGCCCGACCAATGCGATCAAAGAGCGTGTCGCCGGGAAATCTCTCGAGGTCGTGCGGGGTCAGTCTTCCCTTTGACGATGCGCTGAATGCGCCAGTCGAGAACGAGTCTCCGCTCTCCCGAAGCAGGCTTGCCGCAAGCGGTGACGTGGGCTCATGTGTCGCCATATCAACGACATTATCTGATCACGAGATCCTGCACTTTTCGCTCGCCCGGCTGGATCGTCAGCGGCGCAGCCGCGCTGACCAGCGATGCGAGCAGCGCGGGATCGAACTGCTCATCCCGATCGAGGTCAGTCACTGCCGCGAGCAAGTATTCGCCGGCGGGCAGCGAGATGATGCCCGGCCCGCCGAGTGTGAACTGGCCATTGGAGTCGGGCTTGCCGATGAGGATGCGCCGCGATCCGGTGAGCCAGTACGCTTTGTCCGTCGGAAACACGAGCACCGTGTAGTCGGTGGCCGGCGCGCCTGAGGCTTGCAGCAATCGTCCCGTCACACTCTGAGACTTGTCGCTGAACGTGACGACCACATCTTTCGGCAATGTCTCGGGCGTGAGGTCGATTGGTCGATCAGTGATGTCTTTGCCATCGGCCACGACCGATTTGAGCGACCACGTCACGGTATTCGCATTGGCGCCAAATGACGCGGGCCCATTCACGATGAAGGAACCGGGCGGGAGTCGCTGCACGGTGAAGGCACCGGTGGCGTCACTTGCCACGGTTGTGCCACCACTGCCACCTCTCGCCATGGCCTTCAGTGATGGCTGCCATCCATTGAGCGGCGGCGCGGACGACGTGCCGTCGAACACGATGCGACCCTTGAGTGTGATCGGCGATTTCAGGACGAGTTGAATGTCCGTCTGGTTACCGTTGACGTCGATCAACTGACTGGCAAACAGATTTCCCGCCGGACCACTTGAATCAGAGGACAAGACGTACGGCCCCGGCATCAGGCCCGCCATTTGGAAGCGGCCGTTCTCGCGCGCGATCGCGGTGGAAACAGTCTGGTACGAACTGCCGGGAGCAGACATGAGCCGCACATTCGACATCGGCGGCACCTGACCGTCACTGGTCATCACAGTGCCGTCGATCCTTCCCATCATTCCCACATCCAGTCGAACATCTACCCCTGTGCGCTCATCTCCCGCCGCGAGCAGGATGCCGCCGGCATCGGCGGGACGCGACGTACCGGGGTAGTACGTGGGCAGGTAGCGCAACAGGGGCTGCGCCGCTTCTTGTGGCGGCACAACTCCGCGCAATGCGTTATCAACCTCGCGATCTGTCAGTTGCTTTGTACCCGTCGCGGTCGCGTTTCCTTGAAACGCCGACACGACGTATTCGCCGGGCGGCAGGCCGTAGACGCGGTAACGACCGCGCTCGTCTGTGGTGACGCCATTGCCTGCACTAACCAACACGCGTTCGCCGTTTTGTAGCTTCCGCTGCTGCACCGCAACAGAGGCCTGCACTGGCCTGCCCAACTCGTCAGTGATCACACCGGAGATCGCCGCAGCCGGTGGAAGGCGAATGACGATGTCGCCGACCTTCTGCCCGGCAGCCAGCACGATGCCGGTCCCGGGGCGCGCCGGTCGGCGAGCACCCGCAACGGCGCCAAGGAATGGCGCCTTGCTCGCGCCAACGGTGTAGCGATCGGGCGGAAGTGCTGCGAATGCAAACTTGCCGTTGCTGTCCGTCGACGTCACCTTCAACACACCGGTAACCATGCCGATCAACACCACGTTCGCTGTGCGCAGTGGTCGGGGTGAACCATCGGCGCTCATCACGATGCCGCTGATCGCACCCGTACCTGCCGGCGCCGGCGCGACAGGAGCGGTCGTCGGTGCGGCGTCACGCACTTGCGCGAGGGCCTGGACCGGCGTCATCAGAGACGCGAAACACAAGACGTGAATGAAGCGCGCGCGGATCATCGCTTGACCTCCACCGACTGTTTCTGGCCATCGAGCAACGTGATGCGCGTGGCTGTTCTCGACAGCGTCTCGAGCCTCGCCGGTTCCTGCCAATCGGCGCTCTGCGCGTCAGGGACGACCGCGATGAAGTAGTCGCCTGATGGAAACGATCCGGTGAACGTGCCGTTTCGCCCCACCGGCGCGGCACGATAGCGGCGAAACGCCGCTTCAGGGTCGACCCATAGCCGCCGATCGGCGGTGAAAATCAGCGCCGTCAGATCCTCAGCCGGTCCGGTCCGCAACACGGTGCCGTTGATCGTTGTCGGCGGGACGTCGGACAAGGTGAGGACGACGTCAGACAGGTCGGCGCGAATCTCAACTGGCAGATCGGTCATGTCAACGCCGCCGACCTCGACGGTCTTGAGCGTGAGTGAAGGCACGGGAGCGTTGAACAGAATGCGATACCGTCCCGGCACGCACCAGGTGACTTTGAACGTCGCATCGGGATTCATGGCGGTGGCATACGCCGGTACCTGTAGTCCAGAAGGTGGATTCAACAGCAATAGCGCAACAGTGGCTCTGCCCTGCGCTTGCAGCGGCAGCGACGTGGTCACCGGAAGACGAACAGTGCCGGAAGCGAAGCCTCCTGGCCGTAGTGGCACGGAGACACCAGTCACGTCACGGTCGCCGACGGTAAGCGGCGTGACTGCCCACAACAGCGCCTCAACGGGCGCCGGGGCTGAGGGCGGGGGCGGCACACCGCTACGTCCAAGAAATGTCATCGCCGCGCCCGAGGGTCCGCCGCCCCGTGCGCTGGTCAACGTCGTCTGCACGCGGAGTTCGTAGTTGCCTGGCGGCACGTTCACGAAATCGAATCGCCCGTCGGGTTGCACGAGCATTGGTGTCATCCGCATCAATGTCGCGCCCTCGTCAGACTCGCCCGCCGGCACCAATTGAATTGACGATGCGCTGATCGGACTCGCGGAGCCGATGACGGTTCCTGAGACGTGCGCGGCGCGGGTGCTGGTGAGTGTGATGTCGACAGCCACCCTCTCGTCGCCGGGCTTCACGGTCACGCGATCGGCGCGCGCCACGGTCGCACTGTTTGGATAGAGCGTGGGCGCGAACGTACGCAGCGTGTCATCGAGACTCACGGCGTCTGCACCGACCTTCAACGCGCGGCTCGCAATGCCCATCAACTGCATCGGCTCCGACGCCAGCGTCGTCAGTAAGGTGCCATCAAACGGCAGCGCGTCGCGTGAGCAAGCGCAGATGACGTAGTCGCCAGGTCTCAGGCCGGCCATTCGGTAGACGCCTCGGTCATCTGAAAGAGCCCGGCTCGGCGTGCTCATCGTCGATCGGCCATTGATGAGGGATCGCCTCAATGCCAGGACCGTGACGCCAGCCATCGGCTCGCCCGCGTCGTCACGCAGCGTTCCCGAGATGGATCCGAGTTTGACGAGGCTGACTCTCGCGTTCGTGATTCGCTCACCGTCGCCGACGACAATGGGCCGAACGAAGTCGGCGGAAGCGGCGTACCCGGGCTTTGACGCGGCGATGCCGTAGCTGCCGCCTGCAATGTTCGCGAAGTAGAAGCGGCCCTGCGCATCTGTGATGACGGGCCGCGGTCGCTGGCCACCACGACCACCGCCGTTGGCAATGAAGTCAACCGTCACGCCGGCGATGCCTGAGCCCGATGACTGGTCGACGACCTGGCCCGCGAGGAAGGCCGTTGGCGCAACCGCTGGCGCCTGACTCGATGGAGCCGGCGGCGACTGCGGCACTTGCGCGCTGACCCACACTGATCCAAAGGCGAGGCATGCCGCCGCCCACAGGCCGAACAGTCGATTGGTTCCCACGCCGCAGAGTATGCCTCAGGTCAGATGCGTCGTCACCACTTCCACAACAGGGGCACCGCAGGGGTCAGCAGAGCGACATCTGCAAGCACCCGCGCGAGCATCCAACCGGCACGGCGCTCGAGGCGATCGACCATCGCCAGCAGCACGGCGCTTGCCAGCGCACAGCCGGCGACGATGCGCGACGGACCGACACCGCCTGCGTAAGCCACCGCAGACAAGATGACGATGAGCCAGGGCAATTGCGGAATGGCCCAACTGTGCTCGACGGCGTCAATCGCGAGCGACGACTGCCCGTGCGCGAGATCGACCTCGCGCTCCCACGCGGAAATCAGCGCGCAGTTGGTGAAGCACACCAACGCGAACAGTGACGCCGACAGCGCGAGCACACCAAGACGCGTGGATGTCTCGAGAAACACGCACACGCCACCGGTGAGCAACGCCGCCACGCACAGTTCCTTCGGCGCACGCCAGGCGTTGTGTCGATGGATGAGCTGATGCGAGAGCAGGTAGAGCAACACAGGAACTGTGAGTAACAGACCGGCCGCGATGTCGTGCCAGGCGAGCACCCGAAATGCGATGGCGACATCGACGGCAAGTGCCGCTATCCACGCAGTGGCCACAGACCATCGCCAGTGCAGGTAGAAATGGTGACCTGCCGTGCGGATGTCGGGCGGATTGAGGCGCCACCCTTCGATCCATCGGTCGGCGGCGTACGCGAGCCACACCGTGAGGGCGAGCACGACTCGCTGCGCCCAGTCGAGGTCAACCCCGGCCACGCGCGCCAGCGCCGTCTGCCAGACCAGGCTGACGGCCGGCGCGTCGAGAGAGAGAATCGTCGGCCATTGGTACCACTGCGGTCTATGGCGCATGCCGTATAACCCAGTGTCGCACGTGGAATTCGCGCCGCAGCGGTCGGCTCGCCTTGTGGCACAATCCGCGCATTCCTTTCTGGAGGCACTCATGTCCCTCGCACTGAACGACACTCGCCGCCGTTTCATGACGCACTTCACCGCCATCGGTCTCGGCACCACACTCGTGCCCGGCGTCCTCTGGGCACGCATGCAGGATCAGGCGGCAGAGCGTCTGACACTCGCGATGGTCAACGACGCGCTGAAACTCGCGGGCATCGAGGCCACGGAAGCCGAGCGCACCGCGATGGTCAACAGCGCGAACCAGGCCCTCACGCGCTACGAAGCCGTGCGCGCGATGGACATTCCGAACGACGTGTCGCCGCCGTTCCACTTCAGCGCGGTCGTGCCCGGCATCGAAGTCGACAAGACAAAGAAGCCGTTCAAGCTGAGCGCTGCACCAGTCGTGAAACGACCCACGGATCTCGAAAACCTCGCCTTCTGGCCTGTGCGTCACCTCGCCGAACTCGTGCGAACGAAGAAAGTGACGTCGCTCGAACTCACCGAGATGTATCTCAAGCGCCTCCATCGCTACAACGAGAAGCTCAACAACGTCGTGACGTTTCTTGACGATGTGGGTCGCGCGCAGGCGAAGCAGGCAGACGCAGAGATTGCGGCCGGAAAATATCGCGGGCCGCTGCACGGCATTCCGTGGGGTGCGAAAGACATCATCGCGGTGAAGGGTTACAAGACCACGTGGGGCACGGCGCCGCTGAAAGATCAGGTGCTCGACTACGACGCGAGCGTGGTGGAACAGCTGCGCGAAGCCGGCGCGGTGTTGATTGCGAAGCTCACGACCGGCGAACTCGCGCAGGGCGACAACTGGTTCGGCGGTCAGACCAAGAGCCCGTGGGATCCGGCGGTGGGCGCGAGCGGATCGTCGGCAGGTCCTTCGTCTGCAACAGCAGCAGGCTGTGTCGCGTTCGCGATCGGCACGGAGACAGCCGGATCAATCCTCAGCCCAGCGGCGCGCTGCGGCATCTCGAGCCTGCGACCCACCTTCGGTCGCGTGAGCCGCTACGGCGTGATGGCGCTCGCGTGGACGCAGGACCGCATCGGTCCGATGTGTCGCTATGCCGAAGACTGCGCGATCGTGATGCAGGCGATCGCCAAGCCCGACGGTCGCGACATGAGCGTGTCGGACACACCGTTCAACTGGGACGCGACGATCGACATCAAGAAGCTGCGCGTCGGCTATATCAAGGAGTCGTTCGACGAACTGCAGAATCCGATCGCCAAAGCCAACGCGATGAAGCTGCTCGACACGCTCAAGAAGATCGGCATGGCGGATCCGATTCCAATGACGATTCCTGTGGCTGACACCAACGTCAGCGCGATTGGCATCGAGTCGGCCGCCTACTTCGATCACCTCACGCGCGCCGGCAAGATGCAGGGTGCGCGCAGAGCGTTGGCGCCGAGCGCGTGGCTGACGCCAGCAGTCGAGTTCCTGCAGCAACAGCGCGTGCGCATGATGATGATGACCAAGCTCGCTGAAGCCACCAAAGGCATCGACGTCTACATCGTCGCCTCCAACAACACCGGTGGTGCGGCGGGCAACGGCGGTCGCGCAGGCGGCGGAGCGGGTGCTCCAGGCGCC
>CANIII010000021.1 GCA_947467605.1 Acidobacteriota bacterium
AGCGGGTGCAGCAGGCGGTCGCGCCGGCGGCGGTGCCGCAGCAGCTGGCGGCGGTCGCGGTGCAGGCGGTGGCGGTCGTGGCGGTGGCGCAGCAGCGCCCGCGGCCAACACCGGCGCATCGGATCTCGGCCTCGGCACCCGCGGTACCCCGCGCGTGTTGCTGTCGTACCCGACAGAAGCCAACGACATCCTGCTCTCTGGCGAAATGGTCGGTCCGGAAAATCTCACCGGACGCGCGGCCGTGATCGAACAGCAGATCGGCAAGGGCCACGTGCTGCTCTTCGGCGTGCGTCCGTTCTGGCGCTACGAGACGTCGGGCAACTACTTCCTCGTGTTCAACGCGATGTTGAACTGGGATCACCTCGACGCGGGAAAGAAGTAATGGAGCCGCCGGCCTTCAGGCTGGCGGGTCAGACAGAAGAACGGCGGCCAGAACATCGGCCGCCGTTTTCTTTGTGTTTCCACGTGTGTGCTATCGTGCCGCGTTCCATTTCATCCTGGAGACTCACCATGGTCCTGTCCAAAAGCTGAACTGATCGGTTCTCTGCAACACGAAGTCCACATCCTGCTCCACCTGGCCAGCAAGGTCGATGCGCGGTCGCTCGACTACCGGCCGACACCCAAGCAGCGCAGCACGATCGAGTGGCTGCGGTACCTCTCGATCATGGGGCCGCAGATGCTCAAAGCGACCAAGTCCGGCGTGTTCGACGGTGAGGCGTGGGGCGCGGCCGACAAGGTGGCGCAGACGCTCACGCTCGAGCAGGTCATCGCATCGATCGCCGGCCAGAGCGAGTTCTACGCGAAGGAGATCGGTGAGATGGCCGACGCGGACTTCCGGACCGAGATCGAAATGTTCGGCCAGAAGTACACGAAGGGCTCGTTTATCGTGAACCTGATTCTCGGCGGCTTCGCGGCGTACCGCACGCAGATCTTCGTGTACCTCAAGGCCTGTGGCCGCGAAGAGCTCAGCACCATGAACCTCTGGGCCGGCATGGACGCGCCACCCCAGTAAGGGATCTACCTCATCGTAAACAGCCGGGGCTTGACGTCGTCGAGCCCCGGCGCAAACAGCGATGGCTGTTGTGGGTCCGCGAAGACTACCGAGAAATCTTCCGAGGTGAATGCTCGTTCGAGCCGCGACGCGAACGTGTCGTGCAGCACGCGCACGTAGTGATTGATGTCGTAGTCGCGACGATCCACCAGCGCGTCACCCGTCGGCGTGATGGCTTCATCATCAGGATCCGGCACGACCCCCGCACCGCTCGCCGTGCGATACACCCGCACACGCTCACCGAGCGACCACGTTCGTCGGCCGCTGGCGAGGAGCGCTTCATACGTCAGCTCTCGCCGTGATTCGCGCACGGCCATGTAGGTCTCGGCCGTCTTGGTCACGCGCACACGCGACGACACGTCGTAGGTTGGCAGCGATCGACGCCGGATCGCGAACACCGTGTCGAGGTAGGCCTCGCGTACGCCGCGGATGTCGCCGACGAGCAGCCGCTCGATGGCGCGTCGCAGGAACGCCTCGCCAAACGGTTCCGCCCGGCTCGAACGAAATGCCACACCTTTGAGCGCAAGCGTGCCGTCGTAGTGCAGCAACGCGTAGTTCTTCGGTTCGTGCGAGAGCATGGCGGCGTAGCGGCCTTCGAATTCGAGATGTACCCGCGCCGGCAGCAGCGCGGCCACCTCACTGACTACCCGGCGTTCATCGGCTTCGGTCCACGATTCCGGCACGGCAAAGTACACGCCGTCGGTGTCGGCCTCGATTAACTGCACGCCACGGTTCGCCAGTTCGCGGCACATGAAGTCGAGTGTCTCTCGACCGCGCCGCGTGACCTCGTTGGCGGCATGCACATCGGCGAAGCGCGTCAGGCCGTCCCCCGCAGCGAGATAGCCGTAGGCAGAATTGACGACGAGCTTCATCGCGGCCGACATGGCCTCGTGGGTATAGCGCTCCGCCGATCCGGCGGGCGCGAGCTTCGCGCTCGCCTTGGCGGCGAGCCGCTTCTCGACCAGTCCATCAACGAGTGCGAGCAAGGCGCCGAGCCGATCGCGCGCAGGCCCGATGCGGAAAGCGCGCATCAGAGACGGATAGAGGCTCGCCACGTCGGCTTTGACGATGCGATGGGCGACGCCTGTGGCGAACAGATGCAGCGCGGCGCCCTGATGTACCGTGCCATCTCCATCCTGATGCGCCGGCAACGCCTGTCCAGACCTGAGATACGCGCGCACGAGCAGCGGATCGATGACGCCGGTCGCCGCGCCCGCATCGGCGAGCCGCTCGTATCGTCGCGGTGCCATGCGCGCGAGCGCGAACGCGGCACCGCCCAGCACCCGAGCGACACCGGCCGCTTCCTCGACGTCCGCTCGAGCGTAGCGGCGAACCCGTTCCGGGTCACGCTGATACACATCGTGGATCTGATCGCCCCGGATCAATTCGCGCTCGGGACCGGCCAGTCCGAAATGACGCGCCACCGCCTTCAGTCCATGGCCGGGTAATTCGCGTGCTGCAAAATCGAATCGGCGAACGGCATCGAGTGTGTCGATGAGCTCACGTCCGGGAATCACGAACCGGACGCGACGGTCGGCGTCGTAGTCGCTGACCGTCCCTCGACGCGCGGCTCTCTGCCTGAGGCCTGGACTGCCGATGCGGCCGAGCGCCAGCGGCACACGGAGCTGCTTTGCCCGGCGCTCGAGAAACGGCAGGTCAAAGCCGTGGAGGTTGTGATTCTCGATCACATCGGGATCCGCCGCCTGAACCTTCGCAACAAGACGACGAATCAGTTCCGCCTCGCCTGCATTGTCAGCACTCGCCGCTTCGAGAATCTCCACCTCGCCAGCCGGATCACGCACCGCGACCATGAAGATGCGATGGCGTCGCGGATCAAGACCTGTGGTTTCGAGATCGAACTGCAGCCGATGCAGCTGATCGAACGTGAGGTCTCGAAAGTACGCGCGACCGCTCGCCACGAGGTACTGCTCTTCGGGTGGCAGCGACAACACGGACGACTTGTCGAGTTCACTAAGGCGCTCGACCCGACGACCCGATCGCGTCGAGGCGCTGTGGAGCACCGCCGCGGTCAGGGCCTTGCCAGTATCGGCGCTGACATGAAACCGCAGCGCGCCCGGTCCGTCGAGCTCGCGCCATGTCACGTCGCCCTCCGGCAGGTCATCGATGTTGTCGATGAGCAGCCACGGTCGAAACCGCACGGCCTCGCGTACGAGCACGCCGGTCTCGGGCGGTCGTCGCCACACCGTGGCTTCGCCATCGACGTCTGCCCACACAGACACGATCCCCGGCGTCGGATCCCAGCCCCATAGCCACTCGTCTTCGATCAAGTGCTGCATCGTACTGGGCCTGGAAATAGGGTCGGGAGTTATTTCGAAATACCTCCCGACCCTATTTCTTGACCACTCCTCGACCTTGGACCAAGTCGTGTGTCTACATATGGTTACCGGGATCGTAAATAGGGTCGGGAGTTATTTCGAAATACCTCCCGACCCTATTTCCTGCGGTAGCATGCGCGCATGAAGCCCACACGGCGCTTGGCCAAGCAGAAACCAGCGGTATCGGGTCCGCTGATCGTGCGTAAAGGCAGCCGCGCGCAGACGCAACTGCGGAAGCTCTGCATGGCCCTGCCGGACGCCAAGGAAACCGTGTCGCACGGCGCGCCGACCTTCTGGTCGCCGAAGCGCACTTTCGCCGTGTTCGCTGACGGCTCGACCCATCACGGTCGCGGTCGTCACTCTGCCTGGATCAAAGCCGCGCCCGGACGCCAGGACCGCATGGTCCGCACCGCGCCCGATCGCTTCTTCGTGCCGCCGTACGTTGGCGTGAGTGGGTGGATCGGCGTGTGGCTCGATGACGTGTGCGATTGGAAGGAGCTGGCGGACATCCTCACGTCTGCGCAGGAGCTGGCGCAGGGCAAGGGCACGACGCTGACGCGTGTGAAGGCGCCGAAAGCCTAGTGCATGTTCACCAGTGCAGCAGGAAGACGGGCGCTGCCGCCGCCAGACCCGCCGCCAGCTGCAGCCCCAGAATCCGCGCGGCGGCGCGGGGTGCCTGAGGCAGCCACTTGATGGCGAAGAACGCGATGATCGGGAGTTGCCCCGCCATCAGCATCTGCCAGAGGTGCGCCGCCGTGCCTTCGTCGGCTTGCGGCGCGCTGCCGTGCCGGAGCAGCACGATGCCAATGAGGGCGAGCCCGGAGAGCGACATGGCGATTGGCAGGAACGCGCTGGGGTGCTTGAAGACCTGAAGGATGCGCATGCAGGCTTTATAATGCAAAGTAAGCGTCAAGTGCAAGTTCGAGCCGGATGTGCTCCGCTGGCCACACGACGGGCTACACTCCGCCGATCGTGACGCGACGCCTCAGCCTTCCGCTCCTTGCCTTGGTCGTGACATCCGTCTGGGCCCTCGAACCGCAGCAGCCGCCCACGACCCTGATCCGCCATGCGCTGGTGATTGACGGCACGGGCGCTGCGCCCACACGTGGGGATGTGCGCGTCTCAGGCGATCGCATTGTGGCAGTCGGCAACCTCTCGCCAATCGCCACGGACGTCGTCGTTGAGGCCGACGGCCTCGCCCTGGCGCCAGGCTTCATCGATACACACAGCCATCATGATCGCGGTTTGACGACGGCGCCCGAAGCGCTGGCGATGGTGAGTCAGGGCGTGACGACGATCGTTGTTGGTCAGGACGGCGGTGGATCAGGACTCGCCGCCATGTTCGAGCGACTCGAGAAGAGTCCCGTGTCGGTGAATGTGGCTTCGTACGCCGGCCACGGTCCCATTCGCAGCCGCGTGATGGGAGAGGACTTCAAACGAAAGGCGACACCGGCCGAAGTTGAGCGCATGAAGCCGCTGCTCAAGGCCGAGATGGACGCCGGTGCGCTCGGACTGTCCACCGGCCTCGAGTACGACCCCGGCATCTATTCAGATCCATCGGAAGTCCTCGCGCTGGCCAAGGTCGCCGGCGACGCGGGTGGTCGCTACATCAGTCACGTGCGTAGTGAGGATCGTGATTTCTGGCAGGCCATCGACGAAATCATCGCCATCGGACGGGTCAACAAGATGCCGGTCCAGATTTCACACATCAAACTCGGCATGCTCGACCTGTGGGGGCAGGCCGGCAAAGCCATCGCCGTGCTCGACAAGGCGCGCGCGTCCGGCGTGGCACTGACGGCGGACATCTACCCGTACACGTACTGGCAATCGAATCTTGGTGTCTTCTATCCGAAGCGCAATTTCGCCGATGCGGCCGAAGCGCAATTCATCCTCGCGCACGTGACCAACGCTGACGGGATCATCTTCAACCGGTTTACGCGGCATCCTGAATATGAGGGCAAGACCTTGCAACAGGTCGCAGCCATGCGAGGCACACCCGATGCGAAGACGCTGACCGATCTGCTGGCCGAGCCCGGTGGCGAGGATGTGGGCATCGTCGCGCGCGGTATGGCCGACGCGGACGTCGAGCGCCTGATGCAGTGGCCGCTCGCGAATGTCTGCAGCGATGGGCAGTCGACAGGCCTCCATCCACGCGGATTCGGCAGTTTTCCGAAAGTGGTCGGGCCGTTCGTGCGCGACAGAAAGCTATTTCCTATCGAAGAAGCCGTTCGCAAGATGACGAGCCTGGCCGCGGCGAATGTCGGCATCGTGAATCGCGGGCGACTGACGCCGGGCTATTTCGCCGATCTCGTGCTCTTCAACCCGGCGACGATCGCCGATCGCGCCGACTTCGGCAAAGCGCAAGCTCAGGCCGTGGGCGTCCACACCGTGTGGGTCAACGGTCAGGTGGTGTTCCGCGACGCGAAGACCACGGGCGCGTACGCCGGCCGGCCGATCCGCAGGGAGAAGGCCCCATCCGTGGCGCAATTGATCTTGTCAGTGCGCTAGTCTTGTAAAGATGAACGTCGTCGTGGTTGGCGCCGGTGTGATCGGCGCGGCGTGTGCGGATGCGCTGGCGGGGGCCGGGCACGCGGTGCACGTGCTCGACATGCGCGGACCCGGCCGCGGTGCGTCGCAGGCGTCGGCCGGCGTCCTCGCGCCATTCATCGAAGGTCATCACGGCGATCCGCTGCTGGATCTTTGCACCGAGAGTCTGTCGCTCTACAACGCCTTCGTTGAGGGCGCGCGCGAGCGCAGTGGTCGCGTGGTGGAGTACGCACGAACGGGCACAGTTGAAGTGGCCCTGTCAGAGGCGGATCAGGCTCGTTTGTCTGCGTTGCATGCGTGGCTCCAGTCGCAGCAGATTCCGTCAGAGTGGCTCGATGCGGCAGCCGCGCACGCCCTCGACCCGGCGATTGCCGTCACCACGCGTGGTGCCCTCCGCATTCCCGCACACGGTTTTGTGAACGTGCCACAGCTTGTCAGCGCCCTCGCGCAATCCGCGAAGTTTCGCGGCGCCACCGTTGAGTCGCCGACCGAAGTGATTCGCGTGGAGCCGACGAAGGCGCACGTCACCGTCGTGATCGATGGCGCGCCGCGCGTCGCTGACGCCGTTGTCATCGCGGCCGGTAGTTGGTCGAGTCGCGTGCGCATCGCCGGTCTGCCGCCGATTGAGGTGAAGCCGATTCGCGGTCAGCTGCTCCATCTCACGTGGCCAGACGCTGCGCCGATGCCGAAACAGGTGGTGTGGGCGGAGAAGTGTTACACGGTGCCGTGGTCGGATAGAACGTTGCTGGTTGGCGCGACGGTGGAAGATGTTGGATTTGACGAACGATCGACGGTCGCGGGCATCCACGCATTGATGGCGGCGGTGGGCGAGATTCTTCCCGGTGCCTGGCGCGCGTCACTGAAAGAAGTGCGCGTAGGCCTTCGTCCATCCCCCTCAGGCCTCGTGCCGTTGATTGGTCCTGCGCCAAATTCGCCGCGAGTCATCCTCGCAACAGGGCACTTCCGCAATGGCGTCATGCTCGCGCCGCTCACCGCCGGCAGGGTCGTGGCCGCGCTGTCGAACATCGGGCACGCGTGACAGCGAAGGTGCTCACTCATCAGGTGGACGGCAGGGGCGAGCCCGTCCTGTTGTTGAACGGCGAGCTGATGACGATGGCGGCATGGGAGCCGATCGCAGCGGGATTGATGGTGTCGCGCCGCGTCGTGCGATGCGATCTTCGCGGGCAGTTGCTATCGCCTGGTGCGCCGCCCACGAGCCTTGACGGTCACATTGAAGCCGTCGAGCGTGTGTTGGACGAGCTCGCCATAGAAAGAGTCGACGTCGTGGGTACGTCGTTCGGTGCGCTGGTCGGCCTCGAGCTTGCGGCTACGCGCCCGGAGCGTGTGCGGTCTTTGATCGTGGGGCAGGCCAGTGCGCGACCGTCCGTCGAGGGCTGGTCGCGTGCTGCAGACATCGTCGCGGCCTGTCGTCGCGCCGCGATCGACAGCAGCGATGGTGCGGTCGTCTTTGATCGGATGGTCGAGCTGATGTTCAGTGATGCGTATCTGGCCAAGCATACGGAGCTGTTTGATTTGCGCAGTCGCGCGGTGGCCGGATTTCCCGCGGAGTATTTTGCGGGGCTCCTCGGGATGTTCGACATTCTCGCAGCGCTCGATTTCGGTAGCCACCTGGAGCGCATCGCGGCACCGACGCTGGTTGTCGAAGCCGCGCGCGATCGCGTCTATCCGTCGCCCGCCTCGGCGGATCTCGCGCGCCGGATTCCACGAGCTGAGCATGTGCTCGTGAGCGGTGCCAATCATGGTGTCGTCATCGAAGAACCCGCGTCGCTCCTTGGCGTCATTCAGTCGTTTCTCGCGCGGAGATCGGCGTGAGTGTTCGGACCGAACACACCCGAACGCAGATTCTCAGTGCTGCGCTCGAGATGTTCTCGACGCGCGGCTATCTCGGCACGAGCATCCGCGACATCGCCGACGTGGCCGGGATCTCCAGTGGCAACCTCTATCACCAGTTTCCGGACAAGGAACAGATCTTCCAGACACTGCTCGAGGAGTTCTGGGCCAAGCAGTTGTTGCCGACCAATCCACTCAACACGGCTCTGGCGGCCGGTGCGTTTCCTGACGACATCGAGGCGCTCGGCCGCGCCGCGCGTGAGACGGTGACGCTCTACAAACCCTACATCGCGTTGATCTACGTGGATGTCGTTGAATTCGATGGCCGCCACATTCGCCGCTTCTACAGCGAGATGGCGAGCCGCTTTCAGGAGTTCCTGGACTCGCGGCCCGACCTGGTTGCACGGCTGCGGCCCGATGTTTCGCCGCTGTCTACCATCATGGTCGCGACGCGGTTCTTGCTGTACTACTACTCCGTGGAATTGGTGTTTCGCGTGCCCAACCATTTCGGCAAGAGCGATGATGAGGCACTGGTGGATATCGCAAAGCTGTTCTCGCGAGCGATTCTGAAGGACTGACACATGGCAGAGTGGACCCGATCGGCGACATCGCTCACGCGCATATTCACGTTGTCCTCATTTCCCGAAGCGATCGCGTTCGTGACCCGGCTTGGTTTCTACGCCGAGAGCGTGAATCATCATCCCGATATCCTCATCAGCTACACGCGCGTGACGGTGACGTGGTCGACGCACGATACGGGCGGGATCACGGCGAAAGACGAGGCCGGGGCGAAGGCAACTGACGATCTCGCCGGGTCGTGATCTCGGTCCTGAGCCTCCGCCGGAGGATGCCGCAAGCTGATCTACAATCCGCCCATGAAGACTCCACGCGTGTTCAGCGGCCTCATTCTTCTGTTGGCGCTCATGTGGGTGTTGCCTGGCCGGGCGCAACAGCCGGCTGTGCAGCCGGTGGCTCCGGCGTCCGCGCCGGAATACGGTCCTGCCAAAGGCACGCTCGTCATCATTGGCGGCAACATGAGCGACAACTTCGGCGTGCCGCAGAAATTCATTCAGCTCGCGGGCGGGCCGAACAAGAAGTTCGTGATCGTGCCAACCAACGGCGGCAACCGCAGCGCTGACGGCAAGCCGATCGACTACAAGCCGGAAACGGTGCTCGCCGCGTGGAAGAAGCGCGGACTGACCAACGTCGTGATGCTCCATACGTGGGATCCGAAGGTGGCCGACACGGAAGAATTCGTGAAGCCGCTCCTCGACGCCGATGCCGTCTGGTTCGACGGCGGCCGTCAGTGGAACATGGTCGATTCCTACATGGGCACGCGCACGTTGAAGGAATTCTGGAATGTGCTCAACCGCGGCGGCGTGATCGCGGGCAGTTCGGCCGGCGCGACGATTCAGAGCGACTACCTCGTGCGCGGCGACTCGAAGGGCCCGGACATCATGATGACCGACGAGCCGAATCATCAGCACGGCTTCGCCATGCTGAAACATTCGGCCATCGATCAGCACATCAACACGCGCAATCGCTGGGACGACCTCATCCCGGTCGTCAAGAAGTACCCGCAGTACCTCGGCATCGGCCTCTCCGAAGACACCGCCATCGTCGTCACCGGCGACAAGTTTGAAGTGATCGGGCGATGGAAGGTGACGGTGCACGACAACACGCACGCCTATCAGCCGTGGGAAAAGCCGTACGACGTGCTGAACGTCGGCGATGTCTACGACATGAAGTCGCGCAAGATTGTGAAGCGGGGTAATGGTGCCAACTCTGGCCGCGGCGGTGGTGGGGGAGGGCTACCGGGATATTGTTAGGCTCGCATGCGCCTGAAGTCCTCCTACAGCTCTCGGGAAGTGGCCGCCCTTTCGGGGCTGACGGCCCGGCAGCTGCAATGGTGGGACGCGAACGGCATCTTTCAGTCGTCGATTGCCTCACGCAAGACCGATCAGGGCGGCTTCACCGAACGACGCTACTCCCCGATGGACGTGCTCGAGCTGATCGCGCTGGCCGACCTCCGGCGCAAGGGATTCGAGCCCTCGCAGCTGAAACATCTCACTGATACGCTCCGCGATTATTTTCGGCGTCGGTTGTCTGAGACGCTGGACGATGCGGGAGAATTGCGGCTGTTGACCGACGGGAAAGCGCTGTTTCTGCGCACGCGGCAGGGGCATGTGTTTGATTTGCTGGTCGATCCGATGCAACCGATGATTTCCGACGGTTTGCCCATGAAACCCGTGACGGCCAGGGCACAGCGAAGTCAGAAGGCGAAAGACAAAAGGCAGAAATGATGAACCTACGAAAAACCGTCTCCATTCTTCTTCTCATTGGTTCGACAACCCTGCTCGCGCAAACCACGACAGCGCCGAAACCGAAGATGCCGGCGCTGCCGACTCCCGCGTCCGTCTTTGGCTTCGAGCCCGGCGCCGACAACAAGCTGGCGACCTACGACCAGTCGGTGACGTACTTCAGCCTGCTCGCCGAAGCCGCGTCGAAGAACATGGTGATCCGCCAGGCCGGCAAGACGAGCCAGGGGCGGACGTACATCTTCGCGCTGATCTCGAGCGCCGAGAACATTGCGAAGATCGATCGGCTGCGTGAAATTGCGATCACGCTCGCGCATCCGGAGAATCTGACAGAAGCGCAGGCGAAAGCGCTCACGAAGGAAGGCAAGGCGTTCGTCCACATCGACGGCGGGTTGCACGCCACCGAGAGCGCTGGACCGCAACAAACGCCTCTCCTCGCGTACGACATCCTCAGGCAGAAAGACGATCCGAAGTTCAAGGCCATTCTCGACAACTGCGTGCTGATGCTTTGGCCCACGATCAATCCAGACGGCCAGCAACTGGTCGCAGAAACGTGGATGGCGACGCAGCAGAATCCGCAGCAGCTGTATCAGGAATACGTGGGCCACGACAACAATCGCGACGCCTACATGATGAACATGATCGAGTCGCGCGTGATCGAGCACACGTGGCGCGCGTGGGAACCGAACATCATTTACGTGCACCATCAGTCGTCGCCGTTTCCGACGCGCATCTGGTTGCCGCCGTTCGCGGCGCCGATCGCGACGCATGCGCCGGCGCTGATGTCGAGCGAACTCAACATGATCGGCATGGCGATCGCGCAAGGCCTCGATGAAGAAGGCAAGCCCGGCGCGACGCACATGGACGACACGTTTGACGCCTGGTATCCGGGCTACATCGACTACCTGCCCGTGTTCAAAAACATTCCGGCCTTCTGGACCGAGACACAGGGCAGCGGTCCGGCGCCGCGCACTTCGACCCTCGAACAGGTGCCGGCGACGATGCGCTACGCGCAGCCGCTCTATCCGAATCCGTGGCTCGGCGGCACGTGGCATCTGCGCGACGCGGTCGATTATCAGGAGACCGCATCGATTTCCACGCTCGATTGGGCGGCGAAGTACAAAGACAACCTGTTGATGAATCGCTACCGCGCTGGCCGCGCGCAGATCGAACAGGGCAAGAAGCAGGCGCCGTATGCGTATGTCTTTCCGCAGGACCAGCGCGACCCGGTCGCCCCCGTGGAGCTGCTCCGTCGATTGGCCTTCTCCGGCGTGCGCGTGTCGCAGGCGAGCGCGCCGATCACGATCGACGGCACGTCGTACCCCGCCGGCACGTGGGTGATTCCGACGGATCAGGAATTTGCCGCGCTCGCGCGCGAAGTGCTCGACGCGCAGGTGTATCCGGTGCCGCCGAATGGCACGATCAATCAACCGTATGACGCCGCCGGCTGGACGCTGCCGTACACATTCGGCGTGAAGATGGCCACGGCGAAGACGCCGCTCAGCGACGACACGCGCAAGAGTCTAAAACTGCTCGGGCCCGTCGTCGATCCGAAGGCGAAGCCGACCGCGTATAACCTCACTGAGGCCTCAAAGACGACAGACGCGGCCGCGTTCGACAGCGTGCCTGGCATTGGCTTCAACTCATCACCGGGCGCGGCGGCGGTGGTGCCAGTCGCCGGTGCGATCACGGGCGCGGGCGACGCCCTTTCGCTCGATCCGTCACAGACCAACACGTTCAAGGCCATCTACACCGCGTGGAAGCAGGGCGCGGCGGTGAAATTCCTGGCGGCCTCAGGCACCACGGGCGCGCGCTACCTCATCACGGGACTGGCACCTGCTGCGCAGGACGCGCTGGTGAAGTCGCTGGCGCTGCAGGCGTCGCGCACGGCCACCGCCGGCGTGGACGTGAAGAAGCCGCGCATCGGTCTGTACAACTCGCCGTCGAGCATGGACTCGGGTTGGACGCGCTGGGTGCTCGAGCAGTACGGCATCGAATACACGTCGATTCTCCCGGCAGATTTCCCGGGCACCGGCGCGCTCAAGGATCGCTTTGATGTGATTCTGCTCACTGACGACGGCGGCGCGGCATTCGGCGGCGGCGGCGGTCGTGGCGGTCGCGGCGGTGGCGGAGCGCCTGGCGGTGGACGCGGTGGCGCAGCACCAACAGCACCAGCAGCGCCTCCAGCACCGTCACCGAACATCAAGGCGATCGACGACTTCGTGCGCGCCGGCGGCACGCTCGTGGCATTTAACCGCGCGTCGCTGCAGGCGGCCAGCGCGCTGCAGTTCCCGATCACGAGCACGACAACCGCCAAGCTGCGCACTGAGTTCTTCGTCGGCGGCAGCGTGCTGCAGGTGACGACCGATCCAACACAGCGCGTGATGGCCGGCATGGACACAACCGCGGGCGTGTTCTTCGACAGCGGCCCGGTCTTCGACGTGGCCGCTGGCTTCAAAGCGACGGTCCTCGCGAAGTACCAGGACACGGGCTCACCGCTGATGTCGGGCTACCTCCTCGGCGAGAAGCTGATGAACGGCAAAGCCGCCGCACTCGACATCGACCTCGGCGCCGGCCACGTCGTCATGCTCGGCTTCCGCCCCCAGTGGCGCGGCCAGACCATGGGCGCGTTCAAGGTGATCTTCAACGCGCTGTTGTCGGGGAAATAGATCAAGAGCTATCAACATGGAGGGCCATGAAGGGCCATGAGGAAGATCAACATCAACACCAACAGGTTTTCGAAGAGCTTTCTGAAAAACTGTCTGTGTCTTTCTTCACTGCTCTTCATTGCCCTTCATGGCTATTCGCTTGTCGCAGCGCGCGCAGCGGCCGAACTTCCTGCGCGTCTCACTGACGCCGAGTTCTGGTCGCTCAGTCAGAACTCATCTGAGCCCGGCGGCTATTTCCGCCAGGCGGACATCACCAATTTCACATCGAATGAGATGTTGTTTCAGTACGTGATTCCGGACCTCACTGCGCGTGTGAAACAGGGCAGTGTCTACCTCGGCGTTGGCCCCGAGCAGAACTATACGTACATGACCGCACTGCGCCCGTCGATGGCGATCATCTTCGACATTCGCCGTGGCAACCTGGATCTGCAGCTGATGTACAAAGCGCTCTTTGAACTGTCGAAGGATCGCGCGGAGTTCGTGTCGCTGCTCTTCGCCAAACCGCGTCCCGATGGATTGACGACGACGGCGACGGCGTCGCAGCTGTTTGGCGCGTTTGGCCGCGTGGAATCGAGCAAGGCGTTGTACGACAGGACGCTCGCGGCGATGAAGGTGCACCTGACGAAGACTCACTCCCTGCCGGTGCCCCAGCGTGATCTGGACGGCATCGAGACGGTGTACCAGACGTTCTACCAGAGCGGTTTCTATCTGCGCCCGTCGCCGTCGTATGCCGACTTGATGACCGCGACCGACGCGGCGGGAAAGTCGCGCAGCTATCTGGCGACAGAAGAATCGTTTCTCTGGTTGAAGGATCTGCAATCGCGCAATCTGGTGGTGCCGGTTGTCGGCGACTTCTCGGGGCCGAAGGCACTGCGCGCCGTCGGAACATACCTCAAGTCGAGGCGCGCGACGGTCGGCGCGTTCTATCTCTCAAACGTCGAGCAATACCTCACGCCCTCGACAGTGTGGAATGCGTTCTGTGCAAACGTGGCGACCATGCCGCTGGATGGATCGAGCACGTTCATCCGCTCGTCGAGCGGTGGCGGTGGTGGCGGTCGGGGCGTTGGTTTTGTGAATTCCCTCGGCGCGATGGCGACTGAAGTCAGCGCCTGTAGATGACGGTGTAGAAACGACCTCGGGAGTCGTTTCGCCCTCTCAACGGAAACCCTGGTTTCCGTTTTGGAGGCGAAACGACTCCCGAGGTCGTTTCTACTCGATCGGAAAGATGGCCGACACGTCGTCGGCGGGTCGCGGAATCACGTGGACGCCGACCAGTTCGCCGACCTTGCGCGCTGCTGCCGCGCCTGCGTCCGTGGCGGCCTTGACCGAGGCCACGTCACCGCGCACGATCGCGGTGCACAACCCTGCATCAACCTTCTGATATCCGACGAACGTCACGTTCGCGGTTTTCAGCATGGCATCGGCGGCTTCCACCATACCCACGAGGCCGCGGGTTTCCACCATGCCAAGGGCATCGCCAGGAACGGGTTTCGTCGTCGGCATACGTAAGAGACTCTAGCTGATCCTGCCGCGAGCCGCTACTTTGATTCGGCCTGCGACCGTCTCGCCGTCAGCGAGCACCAACTCATCCATCAGGTTGGTGACAACGCAGGAGTGATTGGGCAGGACGCGGACGCGGTCGCCGATCTTGAGGCGCGTGGGCATCGTGGCTTTCACCGTCGCGTGTTCTTCCGAGAGGCGCTCGATGACAAGCGTTGGATCAGGCGTGCCGTCGGGCAGGATGACCAGGCCGTGACCCGGCATCGCGATGAAGCCTCGCGCGCCGTCGAGCGCAAGCGTCTTGGCGCCGCTGTCGAGGATGACTCGGTCAGGCGCCGGACGCGACACGACGGTCGCGGCGATGAACATCGCGCACGTGTCGAGGGTGGCCGCGCCGAGGCCCGTCTGTGTGCGATCAAGAAACACGTAGTTGCCCGGGCGCATTTCGGTGGGCGCGAACGGTGCGCCTATCTGTTTGTCGATGAAGCGCGATGTCGGCGTTGATCCCACGCTGATTTCTTCAATCTTCACACCGAGTGCCGTCGCGCGTTCGGCCAGATCGCGCAGCATCTCGGCTTCGCGCGTCGCGATGTACTCGAGCTCCAGCTCCGACGCCGCGTGATACGCCTGCCCCGCGTGACTGAGGAGTCCGCGAAAGTTGATGCCGGGCAGTGACGCGACAAACGCCACGCGATCGGCGGCGTCTGCAGCTGCGGGGTTGATACCGCAGCGATGGAAGCCCACGTCCACTTTCACGAGGACGTCGAGCTTCTTGCCCACGTCCTTCATGGCATCCGACCAGCCCTGCGCCACGTCCATGTCGTCGACGATGATCGAGAGGCGTGTCTTACCGAGCAATGCGATGACGCGATCGGCATTGACGGGGTTGATTGGATAGGGGAGTCGAATATCGCTGATGCCGGCATCCGCAAACACTTCCGCCTCGCCGAGTTTCGCGCAACAGATACCGACCGCGCCGGCATCGATCTGCATCTTCGCGATCTCAATACTCTTGTGCGTCTTCGCGTGCGGCCGCAGTGCCACGCCGGCGGCGCGCGCGCGTGCCGCCATGGCGTTGATGTTGGCGCGAAGGCGGTTGATATCGACGATCGCAAACGGCGTTCGGAGATCCGTGAGCTGCATGCCGATAGATTATCCTGCGGTGGCCACGGCGATCGGCGCGGGTGCGCCTATTTCACACTACCGGCTTCGAAGATTCTCAGGATCGGCGCTTCGGTGAGTGGCTGGCCCGCTTCGCGAAAGTGTTGCACCTCGCGAAACCCGGAGAGTGCGGGCGACGGGAACGCCGGATACCACGGCGACAGTCCGACGGCGTGGAAGCGATCGCCGCCCATCTTCGCGGCGGCCAGCGCGTCACTGGCCGTGTGGTAGCGCTGCCGGCTCACCACTTCGCAAAATGCCCGACGGTCGGCGTCGACTCGCTCTTCGATGTGCACGACCCAGGTGTTGTCAACGGCGTCAACCTGATTCCCGCCGAGCACCATCAGCCGATACAGCATGGTCTCGAAGTACGGCTGGAAGAATACCCAGACCGGTGACCATCCACTTCCGGAAGCGGCAAAACAATTGCGATAGAACCGGCCTTGCGGCTGGCCGGAGAACGTGACGATGCTTTCGAAGCGGCCGGCCAGCCCTTGCGGACCACCGTCACGAAACGGCATTTCGAAATCCACCAACACGTACCGTGATCGCATGCTCGCCAGGATCCCGAGCGCAGCAGCTGGATCGGTGTTGACGTAAAACTCCGCGGCCGTACCGGCGCGGTACTGCGACGGATTTGAGACCGGCACGCGACGTGCGCGCTGACTGATCCAGTAGCCTTGGTCCCACCAGTTCATCACGGTGTAGCCGCTTGCCGCCGTCGCCGCGACGGGTGATCCCACCGGGTAGCGCGCATCGTAGTAACTCGTCGAGCCGAACGGTTCCGGTGTGGCTTGACGCAGCCAATCCATGGCCTCACCCCAGCCGGCCAACATCTTGGGATCTCGCGTCCGAAACTCTGCGGGAGCCACGTTCGGCATGATGGCCAGCACTGCCACCACGATTACGGCGGCGGCGCGCCAGGACTTCGCCGCACCTCGCGCGCGTTGAGGCGCCTTTGCTTTGCGAGCCGGCACACGCGTGCTGTCACTCTGCGTGACGTCGTGGCTCGCCCACTGCAGGATTTGCGCCAGCACGCCGCCGGTAACCACGGCCAGCATGGGCACGGCGTAGTAGCCGAACCGGTTCTGCGCAAGCGTAGCGGCGACCATGACGATGGCCGCGACTGCGACCAGCAGATGGTCGAGCCGTCGTGTCCGGCGCAGGCTGAGGACGAGGGCGCCAAGCGCGATGACACCGAGATAGATGCCGCCGCGAAAAAATTTCCACGGCATGGTCCAGTCCCACTCGACGTTGAACAGAAACAGCGGCCTCGCCTCGGTGACACTCATGCGAATCGGGTCCGGCGTGAAGCGGAGCAGATCTGTCTGAATCATCGAGATCACGTTTGGGAACCAGTGCCATGTTCCGATCGCCAGTGCGACTGTTGCCAGGACAAGCCCGAGTTGAACGGCGACCACGTGACTGCTGGATGTAGACGACGATGGCTGACGCCACGTGTGGCCGACGAACCACGCGAGGCTCGAGAGCACCAGCAGGCCGGCGAGTGAGGCGAGCTGCATGTCGCGGCGGAACATCTGCGGTTCCTGAAACACGAAGACGATCGCCGACGCCGAGATCGCCATCGCGACGCCGATGCGCGCGGCCGTTGGGCCATTGCGACCCGCGCCGACGGCCGCTGAGATGCCAACCCACGCGGCGACGATTGCCACGAGAAACGCGCCGCTACTCCAACACAGCAAATACAGACCGAGCCACACGCCGGGCACGGCATCACCTGCCAACTCCCACCAGCCAGTCGATGTGCTCTTCGACACCTCGTCAACCGGGGATCGCTCGGCGGTGTCTCGACTGATGCGCGAGGCCATTGAGGCCAGCACGGCGATGGCCAGCCACGCCTCGAGGGCGTGGTGATCGGTAAAGCCGAGCAGCGTGCGATCGAGGAAGTGCCCCGGCAGAAATGCGGCAAGCAGCGCGGCGATCAGGCCTGCGCGTCGATCGAACGCGCGTGCGGCCAGCAGCCAGACGGCGATCACCGCGAACGCGCCCATCACGGGCGGTGCCATCGCCGCGACGCGCTCGATGTAGGCCGTGGGCGCTGATCGTCCGTGCGTGATCACCACGGCAGTTGAGACCAGCGTGTCGAAGAGTGGCGCGACGGGAATGTAGCTGCCATCGAGCGCGGCGTAGGGATCGGTGGTGAGGTGATGCGGAAAATTGCGGACCTGATTTTCAACGAGCCGGACGTGGTACCAGCCGTCGTTGTCGAGAAAATTCACTCGCGGGCCGGCGAAGACCGCCGTCCACGGTCCCCAGATTCGCAGAAACAGCGTCAGCGCAACGATGGCAGTGAGGAAGGCCACATCCCCACGAGTGGCGCGCATGTCTGCTACCTTCCCGTCATTTGCTTGAGCGCCGTTTCGATCGCGGCCCGGTCCCTGTCATTGGCCGGACCCACGCGCAGATACGTCGTCCAGGCGGCGATAGCGCCGGCGCCTGAGGCCGGGTCGACAGGCATGAGCCGCGCCCGTGCGATGCCGAGGTTCTTATAGGCGTAGGCCGGTGGTTGTGGATCCTCGGCGATCAGTCGATCGAAGCCGTCCGCGGCGCGCCGCAGGAGGGCGGGGTCGTCGTGACGTTCGATGGCCAGATTGAGGCACGTCAGCGCGACCCGATGGGTGGCTTCCCAATAGTCAGTCCAGACCACGCGCTCCCACGATTCCGGACCGGGGATGCGGCGCATGTCGTTGTTGAAGTGTGGCATCGCGGCGTCTGCGGCGGCCAGCCAGGCCTGCAGGTCGATCGGGTCGGCCGCCGGCAGCACGCGATCGCAGAAACCGAGCGGCAGCAATCGATAGACGCCGTTGAGGCTCGCGTCACCAGTCTTCGGGCCGCCGCAGATCACGACGGGCCGGCTCGCGATGTTGGCGTCGATCAGCCCGCGCAGCGAGTACGAGCCGGGGATCGTGATGTCGTAGTGCGTGCCAGGCAGCACGACGTCGGGCATCTGACGTTTCACCTGCGGCGTCATCCAGGTAAACGTCAGCATTTCCTGATCGAGCGGCCGCACGTCGGGCCGCAATTGCTCCACACTGTGCAGGTAGCGCACGGTGTTGGTAATCACGTCGCCGCGCATCAGCACGAGCGCGTTCTGCGGCACGCTTTGCAGGATCGCGTTGCCGTAGTCGCGCACCATCGTGTCGCCGCGATGGTTCGACGCGCTCGCATTGAGCGCGACCTGGCCGATGCCGAGCACGAGTGCCACGGCTGCCAGTGGCCGCTCCGGCAGCCGCAACGACGCGACGCCCGAGCCGATCCACACGCACACAAACAGATTCGGTGCCTGCCAGAAGCGCGCGACCACGCCGTGAAACAGCGGTTGATCGAGTGGGAAGGTGGCGAGCGTGTGGAGGACGACGAGATAGAGCGTCCAGGCGGATGCCGTCACGATGGCAAGGAATCGTGTCTTCGGCTCGGCGCCGAGCCGCGCGAGGCCCCACGCCGCCAGTGCAGCGCCGAGCCACGTGACTTGATGAACGAGATCGGTCGCGTAGTAGCCGAGCTGGTTCAGGAGCGGCATCGCCGCCTTGGACAGATTCTGGTTCAGCTGAAATGTGCCGTATTCGCGCCGCAGGACGTGGGTGAGAAACCCGCTGAGCGTGTTGGGCTCGCCCCACATCACGAGCGGGTGGCCTGACGCGGCCAGCGGAAGGTACAGGTACGGGAGCAGGCCCATCAACACGCCGGCGGCGAGCATCAGCCAGTGACGCGGCGTTCGCCACGCCGGACGGTCGCGGGTGCGCCAGATCATCGCGGCCAGCAAGGCGCCATTGAAGAACAACGACGTCGCGTGGTTCGACAGGCCGAGTCCGAAGACCAGCGCGCCGGCGTAGACGAGTCGCTCGGCGGATCGCGCGTTGGCGCTTGATCGCGCGGTCTGATCAACAGCGATGAGCAGTCCGAGTTCAGCGGCGATGATCAGGTTGTTGAGTGAGAAGACTTCAGCGCCGATCGCGTAGAGCCACACGGTTGGCGAGAACGCGAAGGCGGCACCGCGAGGTGCCTGGTCTCGCCCGTCGTCCGCGACATCCGCGCACCGCCGGGCTCTATCACGTGGCGTGGCTGCTGCCGACGCGCACGGATCTTGCGCGCTCGCTGCAGGGGCTTACCGCCGCGCGCTATCCGCTCACGGGGGCGTCGAATCACACGGTCAGTGAGTCGCTGTACCTCGACGATCCCGACGGCAACGGCGTCGAGATCTACGCCGATCGTCCGCGCGACACGTGGACGTGGCACGGCGGCAAGGTGCATATGACCGTCGATCCGCTCGATGTGGACGGCCTGATGAAATCTGCGGCGGCCTCACCGGAGTGGGCCGCGACCCGCGAGTGGAAGGGCCTGCCCACGGGCACGGTGATCGGCCACGTGCACTTCACGGTGTCAGATCTCGAGGAGGCGACCGCGCGCGCCGCGCACGACCTCGGTATGGCCGTGACGTTCACGATGGCCACACTCGTTGGCCTCTCGATCGAGGGCTACCACCATCACGTCAACCTCAATACCTGGGCCGGTGACGGCGCACCGCCCGATGATCCGAACGTCGCCGGCCTCGACACGTGGGTGTTCAGCGGGCATCGACGGACCGAGCAGCCCTGAGCGTCTACGCCTTCAGAATCCCCAGCGCCCCATTCGACGTGAATCCCGGGAAGATCGTCGCGGTGGTCTTCGCGTCAAGATGTTTCGTCACCAGTTCCGTGAAGACATCGCGGAAGTCGGTGGTCACCGCGAGATCGCGATTCTCGTAGCGGCGCTCCGGCGCGAGGCCCGGCCACTTGCCGTAGACCTTGCCGCCCTTCACCGGGCCGCCCATGATCATCATCGCGTTGGCATGACCGTGATCGGTGCCGCGGTTGCCGTTCTCGGTGACCGCGCGACCAAACTCGCTCATCGTGACGACGACGACATCCGCCATGGCTTCGCCCATGTCGGTGTAGAAGGCCGAGAGACCCTTCGCGAAGTCTTCGAGGCGGGTCGCGAGCTGGCCGGTGCCGTTGCCTTGCTGCACGTGCGTGTCCCAGCCGCCAAGTTCTGCGAACGCGACTTCGAGGCCGAGGTCGCTCTTGATGAGCTGCGCGATCTGCTTCATCGCGTCGCCAAATCCGGAGCGCGGGTATTCGGCCTTGTTCGCCGGTGTGTACGGCCCGCCGACTTTCGCGTCCTTCATCATCTTCACGGCGTCGAACGCTTCAACTCCGATTCGACCCAGACCAGTGCCGGTTTGACCTGATCCCGTTGAATTGCCCAACATCTGATCGGCCGCCGCCGCGTACTGCGATTCAAAGCCGGCCTGCATCATCTCCGTCTGTGCACCGCCCTGAATGCCAAACTTGCCGACTTGTGCAATGGCCAGTGCCGGTGCTGTGCCCTGGAGTGAGCGGGGCAGTTGCTGCGAGAGCGCCACGGCGCGGAACGGTGTGGCATCTGCGTGCTCGCGCGCATGCAGATAGCGATTGAGCCAGCCATCCTGTGTGCTCTTCACACCCGGTGTGCCGCTCTCCATGTAGTCCTGCGCATCGAAGTGCGAGCGTGTGGGATCCGGTGAGCCGCACGCATGCACGATCGCGAGCTCGTTGCGATGGAAGAGGTCCGCGAGCGGTGACATCTTCGGATGAATGCCAAAGAAACCGTCGAGGTCGACGACGCCATTGGCCGCACCCGGTCTGGGAATGCCGATGCTCGGACGCGTCTTGTAGTACCACTCCTCACCGTAGGGCACGATCATGCTGAGACCATCGACGGCGCCGCGCTGAAAGATCGTCACGAGCACCTTGCGGCGCGCGCGCGCAGCCAGCAGGGAGTTGGTGACAAAGTGCGGCGCGAAGCCGAGCGCGACCATCGCCATGCTGCCGTTCTTGAGAAAGACTCTGCGATTCATGACGTGCTCCTATCGCTGTTGAAATTCTGGTGACCCGAGCAGTAGCACAAGTAACTGCTGTGGATTGGGTGCCTTCGCGAGCGTTGCTGACGTCGATGGCGAGATGCGTCCCGCCAGAATTCGGTCGACGAGTTTCTCACGCGTGGCGCTCGTCGTGTCGGGCGCGAGCATGGCGGTGTTGACGCGAATCGCTCGCTGCTGATTGCTGACCAACTGCAGGCCGAAGTTCATGCGCGCGAGTAGAGCGCCGGTGTTGACCCAAGCATCCGCCGTCGTCTTGTATCCGGTCGGTGGCTGGCAGCCGTAGAGGGGCATGCCGAGCGTCGTCCTGAGGGCCTGCACGATCGGCGCGGCGTTCGACATTCTGGCGCCGGTGACCCGAGCGGCGGAGATTGCGAAGTCGAGCGGCGTCTTCACCTGCGAGTGGTACGCCTCGATCGAGAAGAATTCCGGCGACGTGATGATGGTCCGAGTCACTTCGCGCAAGTTCCCATTCGTCGAGAGGTAGACCTGTGTCGCGCGATCCACCAGTGAGGCGGGTGGCACGTCGGACACGAATCGCTGCGCGAGCTTGAACGCCAGATGATGCGCGGTCGCGGGATTCATCGCGAGCAGGTCCAGCACACGCTCGCCCTCGCGCATGCCGTCGGCGCCGCTGTAGCCGGAGATCGGCTGACCGAGCACCGTCTTGTTGCCCGGATCGTGCATCGCCGAGCGGAAGAGGAACGAGCCGCCGCCCCGCGGCTGGTCGATCGTCCAGCCGGTGAAGACGCGCGCCACTTCCTGCACATCCTTCTGGTTGTAGCCGCCATCGACGCCGAGTGTGTGGAGTTCCATCAACTCGCGCGCGTAGTTCTCGTTGAGCCCCTTTGGCGTGTTCTTCTTGGCCTGCTCGATGCGCGTCATGGCCTGCTCGCGCTGTTGTGGTGTGATCCGTGGATTCTTGAGGCGCTGCTCCATTTGTGCGAGCTGCGGATTGAGCCGGTCGCCGGCCTTCGGATCGGCACTCTGGTAGTTGTCGAGATAGAACAGCATCGCCGGGTTGTGCGCGACCGCACCGAGCATGTCGCGGAAACTGCCGAGCACATACGGACGAATCGCATCACGCTCGTACACATTGAGGTACTCGTTAACCGAGCCCTTCTGCGCATAGACGTTGAAGTGGTTGAACCAGAAGTCCACGAGCACTTCATTCAGCTGACGCTCGCTGTCGACGGCGCGAATGATCCGCGCCTGCGTCAGATTCTGCAGGACCGACGCGGCCTCCTGGCGCACCTTCTGCGCCTCAGGCGGCAACTGCGCCTGCGCGGCAGCGACGGCCATCTTGTCGTCGCCAGCCTTGGCTTCCTTCACGTCAGCCTTGGCCAGCTTCGCCTGTTGGTCCTTGCGCATTTCCTCAGCCGGCCGGTAGTACTTCGTGGCGAGTTCTTCCGCGCTCATCTTTAGTGTCGGGAACTCGGCGAGCGCAGCGTCGACCGCGGGATCGGCGATCTTCTCTGGATGCAGCTGCTGATCGATGTATGTCGCGAGACCGATCATGCGGACGCGCTCGATGTCGCCGGGTTTCGGTCCGTAGCCGACGCGGTTCAACACATGGAGGATCGTCTGCGCATCGGGATCCGACGGCACTGCCGAGTCGGACTTCTGTGCGCCAACCTGCCAATGCGGTGCCAACGTGAGGGCGACGGCCAAGGTGCCGGCCGCGAGCGGGCGGATGTAACGGATGTTCATCATGATGTCTCTCACCTGTTTAGACCGTATCGGGCTCCCGAGGTGAAACCGCCACAATAATGGAGACATGGCGGAATTGATCAAGCTCGACCCGGCACGTGACGCGGGGATGCTGAATGGCATCATTGCGTCGACCTATCCCATTTGGAACGAAGGACTTAGCGCCGACAGCTATGCGCGCTGGAACACGGTCCAATCAAAGACGCCGTGGGGAGCGGCGCACCTGCGCCGGGTCGCTCTGGTCGAGAACGGCGTCGTTCTGGCCAGCGCCAAGTGGTACGACATCGACACGCGCTTCGACGGAAAGCCCCTTCGTATTCTGGGGATCGGTGCGGTGTTCACTCCCGAGTCCCAGCGCGGGCGCGGGCGCGCGCCGCAGCTGATCACCGAGATGATGGCCACGGCTGAGCGTGAAGGATACGGCGCAGCCGTCCTGTTCTCGGAGATCGACGCGCCGTACTACGAGCGACTCGGATTCACTGTGATCCCGCGCGAGACGCTGACGCTTGACGTGATCCAGAAGAAAGGCGCGCCGGCCTCACTCGTGCGCGCCGGTAACGAAACAGACCTGAAGCGACTCGCAGAGCTGCACGACACGAGCGATGCGTTTGCGCGCCTGTCACCGCGCCGCACGGCAGATTCGATTCAGTTCGCCGTGCAGAAACGCCGCACGCTCTCCGCACTCGCACCCCTCGGGGCGCGCGCCACGGAATTCTGGGTCAGTGAAGAAGGCAACCACGCCGTTGCCTACGTCCTCATGTCGCGCGGTGCCGCCGGTAATCTCGCCGACGGTCCGGACACGATGTGGCTCGACGCCTGCGGCGATCGCGATCCCACAGGCGCACGTGTCGGCGCGATCCTGCAAGTGCTGCTGGCGCGCGAGCCGGCCGAGACACCACCGCCGCTCGTCGCCTGGCTCCCCGACCACTGGCTGCCACCCCAGGTTCGCATCGCGTCACGCGCACCCGCAGCCGACATCATGATGATCAGGTCACTTGGCCCAGCGCCGCTCCCGACCCTGCACGGCTCCGAAGTCATCTGGTGGAAGGCGGACAGTTTCTAGCAGGGGGTCTGACCCCTTACTTTTCTACGAACTTCTTCCACTCAGCGGCGGTGGCGAGTTGCGCGCCACCGGTCTTTTCGTAGGCGGCGAAGTAGCGGTTGAAGCGCGCGCGGTCGCTGTCGGCGCTCTCGACCGAGTGGCCGGCGGACTTGGCTTCGTAGATCAGGCGCATCGCGAGCATCAGCCGATCCTGATCGGTGGCGTGCCGGGTGAGGTACGGATCCAGCACCTTCAGCGCATCCGCCGCCTGGCCGCCCTGCGCCAGCGCCGTGCCAAACCGCATCGTCACATCATCAGAATCGGGCCAGAGCAGCGCCGCTTCGCGCAGCAGACCGATCGCATCGGCGGTTTTGTGCAGACGCAGCATCGCGTCGCCGAGGAGCGTGTAGACGAACGGCGCGTCGGCTTCGGTGATAAGCGCCGTCTGCCAGATCGCGACCGCGTCAGCGTCACGCCCCGTCGCCGCGCGCGACGCGCCGAGGTAGAACGCCGCGGGAAAAAACTCAGGCGCGGCCTTGAGCGCGGCCTTGAAGCTGGTCTCCGCGCCCTCGGTGTCGTTTTGCGCCATGCGCGCGATGCCATGGAGAAACGACGAGGCCGGGTGCGCCGGCGCCGTAGCGACTTCCTGTTGCAACTCGACGAAGCGCCCGGCTTTCGCCGCGATGATCGCATTCGACGATGCCGCCGGCATTTGCGGCAGGCCGACGATATTCATGTGGTCAACAAAAAAGCTGACCACGCGCGGGCTCATCACCGACTCGCGATCGAACGACTCAATTTTGGACGTGAACGCGATCGGCGCCACCGGCGCAGAGGTTGCCGATGTCGTTGGCGCGCCCGCCACGACCGGTCGCAGCGCCGGTCGCGCGACGTTCGAGTGCGTCACTGTGAACGGCCGCGTGACCTGTCCGATCTTCTTGCCGTCTATGACAAAGACCGCGCGCGCAACGTAGTCGCCTTCCGCGAGCAGCGCGATCGGCACCGAGCCTTCCGCCGTCCGCTTGCCGTCGTATTTGCGATCAGAGAACTGCAGGCTCGCGACTTCATTCGGTAGATCCGTCTCGGTCTTGCCGATCTCGATCTTCGCCGTTGCGCTCTGGAGCGGTCCATTCGCGTCCGAATACACCTCGGCGTACGCCATCAGCGTGTCGGCTGTGATGCGGCCATCCACCGACGGCCGCGCGTTGCGGCCCACCACCTCGGCCAGCATCAACTCGCCGAACTTCAATTGGCCCGCACTTGTCAGCTTGGCCTCAAACGTTCGCTCGACCGAACCCGTGCGCCCCGTGGGGTCGACGACCGCCAACTTCAATGTGTAGATGCCCGGCGTGACGACGATGGCGCCCGTGTAGCGCTGCGGTCGCCCGGTATCGTCTTTCGATGGCAACGACAGCCCGCGCTCAAACTGCGAACTGACCAGGTTGCCGCGCGGATCGGTGACCAGGTAGCCAAGCGAAAAATCGCCAGACGGATTCAGCGACCGATCGAGCTCCGTCGTGATCAGCACCTTCAGCTTCGGCGTCGCGTCGTCCTTGTAAGTGAACGTGGTGACCTTGACCCCCATGTCCGACAGCGGCAGCGGATTCTTGAGCGCGTCGACGACGAGTTCATCGGTGGACTTCGTGCTCGCCGGTGCCGCGACCTTGAACTGGGCACGCGAACGAATGTCGGTACCCGGGCGCGAGACCTTCACGGAAATGTCGTGCGCCTTGCCGTCGCGATCGACGAGGTCGGGCTCGAAGCTGAGCAGGTAGTAACCCGACAACTCGAGATCGAGTCGCGAGAACACCGCGTTGGCGTTCACCGCGATGGGGAGCACGATGCCGCGCGCTTCGCCGGTCAGGCGGTTGAGACCTTCGACAAAGAGGTCATGGTCTTCATAGTGCGTCGGCGATTGACCGCGCACGCTGGCATCGGTGAACGAGCCGTCGATCTGCAGCGAATAGAGATTGACCTGCGACTCTGACGTCATCGGCCCGACCCAGGAGATGTCGGTGACGTTGCGCTCGATCACGACACCTTCTGTGATGAGCACTACGCTCTTGGGGGCGGTGCTGCCCTTGAGCCGTTGAATGATCGCCCGCAGCGACAGCAGCGAACTGGTCGTCTGCGCGCGCGCCATCTGGAATATCGTGCGCGCTTCGTTCTCGACCTGCCCCTTGCACGCCTCGTATCCGTTCACCGGATCGGCGGCCAGGCTGATGCATTCGCGATCGAGCACTTCCATCCACTGTTGCGTCCGGTTGCCCTCTCGGACGAACTGCATCGCCTCGACCATGCCGACGCGTTTGGAGAAGTCCGCCTCCACCATCTTGCCGACGCCGTTTTCGAGCAACTTCTTCACAAGCGCATGGTTCGCTGTGAAGCCCACCATCGGCCCCGTACCGGGGATGAACTCGAGCGAGATGCGGTCCGACTTGTTCAGCCCGTCGATGAATCGCGCCGCCGCCGCCATGATGTTGCGGCCGTTGCCCTTATGAATGTTGCCTTCGTCAACGACGATGAGAATCAGCCGCCCGGGTTTGGCACCTTGATTCGTGCTGTACGTTGTCGGCTCCGGATCGGTGCGGTCATCCGTGCGACGCAGGTTGATGAATTCGGCGGACGTGAGCTTGCGCGTCTTGCCGTCGACCTTCAGCGTGAACTCGTCGAGCTTCAGATCGTCAACGGGCCGGCCATTCTTGTCGACGATGCTGACATCGACGGCGACCAGATCGACCCCGGATTTGAACGTGGCCTGTTGGTCGGAAGTTGGCTGGAGCCCCGGACCTGAAGGTCCGGCCCTCCAGCCCAGGAGCTGAGCCAGTAGAACCGCCGCCAATGTCCAGCGCATAGGGCTATTCTCGCTTACGGGCCTTCAATGCCGCACCAACAGTTCTGGCGGCGTGGAGGCCCGGTCCGCCAGTGACGCCGCCACCGCCATGCGTGCCGGCACCGGTGAGAAACAGGCGACCGATGGGCGTCGCGCCGTTCGACCAGCCCAGCAGCGGGCGCATCGTCCACCACTGATCGATGCTGTGTTCGCCGTGGTAGATGTGACCGCCGCTCGCGCCCCACTCGGCTTCGATGTCGGCTGGCGTGAACATCTCCTGCGCGATGATGGACGCTTCGAGGGCCGGAGCGTGCGGCGCGATGACGTCCAGCACGCTTCGGAGCAGCGTCTCGCGTGCTTCGGCCCATGTGCTGTCGCGCACATCCTGCGGCATCGTGTGCGCCACGATCGACATGACGTGCTGACCTTCGGGGGCGAGCGCGCCATCGACCGCGGTCGGCACGCTGATCTCAAGCCATGGCTGTGCCGGCAGACGCCCGTACTTCGCGTCGTCGAACGCGCGCTCGAGATAGTCGATGTCGGGCGCGATCAGCAGACGTCCGCGCAACGCGATGTCGTCGCCATGCAACGCGTCAAAGACCGGACGCTCGGACAGCGCGAGATTGATCTTGGCGGTCGCGCCACGCGAGCGGATGTTCTTCACGCGCTGCTGAAAGGTTGGGGGGAGATCCGCCGGATCGACCAGCGTCTGCAGGGCTGTTTTCGGGGCCATCGCCGCGAGCACGAATCGCGACGTGATCTCCTCGCCATTCTCAAGCACGACCCCGTGTGCGTCGCCCTTCACGACGCGCAGGCGCGTCACACGCGCGTCGGTGCGTATCTTGACGCCGGCCGCAGTGGCGACAGCCGCGAGCGCTTCGGTGAGCGCGCCCGGTCCGCCGGCGTAGGTCACGCCGGAGCCCACAGGCAGTGGATCCTCTGCGAGCCGCTGCAGCAGCATGGCGCCCGTGCCCGCCGACCAGGGACCGGCAAAGTGGCCAAACGTCGCGCGCGCGGCAATGGTGGCCTGTATCAGATCGTTATCGAACCACTCGGTCGCGATGTCGGCCACCGCCATCGGGACGTAGCGCATCAGGCGGCTCAGGTTCTTCTTGCCGAGGCCGCGTGCACGGCGGCCGGTGTTGAAGAGATTCCACAGATCCGTTTTTGACGGATCGTCGATCGGCGGCGCTGGATGGCGATTCAGATCGCGAAACACCATCGCAAGCCGCTGCATCGTGTCGAGGAACTCGCGCCAGCGTCCGGCATCTTTTGGTGCGAGCCGGTTGATCGACTCTGCCGTGAACACGGGATCGCGATGAAACGTGATGACACTCCCCTCGGGCCCAAGCGTCGTCATCGCGGGATCGGGCGTGATCATTTGCAGCGGGGCCTTGTCGAATTTCAGTGACTTCAGTGCGCGCGTCACCTCGGCGGTGAGCGGGCCCACCGCGTGCGACAGGGTTGGTGCCTTGAAGCCCGGAGAAAATTCTCGCGTGATCGCCATGCCGCCCACGATCGGCTGGCGTTCGAGCACCAACACGCCGTGCCCCTGCTTGGCGAGAAGCGCAGCCGCGATCAAGCCGTTGTGGCCACCGCCGATGACGATGACGTCGATCATCGTTTGGTCTCCGCGATCACGCGCAGCGCGGCGTTCTTGCCGGGCGCGCCCATGATGCCGCCGCCCGGATGCGTGGCCGAGCCGCACATGTAGAGCTTCTTGATCGGTGTCTTGTAGCCCGCCCAGCCTGGAGCCGGGCGCAGGAAGAACAGTTGCTCGAGGGTGAGCTCTCCCTGAAAGATGTTGCCTTCGCTCAGACCGAAGGTGCGCTCGATGTCGAGCGGCGTCAGGACCTGACGATGTTTGATGATGTCTTTGATGTTGGGCGCGTGTTCAGCGATGGCGTCGATGACCGCGTCACCGAAGGCCTCGCGATGGTCGTCCCAATTGAGCGGCGCGCCGGCGTCATCTCTGAGGTCGTACGGCGCGTACTGCACGAAGCACGACATGACGTGTTTGCCGGGCGGTGCGACAGACGGATCGGTGAGGCTCGGAATCACGATGTCGATGTAGGGCTTCGTTGAAAACTTGCCGTACTTGGCTTCGTCGTACGCACGTTCCATGTAGTCGACGCTCGGCGAGATCGACATCGCGCCGCGCAGGTGCGCGCCGGCGCCCGGCAGGCTCGTAAAGTCGGGCAGCGCATCGAGGGCCAGATTCACTTTGCCGGAAGAGCCGCGGTACTTGTAGTGCGTGATGTCGTCGACGAAGTCGGTCGGCAGATGGTTGTGGCCGACCATGCGCGTGAAGGTCAGTCGCGGATCGACGCTCGACATTACGACATCGGCGAGGTGGTAGTCGCCGTTCTCGAGCACGACGCCAGAGGCCGTGCCGTTGTTGACGAGGATCTTGCTGACCGACGCCTCGGTGCGAATGTCCGCGCCGGCCGCGCGTGCCGCTGCTGCAATCGCCTCAGACACCATGCCCGTGCCGCCGCGCGAGAGTCCCCACGAGCGGAAGGCGCCGTCGATGTCGCCCATGTAGTGATGCAGGAGCACGTAGGCCGTACCCGGCGAGCGCACGCCGAGGAATGTGCCGATGATGCCGGAGGCCGCCATCGTGGCTTTGAGCACGTCGGTCTCGAACCATTGGTCGAGAAAGTCGATCGCGCTCATCGTGAGCAACTGCACCTGGTTGTAACGATCGCTGTCGGGCAGCGCGCGGAAGCGATTCAGGATGCCGCGCAGCGCGTTGAGATCCGCGAGTGTGCCGGCAAACGGATCGGGCGGCGTCATGCCGAGAATCGGCTTCGCGAAGCGGCCCATCTCGACCATGGCGCGGCCGTACTCGTCGTACGCCTCGGCATCGACCTTCGAGTGACGCGCAATGTCGCGATACGTCTGTGCGTGATCGTTCGTGCGCCAGAGGTAGTCGCCGTCCGCCATCGGCGTAAACGTGCCGTCGAGCGGCAGAATCTCGAGGCCATGTTTGGCCAGTTCAAGGTCTCGGATGATCTCGGGTCGCAAGAGCGACACGACGTAGGAACAGACCGAGAACTTGAATCCCGGAAAGACTTCTTCCGTGACGGCAGCGCCGCCGACGACGTGACGGCGCTCAAGCACGAGGACTTTGCGCCCCGCTCGCGCGAGGTAGGCCGCTGCCACGAGGCCGTTGTGGCCCCCGCCAATCACGATGACGTCATATTTCGTCGACACGACCTGCACATTGTAGTGGGACGAGGGGAATGGAGGCGTGGGGGAATCGTCTATACTTTCGTGCCCAGTCGTCCGTAACGACACTATGAAGACACGAGTCGCGCGTTTGTTGACCGTTATTGCTCTGATGACCGCGCCGATGTTGGTTGGCCTCGCATACTTCACAGCGGAGGATCCGTCGCCGACCGGCGGTGTCTTCATTGAAAGTGATCACACCTTCAAGGTCACCCGTCTCGACAGCGATCGCGCCCTGGACCCTGTACCCGGCTATGTGCCCGACCAACCCGGCGCTGCGGCCGCGGCCGCGAGTTCGCCGGTGCCCACGCCAGGCCGTGCGCTCGCGTTTTACATCGCCGGCCCTGCCGGATCGCCGTGGCTCGCCTCGGCCCCCACCGCAACGATGTGGTGCTTTGCCGTCGATGGCCACGACGACGGATTCAGGGCGAGGGCGGTACGATTGCCCGCGACGGTGACGCGGATCAATGCCCTGGCGTATCGCGTGACCTCCCCGGAAATCGAACAGGCGTGGGGGGCGCAACTCGAGGCCTTTCGGCAGTACGTGCGCGCCCTGCAAGAGAGCACGCGGCCGCGCGAGGATCTCCAAATCATGGTCGGGATTGAACTCGTCGGGGCCGATGGTGTGCGACGGATGTACTCCGTGCGCGTCGGACCCCCGCGATGAACCTCCTCAAGCGTCTGCGAGCACCACTCGCCGTCCTGCTCTTGTTGGCCGGCGTCGGGCGTTTCGTTCAGAACGGCTTCCTGCCAGCGTTGAAGCTGTCGCTCGGCGATTTTCGCGCGAGTTTTCCGACCGAGTACTTCGCCTGGATCCGCCCGGACTTTCCAACCAAGATGGTGTGGCCCGGCTGGACCTACGGACCGGTGCTGCACTTCATCACCCTGCCGCTGTTTCTTGTTCCGCGCTGGTCGATGGTCGGTGCGGCGTGGGCCCTGATCAATCTCTGCGCGCTTCTCGCGAGCTTCGTGTACGTGTATCGACTCTCGGGAGCGGAGCGACGCGTGTCATGGGCGGCGATTGCTGTGCTCGGCGGGCTCTGGGGCTGGTTCAAGCCGATGCAGTCCTGCTTCGAACAGGGCAACATCGAGCTGATTGAAATGGCGATCACGCTGGCCGCACTCGACCGCGTGCGGCGCGGCCGCGAGCGCGCTGCCGGCATTCTGCTCGGCACCGCCACGATGATCAAGTTCGCGCCCGTCGGATTTGTAGCGTGGCTGGGTCTGCGCGGCCGCTGGCGGACGGTGACCGCCGCGGTCCTCACCATCGTGGCGATCGCCGGTCTGGCTCAGGTCACGCTCGGATGGCAGAACAACGGGCTGGCCCTGCGGTCGCTCTGGCTGCGCGGTGTGCCGCAGATCAACGCGGATACGCAAACGGTGATCTCCATCTTTCTGCATCGCGTCGGCGTGCTTGACATGAGCGACGCGTATTTCCCGCAACGTTGGTTTCCGGACGCGCGCGCGGCGACGGCTGCCCGCGCCGGTGCGGTCGCTGGACTGGCCTATACCGTCGTCTTTGGCGTGCTGATGTTCCTCCGCCGGAAGCGCGAATGGTCGCCGCTCGAAGTGTCATCGCTGTTCCTGCCGATGATCCTGTTGCCGACATCGAATCATCAGTACTACTTCGTGTTCGCGCTCGTGCCGTTGTCGGTGCTCTTTCTGCGCAGTGTGGCAGACCGTCAGTGGGGAGTGCTGACGGCGACGATGGTCACGTACTTCATGATCTCGGCACCGTTCCGGTTCACCTGGATCGATCTGGCGAGCCACTTCGAAGAGCCGTTCTTCTACGTGCTCAACTACCACTCGGTCATGGCCTACGGTGCGCTGACGCTCTGGGGCATTGCCACCTACCAGATGCTGAGTGAACCCGGCGGGGCCGTTGACGCGCCGTCGTTCTGGAAGCCAGGACGACGACTCGCGAGCGCGGCCCTCATTGTTATGGCGATCGGGGCGAGCGGGGCATGGTGGTGGCGTGGACACGTCCAGCGATGGAGCCCCTCGACGACCGTGGACCATTCACTGGCGGCCGGTCTGCTGATGACATCGCCGGCGTCGCTGGCGGTGTCCCCGGACGGCACGCGTGTGGCGTACATCTCACCTGAGCGCCGCCTCTGCGTTCGCTCGATCGAAGACAGTCGAGAGACGTGCTGGACGGACGCCGACGATCCCGACCATTTCCCACTGGATCCGAGCAGTCCCTTCTTCTCCCCCGACGGCAAGTGGTTGGGTTTCTTGTCTCGCGGCGGACTGCGCCGGGCGCCGGTGGGCGGCGGCGTGCTGGAACCCATCAATGGCGTGCCGCCCGGCACAACGCCGAGTTGGCCTCGCAAGGACATGATCTTGATGTCGACACCTGCGGGCATCTTGCGGACGACGCCTACTGGTGATTCGCCCACGGTGGTCATTGAACGTCATCCGGACGAGGGCGCGTACTATTCGCCGGTGCTGCTGCCCGCAGGTGATGCGGTGGTCTTCACGATTGCCCCGACGGGAAAGGGGCACGGCGCGGGTACCCTCGTCGTGCAGTCGCTGACGACCGGCCGGCGCAAGGTCATCGGCCCGGGCAGTCAGCCGAAATTCGACATCTCGAGCGGGCGTCTGCTGTTTGCATCGGCGGGTCACGTGATGGCGGTCCCGATGGACCTGACGTCGCTCGACGTCGATGACGTCGCGTTCCCCGTCGTGACGGATGTGCGTGTGACGCCAGAAGACGGCGCGCTCTTTGATGTGAGCGCCAATGGCAGCATCGTCTACGTGCCGCAGACGGCCGAGCCGGCGTCGCCGCGCCAGCTCGTGTGGGTGGATCGGAAGGGCGAGACGTCGCCGCTGCCACTGTCGCCGGCGCCGTTCGACACTCCGAAGTTGTCTCCCGACGGCAAGCTGCTCGCTTTCAGCATTCGCAACGTACTGACCGACATCTGGGTCTACGATTTTGCCACCGGCCTTCGACGTCGGATTGCTGCGGACGCGAATCGCAATGAAACGCCCGTCTGGATGGGCGATGGGCGCACGGTCTTCTTCTCGGCCAGCGGCAGTCCAGCGACCGGCCCCATGGTGCTGTCGACGCGCAGCGAGGATGGCGGTCGCATCCCGACCACCCATTGGACGCCCGGACTGCTCGATCGCGAAGTCGTGCCCCGCCTGACGTCCTCAACACCAGATGGCAAGGTGCTCGTGGGCTCGCGAGGAGCCGGCCTCTGGTGGGTTGATACCGCCCATGACAACAGGGTGACCGAGGTCGTGAGCCATGGCCCGAGCGACCTCCCCACGCTCACGATGCGGTCACCAGCCATCTCACCAGACGGCAAGTGGATTGCCTACAGCGCCAATCGCACGGCAAAGAGCGAGATCTACGTCCAGCCGTTCCCGGCGATGAATGCGGAGTGGCAGGTGTCGAACAACGGCGGCGTAGAGCCGTTGTGGTCGCATGACGGCACGGAGCTCTTTTACCGGGGATGGCAGTCGCCGAGCAACGTGTTCGGGATGCTATCGGTGTCTGTGAATCTTCGGGGTACGTTCAGTGCCGGCACGCCGCAGGTCCTCTTTCTTGAGCCCACGGTCGGCGGGTCTCTGGCCGGTTACGATGTCACGGCCGACGGCAGACGGTTCGTGATGATTCGTCGTGTTCCGTCACGAGCGGCCGCGCCTCTGCGCGTCGTGCGGCACTGGGTGGCCCGACTGCCGCGTTGAGTCGTCCCGCACTTACAATGTGCGTGGCATGCCGATCGGGACCGCGTTTCACGAGAAGACCCTCGCACTCTGCGAGAGCCTGAGCTATCGCGACTGGGCGGGCTACTACGCGGTCAGCTCGTACGAAACCCACCACGAACACGAATACAACGCGATTCGAAACGGCACGGCCCTCCTCGACGTCTCGCCGCTCTACAAGTACCTTGTCACGGGCAAGGACGCCGCCGCCTGCATCGATCGCCTGATCACGCGCGACGCGCTGCGTCTTGCTGTCGGCCAGGTCATCTATACGCCGTGGTGCAACGAACTGGGCCACGTCGTGGACGACGGCACGGTGACCCGGTTGGCGGAGCAGCAATTTCGGTGGACGGCCGCCGAACCGAATCTGCGATGGTTCCGCCAGAATGCGGTCGGGCTCGACGTGACGATCGAAGACGTCTCCGAGCAGGTGGCGGCGCTGGCGCTGCAAGGCCCGACCTCGGCCGCTGTGGTCAACGCGGTCGTCGACAAATCGATCAATGAGCTGAAGTACTTCCGGATGGTCGGCCGCAAGATCGCCGGGGCCGCCGTCGAGATTTCGCGAACCGGCTACACGGGCGATCTGGGTTACGAAGTGTGGATCCGGCGCAAGGATGCATCGAAGGTGTGGGACGCGATCGTTGAGGCCGGCGCGGCTCACGGTGTGAAGCCTACGGGTCTGCTGGCACTCGATGTTGCGCGTGTGGAAGCGGGTCTGTTGCTGATCGATGTGGATTTCGTCAGCGCGAAGAAGGCGCTGACGGCGGCGCAACTGTATACGCCGCTCGAGATGAATCTGAAGCGGCTCGTCGACTTCAACAAGGAGCGCTTCATTGGCCGCGATGCACTCGCGCGTGAGCACCTGCGTGGCTCACACAAGCGCATCGTTGGCGTGCAGGTGCACTGGCCGGATGTCGAACGGCTCTACGAGAGCGTCGGCCTGCCGCCGCTCGCCAACGCCACGGCCTCACGCGTGGCCGTGCCCGTGCGTGCCGGCGGCAGACAGATTGGCCGTCTGACGTCATCGACGTGGTCGCCCGTGCTCAAGAAGATGATTGGTCTGGCCACCGTCGACGGCGCCCACGCCATTGCCGGCGCGCGCGTTGAAGTCGAGCACACCGTCGACGCCGTGCGGCATTACGTTGGGGCCACGATCGTCGATACGCCGTTCTTCAACCCGCGACGAAAGACCCAGAATCTGAATGCCTGATACCGGCCTGCGCCGCGAGCTGACCAAGTGGGACCTGACGGCGCTGGGCGTGAATCAAGTGCTCGGCGGCGCCGTGTTCCTCATGCCGGCGCTGGTGTTTGCGCAACTGGGCAACTGGAGCATCTGGGCCGTCGCGTCCGTCGGACTGCTGGCGATGTGCATCGCATTGTGCTTTGCCGAGGCCGGCTCGCGATTTGACGGTACCGGTGGCGCAGCACTCTACGTCCACAAGGCCTTTGGCCGATTCGCCGGTTTCGAAGTCGGCTGGATGCTGTGGGTCGTGCGCACGACGAGCTGGGCCTCTGTCGTCAACGGTCTCGCCGATTCGTTGGGCTACTACTGGCCGACGCTCCGCGCCGGTTCGACGCGCACCACGCTCATCACGGCATTGATCCTCACGCTGATGGCGATCAACATCCGCGGCATCAAGCAGAGTGCGTGGGTCGTGAATGCACTGACCGTCGGCAAGCTCGTGCCGCTGACGTTGTTCATTCTGCTCGGCTTGCCGCATGTGGCCTGGGGAGCACTCGCGCCTGGTGAGTCGCTGCTCTCGCATCCGATCTCGGCGCCGATCCTGTACTTGATCTTTGCGTATGGTGGCTACGAGGTCGTACCCGTTCCCGCCGGCGAAACGAAAGACCCGAAACGCGCGGTCCCGTTTGCGATGATCCTCACGATCATTGTGACGGGTCTCGTCATGTCGCTGGCGCAGGTGGTGTCGGTGGGCACGCTGCCGGGGTTGGCGACCTCGAAGACGCCGCTGGCGGATGCCGCGCTGTTGTTCATCGGTGGATGGGGCGCACTGCTGATGACCATCGGTGCGACGTTGTCGACGACGGGGCAGAACATGGGCTCGGCACTGTCGGGATCACGCAATCTGTTTGGTCTGGCGGAGCAAGGGGATCTGCCCGCGTTCTTCGGCTGGCTGCATCCGACGTATCGCACGCCCGTGGTGGCGATCGTACTGACGTCGCTCCTGTCGCTGACGCTCGCACTGTCGGGCACGTTTGCGTCGATGGCCACCGTCAGTGCGGTGGCTCGGCTCGTGGTGTATGTCGGTACGGCCGCCGCGGTGCTCGCGTTGCGGCGCACGGGTCGCGCGGCGTTCACGATCCCCGGCGGCCCGATCGTCCCGGTGATCGCACTGGCGGTGTGCGTCTCGATTCTCGCGGGTGCGACCGCGGTGCAGCGCCAATCCGGCGCGATTGCGCTGGTGATCGGCGCCGTGTTGTTCGCTCTGGCGAAATTCGGCAGAGCCGAGCGCCGGTCGTGATCACCACCGAGCGATGGCTCGGCGTCGTGGCCGTCAGCGTAGCACTGCTGACGTTTCCGGTGTCGACATCATCGCAGTTGTCGTCGCGGCCGAGCCCGCCCGTGCTCGCAGCCAACTGGTCCGCAGCCACGTTGCGCAATGTGCTGTTGTCGCGCGCCTCATGGAAACCCGTGCCGTCGATCGCGGATCGCGCCGGCTGGGCCAGCGTGCCCGCTGGATTGAAGACGCGGATTCTTGCCGATGGGCAGAAGGCGCTCAACGCGCCTGTGCCGGAACTACCCGCGTCGCTGTTTCTCGAGTACACGCGCACAGGCAACCGAACGCATTTCGAAGAGGCGATGTTCAAGCGCCGCGATCGCCTGCATGCGTTGCTCCTCGCCGAATGTCTTGAAGACCAGGGCCGCTTCCTCGATGCGATCGTCAACACCGTCTGGGCCATTGCGGAGGAGTCGTCATGGACGATTCCAGCGCACCAGACGTCGCAGAAAGCCACGGGTGGACTCCCCGACGTCGAGGAACCGATCGTGGATCTTTTTGCGGCGCAGACGGCGCACTCCATCGCATGGACGCTGTATCTGATGGGCGATCGACTCGACACGGTCTCGCCGATTGTGCGTACGCGGCTCGTCCGTGAAGTGGATCGCCGGGTGCTGACACCGTTCCTGATGCGCGACGACTTCTGGTGGATGGGCTTCGGCACGCGAGCGGACCGGCCGAACAACTGGAATCCGTGGATCAACTCGAACATCATCGCGGCGGCACTGCTCGTGGAAGCCAACACCGCGCGCCGCGCGGAGATTGTGCACAAGGCATTGCGCAGTCTCGACAAGTTCCTCGGTCCCTATCCGGCGGACGGAAGCTGCGACGAAGGCCCCGCCTACTGGGCACGCGCCGGTGCGAGCCTGTTCGAGGCCCTCGAGTTGTTGCAGTCGGCCTCAGGCGGAAAAATCAACGAGTTCGCCGATCCAGTCATCGCCAACATAGGCCGGTTCACGTACCGGACCCGTATCGCGGGTACGTGGGTGGTCGACGTCGGCGACTCGGACCCGCACGTCACGCCGGATCGGGCGCTCGCGTATCGCTACGGCGTCGCCATCAACGATCCGCTGCTGCGTGCGTTCGGCGCATCGGGCGCCACCGACGCGGACGCCTCGCTCAACGACCGTTCGATCGGGCGCGCGCTGTTGACGATCTTCGGCTGGAACGCGCTCATGGCCGAGCGCGGCGCGCCAACGCCCTTGCCGCGCGACGTGTGGCTGCCGAGTGAGGACATGCAACTGATGGCCGCGCGCGATCGCGAGGGCTCATCCGACGGATTGTTCGTCGCCGCCTGGGGCGCGCACAACAATCAGAGCCACAACCACAACGACGTCGGCAACGCGATCGTCTTTGCCGACGGCACGCCAGTGCTGATCGATGTCGGGCGTCCGGAGTACACCGCGCAGACATTCAGCAACAGGCGCTACGAGATCTGGGCCATGCAGTCGCAGTTTCACAACCTGCCGACGATCAACGGCCTCGACCAATACGACGGTCGCGCGGCGGCCGCGACTCACGTGACCTACACGGCCTCGGACGCCTCGGCGTCACTAACGATGGACATTGCGAAGGCCTACACGCCCGCCGCGGGTGTGCAGTCGTGGATCCGCGGCGTCACGCTCAATCGAGGCCGCAACGTCACAATCACCGACCGCGCCTCACTGACTTCCGCGTCGAAGGACGTGGCGCTCAATCTGATGACGCCATGCGACGTGACGGTGATGCAGCCGGGTGAATTGCATTTCAGCTGCGCGAGTGTCGGCCATGCGCCGGTGAAGATGACCGCGCGCTACAACGCGGCCGCCGAGACCGCGACGGTCGAGCGCAAGGCCATCGACGACCCTCTGCTCAAGCGCGCCTGGGGCGACCATCTCAACCGCATCCGGCTCGTCGCCACTGCCGCGACGAAGACGATTGACTGGACGCTGACCCTGTCGAAGCAGCCCTAGGTGTGTACGCCTGCGTGCGTGGCGCCTGACCTCGACGTTGACATGAAAAAGCGATGAAAGTAACGTTTTGACATGTCAACGATGGTGCAGATCAGAAACGTCCCGACCGACTTTCATCGACGGCTGAAGGCGCGAGCTGCGATCGAAGGCATGTCGATGTCCGACTACATCCTGCGCGAGGTTAAGAAGTCGCTCGACCGGCCGACCCGCGAGGAAGTGCTCGACCGCCTGCGTGAACGTCCGGTGCGCCGACTCAAGCGGCAGCCTGCCGCCGTGATCGCCGCGGAACGGTCCGCGCGGTGATCGTGCTCGATGCGTCGGCGCTGATCGAACTGCTGCTCGGTACCGCGACGGGGCGCGTTGTCGCCGCAAGAATTGCCGATCCCGCGATCGGCATCCACGTGCCGCATCTGGCCGACATCGAGGTAACGCAGGTCCTGCGGCGGTACGTTCAGGCGGGTGAACTCGACGCGGACGAGGGCGTGGCTGCAGTGGGAGACTTGCGTGCGCTTGATCTCCATCGCCACACTCATGAACCGCTGCTCGATCGCGTCTGGGCTCTTCGACGGAATCTGAGCGCCTATGACGCCGTCTACGTGGCGCTGGCCGAAGCGCTCGACGCTACCTTGCTCACGTGCGACCGACGACTCGCCCGAGCGCCTGGAGTCGCACGCGTCGAGTTGGTTTCAGCCCGGTAGCACGTCGGCGAAGAAGCAATCTTGGCCACGTGAGACGCGCTTGACGAGTATCATGGCCGCTCATGTCTGACCCCACTGAGCCGACGGTGACGTCGCCGATGCGGCGCGCATCGGTCGCCGCGCCTGGTGTGTTCGGGTTCTACACCGCCACGCGCGGCCGCAAGGCGAGCGCGTGGTTGGAGGAGTAGGGAGGCGACGCGTCCGTGCCCCTTCTTCGATCCATGCAGACACAGAACGACATCATCGACATCCTGCGCGCGCGCGCAGCGGAAACGCCAGACCGGGTCGTGTTCTCGTTTCTGCGCGACGGCATCACGCCGACCGAGTCCATCACGTTCGGCGCGCTCGATCAGCGAGCCAGAGAAACGGCGGCCTGGATGCAGGCGCGGTTTCCGGCCGGTGCCCGCGCGTTGCTGCTCCATCCGCCCGGCATCGAATTCATCGTCGCGTTTTTCGGCTGCGCGTATGCGGGCCTCACGGCGATTCCGGCGTATCCGCCGCGCGGCCGCGAGATTGATCCGCGCATCAGCGCGATGGCCGCCGATGCCGGTGCCGTGGCAGCGTTCACGACGCCTGACGTGTGGCCGAAAGTGAGTGCGCTCACACGCGAGGCTGCGGGTTTCGCTGCCGTGCAGTGGGGGATCAGCGATGACATGTCTGGTGATGCGCACGCATGGCGCGATCCCCACCCCACCCCCGACACACCGGTGCATCTGCAGTACACCTCGGGATCCACAGCCACGCCCAAGGGCGTCATCGTCACACACGGAAACCTGATCGCGAACCTGCGCGACATGGATCTCGGATGGCGACATGAGGCCGACAGTGTCATCGTGTCGTGGCTGCCGCACTTCCACGATATGGGGCTGGTGTACGGAGTGCTCGAACCGGTCTACGCTGGCGTGCCGTGTTACCTCATGCCGCCGGTGGCGTTTATGCAAAATCCGCTGCGTTGGCTCCAGGCGCTCTCGACATTTCGTGGGACACACAGCGCTGCGCCGAACTTCGCGTACGACCTGTGTGCGAAGAAAATCAAGCCCGCCGATCTGGCGGGACTCGACCTGAGCCGTTGGGCGGTGGCCGTCAACGGCGCCGAGCCGGTTCGCCGAGAGACGCTGCAGCGATTCAGCGCGGCATTCGCGGCCGCTGGATTTCAGAATCGAGCGTTCTGCCCAGGATACGGGCTCGCAGAGGCGACCTTGAAAGTCACCGCGACGCCTCGGGACGAAACACCGATCATGATCACCGTTGAGGGCGCAGCGTTGGATCGGGGCCGCGTGATGGTGTCGCGCGCCGGGAACCCCACTGTGAACGAAGACGCGACTGGCCAGCGGACTCTCGTTTCGAGCGGCAGGACGGCGATTGAGACCGACGTCGTCATTGCCGACCCGCAGACGCGTAGACGCCGTGGTGCTGACGAAGTCGGCGAGGTGTGGGTCGCCGGGTCGATCGTTGCGGCCGGCTACTGGGATCGGGTCGCCGAGACGGCCGAGACGTTCGGCGCGATGCTGGACGACGACGGCGGCCCCTTTCTCAGAACTGGGGACCTCGGGTTTCTCCATGACGGGCGGCTCTTCATCTGTGGCCGCCTGAAAGATCTGATCATCATTCGCGGCCAGAACCACTACCCGCAGGATATTGAGCAGACCGTCGAGCGTCTCGGGGCACCGTTCCGATCGCACGGATGTGCCGCGTTCTCTGTTGAGCTCGATGGTGAAGAGCGGCTCATCATCGCGCAAGAGATCGAGCGGGAGGCGCGGGGGCTGGCACATGCCGATCTGCTGGGCCGTATCCGCCAGGCCGTCGTCGAAGTGCACGAAGTTCAGGTATACGATGCCGTCTTCCTCACCGAGGGCGCGTTGCCACGCACGTCGAGCGGCAAGATTCGACGACAGGCGTGCCGCGCCAGTTATCGCGAGGGGACGTTAGTCGGACGTTTGCGTGAGGGAGACAAGATCGATGCGTGACATGAAATCACCGATGGCGGCGGTCGAAGAGACGACCGGTCGATCCAGCCTGTTTGATCGCCTCGACGAGGCGTCGAGGGCAGCGGTGGCGGCAGAGACCGAGTGGGTGTTCCTCAACAGCGGAGACACGCTGTTCCGGCAAGGGGATGACGGCGACGCACTGTATGTCGTGATTCGTGGCCGGTTGCAGGCGACCGTCGCGGTTCCGGGCGGCGGGCAGAACGAAGTCGGCGCCGTCACGCGCGGCGAGGTCGTCGGCGAGATGGCCGTGCTCATGGGCGAGCCCCGCTCGTTGACCATTCGCGCGGTGCGCGACTCGGCGCTTGTGCGGTTCTCGAAGTCGGCGTTCGAGAAAATCGCGCGCAGCAATCCCGACGCGATGCTGGCGATCACGCGGCGCATCATCACGCGTCTGCAGCAGATGAATCTCGGCGTGAAGCCGCCGCAGCGGATTGCGACCATTGCGGTCCTCGCGCTCGGTGAGAACACGGGCCACGATGTCGTGGCTTCGGCGCTGCTGCAGGCGCTGCAGCCGTTTGGCCGCGTCGCCGCGGTGACGAGCGCTTCGCTCGAAGGCGGGATCGCCGGCCAGACCGAGGATCAGCAGGCCGCGTGGCTCGACGATCAGGAACGCGATCACGACTATCTGCTCTATGTTGGCGATCCCGGGCCGTCGGCGTGGACGTCACGTGCGGTTCGCCAGGCCGATCGGATCCTGCTCGTGGCCAATGGCGACGCGGCGCCCGACGCGGCCGCCGTGGCTGCATCACTGAAGGCCATGGGCCTCCCGCGCGACGGCGTGCGAGCAGAACTGGTATTGATGCAGCCGGCCGACTTGGCCGCGCCGAAAGACACCGAACGCTGGCTGACGGCCACCGGTGTGCTCTCTCATTACCACGCGCGTCGCGGCCGACAGGCCGATATCGAGCGGCTCGCACGGTTCCTGACGGGTCGCGCGGTGGGCCTCGTGCTTGGCGGTGGCGGGGCCCGCGGGTTTGCACACATCGGCGTCATTCGCGCTCTCCACGAAGCCGGTGTGCCGATCGACGCGATCGGTGGCACCAGCATGGGGGCGGTGATCGCGGCGCAGTACGCGCTTGGTGCCGATGAGCCCGCGCTGCGCGTCATCAACAAGCGGACGTGGATCGACGCCAATCCGCTCAAGGACAAGACCCTGCCGGTCGTCGCCCTGTTGTCGTGCAAGAAGCTCGAGAAGATGGTCGTCGACATGTTCGGTGAGACCCAGATCGCCGACCTGTGGCTGCCGTTCTACTGCGTGTCGGCAGACCTGACCAACGCCGAAATGCACGTGCATGAGCGCGGCTCGGTCGGGCGGTCGGTGCGCGCGAGCATGGCGCTGCCCGGGATCGCGATTCCCATCCGCGACGGCAACGCGCTCCTGATTGACGGTGGCGTCTTGAACAATGTGCCCGCCGACGTGATGAAGCGGCGGTGCGGCAAGGTCATCGCCGTCGACGTGACCCCAGAGAAAGACATGGCGGCCAACGCGCCTTACCCGGAGGCCGCGTCCGGCTGGAGCTTCTTCTTGAAGCGAAAGACGCCGGTGCTGCCGTCCATCATGGCGATCATCATGCGCACGGTGATGTTGAGCAGCGCACACTACCGGGGCCGCGTCAGCGGCGACATCGATCTGCTGGTCGCGCCACCCTCCGGCGGGTTCGGCATGTTCGAGTGGCATCGACTCGACGAGATCGCTCAGGGCGGGTACGACACCGCACGGCCCGCAATCGCTCAGTGGCTGCAGCCGACGAAGGGGTGAAGTCTAACGCTGAAATCCGCGCGTGGCTCGCCGACGCCGTTGCCGATCAACTGCAACTCGCTCCGGCGTCGATCGATCCAGACCGGCCGCTTTCGTACTATGGCCTTGATTCGCTCGCGGCCGCGACGATCTCGGGTGAACTGACCGAGTGGCTCGGACGCGATGTTGCACCCGAAGTGCTCATCGACCATCCCACGATCAACGCCCTCGCGGAGCATTTGGCTGCTCGTGTAAAGGAAGCCCCCGCGTCAACGGCGAAGGCCGGCGCGCTGCCGGACGACGACCCAGGTTGGCGTGGGCGAGCCGTTCGGCGGGTGGCCGGTGCGCTCGTGCGCGTATTGAGCCGTTTGGAGATCGAAGGCGCCGAGCGCATCCCCGCCGAGGGGCCCGTGTTGTTTGCGGTGAACCATCTGCACATTCTCGATGCGCTGTGGATGTCGGCGGTGCTGCCGGCGCGCACCCGGTTTCTGGTGGCCGGGGAGTTCCGAAGTCGGCCGGTCATTGGCGCCGTGTTGACGGCAGCGCGCGTAATCTACATCGCGCGAGGGCGGGCCGATCGGACGGCACTCGATCAGGCCGTGGATGTGCTGCGCGGCGGCGGCGCGGTGGCGATTGCGCCCGAAGGTCGGCTGAGCCGCACCGGTGGGCTTATCAAGGCCCACAACGGTGTCGCGTATCTCTCGTGTCAATCGGGCGTGGCGGTCACGCCGATCGCGCTCTGGGGACAGGAACGTGCCGTCAGGTCGTGGCTGCGGTTCTCACGTGTCCGCGTCAGTGCCTGTGTCGGGAATCAGGTGGCGCCCTTGGCCCGTGGCGCTACGTCGCAGCAACTCGAACTCCACACCACCGGGATCATGCGGGCGCTCGCTGGAGCGCTCCCCGTCGCCTACCGGGGAATCTACGGGGACGTACTTCCGCAGTGACGCCGCCACGGCATCGGTCCCCGAGGCCAGCGTCGAGAGCGTCTGGCGCATGTCCCGTTCTCCGAGCTCGACCAGGCGCGCGGCCTGCTCGGGAGAAAACCAGAGCGTGCCGGTGAAGAAATTCCCGACGCGTTTGGACGGCGCGACTTGCACAATTCGCGGCGCCGGTGCAGCGGAGCTGCACGGGGATGTTCCCGACGCGGCCCATCGGAGTTCGGCCCACGCTCGCAGCGCGGCGGGCTGATCAGACTCATCTCGCGCCGAACGGCGCAGCAGGCCACCAATCAAGCTCAACAACGAGTTGTGCCGCAAGTGGTGAGCGACGCGCGGCTTCAAATACAGGACGAAGAGCACATCGATCGTCGCTGCGTCGCCAAACAGCAGAGGCGCCGCCGGGATGTTGTCGGTCCACGAGCCGTCAACGATCGTGGTGCCGTTTTGATGGCTCGACGCAGAGAATCCTGGAAGCGCTGATCCGCGGATCAGCACGTCGAGCAGGCCGGACCGATCGAGCTGATCCAGCCGAATGTAGCGAGGTGCCCACCCGCCCCACGGCACCGCTTCCGCCGTGCGCGGGAGGAAGGTCGATATCGTGGCGTAGAGTGGCGTGCCCTGCGCCCGCAGCCGCGCACAGTCTTGCTCGGTGAGCGACTCGGCAAGCAGTCGGCCGAGCGGCGCATTCGAGATGGCTGACGACCCGAGAAAGTGCGCGCGAAGCCACGCATGGGCCAACGCCAATACGGCGAACAACACGAAGATGAGCGAGAACCACTGGGTGACTCTCGCGCCTGGAATGAGCGCGCCTGCGATCCACAGGCCCAGCGCGGTGGCCAAGCACGCCGATGGGTACACCCATCGGCGCCATCGCACCGGGTGGGTCATAGACTCCGAGAGACGCCACACCTTGACCGGCGAGAATTCCGACACCAGTCCGGCCAACACCCAGAGGGGCAGCCGGAGCGCGCCCCGAGTGGTCACGGCGGCCACATCGCTCCACCGGGCCCGTCTCCAGAGCGTCTCGGCCGTGTCGAGTTTGTCGAGCGCGAACATCACGCTATTGATGGCGCCCACCGAGGTGCCCGACAGTGCGGCCGGTTGGGGAAGGCCCGCCGCACGGAGGGCGCGCAGACAGCCGACTTGGTACGCGCCCTTCGCGCCACCGCCCGCGAGCACGATGCCAATGCGTGGTGGTGTCGTGGCGCTCATCTGGGCAGGGGCATACTAACCGCGCCGCAGCGCTCAAGCAATTCCACGGGCCGGTGGACTCCTGCCGACACTTCGATCACACTCCTCGCAACATGAAGACTCTTGTGGTGTCGACCGTGTTCGCCATGATCCTGATCCCCGCACTCGCGTCCGCTCAGAAGGTCGTGATCCTCACGCGTCACGCCGAACGCGCCGACGGCGTCGCCACCATGGCAACCGCCACGGGAGCGCCGGCCGATCCACTGTTGTCGGAGGCCGGCTCCGCGCGCGCGCAGAAGCTGGCCACGATGCTCGCAGACGCGAACATCACGGCGATGTTCACGACAGAGTTTCATCGCACGATCGACACGGCTGCACCGCTTGCCGCAAAGCTCAAGCTGACGCCCGAAGTCGTTGCAGCCGCACAAACCGCCGTCGTCGTCGACAAGATCAAGGCGCGCGCCGCGGACACCGTCTTCGTTGTCGGTCACTCCAATACGGTCTCGGCGATCATCAAGGCGCTCGGCGGACCTGAGGTGACGATCGGCGACGCCGAATACGACAACCTTTTCATCTACGTGCCGGCGACCAAGACGCTGACGCGAATTCGGTACTGAACGCCTACAAACCGACCCGCTTCTGCAGATCCAGAAACGCCGGGGACTTGCGAATGAAGTCCCACTTGGGTTCGCTGGATATCGAGACGAGCATGCCCGACTTGTCCCTGAACGCCGCTTCGAGCGCTGTCAGTGCGCCGGCGCGCTCGCCCAGGCCCGCGTAGACCTCGGCAATGAAATATGGATCGACATAGGTCGTCGACGACAGGCGGTTGAGTGCGTCGATGACGCCGCGCGCTTCGCTCGTCTTTCCCGAACGGGCAAGTGCGTACCCGCGTTCGGCGATGACAATCGGTGGCGGGTCGTCGACCTTTGCGAGCGCCGCCAGCGTCTCGTCATGTTTCCCGAGTTGTCCGTAGGCGCGCGCGAGATTCCAGAGCGCCACCACGTTGCGCGGATCGATCTCGAGCGCCGCCTTGCTGCCTTCGACGGCAGCCGGGTAGCGATGCTCGTAGTAAGCGTTGCAGCCGGCCTCGGTACGAACCGGGCCTGACAGTGGGTTCACGCTCATCGCGCGCTGGATGGCGCGATCGGCGTCGCCCGGCTTGTTCAGCCCTTCGAGCAGGTGCGCTGAGCAGGTGAAGAAGCTGATGGCGTCGGTTTCGACCTGCCCCAACGGTGCCAGTTCGCGCATGGCCGCCGCTTGATCCCAGTCGTACACCAACGCGACCAGGCCCAGCATCGTGTGCGCGCCGGCAATGTCGGGATCGACACGTAGCGCCTGCAGTGCCGCAATCTTGCTCTCCGGCATCCACTGCCGCGCCGATTCAAAATACGAACCGAGCTGGAAGGCCGCTTCCGCGATGTCAAACCACGCCACCGCGTAGTTGGGGTCGAGCGCGATCGCCTGTTTATTGAGCGTCAGGGCTTCGTGATATCCCGCCGGTGAATCGCGCAGCTGATAGAACCGCGCGTGCATGTGCAGTTGATACGCGTCGCCATTGGTCGTCGAGATATGTGCAAGGCGTCGCTCGTCGAGACCGGCGGTCTTGACCTTGAGCTCGCGAACCAGATCACCCGAGATGTCGGCTTCGATGCGCGCCGCCTGCGCAGCCGGTTGCAGGTACTGGCGGCTCACAATGACCGCGCCGTCGCGTGTATCGCTCAACTCGACGTCGATGACGATCTGATCGCCGGCGCGCCGAAGTCGTCCGGTCATGACCGCTCGGACGGGCAGGGCCTGGCCAATTTGCTGCGGCGTCAGCGCCTTGTTCTTGAACTGGATCGCCGTCTGCCGCCCCATGACTTTCAATGACGGCACATGCGACAAGTTGCGAATCAGACTGTCGGTCAACGCATCGGCGAGGAATTCCTGTTCCTGATGGCCCGTGTCGTTCACGATCGGCAGCACGACAAGCGAGTCGACCGCTTCGTTGAAACCCTTGGGGCGCGATGCGCGCCACGAAAATATGAACGTGGCCGCCCCCGAGACGAGCGAGACGGTGACGACAATTGCGGCCATCAGCGCCCGGGACCGTCGACGTGGTGCGGCCGCAGTCGCACCCGTGTGTGCCACGTTCAGCAGAGCTCGCAGGTCGACGAGCAGATCCGCCGCTGACTGGTAGCGCTCCGCTGCGGATTTTCGGAGCAGCTTCATCACAATGCGCTGCAGCTCGTCGGGAACCTCGGGCCGCTGGCGCACGAGCGACGCCGGCTCGTGAGTGAGCGTGGCGGTGACCACCTCGGCGATGCTGGGCCCCTCGAATGGACACCGGCCCGATACCATTTCGTACAGAACCACACCCAGACTAAAGAGGTCCGTTCGCGCATCCACGGCCTGGCCGCGGGTCTGCTCCGGCGACATGTACGACGGCGTTCCAACCGTCGTGCCGATCGCGGTCATGCCCCGTGTTTCGCTCTCGCCGCTGCTCGCCGCATCGTCTGCCAGGCGAGCCAGGCCGAAGTCCATCACTCGAATCTCGCCGCGCTCGTTAATGATGAGGTTGGCGGGCTTGATGTCACGGTGCAGAATGCCGCGGGCGTGCGCGGCGATGAGCGCATCGGCGATTTGTGTCGCGAGGTCGACGGCCTCCCGAATCGCCAGGGGACCCTTCAAGAGCCGCGTCTGCAACGTCTGGCCTTCGACGACCGGCATCACGATGAACGGCAGGCCATCATCTTCACCCACCTCAAAGATGGGGCAGATGCGCGGGTGATCGAGCTGCGCGGCCGCTCGAGCCTCCATCAGCAGCCGGCGGCCCGCTTCGATGTCGGAGAAATGCGAGCGCAGCGCGCGTTTGATGGCGACGTTCCGGCGCAGGCGATCATCGCGCGCGAGGAAGACTTCGCCCATACCGCCGACACCGAGTCGCTTGACGATGCGATAGCTGCCAATGTGGCTCGGAAGATCGAGCGTCATCGAATGGAGGCAGTGTACGGGGTTTTGGGCCGCTTACAATCGTCAGAATGATCAGGCGATCCCTGTGGTCTGTTCTCGCGCGGCCGATCCTGCCCGGCGACCTGCCGCTCGTTGCGGGGTTGTTGACCGTGTCGGTCGTGTTTGTCTACGCCGTCACGCTGACGATGGCGCAGGCGTCGTTGGGGGTCGGCAAGGGCAGTTCGCCCGAGAGCCTCACGACGGCCCTGGTGGCCGCGCTGCTGGCCGGTAGCGTCTCCATGATCCTGGCTTCTGTCATCAGAGGATCGTTGCGCGCTCGTGGCGTGAGCCCCACACCCCTGCCGACCTGGCTCAACGTGCTGTTGTGGGGCCTGGTCGTAGCCGCGATTCCTGTTGCGAGGGTCGCGGCGCTGCCGTGAGGCGCGTACGGGGGTATAGTCCCGGCATGTACAAGCGCGTGTGGTGGTTCACGGTGACGGCCGTTCCGTGCGTCGCGCTACTTCTGTCGGCCCAGCAGCCGCCCAAGCCGGCCGTGCCGCCGATGACGCCGGCGGCGGGTATCGATTTCGGCGACGAGATGATGGTGAAGGGTCGCTACCGCGAGGCGATCATTGCTTATCAACGCGCGCGTCTCGCGTCTCCGGATCCGTCGCAAAAAGTGCGCGCCGGTGCCGGCGAAGTGAAAGGCATTCTTCGCATGGGCGGGTTTGCTTCCGCCGTCGACGAAGCCGCGGGCCTGCTCGAGAGCGTGCCCGGCAATCCACAGGCGACTGGCGTGCTCGGTGACGCGCTCTGGGCCGCCGGCCATTTCGTGGAAGCGGAAATCAGCTACGACAAGGCGCTCTCGCTCGATGCGAATGATGCGCGCGCCTTGCACGGACGTGGCCGATCATTGGCGGCACGACGTCAACTCCCCGAAGCGCTGAAGCTCGTTACGGCGGCCGTCACGCGCGATCCCGGTGAAGAGGCCTATCTCTACACACTCGCCGATGTCCTCGAGCAGATGCGGCGCTACCCCGAAGCGGCCATCGCGCTCGATCGCTATCAGGCTGCGATGCCCGACCGCAAAACCAACAACGCGGCACGCTGGGCGCATGCGCAGGCCGATCTCCTGCGCCGTTTTGGCACATCGGTGCCGTTCGACATCGAAGGCGCCGATCAAACATTCACGGTGCCGTTCCGCATCGAAAACGACAAAGTGTTGGTCAAAGCCAGCATCAACGGCCGCCCCGCCATCGATGTCGTCGTTGACACCGGCGCGGAGCACTCGTCGCTGACACCGGATGTGGCGCGGGCCTCGAAGGTCGATGCGTTGACCGTGATTCCCACCGCGGGCATCGGCGAGCGCGAGACCGGCTTCCGCGATTTGCAGATGGGACGCATTGATCGCCTCGACGTGGGTCCACTCCATGTGAAGAACGTCGCGTGTTTCATCAAGGCGCCGGCGCTGAGCAATTTGCCGATCACCGAGACGCAGGGCTTCGCGCCGCTCGCGCTCGGCCTGTCTGTGACGATCGACTACGCAAATAAGGTGCTGACCATGTCGAAGCAGTTGCGGGCGGAGAGCGGCGGCCTGCGGTTGCCGCTGCGCGTGCAACGATTGGCCATGGTCAATGGCAATGTGAACACGAAGCTGGCGGCGTTCATCGTGGATACCGGCGGTGACCTCGGGCTGGTCGTGAGCGGGCGAGTCGCCGCGGGCGTCAACGCGGATCCCGCGCTGCGCCGCATTCCGATCAATGTCTACGGCACCGCCGGACGCGACAAGAATGCGTTCGTGCTCCCGTTTGTCGACATCGTCTTTGGCCGCGGCGTGTCGATGTCGCAGGCGTCGGTCGCGGTGTTGAACCTCGACGCGCCAAGCTGGTTGCTCGGGATCGACATCGGTGGCATCGTGGGGCACACGTTTCTGAGCAAGTACAAAGTCACGTTTGATCTGCAGCGCGGTGAACTCGCACTCCAGTAGGAGCTGACCATGACACGCGAAGAGATTGTCGATTTGTTCGCTGAACGCAATGACGCGTGGGTGGCCCGCCACGTGGGCGCGTTGGCGCGCACGCATGCAGAGAACGGCGTGGTGCGCAGCCCGATGTTTGGTCAGTTGCATGGCCGCGAAGCCATTGCGACCTCGTACGCGTCGCTCTTCCGGATGTTTCCTGACTGGACGTTTGTCTCTGACGTCGTGCTGATCGACGGCAATCGATGCGCCCAGTCGTTTCAGGCCACCGCCACCCACTCGGCCGACTTCATGGGCCTGCCGGCCAGCGGCCGCCATTCAGGATCGAAGGCGTGCGGCTCTATACGTTGTCAGATCGCCTGATTCAGGAAGAGCAGCGCATCTACGACTTTACCGGCCTCCTGATTCAGGTCGGCGTCCTGAAGAGCAAACCCGCCGTCTAACGGCGTCGGCGGCTCACGCCGTACAATTGTGTCTTCCCCGTGCAGTAGACGTGCAGTGACACAATTGGAGTCGTGATGAAGTTCGCAGTGGTTGGCGCCGGCGCGGTCGGCGGATTCTATGGTGCGTTGCTGTCGCGTTCAGGCCAGGACGTGTCGTTTGTGGCGCGCGGTGCGCATCGCGACGCGATGCTGGCCACCGGGCTCCGTATCGCGAGTTCGCCTGAAGCGGTCGGTGATTTCACCGTGCACTGCCCGGTCGAAAGTGACCCAGCACAGATCGGCATAGTCGATGTCGTGATCGTCGCGGTGAAGGCGTACGCGAACGCCGAGACATTCGAGAGCCTGCGTCCGCTGATCGGACCGCAGACCTCGATCATCACCCTCCAAAATGGCGTCGATAGCGCGGAAGAACTGGCGGCGGTGTTCGGCCAGGCGCCCGTGATCGGCGGCGCGACGTATATTGCCGGCGGGATCGAAGCCCCCGGCGTCATTCGTCACAACGGCACGCATCGCCGCATTGTGTTTGGCGAATATTTCAATCCGTCGGCCGACGTTTCAGCGCGCGTCGCCGCACTCGCGCCGATCTTCACCGCCGCCGACATTCAGACCGAGGCCCTGCCGGATATTCGTCCGCGTCTCTGGGAGAAGTTCATCTATCTCGCCCCGATGGCCGCATTCACTGGCGCGTCACGACTGTCGTTTGGCCACATCTGGGGCGACGAATTTGTTCGCGAGATGTTTCTGCGCGCCGTGGACGAAGTGGAAGCGGTCGCCCGCGCGTCCGGCATCAACGTGCCGCCCGGCGTGCGCGGCCGGATTGCCGACTACACCGCGAACGTGCCGAAGACGATGCGCTCATCACTGCTGATCGATTTGTCATTCGGCAAGAAGATTGAAGTTGAGGCGTTGCAGGGCAGTGTGGTCCGTCGCGGACTCGCCGTTGGTGTGCCGACGCCCATCATGAGCGCACTCTACGCGGTGCTGAAGCCGTACGCCCACGGGCCCATCGCGGAGTGAGTGACGCGCGTGTGACCGATTCGTGGTGTGCGCGGCATACACCCGCGCTGTTCCATCGCAACTTCCGCATGTTGTGGATGGGGATGCTCGCGTCGTTCACCGGCACATTCATGCAGCAGGCCGCTCTGTTGTGGCATGTGTCGCTGCTCGTGGAGCCGCAGCACAAGGCCCTCGCGCTCGGCATCGTCGGGCTCGTGCGCGTCGTGCCGATCATCGTGCTCTCTTTGATCAGTGGCGTGGTGGCGGATGTCGTTGATCGCCGCAAGCTGATGCTGATGACGTCGATCGCCGGTGGCGTGGTCGCGCTAGCGCTCGCGGTGCTGGCATTTGCCGGGGTCCAGGCCCTGTGGCCTGTGTATCTGCTCGCCGGGTTCGGCGCCGCGGCCAGCGCCTTTGATGCGCCCGCCCGCCATTCCTTGGTGCCGAACCTGGTGCCGCGCGAGATCCTGCCGAACGCCGTCAGTTTGAACACCGCGATGATTCAGATCGCGTCGGTCGGCGGACCCGCGCTGGCCGGTGTGCTGATCGCCACGTCAAACGTCGGCTGGGCCTACGTCGGCAACGCCGTGTCGTTTGCCTGTGTCGGGGTGGCGCTGCTCCTGATGCGGGACGTCAAAGCCGTTGAACGTCGCGAAGGCAAGACGGACGACATCTCGATTCGCGCCGCGCGCGAAGGCCTGAGCTTCGTCTTCCGCAATCCGATGATCCGATCATCGATGCTGCTCGACTTTTTCGCGACCTTCTTCTCATCGGCGACGGCGCTGCTGCCAATCTTCGCGCAAGACGTATTGCACGTCGGTGCACGCGGCTATGGCTGGCTGTACGCCGCGCCCGCGGTCGGTGCCACGATTGGCAGCATCGCGATGATTCGATTCGCCGACGCGATCGAGCAGCGCGGCAAACTCCTGGTGCTCGCCGTGTTCGCCTACGGTCTGACGACCGTCGTCTTTGGTTTCTCCACCACGTTCTGGCTGACCTTCGCGTGCCTGGCCTTCTCCGGACTTGCCGACAGCATGAGCATGGTCGTGCGCAATCTGATCCGGCAACTCGAGACGCCGGATTCCCTTCGCGGCCGCATGACCGGCATCAACATGGTCTTCTTCCAGGGTGGCCCGCAGCTCGGCGAACTGGAAGCCGGCCTTGTGGCCAACTGGCGCGGCGCCCCGTTCTCGGTCATCACCGGCGGCATCGGCTGCCTCATCGCCACCGGCCTGATCGTCACCGCCACGCCGGCGCTGTGGAAGTACCGGAAGTAATCACCGCATGAGCCTCTCGCTCGAACTCGTCACGATGTGCGCCGGTGCGGTGGCCGGCGGACTCGGTGCGTTGTTGGGCATCGGTGGCGGCGTGTTGCTCGTGCCGTTTCTGAATCTCGCGATGGGCCTGCCGTTTGCGCAGGCGACCGGCATCAGCCTCGTGACCATCATCGCGACGTCAAGCGCATCGTCAGCCGTGAAGGGCCGACTGGAGCTTGTGAACCTGCGTCTCGGGATGGTGCTCGAGATCTTCACGACGACCGGCGGTGTCTTTGGACTCTGGTGGTTGGGCAAACGCAAGGACGCCACGATTGAGCAGATGTTCGCGTGGACTCTGGTTGTGATCGCGCTGATCATGATTTCGCGCATCGACAAGCGCAACGTCATCAAAGACCCCAACATCGACGTCGGCGTGCTGGGCGGGCGATACATGGAGCGCGAGAGTGGCGGCGTGGTCGCGTATCAGCTGAAGCGGCCGATCATCGCGTTCGCCATCTCGTTTCTCGCCGGTATCGTGTCCAACTTCGGTATTGGTGGCGGCATTGTCAAAGTCCCCGTCCTGAATGCGTGGTGCGGCGTGCCGATCCGCACGGCAGCGGCGACCAGTTCGCTGATGATCGGTGCCACGGCGCTCGTCCTCACGATTGAGAACTTCCAGAAGGGCAACATCGTGCCGGAACTGGCGGCGGCCGCCGTGCTTGGTGTACTGCTCGGCACGCAGGTCGGCGTCTACCTGCAACATCGCAGCAAAGCCAAGACACACAAGCTCGTCATGGTCGTGCTGCTGTTGTCTGTGGCGACGATGTATCTCTTGAGGATCGGCAAATGAGCGCCAGCCGAGACTTCACGCGACTCGAACAGATCATCACCAGCCTGATGCGCGCCGGTGTGGCGGTCAGTTCGTCGGTGCTGGTCGTCGGGCTGGTGCTGGCGTTTCTCGGGATGTCCGTGTCGACCACCGTGCTGAACGCCGGCATCGTGCTGCTGATGTTGATTCCGGCCACCAGAATCGTCGTCTCGCTCGTTGATGCCGCGATCCGTCGAGACACGCTGCTGGCGGTGGCGACAACGATCGTGATCGTGGTGCTGACCGGTCAGATCTTCGGCTGGTTCAAGTTCAACTAGCTATTCCTCGTCGGCGCCGAACTCTTCGGGGCTGGAAGGGATGCCGGCCGATTGCGCAGGTGCGACGGCGTCGCGAAGACGCTCCTGCGCCGCCGTGCGCATCCGCTCGAGGAGCGTGGCGATGCGATCGGCCTGTGACATCACGACATGCACGTCGGCAGCGGCGTCCGGATGCAGCGCCTCGAGCACGCCGCACTGACCGATGATGGCTTGCAGCGCGCTGTTGATGTCGGTCGAGAGCGACAAGCTGACTTCGGCGAGCGTCTCCATCGAGCGATAACGCTGCAGGGCCGCGTGTTGCTGCTGCGCGACGAAGGCAAACGCGAGGACTTCTGCCATGGGCTGCATCGCATCGCGGTGCGTCGCAGTGAAGGCGCCGGGCATCCGGGAAATCGCCGTCAGCGTGCCGATCGATCGGTTGCGCGACATCAGCGGCAACACGATCGCAGAACGAAAGCCTTGCGACGCCAGGTCCGACATGTCCACGAATTCCAGTGTCTGTGTGGCGAAGTCGTCGACGACCACCGGCTCGCAGGAGCGCATGACCTGACCGAAGAGGCTGCGCTCGAGGCGATACGCGACTTCCGGTCGCGGTCGCCGGCGTCGCTCTGGCTCGCTGACGCGTGACAGATAGGTCTGCACTTCATGACCGTTCTCACTCAGCACCGCGAGACCCAGACGATCGCAGCGAACGAGCCGCCCCACTCGCCGCGCCAGCCCCTGAAACGCCAGCCCCACATCCTTCGTGCGGCCGAGCGTCACCAGCATTTCGTTGAGGGCTTCAAGCTGCTCGACCTGATCGAGCGTGGCTTGATGCTGTGTTTGTCTGGAGCTGATCTCGTCTTTCAGCGACTGCGTCTGCCGCGACGCCATCACGGCCAAGACGATGATGAGTCCCCAGGCGCAGGTGAGGATGGCCGGGATAGCGAATGCGCTGGCGACCAGGCCACGACTGGCCGCGAGGGCCAGGGCGAGTTGCACCACAGCGGTGGCGGTCACGGCGCCGAAGAGCAGCCGACTCTGTCTCACGACTTGGGATTCCAGTCTGAGAAGCGATACGCCGCGGCGATCGGGCGCAGCGGACGATCAAACCACGAGGGACGCCGCGTGCCGTCGGGGCCGGGGGCCGGCCGTGTCAACGCCATCCACTCAAGATACGCCCGATGGGACTCGGCGGTATCGACCATCACGTCGCCGTAGCTGTCGTCCGGTCCCGCTTTTTCGACGGTGACCTTCTGATGCCAGCAGTGCATGCCGCTCACCGGGTCGGGCTGGACGGGAAACGTCAGATTCTGGTGCACGCCGACTTCGCTCCACCAGACGCGCGCGCTGTCCGGATCGTCGCTGTCGAACGGCTGCGCGCCATGGACCTGCTTCATCTCGTACTTGCCGTCGCCGCTGCGCGCAATACGCACGAGCGCGGATGCCGATCGCTGGCCCATATCTTCGTGCAGACGCCATCGGCCGAGGTGGTGCGACATGGCGACAACGCCCGGGCGCAGACCTTCGGTGACCCACGCGCGTGTGATGAAGTAGCCGATGCGCGTCTTCACTTTGACGAGATCGCCCAGTTCGATGTCGAGCTTCTCGGCATCCGGCGTGGCCATCCACAACGGATTCGAGTGCGAGATCTCGTAGAGCCACTTCACGGGCGAGCGAGTGTGAATCAGCGTCGGCAGACGGAAGTTCGGGAGCAGGTCGAACTCGTTCTGCTGGCGATCGAGCGTGCGCCAGTACACGTGGCCCGGCGCGTACTGCGGGATCGCGTGCTCGGGCCAGCCCCACTTGGCGAGCGTCGGCGAGAAAAACTCGAGGCGGCGCGACGGCGTGTTGAAGCCTGAACACGGCAGGCCGTCGACCATCAGTCCGATCGCCGCGCCGTTCTTTTCGAGCGCGCCTGTGATTGGATTCGCTTCAGCGCCGGCAAACACTTCAGGGCTGAGGCGCTTCTCATAGGCCTTGCTGTACGAGACGTCGTCCACTTTGAAGACGCCGTACTTGCGCATGTATTCGAGCGGCGTGAGGCTTTCGGCTTTGGCGGCTTCGGGAAGGCCGGGGACGGAGTTCTCGAACATCCAGCCGTAGTACTCATCCATCGTGATCATCTGACCCGGACGGTACGGCGACTCGAAGAACTTGCGGATCCCGAGCGAACCGTCCGGATCAATGCGCCACGAGAGCGCGATCCAGAACTCGCTCTCTTCCCACACTTCCCCCGGATTCGCTTCGTGCGTGGCCGTGACCTTCTCGCCACGTTTGGCCATCGCCACGCGCTTCACCGGCTGACGAAAACCCAGCCATCGACCGGCGTGCGTCTCCTGACTCATCGTGTCGTGGCGCTCGGTGCCGAGACCCATCGGTAACACGTAGTCGGCAAACCACGCGGTCTCACTCCAGAACGGCGTGAGCGCGACGTGACAGCCGATCTTGGTTTCATCCTGAAGCACTTCCATCCACGTGAAGCCGTCGGGATTGGTCCACAGCGGGTTATAGACGCGCGTGAAGTACGTGTCGAGCTTGCCGCGGCCTTCTTTGAGGAAGTGCGGCAGCAGGAAGCTCATCTCGTGGAACGCGAGCGGAAACTCTTTGGGGAACAGCAGTTCGTTCCAGTATTCCGGCGGTGGCGGCGCGTTGTAGTGCTTGGGCACGAACTTGTTGTCGACGTGCATGTTCACGCCGCCCGGTTCGCCGATCGCGCCCATGAGAACGACGATGAAGTAGATGCTGCGGGTGATTTGCCAGCCCCAGAGGTGTCCGGCGGCCGCGGCGCGCCAGCTGTGCGTGGAGAACGCGGTGCCGGCCGCGGCAATCGCTTCCGCGGCCTCGATGATCTTGTGCGCGGCGACGCCGGATTCGGCTTCCGCAAATTCCGGCGTGAACTGGGCGTATTCCTCTTTGATCGCCTGCTCGAACGCGTCGAACGTGACAGGCAAGTCCTGTCGGCACTCCGTGAGATACGTCTGCCAGTTGACCCAGCGGCGCACGAACGCGCGGTTGTATTTCTTGTGGTCGATCAGCCACTTCGCAATCGCGAGGAGGATGGCGGCTTCGGTGCCCGGATTTGCCGGCATCCACAGGTCGGCTTTCGCCGACGTGTTCGACAGCCGCGGGTCCATCACGATCAGCTTTGCGCCGCGTGACTGGCCCTCGATGATGCGCTGCGCGTGCGGATTGAAGTAGTGGCCTGATTCGAGATGCGACGAGAGCAACAGGATGCAGCGCGCATTGGCGTGATCCGGTGAGGGCCGATCGGCGCCCGTCCACAGGAAATGTGCGAGACGCGCAGATGAGGAGCAGACGTTGGTGTGGCTGTTGTGCGCGTCCATGCCCCAGGCCTGGAGCACGCGATTGACGTAGCCGTCTTCACCCGGACGGCCCACGTGGTACATGATTTCTTTCTTGCGGCCTTCGAGGATCGCAGTGCGAATGCGCGTCCCGATCTCGTCGAGCACCACACCCCACGTCACGCGATCCCACTCGCCACTGCCGCGTGCGCCTCTGCGACGCATCGGATAGAGAATGCGGTCTGGATCTTCGAGTTGATTGGGTGTAACGACGCCCTTGGCGCACGTGCGTCCGCGGCTGCCCGGATGCACCGGGTTGCCCTCGATCTTGCGAATCTCGAGCGTCTCTTTGTTGACGTAGGCGATGATCCCGCACGCCGACTCGCAGTTGAAGCAGATCGACGGGATGATCCAGTAGTTCCGGCGATCCTTCTTCGGCCACGACGTGGATTCGTAGTCGACGAAGTGTTCCCAGGTCGACGGATCCGGATGTTTGCGGAATTCGGTCATGACAGCGGCACCGACTGGCCGGCTTCGACCCAGATGTATTCCCACGCGAGGCCGCCGACAAGGGCGACGATCGCGGCCGACGTGAGCGTGACGAGCGAAAAGCCGCCGGCGACGCCGACACCGAAGAGGACGAGCGGCGCCACGCAGCCGAGGCCGAGTGCGCCGATCCAGAACATTCGACTGAACGCGCCATGCACGATCGCGCGAACCGCGAGCTCGTGATGCAGTGTTGCGCTCGGCGTGAAGAGGTGCTCGGACACGAGAATCAGGAAGTGCACCGTGGTCGCGATGCACACCGTCCACGCCAGCAGATGCACCGTCGTCGTGCTTGGCGAAGTGTAGAGCGCGGCGATCAACAACAGCGCGGCGCCTTCAATCGCCGACTGTGCGATCAGATCAATCGTGCCGTGCGTGCCCTGCCACAAGTCGCGCGCGAGGCCCTGCGCGAACAGGAAGCCGGTGTAGGCCGTGGTGCCGAGCGCAATCGGCAGAGTCAGGATCGCCATCGCGGTGATCAGGCCGTGCCATCCGAGCACGCCGGCGAGCAACCACGCGCCGCCGAGTGCGCCGTGCGCGGTGAGCAGGAATGCGCCGCGCGCCATCCACGACGTCCAGTTGGGTCGCGTGAGGATGTAATAAAAACGCTCGGGCCGCTCGAGGTCTTTGATGAGCACGACGGCGGTCGCGACCGAGAAGAGCGTGGAGATCAGCGGTGCGGCAATCGCGGTGAGCGCCGAACGATCGCCGATCAGCCAGAGCACAGCGCCGAGGAAGAGCGCGCCCGTGGAGATGCCCTTGAACAGGAGATACAGCACGAGGTCCATGCCCCATGGCTTCTTGTGGGGCATGTCGTAGTCGACACGCGGATCACCCGGCCGCGATGGGTCGGGCTCCACCGCGCCGAGTGGGCGCAGATGCACCTGACCTTCGCGGAACATGAAGGGCCGGGCCGCGACTTCCGGTTGCATCGCGGCGTTGTCAGCGCCGAGATAGAACACCTTCGGGCCCGTGCCCTTTTCTGGTTTACGTACCGTGAACGATTCGCGCGCCACGATCTGCGCCACGCGGCTGTTCGGGTCGTCGAGGTCGCCAAAGATCCGGCACTCCGTCGGACACACGCTCACGCACGCCGGCTCGAGCTGATTCTCAATGCGGTTCGCGCAGAAATTGCACTTCTCAGCGGTCTTCGTATTCGGGTCGATGAAGATCTGGTCGAACGGGCACGCGACCATGCAGGCCTTGCAGCCGATGCACGAGTCGCCGTAGAGATCCACGATCCCGTCGTGCCGACGAAACAGCGCGCTCGTCGGGCAGATCTTCATGCACGGCGCTTCCTCGCACTGATTGCACAGCATCGGCAGGAACAACCGCTGCGTTTCGGGGAACGACCCCTTCTCGACCGTCTTCACCCAGCAGCGATTCACGCCAATCGGAATGTCATGCTCGGATTTGCACGCGATCGTGCAGGCGTGGCACCCGATGCACATCTTCAGATCGATCGCGAAACCGTAGTTCGGCACTTAGGGGAGGATTCTACTTGGTTCGTTGGGTGCGTGGGGTCAGGCGGGCCGTCGCCACTTTAAACCTGCAAACCGGGCGTAGTCGCCGTCGAGTGTGATCCACTCGCACCCATGTTCGATGGCGAGCGCAGCGTAGTACGCGTCGGTGATTCGGTTGCCCCGCACCTGCGCGTCGCGGCAGACGCGTTCGAAGATCTCCCAGTGCCGCGGGCCCGGCGACAGGCGCACCGCGTTGGCGCTACGGGTGACCGCCGCGGCAAACCGAAATGCGTCATCGAGGCTGTCGGGTGGTGAGAATGCGCGCGGGTTGGTGACGACACGAACCATCGCCGCGAGGGCGAGATCGGAGACGCCGTACGCGTGATCCGATTTCAGAACCTTCGTCAACCACGCGCGGCAGGCGTCGTGGTGCTCCACATCGGGCCGAAACGCGCAGATGAGGACGTTGACGTCAGCGAGGACCACGGCCCACCGCCAGGTCTTCCTCGTCGAGCACGTCCATCAGGGCGGCCGAATTTGTCAGATCGATTCCCGGCATCAGTCCACCGCGATGCGGCGAGACCGGCAGTTCGATTTCCGGCCGACTCGTGCGGGTGCGGGCGAGCACCTCGCGCAGCGCATCTTCAATGACCGAAGTCAGGGTGCGGTGCGTGCTGGCCGCATGCTTCTTCGCGTCTCTCAATAAATGAGGATCTAGCCGAATCGTCGTACGCATGCATACAAGCATATTAGCCTCGCATCAATATGTCTACGAACTGTCTGGCAGCCAACCCTCGGTCCAGTTCGGGCACCAACGGAAAGCCTTCAAGAATTCGTGCAAACGTGTCGCGATCAACGCCGTATTCACGGGCGACCAGCGCCTGGAGCAGAGACGATGTCTTCGTGGCGGTCCGCCCGGATGCGAGCCGGCCGCTCAGTCGCGCAATCTGCCGTTGCGTCGCCGATCCCGTCCATGGCGGCACAGGCAAACTCTCAACCAGACTCGTCGTCAGATGGCCACCCATCAGCATGCGCACGATGGCGTTCAGCACGTAAGAGTTGAAACAGGCGCAGAGGAACTGCTGCCGCTCGAGATCAAGGGGAGTCTTGATACAGAAGAGCGTGTGCGTGGTGACAACATCGGCGGGGACGATAGCGGCGATGAGCGATTGGCGATTGGAGACCGCAGACACATCGCGATAGGCGAGGCGCGCGCGTTCGAACGCGCGGTTGGGTAGCACTGCGACTGCGGCGGCAGTCGTGATGCGAAATCGTGGCGCCTGGGTATCCGTGACGAATGGTTGGATGTGCTTACCCTCAATCACGGCGAGGCCTCGCTCGCCGAATGATCCGCGATCTTCAGTGACGTTCAACTCACGGCCAAACTCCACGTGCCAGCCATTCGCACTGCCAAGTGCGGGCCAGCGCGGGCTCATCGCGTCGAGCAACGCCAGATCACTGGCGCCGCGAAGATCCGGAATGCGTCGCAGCGCCCCGCCCGCGCCCGACAACGTACCGCGGCTCACGCGCACCGATCTGGTCAACCGACCTTCGTCGTCGACCAGCTGCTCAAGCTCGGCGGCGCTCGTGACGCCACTGAACATCGGCAGTTCTTCGGTGCGGCCGCCGGGGCTGGTCACCACCGCGACGAACCTGAGCCCGCGATGCACCGGGAAGATCGCACCGGCGTTGTCGAGGCCAATGAGCGTGGTCGTTCGGCACTGATCGAGGAGTCGTGCTCTCAGCGCGGCCGCGCCGTCGTCTGACGCCAGGCCCCACGGCACCACGAGCCCCACCTGTCCGCCAGGTCGCGTGAGATCGAGTGCGCGCTCAAGAAATGGCTGATACAGGTTCACGTGGCCGCGACCGCACGCCGGGTAGAGACCCGACTCGCGGATGAAGCGCACGAGCTGTGCCGGCGCGCCCGGTTCGCCGTGATCCGCGCGCAACATTTCCCACGGTGGGTTGCCGATCACCGCATCGAAACCGGGGCCCGATCGCGATCGGCCGTCAATCGTCGCGAACACATCCGCAAACTCGAGCGGCCAATGAAAGAAGCGATGCGTCTCGGACTGACGTCGCGCCGTCGCGAGGTGTCGCGATAGCCTGCCGATCGGCAATGTGCGATCGTGGCGGATCAGGGCATCGATCGCAGCGCGGAGTTCGGGAGTCGTGGGCACCCCACTGGCGTCAGGAAACCAACGCCCGCACCAGAGATCAGACGCGAGCCGCCATCGCGACAATGCGGAGCTCTCGCGATTAATCTCGGACCAGAGCGCTTCCTTCTTCCTGACGATCTCTACGTTGTCGTCGGGCTCGGATGCCAGTGACACGAGCGGCGCCGCCAATCGCGATGTCTCGAATTCCACCTGCGCATCAAAGAGCGGCATCGTCTGCACGCGGTGTCGATCAACGATGTGCCTGAGATCGTGTGGACGTGCGCCCACAAGGGCATCGCCGGTGCGGAGACGGTGATCCAGAAAGCTCAGCGGCTTTCCGCTCGCCAGCGTGGCGAGCCAGAGCGACAATCGCGCGAGTTGCACAGCGACAGGATTGCGATCGACACCATACAGGCACTGCTGCGCGACGAGACGACGGAAGTTGGCCTGCATCTCGGCATCGATCTCGTGCTCCGACAGCCGACCCTCGCGCACAAGTGCGCGTTCGTACGCCGCGGCGAGATGTCGGCACGCGGCCACCAGAAACGCACCCGATCCCATCGCGGGGTCGACGACACGGAGAGTGAGGATGGCGTCGGCGGTGGCGTTGCGTGTCAGCGGACTCAAAGTGGCGCGGACGACGCACTCGGTCAGCGCGCGTGGCGTGTAGAACGTGCCGCTCTGTTTCCGATGCGGGTGTCCAAGGACGCGTTCATAGACGGCGCCCAGCTGCTCGACGCCGAGGTCCGGATACGCGATCGGATCTCGCCCGTGACGCGTGGGTCGCGACGATAGTTGCACGAGTGTGTGGGCGATGGCGTGATCCTCGCGTGCCGCCCGCGCGCCGCGCGAATGACGGCGGCGTCGCTCGAGCGAAGGGACGGCTGCCCGCGAGAACAGGTGACCGTTGAATGGGCGCACGTCGAGCGATGGTGTGCGACAGCCCACGCGCAGGAGCCGCGACACGGCGGCCAGGCCCGGCCAGAAGCCCGCGGCGCGCGGATTCGCGCGTGCGGCCTCACACATGGTGCCGATCGAGTACGCGGGTCCGTACAGCGGATGGCGCCAAGGCAGCAGATCGCGCGACTCGGCGAAGAGCAGGAACAGCACGCGATAGATGATCGCGAGCGGCTCATCGCCCGGGGGCAGCACATCGTCGAGGATCGTGAGGCTGTGAGCCACACCGCGCTGCAGGTCCTCGCGTACGGAATCCTGAAAACGCTCCGCGCGTGCAACGAGTTGCTCGATCGGCGCGGCGGCCTCTGCGGACGCGCGCTGGAATGTCGCAGCGCGAGTCAGCGCCCAGAATCGATCGAAGCTGTCAGCGTCAGCGACGGCATCGGGGAACGTGATGTCAACGACTCGACGAGACCAATGCCGCGCATCGAGGATCTGCAGATACGGTGGCGCGAGGATGAGGCACCAGGAGGCGTTGCACGCACGAGCGTGCGCGACGGCATCACGCCACATGGCCGGCGCTCGATGCGCCCACGGCACGACGAGTAAAGCGACGGCAGCGCCTGGGCGTCCTTCACTGGCGGCCTCCAGACGTGCAAGTCCGGCCCGGCTGGAGAATGTGACACCCGTCGCCCGAAACCCGAGCGTCGCCGCCAGTGGCATGGCGGCGATGTCAAACAGTGCTCTGATGCCGGTAGCCGGTCCGCAGGTGGTCGATACCGTGTGCCACCACTGCCTGAGTCGCCGACGGGTTCTCTCATCAGCGACGGCCATCGCTGGCATCTCGACGAGTAAGTGGTCCGCGAGATAACGACTGGGAAACAACGAGCCGCTGATGCCCTGCAACGGTGCGCGCATCGCATCAGCCCTTCAGCAGTGGGCGCACGGAGTGAATCGCCAGCGGCGTGCGGATCCGTTGTGCGAGCTCGGTGATGCGAGCGTCTGCGTCGTGACGTGCGGCCGCCTCCGCGGAGGCATCGCGTGTTCGCCGCGTCACATCCGCGGCAGTCGCGGTTCCCGGCAAGGGCAGCTGTCGTCGATCGATCGCGTGGCCTTGCGCGTCGCGAGGATCGAGTCGCGCGAGTCGCTCGAGGAGCGCGCGCTCAATGTGCAGCGCGTGTCGTGCGCGCGTGAGGGCGATCCGCGTCACGCGTCGCGCCCGTGCGTGCAGCGCTAAACCGCCGGTCTCTGCCGAGTCTGTTGTCAGCATCGTCTCCTCGCCTCCGATGTCGTGCGACAAGACGTCCGCGAGCACACCGTGATGCTGCTGTGGCCGACCGGATGGCATCGGCCCACGCCACGCGCGGGCGGCCAATCGGCGGCGCTCAACCATGACCGCGACCGCACGACCGCGACGACGCCAGCGCGTGTCGGTCGCCGCGAGCAGAGCGTCGGCCGACTCTCCCCGATGCTGGAGTCGGTCGCCGAACGCGCGGTCGCGCGCATCGTCGAGCACGAGTTCCGTCACATGGACATCGCGCGTCTGGCCCATCCGATCCACACGTCCGGCGCGCTGCTCGAGGCGAATCGGATTCCACGGCCGGTCAAAATGAATGACCCATCGCGCGCGTTGATGCAGATTCAAGCCCTGCGAGACGACGTCGGTCGCGACGAGGGTTCGCGCGCGACCATCACGGAACGCGTCGAGCGCCGCATGGAGCTCGGCTGTCGACAAACGCCCGTGTGCAGCGACGACCGCGTTGCCGCGCTGCTGCAGCGCCGCGACGACGATGTCGAGCGAGTCGCGGAACTCGGTGAAGACAATGACGGGCTCGTGCGCGCGGGTCACAAGCGTCGTCAGGCGCGAGAGCTTGCGACTCACGCGCGCGGCGTTGACGGCGGCCGTCTGAAGACGGCGCATCCACGATCGTTCGCGTTCCACCGCGAGGCCAATCGTCGCGGTCAACGCATCGTCATGTTCATGATCGGCATCGCCGAAGTCGAATGATGCCTGAACGGCATCGGTGACCTCTGTTGCGGTCCGGTCCAGATGGCGGAGGCGACGCGCGACCGAGATCGACAGCGCCGCGAAGGTCGACAGCGCGCGTTTGCGCAGCACAGCCACGAGCAGGTGCGTCGCGTCGCGTGTGGAGTCGGTGGCGGCCGAGTCTGCAGCGCGCGCGAAGGCATCGAGAATGTCGAGCGCGTGACATTCGTCGGCGCTCGGTCGCAGCGTGAGGCGGCGGACGCGACGGCGCGAGTCGACACCGACGTCTGATCGTGTGCGACGAAACACGGTCAGCGGCTCGTCGGCGTCCAGCGCGCCGACTCGGATGAGTGCGCGGCCATCGCCGATGCCTGATGAGGGCGTGGCGGTGAGCAGCACGACACGGCGGGCAGACTCGGTCAGTGACTGCGCGGCATCGCGGCGCTCCGAGGGGCCAGTGACCATGTGCGCTTCGTCGATGATCACCAGATCCCATGGCACGAGGGGCAGTGCCGCGAGGATGTGCGGCTGCTTGAGAAAGTCCAGCGACCCGATCCAGATGCCGTCGAGCGACCATGCGTTGACACCGCGTGGCAGCGTGGTCGCGAGGTCTGCGAGTGTCGCCGCGTCTGCGAATCGTGCGGACAGGTGCAATCGCGCGCGCAGTGCGTCCTGCCACTGCCGGCAGAGGTGACTCGGCGCGGCGATCAGCACACGCGCAGCTTCTCGTCGCCGCATGAGTTCCGCGACGATGAGGCCCGCCTGGATCGTCTTGCCGAGACCGACCGCGTCGGCGATCAGCACGCGCCGCGCGCCGTCGCGCATCGCCAGCAGCGGCTCGAGCTGATAGGGCAGCACCGCGATATCGGCGTCGACCGCGCACAGAGGGAGAATCGCGTGTTCCGCTCGTGCGCCGAGGCCGGCCCGCGTCGCACGCCAGCGCTGACGACGCACTCGGCGAGGCCGACCGACGGATGCGCCGCAGTGCACGTCATCAAACGGCGCCAGAAAAGTCATGGGCGCGGACGCTGGCGGCGTCAGCCGGATCGCGTCGATCCTCGTGACAGCGTCGCTGTGCGACACATCAGCCACGCGCCACCGCTGATGGCGAATAACGACGACCGCGCCGGGGCGCAGGGGCGTGCGTAGCAATTTCTGACACCTCCGCGCGTCGTGAATATCGCAAAAATTGCGACAGTCGCTGAGACGCCCATAGAGCGACCCATTCGCGCGTCAGTTGTCAGAGCAATCGCGGTGCCAAGTCTCGAAAAAACATCGGGAGTTAATTCATCGAATTAACTCCCGATGTTTTTTCGAACCTGTTATCCGTGTTGAACGGTGACGTTGGTGGTGATGCCGCCGCGGGCGGTGAAGGCGCCGACGATGGTCATTTTCTTCGGCGCGATGGCTGCGACGAGGTCGTCGAGGATCTTGTTGGTGGCCGCTTCGTAGAAGATGCCCTGATTGCGGTACTCGAGCATGTAGTACTTGAGCGACTTCAACTCGATACACGTCTTGTCGGGCGTGTATGTGATGATGATCTCACCGAAGTCCGGCAGGCCGGTCTTCGGGCACATCGACGTGAACTCCGGGCAGCGAATCTCGATCGTGAAGTCGCGCTCGGGCCGCGGGTTCGGGAATGTTTCAAGTGTGCCGCTCATGGTTTGACAGTACTCCGGTCGAGCAATACGATACCGACCGTTCTGCGCTTTTGCCAAGTTCTAACGTGTTTGCCCGAAGGAGAATTGTCATGGCCGATGCCCGCCGCATGGGGAAGATGGAATTGTTCGCACACTTCGCCGAGAAGTTTGACCTCAAGCGGACCGTGGCTCGTGACTTCTTTGACGAACTCCTCGTGCTGTCAGAAAAAGAACTGAAGCGCTCCGGCGAGTTCGTCGTCCCCGGCCTCTGCAAGCTGGTCGTGCAGAAACGCAAGGCGCGCGAGGGCCGCAACCCGGCCACCGGCGAGCCGATCAAGATTCCCGCCAAGACCGTCGTCAAAGCCCGCATCGCCAAACAGCTCAAGGACGCCGTTCTGCCCAAGAAATAGAACATCAGCTACCATTGGTGGCTGTGGCAAACGAATACGACGTCGTTGTAATCGGTGCAGGCACAGGTGGTTACGTGGCCGCCATCCGTTCAGCGCAGCTCGGTCTCAAAGTCGCTGTTGTGGAACGGGCCCCGCAACTGGGCGGCACCTGCCTCGTCTGGGGCTGCATCCCGACCAAAGCGCTTCTTGAAAATGCCCACGCACTGAAAGTGGCACAGGACGCAGCTGAATGGGGCGTCACCGGCGTGACGTCACCCGGGATCGACATGACCCGCGTCCATGCCCGCAAAGACAAGATCGTGACGGGCCTCACCAAAGGCATCGAGTTCCTCTTCAAGAAGAACAAGATCGATTGGATCAAAGGCAGCGCGCGCCTGATGGGCAAGGGCAAGATCGACGTGACGGGCGCCGACGCGCGTCAGCTCACTGCCAAGGAAGTTATTGTCGCGACCGGGTCGTCGCCGCGCAGCGTCCCCGGCATCACGATCGACAAGACTCGCATCATCACGAGCGATCAGGCCATTCACCTCGCCGCGGTGCCGAAAACCATGGCGATCATGGGCAGCGGCGCCGTCGGCGTGGAGTTCGCGTCGATCTTCCGCCGCTTCGGCGCGGAGGTGACCGTCATCGAACTGCTGCCGCGACTCGTGCCGAACGAAGACGAAGCGGTCTCCGCAGAACTCGCCAAGGCGTTCAAGAAGCGCGGCATCACGACGAAGGTCGGCACCAAGGTCACGTCAGCGATCGTGAAGGACGGCACGGTGGCGATCGAGATGGCCGGAGCGGACGGAAAGACTGAATCGCTCGCGGTCGACATTCTCCTCGTCGCGACCGGTCGCGGTCCGGTCACTGAAGGCCTGGGCGCGAAAGAAGTCGGCCTTGTCATCGACGAGCGCGGCTACATCAAGGTCGACACCTTGTTTCGTACAAACGTTGCAGGGATCTCGGCGATTGGTGACGTGATCACGATGGGGACCGGCGCGCATCCGCAGCTCGCGCATCTCTCGTCTGCTGAAGGCATCGTCCTCGCCGAGCGGATTGCGGGCAAGAACCCGCCGCCCATCAACTACGATCAGGTCCCCGGCTGCACGTACTGCGATCCGGAAATCGGCAGCATCGGTCTCACGGAAGCCGAAGCGAAGAAGCGCGGCTTTGACGTCGTTGTCGGCACGTTCCCGTTCGGCGTGCTCGGCCGCGCGAAGATCGCCGGCGAGACTGAAGGTTTCGTCAAGATCGTCGCCGACAAGAAGTACGACGAAGTGCTGGGCGTCCACATGATCGGTCCGCGTGCGACGGAACTCGTCGCCGAAGCGGGCGTCGCGCTGCGTCTCGAGTCCACGGTCGAAGAACTGATCCGCACCATCCACGCGCATCCGACGATGAGCGAGGCGATTGGTGAGGCGGCCCACGCCGTGCACGGCGGCGCGATTCACTCTTAAGAGGATCCATGGCTACTGATGTCACGATGCCCCAGATGGGCGAGTCGATCGCCGAAGGCACTATCGTTCGCTGGATCAAGAAGGTCGGCGATGCGGTCGACAAGGATGAGCCGCTCTTCGAGATTTCCACGGACAAGGTCGACGCCGAGATCCCGTCGCCCGCCGCCGGTGTGCTGATCGAAGTCAGCGTGAAAGAAGGCGAGACCGTCCCGGTCAACTCCGTCGTCGCGCGAATCGGCGCCGCTGGGGAGAAGCCCGCTGCCGTGGCCGCACCGCCCCAGGGCGATGGTTCATCGGCCTCCACGCACACAGCGGAAACCACGACGAGGGATGAGCGCGTCACCGCTGCTTCCACGCCGGTTGCCGCGCAACCGGCTCAGGTGGTCACGCTCGCTGACGTCCGACGCCAGCGCTCTTCGCCTGTCGTTCGCAAAATCGCGAAGGAGCATGGCGTCGACTTTACGCAACTTGACGGCACCGGCATTGCCGGCCGCGTGACGAAGAAAGACATTCTGTCGGCGATCGAGAACGGCACGGCGAAGGCACCGTCGGCCGGCGGTGCGCGGCCGACGTCGACCATCGCGCCGCCGCCCGCATTCCAGCCCGGCGAAAGCGTGCGCATCGAGAAGATGGGCGTGATGCGCAAGAAGATCGCCGAGCACATGGTGATGAGCATCCGCACATCGCCGCACGTGTACTCGGCATACGAAGTGGACTTCAGCCGCTTCGATCAGTTCCGCAAAAAGCACAAGGAAGACTACGAAGCGCGCGGTGCGAAGCTGACGTACACGTCCCTCATTGCGAAGGCCACCGTCGACACGATTCGCGAGTTCCCATTCACGAACGCGTCCATCGACGGCGAGAGCATCGTCTACAAACGCGACATCAACCTCGGCATCGCTGTGGCACTCGATCAGGGCTTGCTCGTGCCTGTCATCAAGAACGCCGATGAGAAGAACCTGCTCGGCCTCAGCCGCTCAGTGCAGGATCTGGCCGCGCGCGCCCGCTCGAAGAAACTGAACCCCGAAGAAGTCCAGGGCGGCACGTTTACGATCACGAACCCCGGCATCTTCGGTGCGCTCTTTGGTCTGCCGATCATCAGCCAGCCGCAGGTCGCGATCCTCGGCGTGGGCAGCGTTGACAAACGCGTGGTCGTCGTCGACGACATGATCGCCGTCCGGCCGATGTGCTACTTCACGCTCGGCTATGACCATCGTCTGATCGATGGCGCCGACGCAGGCCGCTTCCTCAAGCGCCTGAAAGACCGCATCCAGGACTTCGACGAAAAGGATGCTTAACGTCCGCCGCCTCGGCCGCGTCTCCTATGACGACGGGCTGAAGCTGCAGGCGCAATTGGTGGAAGTGCGGCGTGCCGGGACGATCCCTGACACGTTGCTCCTGCTCGAACATCCACCCATCATCACCCTTGGCGTGAAAACCCGTCAGGGCCCCAAGCACATCGTCGCCACACCGGAGCAACTCGCGGACAAAGGCGTGACCGTACACGAGACGGGGCGCGGTGGTGACGTCACGTATCACGGCCCCGGCCAACTCGTGGCGTATCCCATCTTCGATCTGGCCGCGCCCGACAATCTCCGCAAGGACGTGCATCGCTACGTGCGCGATCTCGAGGAGGTTCTGATCCGCGTTGCGGCATCGTTCGGCATTGAAGCGAAGCGCGTCGAGGGATTGACCGGTGTCTGGGTTGGGGATCCGGGTCGTGAAGAAAAGTTGGCGGCGATCGGCGTGCGCATCAGTCGATGGATCACGAGTCACGGCATTGCGTTGAACGTGTCCACCGATCTCACTCACTTCAACCTGATCGTGCCGTGCGGTATTGCCGATCGTGGTGTGACGTCACTTGAGAAGGTACTACAGCGATCGGTGTCGATGACGGAGGCCGAGGATGCGGTGGCTGCGGCCTTCGCTGCCGTCTGGAGCCCCGGCTCGCTGGATTAGATGTTACCTCCCCGGACCTTTAGGTCCGGGGAGGTAACATCTAATCAGCATGACTGACATCGCCAACCTGCGGCGCGACTACGGTCGCGGGCAACTGCGCCGCGAAGACCTCGACCCGAATCCATTCGTGCAGTTCAAGCGCTGGCTTGATGAAGCGATGGCGTCTGAGCTGGTCGATGCGAATGCGATGAGCCTCGCCACGGTTGGATCAGCCGGCATTCCCACACTGCGCACGGTGTTGCTCAAGAGCTTCAGCGAAGAGGGCTTTGTCTTCTTCACGAATCTTGAAAGCACCAAGAGCCAGCAGATCGGTGAGAACCCGCACGTCGCCTTGCTGTTCTACTGGCGCGAGTTCGAACGTCAGATCAAGATCCAGGGAACCGCCACCCGCCTGCCGCTAGCCGATGTCGCGAAGTACTTCTTCTCGCGCCCGCGCGACAGCCGCATCGCGGCGTGGGTGTCGCCGCAGAGCCGCATCATCGAAGCGCGCAAGGCGCTCGAGATGAAGTTTGACGAACTCCTCAAGAAGTTCGGTGACGGCGACATTCCCGTACCGTCGTTCTGGGGCGGTTTCCGCGTGGAGCCAAGCGCCATTGAATTCTGGCAGGGCGGCTCGAATCGCCTGCATGACCGATTCAAATACCAGCGCGACTCCGGTGGCTGGCGCATCGACAACCTGGCGCCTTGATCCCAAAGCGACAATCTCGCGCCCTGACACGACCCGCTCGTTGTAACATCCCGCTCGGGAGATCACACATGTTGTTGAAGCGCGTTCTGGTGTCGGCACTGTGCGTCATGGCTGTGGCGTGCGGATCGAGCGGGTCGCCGTCGTCGCCCTCGACGACGACGAGCACGGTGCCCACGAGTTTTAAGGCTGCCACCCAGCAGGTCACGCTGACGGCCAACCTGATCACGTTCACGTGGTCGGGATCCACCTCGAGCTACAAGGTCACGATCGGGACCGGCCCCGGCCTGTCGGATGTCTTGTCGACGACGGTCAGCACGTCATCTTACGACTGGATCGCGCCGCGGACGGCCAACGTGTACTACGCGCGCGTGGCGAACGCGAGCGGCGACACGGCGTCAGCTCAGGAAGTGCCGGTATTCACACTCGATCTGCGCAACGTCATCGACGCGATGTACTTCGGCGGCGGTCCGATGTCGGAGACGCCGACGGTCAATCCGGGCAACGCCCCCGCTGCCGTGTTCGCCGATGGTGTCGCCGTCACGGTGATCGTCACAAACGAAGCGGCGCCCACGCAGACAAGTGTCGTGAACTCGTTCATCAGCGACTATCTCTCGGCGTCCGGTAACGCGTTTCCGATCGCGGTCACGAACTCGGTGGCCGACTACAAAGGCGCCGCGTTGAGCGCGCTGCCGGAGAACACCGTCGCGGTGCGCGTGTTCGGACTCTGCACGCAGACCGGCGTGATCGCGTGCGCCAACTATGGTCCAACGCCCGTCGGCAGCAACCGTTCGTACGTCAACATGAACCTCGCGTCCACCGCGGCGTCGCTCGCGGTGGGCCATGAGATCGGGCACTCGTTCGGAATCCACCACGTCGTGGCCACATCGGCGGCGCGGTCCGAGTACGCATTCCTCATGAACCCGGCGCTGATCAATCCTGACGGTCGTCTCACGGCGGTCGAGAAGAACGCGATCTCCGCCGCTCGCGCTGGCGGGATTCGCAATGGCTGGACGCGCAACCAGGCGTTGGCGGCCGGTCTCGTGCTGCCGTTCACTGGTCTGAGCTCAGGCACGCCGGCGGTCTGGCTCAACGACATCATCCGTTCGCCAGACGACATCCGGTAGCACCTTCATACCTTCTTAGCGATCGATCGGTAGGGTAGTCCTGTCATGGACGCCCTTCGCCTGGATCTCGCATACGCGCTTCGCGCCTGGCGCCGGCAGCCCGGTACCGCCGCAGCCGCGATCTTCGCGCTGGCGCTTGGCATCGGAGCGAACACAACCGTTTTCAGTTTCGTGTCGGGCGTGCTGTTGCGTCCGCTCCCGTACGCCGACCCCGACCGCATTGTGATGGTGTGGCAGGATCGCAGCGCCAAAGGCGGCCCCGCGCGCGAAGTGTTCTCGCCCGGCCTCTTCATGGATTGGACGACCCGCGCGTCAGCACTGCAGGGCATCGCGGCCATTCGCAACTGGGGACCCAACCTCACTGGTCGAGACGGTGCCGGCAACGACGAGCCCGAGCGACTGACGGGCGCAGCGGTGTCGGCGACCTACTTCACGACATTGGGAGTGCCGCCGGCGTACGGGCGTGCGCTCACCGCGGAAGACGACCGGCCCGGCGCGGCACCGGTGGCCGTGCTGAGCCACGCGCTGTGGCGACGACGATTCGCGTCGAACCCCGGTGTGATCGGCACGTCGATCCAGCTCGACGGCCAGGCAACGGAGATCGTCGGCGTGATGCCGCCAACATTCGTTGGTGCCGTCGTCAATGCGGAGGTCTGGAGTGCGATCAAGATCGATCCCGCGAATGCGCCGCGCGGATTGATCATGCTCCGGGGCATCGCGCGCCTCGCGCCGAATCTGTCGATGACCGAGGCGCAGGCCGCGATGGCCACGCTGCAAACGCAGCTGCAGGCTGAGGACGATGAACTGGTCGGCGCCAAAGCGCGATTGGTGCGATTGCAGGATGACGTGGTCGGGCCCGCTCGGCCGGTGTTGATCGTGCTGTCGGGCGCCGTCGTGATGGTGTTGCTCATCGCCTGCGCGAACGTCACCAGTCTGCTCATGGCGCGCGCACAGCAGCGGCGCACAGAGATGTCTGTGCGCGCAGCGCTCGGTGCCGATCGCGGCCGGCTGATTCGACAGATGCTCGTCGAGAGCGCGTTGCTCGCCATTGCCGGCAGTCTCGCGGGATTGCTGATCGCACACTTCGGCGTGCAGGGGCTCGTCGCAGCCGCACCGCCAGAGTCGCCGCGGCTCGCGGACGTGCGTGTGGATGGCGGCGTGCTGCTGTTTACCGCCGCGATCACCGCGCTGTCAGCGCTCCTGGCCGGACTTGTGCCGGCGATCAGTGCGTCACGCGCCACGCTCGTCTCCGGTTTGCGCGAAGGCGCCCGCGAAACCGGTGGCTTCAATCGCACGCGCTCCCTGCTGGTGATCGCGGAAGTCGCCGCGGCCATGACCCTGGTCGTCGGCGCCGGCCTTTTCGTAAGGAGCCTCGTGAGCCTCCAACGCGTGGACCTCGGTTTCCAGCCGGCGCGTCTGCTCACGGCATCAGTCACGCCGCCGCGCGGAACTTACCGAGGCGACGACGCGGTGCGCGGTTTGTTTGAGCGGATGATCGAACGTGCCTCGTCACTGCCGGGTGTGGAGCGCGCGTCGATGACCTCTGTGCTCCCGCTGAGCGGCATGCAGATCATGTTCAACTTTCAGATTGAAGGTCGTCCCCGCGGCCAGAGCCCGAGCGACGAACCGGTCGCATCCTTTCGGTCTGTCAGTCAGAACTTCTTCACCACGATGGGGATGAAGATCATCGACGGCAGAGGGTTCACGTCAGACGATCGTGCCGGTGGCGACGCGGTGGCTGTCGTCAATCAGGCGCTCGTCAAGCGCTACTGGAATGGCGCGTCGCCGGTCGGCACGCGCGTCAGTATGAACGGCACCGAAGCCACGATCGTCGGGATCGTCGCCGACGTGCATCACTCTGGCGCGGCGGCCACGCCTGACGGCGAGATGTATCTGCCCTACGTACAACTTGGCGCCCGGCAGGGGTGGATCGTGTTGAAGACCACGACCGATCCGTCACAGGTCGCCGCGTCGTTGAGGCAGGCGATGCGCGACGTGGATCCGAACTTGCCGCTCGCGCGCGTGCGATCGATGGACTCGCTCGTGGCCGACAGCGTTGCGCAACCGCGCTTCATGGCGACGTTGCTGACCTGGTTTTCCTCGGTCGCCGCGCTGCTCGCACTGATGGGGGTCTACAGTCTGCTCGCGTTCTCCGTGAGCCAACGCGTGCGCGAAATCGGCGTACGGATGGCGCTCGGCGCCACGCGAGCATCGGTCGTGATGCTGATATTGCGCCAGAGCCTCACCGTTGTGGTAGCGGGCGTGGCGATCGGCGCCGCCGCTGCGTTTGCGTTGTCTCAGGTGGTCAAGTCGCAGTTGTTCAATGTGCAACCGGGCGATCCAGCGACGACGGCGACCATGGCCATCGTCATCGTCGTCGCATCGCTGATCGCGAGTGTCATCCCCGCGCAACGGGCCGCCGGAATTCATCCGGTCGTCGCGTTGCGCGATGAATAAAGAGGAGAGTCAGAATGTTTACACGTCGTTCATTGTTGAGTGTCGCTGCTGCCACCATGGTGATGCTGTCTGCTGGGCGCGCGTTCGCGCAGGAGCTGGTGGTCACGGGCCCGCCGCCTGAATTGCGCAAGAACCTCGACGCCTATCAGAAGGCGTTCAATTCCGGCGATGCCGCGCAGTATGAAGCGATGGCGAAGACGTCGTTCACGCCCGAGTACTACAAGAAACAGACGGCTGATCAGCGCAAGGCCGAGTTCACGAAGTGGCACACGGCGTTTGGCACGATCAAGTTCGAACGCGTTGAGCGCAATGGCCCGGACGCGCCACTGCAGGTGTTCGTGAAAGGCTCGATCGCCTCGGGCGTGATGTGGCTCGATATCGACGACATGTCGTCGAAGCTGGCGGGTGTGAAAGCGGACCCCGTGAAGAAGGACAATACGAACACGCATGCGAATCGTCGTCATTGAAGATGACGCCGTGGTGGCCGAGACGCTGACCCTGTATCTCGAACAGGCCGGCTACGACGTGGCCACGGCGAGCAACGGCGTCGCGGGTCTGGCCCTCGCCAAGGGGGCCAACACCGCGCTCGTCGTGCTCGACCTGATGATTCCCGGCATGAGCGGGCAGGACGTGTGCCGCAGGCTGCGGGCGGAGTCGTCGGTGCCGATCATCATGCTCACCGCGCGAGCGTCGGAAGACGATCGCGTGGCTGGGCTCGAACTCGGCGCGGACGACTACGTGCCGAAGCCGTTCAGCCCGCGCGAAGTGGTGGCGCGCGTGCAGGCACTGCTGCGGCGTACATCATCGCCGTCGGCGACGACGCCTCCGCCCGTTGTGATCGGCGACCTGGAGGTTGATCTCTTCGCGCGCCAGGCGCGCCTTTGTGGACGCGCGGTACTCCTCACGCCGACTGAGTTCAAGCTGCTCGAGACACTCGCGCGGTCGCCGGGTCGCGTGTTCACGCGTGAGGAGTTGCTGGCGCGTGCGTTCGGGCCTGGCTATGACGGGCTGGACCGCACGGTCGACGTGCACGTCACGAATCTTCGCAGGAAGCTCGATCCAAACAGTGCGACGCGATTTGTGATGACCGTGCACGGCGTCGGCTATCGGCTGGCGCATCCGCGAGAGGCCGGCGCGTGATGCGCAGCCTGCAGACGCGGTTGTTGCTGGCGGTCGGCCTCCTCGCGGTGGCGGCTGTTGCGGCGGTCGCGTTCTCCGCGCGCGAGAGCACGCGGCTCGAGTTTCGTCGGTTTCAGGAGGTCCAGAAAGTGCGGGCGACTGGCGACGTCGAAGCCACGCTCGATCGTGTCGCGTCGACGCTTGATGGCAAATGCTGCGCAGACGACGTGATGGCCAGTGTGCTGCCGCAGCTGGCGGCTGAACAGGCCGTGTTTGTGTTCGACGCAGCGGGCACCCTCCGTGTGGCTGCCGGAGCGGGCATCGCCGCCGGTAGTATCTTCGCGTCGTATCAGAGCGGCCTCCTCAACATCAATTCGCATGCGACCGCGTCGGGCGGGCAGTTGGAGATGTCCTTTACGATCAAAGGTGGCCCGGGGAAGCGGATCCATCTTGCGGACCGCGCAGACGGCACCGTGCTGATCGTGTCGATGCCTCCGCCTGGGAATGATCAGCCCGCCGCGCAGTTTCTCGGCTCCGTCGATCGTCGCCTTTTGATCGTGACCAGCGCGATCGCGCTGGTCGCGCTGCTCATTACCGGTGCGATCGCGCGCCGCATCATTCGGCCGATTGCGGAACTGCGCAATGCCACGCGAGATCTGGCGGCCGGACAGTTGTCACGACGGGTCGAGGTGCGCGGATCCGACGAAGTGGCGGAGCTTGCGCGCGGCTTCAACCACATGGCCTCGGAACTCGAGCGGCAGGAATCGCTGAGGCGCGACCTCGTGCACGACGTCGCGCACGAACTACGCACGCCGCTGACCGCACTGCGGTGCCGCGTCGAGACCGTGCTCGATGGCATGGTCGATGATCCGAAGCCGGCCTTGCGTCAGGTCAATGAAGACGTGGAGCATCTGTCGCAGCTTGTCAGTGACCTCGAGGATCTGGCGCGTGCGGAAGCCCGCGAGCTGACCTTCACGATCGCCGATGTGCGCATCGCCGACGTCTGCGTCTCTGCCGTGCGCGTGGCCGGCCTCGACGAAGATGCGCGTGTGCAGCTGCGCTTCGACGATTCGCTCATGGCGCGGGCGGATGCGGTGCGCCTGCGTCAGATCGTGCTGAATCTGTTGACCAATGCGGATCGTCACACGCCGGTCGACGGCGTCATCACGCTCAGCACCTCGGCATCTGCCGCTGAGGCCGTGATCTCGGTGCACAACACGGGCAGTGCGCTGACACCTGACGAACTCGCGCGTGTGTTCGATCGTTTCTATCGCGCGGACCCCGCGCGTCAGCGGGCCACTGGCGGCAGTGGCCTCGGCCTCGCGATCGTCAGGCATCTTGTGGAAGCACAGCGCGGCCGCGTCTGGGCCACGAGCGACGCGACCGGAGTGACGTTCAGCGTCGCGCTGCCGCGCTAACTCTTATTTCCCCAACGCCCTCAACAATTGAATGTACGCGCCCTGCCACGCCGGGACCGCGTATCGCAGCTTGGGCTGTGACGACTCTGCCACCTTCACCATCGTCGCCACCACCTTCTCGATCTTCGAACTTTGGAGCCCCATCACGATGCCTTCGTTCTTCTTGATGTAGTCCTTCTTGTCGCTGTAGATCGAGGTGGGTGTCATCCAGCTGTACTTCGTCGCGATCTGCGCTTCGTTGAAACCGGTGGCGAAAGACCCGGGCTCGATCAGCGACACGTGAATGTTGAATGGCTTGAGCTCGACGGCGAGATCGGCGCCGGCCACTTCGAGCGCGAACTTCGTCATCCCGTACGGGGCGAGGAAGGGGATCGACATGCGGCCCGCGAGCGACGTGACGATCACGATCGTGCCGCCGCCGCGCGAGATCAGTTCGGGCACGGCAGCCTGAACCATGCCGATCGTGCCGATGATGTTGGTTTCGAGTGTGCGGCGGATGCGATCGAGCGGCACTTCGGCGAGCGCACCAGATTCGCCGACCGCTGCGTTGTTGATCAGCACGTCAATGCCGCTGCCGTGGACCTGTTTGCGATCTGCCTCGCTGGTGATGTCGAGCTTGAGCGCGCGCAGCGCCACCTTGGCGGCTTCGGCCTCGTTCATCAGCGCGTCGGCCTGCTTCTGGTCATAGGTCGCCGCGATCACGGCGTGCCCCCGCTTCGCCAGCGCTAACGCTGCGCCTTTCCCAAACCCGCTCCCGGCGCCCGTGATCATGATGGTCTTCGGCATCCGGGCATTGTGCCTTGCCCTATCGTCATCTCGCGCGCCGGTCGATAAGTACCTAGACATGACACTTAAACAGGCAGAGAATGTCTCCCATGGGTAGAAAACCGCTGTTCGACCAGGCCCACGTTCTGGACGTGCTCCACGACTGGATCGTGAAACATGGCGAGCCACCGACCATTGAGGAGCTGGCCAGGCTTCTCAAGGTGAAGTCCACTCGGACCGCGCAGCGTTATCTGCGTCTGCTCGAAGAGGACGGCTCGCTTGAGCGACGCGGGTCGCGTGGCGTGTTGCTGCATCGCGTGCCTGGCCAGACGGAAGAGACGGTATCGGTGCCGCTCATCGGCACGATCGCTGCTGGTGCGATGATGGTCGCTGATCAAAACATCGAGGCGTGGATTCGCTTGCCGAAGACGTTGGCGAAGCCCGCCGGCGGCAAGTTGTTTCTGCTGCGCGTGCGGGGCAACTCGATGAACCTGGCGATGCTCGGCAAGGAACACATCGAGAGCGGCGACCTCGTCCTCGTGAAGCAGCAGGCCACTCCTGAGGCCGGCAAGGTCGTCGTCGCGACGGTTGATGGTGAAGCTACGCTGAAGCGTTACGTGCAGGGTCCCGGTTACGGCATCCTCAAGCCGGAGTCTACTGAGAAGCACCATCAGCAGGTCGTCGTACGTCCGGGCTTCAAGATCAACGGCGTCGTGCAGGCCATTCTCAAACGCGGATCAGAGCTGTTGAGCTCGGAAGCGCAGTAGGCGCCAGGGCATGAAGATCGACCTCACACCCGAGCAGCAGGTGCTCATCACCGCCGCGGTCACCAGCGGTCGTTTTGATCGCGAGGAAGACGCGGTTCTTGAGGCGTTGCTCCAGTGGGAGCAACGCGAGCGGTGGCATGCGAAGGTGCTGACCGACGTCAGCGAGGCTGACGCGGTCCCTCGGAAACCAGCGGCAGAGCGCGTGAAGGTGCGCACCCTGACGCCACTCGCTGAACTGCCGTTGTTTCCGGCGTAGGGCGCGTCGAGCGTGGCCGTGCTACTTCAACGACGCCTTCACCGCCGTCGATACCCCAATGTGCTCGACGATGACCGCGCGATCCAGAAAATCCTGCGCGTCGATCGCGACCCCGTCCGTGCGCAGATTCTTGAGCGTCATCTCGAACAGCACCACCACCGGTTCGCCGGCGACATCGGCCTCTTGGCGAAACTGCGCCTCCGCGCCGCGCAACATGTCGACGGTGACATTGGTCGCCGGACGAAAACTGCCGCGCTCGACGAGAATGTGTTTCTTGTAGAGCACATCTGACGGCTGCACGACCTTGCCGGCGGCCGTGAAAAGCGCGGCGTTGGTCAGCCCGTGTTCGACGAGCTTGAGGCTGGCGAGCCGATTGTCGATATGGCTGAATCCAGGACCCGACAACTCGATCATGTCGATCTCGATGCGATCGGTGGTGAGGTTGTCGATGAGCGACGGAATCAGCGCGTCGATGTTGCCGTCTCCGAACAGGGCCGCATGCACGACGTTCACGCCGACGATGCCGAGCGCTTCCTGCTGTTGGTCCATCTCGAGATCGGTCAGCCGCACATGGATCGTGATTTCGGTGGGCACGGCCAGCGGCGTGGTCTGGAATCGGACGCCGAGCCAGCCGTGGCCGTCTTCCTGTCGTGAGTAGCTGCGGGTCGCCACCGTGTCCGCGAACACAAAGAAGCGTGATGCGGGGCCGCGTTTCGGGCCGAGGCGCTCGACCAGCAGCGCGAACTCGTGATCGAGCATCTTCACCAGCCGTTCCCGACTGACGTACCGCTCGCACGGTCCGTAGATCGCGTCGCTGAAGGTCATGTCGTACGCCGACATGGCCTTGGCGATGGTGCCGGCCGCCCCGCCGACGCGAAACAGCCAGCGCGCCACCTCCTGCCCGGCCCCAATCTCGGCCAGAGTGCCATAGGTGCCCGGGTCGAGATTCACCTGCAGAGCCTTCTGGTGCGTGTCCATCGCCACGCCCTGTAATCGGCACAATTCGACGGGGTCAGAGCCCTTTTCCACAGAAAACGCCAAAAGAGGGACACAGGTCCACTTTTGTGGACCTGTGTCCCTCTTTTGGCCAAATCTGTGGAAAAGGGCTCTGACCCCTTTAGAATTTGTCACATGAAGACTACCCAGAGTCGTCGGGCCATGTTGTCGGCAGTGAGCGCGGTGGCGGCCGGCGTCGCCTTGACCGGTTCGCCCACGAGCGCTCGGGCCCGGGCTGACTTTACGCCCGCGCGCCACAAGGAAGACGCCTGGTTTGATGAGCTTCCCGGCAAACACCGCGTCTTTATCGATTCGGCAGCCACCGAGAGCGTCTCCAGCGCGCTCCTCTACGCCGGCAATCTCTTCACCGCGAACAAGTCGGGCTACGGCCTCGAAGACGGCGACATCGCGACCGTCGTCTGCCTTCGCCACAACGGCACCGTCTTCGCCTACACCGACACGATCTGGTCGAAGTACGGCAAGGCTCTCGCCGATTCGGCGAAGTACGTGAACCCGCGCAGCACCGAGCCGCCGACGGCCAATCCGCAGCGCAATATCGCCAGTCTCGCCAAACGTGGCGTCCACTTTGCCGTGTGCGGACTCGCGACGCGCCGCATCGCCGGGCAGATCGCTACCGCGGTGAGCGGCAACACCGACGAGATCCACAAGGAACTCATCGCCAACCTCGTGCCGAACGGTCACCTCATGGCCGCGGGCGTGGTGGCGACGACGCGCGCACAGGAATACGGCTACAGCATTCTCGTGGCCTAAGGCGTCGCGCGCAGTGAACGACACCCCCAGTGACACCGCGCGGCCGGCCGCGCTGGCGATCGACACGCAACTGATTCGCGCGCATGGCCTCGCGGCCATCGTCACGCTCCTCATCGCTGCCACGTTTGGTATCGTCGCGTCGCTGCAACTGATTGATCCCGGTCTCACGGGCGACGTCACCTGGCTCAGCTGGGGCCGCCTGCGCTTTGCCCACACGCAGGGCATCATGTTCGCGTGGCTCGGGAACGCGTTCTTCGCGTTTCTCTATCACGCCGTGCCGATTCTCACCGGTCGGCCTGTGACGAGTGCGCGACTGGGTCGCTGGCTGTTTGGACTGTGGAATTTCGCAGTGATCATGCCCGGTTGGATTCTGGTGCTCGCCGGCATCAGCCAACCGCTCGAGTGGGCAGAGTTTCCTCTCGTCGTTGACGCGGTCGTCGTGATCGCCCTGCTACTCGCGATCGTGCAGTTTCTGCCGCCATTCTTCTCGCGCGGCATCGAGCATCTGTACGTGTCGAGCTGGTACATCATCGGCGCGTTGATCTTCACGGCGCTCGCCTATCCGATGGGGAATCTCGTGCCTGAGCTCGTGCCCGGGGCGAGCGGCGCAGCATTCAGCGGATTGTGGATCCACGACGCCGTCGGCCTCTACGTCACGCCCCTCGCGCTCGCGGTGATCTACTTCGTGATCCCCGCTTCGACGCGCCGGCCCATCTACAGCCACTTTCTCTCGATGCTCGGATTTTGGCTGCTGTTCTTTCTCTACCCACTGAACGGCACGCATCACTACGTGTTCTCGGTCATTCCGATGTCGGCGCAACTGACGGCCATCGCCGCGTCCACGTTGCTCGGCGTCGACGTCGTCATCGTCGTCGCCAACCTGTTACTTTCGGTGCGCGGCTCAGGAGTCTTTCCGCGCGATGCCGGTCTGCGCTTCGTCATCATGTCGACGATCTTTTATCTCATCGTGAGCGTGCAGGGATCGCTGCAAGCGCAGATGTCCATCAATCAGGCCGTGCACTTCACCGACTGGGTCATCGGTCACTCGCACCTGGCGATGCTCGGGTTTGCGTCATTTGCCGCCGCGGGTGGACTCGCGCATGCGTGGCAGCGACTGCCGATCGCGCGCTACAACGAGCGCGCGATCAGTTGGGCGTTTTGGCTGATGTTGGTCGGCGTGCTCGTGATGGTGATTGACCTGACCGCGGCGGGCATCGTCGAGTCTGCGCTCTGGCGCTCTGGCGCACCGTGGCTCGACTCGGTCGTGGCCGCGCGACCGTACTGGATCGTGCGCAGCCTCTCGGCGATTCCCATTGTCGCCGGCTTCGTCGCGCTGTGGATCGGTCTGACCACAGGGCCCGACGCGGATGTTCGTGCTCGCACAACGGTGGCGTCGTGAGCGCGCCATCTGGACGCACCGTGCGAATGGCGTATCTGGTCGCGAGTGTGGCCGGCGTCGTGTTCTTCGCGATGTCGGTTGTGCTGCTCGGTGTGCTGCCGACGCGGGCGCTCAACGCCGACATGCGTGCGATGGGTCCTGCGAAGTTACCCACGCTCACTGCCAGCGAGCAGCGCGGTCGCATCGTCTATGCCCGAGAAGGCTGCGCGTATTGCCACACGCAACAGGTGCGCTACGTTCACGCGGACATGGCGCGCTTCGGTGCGCCGACGCTGGCTTGGGAAACGCAGTTCGATTTTCCGCAGATGTGGGGCACGCGCCGCATCGGGCCCGACCTCGCGCGGGAGGGCGGCACGCGGCCGGACGACTGGCAGTTCGCGCATCTCTACGCTCCGCGCACCGTCGTGCCGCTGTCCGTGATGCCGTCGTACGCGTCGCTCTTCGACGGGGCCGCGAATCAGCCGACGAATGACGGTCGAGATCTCGTCGCCTACCTCTCCACGCTTGGCCGCGCGCGCGAACTGGCGGCGCCCGAAGGCGAAGCGCGAGCGCGCGAGGCTTGTCATTGTCCCGACGATGAGATGGCGCAGATGGCGTTTGAGATGAAAGAGTTGAACGCGCACCCAGCGCGCGCGCGTCGCACCGGTCCGGTGCCTGCGCTGCCGAGCGCTGGCGATCGCGCTGCGGGCCTGCAGTTGTATGCCAACTACTGCGCCGGCTGTCATGGCGCGACTGGTGCTGGCGATGGGCCCGCCGCAGCCGGTCTCCGTCCCCGCCCATCGAATCTGTCCGCGCATCGCTATGCCACTGACCGAATCGCCGAGACGTTGTGGAACGGCGTCGCTGGCACGTCGATGCCGGCCTGGCGCGATCAGCCGCTCGACAGAATCGCTGCGCTCGTCGCCGCGGTGCAGAGCCTCGGTCAGAACGCCAGCGTTGACGAGGCGTCTCGATCTGGCGACGACCTCGGCGCACGCGTCTATGCGGCCAATTGCGTGCAGTGCCATGGCGAGCGCGGTGCGGGCGACGGATTCAGCGCGGCGTCGCTGGCCATCGCGCCCACGAACTTTCTGAAACAGCAGCCCTTCCAGTCCGTCGCCCTCCGCGCGCTGACCAGTGGTATCGACGGGACGTCGATGGCGCCGTGGACGTCACGACTCAGCGAGGCAGACATCACCGCTGTTGTGCACTACGTTCGCAGCCTCTACACCGGCGATGCGAAGGAGGGACGCCGATGATCTTTGACGCGGTCGTGATCGTGTCGATTGTGATGAGCGCAGCGTTCACGCTGGCCTGGCTGCTGCGCCCCGACTTCCGCGCGTGGATTGAACAGCCCAAGCATGTGTTCGACGCGCAACTGCGCCAGTTCGATCAGGAGCGACGACCGCGATGAAATTCACCATCATCAGCAGCCTCGTCGCCGGCGTTGTGATCGTCGGCGCGGGAACATCGCTGGCGTATCGCCGCGCAGCCCCGTCTGGGGCGGCGTCGGCGGCTGCGACCGAAGACTATGGGCGCCGCCTGCTGACCGAGACCTCGATGCTGATGGGGCCTGATCAGCCTGATCCCTCGAAGCGATACACCGGCAGTCGACTGCAGTGCGGCTCGTGTCATCTGAAGGCCGGCACTGAGCCCGGCACACTCGCGCTGGTGGAAGCGTTCCCGAAATATCCGCGCGTGTCCGGACGGGATGGTGGCGTGGGCGATATCAAGCAGCGCATCAACGGCTGCATGACGCGCAGCATGAACGGTCGCGCCTTGCCGCTCGACAGCGTCGAGATGAATGCGATGTCGATGTATCTCAGAACACTCGGCGAGCAGTACGTGGTGACCAGCGTGAGTCGCCGCGCGACCCACGAGCCGAAGGCGTTTGTCACGCCCGATCGCGCGGCCAATCCAGAAGCCGGTAAGCGCGTCTATGAAACGCGCTGCGCCATCTGTCACGGCGGTGATGGTCTGGGTCTGCGATCGACCAACACGCCGTCGCGTGGCTACGTATTCCCGCCACTATGGGGGCCCGACAGTTTCAATGACGGCGCCGGCACGCATCGCGTGCTGACAGCCGCGCGTTTCATCAAGACGCGGATGCCACTCGGCAAGCCCGATCTGTCTGATGACGACGCGTTTGATGTGGCCGCATATATCAACGTGCAGCCGCGGCCGGAGATGGCGGACCTCGAGAAGGACTACCCGGACCGTACGACCAAGCCCGTCGACAACCCCTACGGTCCGTACGCGGATCCCTTTCCGATCGAACAACACCGCCTCGGCCCGTTCAAGCCGATCGAGGCTTTCTACGCCAAACTAAAAAAAGCCGGGAGTTAATTGCCAATTAACTCCCGGCTTTAATTGATCATCAGACGCTACGGGCGAGGTGTGAGCCAGGCGGGTGGCACGTCGACGAACGATCCGTCCAGCGCAGCGGTCGATCCGACGCCGAGCAACTGCAGGGTGCGGACGATGTCAGTTCGGAGGATCTGAATCGCGCGCGTGACTCCGGGGCCGCCGGCAGCGCCGAGGCCGTAGGCGTAGGCGCGGCCAATCAGCACAGCGCGCGCACCCATGCAGAGGGCTTTGACGACGTCACCGCCGCGCCGAATGCCGCTATCGAGCAAGACCTCGACCTGGGGATTTTGCCGCTGAACGGCGGCGACGATTTCCGGCAGCACACGAATTGTCGCAGCGACACCATCCAGTTGGCGGCCGCCGTGATTCGACACGACAACGGCATCCGCGCCGGCGTCCATCGCCTGGCGCGCGTCATCCGCGGTGTGCACGCCTTTGACAACGACCTTGCCCTGCCACGCGTCGCGAATCCACCGCAGATCGTCCCAGCTCACCATCGACGCTTCGAGCGCGGCCGTCACGTCCGCATACGGCATCGGGCCGCTCGGCAAGACGACGTTGGGGAATTTCATGAGGCCGCCGTCGGCGAGGTAGGCGGCGAGCCATCGTGGGCGCGCGAGGAATTGCAAGATGTGCGGCAGCATCTCGAGCGGCTTGCTGGAGGCAAGCCCCTTCATGCCGTTGCGATGATCGCGTTCGCGCAGGCCGGCCACTGGTGTATCGATCGTGACAACGAGCGCGGCGCAGCCGACGGCTTTGGCGCGTTCGATGGCGCCCATCGCCACGTCGTGTCCGCCGACGAGGTAGAGCTGGTACCAGACCGGACCGCGCGTCGCCGCTTTCACGTCTTTCACTGTGCAACCCGAGAGCGTCGAGAGAATGTAACCCGTGCCCGCCTCGCCAGCGGCGTGCGCCGCGACTTCTTCGCCGCGCGGATAGAACATGCGGCTGCTGCCGACCGGCGCCAGGATGAAGGGCAGATCGAGCGTCGTCCCGAGCACGGTCGTGGCGAGATCGCACGTACGGGTGGCCACGGCCGACCGCGGACGAAACGCGATGTCTTCGAATGCGCGGTTGTTCTCGCGCAGCGTCACTTCGGCATCGGCACCGCCGTCGATGTAGTCGAAGGCGACTCTCGGCAGCCGCCGTTTGGCCCCGAGACGAAGATCAGCGATGTTGATGAACCGCGCGGCTGAGGCCATAGCCGGGAATTCTACATTCTGGCCACGATCCGGGCCGGAATGGGCGACAATTAAAGGATGAACAAGCAATTCGTGTTGTCGAGTGTGGCCGTTGCGGCCGTGTGTGTGATGTCGGCCTGCAATGGCTCCAGCAAGACGGCAACGCCAGCGGTCCCTGCCGCAGAAACCAAGCCCGCCGCCGACGCTTCGGCGCCCGCGAGCGCGCCTGCAAGTGACGCAGCACCCGTGGCCGTCCCCGCATCGGCACCGGCAACGCCGGAGGGTTCGAGCTCCGCGGCGTCAACGGTGGGGCCGAATCGAAAAGCGCGACCGTCCACGGTCTTCGCGTACGACATGGCCCCGCCCGTCGACAGCAAAGAGCACTTCATCGAGTGGATGGTGACCAATCGCGATGAGGATCCGAAGTTCCTCGCCGAGCGTTGGGACCGGTATCAGGCCATGGTGAACAACGGCGATTTGCTCAACGAACAGACGCGCCACGCGTTTCTCCTGACGCCGCGTGAGGAGTTCGTGCGCAAGAACGCGCAGACGCATTCCTACGATCACAACTTTCTCGACATCGGCTTCGGTGTCACGATTTCCGGCCCGCACGCGGTCGGCCGCATGACGAGCACGCTCGAGATCAAGAAGGGCGACAAGGTCCTCGAGATCGGCAGCGGCTCCGGTTACCAGAGCGCGATGCTCGGCCACCTCACCGACAAGGTCTGGACGATCGAGATCATCAAGCCGCTGGCTGAGCGCACCCGCGGTGTCTACGACGGACTCATTTCGCGAGGCTACACCGAGTATTCGAACGTGCACACCAAGCAGGCGGATGGGTACTTCGGCTGGGAAGAGGCCGGCCCGTTCGACAAGATCGTCGTGACGTGCGGCATCGACCACGTGCCACCGGCGCTCCTGCAGCAGCTGAAAGTCGGCGGCATTATGGTCATTCCGGTCGGCCCTCCCGGCGCGCAGCACGTGCTGAAGGTGACCAAGGAAGCCAATCCTGACGGCACCGTAAAAATCTCGCGCTCAGACATCTACAACGGCAAGGTCGTGCCCTTCGTGCCCTTCACCAAGCTCGAAGCCAACGGCATCGTCGGAACCCACAACAAGTGAGTTCGTCGCCCGCCGACGACTCCAACGGTTCGGTCAGTCCTGAGTGGTCGCAGACAGGCGCCCGCCAGGCGCTGATGTACGCGGCGGTCGGCAGTGTTGCCGGCGCTGTGATCGCGCTGCAAATTGGCGTGATGCGGATTTTCTCAGAAGGCAGCTGGGCGCATTTCGGTTCGCTCGTGGTCAGCCTCGCGATGCTCGGGTTTGGTCTGACGAGCGCGGTGATGTGTCTGGCGCGTCCGTGGTTTGAGCGTCACTGGTTCGGCGTCATCGCGGCCTCGCTCGGTGCCTTTGCACCGCTTGTCGTCGGCGCGAATCTGATGGCGCAGCAACTGCCGTTCAACGCCATCTTCCTCGTGTCGGATCCGCTGCAAAAATGGCGGCTCGTCGCCAACTTCGCGCTGTATCTCCTGCCGTTTCTTGCGGGTAGCGTATTTCTCGGTACCGTCTTCCTCCGTGCGAAGAAGGTCTTCGGCCGCGTCTACTTCGCAGACCTGCTCGGCTCGGGCCTGTGTGGATTGCTGACGCTCGTCGCGCTGTTCTTCGTGCCGTCAGAGAACCTCGTCCTCGTGCCGGTCGTGCTCGGCGGCATCGGCGGTGTGCTGTGGTTTGCGGGTCTCGGCAAACCTGGCGGCGCGATCGCGATGGTGGTTCTTGCGATCGCGTCCGGAGCCGCACACCTCACCTTGCCGGATCGTCTCCACGCCACGACGTTGGCGGTGTCGGACTACAAGGGCGTGTCGTACGCGCGCAAGTTTCCGGATGCGAAGCGGGAGTACGACAGCGTCTCGCCGTTCGGCCACATCGAGGTCTACAGCAGCTCGTATCTGCACTTTGCCCCGGGCCTCTCCGACAACGCGTCACTGAACCTTGCCGAGATGCCGGCCAACGCGTATCTCGGGCTCTACATGGATGGCGACGGCCCGATCGGCGTGATGCGCGAGTTGTCTGAGAAAGACTCTGCGTACTTCCACTATCTGCCGATGGTGTATCCGTACCTCATCACCACGGCACCGAAGACATTCGTCGTGCAGTTTGGTGGCGGCATCTCGACGATGGTCGCGCTGCATAGCAAGGCATCGAGCGTGACAGTGGGCGAGTCGAGCCCCGCGTTGCTGCAGGCGTTTCGCGAGAGTGACGTGCTCAAGAAATTCACCGGCGACATCCTCAGCCGCGTCAGTGTGATTCCGTACGACGGCCGCCTGTACCTCGCCAATACCAACGAGCGCTACGACGTCGTCGATCTCAGCCTGGCCGATTCGGCCGGCCTGTCGAATCCCGGTGGCTTCGCCATCGTCGAGAAGTATTCGTACACGCAGGAAGCGATGCAGCACTACATGCGCTCGCTGACCGACAAGGGCGTGTTGTCGGTGACGCTGTGGAATAAGGAAGAGCCGCCCAAGTCGGTGTTGAAGCTCTACGCCACGATGGCGGCGGCCGCGCAAGCGAACGGCGACGCGGACATCAGCAAGAACTTCTTCGTGGCGTCGAGCTATCTGTCGACCGTGACAGTGCTCTACAAGCGTGGGGGATTCTCGACCGCCGACATCGCGACCCTCCGCAAGCACACGTCATCGATGTCGTTCGATGAAATCTATTCACCGGGCATCGTCGTCGATCAGAAGAAGGCCGAGCATGTCTTCGGCGATTTCCGCAGCACGATCTTCTCGACAACATCCACTGACGCGGCGACGAGCGGCGGTGCGGCGCCGGTGGCGGTTGAAGGGGACGCGAACGTCGTTCCGGCCACGTCGCTTTATCAGCTCGCCTGGCAATCGCTGATCCGGAATGACTGGAACACGTTTGAGCAGAAGTATCTGTTCGACGTGCGCCCGCTCACGAATAAGCGTCCGTACTTCGCCGCGTACGTGCATCCCTCGGATCTGCCATTGATCACGGATCGTCTCGAGTTGTTTCAGGACGAGTGGGGCTATTTGCTCTTGTGGGCGACGCTGTCGATCGCCTGCGTGTCGGGTGTGATTGTCATCGGTATTCCGGTGGTGTTTGGCTGGCGCACGGCGTTCAGTCGGTACCCCGGCAAGGCGCAGACGATCGTCTACTTCGCGTGTCTTGGCTTTGGCTATATCACGGTTGAAGTGGGCTTGATCGCGCAGTTCGTGCAGGCGCTGTCGAACGCGACCGTTTCGGCATCGGTGTTGATCACCGGCATGCTCGTGTTCTCCGGCATCGGCAGCTTCGTGTCTGAGCGCTTCGCCAGCCAGGCGCGCGTCACATTGCCGAAAGTGTGCGCGTCGATCGGCGTGTTACTGATCGCTTACAGCCTGTTCCTGAATCCCGTGCTCAACGCCATCGGTGGTTTGCCGTATGCGCTGCGCTTGGTGTGTTGCTTCATCCTGATTGCGCCGCCGGCGTTCCTGATGGGCTTCCCGATGGCGACGGGCATGGGCGCGCTCACACGTCTCAAGAAGGAAGAGATGTTCCTTTGGGCGTGGGGTGTGAACGGCTGCTTCTCAGTCATTGGGGCAGCACTGGTGCCGCTGGTGGCAACCGCATTCGGTCTGGCCGTCGTCATTGGCACAGCCGGTGCGGTCTATCTGCTCGCGATCCCGGCGTTCTTCGGGTTGTTGAAGCCGATGCGTACCGTGGCTCTCCGCTAACGACCTCGGGAGTCGTTTCGCCTCGAAAATGGCAACTCCGGTGAACATGGAAACTGGCGTTTCCCTCTGGGGGGCGAAACGACTCCCGAGGTCGTTTCTCAGTCCGGCCGTGCGGTAGACTCTGTGCCGCCGCATTCTTCTGGAGGACCTGCAATGACACGCAATCTCGTCCGCATTCTCGTGCTTGTCTCGATCATGACGACCGTCGCGTTTGCGCAGACCAAGCGCGCGCTGACCGTCGCCGATTACGATCGCGCGACAAAGATGCTCGCGCCCGCCCTCAACGGCCTGGTCGTTGGCGGCGACGTCGCGCCGACGTGGCTTCCGGACGGTCGCTTCTCGTACGTCCGCACGACGCTGACCGGAACCGAGAACGTCGTCGTCGACCCGGTGAAGAAGACGAGGGAAGTGGTGGCAACGCCCCCGGCCGGTGGTTCGGCTCCCGCAGCGGGCGGCGCGGCTGGCCGCGGTGGGCGCGCGGGCGGTGGCGGTCGC
>CANIII010000022.1 GCA_947467605.1 Acidobacteriota bacterium
ACCAGGGGGTCAGAGCCCTTTTCCACGGGAACTGTGGAAAAGGGCTCTGACCCCTTTGGCATGGGCTTCTCACTGGCGGTGACATTGAAACGGAAGGGATTGCGCGCGGGCAGGATGAATGGGACTTGTGCCGCCAAATGCTGACGCAGGCGCTCGGCCTCTTCATCGATCTGACGCGCGACGGGCACGGTAGATTGTGCAGTCTGCTCGGCCGCAGCGACGTCGCCCCAAGATGGCGCGACGTCCTCACGGGCAGGAGCCGCCGGTGCCTGAACCCACGTGGCCAGAAGCACGACGCAACCTAACGAAAGGACAAACGCAAACCGCCGCATAGCGATAGGGCAAGGTTACACCGGGACCTCGAACTGCGGTAATATTCGTCGTGCCCGTCGTTTTGCCTGCAGGGCTCCCACATTCGATCCAATCCGCCAGAGTTGTCGCTATCGTTCCCGCTCGATACGGTTCGACGCGCCTGCCCGGGAAGGCATTGGCGCTCATCGGCGGGAAGCCCATGATCCAGCACGTCCACGCGCGAGCCGCCTCCGCCCAGTTGGTCGATGCGGTTCTGGTCGCGACCGACGATGAGCGGATCGCCGCAGCCGTGGATGCATTCGGCGGAACAGCGGTCATGACCTGCGCCGACCACGCCACGGGCACTGACCGGCTCGCTGAAGTCGCCGCGGCTCTCTCAAGCGACATCATCATTAATGTTCAAGGCGACGAGCCGCTCATCGACGCGAATGCGATCGATGCCTGCGTGCAGGCCTTGCATCGGCACCCCGGCGACGTGATGAGTACCGCGCGGCGGCCCCTACTCGACAGCGAAAGTGACAACCCGGCCGTCGTCAAGGTGGTCGTCGATCGCGAGGACGTCGCACTGTATTTTTCGCGGTCGCCCCTGCCCCACGTGCGCACCGGCAACGCGACACCGGCGCGGTGGGCGCACCTCGGCTTGTACGGCTACCGCCGCACGTTTCTTCTAACTCTAGCGTCGCTCGCACCGACGCCGCTGGAACAGGCCGAAAGCCTGGAGCAATTGCGCGTGCTGGAACATGGGTTCCGGATACGTTGTGTGGCCACAGTCAGCGCGTCGATTGGTGTCGATACGGCTGAAGACTTGGAGCGCGTGCGCGGCCTATTCGCGACGCTGAAACAGTAAAGATGACCGTAACTGAGAAAGATCGGCAGACCAAATTTATCTTCGTGACGGGTGGCGTTGTGTCCTCCCTCGGCAAAGGACTCGCGGCATCGTCGATCGCCTGCCTGCTCGAGGGGCACGGCTACAAAGTCGCGCTCCAGAAGCTCGACCCCTACATCAACGTCGATCCCGGCACGATGAGCCCGTTCCAGCACGGCGAGGTCTACGTGACCGAAGACGGCGCGGAGACGGATCTCGATCTGGGCCACTACGAGCGGTTCACGACGATGGTGGCGTCGCGTCTCAGTAGCTGGACGACGGGAAAAATTTATCAGTCAGTGATCAACAAGGAACGCCGCGGCGACTATCTCGGCAGCACCGTGCAGGTCATTCCGCACATCACAAACGAGATCAAAGAGTGCATCAAACGCGCCGCGGTAGATGTGGATGTGCTGCTCGTGGAAATCGGCGGTACGGTCGGCGACATCGAGAGCCTGCCGTTTCTGGAAGCGATTCGCCAGTTTCGGCAGGATGCGGGCCGCGAGAACACGCTCTACATTCACCTCACGCTGGTGCCGTACATCGCGACGGCCGGCGAAGTGAAGACCAAGCCGACGCAGCACAGCGTGCGCGACCTACGGTCGATTGGCATTGCCCCCGACATGCTGCTCTGCCGCTCGGAGCAGGCGCTCGACCACGACATCAAGCGCAAGATCGCGCTTTTCTGCGACGTCGCCGAAGAGGCCGTGATTACGGCACAGGACGTGAAGAGCGTCTATGAAGTGCCGATCTACTATCAACAGGAAGGCCTCGACCGCATTCTGCTGAAACAGCTCAACCTGCCCGTCACCGAAGCGCGGATGGACGCATGGCAGGCGCTCGTCGAGCGCATCCGGAATCCCAAAGACACGGTCACGGTGCACTTCGTCGGAAAGTACGTCGAACACAAGGACGCCTACAAGAGCATCATCGAAGGCCTCTATCACGGCGGCTTCAAGCATCAGCTCAAGGTCGACCTCCGTTTCGTTGAAGCCGAGGCACTCGAAGAAGATGGCGGCGAACGCCTGCTGGCAGGATCGATGGGCATCGTCGTCGGCCCAGGATTTGGCGGGCGCGGCAGTCGCGGCATGATGAAGGCCGCCGAATACTCGCGCACGACGGGCACGCCGTACTTTGGTATCTGCTACGGCTTCCAGTGGGCGGTCGTTGAATTTGCTCGCGCGGTGGCTGGGCTCACCGACGCCGACTCCACCGAAGTCGCCGAAGACACGCCACATAAGGTCATCTACAAGTTGCGCGACCTGCTCGGCGTCGATGACCTTGGCGGCACCATGCGGCTCGGCTCATACGAATGTCAGCTGACGCCCGGCTCACTGGCCGCGCGACTGTACGGCACGAACGTCATCACCGAGCGCCATCGGCACCGCTACGAATTCAACTGCCTGTATGAAAAGACGCTGACTGACAAGGGCCTGCGCGTCGTGGGCCGTTCGACGGACGGCAAGTTCGTGGAGATCGTGGAAATCCCCGATCACCCGTGCTTTATTGCTGTGCAGTTCCATCCGGAGTTCAAGTCGCGACCGCTCACACCGCATCCGCTGTTCGCCGGCTTCATCGAAGCCGCGCATCAGCGAAAGATGCTACAACAGAGCCTCTGATGTCGCTGACCACGGTCCGCCCCGTTTCAATCGCCCCGGGTGTCGTGCTCGGAGAACGCTCGCTGGTCCTGATTGCGGGCCCCTGCGTCATTGAAAGCGCAGACCACGCCGTCGAGCTTGGCGGACGCATCGCCGAAATCGCGCGGCGTGCCGGCATGCCGTACGTCTTCAAGGCGTCGTTCGACAAAGCGAACCGCACATCGTTTGCGTCGTTTCGTGGTCCAGGCCTCGACGACGGGCTGAAGACTCTGGCACGCGTGAAGAAAGAGCTCGGCGTGCCCGTCCTGACGGATATTCACGATGCGTCGCAAGCCGCGCCGACCGGCGAAATCGTGGACATCCTCCAGATCCCGGCGTTCCTCTCACGGCAAACGGACCTGATCACGGCGGCCGCGAAGACCGGCCGCGTCGTGAACGTGAAGAAGGGCCAATTCCTCGCACCGCTCGACATGAAGCACGCGGTGAAGAAAGTCACGGAAGCCGGCAACGATCGCGTCTTCATCACTGAGCGCGGCTACACCTTCGGCTACAACAACCTGGTTGTTGATATGCGCGCGTTCCCGATGATGCGCGCGCTGGGCGTGCCAGTCGTGTTCGACGTCACGCACAGCCTGCAACTCCCGGGCGGTGGCGATGGCGTCACGGCCGGCTTGGCGGAATACATCGAGCCACTGGCGAGCGCCGGTGTCGGTGCGGGCGTCGATGGTGTCTTTCTCGAAGTGCACGAAGATCCGAAGCGCGCCAAGAGCGATGCCCAGAACGCGCTCGCGCTCGCGCTCCTGCCGGCCCTGCTCGACCGGCTCGTGCGCATGAACGAGGTCGCAAAGTCGTGACCCAGAAACCGTCACCGCAGGATGAGCCGAGTCTCACGCTCGCACGCGAAGTGCTCGAAACCGAGTCGCGCGCCATCCTCGGCCTGATTCCGCAACTGGACGCCCGCTTCCCCGCTGCCGTGGAGATGCTGTTCGGCTGTGCCGGCCGCGTCGTGCTCTCGGGCATGGGCAAGTCCGGCATCATCGCGCGCAAGCTCGCCGCCACGCTCTCGAGCACCGGCACCGCCGCCTATTTTCTACATCCCGCTGAAGCCATTCATGGCGATCTCGGCGTCGTCCGAGACGACGACATCGTGATCGCGTTGTCGCACAGTGGCGAGACCGAAGAGCTCGTGCGGTTGGTGGAATCGATTCGACGGACGGGCGCACGCCTGATCGTGATCACCGGCGAAGATCAATCAACGCTGGCACAGGCGGCAGACATCGCGCTCAGTTGCCATGTGTCTGAGGAAGCCTGCCCACTGAATCTCGCGCCGACGGCCAGCACCACCGCGGCACTCGCACTCGGTGATGCGCTCGCGATGGCCTTGTCGCAGCGCAAGGGCTTCCGTCAGGAGAACTTCGCAAATCTGCATCCCGGTGGACGGCTGGGCAAGAAGCTGATGCGCGTCGAGAGCCTGATGCATGGAGGCGACCTGATCCCTCGCGTCTCGCCATCGACCAGCGTCGCCGACGTGATTCATGAAATGTCGAGCAAGCGCCTCGGCGTGACCTCGGTTGTTGACGAGCATGACCGGCTGGTCGGCATCGTGACGGACGGCGACCTGCGGCGCCATCTCACGAGCGGCGTGAACCTGCTCGAGCGGCGCGCCGCAGACATCATGACCAAGGATCCGGTTGCCATCTCCACCAAAGTGCTGGCGGTGGAAGCGCTGCAGCAGATGGAACAGCGCAAGATCACGTCGCTGGTCGTCGTCGACAATGAGCGACGCGTCGTCGGCGTCGTGCACCTGCATGACCTGCTGCGCACGCGGATGGTCTGACCTGTGGCGCCCATCAGCTCTGCCGAGTTCGGCGTGCGCGCCGAAGCCATTCGCCTGCTCCTCTTCGACGTCGATGGCGTCCTCACCGACGGCAGTGTCAATGTTGACGCCAACGGCGTTGAGCTCAAGCGCTTTCACATCCGCGACGGCGCCGGCCTCGCATACGCACAGCGCGCGGGATTGCTGACCGGCGTCCTGTCGGCGCGATCCTCTGGCGCCACGACTGCGCGCGCGAACGAGCTGCACATGGCCGTCATCGTTCAGGGCGTGGCCAACAAACGCATCGCGCTCGAGGAAATCCTGATCAGTCATGGACTCACCGCGGAGGAAGTGGCCTACATGGGCGACGATCTCGTGGATCTGCCGGTCATGCGGATGGTGGGCTTGTCGGCCGCTCCGGCCGATGCCGTGCCGGAAGTCGCCGCCATCGCGCACTACGTCAGCTGGCATTCCGGCGGCGATGGCGCCGTCCGCGAATTCGTGGAAGCCGTCCTGAAGGCCCGTGGCCAGTGGGATGATGTCGTGGCGCACTTCAACTGACCATGCAGCCCTACTACACCCTGATCGGCGTCCTCATCGCGTTGCTGGTCGGTCTGGCCATTGGCAAGGCGTGGGAACGCTACAAACTGATCGAAGGCCGTTGGATCGACCGACGCCGCGTTCGACAGGCGCCGCACTTCATCCTCGGCTTGAACTATCTGGTGGCCAATCAGGTCGATGCGGCGATTGAGGAACTGGAGAAAGCCTCCGCCATTGATCCTGGCGCGCTCGAGGTCAAGCTTGTGCTCGGGAATCTCTATCGCGAGAAGGGACAAGTCGGCCGCGCCGTCGCGGAACATCAGGCACTGCTGCAGCGCCCCCGGCTCAATCGCATCGAACATGCGAATGTGCTGCTCTGTCTCGGACTCGACTACCGGCGCGGCGGCTTCATCGACCGCGCGACGACCGCGTTCTCAGAAGTGCTGAAGCTCGATCCTGAAAACGAGGCGGCACTCGCCAATCTCGAAAAGCTGCAGGAGGAACAACACCAGTGGCAGGAAGCGTACGTGACGCGTCAGCGTCTGGCGTCGCTCGCCGGCCCGCCGGAACAGCCACGATCGCAGGCAATCCTCGCATTTCTGGAACACGAGATCGGCCTGCAGGCACTCAAGCAGCATCAGCTGACCAGTGCGGCCGAGCGATTCCTGGCAGCCATCGAACTCGATCGCCTGGTGGTACCGGCATATCTGCACCTGGGTGACGTCCGGGAACAGCAGCACGATGAGGCGGCGGCGATCAAGGTATGGGAAACCATGATCGAGGTCGCTCCCGAACGCGCATACCTCGCCTTTGATCGACTCGAGCGGGCATTCCGAGCCATCGGCGCACCCGATCGGTTTGAAGCGCTCTGTCATCGGCTCATTCAGAGCACACCGCGCGACTGGCGCGCTCGCGTCGCGTTCGCGGCGCATCTGACAACGCGCGGTGAAGCCGCAAAGGCCCTCGAGATCGTGTTTGAGGCGCTGGAGCACAACCCGCACGCGCTCGCCATCCATCAGGCGATCTGGAACACGCTCGAGGCACTGCATCTGCCGAGCCATCTGGTGGCCCGCTACGTCGAGATCACGCGCACTTCCGTGTTCTACATGGATCCGCACCTCTGCACGCGATGCCGGTATCGCAGCACCGAACTCCTCTGGCAGTGTCCGCATTGCCACGAGTGGAATACCTTCGTCGAAGAGCGCATTACGCCGGCGACGGATAACGATTCGGAACTGCCGGCCGTCACCGACTAGCCATGCGTCCCCGTCCACTGCGCGTAGCGTTGACCGGCGGTATCGCGTCAGGCAAGAGTCACTGCCTCGCGCGGTTCATTGCCAAGGGCACGCCCGTGATCGACGCGGACGCGCTGGCGCACACCGTCGTCGCCGAAGGAACACCGGGCGCGGCTGCAGTCATCGACCGCTTCGGCACACTCGATCGTGGCGACATCGCGGCCATCGTCTTCACCGATGCCGTGGCCCGACATGACCTTGAAGCGATCATTCATCCACGTGTGTATACCGGGATCAATGAGTGGTTTCGAGCGCTCCGCCACGCGCCATTCGGCATCGCCGACATTCCGCTGCTCTTTGAAACAGGCCACGCCGGTGACTTCGACCGCGTGATTATCACGTCGTGCCGGCCGGAGCAGCAACGTCAACGATTGCTCGCGCGCGGCCTCACTCCCGACGACGCGGAAGCCCGCATGGCGACGCAGTTGTCATTTGAGGAAAAGATGCGACGGGCCCAGCGGGCCAACCTGCTCGTGGACGTCATCGATACTTCAGGCAGCACGGCGGAGAGCGATGCCGCGGTGGATCGAATTATCGAGCGGCTCGGCTCTCTGCCGCCACGAGTGTGTTCTTAAGCAGCAGCGCAATGGTCAGTGGGCCCACACCGCCCGGCACCGGCGTCATCGCTCCGGCCACGTCCCAGACGCCCGGGTGCACGTCACCGACCACGGTCGAGCCTTTCTTGTCGAAGCTCGCCAGCCGCTCCGAACGATCGCCAAACAGGGACGCCACCTGTTGACGATCTGACGTCGGCGAAACACCCACATCAATCACAGTCGCGCCCGCCTTGACCATCGCGGGCGTCACAAAACCTGGCCGACCAATTGCCGACACCAAAATGTCTGCGTCTCGCGTGACCGCAGGCAGATCCTTTGTCCGTGAGTGACAAATCGTCACTGTCGCGTCGCGCTGCAACAGCATCAGCGCCATCGGCTTGCCGACAATCTCGCTGCGGCCGATCACGACCGCGCGAGTGCCCGCGATGGCAATCCCCGAGCGCTCCAGCAGTTCAATCACGCCACTCGGTGTGCACGCAGCCAGCGTGGCTCTGCCCTGCACCAGGAGGCCAACATTGAGGGGATGAAACCCGTCGACGTCCTTGCTGGGATTGATGGCGTCGAACACGTCCTGCTCCGCCTTTTTCCCCAACGCTGCCGGCAGTGGCGACTGCACGAGGATGCCGTCACACGTCGCATCTTCGTTCAACTGATACACCATGCCGAGCACGGCTTCGCGCGTGGATGTCGCCGGCATCCGATGCACGCTGACGTGCAGTCCTGTCTCAACACCCGCGCGTTCTTTCGCGCCGACATAGACCTTGGACGCGGGATCGTCGCCCACAAGGAGGATGTGGAGGGAGGGGGCGCGGCCGTGGGCCGACGCAAAAGCGGCGACCCGCGGTGTCAATTCACCGCGGATCGCCGCCGCACAAAGAGTTCCGTCGAGTCGAGTCGCCGACATCGACGCTAGTGTATCGCTATCCCTTGGCGAGCCGGCTGTTCTTGATGCCGTAGCTGAAGTAGATCACGAGGCCAATCGCGAGCCACACGATCAATCGCAGCCAGTTGGTCCAGCCGAGGCCGTAGATCATGGCCGAGCAGACCACCACGCCGAGCGTTGACACGAGCGGCAGCGCCGGCACGGTGAAACCGCGCGGGATGTCAGGACGACGCACGCGCATCATCCAGACACCGATGCACACAAGGATGAAAGCGAACAGCGTGCCGATGCTCGTCATTTCGCCGACGATGTCATCAGGGATGAACGCCGCAAAGAGCGCCGTGAAGACGAAGAAGAGCCAGTTCGACTTGTACGGCGTCTGGAACTTCGGGTGGGTCTCGGAGAACAGCTTCGGCACGAGGCCATCGCGGCTCATTGAGTAGAACACGCGCGACTGTCCGAGGAGCATCACGAGGATGACCGAGGAGAAGCCGGCGAGGATCGCCACCGTGACGAAGTTCGACAGCCAGCCGTAGCCATGCATGTACGTCGTGATCGCGGCGGCCACCGAGGCCTCACCACCGAGCTTCGGATCCTGGAAGAACGAGACCGGGCCGAGGCCGCTGAGCACCCATGAGAACAGCACGTAGAGCAACGTGCAGACGACGAGCGAACCCAGAATGCCGATCGGCATGTCCTTCTTCGGATTCTTCGCTTCCTGCGCGGCCGTGGAGACGGCGTCGAAGCCGATGAACGCAAAGAACACGACACCAGCCGCACCAAGAATACCCATGATGCCGCCGTACGCGTGTTGGATGCCCTCATGGTTTGTGACCATACGCGGCTCTGGAATCAGCGGCGTGTGGTTGGCCGGATCGATGAACCCCCAACCGAGCGTGATCACCATCAGGACAATCGACACCTTGAGGACGACGATAATGCCGTTGATGACCGCGGACTGCTGTGTGCCACGAATCAGGAGCAGCGTGATCAGAAACAGAATGCCGACCGCGGGCACGTTCATCATGCCGTGCACTGCCGCGACACCGTTGACGCCAGTGTCCGGCATGACCTGAAACGGCGAGTGGTACCACTGCCAGGGTATTTGTAAATTGACGAACCCAAGCACCCGATTGAAGTACTGACTCCACGCGATCGCGACCGTGGCGGCACCAACGGCGTATTCGAGGACCAGATCCCAGCCAATGATCCACGCCATGAGTTCGCCCATGGTTGCGTAGGAGTAGGTATACGCGCTGCCGGCGATCGGAATCATCGAGGCAAACTCGGCGTAGCAGAGTCCGGCGAACGCGCAGCCGATGCCGGCGACGAGGAACGCGAGGACAACCGATGGGCCCGCGCGCTCAGCGATCGCGTTGGCGGTTCGGACAAACAGGCCCGCGCCGATGATAGCGCCGATGCCAAGGGCGACGAGCGCTCCGGCACCGAGGGTCCGCTTCAGCGAGCCTTCACCCGTCGCGGCACCGTCGGCCATGAGGCGTTCGATCGACTTGGTTCGAAACATTGAGCCAGCCATTTATCTCCTTCTCTCTTTCGTGAGTGCTTGCGTAAACCCGACGCGGCAGGCGCGACGTGGCGAAATCCCCGCGATTATACGGGACCCTGTGACGATTTCACCGGAAAGTCACCGCGGAACTCACGTGCACGCGGCGATAAACGCCCGGGCACGACTGGCCAGATCTCCCCTCAGCAGATCGGAGATCACCGCGACCGACGTCGCTCCGGCGGCCAATACTCCCGGCGCCGTCTCCAACGTAATCCCGCCGATCGCCACGAGCGGCCGCCCACCGGCGATCGCCGCCGCGTTGGCCACCATCGACACGCCAACGGCCGGATCAGCCGGCGCCTTGCTCACGGTGGGAAAGACTGGACCAATCGCCAAATAGTGGGCCGGTTCGTCGAGACCCGCGCGCAACTGATCAAGCGTGTGTGTCGAGAGGCCAATCAATAGTTCGTCCGGACCTTTAGGTCCGGGGAGTTCCGACCAACTCGCTCGCACCTGCCTCGGCGTCAGGTCGCCCTGGCCCACATGCACGCCGTCGGCACCGCACATCGCGGCCATGTCGGCGCGATCATTCACGATGAACGTGGCACCGGCCGCGCGCGCGCGGGGGGCCAACGCGTCCGCGAGCGCCAGCAGGGCACCGCTCGACATCGACTTTGCGCGTAGCTGAATGAGGCGGATCCCGGCGTCGAGCCACACGTCACACACCACGGTGGGCTCGAGCCCACGCGCGATGAGCGTGTCGATATCCAGAATGGCGTAGAGCCTAGGCAGACTCGGCAAGCTTCTTTGCCGCAGCAGCGGCGTCCGGCTTGGCGAAGCGTTCCATAAACGCGGTGCTGAGTTTTCCGGCGACGAAATCCGGTTCGGCGAGAATCTTCAACTGCAGTGGGATGGTCGTCTTGATCCCGTCAACAACCGTCATCTCGAGCGTCCGACGCATACGCGCGATGGCCTCGTTACGGTCGCGGCCCCACGTGATGATCTTGGCCACAAGCGAGTCGTAGTAGGGCGACACCGTGCACTCCGAATGCGCGTAGGTATCGACGCGGACACCCGGTCCCCCGGGTGTGCTGAACGCGTGGATCACCCCTGGACTCGGCGTGAACGTCTCGGGATCCTCGGCATTGATGCGGCACTCGATGGCGTGCCCACGGAACTCGATCTCGCTTTGCTTGACCGACAACCGCTCGCCGGCTGCCACGCGGATCTGCTCTTTAACGATGTCGATGCCGGTGATGCACTCGGTGACCGGGTGTTCCACCTGCAGACGCGTGTTCACTTCGAGGAAATAGAAGTGGCCCGTCTGATCCATGATGAACTCAAAGGTGCCGGCGTTCGAATACTGCACGGCTTTCGCCGCATCGACCACCGTCGCCCCGAGCTTGCGACGCTGCTTGTCGGTCAGCGCCACCGACGGCGCTTCCTCGAGCAACTTCTGATGACGCCGCTGGATCGAACACTCGCGCTCACCAAGATGCACCACGTTGCCGTGATGGTCGCCCATCACCTGGATCTCGATATGGCGCGGCGCGATGACGTACTTCTCGATGTAGACGTCGCCGTTGCCGAAGGCGGCTTCCGCTTCGCGCGTCGCCATCTTCACATTCTTCGCCAGTTCGTCCATGTTGTGAACGATGCGCATGCCACGACCACCGCCACCAGCGACGGCTTTGATGATGACCGGCAGGCCAATTTCTTTCGCGATCTTGATCGCCTGCTCTTCGCTCTGCAGTGGTCCGTCGCTGCCCGGCAGCACCGGGACGCCGGCCTTCTTCATCGCGCGGCGCGCGCGCGACTTGTCACCGAGCAGACGAATCGCGCTCGGGTCCGGACCAATGAACTTGACATGGCAGGCTTCGCAGACTTCCGCGAGGTACGCGCTCTCCGACAGGAATCCGTAGCCGGGGTGAATCGCGTCGGCCCCGGTGATCTCGGCGGCGCTGATGATCGCCGGCACACTGAGGTAGCTGTCGGCGCTCCGGGCCGGGCCGATGCAGACGTCCTGATCGGCAAACCGCACGTGCAGCGAATGTTCGTCGGCCTCCGAATAGACGGCCACGGTCTTGATGCCCATCTCGCGACACGCGCTGATGATGCGGAGTGCGATTTCGCCACGATTCGCAATCAGGATCTTCTTGAACATGGGGCTGTCAGCTCCGAGTCCGCTCTAACTGAGCTTGATGGCAAAGAGACGTTCGCCGAATTGCACCGCTTGTCCGTTCTTCACGTAAACGGCTGAGACTTCGCCATCGCAGTCAGACTTGATCTCGTTCATCAGCTTCATCGCTTCGATGATGCAGAGGACCTGATCCTTCTTTACCACGTCGCCGACGTTGGCAAATGCCCGAGCGCCTGGTTCGGCCGACGAATAGAACGTGCCGACGAGCGGGGCCTTGATCACCGCCAGATCGACGCCTGTCGGCTCAATGGCCGTCGGCGACGCCGCAGCCGCTGCGGGTACGGCGGACGGCGGCGCGACCGGCGCAGCCGCCATCACCGGCGGCGCGGCATACACGACCTCCTGCCCCGCCTTCTTGATGCGGAGCTTCAGGCCGTCGCGCTCATATTCAAATTCCGCCAGCTCGTGCTCGCGGACCAGATTCAGAATGTCTTTGATGTCGTCCAGATTCATAGGGATCAGACGATCAGGAGGTCTAAGGGTGCGGTCGTCAACACCTCTTGCCCCTCTGCCGTCACAAGCACATCGTCCTCCAGCCTGACGCCGCCGAGGCCCACCACGTACGCCCCCGGTTCGATCGTCACGACCATGCCAGATTCCAGCCGAACCGCCTCTGATGGATCCCCAGGACCCACCCGCGGCGCCTCGTGCACATCCAAGCCCAACCCATGGCCCGTGCCATGAACGAATGCGCTTCCAAGTTGATGCTGCTCAAGGACTTGGCGCGCGGCTTGGTCCACTTCGGTGGTCAATCGTCCCGGGTGCACCGCTGCAATCGCCTTGCCCTGCGCCTCGCGAACTGCCAGATACAGCGCCTGACTGTCCGCGCCAACCCGTCCGGCACCAGCCATCCGGGTCAAGTCCACGCAGTATCCTTCTAACACCCCGCCAAAGTCCAGCAACACGAGGTCGCCTTTTGCGATCGTCCTATCTGTAGGTCTGGCATGGGGATACGCGCTATTGAGGCCGGTGGCAACGATGGTGTCGAAGGCGGGTTTCTCGAAACCGGCTCGTCGAATGGCCGAGTCAATCAGCCCAGCCACCTCGCGCTCGGTCCGCCCAACGTCCACCCATTGCGCGAGGCCCATCGCCACATCGCTCAGAAGCCGGCCAGCCCTGCGCAGAATCGCCAGTTCTGCCGCATCCTTCACAATGCGGCCCGACTCGACCCAGTCGTAGACCGGGGTGAGTTCGACATTCGGCAAGCCAGCCACCCACCGACCATATTGAGCCACGGTCGTGTGGTCGCCCTCGAATGCGATGCGGCGCCATCCCGCCGCGACCAGTACCTCAAGAAGCGTGGAATCGTATTTCTTGACGCGCGTGATCCCGACCGGCGCCATGGTGCCCACGCGCAGGGCTTCGCGGACAATCTCTTCATACCGCCCATCGATCAGCAATTCACTCTGGGTGGCGGTCACCACCAGAATGCCGGCTGAGCCGGCAAATCCGGTGAGATATCGAATGTTGTTGAGCTCGGTGACCACGATGGCGTCGGCATCCGCCTCACCAAGGCGGACGCGCAGCCGAGCAAGGCGGGCTGAGAATGGAAACGGTTCGGTCGGGTGCGTCATGCAGCCGGCGTCAGCCGGCTGCGTATTCTGACAGCAACTCCGACCGACGTGCACGAACCCGCGTCAACCACTCGTCAAGCACCGCGATCGGGCCGGCCGACAGGGCGGGCACCGGAACGGGTTCGGCCGGCGACGCCATCGGCTCAGGGAGTACGGGATCGAACTCGTCGAGCGCCGTCACCGTCTCGTCCGCATCGCCAATCACGTCTTCGATCTCGAACAGGCTCGGCGTGATCGGCTCAACCAGAGATGGGGGCGCAGGTGCGGCTTCACCTGCCGTTGCGGCCGCTTCGTCCTGGGCCACTCGCGCGTCGTGCCACTCCTGCGCGTCCTGCGCTTCCTCCCCGTCGACGCCACGCGCATGCAGTTCAGCGAGGCCGCGGATCGCGGCCAGATTGTCGGGCGCGCGCTTCAGGACCGATTGCAACTCGCGATGCGCGTCGAGATCCTGACCCAGATCCATTAGCGCGCATCCGAGCGTCACACGTGCGGACAGATGGTCCGGATACGCCTCCAGCCCCTCGCGGCAAAGCGCGATGGCGCGATCGATCTGGCCGGCACGTCGAAAACGTTCGGCGATGACACTAAATGAGGGCGACATGATTGAGGTGGCGACGGTTGGCATGGCGTGTCCTATGGATTGATCGTGACAGTGACGGAGAGCGTGCCGCGTCGACCGATGTCATCGGTGACAACCAGCACAACGGTGTAGGTCTTGGCGGCGGCATACACATGGGTCGTCGTCGGCGAGCCGCTCGTCAGCGCCGAGCCATCACCGAAGTCCCACTGCCATGTTTGTATCTGTCGGCCCGGAGGCACGGCAGAGGCCGATGCGTTGAAATTGACGATGTCGCCAACCTTCAGGTCGTGCGGCGAGAACACGAACGAGGCCACGGGGTTCACCGCCGACACCACCGTGATCGTGATCGGCGCGCTCGTCACCGCCAGTCCACGGTCATCAGTGACGGTGAGCGTGGCCTGATAGGCGGCGGCAACGCCATACAGATGTGAGGTCGTCGCCGAGGAGCCGATCGTGCTGGTGCCGTCGCCGAAGTTCCAGGCGTAGCTCGTGATGATCCCGTCGGCGTCCTTGGAGGCGGAACCATCAAACACGACAGCTTCGCGCTCGTGCGGCGACGTAGGCGACGCGAAGAAGCTGGGGATCGGCGCGGCGTTCGGCGCCTGAATGATGCCGGGCGAGGTCAGCCGAATACTGACGGCGCTGGTGTTGGTGTTGGCCGCATCCGAGCCGGTCGGCGTGGCAACGACCTGAATCGTCGTCTCATTCGGCGCGCCAAACGCGGCCGGTGGCGGCGCCGTGTAGATCACATTCGCGCGACCATCGGCGCCGGTCGAGATGTTTCGCGACGACAACGTCCCCAGATCACCGAGCGCGCCACCAATCTTCACATCCATGCGCAGCGCGAGATTCCGCACGGGCTGCGCGCTCGCATCGCGAGCGGTAACGGTGATCACCGACTGCGTCGCTCCGTCGCGTGCCATCAAATCGACCGACGCCGCGACGGTGATCGAGAGTGCGAGTGTGGATGGTCCGCCGAGCGACGGCGTGCTCGGCGTCGACAAACTGCAGCCCGTCACGCCGAAGGCCAACAAGCAAATAGCCAGATAACCCAATGCCCGATGGCCCAATCCCCAATGCCCCGATGTCCACATGCCCAGATGCCCCGATGTCACGACGGGTCTCCCCAGTCCGCGAAGTTCACGGAAATGCGGGCGACGACGCTCACCTGTCGCCCGGCCTGATCCTTGCCGTAGAAGGTCACCTCGGCGACGGTGGCAATCGCGAAGCTCCCATTGCCACCGACCAACGCCTTGAGCGGCGACTCGCTTTTGGCTTGCAACCGCACCAGCGTGATCGAGGTCACGGCCGTTGATGCGCCGACGGTGAGCGTGATGGCACCGTCGAATGGATGCGGCACGTCGACGCCCGCGGTGTTGCGTCCGTCGCTGCGCAGGAAGTTGACGTGATACTGCGTGAGCGTGATGTAGTTCGCGCTCGACGGCGCCGTGGGCGTGGTACCGGTCCCCGGATCCTTCATGCCGAGGCGGAACGTGGCCTGCGCGGCGTCTTCGAATACGGTGGGCACCAGCACCTGCACGCCACCGACGTCCTTCTTGACATACGTGAGCACGTCCGACGCGAGCGAGCCGCCGAACGTGTCGGGCTTCACGCCCGAGGCCGCGAGGAACGAATCGACCATGAGGTACGAGCTGGCTGAGTCGGTCCGGGTACTGGCGGTGCAACCCGGCACAACCGCGATCAGCGCAGCACACACCGCGACAGCACAAACGCGAGACACAGAGTCGTTCATGGGTGGCTCCGAAGAATGCGTGGCGTGATGAAGATCAATAATTCCCGGGACTCGGTTTGGGTCGAGTCGTGGCGGAACAGCCAACCGAGCAGCGGCAGGTTGCCGATCCCGGGCGTCTTCTCCTGCGACGTCTGCTCGCGACTGACGACGATGCCGCCGATGACTGTGGTCGCGCCGTCCACGACCTGCACGCGGGTCAGCGCACGCTGGGTGTCGATCGGCGGGATGTTATTGATCGACCGCGTGAAGTCCGGCGTCGCATTTTCGAGTTCGATTTGCATGATCACCGTGTTGGCGGCCGTGATCTGCGGCGTCACTTTCAGCTTCAGCGCCGCGTCCTTGAACTGCACCGTGACCGTGTTGTTGGCCACGGTCTGGATAGGAATCTGAATGCCCTGCGTCATTTCGGCTTCGTGGTTGTTCTGCGTCGTGACGCGCGGCGATGACAGGATGCGCCCCTTGCCGTTGCGCTCAAGTGCCGAGAGCGCAAGGTCGAGCCCGAGCGCGCCATTGATGGCCCCCATCGAGAGGCCAAGGGCGGTGGTCGGCGTCGCGACCGGCAGTTTCACTGCCGTCCCCGTCGTCTCGAGCGCGGACGCACGCGGATCATTGGGCGCCTGCGTGCCGACGCGGCCGTTCACGGCGCCGTTGTTGGGAAACGCGAGTCCGGTCGTGTTGCCGAGCTCCGGCGCCACTCGGCCGTTGACACCCCACTGCACGCCGAGCTCACGCGCGGCATCGCGATTGGTCTGCACGATGCGCGCTTCGATTTCGACCTGCGGTTCGGCGCGGTCAAGGGTCGTGATCAACGCCTGCGCCGCCGCGAGACGATCAGGCAGATCGCGAATGATGAGGGTGTTGGTCCGCTCATCGACGCGGATCTCGCCACGCGACGACAGCGCTGCGTACTTGATCAGCGGCTCCAGTTTCGGCGCCTGTGCGTAGCTCAGCGAGAACGTCTTCACTTCCAGCGTCCCGGCCAGGGCCTGCGCGTCGGTCAACTTGCGCCGGTCGGCTTCCTCCTCCGACAGCACGTTGAGCGGCGCCACGCGCACGACCGTGCCCTCCACCACGTAGCCCAGCTTGGCACCACGCAAAATGATGTCGAGCGCTTGATCCCACGGCACGGCGGTCAACTTGATATCGACCGCCCCCTTCACGGTGGGGTCAATGACGATGTTGAGTCCGTTGGTCTCGGCAAAGGTGCGGAGCACCATGCGAAGATCTGCGCCCTGGAGGTCGAGATCCATGGGCGCGCCCGAGTACTTCCTCACCGGTTGTTGTTCTCGGCCCGATGCGGTGACGGAACTCAGCACGGCCAGAGCGACGCACAGGGCGGCACACGTGCGCGCCCATCCCAATTTCATGACTGACCTCCCGATCCTGCTGTCGTTACGCGCAGCGCCTTGCGCACGTCGCGCGTGTGGACGATGCCGGCTGCGTCCGCGGCACGTTCGGTGAACACCACGCCATCGCTCTCGATGCGCGTCACCACGCCGTCCTGTAGTCGATCCTGTCGTTTGGCCATGTAGGTGCGACCGTCGGGCCCCTGCAACAACGCAATTAAGGTGGTGCCGCTCTTGACGAGGCCCTTGACCACGACATCCGAAATGGCGAGACCGCCGAGACCGGGGACGACGGGCTTTGGCCGGCTGCTGGCGGGCGCGTTTGGCGCGACCTTCGGCGCGATCAGGCTCACGAACGGATCGCGACGTCCCCCGTCGGCGTATTCCTTGGGAGACGGCGTTTGCGCAGCGAGCGATGGCACGGCACTGAGCGCGACCCAGAGACAGACCATACGTGTGCAACGGCTCATCGCTTCGCTCCCGTGACGAGGGCAGGCGCGACGGTCGCGTCGCCCTCGTGACGAAACACGTAGGTCGTCGCCGTGCAAGACGCCGTGACACTGCCGGCGCCCGTCGGTGTCGATCGCGCCTTGACGTGCAGGTTCGACACCGACACGAGGAGCGAGAGATTGGCCACGCGGTCAAAGAAGCGGCCCAGGTCGTGATAGTTGCCATCGAGCCCGAGTTCGATCGGCCATTCGGAGTACTGCGGTTTGTCCGCGACGGCCTTCGGCGTGAAGCTGCTCAACGACAAGGAGGAGTCGCTCGCCATCTCGTGCAACTGTCGCAGGACGTCCTGCGCGTCCTTCTCGTCAGGCAGCACGGCCGTCGTCGCGAGAAGCGACGACTCAAGCGCGGCAATTTCACGCTCGAGTACGGGGAGGCGTTTTGCGGTCGCCGAGGCGCGGGCGACATCCGACTGCAGGCCGCCGAGCCGTGCGCGACGTGTAGCGAGCTCACCACGCGCGGGCCCGATCAGTACCTGCCACGCCGCGCCAACGGTCATCACCGACAGCAGCGCGAAAATCGCGATCTGCGTGCGCGTGCTGAACTCGTGAAAACTCTTGCGTGCGTTGGCCATCGCTACTGCGCCGACGCTTTCAGGGCAAAGCGCACTACCGATGCGTCCTGCACCACTTCCATATTTGTGGTCACAATATCCACGAGGCGACCGAAGTGTCCGGACGTCTGCAGGCGCTCCACAAAATCTGTCAGCGCGGTCAGCGACGTCGCGCGGCCCTCGATCTGGACGACAAGACCGGTCTGCTTCAGCTCCAACAACCAGAGTCCGTCGGGCACGCTGCGACTCACGGCCTCAAGCAGTTCGACCGGCCCGCGTTGCGTACGATGCAGGCGATCAATCAGTCCCAGTCGCTCGGAGACCTCGACCTTGCGACTGACGGCGCGATCGACCAATGACGCCACGGACTTCAGTTGCGTCAGTTCTGTTTGCGCCGCGGCAATCTCGGCATCGATCGCGCGTTCGGCGCGCATCGTCTGCCACCACCATCCGCCAACGCCAAGGGCCGTGACGGTCAGCAGGACCAGACCCGCTGCGGCGGACTTCTGATCGGCTGGAAGCCACGGCCGGCGGGCGCGCGGCACGGCGCCGAGAAGGTTGATCTCGATCACGCCGCACCGTCCTCGCGCATCGCCAGACCCACGGCGACGGCGTAGGCCGGCCCGGCACCGTCGACGGCGGGCGCGCGACGACCTGCGCGCGAAATCTTGAGAAACGGATCCAGGATCTCGACCGGGCCTTCGAGCTCGTTTTCGAGAAGGACCATCAGGCCTTCCGCGTCGTGTGCCCCACCGGAGACGACGATACGACTGATGTGTTCGGTCGGCGCGGCGGCGCGATAGAAGTCGATGCTCTTGCGAATTTCGGTAACGAGTTGTGTGGTGACATCGACGAGGATGGCACTAACCTGCGATGGATCGATCCCTGGCACGAGCGGACGCCCCAATGGGCCGGCGTGCTTGAGGCGCTCCGCGGTGGCCGGTTCCACATCGAGATCGCGCATCAGCGCGTCGGTGTAGGTCTGTCCACCGAGTGCGATGTCACGGGTGAAGACCAGTTGGCTGCGTTCGAGCACACAGACGATCGTGCTGACACGCCCGGCATGGACGAGCACGGTCATCGGGTCGCGTCGATCGTGGTGATTGGCCTGATACGCGTTGACCAGGGCAAACGCTTCCAGATCAAGGATGACGGGCTGGCGCCCGGAACGGATGATGGCATCGGTCCGCGATTCAATGCGGTCCTTCTTGGCCGCGACCAGGAGCACATCGGTGGCGCCGCCGGCGTGGTCGGGTGGGAGCACCTGATAGTCCAGTTGCACCTCAGCCAGATCGAACGGAATGTACTGTTCGGCCTCCCATGGGATAGCTTCGGCCAGTTCGGCCTCGGTCATGGCCGGCAGCGACAAACGTTTTACGATCGCGGCGCTTCCCGGCAGGGCGGCGGAAATCCGCCCGCGGCGGACGCGAAGGGTATCAAGGACCTCTCTCAGGGCTTCGGCGACCAGTTCGGGGTCCGAAGTTCCCGAGTCGTTCATCGGGGCTTCGGCGGCGCCCACCAAGGTCCACGCCCCGCGGGATCGCCGTAAAATCACGGCTTTTACGGCGTCGGACCCGATATCGAGGCCAACAACCGGCGGGCGAAAGAAGGCAGGAACGCGCATGCTGCATTCGCTAAGCGCAAGCCTGATGCCAAATTTGCGTTTGGCCACTTCTCTTGATGTACTGGGAGTGCAGAATGAGTCCGGTTGCGAACGTGACCGGAGCGACCCACACGTTTGGGCACCTGCCTGACAGTTCTGTAAAGCATCAGAGCGCGATCCAAGTGCCTGCGAATATTGACTTTTCCTCTTGCGACCGATATCCTTTCGGTTTGCCGTCCTCTGTATACGGCCGAAAGGGAATGCATGGGCACGTTTAACCCATCTGCCACCGAACGCGGTTCGAACCGCGAGATCGTCCGGCAGTGGCACATCATCGACGCAAAAGGTCAGGTCCTCGGCCGTGTCGCCAGCGTGGCGGCTCGTCTCTTGCAGGGCAAGCACAAGCCAATGTGGGCGCCGTTCATTGACACGGGCGACCATGTGGTCATCGTGAATGCGGCTTCTATCAAGCTCACCGGTAAGAAGGAAGAACAGAAAATTTATCGTCAGCACTCGGGCTACGAAGGTGGCCTGCGTGAAGAGCGCGCAAAGGACGTGCGCGTGCGGCGGCCGAATCGCATCGTGGAAGAAGCGGTGTTTGGCATGTTGCCGAAGACGAAAATGGGCCGTGCGATGTACGGCAAGTTGAAGGTGTATGCGGGCGCCGAGCATCCGCATGCGGCGCAGAAACCACAGCAGTTGAAGACAGGCGAGGTCGCGTAACGTTATATGGCCGCTATTGCAGCGAATCAGTTCTACGGCACCGGGCGTCGCAAGACGTCGACCGCTCGTGTGTTCCTCCGGCCCGGCAAGGGCGAAATCATCATCAACAAGAAGCCGATCGAGAAGAGCTTCCCGACCGAGACCCTGCGCCTGATCGTGCGGTCTCCGTTGGTGGCAACCGAGACGGTCGATAAGTTTGATGTGCTGGCGACCACGGCCGGTGGCGGCGTGGCGGGTCAGGCTGGCGCGATGCGCCTCGGCATCGCCCGCGCGCTCATGGAGTACAACGAAGAGCTGCGATCGACGCTGCGCAAGTCCGGGTTTGTGACCCGCGACCCACGCATGAAGGAACGTAAGAAGTACGGCATGGCCGGAGCGCGCAAGCGCTTCCAGTTCTCGAAGCGTTAAACAGCTTCGAGTTTTAACTAGGAGAAGACGAGCTTGAGCGCGATCGCAATGAAGGATTTCCTGGAGGCCGGCGTTCACTTCGGCCACCAGACCAAACGCTGGAACCCGAAGATGAAGCCGTTCATCTTTGGCGAGCGGAACGGCATCTACATCATCGACCTCGGTCGCACTGCCAAGCTGTACAAGCAGGCGGCGCAGTTCATCACCGAGACGGCGAGCCAGGGCGGCACCGTGCTCTTCGTGGGCACCAAGCGCCAGGCGCAGGATGCGATCGCAGAAGAAGCGCAGCGTTGCGGGATGTACTTCGTGAATCAGCGGTGGCTGGGCGGATTGCTCACCAACTTCTCCACCATCCAGCGGAGTCTCGCGCGGTTGCGTGAACTCGAAGCGATGTCGACCGACGGCCGCTACGACACGTTCTCCAAGAAAGAAATTGCGAAGTTCGAAAAGGAACGCCGCAAGCTCGCGAAGAACCTCGACGGCATCCGCGGCATGGGCCGCCTGCCTGATGCCGTGTTCATCATCGACACGCGTCACGAGCAGATCGCGGTCGACGAAGCGCGCAAGCTGAAGATTCCGGTCGTGGGCGTCGTGGATACCAACTGCGATCCCGATCAGGTCGATTTCGTGATCCCAGGCAACGACGACGCACTGCGCTCCATTCGCCTGCTGGCGGGCGGCATCGCGGACGCCGTTCTCGCAGGCTGTGGTCTTGCGGAAGCGGCTCAGGCGGCCGAGATTGCCGAAGCCAAGGCGGCGCGCGCGGCCAAGGCCAAGGACGCAGAACCCGCTCCGGCGGCGCCGGCGGCGGCTCAGTAGCACACCCTGTTTGGGCAGAGGGCAAAGGGCCTCTGCCCTTTGCCCTCTTTTTTTGTTTGGCCTTCGGGCTTTCTGTTCGGCCTTTTGTGTGGAGTGTTTGAAATGTCAGTAGAGATCTCGGCGACATTGGTGAAGCAACTGCGCGACATGACCGGCGCAGGCATGATGGAGTGCAAGGCCGCGTTGAAGGAAGCAAACGGCAACATCGAGGAAGCCAACACGGTGCTGCGGAAACGCGGACTCGCGCAGGCGGCCAAGAAGACCGGCCGCTCCACAGGTCAGGGCGTGATCGGCTCCTATATTCACCTCGGCGGCACCATCGGTGTGCTGGTGGAAGTAAATTGCGAGTCCGACTTTGTGGCGCGCACCGACGACTTCCAGAACCTCGTCAAGGAAATCGGCATGCACATCGCCGCCGCCAGCCCGACCTACGCGCGCCGCGAGGACGTGCCGGCCGATGTGATCGAGAAGGAACGCGCCATCTATCGCGCGCAGATGGAAAACTCCGGCAAGCCGGCCAACGTCATCGAGAAGATCATCGACGGTAAATTGAACGCCTTCTACGAGCAGACCGTGTTGATCGATCAAGCGTCGATCCGCGACCCCAAGGTGACCATCGGCCAGGTCGTCACGGCGGCGATCGCCAAGCTCGGCGAGAACATCGCGATTCCGCGGTTCGCCCGCTTCAAGGTCGGCGAAGAGAGCAAGTAAGAAGTCGAAACTAGGAAGCAGGAAGTTCTGAGGGGGTGGGCTGCCGAGCAACACGGCGGCCCGCCCCTTTCGTTTCTTCCGACTTCCACCGTCCAACTTATATACTTGCTGTTTAGTGTCCTCTCCCATCTATCGTCGCGTCCTCCTCAAGCTCTCCGGTGAAGCCCTCATGGGCGAGCAGTCGTACGGCGTCGATCCGATCGTCGCCTCGCGCATCGCCCACGACATCGGTGAAATTCAATCGCTCGGCGTCCAGACCGCGGTCGTCATCGGCGGCGGCAACATCTTTCGTGGCATCGCCGCCAGTGCCAAAGGGATGGAGCGCGCGACGGCCGACTATATGGGTATGCTGGCCACGGTCATCAATGCGCTGGCGCTGCAAGACGCCCTGGAAAAAGCGGGCGTGGTCACCCGGGTGCTCTCCGCGATTGAAATGCGCGCGGTCGCTGAGCCCTTCATTCCCCGCCGCGCCGTGCGCCATCTCGAAAAAGGCCGCGTCGTCATCTTTGCAGCCGGGACAGGCAACCCGTATTTCACGACCGACACGGCAGCGGCGTTGCGTGCCGCCGAAATGCGCGCAGACGTCATCCTGAAGGGCACGAAGGTCGATGGCATCTACACCGCCGACCCGATGATCGACAAGACGGCCAAGCGCTACGAGTCGATCTCCTACCTCGAAGTCCTCGAGCGTCAGCTCAAGGTCATGGACTCGACAGCGATCTCGCTCTGCATGGACAACAAACTCCCGATTGTGGTGTTCAACCTGCGCGAACCGGGTAACATCCGCAAGGTGATCATGGGTGAGCCGATCGGCACGACCGTCACGGCATCCCGCTAAAGGACATACGCACATGGACGCGATGGATCTGAACGCACTGAAGACGGAAGTCAAAAAGAAGATGGATGCGGCCGTGGAACACGGCCGCAAGGAACTGGCCAGCGTGCGCACCGGCCGAGCGACCACCAACATGCTCGACTCCGTGCACGTCGATGCGTACGGCTCCTTGATGCCCCTGAATCAGGTGGCACAACTCTCAATTCCGGAACCGACGATGATCCTGGCGCAGCCGTTCGATCCGACCTTAATCAAAGCCGTGGAGAAAGGCATCCAGATTGCGAACCTGGGCCTCAACCCGACGAACGACGGCAAGGTGATCCGCATTCCGATTCCGTCACTCAACGAAGAACGCCGCAAGGAACTCTCGCGCATCGTGCATAAGTACGCCGAAGAAGCGCGCAACGCCGTGCGCAATGTGCGGCGGGAAGCCAACGACTCGATCAAGAAGCTGCTCAAGGATCACAAGATCTCGGAAGACGATGAGCGCCGCGCACTCGACGACGTGCAAAAGCAAACCGATGCGCACTGCGCGCTGATCGACGAGGCGCAGAAGAAAAAAGACGTCGACCTACTCGGCAAGTAGCGTGTCGTTCTTCAGTCACCTCGAGTGCTCTGTCCCCTGCGGCGCCGGACCATTCGACGCCCATCAGCCCCAACACCTCTGCACATGCGGGATGCCGCTCCTGGCCCGGTACGACGTGGCCGCAGCCGCGCGCTCCTGGCTCAAGGAGTCGCTCGCCGCGCGTGAGCCTTCAATGTGGCGCTACCGGGAGCTGATGCCGCTCTTCGACGGCGAGTCCCCGGTGTCGCTCGGTGAAGGCTGGACGCCTCTGATCCATGCCCGTCGCCTCGGCGCCGCGCTCGGTCTCGGGCAGCTCTTCATCAAAGACGAATCACTCAACCCGACCAATTCATTCAAGGCCCGTGGCTTGTCGGCGGCGGTGACGCGCGCGCATCATCTCGGTGCGAAGACGCTCTCAATTCCCACGGCCGGCAATGCCGGAAACGCGATGGCGGCCTACGCTGCGAGCGCCGGCATCACGGCCAAGGTCTTCATGCCGCGCGACGTCAAGACGCCGTTCATCCGCGAGTGCGAACTGTACGGCGCCGATGTCACGCTCGTCGACGGCCTCATCACAGACGCCGGCAAGATGGCGGCTGAACTCAATGCGCAGCACGGGTGGTACGACGTCTCGACGCTGAAAGAGCCGTATCGCATCGAAGGCAAGAAGACGATGGGCTATGAGCTCGCGGAGCAGTTCAATTGGACGCTGCCCGACTGGATCATCTACCCCACCGGCGGCGGCACGGGCATGGTCGGCATGTGGAAAGCGTTCGAGGAAATGAGCGCGCTCGGCTGGATCGATCCCAAGAAGCGCCCGCACATGGTGACCGTGCAGGCCGCCAACTGCGCGCCGATTGTCCGCGCGTATGAAGAAGGGACCGAGCGCGCACGTCCGTGGGACGGTGCCACAACCATCGCCGATGGCCTGCGGGTGCCGCGCGCGATCGGCGATTTCCTTGTGTTGCGGGCCGTCCGCGAGAGCGACGGCGCAGCGGTCTCGGTGGCTGACGCGGACATGGTGCCAGGCATGAAGGACCTCGGCCGATTCGAGGGCGTGAGTGCGGCGCCCGAAGGCGGTGCAGCGCTGCATGCCTTGCGCGTACTGCAGCAGCAGGGACGCATCACGGCCAACGACACCGTCGTCATCTTCAACACCGGCGGCGCGCTGAAGTATCTCGACGTCTTGGGATAACCATGATCGGGATTCTCTTCACCGGCGGCACGATCTCGATGCGGATCGATCCAGCCACCGGCTCTGCGGTGCCCGCGCTCTCAGCGGAAGACATCGTTGCGCAGGTCCCTGAGCTCCCCCGCATTGCCGACTTTGAAATCGAGGAATTTGGACGTCTGCCCGGGCCCCATGTCACGCCCGAGCACATGTGGCGGATGGCCCGTCGCGCGGCGGCGTGGCTCGAGCGCCCCGATGTCGACGGCCTCGTGGTCACGCACGGCACAGACACGATCGAGGAGACCGCGTTCATGCTCGACTTGCTGATGACCACGGACAAGCCGGTCGTGCTGGTCGGTGCCATGCGCACGGTCTCAGACCCGAGTTGGGATGGTCCCGGCAATCTGATCGCCGCGGCACGTGTCGCCGCGGCGCCGGTGGCCAGAGGCTGCGGCGTGGTGGTTGTGATGGACGAGCACATCTTCCCCGCCCGTGAAGTCTGCAAGATGCATACGGAGTCGTCGGGGTCCTTCGCGACGCCAGAGTTCGGCCCGCTCGGCATGGTGGACGGCGGCGAAGTCGTTTTTCGTCGTTGGCCGATGCCGAGACCGAAGTGGCAGAGCCAAGACGCTGAGCCTGGCATTCGGGTGCGGCGCCTCGAAACCCGCGTGGATTTGGTGCAGGCTTTTACGGGCATGACGGATCGACCGTTGCGACACGCGATTGCGGATGGCGCCGTGGGCGTGGCGCTTGTGGCCTTCGGCCGCGGGAATGTCCCGCCCTCCATCGTCCCCGCGGTGCGGGATGCGGTCGCCGCCGGCGTGCTGGTGACCGTGTCGTCGCGTAGCCTTGCCGGCCGCGTGAGTGCCCGCTACGGATATGACGGGGGCGGACGCCAGCTGCGCGACGCCGGCGCGGTGTTGTCTGGAGATCTGTCTGGTGCTCAGGCGCGCCTGCTGCAAATGGTCACACTCGGCTACACCGCGGGCGACGCCAATGATGCCGCCGCACTCATCCACGCGTTCCAGTAGACGCGTCGGTACTGACCCACTGAATCTTCAATGGAGAGCGGGAGTCAATTCGCTGAATTGACTCCCGCTCTCCATTCCTAGTCGCCGAAGCCGATGCCGATGTGGCGGCCGGTCCGAACAAGGTCCCCATCGACGGGCACGTTGCGGGTGCGACCGACGATCGCTTCGATCGGTACGGAGACGATGTCGGGGGACTTCAGCGCCACCATCACACCGGACTCGCCGCGCTGCAGGGCTTCAACCGCATACGCGCCAAAGCGCGTGGCGAGCACACGGTCATAGGCAGTGGGCGAACCACCGCGCTGCAAGTGACCGAGCACCACGTGGCGGCTCTCCTTGCCAGACAGTCGCTCAATGTCTTGCGACAACTTGGCGCCAATACCACCAAGCCGCTCCATCCGATCAGCAGTCCCGGCCACGGCGACTTCGCGCGCGCCATCTGACGGACGCGCCCCTTCGGCGACTACCACGATGCTGAAGCGCGCGCCCCACTTGTCGCGTTCGCGAATCCGATCGATCACCTTCGTGATGTCGTACGGAATTTCTGGGATCAGGATCACGTCCGCACCGCCCGCGATGCCTGAGTAGAGGGCGATCCATCCGGCGTAGCGACCCATGACCTCAACGACCATGACCCGATGATGCGCTTCGGCCGTTGTGTGCAGGCGGTCGATGGCATCCGTGGCAAACGACACCGCCGTGTCGAACCCGAAGGTCATGGTGGTTTCGACGATGTCGTTATCGATCGTTTTCGGCACGCCAACCATCGGCACGCCGCGCTTGTGCAGTTCGTAGGCGATCCCCAGCGTGCCGTCGCCGCCGATCACAATCAGCGCGTCGAGCCCCATCTTCTTGAAATTCTCGCAGCAGAGTTCCGAGTAGTCCGCTGTGCCTTCGGGCGTCGTGACCGGATACGCAAAGGGGTTGCCCCGGTTCGTGGTGCCGAGAATCGTGCCGCCCAGGCGCAAAATGCCCGTGACGTGCTTCAGCGTCAGCGGCCACGAACGCTCGGGATAGATCAGTCCATCGAAGCTATCTTCGAGACCGACACACTCAATGCCTTCGTTGGTGGCGGACTTCACGACCGCCCGAATCACGGCATTGAGGCCAGGGGCATCCCCGCCGCCCGTGAGTACGCCGATGCGTTTGACAGCCTTGGTCATCTCGTCAACTGTAGCATCGGCATTTCAACACATTGCTTCGAGGAAATGCCGCGTGTTAGAATTTGTTCTTGAAGTGGGCGACTAGCTCAGCTGGGAGAGCGCTACGTTCGCATCGTAGAGGTCGCGAGTTCGATCCTCGCGTCGTCCACCAAACTTCCCAACGATTAAGCCTGTTTGCCGGCGTCGAGCTTGCGCTGCAACTCTTCTACGAGCCCGTGGAGTGCCATCACGGCCGTCGACTGCGCCAGCGTTGCCCGGCGATACCCCGTCAGGTCCAGGGCGTCGACCATGGTTGTCGGCGGCAAGGCGGCCACCGCGGCAGACATTTTCTCGATCTCCGCCGAGGCGGCGACAACCCCATTCCACGCATTCTGCAGGGCCAAGACAGCGTTCTGATCGCTCATAGAGCCAATTCTACCGCCCGGGAGGTCTAACGGTAAGATGGCGGTACCCATGCGACTTCTTCTGGCGGTGAGTATTCTGGCGGCTGGTGCGACCTTGGTCGCCGCCCCCCCGCAGGCCGCCTCGTCTCCGGCGGTGCTGGCTGAAGCCATTCAGGCGCACTACAGCCAGGTCGCGGCATTCACCGCAAACTTCACGCACACGTTCAAGGGCGGCCTCCTGCCCCAGACGACGGTGGAGCGCGGGAGCGTGAAAATCAAGAAACCGGGCCGGATGCGCTGGACGTACGACAAGCCCAACGAAAAAGAATTTGTGGCAGATGGGCGGATGCTCTATTCCTATGTGAAGGCCGACCGCACCTGCTACGTCACCGACCTTCCGACCGGCGACCGGGTCTCGACGGCCGTACTTTTTCTGGCCGGCAAGGGCAACATCCAGCGCGATTTCCGCGCGTCCGCATCGCCGTCGTCATCCGCCACTGAACTCCGGGTGCTGTTGACGCCAATTACGCCGCAGTCCGAGTTCACGCAGCTGACCCTCGGCGTCGAGGCCAAAACGCTGAAGCTCGTGACGATGGAAACGGTGGACGTTGATGGCGGTGTCTCCACGTTCCGGTTCGACAACCTTCGCGAGAATCCATCGCTGCAAGACAAGGAATTCCTCTTCACTCCCCCGAAAGGCGTCGATGTCATCCGATAGCACGCGCGCATTTGGTCTTCGGCCCGCCCTGTGGCACCGGTGGATGTTGAGCGGCACGCTCGTCGCCAGCCTCGCTTCCGGCTGCGCCACGTCGGGCAATGCGCTGCATCAGGCGCAGCAGGCTGAATCGCTTCACGACTACGATATTGCAGTCGCCAATTACACCAAGGCACTGCGAGCAGATCCCGGTAGCCGGGACGCCCAACTGGGCCTCGAACGCGCTAGGCTCCGTGGATCGGAAGCGCACTATTTGCGTGGACAGCGGCTCGTGGCCGTCGGCAAGTTCGACGAGGCGGTCGTCGAACTCCAACTGGCGACGGAACTGAACCCGGGCAGCGGCGACGTGGAGCGTGTCCTCCGCTCGACGCGCACCGCTCTGCGCAACAAGCTCGCGATTGAAACCAACGGCCAGACCTCGCTCGAGGCCGTCCTCGCGCGCACACGCAACACATTGCCACCCAGCATGAACGTCCCGGAGACGAAGCTGCCAGGGTCGATTACCCTTGGACGGGATGCGACGAGTCGTCAGGCCTTCCAGATCATCGCGGCCTTCGCCAACCTCAATTTGATCTTCGATCAGACATTCCGAGATGCCCCGGCGCCGATCAGCATCAAGAACCTGACGGTGAAGGAGGCGCTCGATGCACTCGCGCAGAGCACCGGCACGTTCTACAAGGTCTCCGCCCCCGGCACGATTACCGTGGTGCCCGACAACGCCGCCAAGCGACGCGAATACGCGGAAGAAATGATCCAAACCTTCTATGTGGGCAACGCGGACATGAAGGAAACGATCGACATGCTCCGCGTCGTCGCCGACGCCCGTGCGATCGCCCCCATCAGCGGCACCAGCTCAATTGTGATCCGCGACACACCCGAGCGACTGCATGCGGTGCAACGGCTGCTGACGGCCATCGACAAGGCGCGCCCTGAAGTCGTGATCGACGTGGAGATCCTCGAAATCGATCGCTCACGTCTGCGTGAATACGGACTGCAGGTGGCCTCACCGGGGTCCAGCGGCCTCAGTGGCAGTGTGGATGGGAACAGCGACCAGCTGACGTTGCGCAGTCTGAGGAACCTCACGGCATCCGACGCGCTCGTGAGCGGCTTCCCCGCGCTCTACTATCGCCTGCTCAAGACGGACGCGAACACACGCACGCTGGCCAACCCACACCTGCGGGCGCTCGAGGGCGTGGCCGCCAACGCCAAGTTCGGTGAACGCGTCCCCGTGCCGAGCGTCACCTTCCAGCCCATCGCGACAGGTGGCGTGAGTCAGCAACCCATCACGTCATTCACCTACGAGAACATCGGCGTCAACATCGATATCACGCCGCGCACGCACCCGAATGACGACGTCACGTTGACGCTAAAAGTGGAACTGAGCAGCGTGGCCGGCAGCGGCTACAACGGGCTGCCAACATTTGCGAATCGTCAGATCTCCACACAGATCCGTCTGAAGGATGGCGAAACGAACATCCTCGCCGGCTTGATCCGCGACGACGAGCGGACGACACTGGACGGCATCCCCGGGCTGAGCGACATCCCAGTCATCGGCCGCTTCTTTGCCAAGAACCACAAGGAGCGTCAGGAGACAGATATTGTGCTGACGCTGACGCCGCACATCGTCCGCGTCCTCGATCTCGCGGTGGCCGACCTCACGCCGTTGAAGGTCGTGCGCGACACGGGTGTTGCCGGTGCGGCCACTGGGTCAGACATGCCGCTGTTCGGCGATCCCATTCCGCGCGACAACGCCGACCCCACCAAACCCAAGACCGGTCTGCCGCCGTCGCCACTCATCATCAAGAAATAGGGTCTACGAAACCGGACGCTCCACGCGTTCGACATCGGCGCCAAGTGACGTGAGGCGCTCGACGAGGTTTGCGTAGCCGCGTTCGACGGTTTCGATTTCCAGCACACGACTCTCCCCGTCCGCAGCGAGGGCCGCGGCAACCAGTGCCATGCCGGAGCGGATGTCGCGACTGTCAAGCGTGCGGCCACGCAGCTGTGTCTTTCCGGTGACGATGATTCGATGGGGATCGCACAGGAAAAGATCCGCGTGCATCGCGCTGAGCTGCTCGAGGGCAAAGAGCCGCAGTTCGTACATCCAGTCGTGCACGAGCGTCTTGCCGTGCGCCTGCGTGCCCAGCACCGTCACGAGGCTCACGATGTCGCTCGGAAAGCCTGGCCACAGATTCGTGGTGAGACGACGGACCGCGTGGAGTTCGGACGACCGGATCACGAAGTGGCCGTCGGATAGATCGAAGTCGAGCCCCATCTGCGCGAGCACGGCGGTGATCGGCTCCATGTCGACGGCGAGCACGCCACGCACGTCGAGATCTCCGCCCGTGACCGCTGCGGCCACAGCCCAGCTCGCCGCTTCGATGTAGTCGCCGCGCAGCGTGTGCGTGGCACCACCGAGGGTCTTCGGCGGACGGAGTGTCAGTGTCGACGTGCCGATGCCAGCAATCTCGACGCCCATCTTTGCGAGCAGCTCGCAGACTTCGACGACATGCGGCTCGCAGGCCGCGTGACGAATCTCGGTCGTCCCCTTGGCGCACGCGGCGGCCAGGAGCGCCGTCTCGGTCCCGGTGACGGAGGCCTCAAGCAAGTACATCGATGCACCAGTGAGCCCGTGTGGCGCTTCAAGGAAGTGGCCGGCATCGCTCGCCGCGACGGTGGCGCCCAGTGCGACGAGGGCCTGCAAATGGGTGCTGATGGTCCGTCGATTGGCAAAATCTCCGCCGGGAGGTGCGAGACGCGCGCGACCAGTGCGGCCCAGGAGGGGACCAAGCAACAGCACTGAACCGCGCAGCCGCCCCACGAGCGCCGGATCGGGCTCTTCGGTCGTGATCGACTGGCAGCTGACACGCAGCGTCGAGGTGCCCTCGCCCTCTACGGTCGCGCCAAGACTGCGCAGCAACCGGATCATGACCGTCACGTCTCGGATCTGCGGTACGTTCCGAATCTCGCATGGCTGATCCGTGAGCAGGCACGCGACGAGAAGGGGCAGCGCCGCATTCTTGTTGCCTTCAATGTCGACGCGGCCCGATAACCGACGGCCACCGCGAATCACCAGATCTGCCATTGTCAGAACTCTCCGATCGTCACGACTTCATTGCGCAGCTCGACTCCGAAGCGCGCACGCACCTCGGCCCGAGCTGTTTCGATCAGCGCGTGGACATCCGCGGCCGATGCGCGACCATCATTCACAATAAAGTTCGCGTGCGCGGTTGAGATCATGGCACCTCCCACGCGATGTCCCTTGAGGCCCGCACGATCCACCAACGCGCCGGCCGACGGCGGAATGCCGTGCGGCACGACGTCACGCGCGGGATCAGGATTCTGAAACACACAGCCCGCGCTCGGGACATCAAGCGGCTGTGTGCGCTTGCGATGCGCCAGTGATGCGCGCGCTACCGCGCGGAGCGCATCCGGCACACCCGAGCCCACGCCGAACTCCGCCCACAGCAGCACCTCGCGCGTTCGTTGCAATCGGCTCGTATCGTAAGCAAAGGACATGTCATCGGCGCCCAGTTCCATCACGACGCCACTCGGTGCCATGAGACTCACGCGCGTCACCAGATCGCCGATGTTCCGGCCGCCGTAGTGGGCATTGCCGCAGATCGCGCCGCCGACGGTGCCCGGCGTCCCTGCCCACGCTTCGAGCGCCGACAGGCCGCGGCCGATCGTCCACCGCACTAGTCCGTTCATCGTGACGCCCGCGCCGGCACGTACGACGGTCGGCGACGACTGCGACAAATCCATGAGACGCAGGCGAACGACGATGCCTCGAACGCCGGCGTCGGACACCAGGACGTTCGATCCGCCGCCGAGAAGCGTCACCGTGACTCCCGCCTGACCAGCCACTGACAACACGCGTCGCAGTTCATCCACAGACCGAACATCCGCCAGGACATCTGCGGTGCCGCCGACTCGAAACGTCGTCATGGGTGCAAGCGGTGCATGCTCACGCACGCGATCAGTGCCGAGCGCTTCGCGCAAAGATGCACCGACGGCAGGATCGATCATCACTCGATCAGTGCCCGAGCGCGTTGAGGAGCTTGTCGTGAATGCCGTCGAACCCGCCGTTCGACATCAGCAACACCACGTCGCCCGACTGTGCTTCCGCAGCAATGGTCGACACGATCTCGTCCACGTTCGGCAATGTTCGTGCACGCTGGCCCCGCTCGCGCAGGGTCGCGACGATTTCGTCGACCGAAAGGCGCTCGGCATCCGGCAAGGTGGCCCGGAAGACCGCGGCCAAGATGACCTCGTCGGCGCCTGACTCGGCGAACGCCGTCGCAAAGTCGTCCTGAAAGATCTTCCGACAGGACGTCGCCGATCGTGGCTCGAATACCGCCCAGACTCGGCGTGAGGGATCGGCTGACTTGATCGCCCGAATCGTTTCGAGAATCGCCGTCGGATGGTGCGCGAAGTCGTCGTACACCGAGACGCCCCGCGCAGTTCCCCGCAATTCGAGTCGCCGCTTGACGCCACGAAAGTGACCGAGTCCGTCGCTCATCGTCCCGACGTCGAGCCCCACCGCGTGGCCGACGGCCATCGCGGCCAGGGCGTTCCGCACGTTGTGCTCACCGAAGAGCGGCAGCGTCACCTGACCCTGCGGTTCACCACGATGCGTCACGTGAAAGATCGTGCCGTTGGCAAACGGCCGAACGCCGTCCGCGCGCCAGTCGGCGCCGCCGCTGAGCCCGAAGGTCTCCACCGCACACCGCGCTCCGGCCGCCAAGCGCAGCGCCTCGGCGCTGTCGGCGCCAATGATGAGGTGTCCGCTCCGCGGCACGAGATTCACGAATCGACGAAACGCAATCCGCAATGACTCCATGTCGGGATAAATGTCGGCGTGGTCGTATTCGAGATTGCCGATCACGGCGATGTCGGGAAGATACTTGAGAAACTTCGCCGTCTTGTCGAAGAAGGCGCTGTCGTATTCGTCACCCTCGATCACGAAGTCACGCCCGGCCCCGAGCCGATAGCTGCCGTCGAAGTTCAGCGCAATGCCGCCGACGAGCAGACTCGGATCCTGGCCTGCGGCCGTCAGCATCCACGCGGTCAGTGCCGTGGTTGAAGTCTTGCCGTGAGTGCCCGCAATCACGATGGAACGCGCGCTCCAGAGGAAGTGGTCGCGAATCGCCTCCGGCAACGACACGTAGCGCACCTTGCGGTCCAGCACGGCTTCGAGTTCGGGGTTCCCCCGGGAAATCGCATTTCCGACCACAACCAGGTCGAGGTCGCCGGTGATCTGTTCCTCGCGATAGCCATCGAACACGCGAATGTGCTCATGAGCGAGGAAGTCGCTCATCGGTGGGTAGACGCCGTGATCCGATCCCTGGACGTCATGGCCGCGGTGCTTGAGCATCGCGGCGAGCGTGGCCATCGCCGTACCGCAGATGCCGATAAAGTGAATGCGCTTAGTCACTGGCGGCCGACTCCTCGATGATCAACCGCGGACGATGGCCGGCCACGACGCGTGCCCGCACGCCGAACGGCAGCGTCACGCTCTCACAGTTCGCATGTCCAGACGGCACACCAAACAGGACGGGCCCTGGGAAGTCCGCCAGCGCCGCTCGCACCGTGTCGCGCGCGGTGGGCGCGCCCGTGGGTTCATCACACTTCGGCATCTCGTTACAGACGATGGCCGAAGCCCGCGCAAGAACACCAGCAAACTTCAATTGCATCAACATGCGATCCAGCCGATACGGGCGCTCGCCCACCTCGTCGAGGAACAGAATATGGCCAACTGGCGGAGCAAAAGCGTAGGGCGTCCCCAGCGACGCCACCAACTGCGTGAGCGTCCCGCCGAAGATGGGCCCAACGATGTCACGGCCGTCTCGCAGCACCATGAGATTGGGCGCAAATACGTCGCCGACCTCGTGGTCGAGCAGCGACGTCAGCAACGACGTCGGGTCGTACGACTCTCGGCCGCGTGACAGGCGGCCGTCGAGCATTGGTCCGTGAATGGACACCAGTCCGGCCGTCTGGTTGATCACGGTGTGCAGTGACGTCACATCGCTGTAGCCGATGAAGGCCGTGCGTCGCTCGGCCCACACGGCGGCATCGACCAACGGCAGGATTTGCACGCTGCCGTAGCCGCCCCGCACCGACATGATCGCATCAACATCGGTCCGCATCAGCGCGTCCTGGAGGGAGGCCGCTCGCAGCTGGGGTGTCCCGGCAACGAATCCATCCGCCTCGAAGACGCGTTCATCCCAGGTCGTCTGGAATCCGAGCCGCTGCAGTTCGGCGATGCCGCGATCAAACTCGGATCGCGGAAATGGACTCGCCGGCGCCACGAGCGCCACGGTGGCGCCGGGCCTCACCGGACGAATCTTGATCAGCCCGGCGGTCGTCCGTGTCGCTACAGCCATTTCGTCATCATGTCGGCCAACGTCTGATGTTCCTCGCAGCCGATGCGGGACATCGACGGGATCTGGCTCTGGCGGCCGCCACCAAGAAATTGATGTTTGACTCGTTCTTGCCGCGCCAGCGCATCTTCGAGGCGCGCCATTGGGACGCGACCCGTCTCGATCGCCTTGACGACGGCCTCGAGGGCGCCGACTTGTTCGTCCGGCGTCTGATTGCAGAGCAACACCGCGTCGCATCCCGCCAACAGCGAAAGCACCATCGCTTCGCCGAGGCCTGTCGAGTCGCTGATCGCCTTCATGCCCAGGTCGTCACTGATCACGACGCCTCGGTACCCGAGGGTCTTCTTCAAGAGACCGTCGACGATCACCGGCGAGAGCGTCGCGGGTCGCGCCTCATCGAGGGCGGGCACGAGCACGTGGGCCGTCATGATGCACGCCACGTCAGCGGCCACGGCCGCGCGAAACGGCACGAGTTCCACCTCTTGGAGCCGCTCGGGCGATTGCTCGACGAGAGGTAGCTCGAAGTGGGAATCGGTGCTGGTGTCGCCATGACCGGGAAAATGTTTGCCGCACGCGGCCACGCCACCGCCTTGTAGTGTCGTGATCATGAGTGCGCCAAGACGTGCCGCGACATCGGCCTTCTCGGAAAGGGCGCGATCACCAATCACCGGGTTCTTCGGATTGGTGTGCACGTCGAGCACCGGCGTGTAGTCGAGATTGACACCGACGGCACGCAACTCGTCTGCCATGGCGCGCGCAAACCGGACCGTGAGCTGGTCATCACCGGAACGTCCCAGCGTGATCATGGGCGGCCATTCTGTGAAGGGACGCTTCAAGCGTGCGACGCGTCCACCTTCCTGGTCCACGCTGATCCAGAGCGGCCAGGCCTGCGTCAGCGCGCTACATTCACGCGACAAATCCTTCACCTGCGCGGGCTCGGTCGGCTGGGCAAAGTTGCGTGCAAAGTAGATGACGCCACCCAAATCAAACTCGCGCGCGATCTCACGCAGTTCGACCGGCACCGTCTGTCCGGCGAAACCCACGATGGCCAACCGTCCAACACTCCGCCGAACGTCACGCAAGGACATGTGCGCCATTATAATCTGCGGGTGCGCATCCACTCGTCCGCGCCGACCCGCATTGATCTGGCTGGCGGCACCATCGATATCTGGCCGTTGTATTTGTTTCATCAGCCGGCCGTCACCATCAACGCCGCCATCAGCCTGCGCGCCCATTGCACAATTGAGTCGCGCGCCGACGGCCGTCTCGTGGTCGTCTCTGAAGACACAGGCGAGCGGGTCGAGGCCGATGACCCAGAGACCCTCAGCGTCCAGACCCTGCCGCTGCTCGCGCGGCTGGTCAAACACTTCAACGCGCGCGGACTCTCACTCACCACGCGCTGCGACTCGCCAGTGGGTGCCGGCATTGCCGGCTCGTCCACGTTGAACATCGCCGTAATCGCCGCGCTCGCCGCCTTTACCGGACAGGCGATGACTGACGATGCGCGACTGGAGCTGGCGAAGAACATCGAAGCGCAAGTTATCGATGTGCCCACTGGTGTGCAGGATTACCGACCGGCCCTGTACGGCGGCGTCTCCGCGGTCGAACTGAGTGTGACCGGGATCCGTCGCGTGGCGATGGCGGTCGATCCAGCGGCACTCGCCTCACGCATCGTGCTGGCCTACACGGGAGCCACGCGCAATTCCGGGATCAACAATTGGGACATGATGAAGCGTCACATCGATGGCGAGACGACCGTCGTCGCCGCCTTCGAGCGCATCGCAGACATCGCGCGTCAGATGCGCGTCACGCTTGAGCGTGGCGACTGGGCGGCGACGGGCGCCGCGCTGGCGGCCGAATGGGAGAACCGCAAGAAACTGGCACCCGGCGTCACGACGCCAGTAATTGACGGCCTCCTCACGCGCGCCGAGGCTGCGGGGGCCTGGGCGGGCAAAGTGTGCGGCGCGGGAGGCGGGGGCTGTCTCTTCTGCCTGACGCCGCCAGAACGGCGCGCGGCCGTGGCCGCAGCACTCACTGACGGCGGTGCCCGCGTGCTGCCCTTCACAATCGAAACAGACGGCGTACACTTGGTGCAGGAGTAACGCATGAACGCCCTCGAAGAACTTCGAAAGCTCTACTTCAACGCGAAACGCGGCACGGTCAAGAAGGACATCATCCGCGCCATCGATCTCTTCAAGATGCTGAAGACCGAAGAAGAGCGAGAAAAAGCGGCGGTCTATATGGACGGGTTGTCGCAGATGCGCTCGGAATGGGCGCAAGGCAAGAACGAAGACAGCTAGCTACTTCCAGAACGCGCTGGCGTTGTCGGGGGTGATGCTGGCCTTCTTCACATCACCCGAGGCGCCGAGTGGTTTGGCCGGCTTGCCATTCACGCTCCAGCTGATAGCGCCCGCATTGCCAAACTGCACGGCCAATTCGCGCTCAGCCTGAAACGTCTGCGACTCCCCCGCCGTCAGGTTGCGCGACAGCACCAGGCGGCCGTCTGCCGTCACCTGCACCCAGCAACTCGCGTCCGCGTGCAACTGAATCGAGACGGAATGCACGACCGGCGGTGCCGTTTGCGGCGCATCGGTGGTCGGCGCAGCGACGGGCTCGACGGACGGCGCGGAGACTGACGGCGCCGGGGCCTGTTCGGTCACGACCGGCACCACGGGGGGCCGGCGTCGGACGCGCGTCATCTGCCACCAGCCGATGAGGCCACCGATGACGATCACCAGCATGATGGCAATCGCGCGCAACCACACACCGGCCTTGCGTTGTCGTTCCAAAAACATTCGATCGTCGTCGGTGATCTCTGCCGTCGCGACTTCGCGCAGGGACGAGGCGGCCATCGCATCCGCGAGTTCTGTGTACTGGCGAACGGTTTCCTCGGGATCGAGGCCGACTTCATCGGCATACGCCCGAACAAACGCGCGACTGAAGATGCCGCCAGGCAGGCGTGAGAAATCGCCTCGCTCCAGCGCCTCGAGCGCGCCCGTGGCGATCTTTGTGGCGCTGGCGATTTGCCGCAGCGAGATGCCGCGGCCCTCGCGCGCCTGCTTCAGATGAAGACCAAACTCACTCATGCGTGGGGGTAACCGAACTTGTAACTGTACGTGACGCGTCTCCGAACGTCAATGCGTTGTGAACTGCTCGCGCAGTTTTTCGACCGCGATCTTCGGGCCGAGACCGCCGGCCGCGCTCGGAATAAAGAGTGCAATGGCCGCGATACCTGCGGCACCCGCGATCGAACAGACTTTGGCGCGCTCGATGGTCACCCCGCCAATCGCCAGTACCGGAACATCGACACGACGAGTGGCATCGGCAAGGGCGGAGATCCCCTGCCCGGACACGCCGGGCTTTGAAGCGGTCGGAAACACCGTGCCGAACACCACGTAGTCCGCGGTCGCGGCCAGCGCCAACTCTGCCGGCGAATGCGCGGAGCGACCGACGATCCACCCGACGGGGCCGAGCACCCGCATACGCTCGACCGGCGGCCCAAGCGCGGGCAGGTGCACGCCATCCGCGCCGGCAGACAGCGCCACGTCCGCGCGATCGCTCACGACCACGCGGGTATTCGATCCCCGCGTGAGCGCCACAGCGGCCAACACCAGTGCATGCAGGTCGCTCGCGGGCAGATCCAGTTCGCGGATGTGCACAAGGTTGACGCCCGCGGCGGCCGCGTCCGCAATGAGCGCGAGCAGCGCGCGCCGTTGTTCCGCGGGTGTCGCATCGGGCGGCGCCGTGCGGTGCCGATCGGTCACGAGACAGACGATTGGACGCGGCCCTGAGAAGATCACCGCGGCTGATCCGCGCCACCAGCGGGATGGCGCAGCATGAACGCACTCACCAGATCGCGCAAACCGCCCAAGGCGGTCACCAATCCCACCCCTGTCACGGCGCCGCGCACGTACGCACTGGCCATCCACACGCCGAGCCACGGCAGCGCGGCCGCGAAGTAGTTCCGCTCCCACAAGCCGGACCACGGCGCCAACACGAGCAGCACTCCGGCCTCAATGAGATAGGCGGCGACGAGCAAACGGCTGAAGAAACGAATGGGGTGGCCTCAGTGATCGATGGTATCAAACAGCGACGGCGGCCTGAACGAACGGCGGTGCAGTGTCGAGTATCCGAATTCGGCAACAGCCTTCAGGTGTTCAGGGGTTGCGTACCCTTTGTGGTGGTCAAACCCGTACCGAGGATCACGGGCATGGGCCTCCAGCATCCAGCGATCGCGGGTGACTTTCGCGAGAATCGATGCGGCCGCAATCGCGGTTGATCGCCGATCGCCGCCGATCACAGGACGCTGTGGAATGAGCAGTTCGGGAATCAGGAGGTGGCCGTCCACAAGGACGAAGCCCGGCAGGGGCGTGAGCGCCTCGACGGCGCGACGCATGGCGAGCAGTGAGGCGCGGAGGATATTGATGCGATCGATATCGGCCGCGTCCACAAAGGCAACGTGCCACGACAGCGCCTTTCGCCGAATCGCGTCAAAGAGCGTGTCACGCTGATCGGGCGTTAGCGCCTTGGAGTCGGTAATGCCAGGGACGCGCAGGTCGGCCGGTAACACGACGGCCGCCGCCACCACTGGCCCGGCCAAACAACCACGGCCGACCTCATCGACACCGGCGACATGCACAAACCCAAAACCGCGCACCTCGCGTTCGAGCGTGCGAGTGGCGCGCGGCTTCGGGCTCATGGCGTCACACGAGACTGACTTACGCCGTGCGTCGTGTTTCCTTCATGCGAGCGGCCTTGCCGCGCAAATCGCGCAGGAAGTACAGCTTCGCGCGACGGACCTGCGCGCCGCGCAGGACGTCGATCTTCGCGATCGTCGGCGAGTGCAGCGGGAAAATACGCTCCACGCCCTGACCAAACGACATCTTGCGGACGGTGAACGTCGCGCTGGCGCCGCCGCGGTGCTGGCCGATGACGATGCCCTCATACATCTGGATGCGCTCTTTGTCGCCTTCACGCACCTTGACGTGCACGCGCACGGTATCACCCGACCGCATCGTCGGCCGTTCCATCAACTGCGCCTTTTCCAGAATATCCACTGCCTTCATGACGTGCTCTCCTTATTAAGTTCGTGGCGCCTCAATAGATCGGGACGCCGCTCTTCCGTACGCCGCAGCTGCTGTTCCCGCCGCCACCGCGCTATCTCTGCATGATGGCCGGACAGCAATATGTCCGGGACCTTCATGCCTTTGAACTCTGCCGGCCGCGTGTAATGCGGGTAGTCGAGCAGTCCGTCCGCAAACGAATCTGCCGCTACCGAGGCATCGTCGCCGACCACACCGGGCACGAGCCGCACCACCGCGTCTACCACCACGAGCGCCGGCAGTTCCCCGCCAGTCAGCACGTAGTCGCCGATCGAGATCTCATCCGTGACGAGCGCCTCGGCGACGCGCTCGTCGATCCCTTCGTACCGGCCGCAAATGATGATCAGCCGTTCCATCCGGCTGAACCGCACCGCCTCAGCGTGTGAGAACGGGCGTCCTTGCGGCGTCGTCAAAATCACGGCCGTCGGCGCACCCCGCTCAACCGAAATTTCTTCGATCGCTCGAAACAGGGGCTCGGGTTTCATCACCATCCCGGGCCCGCCGCCAAATGCCACATCGTCAACCACGCGATGCTTGTCACTCGTGTAGGCGCGCAAATCGCGTGCGCGCACATCCACCACACCTTTGGCCCGCGCCCGACCAATCACTCCTTCAGCCAGCGCCGGCTCGACCATTTGCGGAAAGATCGTGACGATATCAACGATCAATGCGCTTTCCGCCTTTCCAGACCCGCGGAACACGTGCGGGCTTTTCTTCCTTGTCCTTCAACACATTGACATCGAGCAAACCGGCGATCGGCTCGATCTCAATCCTGCGACCGGCGACATCGAAGCGCCGGCAGATCCCGTCAACCATCGGCACCAAGATCTCGCCGGATGCGCCAGACACGACCAACAACGCGGTCGCGCCCTCGTCAATCCGAATCACCGGGCCAACCTCCTGCCCGGTCACCGTCACCACCGTGCAGCCGATCAGCTCGTGGTACCAAAACTGCCCAACTGCCAGCGTCGACAACGCCTCCTCGGGTACGCGCAGCTCGCAACCACGAAACGTTTCCGCATCGTTGATGCTGACCACACCGTCCAGCCCGATGATCGGTCGCCCGTCATGGAAGCGGCAGTCGGTGACGACGACCGTCGCCATCTGCCCTGCTCGTCGCGTCCAGAGCGTGTTTCCCGTTGCGAACCGCGTTTCCGCGAAGTCCGTTTCGGACGCCACCTGCACCTGACCGCGATTGCCGTGCGGCTTGACGATGCGTCCCACGAGGACCATCGCGTCCCAGTCGGGCACGCCGCTACTCGTCGAGGAAATCGACCGCGACGCGCAAGCCTTCGAGTTCACCCGCGGTCGAGGCCAACGTCCGAATTGCCGACGCGGTACGCCCCTGTCGTCCGATGACTCGTCCGAGTTCGCCCGGCGCCATCGTGAGTTCCACGACGGTTTGATTGCGCCGTTCGTACTCGGTTGCCTGTACGCCGTTCGGCTTCGCCGCCAACGCGCGGGCCACGACGTCTACGACGTCGCGGGCGCGGCTCACTGGGCCGCCTGTTCGACAGCCGCCACGTCGGCCGCCTTGAGCATCGCCGACGGATTGCGCTTGATCAGCGTCCGCACGGTGTCCGATGGCTGCGCGCCCTTGCTCAGCCAATACGTCACGCGGTCGCCGTCGAGCACGAGCGTTTCAGGCGTAGTGCACGCGTTGTAGTGGCCGACAATTTCAACAAAACGGCCGTCGCGCTTCGACGAGTGCTCCGTGACGACGACACGTGAAAACGGGCGCTTCTTGGATCCGGCCCGACGCATACGAATAACCAGCATTGCCTATCTCCCTCTCAACATTTGCATGAGCTTTTGACGTCCGCCCCGTCCTGACGTCATCGCACCCATGGTCTTCAGCATCTTTCTCATCTCCACGAACTGTTTGAGGACGCGATTGACGTCCTCCACCTTCGTGCCGCTGCCGCGCGCGATGCGCTTACGCCGGCTGCCGTTCAGCACTGCATGATTCCGGCGTTCGCCGGGCGTCATGGAGTTGATGATCGCTTCGACCCGATCTAACTGCTTCGGGTCCATATTCGCGCGCTGTTCGTTCAACTGCTTCAGCCCGCCCATGCCTGGAATCATCCCGAGTACCTGCTCGAGCGGTCCCATCTTCTTGATCGTGCGAAGCTGGTCTCGGAAATCCTCCAACGAAAAATCGTTGAAGTCTTTCTTCTCCGCCATCTTCGCGCGGCTCTCGTCGTCCATCGCCGCTTCGGCGCGTTCGATCAACGAGAGCACGTCGCCCATGCCCAGCACACGCGACACGAGCCGCTCGGCCTGGAACGGCTCCAAATCTTCCGGGCGCTCACCCGAGCCGACAAACGCGATCGGCACGCCGACAACACCCACCACCGACAACGCCGCACCGCCGCGCGCATCACCGTCCGTCTTGGTCAGAACGACACCGGTCACGGTCATCTGCCGGTGAAACTCGCCGGCACTCTTCACCGCGTCCTGACCCGTCATCGCATCCGCGACGTACAGCAGATCGGTTGGATCCACCGCGGATCGAATCGCGGCCAGCTCCTGCATCAGCTCGTCGTCGATGTGCAGGCGGCCTGCCGTATCGACGATGAGCGTGTCGAAGCCCGAATTCTTCGCCAGCGCCAGGGCGCCCGCGGCGCGTGTCACTGGATCCATCTCGCCCGCCGGCTCATGCACGCGAACACTCAACTGCCGCGCCAGCACCGAGAGTTGCTCAATGGCTGCCGGGCGGCGCACGTCAGTGGAGACCACCAACGGGTGCTTGCCCTGCTTGGTCAGCCACCGCGCCAACTTCGCCGTCGTGGTTGTCTTGCCAGACCCCTGTAGGCCCAGCATGAGAATCACGCGCGGCGTTCGCGACGCAGGTGTGAGCCCACCGGCGGCCGTCCCAAACATCGCCAGCATCTCGTCGCGCACGATGCGCACGACCTGCTGGCCCGGGGTCAGACTCCGGAGCACTTCTTGATCGATCGCCTTCTCACGAACGCGATCGACAAACGCCTTTACTACCCGGAAATTGACGTCCGCTTCGAGGAGCGCGAGACGAATCTCACGCAATGCCGCATCCACGGTCGCTTCGGTGAGGCGAGTCTCGCCACGAAGCGACTTGAATACTCCCTGAAGGCGATTACTTAACGAGTCAAACATTCTCTAGACTGCGTAAGCGTACTGCGACGATAACCGGTTCAAGCGCAAACACTTACGATAGCAGAACGGCGCGCATCCGGGCAACCAAAAGGCGGGGGTCAGACCGACTTCAGCTTGTGGCCGAGCTTGTCTTTTTTGGTTTTCATGTAGCGGCGGGTGAACTCGCTCTTGGGCGCGATCTCAAGCGGTACAGACTCGCTCACCGAGAGGCCATATCCCTCCAACCCAATGAATTTACGTGGGTTATTGGTCAACAGGCGCATCGACTTCACGCCGAGATCCCGCAGAATCTGAGCGCCGATGCCATAGTCGCGCTGGTCGGGTTTGAAGCCGAGACGCACGTTGGCCTCGACCGTGTCGAGGCCCTGATCCTGGAGCTCGTACGCCCGAATCTTGTTCGCCAGGCCGATGCCGCGCCCCTCCTGATGGAGGTAGACCAGCACGCCACGCCCCTCGGCTGCGATCCGTTTCATCGCCGCGTCGAGCTGCAGACCACAGTCGCACCGGCAGGAATGGAAGACGTCCCCGGTCAGACACTTGGAATGCACGCGCACCAACAGGCCGCGACCATCCCCGATCTCCCCCCGCACCAGCGCGATATGCGTTTCGCCGTCGAGACCGTTTTCGTAGGCGTTAATCTCAAATGGACCATGTTCGGTCGGCAAGGCGGCCCGTGCCACGCGGCGCACCATCTTCTCCGTCTTGATCCGATAGCGGATCAGATCCGCAATCGTGATCATCAACAGGCCGTGCTTCTTCGCGAACTTCGCGAGCTCCGGCACACGCGACATCGTGCCGTCGGTGTTCATGATTTCGCAGATGACGCCCGCCGGAGCGAGGCCGGCAATCCGTGACAGATCAACCGCCGCTTCGGTATGACCCGCTCGCACCAGCACGCCGCCGCTTCGGGCACGCAGCGGAAATACATGACCGGGCCGCGCCAGATCACCGGCCCGCGTCGTCGCACCAATCGCGACCTTCACGGTCTTGGCGCGATCGGCCGCAGAAATGCCCGTCGTGGTGCCGACGCGCGCATCAATCGAGACGGCAAACGCCGTGTCGCGTCGCGTCGAATGCGCGGCCTGCTCCTGGGGAATCTCCAGCTCATCGAGCCGCTCTGGTGTCATCGCCAGACACACGAGCCCTCGACCATGCGTGGCCATGAAGTTGATCGCGTCGGCCGTCACCTTCGACGCCGCCATCGTCAGGTCGCCCTCGTTCTCGCGATCCTCATCGTCCACCACGATCAACATCTTGCCCGCGCGGTAGGCCGCAAGCCCGTCTTCAATCGTGGCGAACGGCGACTTGCGGCGGGTACCCTTGGCGAGTTTCAAACGAGCGGCCATAAGACGATCAGGACCTGACCGGGCCCACGGGCCCGCGAGAGAGTTCGGCAAGACGCGCCGCGTACTTTCCAATGATATCGGCTTCGAGGTTCACACGGTCACCGACGCGTCGATCGGCCAGCGTCGTGTGTGCCCGCGTGTGCGGAATGATTTGAATGCCAAGCACGTCTGCTGCGCTGGAGTCGCCCGCCTCGCCGAAGCCTTGGCGAATTCGGGCGATTGTGAGACTGATGCCGTCGACCGCGATTGACCCCTTCTCCACCACCCAGGTCGCCAGCATCTCGGGCAGTTCGATCTCGAGCCACCAGCTCTCGCCTTGGGCGACCCACTGCGTGACCGTCGTGGTTGCGTCGACGTGTCCGAGGACGAAATGACCGCCGAGTCGCGCGTCTGCGCGCAGTGATCGCTCGAGGTTGACGCGGTGCCCGGCGGCGAGCGAACCGAGCGTCGTCACACGCAGCGTCTCGGGCGACACGTCGGCTTCGAAGCCCGTGGCGTCAATCGACACGACTGTCAGGCACACGCCGCTCACCGCGATGCTCTCGCCGAGTTGCAGCTCACGCGACATCGACGCCGCAATGCGCACGCGCTGACCTGCCGGCGATGGCTCGGCGCCTTCAACGGTCCCGATCGACTCAATCAGCCCGGTGAACATCCCACTCCTTCAGCACATCCGCTCCATGTCGACGCGTGGTCACCGCGGCCTGCCCGCATGACGGCAGAAAACCTGCGACGCCCGATCCGAGCATCGTCGGCGTCTCAATGATCTGGACGCGGTCCACGACGCCAGCGTCCCAGAACGCGCGTTGGAGTGTTGGCCCACCTTCGACGAGCAATGCCAACACCTCGCGTGATGCCAATTCGTGCAGCGCAGCCGCAATGCTGGCTTCCGGCGCAATGCCCACCACGAGCGCACCGACGGCACGCAACCTGTCGGCGGCCGACGATGCCACACGGTCGGCGTCCACGACCAGTATGACGGGCCCCGCTGCCAGTGTCCCGAAGAGCCGGGCGGTTGGCGTCACCCGAGCCCGTCGATCGAAGACCACGCGCGTCAGCGGTCGCTGCCGATACGCGAGACGCGCCGTCAGCATCGGGTTGTCTGCCAACACCGTAGACGACCCAACCGCCATCGCATCCACCGCAGCGCGCTGCTGGTGCATTCGGCGATCCATCGCCAGACCTGTGAGCGTCGCGCGGCCGCGCTCAACGCCGACGAATCCATCGGCCGACACCGCCACTTTCATAGTCACGTGCGGACGCTGCCGGGTCATCCACGTCACAAAGGGCGCGTTCTGTCGCGCCGCCTCGACACGCTCAACACCCGTCACCACCTCGACGCCGCGCGCACGCAGGTACGCGAAACCGCCGCCGGCGACTCGCGGATTCGGATCTTCGAGCGCAACGACGACGCGAGCGATGCCGGCCGCGGCGACACGTTCAGCGCAGGGCCCTGTCCGCCCGGTATGCGAACACGGCTCGAGCGTGCAGTACAACGTCGCGCCTCTGGCTGCGGCGCCAGCTGCGTCGAGGGCATAGACCTCGGCGTGCGGTCCACCGGCGACACGATGCGCTCCCTGCCCCACAACAATGCCGTCAGTGTTCACCACGACGGCGCCCACAACGGGATTGGGCGCGGTGGTACCCCGCCCGCGCTCCGCGAGGAAGAGCGCACGCGCCATGAATTCACAATCGGTGGGTGTTACCACTGGTCCGTGAACAGCGCCTTGACGTAGTCGTCGGCATCGAAGGGCACGAGGTCATCGATCGCTTCGCCGACGCCGATGAATCGGATCGGCAGTTTCAATTCGTGTGCAATCGCCACGGCCACGCCGCCCTTGGCCGTACCGTCGAGCTTGGTGAGGATCAAACCATTCACGCCACCGACGCTCATGAATTCGCGCGCCTGCACGAGGCCGTTCTGGCCCACCGTCGCGTCGAGCACGAGCAACACCTCATGGGGCGCCCCGGGAATTTCGCGTGAAACCACGCGGCGAATCTTGTCGAGCTCGGCCATCAGATTGGCGCGCGTGTGCAAACGACCAGCGGTATCAATGAGCAAGATGTCACGCTGCCGCGCCTTCGCGGCCACTGCAGCATCGTGCACGACCGACGCCGGATCCGCCCCATGCTGCGCGCGAATCACATCGACGTCCGCGCGTTCGGCCCACACCGCCAGTTGCTCGACAGCGGCCGCACGAAACGTGTCGGCGGCACAAATCAGGACCGAGTGGCCCTGTTGTTTGAACAGATTCGCGAGCTTGCCCACGCTCGTGGTCTTGCCCGTCCCGTTGACTCCCACGATGAGGACAACACGCGGACGTGTGCCGTTGTCGAGGGGCGGAGGCGCTCCGGCAAATACGCGGCGGATCTCATCGCCGACCCGATCGCGCAAGGCGCCCGTGCCTCCTGCCGTTTTCACCGCCAGCAGAATGCGCTCGGTCGCCGGTAAGCCGACGTCCGCACCAACGAGCGCGTCTTCAATTTCCGAGAGTGATGTGGCGGTCCTCGCGCCACCGGCGTCCGGCGTCGACTCTGCCGCACGATCGCCACGATCAGTCAGCCGATCACGAATCTGCGCGGCGGTCTTCGCGAGCCCCGCTCTTACACGCGAAAAGAACGATGACACTAGTGCTCGCTTTTCTGCGGACGTCCCATCAGGTCGGCCACTGCTTCACGTGGCCGGCGATGACCGTCCAGCACTTCCTGCATCTTGGCGACGATCGGCAGCTCGATGCCGTGCGCATGCGCCAACGCCAACGCCACCGATGTGGTGCGCACGCCCTCAGCCACCATCTTCATGCCGGCCAGGATCTCTGTCAGCGAGCGGCCGCGTCCCAACTCCATCCCAACATGACGGTTGCGACTCAGCCCACCGGTGCATGTGAGCACAAGGTCTCCCATTCCACTCAGCCCACTCAACGTCTCTCGGCGCCCACCCATGGCAAACGCGAGTCGCGAGATTTCTGACAGCCCGCGGGTAATCAGCGCCGACGTCGCGTTGTGGCCCAGCCCCATTGACTGCACCATCCCCGCGGCAATCGCGATCACGTTCTTGAGCGCGGCGCCAATCTCCACACCGACGACGTCGTCTGATCCATACAAGCGAAACGCCTTGCCACGGAATTCATCCTGCACGCGGCGTACGGCCGATGCGTCGTGCGACGCTGCGACCAACGCAGTCGGTAATTCGCGCGCAACTTCGGCCGCAAAGCTCGGGCCCGACAACACGACGACGGGATGCAGGCCGCGCGTTTCGTCCGTCATCACCTGCGACATGCTCGCGAGCGAATCCGCCTCAAGCCCTTTCGTCGCACTCACCAGCACCGCACCGTCAGGCAAGTGCGGCACCGCCAGGCGCAGCAGCGCGCGCATGCCGTGCGACGGCACCGCGATCACGACATAGCGAACATCGCGCAAGGCCGTGGGCAAATCCGAAGAGACCGTGAGTAGCTCGGGGAATGCCACGTCAGGCAAGTACGTAGGATTGGCGCGTCGTGCGGACATCTCAGCGACCAGCGCCGCATCGCGTCCCCACAACACGACGTCATGTCCCACACCGCTCAGATGAATCGCGAGCGCGGTGCCCCAACTTCCGGCTCCGAGAACCGCCGCTCGGGCGTCGTCACGCATGCTGTCCATTCTATCGGACGGCGCGCCGAACCAGGTCGAGCGCCACCATCACGGACCACGCGCGAATCAGCTGGCGATCGCCCGGGACAACGCGGCGGTCCGTGACCAGCGCGTCGCCCGGCCCGGCGACGGCGAAACACACCGTTCCCACCGGCTTCTCATCGCTGCCGCCGTCGGGGCCAGCGATGCCCGTCACGGCAAGGCCCACATCGGCGCGCAGACGCTCGCGAACGCCGGTGGCCATCTCGGCAGCGGCCTGCTCGCTGACGGCGCCGTATGTCTGCAGCGTTGTGGCCGCGACACCCAACTGCTCGTGCTTGACGGCATTCGCGTACGAGACGACGCCGCCGAGCACATACGCGGAACTACCGGGGACTTCCGTCAGGCGCGCGGCGATCAATCCGCCCGTGCACGACTCCGCGAGGGCAATGGTCAGCCCCCGTGCACGGAGCGCCTCGCCCACGACCACTTCCATCGCGCGACCATCCGTGCTGAAGACGCTGTCACCGAGCGCTGCGGTCAGTCGGCCCACCACGTCGTCGAGCTGGGCGTCCATGGCCGGTATATCAACGCCGCGAGCTGAAACGTGGAGTTCCACCTGCCCCGGAGAAGCCAGGATCGTGGTCGCGACGGGGACGACGCCATCGACGAAAGCCGAATAGATCGGCGCAGCCACCTGATCCACTTTTGATTCGGGCTGGCCCGCAATCTTGATCACGCGGCGGCGCAATCGGCGCCCCTCGGTTCGCGCCGATAGCGCATCAACTACCGACGCGACGAACATCGGCTCGAGCTCTCGCGGAGGCCCAGGAAACAACACGATGATCTGTTCGCCACGCGCGATCAGCAGGCCGGGCGCTGAGCCACGTGGGTTGGGCAAAACGGTCGCGCCCCTTGGCACCATCGCCTGTCGTCGATTGATCTCCGGCATCACGGCCTTGCGCCGCGCGAACCGTTCACGGAGTTGCTCGACGAGCGCGGGATCTTCCGTCATTGTCAGACCGAGCACGGATGACACGGCCTCACGCGTCAGATCATCGGCCGTGGGCCCGAGTCCTCCACTGGTGATTACGACATCGGCATGGTCCAGCGCGGCCGCAACCGCACGCTCAAGATCACGCACATCGTCACCGACGATGGACTTGGATGTCACGTCGATGCCAATTTCATTAAGACGAGCGGTGAGGTAGAGCGAATTGGTGTCCGTGCGGTACGGCGTCAGCAGCTCCGTGCCAATGGCGATGATGTTCGCCGTCGTGATCTGTCGCATCAGGCAATTATGCCGGGTACCACGCGCATCAGCAGGTGCAAGAGGAGGCAGCCGTACACGCCAGCCATCACGTCATCCGCCATGATGCCGAGGCCACCATGCAGTTGCTCGAAGCGGTTGGCCGGATACGGCTTGATGATGTCGAGTACGCGAAAGATGAGGAAGCCCGCAATCGTGGCCGTCACACCCGCACCGGTGAGCGCCAGCGTCACGAGCTGACCGGCCACTTCATCAATCACGACCTGACCGGGGTCTTCTCTACCGAAATGCGTGGCCGCTTGCGTCGCGGCCCAGGTGCCGACCAGGCAGACGACGACGATAATCGCGAACTGCGCTTCAGTGGACCAGTGACGCGTGAGCCAATAGATCAGGATGCCGGCCGCCGAGCCAAACGTGCCCGGCGCAATTGGTGCATGGCCCAGGCCGCCAACCGTGGCGAGCCAGATCGCAACACGGTTCATGCCCGGACGACGCGCGTGTGCGCGATCCGGTCGTGAAGCGCACGACCATCACCGAGCAGGCTCACCCACAGTCCTGCGCCCAGTGGCAGACACGAGGCGATCGCACCAATCGCGCGGGCCAGCGCCTGCCCGACGGAAATTCGATCGTTGATCACCGCACCGGTCGTCGTGCCGACCACGCGAATGCCGGCCACCATCTTGCCGATGGTCTGCCCGCACGCCGCCGTGAACAGCACCAGATAGCCGCCGTCAACCAGCAGGAAGAAGAGGCCAATTGGGAGGAACGGGAGGAGTCGGGCCTGCGATGGTACCAATCCGCAGACGCTCAACGTAAACCACACCACTGCGGCGTTGATCGATCCGAGCAACAGCAGATCGACCGCGACCGCGCTGAAGCGCTGGCCCGCACTGACACCCTGCAGCCACCCGGCCGGCAGCGACTGCGGTGTCGGCTCGGCCGACAACCGATGCGTCACATCCTCAGCCTTCGTCGACAGTGCGTGGTCGAGTTCGTCGATTCCCTGAAGCAAATCGCCGGCGGGCTGGCCTTCGGATTTGGCAGCGCGCGCGTACTTGGCCCGCAGCCGCGCGGGATCCGGTGTCGTTCGGCGCACGGCAAGCGGCGCGCGCAGCACCGTTGGCACCTGCACGAGCGGACGGTCGTCCACGTCCTCCACTGCGGCAGACGCGGACTCTGGCGCCATCATGTCCATCGGACCCGCCGCGTCGGTGGCGGCCTCAAGCGTCATCGGCATGCCAGCGCGGTCAGCGCGTTCATTCTGGAGCTCCGCGCGATCGGCACGCGCAACGGTCGACGGTGTGGCCGGATCAATGACGTGGACGTCAGACATCACCCGCATGAACAATGGCAATTCTGACGTCACAGGGGCCAGCGACTCACGCCGGGCCGGCGTCGTCGCGAGACTGTGGGGTTCGAGTGACAAGGACACAGCGGTCTCCGGTTCGGGTGGCGCGGGCATCGAAAACACCGGCGAGGGAATGTCGACGCGTACGGTGATCGGCTCCATGGGCATCTCGAATCGCTCGACATGGACGTGCGCGATTCGCTCCATCGGCGGCGGCTCAAAATGCGAGGGCTCGATGGGCGTCGACCACTCATGCGCTTCTTCGACAATCCGCAACACATCGGCAGCCGGCGGCGTGGCGACGGCCGAGGTCGAGACGCGGCTCGATGCGCGCAGCGGCAGGGCGGGCTCTGACCGACCGCGCGCCAGCAGATCGTCCAGATCAAATCCCATGCTCTGCCCTGATGCGAGCGGTCCCATCTCGTCGAGCACCTGCAGGTCGAAGTCGACCAGCGGGGGCACCTCCGCGCTCATGCTCTCCATGGTCGACTTCAGATCGTCGCCGCTAAAGGACACGTCGTAGCCGCAGTTCTTGCAACGCGGACTCGGTTCAAAACCGAGGTACTGGCATTTTGGGCAGCGCATGTCAGTGCAATCTCCCGGGCGTCGATGCGTGAGAGGCATCGGCCGCCAGCAGCAACCGTTGGATTTCCACTCGTAGCTGATCCGCTTCCGGACGTAGTTCACTGTCAACAGCCACTCGGTCGAGCGCCTGCAAGGCGTCGGCGAGCCGGCCACGTGCATACATAGTGCGCGCGCGAACGAGCGCCACATCTGAACTTCCCAATACGGGGACCGAAACGGCAGCGACAACCGCGGGCGGTTCGGCCGATTCCGCCGGCTGCCAGGACGCCGGCCACACGACGCGTCCAATCAGCCACAGGGTGACGAGCACGGTGGCGCTCACCAAACCCCACCAGACGGTCGGCGTCTGGAGAAACGCGTCCGGGCCCGACGCGACGGTTGCGGTCGGCACCGGCTGCGGCCGCAGATGCTGCGCGCGCTCGGCCCGGTCCAGTCGCATCCGCAACGCTGCCGCCCGCTCGTCATCGCCGGTCGCCGCAATGGCCTCGCTGAGAAGTTGTCGGGCGTCAATGGTGCGCCCCTGATCCAGCAGTTGCTGACTGGCGTCCAGCAATTCCTCGGCGCTCCGCTGCCGTTCGGCGAGAGCCGTGCGAGCACGGTCAATGTAGGCGCGTGCGCGTGTGTGGGATCGATCGAGGAACAGCACGCGCGTCCAGATGTTGACGGCGTCTTCATACTGGCCGACAAAGTACCGATCCAGCCCTTCGACCAAGAGGGATTCCACTCGGCTGTCCCGATCGGGATCAGCGCCGGTACCCTCAAGATCGCTGCGACGAATCTCTGCCATCAATCAGCCTGGCTGGGATTATAGCGACCTGCCTCGCACAGTACAAGAGGCTTGATGTGGTACAAATTCTTCATGGCAATCGTCGAGTGCATTCCCAACATCAGCGAAGGTCGGCGGCAGGACGTACTGGACGCGTGTGCCGCGGCGATCACCCAGACCGGCGTCCGCCTCCTCGATGTCAAACCGGACGGCTCACACAACCGCACGGTCTTCACATTCGCCGGTGAACCGACCCAAGTCCGCGCGGCTGTGATCGCGCTCTTCGACACGGCCATCCCGGCCATTGACCTCCGGCAGCACAGCGGTGAGCATCCCCGCATGGGCGCGGTCGACGTGGTGCCGTTTGTGCCGATTGAAGGCGTGACCATGACGGACTGCGTCAAGATGGCGCGCGAGGTGGGCGCAGAGCTCGCAGCGCGGCATCAGCTCCCGATCTATCTGTATGAAGAAGCCGCCAGCCACCCGGCTCGTCGGAATCTGGAAGATGTGCGCCGCGGCGAATTCGAGGGACTCGCCAAGAAAATGGCCAGTGCGGACTGGACGCCGGATTTCGGTCCCAGTCAGCCACATCCATCGGCCGGTGCATCGGTGGTTGGTGCACGCATGCCGCTCATTGCCTACAACATCAATCTGGCGACCAATCGACTCGATGTCGCCAAAAAGATCGCCACCGCCGTGCGCAACAGTTCGGGCGGCCTCCGGTTCGTCAAAGCCATGGGCATTGAGCTCGGTGATCGAGAGATCGTGCAGGTCTCGATGAACCTGACCAACTACGAAAAGACGCCGGTCTTCCGCGTGTTCGAGTTAGTCAAGCGTGAAGCCGCCCGGTACGGTGTGCAGGTGCTCGAAAGCGAACTGGTCGGGCTGATTCCGCAGGCGGCGCTGACGGCATCCGCCGCCTGGTATCTGCAACTCGACGGATTCCACGACTCGCAGATTCTCGAAAACAAACTGCGCGACTGACGCCCTAGATCGGGTCGTCGTCCTTGCGCGTGTGAATCCCGAGCCCACGCATCTTGCGGTAGAGGTTGCTGCGCTCAACGCCGAGGGCGTCGGCGGTTCTCGACATGTTGCCGTCAAACGCCGCCAGCGCCTGCAGGAGATAGTCGCGCTCCCAGGCATCCCGGGCTTCGTAGAGCGGGCGTACCGCCGACGCCACCGGTGTCGGCACGCGCGTCGCGGTCGCCGCCGGCGGAGCAAACTCAAAGATGTCGTCAAGGAACCACAGGTCTTCGACCGCGATGGTGTCGCTCGTGACCATGATCATGAGCCGTTCGATGACGTTGCGCAGCTCACGCACATTGCCGGGCCACCGGTAGGACCGGAGAGCCTGCCCCGCCTCGGGTGCCAGCCGTTTAACCCGACGTCCATACTCGGTCGCGAACTCCGCAATGAAGTGTTCGGCGAGCCGAATGACATCGTTGCCACGCTCGCGCAATGGCGGCACGGCCAATGGAATGACGTTCAGGCGGAAGAAGAGATCTTCGCGGAAGCGTCCGCCGCGGATTTCCTCCGGCAAATCCTTGTTGGTCGCGGCCAGCACCCGCACATCCACGCGCACGCTGGTGTGCCCGCCCACTGGCTCGATGATCTGTTCCTGCAGCGCGCGCAACACCTTCGCCTGCGTCTTCAGACTCATGTCGCCGATCTCGTCGAGAAACAGCGTACCGCCGCTCGCCAGTTCGAACTTGCCGCGACGATCCGAGACGGCGCCCGTGAACGCGCCCTTGAGGTGACCGAACAGCTCTGACTCGATCAGCTCTTCGGGAATCGCGGCGCAGTTCACCTCAATGAACGGCCCCGTCCGGCGCTGACTCAGTGCGTGAATCTGCCGCGCGACCAACTCCTTGCCCGTACCGTTCTCGCCGGAGATCAACACGCGCCCGTTCGTGGGCGCGGCCATCGCAATCTGCTCCCGAAGGGCACCGACCACCGGACTGTCGCCGACAATGACCAGCGGCCGATCGACGCGTGCGCGCAACGCGCGGTTCTCGATCTCGAGACGGCGCTGCCGAATCGCGTTGCGCACTGCGAGGACCGTCTTGTCAATCGACAGGGGTTTCTCGATGAAGTCGAACGCGCCGAGCCGCGTGGCGCGCATCGCCGTCTCGACGGTGCCGTGGCCGGAGATCATGATGACCGGCCCCTCGACACGCCGCTCGCGCAGACGCTCCAGCGTCGCCAGCCCGTCCATGCCAGGCAGCCAGATATCAAGCAGGATTACATCGTACGACTGCGTGGTCACCTGTTCGAGACAGGCTTCGCCGCTCTCCACGGCATCGACCGTGTAGCCTTCATCGCGCAGCACACCCGCCAGTGAGGAACGGACGCCGGCTTCGTCGTCGACAATCAGAATGGAAGACATACCCTACGCCGCTGGCAGGTCAACCGTGAAGACGGTTCCCTGCGGTTGAGCATCCTGCACCTCCACGGTGCCCCCATGCTCGGTGATGATGCGCCGCACAATCGCGAGCCCGAGACCACTGCCGCGCCCCTTGGTGGAATAGTACGGCAGGAACAGTTTCTCGCGATCGGCCATCGGAATGCCGGGGCCGTTGTCGCTGACGGTCATCCGCACAACCCCGCTGCCCGCTTCATGCGAGGTCGCAATCCGCACGAACGGCGGCTCGCCACTCGGCCGCGGTCCGGCCGCCACGCCACCCAGCGCATCGATCGCGTTGTCGACCAAATTGATAATCACCTGCCGCATCTGCTCGGGATCCATCCGCACCGCCGGGACGGCGAGCCGGGCATCATGCACGAGTTCGACGGCGCCCTGCTGCAGCACGCCCCGATAGAGCCGCACGGTGTCGGCAGCGAGCACGTTCAGATCGGCCGGCACCAGCTTGGGCCCGCGCATGCGGGCGAACTGCGCGAACTCATCGACCAGTCCCTTGAGTGCCTCCACTTCCGTGATGATCGCGCCGGTGCACTCGTCAACGAGCGCACGCGCATTCGGGGGCGCCGTGGCAAAGTTGCGCTGCAACCGCTCGGCACTCAACTGAATTGGCGTGAGGGGATTCTTGATCTCATGGGCCAGTCGTCGCGCCACGTCACGCCACGCCGCCACACGCTGCGCACGAATGAGTGGGGTGACGTCATCGAGTACCACGACGGCACCTTCGGACTTGCCGCCGTCAGCCACCAGCATGGTGGCCGCCACCGCGAGATGGATTTCGCGTTCTTCACGCGCCAACGTGATTTCTTCCACGAGGGCCACCTGCCGGCCCTCGGCCGTCGCCTCGATGATCGGCAAGAGCGGCAACAGATCCTCCCGCGCAAACACCGCCACCGCGGGTCGGCCGATCGCGTGCGCATCCAGGCCCAGCACACGTTGCGCCGCGCCGTTCACGGTGGAGACGGCTCCGTCGGCCGACAGCGCGATGACGCCCGTGGCGACACGCTCGAGAATCGTCTCGATGTAGCGACGACGCGCATCGAGCCGCTCGTGGCTCGTGCGCAGTTCGGCGGCCATCGTGTTGAACGACTCCACGAGCGACCCCAACTCGTCGCTCGAATCGGGCTCGATGCGCAAATCCAGCTGGCCCGCGCCCACGGCGCGTGCGCCCTCAGCCAGCATCTGCACGGGGCGCGTAATGCGCTTGGCCACGAACAAGCCGAACCAAGTCGCACTGATGAGAATCAGGAGGGTCACCGCCAAAAAGAACGACAGATAGAACCCCTGCAACGGACCGCGTAACACCTTCGACTGCTGATACTGGCTGTAGGCGTCGGCCATGCGACGCGCGTGCTCGTTGATCTGCCCGCTCAGCGCTTCTGATGCAACCACCACGCCCACCATCGCGCCACCCGGTGCACGGACCGGAGCCGCGGCGCGGACCAGAATCCCGTCATCGATCTTGTCGTCGGCTTTCTCCGGGTGCCCCGAGGCCACGACGCGTGCAGCCAAGCGGTCGGCGGAGGCCATGGCGTGGCTCCGAGGCATGCTCGATTCACCGACCGAGGTGACAAACGCCGCATCGGCCGCGGCGCCGATACTGGCCGTGGATCGGTAGAGTTCGACCATTCCTGTCGACGTCACCGCGACCTCCGAGGCCAGCACGGGTTGCAGGACGGCTACATCACCGGCCGCGACGGCGGTCGCCGACCGCGATAACGCGCTCGCGAGCCGTTCGGCGCGCGCGGCGGCGACCGTGGCGCGATCGGTGTAGACAAGTTGCGCGATTTCGTTGGCGGCCGTCACGAGCTCATCCGCCGGCGTGCTGAACCAACGCTGGGCGGAACTGGTGATCATCTCGCTGCCGATGATCAGCACGAGCAACGAGGGAATGATCGTCATCGCCAGCAATGCGGCCACGAGTTTGGTCCGAAAGCGCGCGAACGGCAGCGCGCGGCGACGCTCGACCCACAGTTTGAAGACGTTGCGCGCCAGCACAAACACCAGCGCCACGACCATCAGCAGAATCACGGGGGACAACGCGTAGACACCGACGCTGCTGATGTACTCAGGCCGCAGTTGCTCCGTGCGCGTCGCGGCCCAGAAGAGAAACACCAGCAGCGCGACCAGACCGAACACCACGCTGCCGATCAATCGCGGGTTATCGAACAGGCGGCGTCGCGGGGGGCGCGCGACGGACTCGACGGGAGGATCAGGCGTGAGCAAGGGCACAGGCGCTACCGGATGAACGTGAAATCCGCGCGTCCAGTCGCATCGTCGCGGCCCCACGGCCAGAGCGAGAAACTGCGACGCGGCGTCGCTCGCATCCGCACGCGCACGTAGTACTCGCCGTTCGCCTCGAGGTCATCGCCCTTCGACAGGCTGACGCGCTCGAACTCGGTCGCCCACTTCCGGACGTCATCTTCCTTCGTGGTGCTCTCCGATGAGAACACCTGCCCGTCGGTCATCTTCGAGACCTGGAACGTGCGCGTGAGCGTGTCGTACTTGATCGACGAGGCCACGGTGACCGTGCTGACGGTGCGATCGAACCAGATGACGGCCGCTTGTCGTAGCTCGACGACAAAGGTCAGCGTGGTCGGCAACCCGCTTTGCACCGCCTCGCGCACTTCCGTCGTGTAACTGTCACCGGCGGCGAAGGACGCAAACACGTGGCCGGCCGTGACGAGCGGCGTCACGCGGACATCAGCGGCCAGCACCAACGCCACCACGAGGCTCCAGAGCACCAACACCACGCCGCCCCGCCGTCGCATGGTCATGGTCATTCGCGTGACTTCAAGAGGTCATTCAGTTCGTGCTTGAATTCGTCGATGTCCCGGAAGTTGCGATAGACCGAGGCAAATCGCACATAGGCGACCTTGTCGAGTTGCTTCAGTTCTTGCATCACGTGCGCGCCGATGTCTTCGGTGGTCATCTCGCGCTCTGGCTTTTCCTGTAACGCCGTTTCGACCTTGTCGGCGATGGCCTCGAGCGCAGCGACACGCACCGGTCGCTTCTCGCACGCCTTCAGCAGACCCGCCACAAACTTCTGACGTTCAAAGCGCTCGCGTCGGCCGTCCTTCTTGACGACCATATAGGGGATTTCGTCAATGCGCTCGTAGCTGGTAAAGCGACGGCCGCACTCCAGACACTCGCGGCGGCGGCGAATGGCTTCGCCTTCCTTGCTTTCCCGGGAATCGACGACTTTGTCGCTCAGATGCCCGCAATACGGACACTTCACTTAAGGCCTCCGTCAGGCTGTACGCCCCGTACGCGCGCCAGCGTCAGTCCATCTTGCGCCATGTAGGCCAACCCCAGCAGTGAAATCGGCAGGAACGACACCATATGCAGGACGATGGCGGCGGCCGATGCTTGCTCGCGACCAGCGCCCAGAAACGACGTGGCGGCCAATTGATACATGAAGTGGAAACTACCGACTCCGGCGGGGACGGGCACGGCTACGCCGACTGCGAGATACATCACGATGAGGAACGTCGAGGGGAAGGCCATCGTCAAATCCAGCGCGCGCGATGAAAACCAGATTCCCAGAGCGATGGTCAGCCAGAGCCACAGCGACCAGGCGACCGCCACAATCAGATGGCGCGGCTGTCGTAGCACCGCCAGGCCATCGACCAGCGTGTGGGCAAAGCCCTGGGCTACGGCGCCGAGTTTCGTGGGGAGCCATCCGGTGACGGTATTCGCCCAGCGACGCAGCGTCTCGGGCCGGCCTGCGCCAAACACCAAACCGACGAGCGCGATACCAGCCACCGCGGCAGTGGCGAGCCCCGCCCCCTTCACTTGGGGACCGACGTCGATCGTCGAGGTCAGCAGAAACACACCGAAGAGCAGCATCACAGTCGACAGATCGAGCAGCCGCTCGATCAGGATCGTGGCAAACGCCGCGGGTGCGCTGACCGGTTCGGCCCGCGAGACCAAATACGGCCGCAGGAATTCGCCGAGTCGGCCCGGCAACACGTTGGTCGCCGTGAAGCCGATCACGGTGATCCGAAAGCTGTTGCGAAACGACACGCCCCCGATGGGCGCCAATAAGGCCTGCCACCGCCACGCGCGGAACGTATATGTCAGTACGGTCACCACGACCGCGGCCGCAATGTCGGTGAGATGTGCCCCGGCCAGGGCGCGCCCCAGTTGGTGGAGGTCGATGCCGTGGAGAAACCACGCGAGCAGCGCGACCGTGAATGCCGCGACGACCACGGTCTGCCAGGGGAAACCGCGGTTGGGCGCAACGGATGTCATCAGGCGGGCAGCATTGTTCGTACTATAAGATTGGCGGCAAGTCTATGGGAAAACGAGAGTTACTGATTGCGTTGGCGTTCATCGTGGCCGGCACAGTCGCGTTTCAATTCAGCGCACCCCCCGCGAAAGATGCGGCGGCCGGGTTCTCGTTTGCCAAGTTGATTGATTCGGCACGTCGTGGAATGCGCGGCAATCAGGCCTACACGGCGCCGGCGCGCACCACGGCCTACCCGGTTGACGCCGACATCCGGGAGCTGCGCCTGCAAGGCGCGAACGGCCCCGTAAAGATCGTCGGCGACGCGCGCACCGACGTCTCGCTGGAACTCACGGTCCGTTCGACCGGCGAGAACGAAGCGGCGGCCATCGCCATCGCGAACAAGACGACGGTCAAAGAGGACCGGGTCGGCGGCGTACTCACGCTCCAGATCGTGTTTCCGAAAGAAGAGAGTCAGACCTCGGCGATGGTGCTGAAAGTGCCGCAGCGGTTGGCCGTGCGCATGGACGGCTCGCGGGAGACGACGATCACCAACGTCAGCGCCGTAGAACTCACGAGTGCGGCGCGCGGTACCACGCAAATTGACCACATTGCCGGGCGCGTGTCGGGCGAACAAAGCGGCGGCACGATCACGCTCGCGTCGGTTGGTGCGCTGAAGATGACCTTGACCCGCGCACGCGGACGGATCAGCGAGATCCTCGGCGAGGCCTCCCTCGACGTCCGCGACGGCGACACCGAGATCATCACGTCTCGCGGACCATTGACGATTGAGGAACGCCGCGGCGACATCACGATTCGTGCGCACAAAGGGCCGGTCAACGTGTCCGGCTCCGACGGCCGGGTGCGCATCGAGGGGTCGACGGCCGAGGTGACACTCGATCTGCGACGTGCTGAAGTGGATGTTGAGCTCGCGACCGGCATGGGCGGTAGCCTCGTGACGAGCGACGAGGAATTGCGCGTGACGTGGAGCGACCCGGCCAACGTGCATCTGGACGCGGTCGCGACCAACTCGACGATCGATGCCGCCGACTGGGCACTGACCGCCACGAAGTCTGGTAACGACTCGCGACTCGACGCCGTACTCGGCCAGAAGACGTCGGCGGCGCCGCGGCTGTCATTGCGGAATCAAAACGCGACCATCGTCATCAAGAAATCAAGAAGAAAATAATCCGCGGGAAAGCGTCGCAACTACTTGACCTCGCTCGCAGACGTGCGTACGCTTCCTGTTCTTCATCACCCGATGGCATCTTCACTCGTCCTTGAAACGAATCTCACCGGTCTCACGTTGCAGCGTCGCGGCAAAGTGCGCGACGTCTACGATCTTGGCGAACATTTGCTGATCGTCGCCACCGATCGCATCTCGGCGTTCGACTATGTGCTGGGCTCAGGCATTCCCGACAAGGGGAAGGTGCTGACGCAACTGTCGGCATTCTGGTTCGAGAAGATCGTCGGGGATCTGGTGCCGCATCACCTGGTCTCGATCGACGTCGCGGACTTCCCTGCCGAGACCCGACCGCATCACGAGATCCTGCATGGCCGTTCCATGCTCGTGCGGAAGACGAATCCGTTGCAGGTGGAATGCGTGGCCCGGGGCTTTCTCTCCGGTTCCGGCCTTAAGGACTACAACAAGACGGGCGCGGTCTGCGGACACGCGCTTCCGGCAGGCCTGCGCGACTCGGATCGCCTGCCGTCGCCGATCTTCACGCCGGCGACCAAGGCCGAATCGGGCCACGACGAAAATATCAGCGAATCGACCGCCGGCGACATCGTCGGTCACGCGCTCATCGCCAAGCTTCGCGACCTCACGTTGGCAATTTACGCCCGTGGCGTTGCTCACGCCGAAACCTGCGGCATCATCATCGCGGACACCAAGTTCGAATTTGGACTCGCCGGCCCTGACAACTCAGAGCTGGTGCTGATCGACGAAGTCCTCACGCCGGACTCGTCGCGCTTCTGGCCCAAGGCGCTTTACGCGCCCGGCCAGAGCCAGCCGAGCTACGACAAGCAGTTCGTCCGCGACTACCTCGAAGACATTCAGTGGAACAAACAGCCTCCGGTACCAGCACTGCCCGACGACGTGATCGCACGCACACGGGCGAAATACTTCGAAGCGTACCGCCTGCTCTCGGGGCGCGAGCTGGATGTGTAGCGGCTCCGGCCGTCAAGCAACCGTCAATGCTGCGCGAAGATCTCGATAAGCTCATCCAGTCCATGATCGAACGGGGCATCCTGTTCGATGATGCGCACAAGGAATTCGAGCGCATGTTTATCGTGCGCGCCCTCGCCAAGAGTAACTTCAACGTGTGCAAGGCGGCCAAGATGACGGGGCTGCATCGCAACACGCTGAGCCGCAAGATGGCGTCGTACAAGATCCGCAAGACCGCCTAACCCGGCGATTGCCCTCCCACACCCCGTTTGCTATAGTTAGCAGTCGCAGGCACTGACTGCTAACAGTCAGTGCAATGGACTGCCAGCACAGACGAGGGAACCCCAATGAAGGTCAGACCGCTCCACGATCGCATCATCATTGAACGTATCGACGAAGGTGAACAGAAGGTCGGCGGGATCATCATCCCGGATACGGCCAAAGAAAAGCCCATGCAGGGCAAGGTTCTTGCTGTCGGCAAGGGCCGCGTTGAGAAGGATGGCAAAGTCACGCCGCTCGACGTGAAGGCCGGCGACACCGTCCTCTTCGGCAAATACGCCGGACAGGAAATCAAGATTGACGGCACCGATTACCTCATCATCCGCGAGGAAGAGGTTCTCGGCGTGGTCGAGAAGTAAGGGAGATATCAGACATGGCAAAACAGATCATTTACGGTGAAGAGTCGCGTCAGGCGATCCTCCGCGGCGTCAACGCGTTGGCCGATGCAGTCAAGGTCACGCTCGGTCCGAAGGGCCGTAACGTCGTTATCGACAAGAAGTTCGGCTCCCCCACCATCACCAAGGACGGCGTGACGGTGGCGAAGGAAATCGACCTCAAGGACCCGCTCGAGAATATGGGCGCACAGATGGTCCGCGAAGTGGCCAGCAAGACGTCCGACACGGCCGGCGACGGCACGACGACCGCCACGGTGCTCGCGCAGGCGATCTACCGCGAAGGCATCAAGATGGTTGTCGCGGGCGCAAACCCGATGGAACTCAAGCGCGGCATCGAGAAGGCTGTTGAGGTCATGATCGCCGACCTCAAGAAGCTGTCGAAGCCGGTTTCCGGCACGATGATCGGCCAGGTCGGCACCATCTCGGCGAACAGCGACGACACGATCGGCAAGATCATCGCTGAAGCGATGGAGAAGGTCGGCAAGGACGGCGTCATCACGGTCGAAGAAGCCAAGTCGATGGAGACGTCGCTCGACGTCGTCGAAGGCATGCAGTTCGACCGCGGTTACCTCTCCCCGTACTTCGTCACGGATCCTGAGCGCATGGAGTGCGTGCTCGAGAACCCGGTGATCCTGATCCACGAGAAGAAGATCTCGTCGATGAAGGATCTGCTCCCGTTGCTCGAGCAGGTCGCCCGTGGCGGCCGTCCGCTCGTGATCATCGCGGAAGATGTCGATGGTGAAGCGCTCGCGACGCTCGTCGTGAACAAGCTGCGTGGCACCCTCCAGGTGGCTGCGGTCAAAGCGCCGGGCTTCGGTGATCGTCGCAAGGCGATGCTCGAAGACATCGCGATCCTGACCGGTGGTCGCGCGATCACGGAAGATCTCGGCATCAAGCTCGAGAACATCAAGATCGAAGACCTCGGCAAGTGCAAGAAGCTCACGATCGACAAAGACAACACGACGATCGTTGAGGGCGCTGGCGACACGAAGGGCATCGAAGGCCGCGTGAAGCAGATCCGGACGCAGATCGGCGAGACCTCGTCGGACTACGACCGCGAGAAGCTGCAGGAGCGTCTGGCGAAGCTCGTCGGTGGTGTGGCCGTGATCAAGGTGGGCGCGGCGACCGAAACCGAAATGAAGGAAAAGAAGGCGCGCGTCGAAGACGCGATGCACGCAACCAAGGCCGCTGTCGAAGAAGGCATCGTCCCGGGTGGCGGCGTGGCCCTGATCCGCGCGAGCAAGGCGATCGAAAGCCTCAAGCTCGAGGGTGACCAGAAGGTTGGCGCGGACATCGTGAAGCGCGCGGTGGAAGCACCGCTCCGCTGGATCGCGACCAACGCCGGCGTCGAAGGTTCCATCATCGTTCAGAAGGTGAAGGAATCGAAGGACGCGAACTACGGCTACAACGCGAGCACGGACGTCTACGAAGATCTCGTCAAGGCCGGTGTCATCGACCCGACGAAGGTTGTTCGTTCGGCGCTCCAGAACGCGTCCTCGATCGCTTCCCTGCTGCTCACGACTGAAGCCATGGTCGCGGACATCCCGGAAGAGAAGAAGGAAGCGGCCGGCGGCGGCCCTGGCGGCGGCGGCATGGGCGGGATGTACTAAGCCCCCCCGTCACGTCGAACGTTGAAAGATAGAAGTCGAAAGGTCCGGGTGGCAATGGCCACTCGGACCTTTTTTCATTTCACCGCAGCGTGAATTGCAGTTCGAAGGTGATGATGCACGCGATGGGCTTGCCGTCCTTCTTGCAGGGGCGAAATGGCGTGGCAAGGGCGGCGCGTCTCGCGGCTTCGTCGAGGCCAAACAGGCGGTCGAGCGATTTGATCACGCGCACGTCAGTCACTTTTCCCGAAACATCAAGAACAGCTTCAAGGACCACCGGCCCCTGCAGCTTGGCGCGCATCGCTTCAGCGGTGTACTGCGGCTTCACTTCCATGACGCGGTACGGCATCTCGATGCCACCCGAGCCGCCAATCCCTGTGTCGCCAAAGCCGGGGCCAGCGCTGGGGCCAAGACCGGGACCCTGACCGGTACCGTTGCCCGTGCCCGGACCGCCGCCGCGAGGCACGGCGACGGCACCATTCACACCTGAAGCCGCGAGCAGCGCGTCTGGACTGGTCATCACGGGCGCGTTCAACGCCGGGGGCGGATCGGCCGGTGCGGCCGAGACGATGGGCACGACTGTCATCGGTTGTGGCTTGGGTATCGCCGCAGGCGTCGGCGGCGCCGGCGCAGGGCTTCCGCCGCCACCACGGCTCGATCCGGGCGCCGAAGCCACGTAGATCAACTGCTGATTCGACTTCACCAGTGGCAGTTGGTCCGGGCTATTGGCGGGCTGATTCAGGACGAAGAGCAACGCCAAGAAACCCAGGGCGTGCATCCCGAGCGAGACGGCCTGAGCGAAATAGGTGCGCGTCTTCATGACGCATAGGACGGCGCCCCCGGCCCGTTGGACGGGACAGGAGGACGCTCGTGGTGGGTAGCCTAGCGAAGGGTGAACTGGAGTTCGAAGACGACGAGGCACGGCACCGGAGTGCCCTGCTTCTTGCACGGGATAAACGGCGTCGCGAGCACCGCCTTGCGCGCTTGTTCGTCGAGGCCAAACACTTTGTCGAGCGAGCGAATCACGCGCACTTCAGAGACTTTGCCGTCGACACCAATCACGGCTTCGAGTTCGACGGTGCCCTGAATCTTCGCGCGCATCGCCTCGGGGGTGTACTGAGGCTTCTGCTCGCGCAGTCGCACGGGATTCTCCACGCCGTTACCCGGACGGTACGCGCCACCGCCAAACCCGCCGCCGGTGCCCGGACCAAGTCCCGATCCTTCCCCTGTGCCGACGCCCGTGCCTTTGCCCCCACCGCCAGCCGGCATCGCAATCGCGCCGACGGTCGCACCGGCTGCCGACAGCAGAACATTCGGCGCCGTCATCACGGGCGCATCAAGCGACGGCGGAGGCGGTGTGGTCGGCACCGGCACCGGTGCTATCTGCTGCGGATTCGGCTTGGGCAGTTCCACCTTCTTCGGTGGTGCGGGCTTCGGGCTGCCACCGCCACCACCACCGGGCCCCGGATTGTTAGCCAGATAGACGATATCGAACTTGATCTTGTCTTCCTGGACCTGCTGAACCACCTGCGAGGCCCGAATCGCACCATAGACGATCAGCGCGACGACGAGCCCGTGAATCGTGAGAGACGTCACTTGCGCCTTGACGGTGCGCCACCAATCAACCGGCTCGGGTGGATCGAAGATGGACTTGTTACCAGTCCAGCGCGCTGTCGCGACACCAGCGGGCGAGTCTGGCACGGGCGGCTGAGCGTTGGGCGTCATCTCGGGCGTCGGCATTTGAACGTAGGAAGCTCCGGTCAGTATACCCATAGACCACCCCGCAGAAGGTTTCCTTCCGAGAATTGCAAAAGCAATGCCCGGAATACTGGCCTCCGGAGAGAGCAAACGTTAGCGAAGCTTAATGAAAGGGGGACGAACCCCGGTGCTACAATGCCGTGTAGCCGTTCGCGGCGGGAGTGTTCACATGCTTGGACTTGGCGTTCCAGAACTCATCATCATCCTGATCATCATCGTGTTCCTCTTCGGCGCCAATCGGTTGCCGAGCCTCGCCACCGGCATCGGCAAGAGCATCCGGAACTTCAAGGAAGCCAGCCGCGAAGACGGCACCGAAGACAAGAAGTCGTAGTTAGCGCTTCTTCGTCGCTTTCTGAAACGCGCGTTCGCGTTGACCAGGGCGCTGCTTCGTGCGGTGCCCTTCTTTTTTTGTCTTCACTCTGCTCCGGCGCGAGCCGCGATTCCGCTCCGACGCACGTACGGCGTCCAGAATTTCCGCTAGCCCGAGATCGATCTGCCGGCGCTCCATGTCGACACGAATAACCTGTACACGCACCTTGTCGCCGAGCCGATAGACCCGCCCGTTGCGCTCACCGCGCAGCAGGTGCGCCTTCTCCACAAACCGATAGTAGTCGTCGGCCATCGTCGAGACGTGGATCATGCCTTCGACGAAGTGCTCTATCAGCTCAATGAACAGGCCAAACGCGCTGACGCCGGTGACGTAGCCTTCGAATTCATCGCCGACCTTGTCCGCCATGAAGCGGACCTTCTTCCACTGCACGAGCTCCCGCTCGGCATCAGACGCGCGTCGCTCACGCAGCGATGTGTGCTTGGCAACGGTCGGCAGATCCTCGATCAACTCCGCCTGCCGGTCGGCGCGCATGCCCTGCCGCGACTCGCGCAGCGAACGATGCACGACCAGGTCGGGATACCGTCGAATCGGTGACGTGAAGTGGGTGTAGAACTCCGCCGCGAGGCCGAAGTGGCCGAGGTTGTGCTCGTCGTACCGTGCCCGCTGCATGGTGCGCAGCATGAGAAACGCGATCGGCTTCTCCTCCGGCGTGCCATGCATCTTGTCGACGAGACGTTGGAAGTGCCGGGGCTCGATCGCGTCGGGTCCTGACCCGAGCGAATAGCCGAGCGTGCCGATGAACTCCTCAAACACCTCCACCTTCATCGCGTCGGGCTCTTCGTGAATGCGATATAGCGTCGGCACCGCGTTGGTCTCAAGATGCCGCGCGACGGTCTCGTTGGCCAGCAGCATGAACTCTTCGATGATCCGATGCGCAATGTTGCGCTCCGAGGCCACGATCGCCGACACCAGTCCTTCGTCGTCGAGCACGATCTGCGATTCCTTCAGGTCGAAGTCGATTGATCCTCGACGACGACGGCGTCCGTTGAGGATGCCGAAGAGCTCCTGCATCCTTTCGAACATCGGCACGAGCGTCTTGTATCTTGCGATCGTCGCCGCATCGCGATCTGTGAGAATCGCGTGGACCTCGTTGTAGGTCATCCGCGAGTCGCTGTTAATCACGCCATCGTGCATTTCGTAGCGGACAACATTGCCGCTGCGGCGATCCACTTCCATGAGGCACGACTGCACGAGCCGGTCCACGTGCGGATTGAGCGAGCACAGCCCTGTCGACAGTTCCGACGGAAACATGTGCACGGCGCGCTCCGGGAAGTACACCGACGTGCTGCGGTCGTAGGCTTCCTGGTCGAGCGCCGTGCCTTCCCGCACGTAGTGCGACACATCGGCGATGTGGACGCCGAGCCAGAAATTGCCGTTCGCCATCTTCTCGATCGTGATCGCATCGTCGAAGTCGCGGGCTTGCTCGCCGTCGATCGTCACGGTCGTGACGCCGCGGAAATCTGTGCGCCCGGCGATGTCCTTGTCTTTGACCAGACCGCCGAGCTTTTTCGCTTCCGCGATCGACTCCGGGCTGTGCACGTCGGAGATGTTGTACTTGCGGATGATGACTTTCGTGTCCACGCCGGGCGCATCAATCGGCCCGAGTACTTCCACGATTTTGCCCACCGCGGGTCGTGACGCCGTCGGAAACTTGATGATCTCGACACTCACCATCTCGCCGGCTGCTGCGCCCATCGCATCGGCGGCCGCGATCTGCACGTCCATGATCAACCGGCGGTCGAACGGCACTACGAAACCGTTGCCAGATCCCACCAGGTCATATCGACCGACGATCGTCTGACTGGCGCGCTCGAGCACGCGGACGATGCGGCCTTCGGGCCGGGCCCCTTCGCGCTCGATGCGGACGACGACTTTGTCGCCGTGCATGGCCTGATTCAGATTGGCCCCGGCGATGAAGACGCTCTTCGGGCTGTCCTGCTCGGTGTCGTCGAAGTCAACAAACGCGAAACCACGCGGATTGGTCGACACGGTGCCGACGATCAGGTTCATGAGGTCCGGCAAGCCATAGCGCTCGCCTCGAATCTCGACCAGTTCACCGGCGGCGACCAGCTGTTTCAGCTGGCGCTTGAAGGCGGCGCGGGCGTCCTTGGGCACTCGGAGCAGTTGCAGGAGTTCTTTGACGGTCGCGGGATGGTCTACCCGCTCGCGCATAAGTTGTGTAATTTGTTCGACTTCCATAGTTTTTCTAAGCTTACCCTTTCAATACCCAACCAAGTGGCTGGGGTGTATGTCTACTGTCACTGTGACCCACGGCCTTTCGCAGGTCCTTACCCTGTTTATGCATGCCACCGAGCTGCCAGACAACCAACCGGTTGTCGCCTCAGTCGGTGATAGCCCGGAGGTCCGGGCGTTGGTTGCGGCTGCTCGTGAGGGGGATCGCGAGGCGTTTGGCGCACTGGTCTCGATCCATGAACGGATCGTGGTCCGCACGGCGCTGGCGGCTCTCGGTTCTCGAGAGGATGCCGAGGACGCCGCGCAAGACGCCTTCGTGACCGCCTGGAAGAAGCTCGACGGCTTCCGCGACGACTCCACCTTCAAGACATGGCTCCTCACCATCACATGGCGCAAGGCGCTCGACCGTCGTCGCACGCGACGGCTGTGGTGGTCGCGCCAAGGCGCGAGCTGGGATGAGCCGGCGCCGCTCGAAGACTTCGCCGGCACGGAGCCTTCGCCCGAGCATATTGCTGTTGCGCGCGATCTCGCGGATCGCGCGAGAGCCGAAATCAATCGCCTGTCGCCGAAGTTGCGCGACGCGCTGCTGCTCGCGGTCACCGGTGAACATCGATACGAAGAGATTGCCACGCTGCTCGGCATTCCGACCGGCACCGTGAAATGGCGCGTAGCCGAAGCGCGCAAGCAGCTCAACGCGCGGCTCGAGCGATAGGGATAGATCATGTCGACCATGCCCTCACCTGACGAGATCAACGCCGCCATCAATACTGCTGCACGCTCGATGACATCGGCCGCGCCATCGTCAGATCTCCGCGCCCGCGTGGTGTCACAGATCGACGTCGCGCAACCTCGATGGAGCTGGCGTCTCGCCATCGCTGGCGGCGCAATCGCAACTCTGGTTGCGATTGCCACCACATACGACCTCGGGAGTCGTTTCGCCTCTCCAACGGAAACTGGAGTTTCCGTGGCGAGCGAAACGACTCCCGAGGTCGGCCGTGCGGCCGAGGTCGGCCGTCCGGCGAATCCAACCGACACGGCCATCCCCTCGTCTCCTCTGCTGTCGACGGCGTCGGTGCAGGGCGCCGCACTGAGAGGCGTGACGTTCGAGGTGAGTGCGGCTGAACTGGAATGGCGGTCTCGCGCCGTGCAAGCGCTGGACGAAGTAGCAGCGCTGACGATGGAACCACTCGAACAGTCGAGGTTGAGCATCAACCCGATCGACATCACGCCCTTGAGCGTGGCGCCAGTGACGGTGCCCGCAATGGGGAGCAGCGGAAGTAAGTAGTCGGTTCTCAAAGGAGAGTTATGCGTCAGACAGTGAAGTTCGCAATGACCGCGATGGCGGTGATGGTGGGCGTGTGCGCCACTGCGCCGGTGTTCGCCCAGACGTTTGATCAGGTGGCCCCGCAGGGACAGCCCGCGCGCGCGCAGGCGCCGGCAGCGCCGAGTCTCACCGCGCCCGCCAGAATGCCCGCGCCGCAAGGCGTCACACCGGCAGCCGCCTCGGCGCCGCAGACCCCGACCCCGCGCATGCCGGATCCGCGCATTGATCAGAGCGACGTCAACATCAAGCTGACGATCACGATCAAGGACAGCACCGCCAGTGGCACGCAGACAAAAGTGGTCAGCCTGATCATCGCCAACAAGGGCAGCGGACGGGTGCGCTCGTCGGGTATCTCTGGCCCCGATCGCCAGGGCAGCGAGTTGAACGTCGATGGCCGCGCGTCGTTGCTCAAGAACGGTTCGATCAGCACGAGCATCACGATCAACTACACACCTGAGCGCACGGACGAACCCAGCAAGTTGACCAGCGTGAGTCAATCGGTCGACTTGTATCTGAAAGATGGCACGCCGACCGTCATCACGCAGGCCGCAGACCCGACGAAGGGATCGCGCTCGATCTCGATCGAAGCTACCGCGTCGGTGATGAAGTAACTACTCAGACAGTCCGACCGCACTCAACGCCTGGAGCGCTGCGGCCGCAGCGTTCTGGGCGTTCGCATCTAACTGCGCTGCGAGGCGCTGCGCGTCTTTCACACTCGACAGCACAATCTCGATTCGGCCGGCGCGTTCGGCCTGCGACACTTCTCGCAACTTGCTCTGCAGGTGTTCGAGTTCGAGCCGCGCATTTTCAAAGTGCTTACTCGCGTCGCCGAAGTTGTTGAGGAAAAGCGACACGCGCCCATCCACCAACTCCGCCCGCGCCGCTTCGTAGTCGGCGCGCAGTTCGAGACGACGCCGCTCGAGGTCGACCAACGACTTCCCCGACGCGCCCCACACCCAGCCAGCGCCAATCGCCACGAGCACAGCCAGCATCACGCCGCCAACGGCTTTCGGACTCATCGGTTGTGCACTCGGGGGTGTGTCAGGGAGGTTTTCAGAAACGCTAGTTCAGGTGCTGTGGTTCGGTCCATGCAGAGAGTTTGGTGACGGCATCGAATTTCTTGAGCATCTCGCCGATGACCTGGCAGGCATCTTCGCGTTGGCACAAACACTCGACCTGTTCAAGGATTCGCATCAGCGCCTGCTCGGCCTGATTGATCGCGACATCGGAGAAGTACTCCCGCTGTCGCTCCAGACACTGATGATGTTTCAGGATTTCCTGCCGGAAGAAATCAGCAAGACATTCGCAGGGCGATCCCACAAGGATGTGGGCCGGTGCCGCTTCGGTGAAACCCGAGAGTCGCTTCAAACCCGACATGAACGCTAAGCAACTTCAGTCTAGGCACATGACGACCGTGTGTCAACGCCGGGCGTCAAAAGCCACCGCGATTTTATTACCGATCAGTCGTTCGATCAATAATCAGCATCACAAGCGGTCCAACGCCGCCTTCAGCAGCTCATTGATGACCTTCGGGTTGGCCTTCCCTTTCATCGACTTCATGGCCTGACCCACCAGGAATCCAAACGCGTTCGTCTTGCCGGCGCGATACTGGGTCACGGCATCAGGATTCGCAGCGAGGACCTCGGCGACCGCGGCACCGAGCGCGTCGGTGTCACCGACCTGCGCCAGTCCTTCCGCCTCAACGATCGCCTTGGCGCCCCGCCCCGTCGCCCACATCTTCTCGAATACGTCCTTGGCGACCGTGCTGCTGATCACATCGCGCTCGGTCAAGTGGGTCAACTCCGCCAGCGCCCCAGGAGTCACCGCACACGCGGACATGTCTTCACGCCCAGCGTCCTTCAGTTTTCGGCGCACCTCGCCCAGAATCCAGTTCGTGTTGGCCTTCGCAGATCCGCCGGCGTTCACCGCGAGTTCCAGATAGTCGGCGCCACCGGGGATCACATAGACCAGTTGCTTCGCGTCGTACTCGCTCAAGCCAAACGCCGCCACGAAGCGCGCCGTGCGCGCCTCGGGCAGTTCCGGCATCGCTTGACGTTCGGTCTCAATCCAAGCGGCACTCACCACGAGCGGCCGCAGATCGGGCTCAGGGAAGTAGCGGTAGTCGTGCGCGTCTTCCTTGGTGCGCATCGACTCGGTGCGGCCTGTCGCGTTGTCGAAGAGACGCGTCTCCTGGTGAATCGTGCCACCGGCGTCGAGGACTTCTGCCTGTCGCGCCATCTCGAACTCGATTGCCTGCTCAAGATACTTGAAGGAATTCACATTCTTGATTTCCGTCCGTGTCCCAAACGGCGCGTCGGCGTTCGGGCGCAGCGACACGTTCGCATCGCAGCGCAGGCTGCCCTCTTCCATGTTGCCGTCGTTGACGCCAATCGCGACCAGGATGTCGCGCATCCGGCTGAAGTAGTCGGCCGCATCGGCAGCGGATCGCACATCCGGCTCGCTGACGATCTCAATGAGCGGTGTCCCGCTGCGATTCAGGTCAATGCGCGTGTGCCGATCCGAGTCTGCGAATCCATGATGCAGCGACTTGCCCGCATCCTCTTCCATGTGAATACGCGTGATGCCGATCACCGCGCCGCTCGACAACTGCAATCGACCGCCCGTCGCGAGCGGGCGTTCGTATTGTGAGATCTGATACCCCTTCGGCGAATCTGGATAGAAGTAGTTCTTGCGCGCGAAGATCGACGTCTCGTGCACCGTACATTCGAGGGCCAGCCCCGCGCGAATCGCCAGGTCCACGGCATGACGATTGAGCACCGGCAACGCCCCCGGCAACCCGAGACACACCGGGCACGTCTGCGTGTTCGCCGCCGCGCCAAAGTCGGTCTTGCACCCGCAGAAGATCTTGGTGGCGGTCTTCAGCTGCGCATGAATCTCGAGGCCAATAACAGGGACGTAGGGCATGAAGGAAACATGTTAAGTCAAAAGCAAAAAGACGGAAGTGGGATCGAACTTCCCACTTCCGTCGTCGAACTTCCCACTTGTAGTGTTGTCTACCCTTTGGGGCCCGCCGCCTTGACCGAGGGCGCCGCAGTCTTCTCGAACCGCACGAAGTTGTCCGAGAACATCTTCGCCAGCTTGTCAGCCTGCGCATCGTACGCAGCTTTGTCGGGCCAGGTGTTGCGCGGCTTGAGCACTTCGGCCGGAACGCCCGGGCACGCGGTCGGCACTTCGAGGTTGAGCACCGGGTCCAACTCGAACGTCACGGCGTCGAGCTGACCCGTGAGCGCCGCCGTGATCATCGCGCGCGTGTAGGCAATCTTCATGCGCTTGCCGACGCCATACGGCCCCCCGGTCCAACCGGTGTTCACGAGCCACACGCTGGCCTTGTGCTTCGCGAGGTACTCAGCCAGCAGCTTCGCGTACACGTTCGGGTCCCACACCATGAACGGTGCGCCGAAGCAGGTCGAGAACACCGGCGTCGGTTCCGACACGCCGCGCTCCGTGCCCGCGACCTTCGCGGTGTAGCCCGACAGGAAGTGGTACTGGGCCGCATCCGGCGACAGGCGCGCGATCGGCGGCAGTACGCCGAACGCGTCGGCCGTCAGCATGATGACGGTCTTCGGATGCCCCGCCATGCCGCTCGGCACCGAATTATCGATGAACGTCAGCGGATACGAGCAGCGGGTGTTCTCGGTCTTCGACGAATCATCGAAGTCGACCACGCGCGTGTTCGGATCCATTACGACGTTCTCGAGGACGGTACCGAAGCGCTTGGTCGTCGCGTAGATCTGCGGTTCAGCTTCGGCCGACAGCTTGATTGTCTTCGCGTAGCAACCGCCTTCGAAGTTGAAGACGCCATTCGCGCTCCACCCATGTTCGTCGTCGCCAATCAGGCTGCGGTTCTCGTCGCTCGACAGCGTCGTCTTCCCCGTGCCCGACAGACCGAAGAACAGTGCCACGTCGCCGTCTTTGCCGACGTTCGCCGAACAATGCATCGGCATCGTGTCGCGGAGCGGCAGCAGGTAGTTCATCACGGTGAAGATCGACTTCTTCATCTCGCCGGCGTACTGCGTGCCGCCAACGAGGATCATCTTCTTGTCGAAGCTGAGCGCGATGAAGGTCTCTGAGGCCGTGCCGTCAACCGCCGGATCCGCCTTGAAGCTGGGGATGTCGACGACGGTGAACTGCGGCTCGTGGGCCAGCTGCTTAGCGGCATCAGTCTCCGGTATGAACATGTTGCGCACGAACAGGTTGTGCCACGCCATTTCGGTGACGACACGCACCGGCAGGCGGAAGGCCGGATCGGCGCCGGCGTAGGCATCGAGCACGAACAATTCCTTGTCGGCCAGATAGGCCATCATGCGCGCGTGAAGCGCATCAAACTTCGCGGGATCGAGCGGCTTGTTGACCTTGCCCCAATCCACGTTCTTCTCGCTCGACGCTTCCTTGACCACGAACTTGTCGTTGGGCGAACGACCGGTATATTTGCCGGTGCTGCACACAAGGGCCCCGTCCGCAGACAACGTGCCTTCACCCCGACGAATCGCTTCTTCGTACAAGCCGGCCGTGCCGACGTTCCAAAATGTCTTTCTGCTCTTCGTGATGCCTACTGCGTCCAGACCGACTTTCCGATCACCCTGTGACATGTCGTCTCCTGAGCCCCCAAGCTAAACGGCTAATCTTAGATTGCCTGTCGAGGGCCTGCAAGTATCGCGGCCCAGATGTGCGGCAAATCAAACGGTGGCGTGAGCACAAACGCCGCGGCTCCGCGAAGAAATCGCGCCGCCTCCTCCGACACCGCTGGTGCATCAATCGCGACCATACGCATGCGCGACCGCGCGCTCGGCCACGCGGTCTTCCACCGCGTGAGATCCGGCTCGACGAGCGCTGGATCGAGGAACAGCAGGTCGGCATCGCCGCCCTCGACGTGTTCGATCGCTTCGCGCGCGGTCGCGGCGGATCGCACCGAGAAGCCCCACCCGGCGAGCACGGCGACGAAGAAGTCGCGACTCACCCCATCCGCCTGCGCGACAATGGCCGCGAGTCGCGTCTGGCCGGGGGCCTCATCGAAGCGCGCCGGCAAACGCACAAAGAATGACGTAGACCCATCGGTGCTCTCGACCCAGATCTGCCCACCGTGGTCGCGCACGATGCCGTACACAATGCTCAGCCCCAGCCCTGTGCCTTCGCCCACTTCACGAGTCGTGAAGAACGGATCAAACACGCGCGGCAGATTTTCCTGATCGATCCCATGGCCATTGTCGGTCACCGTGATCAGGACGGCGCTCGCCTGCGGCTCGGCCACCGCGGAGAACGTCAGGCGGCGCGTCGGGATGTCCTTCACCGCCTGCTCGGCGTTGAGCACGAGATTCAGAAGCGCCTGCTGAATCTGCCCATCATCCACATAGACGGGTGGCAGAGGGGCGTCGAGGTCGGTCGTCAACGCGATCTGCCGCACCTGATGATCGTACGTTCGGAGCGACAGCACCCGCCGGCACAGATCCGCGACATCCGTACGCGTGCGGGCGGATGTCTGCCGCCGCGCAAACGTCAGCAAATTGCGGACGATGCGCGCGGCGCGATCCGACTCGGACAACACACGCGCGATGTCCTCCAGCATGCCGTCGGCCACGACCGCCAACTCCGGACGCCGGCCGATTGCTTCCTGCACGAGTTGCGCATAGCCAATCACGCTCGTCAGCGGATTATTCAGCTCGTGGGCCACGCCCGCCACAAGCTGACCGATCGCCGACAGTTTTTCGCTTTGCACCAGCTGCGCCTGCGTGGCTTGCAGCCGACCGACCGTCATCGTCAACTCGGCGTTGGTCGTGGTCAGTTCCGCGCTAAGTGCGCGCAACTGCCGCGCCTGCTGCCGTTCCTCGGTCACTTCCTTCGCAAACAACACCACGGCCGTGGCCCCGGGCACCGGCAAGGCCGTGACGGCAAAGATGCGCTGGTCCGTCGTTACCACTTCGCCAGTGTGTCGCTGTCCGTCGACGAGCGCCTGCCCCACCATGCAATCCGGACCGTCGCTGCCGCACAGACCGGTTTCCGCGCAGAGGCGGCCCTGCGTTTCCGTAATGCGCCATCCACGCAAGGCCGCCATCGCGGCGTTGGTGCGCATGGTGCGACAGTTCGCATCGAAGACGAGGATCGGGTCGCTAATCGCGTCGAACGTGCGCTCCCACTCCACTTTGGCGCGGTGCACCCGCTGATACAGCTGCGCGTTCGCAACGGCGACGCCGAATTGCCGGCCGATCGTCACGATGATTCGCTCGTCCTGATCACTGAACGACTCACGTTCGTCAGAGACCAGCGTGATCACGCCGAGGAGTTGGTCGCCGGCGGCGATCGGCACCGAGATGGTGCTCTTCCAGGTCTCGGCAGCGGTTACGTTCGCGTCGTACACCTGTCGACTGTCCGCGTCGATGCGAATAGGCGTCCCCGTCTCAAAGACATGATCGCTCGGGAGTCGGCCGCGCTGTCGCTGATAGAGGTCATCGATCTGGTGGAGTGCGATGCCGGACGCCGCGCGCGCGACCGGCAGACCGCCGTCCATCGGCACAAGACGCACGTACGCCCACCGCGACTGGAACGCGGCCGCGACACGATCTACGGCACGCTGCAACACGGCGTCGATCTCAAGCGACGAGGCGACGATCTCTGACACTTCATTGAGCAGCGCCAATTCCCATGTCAGCCGTCGTCGCTCGAGCGTGCCGCGACGCCGCTCAAGCGCGCGGTCGACCGTGGCAAACACATGCGCGGGATCCAGCGGCTTTGGCAGAAAGGCGAACACGTCCTCGTCAAAGCTCTCGAGCGCGCTCGACAGGCGCCGATCCGCGGAGATGACAATGGCCTCGACCGAGGAATCGCGCGCGCGCAACCGCCGCACCAGGTCAAGCCCCGACGTCGCACCGAGGCGCAAGTCAATCACGGCGACTCCGAAGGTTCGCGCCGACAGCGCCGCATCGGCGTCGTCCGATGTGCGGACCCCGACAATGGACAACCCTTTGGCCTCGCCGACGTGCACGAGCAGACCCAACACGAACGGGTCGTCGTCGACGATGAGAATCGGTTCAGCCTTCATGCAGATCCACGCCGGGCAAGCGGCATAAGCCTACGACGGATTGGTGCCGATAACCGGCTCGTGATCGGTCCTCGACCCTTTTCCCGCTCCGTTGTTACCGTGTCACTTGGCATCGTCATGACGCTCGGCACCGGTTGCGCGGTCAGCGTGCCGCCGCGCCTCATGCCCGGCGCGGCCCCGCTGGCAAGTCTGCCGAGAGACCTGAAGGTCCGCGTCGCTGGTCGCATCGTGAACGTCGCCTTCGAAGACTACGTGGCAGGTTCCGCTATCTCGGAAGTCAGTCCGACCGGCGAGTCGACCGCAACGATCGACCGCGTGCTGGATGTGCAGACGATCGTGGCGCGCACGTATGCGCTCGCCCATCTCGGTCGGCATCGCGCGGACGGGTTTGACGTGTGCGACTCGACGCACTGTCAGTTGTACGAGCCGGCGCGCATGGGCACGTCGAGGTTTGCCCCCGACGTACGACGTGCGATCGCGCGTACCGCGGGTGCGGTGCTGACCTACGGCGGTCGTCCGATCGACGCGGTGTTTCACGCGGACTGCGGCGGCCATACCGCATCGTCGGATCAAGTGTGGGGCACGCCGACGCTGCCGTACCTGCCGTCGGAACCCGACCGTGTTCCGGCGCTGATCCATCGGTCCTGGGTGGTGACGCTCACGCGCGAACAAGTGCGTGTCGCACTGAACGCGGAGGCGCGCAGCGCCGTCGGCCGCACGCTGACGTCGATCGAAGCCCGCCAGACCGATGACAGCGATCGGATCTCGCGCGTGCAGGTGTCCGGCGATCGCCGGGTCGACCTCAATGGCGATGATTTCAGAACCCTCTTAAATAAATCGCTGGGGCCGAAGGGATTGCCGAGCACGCGATTTCGCATTCAGAGCAATCGAACGGGCTTCGTCATGACCGGCACCGGATTTGGCCACGGCGTGGGACTCTGTCAGCTGGGTGCCATGGCGCGCGCGCGGCGGAACGCGCCGGTCTCGGCGATACTGGCCAGCTACTTCCCTGGCGCCGTGCTCACCACACCGGGTGGTAGAATTCCGTAAACACGTCCTCTCCGTGGACGTATCCCCATGACAGAGGTCAGTTCGCCGCCGCTTACCACCCGTGAAGCCGACGCCCGTGTGGCGATCGACGTCAAGGCGCTGCAGGCGGCCGGACGACCTGACGCGGCGCGCGAGCGGTTTGCCGAACTGGTGGAACGTCACCAGCGGCGGGCGATCCGGATTGCGTTTCACTACTTGCGCGAGGCGGCGGACGCGGACGAGGCGGTGCAGGACGCATTTGTGAAGTCCTACGTCCATCTCGGCACGTTCCGTGAAGATCTACCCTTTGAGGTGTGGTTCACGCGCATCCTGATTAACGGATGCCTCGACCGTCTCAAAGCGCGGCGGCGGCGAGAGCGCTGGATGGCGCCCCACCCGACCGACGCCATGGGCGTGGAGCGCGATCCGGCAGAGTATCTGCCGTCGCGTGGCCCGAGCCCGGAAGACCTGGTATTGCTGGGCGAACGCCGGGAACAACTCTCGGTGGCGCTCGCAAAGCTGCCCGAACGGCAGCGATTGATCTTCATGCTGAGCCATTTCGATGGCCAGACGTCGAGGGAAGTGAGCGCCATGACGGGGCTCAATGAATCGACGGTCCGTGTGCACCTGTTCCGTGCCATTCGACGACTCCGGTCGCTTCTGGCTCCGGGCGCGTCGCACACTTCGTCTGGGAGAACTCGCCGTGCGAATCGCTGACACACTTCTTCGTCGGGGCCATTTGTCGGAAGACGCGCTGGTGGATGCCTGGTATTCAGGACATCACCCGGCCCACCTCGACACATGCACGATCTGCGCTGCTCGTGCGCTCGAAGTGAGCCGTTGGCTCGAACAGACGCGCGAACTGGGCGTCGCCGAAGCCGATGCCGCCTTCCCTGCCGAACGCCTCGCGGCGCAACAGTCACAGATTCTCCGCAAGCTCGAACAGCTCGACCGCCCATCCAAACTCCTGTCATTCCCGCGCGTGTCCAGCGAGGACGCGATCGAGAGCGTGACCCACGGTCATCGTGTATCGAGCCGCTGGATTGCGGCGGCTGCCGCCGCGGGTCTCATCCTCGGGGTGATCGGCGGTCGTCTCAGCGTGTGGCAGCCGTCAGGCGCCGCGCGGAGCACCGCCGCGCAGGCGGCCCCCGTGCAGAAGGCACCCGACACGGGCCGTGCCACAAACGCCGCGGACCTCCTGCTCGACTCCGAGGACGTCAGCCAGCCCCAGATCCACTCGCTCAGCGCCATCGACACGCTGACGCCGCAGGTCACCGTGGCGCGCGCGTCCACGCAGCGCCGTTAGCGTGGCGTCCGTTGTTTTCCGGAAGGGCCTGAACATGAAGGCCGCGGTGGCGGCCGAACTCGCGGCGTCCTACGACAGCGCCATCGTCGACGAAATTCGAGCCGAAGGATTCGTGCAGACGCGCGGCCGATTGACCCTGCACCTCGCGCGAGAATTCGGCTTCTGCTACGGCGTCGATCGCGCCGTCGACTACGCCTACCAGACGCGTAAGCGCTTCCCCGACAAACGCGTCTGTCTCACCGGCGAGATCATTCACAACCCACACGTGAACGATCGGCTGCGCGCGCAGGGCATCGAGATCCTCACGGACCCCGGCGCCGACGCCGGCTCGCTCGGTCCCGATGACGTCGTGATTCTTCCGGCGTTTGGCGTCTCGATCAGCGAGCTCGCATCACTCGAAGCGCGCGGATGCACGCTGGTCGATACCACGTGCGGCTCGGTGCTCAATGTCTGGAAGAACGTCCGCCGCTACGCCCAAGACGGATTCACGTCGGTGATTCACGGCAAGGTCAAGCACGAGGAGACGCGCGCAACCGCGTCGCAGGCGATTCAATTTCCCAACGGCCACTTCCTCGTGGTGCTCGATGAAGCCGAAGCCCAGATCGCGTGTGACTACATTCGTCATGGCGGTAACCGGGCAGCCTTCCTCGCGCGATTTGCCGCGGCCGTCTCTCCCGGCTTTGATCCGGACATTCACTTGCAACGCGTGGGCTGCGCCAACCAGACCACGATGCTGATGACCGAGTCGCTGGCCATCGGGGAGATGTTCCGAGCGGCCATGACGGAGCGCTACGGGGCGCCAGAGACGGCAACGCGGTTTCGCGCCTTCGACACGATTTGCAGCGCGACCCAGGAGCGGCAGGACGCCGTGCTCGCCATGCTGGCGGAGGAACCGCTCCAGCTCATGGTGGTGATTGGCGGCTACAACAGCAGCAATACCTGCAATTTGGCCCGGATCTGCGCGGACAAGGTCCTGACTTTCCATATCGCGGATCCTGACTGCCTCGTGTCGCCGCAAGAGATCCGCCATCGTCCGATCGGGGCGCCCTCGACGGCGGCCACGAAAGACACGGTTACACTCGACTGGCTTCCGGCCGGCCCCCTTACAATTGGCCTCACCGCAGGAGCATCGACGCCCAATAACCTGGTTGGACAGGCGATTCGCCGGCTACAGGAATTGGCCGGCGAGTAAACGCGCCAGAGTGCGCAAGCGTAAGTCAGGTGTGAACGCGGCAAAACCTATGCCTATGAAGCAATTAACCGTCGGAGTGGCGCTCGCCCTCCTGGTCGGGACGGTCGGCAGCTCCGTGGCTGCCCAGCGCCCTGCTCCGGCGGGGCACGGTGCCGCACAAACGAGCAAACCGGCCGCGCAGACGGCCCCGGCCAAGCCGGGAACGCCGCCGGGCCCGCCCCAGCGCAAGCAGTGGTGGAGCGAAGACGCCTCCAAGAAGGAGCTCGGCCTTACGGCGGAGCAAGCGAAGACCCTCGACCAGATCTTCACTTCGACCAAAGATGAGCTGGGTGGCTACTGGGATGCACTGCAGCGCGAAAACAAGGAACTAGATCGGCTCATCGACGAGTCTAAGGTGGAGCGATGGGTGGTGGGCCGCCAGATCGACAAAGTGGAGACCCAGCGGTCCAACTTCAACAAACTGCGGATCATGACGCTGTATCGGATGCATCAGGTGCTGACGCCGGAACAGCGCGTCAAGTTGAACCAAATGCAGGATCGAGATCGTAAGGATCCCCGGAAGCAGCTCTAGCGTAAAATCACAGGTCGGCGTTCAGCCGGCAGCTCAAACGGATCTACTTGGAGTGATACCGAAGATGACTCAGAAGACCAGAACTCTTAACGTGTGGGCGCTGACAGTGGCGTTGACCTCGGTGGCCGCGGCGGCCAATGCACAGACGCCTGCGGGCCCCTCAGCGGCGCCGCAAGCGGCTCAGGATCGATATGTCGTGGGCGAAGCGAAACCGCCGGAAGTTGCGGGCCGCAAGGTCATGGGGCTCTCGCTGGACGAATCGATTCAGCGCGCGCTCGACCGCAACATCGATTTGAAGGTGCAGCGCTACAACCCGCAGCTGACCGACTACTCGATCCGTCAGACGCGGGCCGCCTACATGCCCACGTTCACCGAGACGTCGCAGTACCGCGATGCCACGACGCTAACCAGCAGCACGATCGACGTCTCGTCAAGCGTCGCGACGCGCACGCTGAGCTCAACGACGGGCGTGTCGCAGACGCTGCCCTATCGCGGCCTGGGTTACACGTTTAACTTCCAGACCAACCGAGCGCAGTCGACCAGCCCAACGGCAACCCGTCCGTTGAGCTACGGCTCGACGATGAGCTTCAACGTGACGCAGCCGTTGCTCCGCAATTTCAAGACGGACAACACGCGCACGACGCTGCTCACGCAGCAGATCACGCGCGACATCAACGACATCACGTTGAAGACGTCGATCGCCAACACGATCGCCTCAGTCCGCAACGCCTACTGGGACCTGCGGTCCGCGATCGAGAACATCGAGATTCAGCGTCGCGCCGTCGCTCTGGCGACGACGCTCGTCGAGCAGAACCGCACGAAGGTCGAAATCGGCACGCTCGCGCAGATCGACGTCATCACAGCCGAGTCTCAGCAGGCCAACGCCGAGCTGAACCTGGTGAACGCCGAGTCCACCTGGCGCACGGCAGAGATGGCCTTCAAGAAGTTGATCGCGGGCGGCACGGACGACGAAATCTTCAACGCGACTGTGAACCCGACCGACTTGCCGTCGCTCGCCCAGACCAACGTCGACATTCAGGCCGCCGTCACCGCGGCCCTGGCCAACCGCACGGATTTGATCTCGGCCAAGAAGACCATCGAGTCGAACGAGCTGTCGATCGAACTGCTGAAGAATCAGGTGCTGCCGGATCTGAACCTCACGGCGGGCTACTCGGTGGCGGGCGCCGGCGGCAATCTCTACAAAGCAACGAGCAACCAGCTCGGCGCCTCCCTCGCACTGGTGTCTGAGGCCGGCTACTTCGACTCCATCACGGGTGCGTTCAGCCAGCCGACGTGGAACATTCAGGCGTCGTTCACCTACCCGCTTGGCCAGGTCGCCGCGCGCGCCAACCTCGCGCGCACGCGCCTCCAGTTGGAACAGACCAAGACGTCGCTCAAGTCCACTGAACTGACGGTGACGACCGACGTGACCAACGCCGGCCTCTCCGTCCAGAACGCCTACAAGAGCTTGATGGCGTCGCAGAAAGCCCGGGAACTTGCCGACCGTCAGGCCGAAGCCGAACAGACGAAGTTCGACGTGGGCATGTCGACCAACTTCACGGTGGTCCAGCAGCAGCAAGCACAGACCTCCGCGCGTCTCGCGGAGCTCCGTGCGCGCATTACCTATATCAAAGCCCTGATCGAGTTCGAGCGCGTCCAGAGCGTCGGCCGCTAAGTCGTTAGTTCGGAAATCCCGCTGGCGGCTTCGGCCGCCAGCGTCATATGCAAAGGTATCGACAGAACATTTGTACGGTAGCGGAATATGGATCGCGGATTAGCGGTCCAAGTAACTGGAGAGAGGCCCTGAATATTGACGGTAACGTCGATCGGGCTTCAGGCGTATATCGGCGTGATCCTGCTGGCCGGTTGTGGACAGCAGCGGTCGTGCCCTTCCTGATGACCACCTAAAGGAAGCATGAAACTCTGGCGCCGTCGTTCGGCTGCCAGCAACCCGGAGCGGGCGTAACCCTATATGAAGAAGCTGATCGCACTCGTCGTTGTTCTTGGCGCCCTCGGAGGAGGGGCCTACTGGTACCTCAAGTTCGGACAGCCTGAGGTCAAACCGCAGGTCACTGAGTCGGCCATCACGCGCGGCTCCGTCGTCGAGTCGGTGCAGGCGACCGGCACACTGGACGCGCTTCGCAGCGTGACGATCGGCACGCAGGTGTCGGGCGTTGTGCAGCAGCTGTATGTCGACTTCAACGACATCGTCAAGAAGGACCAGCTGATCGCTGAGCTCGATCCGTCGATCTTGCAGACGCAAGTCGCCGTGCAGCAGGCCAACCTGCTCCGCTCGCAGGTCGACATCGATCAGAAGAACATCACACTCGAGAACGACAAGAAGAAGTTGGAACGTCAACAGGAGCTCTTCTCGAAGAATCTGGTGACGAAGGAACAGCTCGAATCGGCGCAGCTCGCGGTGAAGATGGACGAAGCGTCGATCAACTCCTCGAAGGCCTCGCTGGTGCAGACGCAGGCGAACCTCGACACGGCGAACCTGAACCTCGGCTACACGAAGATCCGCGCACCGATTGACGGCGTCATCACGAACCGCGCCGCGGATCGTGGCCAGACCGTCAACGCGACCAACTCGGCGCCGACGCTCTTCACCATGGCGACCGACCTCACGACGATGAAGCTCACGGCGAGCATCGACGAAGCCGAAGTCAGCAAGGTGCGCACGGGACAGAGCGTCACGTTCCGCGTCGACTCCTACGCGGGTGCGACCTTCCGCGGCACGGTCAACCAGGTGCGTCTCAACGCCAAGAACTCCCAGAACGTCGTCACGTACGAGACGGTCATCGACGTGCAGAACGCAGACCTCCGGCTCAAGCCGGGCATGACCGCGACGTTGACAATCGAAGTGCTGCGCGTCGACGACGCGCTCAAGATTCCGTCGGCGGCACTGCGCTTCCGTCCGACGACCGAGATGTTCGAATTGCTCAAGCAGCCGGTGCCTGACGAAGCCAAGGCGCCCGTGGGCCGTGGCGCCGGCGGTGGCGGTCGCGGTGGACGTAACGGTGGCAACGCGGCGGACGGTGGCGCGATGGCGCCGGCCGCGGACGCAGCGGCGGGCAAGGATGCCGCGGCAGCACCGAAAGACGCAGCGGCGAAGGATGCGGCCCCGAAGGACGCAGCAGCAGCGGGCGGCCAGCGTCAGCGTGGCCAGAACGCCGACCCGACGCAGACGGCGAATGCCGGCGGCGGTCGTGGCGGCAACAACCCGTTCGGTGGTGGCACCGGTGGTCGTGGCGGTCAGGGTGGCGGCCAGGGCGGCGGCAATCGCGCCAACCTCACGCCGGAACAGCAGAAGCAGATGGCGGCGATCAACGCCGACACAAAGTTGACGCCGGAACAGAAGCGCGCGGAACTCGCGAAGCTCTTCCCGAACATGGGCGGCGGTCGTGGTGGTCAGGGCGGCGGCCGCGGTGGCCGCAACGGCGCACCGCAGGGTCCGGTCACGGGCATCGCGGAACGCGGCGCAACCAACATCGATCAGCTCCTCCCCGCCGTCACGCGTCGTGAAACGCCGAACCAGCGCGTGTGGATCTTTGTGAATAACCAGCTGAAGCCGATCAACGCACTCCGCACGGGCATCTCAGATGGCCAGACGACGGAGCTGGTGACCGGCGATTTGAAGGAGGGCGACAAAGTCGTCACCAACTTCATCATCCCGGGCGCGACCAAGACGGCGGCGCCGGGTCAGCAGCAGGGCAATCCGTTCCAGCAGCAGCAGGGTGGCCGTGGCGGCCCGGGCGGCGGCGGTGGCGGTCGCGGCGGCGGGTTCTAACGATGGCGCAGCAGCCAGTCATCTCAGTTCGCAACCTCACCCGGAACTATCAACTGGGTGAGGTGACCGTCCGGGCCCTGCGCGGCGTCTCGTTCGACGTGCAGCCGGGCGAGTTCATCAGCATCACCGGACCATCAGGCTCGGGCAAGTCGACGTTCATGCACCTCATCGGCTGTCTGGATAAGCCGACATCCGGCGAATACTTTCTGGACGGCAAGGACGTCGCGAAAGCGTCGAAAGACGAGCTCGCGTTGGTCCGCAACCAGAAAATCGGGTTCGTCTTCCAGGGCTTCAACCTGCTCAAGCGCACGACCGCGCTCGACAACGTGGAACTGCCCCTGCTCTACAACCCGAAGAGCGGCCTGAAGGCGGCGGATCGACACAAGAAAGCGATGGAAGTACTCGCGGCCGTCAAGATGAGCGACCGTCACCATCACCTGCCCAATCAGCTGTCGGGTGGTCAACAACAGCGTGTCGCCATCGCGCGCGCGCTCGTGACCAATCCGTCCATCCTGCTCGCCGACGAGCCCACCGGCGCGCTCGACACACGCACGTCGGTCGAGGTCATGGGCATCTTCCAGCGCCTGAACAAAGAACTCGGCATCACGGTCATGGTCATCACGCACGAGATGGACATCGCCGAGTACGGCACACGATTCGTCCGATTCCGTGACGGCAAGGTCGTCGTCGATCAGGCCATCACCAAACGGCGCAACGCGGAAGACGAGCTGGCGGCACTGCCGCCGCCGGAAGTCGATCCGGAACCTGCTGGCGCGCACGCCGGCGGACACTGAGTTCAGGAGTTCCCCATGTCTATATTCATGACGCTTCGTATTGCCCTCAAGGCGCTCGGCCGCAACAAGATGCGGACCGCGCTGACCATGCTCGGCATGATCATCGGCGTCGCGGCCGTTATCGCGATGGTCGCCCTCGGTTCCGGCGCCCAGGCGCAGATCGAAGAACAGATCAAGCAGTCGGGCACTAACCTCATCATGGTGATGCCCGGCAACTTCAGCAGCGGCGGTGTGCGCATGGGCGGCGGCAACGCTGTCACGCTCAAAACTGAAGATGCCACGGCACTGCGTGATGTGCCCGGTGTGCAGTACGTGAGTGCGACGACGCAAACGCGCGTGCAGGTCGTGGCCGGCAACCAGAACTGGTCCACCAACGTTCAGGGTGTGGATGTGGACTTCCCCAACATCCGCCTATGGACCGTGAAATTCGGTTCGTGGTTCGGCGATCAAGACGTGCGGGGCGCAAGTAAAGTCATCGTTCTTGGCTCCAGCGTCGCCAACACGCTATTCGGTGAAGGCGTCGATCCCACGGGTCAGATCATTCGCGTGAAGAACCAGCCGTTCACGGTCGTTGGCGTCATGGGTCCGAAGGGCCAGTCCTCCACCGGCCAGGACCAGGACGACACGGCGTTTGCGCCCTACACGACGATCATGAAGAAGCTGAGCGGCAACCAGAACATCGGCGGCATCTCGGTCTCAACAGCCAGCGCCGACGACGTGCTCGAGGCTACCGAAAAAGTGAAGCAGGTGCTGCGTGAGCGGCACAAGATCGGCCCGGGCATGGAAGACGACTTCACCGCCCGCACGCTCGAAGACATGGCCGCGACCCGTACGGAGATGACGCGCACGATGACGTCACTGCTCGCGTCAATCGCCGGCGTGTCACTGCTCGTCGGCGGCATCGGCATCATGAACATCATGCTGGTCTCGGTCACCGAGCGCACGCGTGAGATCGGCCTGCGCCTCGCGATCGGTGCGCGTGGCCGCGACGTGCTCCTCCAGTTCCTCGTGGAAGCCGTCGTCATCAGCATGTTTGGCGGAGGCATCGGCATCGGCTTGGGCTATGGCCTCTCGTGGGCCGTCCGCACATTCATGGAATGGCCGGCCCTCGTGCCACTCAATTCGGTGTTCGTGGCGGTGGGCTTCGCGGCCATCGTCGGCGTCTTCTTCGGTTTCTACCCGGCCCGCAAAGCGGCCAGCCTGGATCCGATCGAAGCGCTGCGGTTTGAATAAACGATTCCAGGAAGAAACGCCTGGAGTGCACGGTCAGAGTAAGAGGGTTTTCGAGTTGGCAGTTCGCCGCTCGATTTGTTGAGGGAGCACTAATTATGAAGCGTGTAATGGCAGTGTGTGGCGCAGTCGCGATGCTTCTCGTCGCAACGAGCGCGTTTGCTCAGGCGAAGACGGATTTCTCAGGTAAGTGGACTCCAGACGCGGCGGCGGCTCCGGCTGCCCCGGCGGGTGGCGGTGGTGGCGGTCGTGGCGGTGGCGGCGCGGCCGGCCCGATGACGATCGCGCAGACGGCGACCGAACTCACGATCACGCGCACGACGCCGAACGGCGAGCAGAAGACCAGCTACAAGCTCGACGGCTCGGAGACGACCGTGACCATGGGTCAGGGCGAAGCGAAGGTCAAGGCGACGTGGGACGGCGCGAACCTGAAGGTCACGACGACGCGCGATCAGGGCGGCACCATGACGACGACGACGGCGGTCTACTCGATTGCTGGCGGCAAGCTGTCGGTTGCGACCACGGCCCCGGGCCGTGGCGGCGGCGAGCCGACGACGCGTACGGTGGTCTACACCAAGGGCATGTAACTTCCCCACTCCGGGGAATTGCGGGCGGTTCAGCGAAAGCTGAACCGCCCTTTTCTTTTTCGGGGAAAGGCCGATAATACGTTTTGGCGACGGCTCAGGTGCCGTCGTGGGCACCGGCACATGTCGTGACGGGCAAGGAGTATCAGAATGCGTCGTATTGCAACGGCAGTGAGCGCGGTGGCGGTGGTCTTGTTGTCGGCCAGCCTCTTCGCGCAGGCGAAACCGAACTTCTCGGGTAAGTGGGCTCCGGACGCGGAGAAGACGATGGCCGCAATGCCGGGCATGGCGGCTGGCGGCGGTGGTGGCGCTGCTCGCGCAGGCGGTGGCGGCGGTGGCCGTGGCGGCGCGGCCGGCCCGATGACGGTCACGATGGATGCGGCGATGCTCAAGATCGAGCGCGCCGGCCAAGATGGCACGATGATGGCGACGACCTACAAGCTCGACGGGTCGGAGAGCAAGAACATGGCGATGGGCCGTGGCGGCCAGACCGAACAGGTCTCGCACGCGAAGATCGACGGCGCGAAGGTAGTCATCACGACGGCCGGCGCAAACGGCGATCAGGTGAGCAGCTGGTACATGGAAGGCGACTGGCTCGTGTCTGAGCGCACCACG
>CANIII010000023.1 GCA_947467605.1 Acidobacteriota bacterium
GAGCCGGCCGAGCTGGTGCTGCCGGCGCAGCCGCACCAGCTGCCGCTGGCGCAGCAGGCGCGCCCGGCGCGCGCGGTGCAGGTGGCGGTGGAGGCGGCCGAGGCGGCACGCCAGAGAAGCCGGTGATGCGCAACGCACTCGGCAACATCCTCGGCGGTATTCAGCTCGCGGAAATCGCGGTGCCAGTCGCGAAAGAGACCGGCGAACTCTGCGGCCTCGGCGGCACGCACCTGCCCTTCGACGCAGCCACACTCAACAAGCTCTACCCGACCCACGACGACTACGTCGGCAAAGTCACGACCGTGTCGAACGCGCTCGTCAAGGCCGGCTTCCTGCTGAAAGACGACGCGACGCAAACGATCGATCGCGCAAAGCGTTCAATCTACGGCATGCAGCTCACGTGCGGCCCGCTCTGCGCCGACGTCCGACAGTTCCCGAGCAACCCGTCTTCAATGTTGCTCGCGAACCAGACGGAATACCTCGTCATCAAAGACGGCATGAGCCTTGTGAAGATCGCTGATGAGGCGACCAAGCTGATCGCCGAAGGCTACACCGACACGGCGAAGACGAAGGCCAAATTCACGGCCGCCGCTGCAAAGCTCGACGCCTACATCGCCCGCACGAAGGAACTCCGCGCGTCAGCCAACATGCCGCCGGAAACGGAACTCCTGCTCGTAAACCAAGCGACGACGTTGCGCGATCTGTTGAAGAAGTAGACGCGCCAGCGTCACCGGCTGTCGCACAATAGGCGCGTGCAGCTGGGTGATCTGTTCAACGCAAGCCTGATCGGGCGACGCGACGACGTCGGTGTGGAGTACGACACCGCGGATGGTCGCGTCGCCCATCTCACATTTGGGGCGCTCGACGACTCCGCGAATCGCCTGGCGCGTACCTTCACCGAGCGCGGTCTCAGACGTGGCGATCGGGTCGGGATCTACCTCCCGAACGGCATCCCGTTCATCACGGTCTTCCTCGCGTGCGTCCGGCTTGGCGTGATTGCTGTGCCGATCAACATCCTGTATCGCGAACGCGAAATCGCGCACATCGTTGGCGACGCCGGACCGAAGGCAGTGCTCACATCGGCCGATCGGTTCGCGCTGTTTCCTGAGGGCGTGGCGACGTGGGACGCAGACGCGCTCACGACCGCGGTCGCCGACGGGCCGGTCGATCCTGTGCGCCTGTCGATCGCCGGCACAGAGCCGGCGGCGCTCGTCTACACCTCGGGCACGACGGGTCGATCAAAGGGCGCGATTCTTTCGCACGACAACTTCCTGTCGAATGCGGCAAACCTGATCGCGTGCTGGCAGATCACTGCGGCGGACCGCTATCTCGCGGTGTTGCCCCTGTTTCATGTGCATGGCCTCGCGAACGGTTTGATGTGCTGGCTCGCCACTGGGTGTCGCATGCGACTCGTCGAACGATTCGATGGCGCGCGGGCGGCCCAGGTGTTCAGCGATTTTCGTCCAACGCTGTTCTTCGGTGTCCCGACGGTCTATGTGCGTCTGCTGGAACTGCCAGCCGACACGGCGCGCGCGATCGGGCGAGACGTGCGCCTCTTTGTCAGTGGATCAGCACCGCTGCCGGTGCAAGTCTTTGAGTCATTTGAGGCGCAGTTCGGCCACCGCATTCTCGAACGCTACGGCATGAGCGAGACGTTGATGAACATCGGCAACCCTTACAGCGGCGAGCGACGATCAGGCACCGTGGGTGTGCCATTCCCCGGCGTGGCGACACGCGTCGTTGATGAGCGCGGCCTCGATGTTGAGCCCGGCGTGACCGGTGAGCTCTGGGTGCGCGGACCCAATGTCTTCAGCGGCTACTGGCAGCAGCCCGACGCGACGCGTGCCGCGTTCAGCGATGGTTGGTTCAAGACCGGCGACATGAGTGAGCAGTCTGCGGATGGCGTGTTCACGCTACGAGGCCGCAGAACCGATCTGATCATCTCCGGCGGGTTCAACATCTATCCTCGCGAAATCGAAGAGTGCCTGCTCGATTTGTGCGGCGTGCGCGAAGCCGTTGTCGTCGGCGCGAGCGACCCACGCCGCGGTGAAGTGCCCATCGCCTATGTCGTGGCCGAGGCACCGATCGATGCGGTCGCCATCGAAGACATCTGCCGACGCGCCCTCGCGTCGTTCAAGATCCCGCGCGCGTTCATCCAGGTCGACGCGCTGCCGCGCACCGCCCTCGGCAAAGTGCAGAAACATTTGCTCCCACCCTGGACTGGAGCCAGCTCATGAGCCCCGCCGCCCTCTCCCTCGTCGCGTTGATCGTCGCGCTCGTCGTGTCGATGACCTCGCGCATCAACGTCGGCTGGCTCGGCCTCGCCTTCGCCTGGATCATCGGCGTCTATGCCGCCGGCCTGAAGGTGGATGTGGTGATGGCGGGCTTCCCGACGTCGCTCTTCATCACGCTGACCGGGGTCACGCTGCTCTTCGCCATCGCCGAGACCAATCAGAGTCTTGAGGCCCTCGCCGCTCGTGCGCTCCGGCTGGCGCGTGGCAACGTGCGCGTGATTCCGCTGCTGTTGTTTCTCATCGCCTGCCTGCTGTCGTCGGTCGGTCCGGGCGCGGTGTCGACCGTCGCCCTGCTCGCACCGCTCGCGATGATCATGGGCCAACGGGTCGGCCTGTCACCGTTTCTCACCGCATTGATGGTGGCCAATGGCGCGAACGCCGGCAACCTGTCGCCGTTTTCGTCAGTGGGCGTCATCGCGAACAGCGCGATGGCCAAGGCCGGCCTCGTCGGTTTCGAAGGACGTGTCTGGTTTGCCAACTTCGCTGCCCACGTGCTGGTCGGCGCGGCGGCGTACATCTGGCTCGGACGCAGGTCCGCGCCGCTCGAGGCACAGACATCAGCGTCGATCAGCATGACCGTGCCGCCGCTCACCACACCCCAGCGGATCACCCTCGCAGTGATCGCGTTGTGGATCAGCGGCGTCCTCTTCATGAACGTGAGCCTCGGCTTCTCTGCGTTCGCGGCATCAGCGTTGCTACTCGTCCTTGGCGTGACCGATGAGACGACCGCCGTGCGTCGCGTCCCGTGGGCCATCGTGATGATGGCGTGCGGCGTGTCCGTGCTGATCGGTCTGCTCGAAAAAACCGGTGGCATGGACCTGTTCACTGACCTCCTTGCGCGCATGGCCTCGGCGAAGACCCTCAACGGTGTCATCGCATTTGTCACCGGCGCGATCTCCACCTACAGCAGCACCTCCGGCGTCGTCCTCCCCGCATTTCTGCCGACGTCGGCGACGCTTGTGGCGAAGGTCGGCGGTGGCGATCCGCTCGCAGTCGCCCTGTCAATCAACGTCGGCTCATCACTCGTCGACGTGTCGCCGCTCTCGACCATCGGTGCGCTCTGTGTGGCCGCAGTTGCGGATCAGGTCGTGGCTCGGCAACTCTTCCGATCGATGATGATCTGGGGCCTGTCGATGATGCTCATCGGCGCAGCGATCTGTCAGATCTTCGCGCCCATGATTGCGGCGCGGCACTGAGGCCGGACGTTCACAGACATGGCGGCGACGACCATCGGCTGGTGCGCCCCGATTGAACAATCGGCGCGCGTGGCCCGCAATGGCTACGACTTTATCGAGGCGGCGCTCGGCCCGATGCAGCTGGAGACTGACGACGGGATGGCTGATGCGCTGACAGCCGTTGAGCGCGCAGCGGTCCCGGTCGCTGTGTTCAATCAGTTGCTGCCCCGCGACATGATGCTCGTTGGCCCCGCCGTTGAACCCGCTCGTATTCGTCGATACATCACCCGCGTGGCGAGCGTGGTCGCCGCAGCGTCGGGCCAGGTCGTCGTGCTGGGCAGCGGTTGGGCCCGGAACGTTCCGGAGGGATGGCGCCGCGACGTCGCGGATGCGCAATTTCTCGAGACGGTGCTGTGGTTCGCCGACGCCCTTGCACCCATCGGCGCCACGCTCGCTCTCGAGGCGCAAAATCTGAAAGAGACCAACTTCGTGACGACGCTCGCGGAAGCCGCCAGGATGGCGCAGGCGCTCGGCGGCGTGTCGATCGGCGTCGTTGCCGATACGTATCACCTGCACGAGTCTGGCGAGCTGCTGGCGGTTGTGGCGGCGGTCGCGGGTGTAATCGCGCACATCCACGTGTCTGACTCAGACCGGCGGCTTCCGGGCGACGGCGCGTACGACTTCGCCGCGTTTTTCCGCTGCCTGAACGAAGGCGGCTATCAGGGCCGCCTGTCGATCGAGATGATGCGCGACGTATCCGACGAGGAGATGCATCGAGCCCTGGCGTTTGTGCGAACCGCCTCGGCATTCTAGTCCGCGCACCTGAGCACCTGAGCACCTGAGCACCTGAGCACCTGACTCACCCGAGCACCTGACGCACCCGCTCACCCGTCGCACCTGCGCACCCGAGCACCCGCTATACCCGCGATACCCGCTTACCCGCGCACCCGTCGGTACAAAGAAAACGGGGGCGGCTGCAGTGCAGCCGCCCCCGGTATGTCTGTCTCTGTCGGTGTCTAGAACGAGAAGCGCAGTTGCATCTGCATGGTGCGCGGGTTCTGGTAGGCCGTGGCCACACCGAAACCGGCACCGCGCGGCAGCGAACGTGACGCGACGACCGCACCCGTCGTATCGAACGGCAGGTTGGTGATCGTCGACGCTGTTGACGGGTTCGCCATCGTGAACGTGGTGTTGCGGTTCGTGATGCCGGACTGGTTGAACAGGTTGAACGCGTCGAGTCGGAATTCTGCCGACACGCCACGTGGGAGACGGATGCGACGCGAGAGCGACAGGTCTGTCTGGCTGATGAAGCAGCCGCGCAGATAGTTTGCACCCGATTCGAGACCGTCGCTGCCGGGCTGCGGGCCCGAGAACGCCGCCGTGTTGAACTGCTTCAGGGGATCCGAGCTGCAACCGCTGCCCGTATCACCCGTGATGACCGCGCGCGCGGCGTAGTCGGGCGAGCCCGTGATGTTCACGCTGGCGCCGCTGCTCGTGTAGGACGGCGTGATCGAGTACGCCGTGCCTGATGCACCGCTCCAGATACCGGCCACTGTCCAATCGCTGGCCAGCGTGCTGATGACATTCTTCAGCGTGCCGCCCGTGGCGAGCTTCGGTGTCTGGTAGACAAACGTCGCGCGAATCACGTGACGCTGCGGGGCGTTGTCGCCGAGCAGTTCCTGCGCCTTGCTCTGATCGGCGCGAACGCTGACCGTGCCGTCTGCGTTGTGCTGCAGGCGCTGAGCCACCGTCTGTTTGTCGTAGAGACCGATCGTGTCGTTGAAACCGATCGACAGACCGTTCGAGAGACGGCGGTTCAAGGCGAGCTGAATCGAGTGATAGGTGCGGCTCAGGTTGGTCTGCTGCTGGCTGATCGAACCGTAGCCCTGGTAGTAACGCGCCAGGTCCGGGTTCAATGCGGCGATGGACGCGGCGCCCGGCGTCGTGCTGGTCGCCGCGGTCCGATCCTGATTCGACGCGAGGAACGCGGTGCCGATGTCGATCGCGTTGATGTTGACCGCCTGCGGGAAGCCGTAGCTGTGCTGACCGACATATGCCACGTCGAGTGCGAGCTTGAACGGCAACACCGTCTGCGTGCCCACGTTCCACTGCACGGAAGTCGGCAGCGGTTCGTCGTACTGCCACACCGTCAGCGCCGGCGGCGCTTCAGTCGTCAGTCCGGCCGCGCTGAGGTTCTGTAGCTGACCGTAACGGACCGTGACCTGCTTCGAGAACGGTGGGTTGTTGACCGTGTTGTAGATGTTCTGACCCTGCGGGCGGTCGTAGAACATGCCGACGCTGCCGCGGACGACAAACGTCTGGTCACCCTTGACGTCCCACGCGCCGCCGACTCGCGGGGCGATCTTCAGCTTCGGGTACTTGAAGTTGGTCTCGACGATGCCCTTGCCGTCAGCAAAGATGCCGTTGGTGGAGCTGCCTGTGCCCGAGACGATCGTGCCGATCGCCAGCGCCGAGTTCGTGCCGAGGAAGGCACCCGTAATCGGGTTCATCGCCTGACGGTTGGTGCCCGTGCAGGGATAGACGCCGTTGGCGCAACCGGCCACGTAGAGCGTCGGCGCCTGCGACTTCGCGAACTGGTCGGGCAGGAAGTTCGAGCTCTGCAGGTACGCGTCGTACTGCGGCACCTGATGCACGAAGCGAATGCCGTAGTCGAGCGTGACGTTCGGCTTGACGCGCCAGTTGTCCTGAATGAACGCCTCGTGGTTGAGGGCGAGATACGCACCCTCGCCCCATCGCGACAGCTGCGAGTAGCTGCTGAACACGCCGAGTGCCGCGTTCGAGAAACCAAAGCTCGTATCGAGCGCGTTGTTGGTGTCGTTCGCGAAGCTGATCGCGCCGTAGATGTTGCCCTGGCCTCGGCGCTGATAGCTGCGGAAGTAGTAGTAGCCGGTCTTGATGTTGTGCGAACCAGCGACCTTTGTCACGCTCACGTTCAGCGTCTTCACGTTCGTGTCGAGGATGAAATTGCCGAACGGTCCCTGGTTGTTCGGCGGCGCATTGGCCACACGAGTGCCCCAGGCAAACGACGGCGCCGCGTTTACGCGTGTGCCGTCCCAGATCGGACCGCCGCTGCGCTGCAGCACTTCGTAGCTGAACGTCGACGGATCGATGACCCCGGCGTTCGGGAAGAGGTACGGAATCGAGCCGAAACCCGCCGTGTTGCGATTGGCGATGTCGTTGGTCGGGTTACCGCTACGGCAGAAGTTCGGCGCACCGCCCGAGACCGAGCAGCCTTCCTGATGGTGGAAGTTCGCGCCGAAGGCGGCTTCGAGGAAGGTGCTGGAGTTGATCGTCCAGTTCAACGTCGCGGCCGGCACCCAGATGCCGTAGTTGTCTTCCTTCGAGTCGTTGAACCCCGCCATCGTGCCGAGGATTGAATCGGCCGGCTGCTGGTATTCAAGGAACTTGAAGCTGCCACGCAGTTTCGACGTCGGTGCGTAGTCCACACGCGCGATCGGCTGATAGCCGATCAGGCGAATATCCGGATCGGTGACTTCGTAGTTGTAGGCCTGGCCCGCCACGTTCGGCAGATTGGCCGACGGCCACCACTTCAGGATGTTCATGCCGGCCGTGTAGAGACGGCTCGACGGGATGCGGCCGAGGACGCCGCCGTCCTTGAAGCACGCGGTCTGGTTCGTCGCGCTGCACGTGCCCGCGATGAGCGGATCCTTGATGTAGGGATACAGGTTGCCGAGGTTGTCGAGCGACTGCGAGAAGTCGCCGGCACGCTCCAGGGCGGTCGGCACGCGGAAGCGGTTCACCGTGCCGCCGACGTCACGCGGGTTGTATTCGAGGTTCGCGTAGAAGAACAGCTTGTTCTTTCCGCCAGCCTTGCCGACCGGACCGCCGATGGCGCCGCCATAATCGCGTTCGTTCTGGACCGCCTTGGGATCGCCATTCAGGATGTTGGTCTGGCTGGTCATGTTCCACTTCGACCGGCGCTCAACGTCATACACAGACCCACGGAACTGGTTCGTGCCGCTCTTGGTGACCGCGTTGATCTGCAGACCGCTCGAACGACCGTATTCGGCCTGGTAGCCGGAGGTAACGACGCGGACTTCTGCGATCGCTTCGGTGCTGACGCGCGTTGCCGGGCGGTTGACACCCGGATCCATCGCGGTCGCACCATCGAGCATGAAGTTGCCGTCACCACCACCACCGAGTCGAACGGCGGGGGTCAGGTTGCCCGGCTGGCTCTGCACGCCAGGCGCAAGCGCCAGCAGCGAGTCGTAGGTTCTGCCGGCGAGCGGCAGGTTCGAGACGTTCTCAGTCGTGACGGTGAACGAGCGCTCACCGCTGACGGCCTGAATGAGTGGTGCCTCGCTCTTGACCGTGGCGACGTCGGTCAAGCCGCCGATCGAGATGGTCAGTGTGCCGAGCGTGATACGCGCGCCAGCACCGAGTTGGACGCCCGTGCGCTTCAGCGTCGTAAACGACGGCATTTCCACCTGCACCGTGTAGGTGTCGGCGGTGATATTCGGAAACACGAAGTCGCCGTTTGAATTCGTCACGACAGGCGCCAGCACCGTGCCGCGTGTCTCGCTGACGAGCGTGACAGTTGCGCCGGGAATCACACCACCCGACGAATCTTTCACGGTGCCATTGATCGTTCCAGATGAACCCTGAGCAAACACGGGGGACGCCGCGATACACACCACGGCGAGCACCGCAAACATCCTTTGCAGGACCTGTCGACAAACCACCATTGAGCCTCCAGTAAAGCCAGCACCCACCTCAACATAAGCCAGACGGATGGATGACGGCGCACTAACCTAGCACCTCAACGCACAACCACTACCTATGTAACGGTGCCGTTACCGTAACCAGACGATAAGATGTCCGGCATGCGACAGCGCCTCGTGCTCCTGCTGATTCTGCTTGTCATGACAAGTGTGGGCCAGGCCCAGACGGGCTCCACGTTTACGCCCGCCATAGGAGAACGCCCCGACGTGACGCAGGCTTTGGCTTATCTCGATGCCACCTTTGATAAGCATGTCGCCGAGTGGATCCTCCTGACCGAGATCCCGGCCCTGTCCACACACGAACAGAAACGTGCGGCCTATGTCACCGCGGAATTGAAGAAGATCCCGGGCCTTGAGATCAGCACCGACCCGATGGGCAACGTCACCGCGAAGCGCCCCGGCACCGGCGGCCCTTCGGCAGGCTCAGGGCAGGCGGGCGCGATCGTCCTGGCGGCTCACATGGACACGGTCCATCCGCTCGACACGGACCTGAAGGTCAAGCGGCTGCCGGACGGCACACTCCACGCGCCGGGCGTGTTCGACAACACGGCCTCGGTCGCCAACGCCCTGCAGGTACTGCGCGCGATGGACACGGCAAAGATCCAGACGCGCGGCGACCTGATCTTTGTGTTCACCGTGCAGGAAGAACTCGGCCTCAAGGGCATGTATTACTGGATGGCCCACAACCCCGCGCCGGCGATGGTGGTGGCGAGCGACGGCCCGCTCGGCGCGGTCGACTACGGCGCGCTCGGCATCTACTGGTCGAAGATGAAGTTCACGGCGCCCGGCGCCCACACGATGAACTCGCGCAACCAGCCCCACGCCGCGCGCGCCGCCGCGCAATGCATCACGGACATCTACTCGGTGCAGCTACCGGCCGCCAACGCGGCCGTGCCCGCCATTTACAATGTCGGCATGATGGGCGGCGGCACGGTCGTCAACGCGATTGCTCCAGAAATCTGGTTCACGGTCGACCTCCGCACGATCGATCCGACGCTGCTCAAGGAGCTCGACAGCCAGATCATGGGCAAGTGCCAGGCGGCAGCGAAGAGCTTCGGCGTGACGTTCACGCGTGAATACATTCAGCAATCAGAAGCCGGCGGCCGTCCTGAGACGCTCGCCAGCCGACTCACCCACCCGATCGTGAAAACACCCGTGGACGTTCTGAACTATCTCGGCGTCACGCCGCTGCTCAACCCGAGCGGCTCGACGGATGCCAATGTCGGCGTCGTCAAAGGCATCCCGTCCGTGTCGATTGGGCGCACCAAAGGCGGCAATCAGCACTCGCTCACCGAATGGGCGGAAATCGCGTCAGAGAAGACGGGCGCCAAACAGATGCTGCTGATTCTCGTCTCGCTGGCGGAGCTGAAGTAGTTCGCTGCCAAGAGCGGTCAACCCTGGAGGACGTGGAGAGCGTGAAGGCACAACGTCCATCGCGCGGCCTTAGGCCGAGGCCGCGGCTTTCAGCGAGCTCTTTGCCGACCCGACTTCACGCCCGCCACGTGCTTCACGTTGAGCCATTGTCTTCCCCACCATGCTCGCCATCGCGCCGAGCGAGAACTCGGCGATGTGATCGGCCAGCGCCGCGGCATCGCCGTCGTCGTCAAAGCCGATATTCATGCGCACAAGGGCGGGAGTGCGCTTGCACATGATGCACTGCGCGTGCACGCTGGCCGCGCAGTTGCGCACGACGCGATCATCCGACGGACGCCCGAGCAACCGGCCAATAACATCGCAGAGATACCGCATGCGCGGCTCCATCACGCGTTCGACGATGACGTCGAGCATGGGTGTGGGATTCTCCATCTCGCGCATCATCAGTCGCTGAATCTGATTGCCGTCACGGGGCGTGAGGAGTCGCTCGACAAAGACTTCAATAAACGCGCGCAACTGCCCGTCCGCGTCGCCGCCCCGGCCCGCGTCCATCGCCTTCTGCATGGTCTCTTCCATGAGCGCGATGTTGCCTTCGACGATTTCGCGATACAGGCCGAGCTTGTCGCCGAAGTGATAGTTCACCGCAGCCACGTTCGCGCCCACACCATCGCTGATCTCGCGCACGGTGACCTTGTGAAAGCCGCGCTCGGCGAACAACTCGGCCGCATGGCCGAGTAGCTGGTCTCGAGTCAGCGGCGCAACCGTCACAGCGTCCTCCGGAACAACCGCGTGGCCAGCGTCATCGCGATCGTGGAAAAGGCCGTGAGATAGAGCAGGTCAAACGAAATCGCCTCAAAGCCGGTGTTCTTAAGCAACAGACATTTGAACGCATGCACGGAGTAGGTGAACGGATCGACGACAGCGATCCACTGCATCCACTGCGGGAACCCCTGCTGCGGGTATACAGCGCCGCTCGGAAAATACAGCAGCGTGTTCAGCACACCGAAGATCGCGCGCGGCACGAGCGGATCGGTCACGCGCACCATCAACAGGAACATGAGGCTGATCAGCGAGAATGCCGTCAGCACAATCACGACGAGCAGCCGGAGCATCCGCAACGGCTCGAACGGATCCGGAATACCGGCAATCAGCGACCCGATCGTCATCAGCACGGCGCCCGCCAGCACCGCTTTGAGGGTGCCCGACAAATTGAAACCGGCAATCAGCTCGAATTTGGTGATCGGCGTGACGAGATAGCCTTCATGCAGCCCCCGCGCCTTGTCATCAATGAAGATGATGCCGCCGCCGATCATGACCATCATGAAGATCGACATGACGATCGATCCGGGCAACAGGTACTGGATGTAGGGCACGTACGGATAGACCTCGACGACATCCAGCGTCGTGTGTGCCACGGTGCGCTGTACGACCACCTCAGGCCGCCCTGCGGACGCCATGAGAATACTGACCTGAGCCGCGAGCGTGCCCGTCACAAAGCTATCGGTGTTGTCTTCGATCAGCGCCACGCGCGGGGTGTTCTTCTGGAGGACCCGACGCGAGTAGTCCGGCGGAATCGTGAGCACACCGTTGACGCGACCATTGCGCAGGTCCGTGACGGCCTCGCCCTGATCCGCGTACGGAATCATGTCAAACGTTCTGGCGTTGGCCGCGACGGCATTGCCGAGCTCGTGAATCTTGACCGCAGGGATCCCACCGTCCTGATCAACGATGGCGAGCTTCAGGTGCTTGACGTTGCCGCCAAAGGCGTAGCCCAGCACAACCAACTGCACGAGCGGGAACACCAGCGAGATGACAATGAGCGTGGGACTGCGGCGGAAGCGCCGCATCTCGCGTTCGATGATCGCAAAGACTCGGTGCATCGTCAGCGCCTCGTCACGTAGGAGAAGTCGTTCTTCGCATCCTGCAAGCCATCGCGCAAGGCGCGTCCGGCGTAATGCACGAACACGTCGTCGAGGGACGTGCTCTGCACCGACAGCGACTGCACGGTGATACCGGCATTCGCGGCGGCATCGAGCAACGCCCGCGTCGTCTCCGGGCCGTTGCCCGACGCCAGGCGATAGACGCCATCGTGGTCCGTGACGCCATCCACGCGCGGCAGCGCCGCGAGTCGTGCGGCCCAGTGCTCGGGCACGTCGCCGAAACTGACTTCGATCACGTTCTGACCAGGGACCGATGCCTTGAGTCTGAGCGGTGAGTCGAGCGCCTTCAGTTCACCGTGATCAACGATGGCGATGTTGTCGCAGAGACGATCGGCTTCGTCCATGTAGTGCGTGGTCAGGAGCACGGTCAGGCTGCGCTCTTGTTTAATCTTGCGCAGCATTTCCCAAACGGCCACGCGTGACACAGGGTCGAGCCCCGTCGTCGGCTCGTCGAGGAAGAAGATGCGCGGTTCGTGCACCAGACCGCGCGCAATTTCCACGCGACGACGCATGCCGCCCGACAGATTCTTGACCTGCTTGTCAGCCCACTGCGTCAACTCCACCGCGGCGAGGAGCTCCGCAATCAGCTTCGTGCGCTTCTGCCGCGGCACGCCGTAGAGCTTCGCGTAGATGATGAGGTTCTCCTCGACGCTCAGCTCCATGTCGCTGGTCATGGCCTGCGGAATCACGCCGATCGACTTCCGCACATCGTCTTGCTGCGTCACAATGTCGAAGCCGTTGATGATGGCCGTACCGGTCGTCGGTGGCAGCAGCGTGGTCATCATGCGAATGAGCGTCGACTTGCCGGCGCCGTTCGGGCCGAGGAGGCCGAAGATCTTGCCTTCTTCCACGGTGAAGCTGACGCCCTTCACTGCCGTGAAGGTGCCGAACGTCTTGACGAGATTTTGAACGTCGATCGCGATCGCGGGCATCGAATCGGCCTACGGCTGGTCGGTGCCCTGTGGAACGACCGGCAACAGCACGTACGCCGTCATGCCCACAGCGAGGCGGCGGTCTGTGTTATCGACCCGCAGTCGCACCTCAAAGGTCTTGATGTCGCGCTTGGTGCGACTCACGTCGCGCTGCGTCGCGAAGCCCGCGTCCACGCCGCGGAAGAACACCGTGCCGGGTACTTCCTGGCCCGATGGCAGACGCACCTGCAACGTGTCGCCGAGCTTCACACGTTCGATGTAGCTCTCTTCGATGTCGCAGCGAATCCACAGCTCATCAGGATTGATCAGCGACACGATCGGCTGACCGACCCCGACGACTTCACCCTGGCGCGCGGCGCGCACATCCACCACACCGTCGATCGGCGAACGGACTTCGGTGTACGCGAGTCGAACGTCAGCTTTGGTGCGCTGCGCATCAGCCGCGGCCAGCTGCGAGCGTGAGGCCTGCAGCTGATCCTTGCGCATCGCAATCTGCTCAGCGGTGGACTTGGCCAGCGCAACCGCCGAACGTGCGGAATCAGCCTGCTTCTTCAGCCCGTCCACGCGCGCCTTCGCCGCATCAAACGTCGTCTGCGCCTGATCAAACTCGGCGGTGGCTGCCACGTTGGACTTCACGAGCTGCTTCACGCGATCGAGCTTCTGTCGCGCGCTCTCGAGATCCGCTTGCGCCGAGGCCTGCTGTGCCTCGGCGGAGGCCACGTTCGCCTCCGCTTGCTGCACGGCGTTGAGTGTCTGCTGTTCCTGAAACCGCAGCGCCGCTTCGTTCTGCCGCACCTGCGACGAGAGGCCCTGCGCGCTCTGGTCAAAGTAGGCGCGATCCGCCCGGAGCTCGTCGGGCGTGATCGTGGCAATGACCTGGTCTTTTTTGACGACGTCACCCTCCTTAACGAGCAGCGTCGAGATCTGTCCGCCCGCGAGCGGGCTAACCATGACGTCGTTGGTGGTGACGATGCCGGTCAGCACAAGGGTGACGGGCCGGTTGTGCTGCCAGACGTAGTAACCGCCGGCAGCCGCGAGAATCAGCAGGAGGGGAAGAATGCGTTTCGTAATGATCAAACACACAATTTAAACACGTGTTTGAATCCAAGGTCAACGGTAGAAATAGGGGTCGGGAGGTATTTCGAAATACCTCCCGACCCCTATTTCTGGCCGGTAACCGCCTCCGCAGGAAATAGGATCGGGAGTTATTTCGAAATAACTCCCGATCCTATTTCCCTTGCAACCGAGCGAAGGCGATGTAGTCGGTCGTTGGCGGCTTGACGCCGAACTGGCGACTAAATGCCGCGATCTGGCCGCGGTGGTAGGTCGAGTGGTTCACCACGTGACGAATCATGACGTGGAGCGGCTGGGTATCTTCGGTGCCATTCAACAGCTTGAACGATGAGATCAGCGCGCCGGCGTCGGCAGGCAGACCGGCGAGGTAGGCCGAACGATCGGCTTCGACGGTTCTGAGGCGCGAGACCAGATCGCCGAACTCGACGGTCTTCAACCAATCAGGAAATGCCGGTGACGGTGTGCCCTTCCACCGTTCGAGCCAGATCCACTCGGCACCAACGATGTGCGCCGCGGTCGCAAGGATAGAGGGAAAGCTTGAGCCGTTGTCTTTCGTCTGTTGCTCGGGCGTCAGCGCGCCGATCGCTTCAAACGTGCGGGCATTGGCCCAGTCGTTGAATTCAAACAGCGAGCTGATCTCTGCATTCGTCATGGTTGACACCCCCTCACTTCTTGACCGCCCTCACCGTGGCAGCGGCGAAGTTGTTTCCGAAACGCAGCACGTCCGCCATGGTCACGCGTGCGCCCGCTTCTTCAAACCACGTCGCCACCGTCGAGAGCCGCTGCGGATGGTCGTGCTCAGGAGAGAACATGTCGAACGTGTCGAGGATCACCCACTCGCGCAATTGCTGCGCGCTGAGGTTGGGCGGCAGCGTGCCCTTGATGTCGACAACAGGGATGAAGCGATTGACGAGCCGGCCGATGCCCAGCCGATCGTTGAAACGGCAGAGCGCCATCATCCAGCTGACGTTCTGCTCGATCCGGCGCAGCAACGTCTCGTGCGACCAGCGCTTCGTGATCGGGCGGAAGATGTACTTCGCGTGCAGTTTCGTCCACCAGCCGTTGATCGCGTAGAAATCGACGATGATCTCGGCGCCCGGCTTGGCCTTCGCAACCAGCGCACGCACGGACTTGCGGAAGTCGGGCGTGTGCTGCAGCACGCCGAAGCAGAACACTTTGTCGAAGGCGTTGTCTGGGAACGGCATCTCGTAGACGCTCGCCTGCACGAGATGGAATCGATCGCCGTGCTGACCGTTGTTGCGGAAGTTGGCGGAGACGGCATCTGAGTAGTCGATGCTGTAGAGGTTCGCCTTCGTGTAATCGAGCACAATCTGCGAAAATCGTCCGGCACCGCTGCCGACTTCAAGCACATCTTTGCCGGTCAGGTCCTCTGTGTCCCACGCCGTCTCCACAAAGAACCGCTCCTTGCTCAGCGAGAGCTCGTCCGGAGTTTCCTTGTCGATCTGCGTCTTCTGAAACTTATTCCACTGAAATCCGAAGTTGTCGGCGTAGTTGCTCTCGGTGACGAACCTCGGCACATCGCGCACGATCGGAAACGCGTGGCCGGCCTCGTCCACGTAGCGGTCGCCGGACTTGACCAGCGGTGAACCGTTGGCCGGATTGATCAGTGGAACCATCGAGGTTACTGGCCGCTCTTCCCGGGAATGGTGATCTTGGCGATCTCGTCGTAGAGATGCGCCGACGCGATGATGCCGTTGTGAAAGTTCGAAAGATCGAGCTTCTCGTTCGGCGCATGTGCGTTCTCATCGGGGAGCCCGACGCCGAACAACACCGCCGGCACCTGCAGTTCTTCCTGGAAGGTCGACACGACCGGAATGGATCCGCCTTCACGGCAGAACACGGGCGTCTTGCCAAAGCCCTGCTCGATCGCACGGCCGGCCGCCTGCACAAACGGGTTGTCGTATTCGGTGATCCACGGCTTGCCGCCATGCATGCGCGTCACCTTCACTTCGACCGTCGGCGGCGCCACGTCTTCCACGTACTTCTGGAAGAGCTCGGCAATCTTGTCGGGATGCTGGTTCGGCACGAGGCGCATGCTCACCTTGGCCATCGCCACAGCCGGGATGACGGTCTTCGCGCCCTCACCGGTGAACCCGCCCTGAATGCCGTTCACTTCAAATGTGGGTCTGCCCCACACCCGCTCGAGCGTCGTGTACCCGGTTTCGCCAAACAGCTTCGGCGCGCCGAGATCGTTCCGGTACTGCTTTTCGTTGAACGGCAGCTTCTTCCATGCGTCGCGCTCTTCCTGCGACAGCTCCCGCACATCGTCATAGAACCCGTCGATCTTGATGCGGCCACTGCGATCCTTCATCGCCGACAGCATCTGCGCGAGCACCATGTTCGGGTTCGCGACCGCGCCGCCAAACACCCCCGAGTGCAGATCGCTCTTCGTGCCGCGCACATCAATCTGGAAGTACACCAGACCGCGCAGCGAGTAGCAGATGGACGGCACGCCGCGATCGAACATCGCCGAATCGGAGATCACGACGACGTCGGTCTTGAGGAGTTCATGATTCGCGCGGACGAAGTTGTCGAGGTTGACCGAGCCAACTTCCTCTTCGCCCTCAATGATCACCTTCAGGTTGACCGGCAGAGAGCCGCTCTGCTTCAAATGCGCTTCGATCGCCTTGAAGTGCATGAAGACCTGGCCCTTGTCGTCGGCCGCGCCGCGCGCGAAGATTTCGCCGTCGCGCACCGTCGCCTCGAAGGGCGGCGAGTCCCACAGTTCGACGGGATCGACCGGCTGCACGTCGTAATGACCATAAAACAAAATCGTTGGAGCGCCGGGGGCCTTCAGCCATTCGCCGTACACGATGGGGTTGCCGGGCGTTTCTTCGAGGCGAACATTCTCAAGACCGATCCGTGTCATCTCGGCAGCGGACCACTCGGCGCAGCGACGCACATCGCCGGCATGTTCCGGCAAGGCGCTGATGGACGGAATGGCGAGGTACTGCTTGAGCTCGCTGACGTAACGGTCGCGGCTGGTCTGGATGAAGTCCACCACTTTGATCATGAGTGAATAATACCGCGAGCTTTCCTCAGGAGCGCCCGGAGCGGCGCCGCGTTCGCGACATCGTACGGGGTGCGGCCCGCGTGGTCGATGCGGTAGACCTCGGCACCCGCGGCGATCAACGCCTCGACCATCCGCGCATTGCCGCGTGACGCGGCCTGATGCAGCGCCGTCCAACCCACGGTCGTCGCCAGTGTCCGGGCGACGTCGTTGGTACTTTCGGTGCCGATGTGGATCTCGACGTGACTCTCTTCAGGGTTCTGTTCCCGATTCGGGTCCGCGCCGTGCTTGAGCAGCCACAACGCCTGCGTGAACTGGCCCCAGCGAATCAGATCATTCAGCAACGGACGGCCTTCCGAGACGGTGGAGTTCACGTCCGCGCCAAATGCGAGCGCGGCGTTCGCCAGCGATTCGAAGCGATCGCCGCCGTTCCAGATCGCCGGCACCATCGCGCGCGTCGGATCGGCGCCGCGTCGCAACAGCAGCTCGAACATCTCGACGTGATGCGCTGATGCGGCAAAGTACACCGCGTCCACGTCATGGCCCCACGACTGGGTTCGCGCCTCCGGCTCCGCACCGGCGTTGAGGAGCGCCGTCGCAATCTCGATGAGTTGATGGCGCACCGCCGCATCTTCACGACCCATGCGCGATGCCGCCGCGCACTGCAGCGCGGTCAATCCGCCGGCATCACGATCGGTTGGCACCGTGAAGCGAGACGCAATGGCACTCGTCACGGAGGCCACGTCGCCGAGCGCCGCCGATACGAAGACATCTATCTTTGCGCCGGCCTTCGTCAGCACATCCACGTACTCCTGCGACCCGACGATGGCCGCGACCAGGATCGCGCGCGCCGGCGGCCAGGCGCCGAGCAGTTCCGGATCGGCGCCGTTCTTCAGCATCCACTTGAAACACGCAATCTGTTGCGACGATGGCACGGTGGCGCGCGCGTGTGGCTTGGTCTGAATGAGCGCGTGCAGACCGCGATAGCCGCGGTGCGACGCGTTGAGGTCGCCACCCGCAGCGACAAGCTTCTTCAACTGGGGCAGGTCGGCCGCCTGAGCGGCGCCCACCATAAGCTTGGGGGAGGGGGTCTTTGACTTGGCCATCAGGAAGGGCGCCGGACGACTTCCACCGGAACCTCCAGCCGATCGCCCCACTCTTTCCAGGAGCCGGTGTAGTTGCGAACGTTGGGGTAGCCCAGAATGCGCAACGCCAGATACGCATGGGCGGCCCGATAGCCGCCCTGACAGTACGTCATCACTTCCTTGTCGGGCGTCACGCCCGCGGCCACATACATCTCGCGGAGTTCCTCGACCGGCTTGAATCGTCCATCGGCCTGCAAGTTGTTCGTCCACTCAAGATGCACCGCGCCGGGCACCGCTCCGCCGCGCGCCGCACGAACGGCTTCGCCGTAGTACTCCGCATCACTGCGCGTGTCCACAATCGCCGTCTCGGGTTTGCCCAACTGCGAAAATACCTGTCGCCACGTCGCCAGCTTCGACGGATCCGGCGTGCCATGCCACGTGCTTGGCTTGGGCGACACGCACTCAGTCGTCACAGGCCTTCCCGCTTTGGCCCACACATCGAAGCCGCCATCGAGCACCTGCACATGCGGATGTCCGAGATACTCGAGAAACCAATGCGCCCGCGCCGCGCGCATGCCCGAGTCCTTCTCATAAACGACGACCGGCTGCGCCGGAGTGACACCACGCAACGAAAACAAATGGCCGATCATCCACATGAACGCCTTCAGCGGCGCGTCATCCGTGTCGATGAGGCTGAGTCCCCAGAGGTCGAGGTGCAGTGCACCCGGCAGATGTCCCCGCGCAAAATCCTCCGCGGGACGCAAGTCGATGACCAAAGCGCTATCCGGAATCGTCGTCGTCAACGGGTGCATAGACCGATTATCCGTTGAATGCTCTTGACCTTATAGTCTTTGCACGACAAAGTTAACGAGTGACCGACGTCAGTCGCGCGCTGGAGCAACTCGACGAGATCCACGGCCGGATGGCACGGGCCGAGGTGTATCGCGGGTGGCGATCAGTGCCCGTCGCGCTGTCAGGGGTTGCGGGAATCGTGGCCGCGTGGCTCCAGCCGGTCAGCGCATCGGGTCCAGCCGAGCCGCGCGGATGGGTCGTGTACTGGCTGAGCGTGGCGATGGTGGCGTTTGGGATCGGATGCGCGCACCTGATGTGGCGCTACCTCACCGAAGAGTCCACCTCGGAGAAGCGGCGCACCCAAGAAGTCCTCGCGCAGTTTCTGCCCGCGCTGGGTGCCGCAGCCGTGATCACCGTGGCGGTGATGCGCGTCGACCCCAACGAAGCGGGCCTGCTGCCCGGCCTCTGGGCCGCGTGCTTCAGCCTCGGGATCTTTGCGGCGCGACCGTTCCTGCCGACCGCATCTCTGGTCATTGCGATGTACTACGCCGCGGCCGCTGTCGCGCTGCTCTGGCTCGCCCACGCGCTCACTGCGCAATCGGGATGGCTCGTCGGCGGCGTTTTCGCCGGAGGTCAACTGATGGCAGCGGCAGTGTTGTATTGGAGTTTGGAACGACGGTCGATTGGGGATCTGAACGATGAGTGATGGACGCTTTGCTTATGATGGCCTCGACCGCGTGCTGCACGAGAAGGCACGGCTCGGCATTCTGTCGTCCCTCGTGGCCAACAAAGACGGATTGAAATTCGGCGAACTGCGCGCGCTGTGCCAGTTAACCGACGGCAACCTCAGCCGCCATCTCGACACACTGCACGACGCCGGCTTGATTGAGATCTGGAAGGGGTTCGAAGGTCGTCGCCCCCAAACGGTGGTGCGGATGACGAGCGAGGGGCGCAAACGCTTTGTCGCCTACCTCGAAGAACTGGAGCGTGTGATCAAGGATGCGCTCCCGAAAGCGTCTGGCGCGGCCGGACGCGCCAAGCCGCTGCCACCAGGCTTTCAGCCAGCCTGACGGTCTTCGTCGATCTTTTCAAGATGCGCGATCACGGTCTGCTCCGCAAACGGCAGTAGGGTCGGCGGCAGGCCCTCGTAGATCTTCGCCACCATCACCGCCGGATCGGTCACCCCCTGCGTGAGACACGCGAGTACCTGCGCCTCGCGCAAGAGTCGATGCTCGATCACCGCATTGATGCGGTCGCGTGGCCGATCAATCACCGGTCCGTGGCCCGGCAGTATTCGCGCGGCATCCAGATCCCGCAGTCGCCCGAGTGACGCGAGATACGCGCGCATATCGCCGCCTTTCGACCGCGACGGCACCAGCACAGTGGTACCGATGATGACCATGTCGCCGGCAAACAGATCACCGCGAACATCGTCATAGAGACACACGTGATCGATCGCGTGCCCGGGTGTGCAGAGCACGCGCAATGTGCCGCCGCCCACGTCAATGACCTCGCCCTCGCGCAGAGGCGACCATCCGTCGGTGACGACGCTGTCTGGAAAGTTTTTGCTCACGCGCACATCCGGCCAGCGCGCGCGAATGGCCGGTACGCCTGCGGAGTGGTCGGAGTGCCCGTGTGTGACGATGACGTGCGAGAGAGCGCGGCCGTCAAGCGCCAGGGTGACCGCATCGAGATGCTCAGCGCTACCGATGCCGGCGTCGATCAAGGTTGTGCCGATCAAGTACGTGTTGTTGCCGCGCCCCGTCAGGACGCCGGGATTGCACGCGTGAATGAGCTGCGGCGTCACTTGAGGAAATATCGCACACGGGCCATCACGAAGTCGCGCCCGGCGAATCTCGAGATGGTGTCGTCACCCGTGCCCACAAACATAGCGGCCGTGGCCTCGATCGCCACGCGGTCGCTCGCTTTCCAGCTCACGACGCCGCGCATGAAGCCGGAACGATCGGCGGGATTGACCACGGCAAACGCACGCGCCAACCACTGGTCACGATGAAACGACCGCTCCACTGACCCGACGACGTTCGTGTTCGCGCGGGCGACGGCCGTCGCACTGGCAACGTCGCGGTGCACGAGGACGCTGCCGAAGACGCGATACGCGCCCGTCTTGCGGTCCACGCCGGCGCCGATGTCGAACGAGGCGTCCTTGAACCACGCCACCTCGCCACGCCAGGCCCATGGGCCCGTGACGGTCTCGGCATCGGCCGCCAGCATCGTGAATCGCGGAAATCGTTCCACCAATTCACCCACGAGCGGTTGACCGGCGCGCGGTGGGATCGTGGGCTCGAACGACACGTCGCCGAAACCATGAAACCCGCGATACACCGACGCCGACACATCGACGCGGCCCAGCGTCGCCGACAATTGCCCGCCTCCCTGAACATGGCGCCATCGCGTCGAGGGTTCAACGCGCGTCACACCGACAACCACGGTGCCGGCTGGCAGCACCGCGTCGTTTTCCAGATTGAACGGCGACGACGGCTCGTCGAGTGAGTCGAAGTGACTGCGTCGAAAGAACGGCACGACGACGCCTTCAAGCGTTACCGTCGGCGAGAGAAAGAGTCGACCGCGAGCAAACGCCACCGGCAGCCGCGCTTCGGCGCGGCCGTCGAGAAAGAACCGAGCGGTGTCGATCGGGTTGATCACATCCGACGGCTGCACCTCGTCGAGGCGACCCCAGGCCAATCGTCCATAGCCTGCGCGCAGATCGGCGCGTGCTCCGCCGACTTCGATCCACGCTTCGCGCGCATCCGCGTCGAACGCATTCACCCGGCCCGATGGCCCACCCGCGATGCGTCGACGCGCGACCAGCGCTTCGGCGACACCCTCGAGGTGGATCCGCGCGCTGGGCGACAGCTCCATCGTGCCGCTCACGCTGACGCGCGGCCGCAACTCATCCGCGTGCTGTTTCGGCAGCGTCTGTGCGGCCAGCATGAACGCGATGATCCAGCCGTTCACGCCGACCCCACCTTCACGCGCGCACGGCGTTTGGCATGCACCGCGTCGGCGCCAAAGAGCCCCGGCAGCAACATGATCGTGGCCGGCAGAATGAAGATCTCCGCCAGAAACGCGACAGCCATCGTGAGCCCAAGCAGCGCACCAAACCACGCCGTCGGCTTGTACTCAGAAAACGCCAGCACCGCAAACGCCGTGCTGTTGATGAGCGCCGTTGTCAGCGACGCGCGACCTTCGCTGGCCGTCGCTTCTTCGATCGCGTCCTGCGAATTCATTCCACCGGCGGTATCCCGACGGAATCGACTGATGAAATGAATCGTGTCGTCGTCAACGACACCGAGCGCGACCGAGGCGAGCATGATGGTCGCCACATTGAGTGAGATGTTGGCCCAGCCCATGACGCCGAATACCGCGAGCACGGGAAACAGGTTGGGGATGATGGCCAGGAGACCGAAGCGCCACGACCGGAAGATGATGAAGATCACGGCGAAGACCGTGACAAATGCCGTCGCGAAGCTGCTGATCTGCGACACCACGAGGTAGTGATCCAGCGTGCTGAAGAGCCGACCCGATCCGGTGACCGTTGGCGTGACCAGCGACCCCGCGAAGATTTCGTTGGCACGACGCTCGGCCACGCGAATCTGCTCAAACACCAGATCCGAACTCATGGACGCGAGCTTGACGCTGATCTGCGCCTTGGAGAAATCGCTCGCGGTGACGCGTTCGAGCTCGACACGCCCCTCGTCGGCCAGACCGAAGACGAACAGCTCCTGCGCGATGACGGACGGGTCGTCCGAGACCTGCGCCACACGGGCCGCGCCAGCTGCGCCACCGACACCCAACTCGCGGTCGACGCGCTTCACGTAGTCGACGACCGACGACACCTTGCGCACGTACGGCAATCGCTCCAGCTCGCGCGAGAGCTGGTCCATGCGCTTCAGCGTGTCGGGTTGCTTGATGGCATCCGGCGGCCCTTCAAGCAGGACCTGAAAGTTATAGATGCCCGCGAGCTTTGTGTCGATCACGGCCGCCGATGTCGATAGCGGATGTGACTTCGCAAAGAAGTTGATGTGATTGGTGTCCACATGCAGCTTCGTGAGCCCGAAGCCGGCGATCGCAGTAATCACGGTCGCCACCGCCATCACGCGCCAGGGATTGCGCGACGAGAACCGCCCGATCCAGCGCATCGGCGCGGAAAACCACGTTTCCTGGGGCGCCTCGGCCGTCACCTCGTCGAGCCAGCCGAGCATGGTCGGCACAAGCACGATCGACAGCGCGAAGTCGACCATGATGCCGATCGCCGACCCGATGCCGAACTGTTGCACCGCCACGATGTTGGTCGTGCAGAGCGACAACATGCCGAGCGCCGTCGTGCCGCTGGCGCCCAGCAACGGCGCAAACAGATTCGCGACGGTCGATCTAAACGCGGCCTCCTTGCTGCCGTGCCGGCGCTCGTGGTCGAAGTGTTGCAGGATGTGCACGTCGTCAGCGATCGCCAAGACGACAATGAGCGGCACGAGCATGCTGCTGAGGACGTTGTAGCTGAAGCCGAGGAGGCTGTAGAGACCGAGCGACCACAACACGCTGATCAGCACGGCGACCAACGTCAGCAGCGTCTTCTTCCAGGAACGGAAGAGGAGGTAGATCGCCAGCATCGTGACGAGGAAGATCGGTGGCGTGAAGACGCGCTGGTTGTCGAGCGTGACCCGGTTGTAGGCTTCGGTGATCTCGAGGCTGCCGTTCAGATGTGCTTTGAACTCCGTCGGGGTCCGCCGTGAGACGATGCCTTCAATCTCAGCCAGCACTTGCGGGCGCACCGTGTCGATCTTGGCTTCGTCGAAAAACACGATGATCGCGGCGGTGGTGCCGTCTTCCGAGATGAGATCGCCGCGCAGGAGTTCGTCGCCGAGTGCGCGCGCACCGACTTCTGCCGGTGTCTTTCGACCGAGGTCCTTGAAGAGACGGCGCACATCAAGCCCGCCATCGTCACCGGGGGTGGCCGGGAGGGCGTCGATGACCGTTGCCGTCGCGAGGCTGCTGACGCGCTGAACGGTGTTGACCTTCTCGATGTCTGCGGTCAGCGCCTCGACCAGCTGGAGGCCGTCCGCGCTCAGCAGACGGTCGCGTGTCGGCGCCTCAATCGCGATGATCAGCGTGCGTGTACCGCCGAACTCGTCTCGAAAGCGCGCGTAGTCCTTGTAGATCGGATCCTTGACCGAAAACCAGGCGGTCAGGTCGTTGTCGATCTTGGTGATGTTGGCGCTCGGTACAAACGCGACCGCGCCGATGACGATGATCGTGGTGAGCACGCGGCGCCAGCGCCAGATGAAGGCGGCAATGGCCTGGCTCACTTGATGACCTTCTCAAGCTCCCGCCGGGTGAACGCGTCATCGGTGAGGCCGACGTCGTACTCCGCCTTCTCCACCGTCAGCTCCGTGCGGGTCTTCTGGCCGACGTCCTGCATGCGCATCGACGTTACGGTCCAGTACTTGCCGACCCGTTCCACGCGCGTCGCATCGAAGACCTTCTGAATATCACCGCGCTTGCCATAGATGTCAGCGTGGGTGACGACGAAGGTGTCTTTGCGAATCGTGGAGATCACACGTGGGAAGCGCGCGCCGGCATTGCGGGCACGCGACTCGAGCGTGTAGGACGCGCCGTTGTCGGCCGTGTCGTTGACGAGGGTGTAGGTGTAGTCGTCGAAGGCGCGGCCGCCGATGTCTTCGTACGTGAAGTCGCTACCGACGAAACTTTCCTGCGCTTCGCTGCCGGCAATGCGCCGCACGCGGGCGAGCGAGGGCAGGTACAGAAATCGCTCAGCGTCGGCACCCGGGTGTTCCCACACGAGAAACGCGGTGCCGGCGATGTCCGCAGGGTAGGTGAAGCGTGTGAGCGACTTGTCACCGGACGGTGCCTTCTTCGAGAGCACCGTCAGTGCGCGCTCGCGCGCGCGGTCCTGACGGTCGAAGAGTTTCATTTTGAAGGTGACGCGGCCGTCGCGGCCGGTGTCGCGCTGATCGGAGTGGCGCGCGACCCACTCGCCTTGTGCTTGCGGTGAACCTGCGGGGAGCGTCCCCACCTCTTGCTGAATGGCGATCCCGGGCTCGGCCTTCAGGAAGAGTGTGAGGAAGACGATTAGGAGGCGAGACATGCGTCTTACGCTGGTTAACGGTCCCTGGGGAAAGGGAACCGCGAGGGTCGACTTACGTTGTGTGAGCCCGGGATCTCCGAGACGAATTATGTGAACACTTTCACAGCGGGTCAAGGAATATCCTGCCTGTGGTGGCACCAATCAGAAAAAAACTGTTGTGGATGTTGGCGATCGCGGCCGGCACGGTGACAGTTTTGTTCGTGACTGCGGCTTTGACCCTACGCACCGACGCGCTTCGACCGCGCGTGGTCAACGCACTGGCCGACGCATTGAATTGCGATGTGACGTTGGACGCGCTGGAAGTGCGGCTCGTCCCCACCATCAGGGTCACCGGCACCAATCTCACCATCCGTCTTCGCAACCGCCCGGAGCTGCCGCCCTTTGCCGAAGCGTCGAGTTTTACCGTGCGCCTTGGCCTGTTGTCGATGCTGCGTCGGCATATTGACGTCGTCGACGTCGATGGCCTGCATATGAATGTGCCGAAGAAGTTTGCCGAGGCCATCGGCGGGAATGCCGGAAAGCCGGCATCTCCGCTGAGGAGTTCGCTCTTCACCGTCAATCATTTGGTAACACACGACGGAACATTAAATTTTGTCGGCCGTGAACCGAACAACCGTCCGTTGCGTTTTGCTATTCACGACTTCGACATTGCGGAACCGAGCGTCGAGCACGCGATGCGTTTCACCGCGCACGTGACCAACCCATTCCCGAGCGGCGTGGTCACGACGAGCGGCACATTCGGGCCATGGAGTCGTGACGATCCGACGCAGACACCGCTCGCGGGGATGTTCGATCTGGCAGACGGCGACCTCAGCTCCATCGCCGGCATCTCCGGCCACGTCGCCTCCACGGGCACCTTCACCGGTCAGCTCACCGAGATTCACGTGAACGGCTCAAGCCGCACCGAGAATTTCTCCCTCGAGCTCGGCGGCAGTCCTGTGGCGATCACGACGACGTTCGATGTGACGATCGATGGCAGCGACGGAACGACCGTGCTCGATCGCGTCGACGCGGTCCTTATCAAGACGCCGTTGCATTTCACCGGCGTCATCAGCAACGCACCCACGCCAGGCCATGACGTCGCGCTGACGGTGGAGGTCCACGAGGGTCGCATCGAGGACATCCTGCCGCTCGTGATCAAGACCGACCGGCCCATCCTGATCGGCCGAGTCTCATCGAAGAGCCGACTCTGGCTGCCGCCCGGACCCGCGACCACCGTGCAGCGGCTGCACGTTGACGGCACCTTCGACGTGCGCGCCGCCCGATTCACCGATGCGCTGATGCAAACAACGCTGAGAGAGCTGAGTCAACGGGCGAAAGCCAAAGATCAGGACAAGGACAATCAACCAATCGATGTCGACGTGGCCGGGGCACTGACGCTGCAGAACGGCGTGGTGCGCTTGCCAGGGGTCGCGGCCAAGGTGCCTGGGGCGCGATTCGACTTGTCCGGCACGTACCTCATCGGACCGGAGACGCTCAACTTTCGCGGCACGGCGCGGCTCGAAGCGAGCATGTCGAAGGTGGTGGGCGGCTTCAAGTCGATTTTCATCAAGCCCTTCAACCGATTGTTCAGCGAGAACGGCAGTGGAGCGATAATCCCGATTGCGATTACCGGCACGCGACAGATGCCGGAGTTTGGCGTCCGCAAGGCAGACATCTTCAAGAAGGGGAAATGAGCGTGCGAATCCTCGTACGAGTTCTGGTGTTGCTCGCATCACTCGGTGGCCTGTTGACAGCCACGCCGGCACTGGCCCAACAGGACGAGCCCGGATCCAAAGACCACCCGATGGTCTCGCGCATGGCGAACTACTACATTTCCAACTACGCCACGCGCGAGTTCAACGCGTTCGGTTTCCTCGTCGGCGACGACAAGGAGCAGCGCGTTGAAGGCAAGTACTGGCAGATCGACTACTGGCTGAAAGACAACGCCAAGGGCGCGAGCATGCTCGAGATTTCGCGCAACTACCGGAACGCGTTCATCGCCAAGGGCGGCACGTTGAAATACGTCGACAACGACAATGTGCACACGGTGTTGACGCTGACCGCCAACGGGTCAGAACTGTGGTGTGACGTCGACGTCTCGAACGACGGCGACGTGTACACGCTCACGATCATTGAGAAGACGATCATGGCGCAGCAAGTGGAACTCTCCGCTGCCGCGCTGGCCAAAGCGCTGAACGACACGGGCTCGATCGCCCTCCACAACATCCTGTTCGACACGGGTCAGGCCACACTCAAAGCGGAGTCATCGAAAGAACTGCAGCTGGTCATCGACGTCCTCAAAGCAGACGCGACGCTCAAGATCGAAATCCAGGGCCACACCGACAACACGGGCGTGAAGGCGGCCAACCTGACGCTGTCGCAGCAGCGCGCTGACGCCGTGCGCGACTACCTCATCAAGACTGGTGGCATCGCCGCGACGCGACTCACCGCCGTCGGCCTGGGCGACACGAAGCCCGTGGCGCCGAACACCACGGAAGACGGCAAGGCGAAGAACCGGCGCGTGGAGCTGGTGAAAAAGTAGGTGGCGGGTCAGACCGCCGTACTGAGCGACGCCTTCGCCCCGTCATCGATCACCGTCGGCGTCTGCGTGTCGTAGTCAAAGCGAACGATCACGGTTTTTGCGGTCGCGACGAGTTGCCCTGTCGCGACGTTCACGACCTCGTAGCTGTAGGTCAGACTCGTGCGTCCGAAGCCGTCGAGGCTGAGCTTCACGTCGAGGTCGTCGCCATACTTGGCTTGCGCGCGATAGTCGAACTCCACGCGCGCCAGGATGAAGCCCACGCCGCGAGGGCCGACATCAGCGGCGCTTCTGGCCTGAAAGCCCATCTGCGCACGCCACAGGTTGAACCGCGCCTGCTCGAGGTACGTGAGATAGACGGCGTTATTGACGTGCCCGAGCGGATCGCAATCACGAAACCGCACCTGCAGCCGATGGGTGATGAGCAGCATCAGATGCGTTCAGCGCGCTTCTTCTCGAGGCGGCGCTCTTCCTGGAGGCGCTCGAGCTCAACCGCCGAGTGATCAGTGAACCGCATCGCGTCGGCGATCGCGTGATGGCCGGCCCGCTCACGAATCAAGGTGTGCATCTGCTGGCACACGCGGCGATACGCCGGGTGACCGGCCGGCGCCGTGCGCAGTTCGATCACATGCATGGCCTCGCGCGCGTTCATGTCCATGATGAAACGAACGCGATACGCGAGCGACACCGCGTACTGCGCTGCGTCGCGCAAGCCCGCTGAGGTGAGCGCGTCGAACAGTTCGGCCGAACGCGTCATCGCGGCATCCCAGTCCGCGCCGGCGCCAGACTCGATCACCGCTTCCGGGCGGATGTGCCCGTGGCGCGTCGTGAGCGACTGCCAGTCGATCGTCATCAAGCGATGCCGCTGCAGATCGCGGAACGCGCCGTAATCGGTGAGCACATCAAAGCGATAGCCCGTCCGCTCGAATGCGCGACCAGGACGATGGCGACGATTGGTGCGGTTGCCGACATAGGCCGCCAGCACCGCCGCGCGATCCGCCGCACTCATCGCGCGCGCCATGGTCAGCAACTGATCGTCGGGCAGTTCCGTGGATGTGTAGAGCGCAGCCGCGACGACCTTCACTTCGCCGTCAGGATCGAAGTCCGACAGCGTGACTTCCTCGCGATCACCCGGCTCAATGTCCGCGGTGAGACGCCCCGCGACGGCGAGCGTCTTCGCGCGTGCCTCCGCAAAGTACGACGTCCACACACCGCCCCGCTCGGGCTGGTCGACGCGGGTCAGAAACGCGGGGATCACTTTCCTCAGTTCCGTCAGCATCGAGTCGGCGTAGTCGCGCACCTCGGCCAGCGGATGGGCGCGCATGCGCAAAATCAGCGCTTCATACGCCTGGCCGGTCGCGTAGATGCCGACATTCGACTGCGTGGCCGCGGGCAAAAGCCCGCGCAAGGTGTCGAGCGCCTTCGCGCGCGTCGCCGAGCGGTAGACGGCATCGGAATCTCCCGGCGCCTTTGGATACTTCTTCTCGAAGTAGGCGCGCAGCGGATCGATCCACTTCGCGTACGTCTCGAATGTCGCATCAAGCGCAGCCACGTACGTCGCGCGCAGCGGATGCCCGTCGAGCTCTGACGGCACGTGATATCGCCACACATCACCCGTGCGATCGGTGTACGGAATGTAGCGCGTCGACTGCTCGAGGTACGCCGCCAGCCGGCCGCGCTCAAGCACCTTCGTCAGCAGGTTCGAGACGTTCTCGCACGCGAGATGCACACCGCCGAGCTGCGCCACAGAGTCGTCGCCATAGTCGTTGAAGATGCGGCCGTACAACTTCTCCGCCCGCTCCACGCCGACCGTCGACGGTCCGGTGTCGCCAGCATCGGCAAGATCGGTCGCGAACTCATCGAGAAACAGTTGACGCAGCGATTTCGCCGACCGCGAGTACCGCGCGAACAGCGCGCCTTTGACCGTCTCCGGCAGATTGATCAGCGCAAAGACCGGACGATCCGTGTTCGAAAAGTATCGCGACAGCAGTTCACTATTCGTCGTCGTCATCGTCGTCGTTCTTTCGCCAGAAGCGGGAGTACTCGTCGAGAAACGTCAGCGTCTCGAAGCTCTTCATGCGATCAAAGAAGAGCACCCCGTCGAGGTGGTCAGCTTCGTGCTGAATCACGCGCGCCGGCAAGCCTGATGCCTGAAGCTCAATCTTCTTACCCTGGCGATTGAACGCCTTCACGCTGATGGCTTTGGGCCGGGTCACCATGCCGCGGATGTCCGGGATGCTGAGGCAGCCTTCCCAGTCGGCGTCCAGCTCGGCCTCAGCAGCGCCGGGTGCGATGAGCGGCGTAATCACCGGATTAATGAGCGCGACAAACGGCATCTCGTCGTCATCCGACATCTGGCCGGTGAGCTTTGAGGAGCGCAGACCTGCCACAAACAGCCGGACGCTCTCATGAATCTGTGGCGCAGCCAGACCGATGCCCTGGTATTCGCGCATCGTCTCGAACATGTCGTCGATCAGTTGCTGGAAGGCCGGAGACACGATTTCGGCCGGTTCAACGGTGCGGGCTTTCGCGCGGAGCACGGGATGGCCCATGCGCGCGACTTTGAGGATCGCCATTGCAACCAATTATAGGCTTGCTAGAGTTCCGCCCATGCGTACGAGACTCACCTCTGCGGCTGGTTTTCTGGCGTTGCTGGCAACCACGGCGTGCGGCACGGCGGCGACCTCGCCGACGTCGACCACGACGCTCGCGACGACGTCTTTGCTGAGCACGAGCCTGAGGACGGGCACCTACGCGTCGACGCAGTCGATGACGGCGCAACAGGGCACGTGCGGCGGCTTCTCGTGGACGATTACCGGACTCACCGCAACGTCGGTGTCGGGCACATTCTCAGCCACCTGTAATGGCAGCACGCAGATGTCGGGCAGCGGCTCGGCGCAGGCCACGCTCGCGAGCAACGGCACAATCAACTGGACCGGAACGGCGGTCGCCTCCGTGCCCGGCAACAACAACTGCGCGGTGAGCCTCAGCGGCACGGTCGAAGTGACCGGCTCAGGGTTCAAGATCCCTTACTCGGGTACGACGTGCCTCGGTGCCGTCAGCGGGACGGAAATTCTCGGACCGAAGTAACGCCTGCCGCATCGATCGCTGCGAGATCCGCCGTGTCGAGCCGCACGTCTGCCGCGCTCATCGTGCTGTGCAACTGATCAAGGCTGCGACATCCCACAACCGGCACGGTCACGAACGGCTGTGACAGCAGGTAGCCGAGTGTGACCTGCGCGATCGTCAGCGACTTTGCCGTGGCGATGGCCGCGATCTCCCGATGGCGCTTCTGGTTTGGCGCAAATGGATAGCCAGCAGGTCCATTACCGAATCGGTATCGCAGCGACCAGAGTGACGACGACATCTTGGTGAAGAGGCCGCCGGCCTGTGAGGAGTACGGCACGCACGCGAGGCCTGAGTCCGCGTGCATGCGCCACATGTCAGCGTCCATCACGGCGAGTGTGCGGTCGGGCAGTGTGGCCGGATCGATCACGGCCGCGTTCCACATCGGTTGATTCGCCACGAATCCGACCTGACCAGATGCCGAGGCGTAGTCGTTCGCTTCGCGAATTCGGTGGGCTTTCCAGTTTGAGCAGGCGATGTATCTGATCGTACCGGCGCGCATGTGGGAATTCAGCGCGTCGATGACGGTGGCGACTGGCGTTGATGGGTCGTCGCGATGCACGTAATAGAGATCGATCCGCTCGATGTTGAGCCGTTGAAGACTCGCGTCGACATCGGCGGCAATCTCGCGACCGTTGAGGCGCGACGTGCCGTCACCAGCCGCGTGCCCGCCCTTTGTGGCGATGACGAGTGCACTGCGATTGCGCCGCTCCAGCATCCAGCGACCGATCAACCCTTCGCTGCGCCCGCGCTCGCCGGGAATCCAGTCGTTATAGCTGCGCGCGGTGTCAATGAAATTGCCGCCGCGCTCAACGAAAGCGTCGAGGAGCGCGTAGGAGGTGGGCGTGTCGATCGTGGCGCCAAACAGCGCCGTGCCGAGCGCGATCGGCGACACGTGCAGTTCGGTGCCGGAGATCATGCGGGTGGTCATTACCGTCATCGCAAGAGGCCGATCATAGCGCACGCCTCCAGACTTCGCCGGCCGTGCCGATTAAAGAGACGCCACTCCTCATGGTGTCTGCGGCGTCTGTCATCCTCATCCTCGCGCTCGCCTCCCCGGCAGCGACCACGCCGGCGACCTCTCTCGCATCGGTGCGACGACTGAGCGCGGACCTCTCGAAACGGCAACACAGCGATGACGAGGGCGAACGTGTGGCCGCGTCCGCAGAACTGGCGATGCTGACCGAGGCCGTCATGGAAGACAGGACTGACGGGGCTGACGCACGTCGCCGCGCACGGCTGGCCGAGCGCGATGCTCTCGCCTACACGCTGCTGTCGCTCGGCTACTCCGCGAAAGAAACGGCCGACGTTGTGAGTGAGCGGGTCACCAAACGCGTCCTCGATACCGCGCATGCGATGCGACTGGCGGGCCAACGCGATGCGGCGGCTGAGTATCTGAACCGTCACTCCCGGGCCGTGACCATCGCAGTCGCGGCGCCGGCAGCGGCGCCGCTCCCCACGCTGCGTCCGGCGCCACTCGCGGCGATGCCGACAGCGGCGCGGCCGGCGAGGATCGCCTTGCCTCCGTCCAAGCCGCGGCCCGTTGTCGCCACGGTCTCACCCGAACCGGTCGAGGCCGCGATCGTGAAATACGCGCGTCAGCATGGCGTGGATGCGGCCCTCATCCGCGCGATCATCGGCGCTGAATCCGCCTATGTCTCCGGCGCGCGCTCATCGGCCGGCGCGATCGGCCTGATGCAGTTGATGCCGGCGACCGCACGCGCGCTCGGCGTGAACCCGCACATCGCCAACGAGAACATCGAGGGCGGCGTGCGCTATCTGGCAGAACTGATCAAGATGTTTGGCGGCGTGGAGCTCGCGCTCGTGGCGTACAACGCGGGGCCGGGATTCGCCGAGCGTTACGCCAAAGGACAGATCTCCCTCTACGGCGAAACGCGCGACTACGTGCAGCAGGTAATGGCGCGGTTGGGCCGCTAATCTTTCTGAAATGCGCGCCCGATATCCACGGTGATCGCGCGCAGGGCGTGCGTATTACTGCCGTGCGTATAGCCAACCAACGACGCGGACACGTTCCACTGGCCCCATGAGTACGACGCGCCGCCGCCCATCCGCAGGCTGTTGTCGCGGAGCAGGCGGTCGTGTTCGAGGATGCGCTCGGTCGAGACCACCACGTCATCCGGGAAGCGCAGTCCGCCGTGAGTACGCTGCCACGTCACAAGGCCGCTGATCGACAGGCGGCGCGTCATGGCGATACGGCCTTCGATCGAGCCGTTGCTGCGATTGTTCGGAATACTCAGCACGCGCTCGACGAACGCATACGAGTAGCGGCCCTGGAGCGACAGGCGACCGGACAGCGCGCTGAAGCGCTGCCCAGCATCCACCGCAATCCGCAGCTCCTTGAGGTCTCGGCCCACGACGGCTTCGCCGACGTGATCGTAGTCGCGGCTCGGCAGGCCGACGGACATCGAAGGCGTCAGCGCAAAACCCCGGCGCCGATTGATCAGGTTGTAACGCGTCGTGATGGTGAGATCCTGCAGTCCGCTGTGAAAGCAGAAACACGAGTCTACGGGAAGAAACGGCACAAACGGCGGCGACGGCCCAGGGCCACGGTACTTCGCAAACACATACGGCACATCAACTGAAAACGAGAGCCGATCCGTCAGTGCATAGTCGGCCGCAAGATCAAGGGCGATCGTCGTACTCTTCCCGTCGGCGATCAATGTGCCGTCGTTGAGAATATGTCCAAGGTGATCGATCGCCTGGGTCGTGAACGTCACCGAGCCATAGCCAGCGCCGGGCACCCACGCCTGAGCCGCCGCAGGTGTCGCGCTCATCGCCAGCGTGAGTAGCGCCGCGGACGCCGCGAGCGTTGCCCGCCACACGATCAGCGCTTCGCCTTCTGTTCTGCCTTGGCCGCCTTGGCAGCCGCTTCGGCTGCGGCGTCATTCAGATCCATCGCGTCATCGATCGTGTCGAGAAACGCGCGGCTCTTCGTCGGTGCATTCACCACGACGCGATACTGCTGCTTCGCCTGTTTCAACGTGTCCTTGGTGGACGTCATCAGTACCGGCACGATCTGTGGTCCGCGGGAGGTCCCGATCAGTCGGCTCGCGGACGCTGCGTCTCTCCAGTCGATCACGACCACGTCCCATTTGTGCTGGCGCAGCGCCGCGTCAAACTCGGCAGCCGAGGCGACGGTGGTGGGCCGGTAGCCCTCTTTGCGAAGGCCCGCGTCAACCGACAGCCTCGCCATCGCGCCTTCCAGTGCCGATCCGGCGCTCACGAACATGAGGACGCCTGCCTTCTGCCACACGGCTGGCGAGCGATCGTAGCGGGTCCCCAGCGCGAGATTCAGAAACTTGTCGCCACACGCCGCGATGGATGTGTTGGCAGAGATGGCAAAGAGAACCAGGATTCCGGCCGCGATCGTGCGAAATCTCATTCGTGCCTCCGTAGTGTGCGTGGCGCCGAGACTAGCATAGCGTTCAACCCTGGCCGCGCGGTTGAAGTCCGACGCGGGTCACGGCCTCACGAAATCTTGGATCCGCGCGAACGGCATCCCAGGCGCGATCAGCATTGAGAAATACCAGCGCCGGCGCGCGATCGTCAAATGCCGCCGACAGGAATCTGAAGGCGCGTTCCCCATCGCCGAGACGAGCCCAGAGGCGCGCGAAATCCAGCGGGGAGGCGTAGCCGCCAGTCACGGCTCGGCGTTCGAGCCTGGGGAGTTCCACGTTCAGCAGTGCCGCGCGATCGAGTTGGCGGTAGCCCTGCTCACCGCGCGCGGTGCTCATCAACGACCGCAACTCCTCATCACGGTCGTCGCCTTCGAGTTCGTGCGCCTGCGCACGCGCAGCAATGGCCTCATCAAATCGCCCCTGCGCCTGACGCACTTCCGCCAGCCCAAATCGCGGCGACGCCATGTCCGCGTGCGTGTTGATGAGCGTGAGATACAGGGCCGCCGCCTCGTCCAAATGACCTGCGTGGAACAGGTAGTTGGCTTCCGCATTGACGAAGATGGTGCTGAGCGGATCGATGCGCCGCGCCCGACGGACAATTTGCAGCGCCTCATCGACGTGCCCCATCGCCCAGCGTTCCATCGCGTGCGTGAGCAACAACTCGGGCTGAAGCTCACGATCGGCGGCGGCACTCGTGAGGTGAAACTCGCGCTCCGCGGACGTCCAGTCCCATTCAAAAAAGAAGTGCGTAATCGCGAGGCCGAAGTGCAGATCGGGCAATGCGGGATTCAACACCGACGCCCGCGCGAGGCTCTGAGCAATCTGCGGCGTCGCCTCGGCCGGACGGATAAAACTGTCAAGCGCACAGGTCCAATACGTGCCGGCAAGAGCCACCCACGCCTCGGCAAACCGTGGATCCCTGGCAACGGCGCCGGTCAACAACTCGCGCGCCGCCAGGTAGTCCTGCTCCGAGCCCGCCATCTGAAAAGGACGAGCACGGAGAAACAGGTCGTAGGCCTCCGCGTCGTCAGTGGGTCTGCTCAACAGCTGCAGGCGTTCGTCGCGCGTCAAGCGAAGATGCAGCCCCTCGTCCACAATCGCCGAGGCCACCTCGTCCCACAACGCGAAGATGTCGGCGGTGCCGCGGTCGTAGCCCTTCTTCCAGAGCGACTTCCCGGTCGCGACATCGATCAGTTCCGCAACGATGCGCAGGCGTCCGGCATCGAGTGTGAGCTTGCCCGTCAACACCGTTTCGACACCGAGTTGCCGTCCGATGACGCGCGTGTCGGTGGAGGTGTCGACAAAATTCGAGACGAGGCTGAAACTCTTTACGCGGATCGGGAGATGCCGCAATCGACCAATCAGCGCCTCCGTAATCCCGATGCAGAGATAGTCGCCATCAGGGCTCGTGCTGGCGTTGAGGAAGGGCAACACGGCGATGCTCTGCGGTGGCCACAGGAACCACGCGCTGACACCGGCCACCGCAGCCGCGGCGGTCGCGCTGCCAAGCCACACGGCTTGACGTCGCGTCAGCCCCACGGAGAGTCGTGTGCTGATGCGCCGCAGAGCGGACTCGAGTTCGGCCGTATCCGAATAGCGTGCGGCCGGGTCTTTCGCCAGACACCGCTCCAGCACACGCCGCACCGACGCCGGCACTCGGGGGTTGAGGCTCTCGACCGGCTGCGGTTGCGCCTCGATGATCGCAGCGAGCGTCTCCACTCGGGAATCTCGGTGAAACGCGCGAGACCCCGAGAGCATCTCGTAGAGGATCGCGCCGAACGAAAACTGATCCGACGCGAAACTGGTGGGCCGCCCAGCCGCCTGTTCGGGAGACATGTACCCGAGCGTGCCGACGATCGAGCCCTCTTCACCGAGCCCTCCGTCTCGCCTCGCAATGCCGAAGTCGAGTACCTTGACGAGTCTGTCCGGCCGCACCATGACGTTCTCGGGTTTGAGATCGCGATGGACGATCCCGCGCGCATGCGCGGCCGCGAGTGCCGCTGCCAACTGCACGCCGACATCGAGGGCCGTCCCGACCGGCATCGGGCTCACCGACATGAATTCCCGAAGGGTCTGTCCCTCGACCAGTTCCATGGCGATGAACGCGAGGTCCTCATCCCCGGTCCCCTCGCCGACGCCATAGATCGTCACGATGTTGGGATGATTCAGCGCTGACGCCGCGCGCGCTTCGTCCTCAAATCGTCGGCGATAGGCCGGATCCGCAGCGATTGACGGATCGAGCACTTTGACGGCCACGTCGCGATCGAGCCGCGAGTCGCGCGCGCGATACACTTCGCCCATTCCGCCCGCGCCGATCATCGTCACGATCGCGTAGCCACCCACCTGCCGCCCTTCAAGCCGTGTCCGCCGGCTATCCGCCAGATCTCGTGCGGCGAGGACAAATGCCGAGCCTTCAAGAAAGTGGGCGGCAGCGGCTTCATGGTCGAGGAGTGATTGCACGTCCCTTCTCAGCCCATCGTCGCGATCACCGATCTCGGCAAGGAAAGCAGCGCGCTCCGACACGCCGAGCTCGAGGGCCTGATGGTAGAGGTGCTCGACGTCGCGCCAACGGTCTGACGGATGCTCAGACATGTCCCGCCAACTCGCGCAGGAGCCAGACCTTCGCAAACCGCCAATCACGCATGACGGTTTCCGCTGAAACGTGCAGGGCCTCGGCAGTTTCCTCCACGCTCAAGCCGCCGAAAAAACGCATTTCGACGACCTGACCCTTCCGCGCATCCACCGCCGCCAGTGCCTGGAGTGCATCATCAAGCGCCACCAGATCCGCGCCACGCGCTGGAGACACGACGAGCGCTTCATCGAGCGTCACGCTGATGATGCCGGCGCCGCGTTTCTGGTAGCCCCGGGAACGCGCGTAGTCCACCAGGACGCGCCGCATAACCCGTGACGACATGGCAAAGAAGTGCGCGCGGTCCTGCCACCGAACCGCGTCGCGCCAATTGACGCAATTCCGCGTGCACGGCGACCATCAGACTCTCAAGTGCGGATTGATCGCCCTGGCCCCACGCCAGGAGCAAGTCAGTGACCTGATGGCACGTCGAACCAGCGTGCGGCGTGCCATTCGTCATTGGAGTAGCCGACTCTACACCCGGCATCGCGCCGTCTCGTCCGGATTTATTTCTTCAGGCGGATGACAGTTCACGACGAGTTTTCCCGCCTATACAGATATGACACTTCGTACGTTCGGCCTCGTCCTGGTCCTGGCGGCCGCACTGGGATGCCGCGAGAGCATCTCCGCGCCGACTCAGCCGATTCAATCAACGGCCTTCGTCTTTTCACGCATCCTCCCGCCACCCCAGGCACTGGTGCCCGGCACGACGGTGTCAGATGGGCTCGAGAACGACGGCTCCTACTCATATGTGGGCGAAGCCTACGAGAGCGACTACTGCTCGGCGTGTAAGTTCTATACGCTTCGCACGCCGGCGGATGGCGACGTTCGGATCGACGTTCAGTGGGCGGGGACGCCGCAGGTCGCACTCTGGTGCGATCGCGCCGGGGTCATCACGGTCGGCGAACCGAAGACAGGGAGCGGAACGCCCACCCTCAGCCTCACGGTCCCGCGCGGATCTGAAATCAGGCTGATCGTCGGCACACCGTTCCCAACAAAGGCACCGGCCGTTCGCGTGGCGTTCACCATAGCCTCAATCGTGCTGCCCTCAGGAACATAGGGGACCGACATGCGCCTTCGTGTTTGGAATCTGTCTGCGTCGCTCATCGTCGCGTTGGGAAGCGTCGGGAGTTGCGCCTTGCCGTCGCATCCGCTCGCACCAACGACGTCCGTTGCCGTGATCACCAAGACACAGTTCGTGCCGTGGCCAGCGCTCTCACCGGGGATGACGATTTCAGATGGGCTGGTGAGAGACACTTCATACGGGTTCATCGGCGAGCCAGACCAGAGCGACTACTGCACGGCATGCCGGTTCTATACGCTGACAGTTTCCGCCGATGCTGATGTTCGAGTGGACCTTCGCTGGCCGGGAACGCCGGTACTCGGACTCTGGTCGGCCTCATACGTCGAGGACACCATCACTCGCGGCACACCTATTACCGGAACTGCGGCAACGACACTCTCGTTGACCGTGCCACGTGGATTCTCTGTCAATCTGATCGTGGGTACGCCGTACCCAACGCCTGCGCCGGCGACGTCTGTGGCATTCACGATCACAGCGACCAGGCTGCCTTCACAAACATTCGGCAACATTCGCTAAGCTATTTTCGAGGACTCACACATGCCGCTCCGTGGTCTCGCACTATTGCTCGCCGCCGTTGTCCTCTCGGCTAGCAGCCTGGGTTGCTCGGCGTCTTCTTCGCCGCTTCAGCCGACCACCGCCGCGTCGCAATCCGGCGTGACATCGTTCAAGGTGTTGCAACCGGGAACAACGTTGTCGGATCGACTGGCGAACGACGGATCGCACGCCTACGTCGGTGAAGTCTACGAGAGTGATTACTGCGCGCCGTGCAAGTTCTACTCGCTGGCTGCGCCGTCGGATGCCGACGTCCGCATCGACCTGAACTGGACCGGGTCCGGGACATTCGGACTATGGTCCAACCGGTCGGGCACCGTCATGAATGGCCAGCCCGGAAGCGCGCCGGCCACCCTCAGTGTCACGATCACACGCGGATCCACCGTGTCCATCTTCGTCGGCGCACCCTTCGGCACGGGGCCGGCCAGCCTCGTGCCGTTCAATATCTCGGCATCCGTTCTGCCGGGCTGACGACCCAACCCTCAGCTACCCGAGTTCGTCGGCCGACTTCGCGCCGTAGAACGCGAACCACGGGTGCGCCGGCTTGATGGCTTCGTTGACGTTCTTGATGTTCTCGACGCCCTGGGTCTCGAGCCACTTGCGGAAGGCGCCTGCGCCCTCCTTGGCGTAGATCGACATGCCGTCTTTCCAGGTCGCGCGGCCGCACAAAACACCTGAGTAGTTCACGCCGCTTTCAGCCGCCAGCGCGAGGCCTTCGGTGAATTCCGCGTTGCTGACACCGGCCGAGAGATAGATAAAGGGCTTGGTCGATACCTTCGCCGCTTCGAGAAACCACTGCGCGGCTTCCTTGCGCGTGTACGCCGCGGGGCCGCCGCCTGAGGCCTTCGAGCCCTCGACGTATTTCATGTTGACGGGAATCTCGACCTTCATCACGTCAACGCCGTAGCGGTCCTTCGTGAACTCGGCCATCGCACCGGTCACGATCGACGGCTTCTTCTTCGCGTACTCGAGGCTCTTCTCGTCGGCGCCTTCTTCGTAGCCGACAAACTCGAGGAAGAACGGGATGTCATTCGCGCGGCACTCGTCGCCAATGCGCTCCACCCACGCCTGCTTCAAGTCGTTGACGGGTTTCGGATCGAATGGCGTGTAGTAGAGAAGAATCTTGAGACAGTCGGCGCCAATTTCCTTCAAGCGGCGCACCGACCACACATCGAGCAAATCGGGCAGTCGGCCGGGCGTGGCCGAGTCGTAGCCGGTCTTCTCATACGCCATCAGAAGGCCGGAACCCTTGGCGCGGCGCTTCGAGGCGGGAATGCCCCACTCTGGATCGAGCAGGATCGCGCTCGCGTGCTGCGTGAGCACCTCGGCGACGAGCGTCTTGAACTCCTCCATCATCGCGTCGGTGGTGGGCTTGCCCCCCTCCTTGGCCAGCATCTTGCTGAGCGATCCGCGCTGATCCATGGCGGCCGCGGCGATGACGCCGCGTTCGTTCGAAACCGCCTTCATGCCAGCCAGCTTGCCGGGGGTGAGTTTCATGCGCGAAATCTTATCAATATCATGCGGGCAAAGACGAGAACGGGATCCGAGCTCGAAACACCCAGGAGGGTACGGTCGTAGCCACGTAGCGGACCCCTGGATGTCGAGCGGGAATTAATTCTCGTTAACGTGGACGAACCGGGCCCGGAAACCGGTCTGTAGGGTAACGTCAAGGATTGTCCCTGGAGGGCTTTTTGAAGCAATCATCTGCACTCAATCGTCATTGGCCCATGCTCCGCGTGCTGGCCGCCGCACTTCTTGCCGGTGTCTGGGCGTTCAGCGCCGACCAGCTGATTGTCGATGCCGCCGGCCGGCAAGCCCCAGCCACCGCTGCCCCGCAGGCGCCCGCCACACCGGCCGCCGCAGGTTGCCGCGTGACCGGCAAGGTCTCGGCCCAAATCGCGAATCCAATGCGCGCGCAGATGGCTCAACTCGCTCAAATGGCCCAGGGCCGAGGCGGCGCTGCGCAGACGGCCGTCGCTGAGATCCCCGCCACCGTCGACACGGCCCTCCCAGGTGCCACCATCGTCGTCTACCAGGGCACGCGCCTCGTCGTAGCGACCTCGACGGAAGCCGACGGCAAGTTCACGATCCGATTCACGCCGGGCCAGACGTTTCACGTCACCGCCGAGATGATGTCGTTCGCGAAGGCGGAAAAGGACATCACGCTCAAGGCGCTGCCGTGCGACACGACGCTCGACTTTCAGTTGACGTTGCGTCCGCGGAATGAACCACTGAACGCGCCGGCCGCAGGCCAGACGGCAGCGGCCACGCCGACGAGCACCACCGCGGCGGCGACGCCAGCCGCGCCGGGTGCGCGCGGCACTGGCGCGCCGGCACGGCCGGCAGGCCAGACTGCGGCAGCGCCGGGTGGACGCGGCTTCGCGCAGTTGAACGTCACGCAAGACGCCACAGGCGCGGCCGCAGTCGCGGCATTGCCCGTCGCTGATCAGAATGCCGAGCTCGCAGCGTTCCTGCCGCCGGGCTTCAGCTTGAGCGGCGCGAATGCCGAAGCGGTGTCGGTGAATGGCGGCGGTGATGCGATCAACGTGGATCGCGGCATGCTCAACGACCGCATGACGGCGATTGGTCGCGGTGAATTTGATCCGGCGACGGGCCAGTTCGGTGAAGGCTTCACAGCACCGGGCGGTGGTGGTGCGGGTGGTGATGGCCAGGGCCGTGCGGGTGGACCCGGCGGTGGTGGCGATGGCGGCGGCCGCGGTGGTGGCGGTGGCCTTGGCGGATTCCAGCTCGGCGGCCGCGGTGGCCGCGGCCAGAGCCTGTATCAGGGTTCGGTGAACTACACGTATGGCGGGTCGGCGCTCAACACGACGGGCATTCAGCCGCGGAATGGCGTTCCCACAGAGGTGTCGCAACTGCCGTTCGCGCAGAACTCGTACGGCGCGACGATCGGCGGTCCACTGATCATCCCCGGCCTCTACCCCGACACGAAGCGTCGCACGAGCTTCCAGCTCAACTACACGGGCAACCACTCGACCAACATTCAGGATCAGTACGCGACGGTGCCGACGGCAGCGATGCGCGCGGGTGACTTCTCGTCGAGCACAGTGCAACTCATCAATCCGAAAACGGGCAAGGCGTACGCGAACAATCAGATCCCTGTGAGCCAGATGGATCCTGCGGCGCTCGCGCTGCTCCGCTACATCCCGCTGCCGAACGTGGACGGCACGACGGTGCAGAACCTGCACACAACGGGCACGACGCTCAACTCATCAAACAGCATCAGCCTGCGCATCAACCAGAACCTGACGCCGAATCTGCCCGAGCCTCGTGCCGGCGGTGCGGGTGCGCGTGGCGGCGGTGCGGCCGGCGGCGGTCGTGGCGGCGGTGGCGCCCAGGGCGGCGGACGCGGTGGTCGCGGCGGCTTGACGATCAACCTCTCGGCGCAGCTGCAGTATCGCGGCAACTCGAGCGAGCAGTTCAACATCATGCCGCAGCTCGGCGGTACGACGAAGAGCACGAGCGTCACCGTGCCGATCACACTGACGGTCGCGAAGGGACGCACGAATCACAACTTCACCGTCAACATTGCGCACACAAGCAACGAGACGACGAATCAGTTCTCGAATGCGACGAATGTGGCCGGGCTCGCGGGCATCACGTATCCGACCGCGCAGGACGCGCTCAACTGGGGCGTGCCCAACCTGACGTTCTCGAACTTCAACGTGCGGGGTGCGTCGGCCAATCTCCGAACCGACAATCGCATCACGACGAGCTACACGTTGTCGAAACCGCTGGGCAAACATCAGATGCGGTTTGGCACAGACTTCCGCTACGACGCGTCATCGAGCGCGAGCAACAACAACGCGCGCGGCTCGTTCACGTTCACCGGTCTCTACACCGGCAACGGCGCGCTGGCCTCGCGTAACACCGGCGCGGACGTCGCGGACTTCCTGCTCGGCATGCCGCAACAGGCGACGCTGCAAGTGGGCGGCACCACACGCCTCCGCGACAGGACGTTCTCCATGTATGTCGAAGACAACTGGCAGCGCAGCGCAAAGATGACGTTCAACCTGGGCCTGCGCTGGGAAGTGGCGATGCCGTACACCGAAGCCGACGGCAAGATGGCCAACCTCGATGTGACGCAGGCATTCACCGCCGCCAGCGTGGTGACGCCCGGCATGACGGGCGCGGCATCAGGCACGACATTCGGATCGGGACTCGTCAAGACCGACTGGAACAACATCGGTCCGCGTGTCGGCATGGCCTACCGCCTCGCGCGCAACACGATTCTCAACACGAGCTACAGCATCACCTACAACGCGTCGTCCTACGCGTCGATCGCGCGCAACCTCGTCGGGCAACCGCCGTTTGCCGTGGCCGAGACAAACGTCGGCACGCTCGCCTCACCGCTCTCGCTGCAGACGGGCCTGCTCGGCGCGGCGGCAACAACGACGAATAACTACGGTGTGGATCCGAACTTCGGCCTGGGCATGATCCAAACATGGAACACGACCGTGTCGCGAAGCTTCTGGAAGATCTGGTCCGCGACCGTCGGCTACACAGGCACGCGAGGCACGAGCCTCGATCTGCTGCGCGCGCCGAACCGCAACCCGGACGGCACGCTCCGCATTGCAGGCGTGCAGGCCTTCACGTGGGAATCCTCCGGCGGTCATTCGCTGCTGTCACTTGGCAACATCTCGGTGCAGCGCGGCATGGCGAACGGCATGCGCTTCGGTGCGTCCTACACGCTCGCCAAGTCGAAAGACAACGCGTCGTCACTCGGCGCGGGGAGTTCCGTGGTGGCGCAGAACGATCAGGATCTTGAGGCGGAATACGCGCTCTCGAACTTCGATCGACGACACCAGTTCTCGGCGAACATGACGTGGGAATTGCCGTTCGGCGTCGGCCGTCGATGGTTCTCCAACGGCGGCCTGATCGCGGCGATTGCTGGTGAGTGGTCGATGAATCTGAATCTGACCGCGCAGTCGGGTTCGCCGTTCACGCCGCGCGTGGTCGGCGCCACAAGCAGCGTCGCCAACGGCACGAGCGGTTCACTGCGCGCGAACTACTCGGGCGCAGAGATCTCGTCGTCTGATCCGTCGCTGCTCAGCTACTTCAACACCGGGGCGTTCTCGGTGCCTGCGGCCGGCACGTTCGGCACGGCGCCGCGCAACATCATCATCGGCCCGGGCGGGCATGTGATCAACGCGACGTTCTCGCGCGACATGCGCATCGGCGGCAATCGCGCCATCTCGCTGCAGGTCAACGCGAACAATCTCTTCAACACGATTCAGTGGACGTCGATCGACACCAACATCAACTCCAACACGTTCGGTCAGGTGACGCGATTCGCCGGACTGCGCACGATTACGCTCAACGCGAGGGTCAGGTTCTAACATGCGTCTCCGACTGGTAGCCTGTCTCGGTACTCTCGTTCTGGTCTTCACGTCCGGGGTTTGGGGGCAGGCAGGTGCGCCCGCGGCTCCCCAGCGACCGATGTTTCGATCGGGGCAGAACCTCATCCTCGTGGACGTCAGCGTGCGCGACAAGAAGGGTCAGCCGATTGATGGCCTGACCGCCGCTGATTTCGAGATTCTCGAAAACGGCAAGTCGCAGGACATCCAGACGTTCGCGTACGAAAAGGTTGCCCCGACCTCGAAGGCAATCATCTCGGCCGCCACGCTGTCGAATGCCGGCGGCACGAAAGGCGCGGTGCCTGTCACGATCGGCCCGGCCAAACCCGGTGCCAAGCCCGCGACCCCGGCGCCCGCGCCAGCCGCGACGTCCGCGCCGACAACGACCGCGGCAGCGGTCGAAGCCACGATTGATGCGTCGGCCGCGCCGCTCACCTCAGACCTCGTCGCGGGTCATCGCGTCTGGATCCTGTTGTTCGACACGAGCTCAATGCAGCCGGAAGATATTCAGAAGGCGGCAGACGCCTCGCTGAAATGGACGGCCGACAAGATGTCGACGTCCGACCTGGTCGCGGTCGCGTCGATCTCGTCGACGCTACAGATCCTGACCGACTTCACGAACGACAAAGCCAAGATCACCGCCACACTGAAAGCCTTCGCGATTTCAGACGGCACAGCGGTGGCCGATGTCGATGCCAGCACGATGTCCTCAGATGAAGCGACGAACTCCGCGACGACGGATACGACGACGGTGGATGCGAGCACGCAGGCACTGGACTCGTTCAACAACGATATGCGCCTGCGCGGCCTGAAGACGATCTGCGACAGTCTCGTTGCGATCCAACAGCACAAGGCCATCCTGTATTTCAGCTCCGGTATGCAGCGCAATGGCACCGACAACGCGGTGGAATCGCGCGCGGCCGTCAACGCGTGCAGCCGAGCGAACACGTCGATCAACCCGGTGGATTCGCGTGGACTTCAGGTCGTCGTGGCAGGCGGCAGCGCGCGTCAGGGCAGCCGCGGCGGTGTGGCTGCATTCTCCGGACGAGGCGTCGCACAGCAGTTCTCACAGCTGGCCCAGCAGCAGGAAGGCTTGCAGTCACTCGCCGCCGACACCGGGGGCACGGCGTTCACCGACTCGAACGACTTCGGCGAAGCCTTTGACGCGGTTGAGAAAGAGATCTCGTCGTACTACATCCTTGGCTACTCCAGCTCGAACTCGAAGCAGGACGGCAGCTTCCGCAAGATTCAGGTGAAGCTCAAGGCCAAGCTCGACGCGAAGCTGAGCGCGCGCGAGGGCTACTACGCCGACCGCGACTTTGCGAACACGGCGAAGGGCGATCGCGAGAATGCACTGCAGGAACAGCTGCTGATGCCGATTCCGGCGACCGACGTGCCGCTCTTTGTGACCTCGGCGTACTTCCGATTGCCCACGGCTGACGCCTGCGGCAACCAGGTGGGCTTTGGCGGCGGTCCCGGTGGACCGGGCGGTGGCGGGCGCGGCGGCGGTGGTCGTGGCGGTCCGGGCGGCCCCGGTGGCGGCATCCCTGCGATGTTCCTGCCGACGTGCTACTACGTGCCGATCTCCGTCGCGGTGCCTGGCGAGGCGGTGCCCGTGTCGACGACCAATGAAGTGATGGACGTTCGCGGCTTCATTCGCGACGAACGCGGTGAAACCTTCGCGACGATCAAATCGACGATCACGGTGCCGCCCGCGACGAAAGACGCGCTGGCCAACAAGCAGGTGCTGTTCCAGACCGGCGCCACACTGCCACCGGGACGCTACGTGGCCAAGATCATCGTGCGCGAGAACACCACGGGTCAGATGGGCACCTTCGAAACGGCCGTCATCGTTCCTGATCTCGGACGCGCACCAGTCAAGATGAGCTCGGTCGTCCTCAGCACGCAGTTGCAGAATGCGACAGGCCGCGCCAAAACGCTCAGCCCGCTCGTGCACGACAACATCGAGATCGTGCCGAACCTCACCCACGTGGTGAATCAAGACCAGAAGCTCTACTTCTACTACGAGGTCTACGACCCGACGTTGAGCGAAGGGGCGCCGCAGGTGCGAACCAGCATGGCGTTCTATCGCAACAAGACGAAGGTGTACGAGACGCCGGTGATCGAACGCACCGCTCTCGACGCCCTCGACCGGAAGGCGGAAGTGTTCCAGTTCGCACTCGATGGCGACACGTTCAAACCCGGCGTTTACACATGCCAGGTGAACGTGGTCGACACCGTCTCGGGCACGGTCGCCTTCCAGCGCTTCACAATGGCGGTGCGCCCAAGCGTAAAGGCTGAAGTTAAATAGGTTTGCGGGAAATAAAGCCGGGAGTTAATTGCCAATTAACTCCCGGCTTTATTTGCGTGTGGGAATTTGAATGTCTCGACCGTCACACCTTCCAGCGCCATCGCGACCAGCGCCGGCACATCCAACTGGGCCTCTGCGTCTTCAACCAACTGAGGTGTCGTTCGCGTCGAGGGCAGCCGCGGCGTGAAAAGCGTGCAGCAGTCCTCATCCGGAATAATTGACGTCTCGTAGGTCCCGATCGTCCGCGCGATCGCGGTGATTTCTTCCTTGTCGTCTCCCACGAGCGGCCGCAGCATCGGGATCGTCGCCACGCGATTGACGGCAGCGATGTTCTCAAGTGTTTGTGACGCCACCTGTCCCACCACATCACCGGTCACCAGCGCCAGCGCGTTGTGTCGCTCCGCCACGGCTTCGGCGATGCGCACCATCAGGCGTCGGTAGATCACGACACGCAGGGGGGGCGGCACATTGAGGACGACTTGCTGCTGAACGGCGCCGAATGGCACCAAGAAGAGTCGCGAGCTGAGTTGCGCGCGCGTGAGCGTCTGCACGAGCTGGCGCGCCTTGTCTTGCGACGAGCGCGACAGAATCGGGTACGCGTGAAAGTGAATGAACGACGCGCGGCATCCGCGACGAATCATGCGCCACGCGGCCACGGGCGAATCGATGCCGCCAGACAGCAGGCACAGCACTTTGCCGCCGGTGCCGAGGGGCAAGCCGCCGGTGCCGGGTTCGCGGTGCGCATAGACCAGTGCGTGCTCTTTCAACGCTTCGACCCGGAGCGTGAGCTCGGGCTTCGTGAGATCGACGGCCCAGTTCGTGGCGTTGATGACGCGCTCACCCAGTGCGCGCTCGACTTGCGGTGATGGCGTCAGAAACAGTTTGTTGATGCGGCGCACCTTCACACGAAAGCTCTTGGGCTGCAGACCCGCGAGCATCGGCGCCATCGCATCCCACATCGCATCGATCGTCGGCTCGGTCTGCTCTGCGCGGGCGAAGTTCGCAATGCCCGGCAACATCGACAGTCGCGACCGAATCTCCGCCCAATCCGCGTTCGCGCCAAGTCGCGCCTCGATGCGCCCCTGCACGTGGCGCACATGCGAGATGTCCTGGTCGGCCAGCAGCAATCGAATGGATCGCACAAGTGAGGCCACAAACCACGGACGATTGCGGCCCTTCAGAGCCAGTTCGAGAAAATGAATGACGAGGACGGACACTGCGAAGAGTCTATCGGTTCGTAGCGACTGCCGCGGCGTTTCCGCTGCGTACCGCGCCTTCGATCGTTGCGGGCAATCCTGTGTCTGTCCAATCACCCGCCAGCAGAAATCCGGGTAGGGGCGTGATCGTTGACGGCCGCGGTGGTGCATCGGGCGCGAGTGAAAATGTGGCGCGTGGTTCCCGCACCACCAGTGCACGCGTGAGGGTCGCGCCCCGTGTGCCCGGCAGGGCTCTGCGGGCGTCGGCCTCGGCGCGGGCAATGACTTCGTCATTCTCGAGGCGGAGAATGTCGACTGCGCCGCTCGCCACAGCCGAGACATGCGTGCCTTCGCCGACAATCGCGTTCCGCCCAAAAAACCAATGCATCGTCCCATCCGAGAGGCCCACGAAGGGACGATCGCGGCCCATGACATCGCAATCGAACCAGAGGTTCACAGTCACGATCGGGCACGACTTCATCGCTGAGGCGTGCGCGGCGATGTCGGTGAGCGCGAGGGGCAGGTTCTCTTCCCACAGCGCGTGGAATGCGTGCCAGGGAACGGCACTGATAACGGTGCCTGCGCGAACGAGCACCTCCCCCACCTTCACGTGCGCGATGCGATCGCCACTCATCGCGATCTTCGCGGGTCGCTTGGTGAGCAACATGCCGTCGTGCGACTCGATGAACCGGATCGCCGGCGCGGCGACGAGATCGTCGAGAGGCACGCGCGGCAGGCCCACCGCCGAGTCCTCCGGACGCGGACCAAACATCTCGGCGAGCACGCGCACGAACGGGCGAGCCGCGGCTTCTTCCGGCCGCTGATTCAGCGCAGCGAACACGAGCGGATCCCACAGCCATCGCCGCATTTGCGGTGTCTGGTGTTGCTGCTCCAGCCATTGCGACACGGTGAGCAATGCGTCAACCTTCGCGGCGGTCGCCGCTGCGCCATGGCGACGGGCGGACGTCAGCACGTGCGCGAGATGGCGAACGGACCATCGGTCGCTGATGCCCACCGCGTCCCACATCAGGAGGCCCAGCAACAAATGCCAGGGTGACGGCAAGTCGGGACAGTGCAACGCGTGACCTCGACCGTCAGGTCCGCCGGCAATCGTCAGCGACAACGTTGACTGCAGCGGCGCCTGATCCGCTGAGCCGATCTGCCGAAGCAGGTCGTACGTCTCGTTGTAGCAGCCAAACAGGACGTGCTGTCCGTTGTCGAGCCGCTCGCCGCTGTGGCGGTCGACAAACGACGTGGTGCGGCCGCCCAGCCGTGGCGCCTGTTCGATGACGACGACTTTTGCGCCGGCCGAGGACAGGCGAACCGCGGCCGCCAGCCCCGCGCAGCCCGCGCCGATCACGACGACGTCAGCGGTACGAAGGTCTGCCAAAGCGAGTGCGTCCGAGCACGGACAGAGCGATGCGGGCCTGTTGTATGCGATTGAGCCTGATCACCCGTGAGAAGACGTCACAGCGTTCGGCTTCGATCCGTCGCAGTGTCTCCTGATAGATCGCGCGCATGATCTCCGCGGCCAGCACCGCGCGGCGCTCGGCATCGGGCAACACCGTCGTCGCGCGGTCGAAGTACGTACGGGCGCGCGCAGCTTCGAACTCGAGTACCGCGCGTACTTTCTCAGACTTCACGCCCCCGCCGGCCTCGCGCACTTCACGAGCAATGTCTTCTTCCGTGCACCCGAACTTCGCCAGGTCGTCGAGCGGCAGATAAAGGCGCTTGAGCGCGTAGTCAACGCCGACATCGCGCAGGATGTTGGTCAGCTGCAACGCGACTCCCAGATCGCGCGCGTATTCGCGCACCACGGGGTCGTGGTACCCAAAGATTTCCGCACAGATCAGCCCAACCGAAGAGGCTACGCGGTGGCAGTACGGCTCAAGATCCGCGAAGGTCTGAAACCGTTGCGGTGTAATGTCCATCGCCACGCCGTCGATCAACGCGTCGAACTGTTCTCGTGGAAGACGGAACGGCTGGCCCCGTTCCTTCAGTGCCTTGCCCTGCGGCGTCTGGGGTTCGCCTGCGCCAAACACGCGAGCCACTTCATCACGCCACGATTCGATCGCCTTCTTCGCCAGGACCGGATCGCTCTCGAGATCCACCGCATCGTCCACCGAACGGCAGAAGTCCCAGACGGCGACGATGACGTCGCGTTTGGCTCGGGGGAGCACAAGGAACGAGTAGTAGAAGCTGGTCTTTCTTGTCACCGTTTTTGCCAGTTCACCATATCCCAGACAAGCGTGGCGGCATCGGCGAAGCCAAGGGTTGGTCGCGTGCGGAACACGTCGAAGCTGACGGACTCGAGGCGGTCAAGGATCCGCACGCCACCGAGCCACGTGGCGCGGAGTTCCCAGCGCAAGCGGCCCGTGACACCGTCGGCCACGTCCCGCCCCTCAGTGAAGAGCGCGCGCGTCCGGCCCGACGCCTCCCGCAGGGCAGACGTCCATTCCGGCGTCATGCGTCGCGCGCGCAGATCAGTTTCCGCTGCACCTGCCGCGCGACTGAGCTCGGCCGGCACGTACACCCTGCCCTTCGCCCAGTCTTTCTCGACGTCCTGCCAGAAGTTTACGAGTTGGAGTGCGGTACAGACCGCGTCTGACTGTCTGGCGAGGTGCTCGTCGCGATAGCCGGCGACGCCGAGCACCAGTCGGCCGACGGGGTTTGCGGACCGACGGCAGTAGTCGAGCAAATCTGCCCACGTCTCGTAACGCTTCGTCACGACGTCCTGGCGAAACGCAGAGAGCAAGTCTTCGCACAGTTGCGGATCGAGTTGGAACGTCCTGATGGTGTCGTGGAGCGCGACGAAAATCGGATGTGCACTGGGATTTCTGAGGTGCGCGCTCCACGCATCGAGTTTCGCCAATCGCTCGGCATCGGGCATGTCCCCTTCGTCAGCAAGGTCGTCTGCGGTGCGCGCGAATGCGTAGATCGCGGCAATGTGGGGACGCATGGGCGCGGGCAGCAGCCACGACGCCACGGGAAAGTTCTCGTAGTGCGAGCGCGCCAGCCGCAGACAGACGGCGTAGGCGTCGGAGGTGTTCACCGCCGGTTTACCACTCGAAGCTCAAGCTCGTTACCACTCGACTTCCTGCACGCCCGCGCGGTGGTTCACTACGCGCGCGATCACGAACAGCAGATCCGAGAGGCGGTTGACGTAGATAATTTGTGTCGGCTGAACGCCGGGGCTCGTCACCATTCGCCGCTCAGCGCGACGGCAGACCGTTCGCGCCAGATGCAGCGTCGCGCCGGCCGGCGAACCGCCCGCCAGGATGAAGCTCGTGAGCGGTGGTAGCTCCGATTCGAGCACATCAATCCACCCCTCCAGCCGCTCCACGTCCTCGTCCCCGAGGCGTGTCTTGCCTTCATACGTTTTCTTCGTGTCGGGTCGACCATCCGCGAGCTGCGCGCCAAGTGCGAACAAATCACGCTGAATGCGATCGAGCATCGCGTCGGTGTCGGCGGGCACACCGGCGGCGCGCACAACGCCAATGCACGCGTTGGCTTCATCGATTTCGCCGTAGGCATCGACACGCGGATCGGCCTTCGACACTCTCGCGCCACCGAAGAGCCCGGTCTCGCCCGCGTCTCCGGTCTTTGTGTAGATCTTCACGTCACGATTATAGTGAACGGGCGCGTGCCAAAACCAAAGACAGGCCCACTGCCCTCTTCGACTGATCGTCAGTGGTTTCGACGTCGATTGCTGGATTGGTATCGGAAGAATGGCCGCGATTTGCCGTGGCGAAACACGGATGATCCGTACCACATCCTGGTGTCTGAGGTGATGCTGCAGCAGACGCAAGTCGATCGCGTGTTACCGAAGTATCACGAGTGGCTCGGTAAGTACCCGTCGTTTGAGGTGCTGGCCGAGGCGAGCGAACGCGATGTGGTGAACACCTGGTATCCGCTCGGCTACAACATCCGTCCGAAGCGGCTGCAGAGCATTGCCCGCGAGTCGGTCGCGAAGTACGGCGGCGAGTTGCCGAGTGACGAAGCGACCTTGCTGTCATTCAAGGGCATCGGCCCGTACACCGCCGGTGCGGTGATGAGCTTCGCGTTCGGCAAACGCGCTGCGATTCTCGACACCAATGTGGCTCGCGTGCTGTTCCGCGTGTTCATTGGCAAGGGTGACCACCGCGGCCACACAATGGACAAGCGCCTGTGGGAACTCTCCCGCGCGATGCTGCCGTTCAAGCACGTCTTCGACTTTAACCAGGCGCTGATGGACTTCGGCGCCACTCTCTGCACGGCGCGCAAGCCTGATTGCCCGCGCTGCCCGATGAAAGCAAAGTGCCATGACCTCGATCGTCGTACTCGCGGCCGTCGTTGAAGAGGGCGACGCGTTCCTGCTGACGCGTCGGCTCAAGGGCACGCACCTCGCGGGGACGTGGGAGTTTCCTGGCGGCAAGTGCGAGCCCGGCGAATCGCACGAAGACTGCCTGCGTCGCGAGATGCTCGAAGAGTTAGCGGTCGATGTCGCTGTCGGCGACGAGATCTTCACGATTACGCACGCGTATCCCGAGCGAACCGTTGAGCTGCATTTCAGAGCGTGCACGTTGAAGGGTGTGCCCGTTCCCCAAATCGGCCAGGAAATGCGTTGGGTGAAACGTGCAGAACTGGCGACGCTGGAGTTTCCCGAGGCCGATCGAGAGTTGATTGAGATGCTACACAGATAGGGCCGTTTCGGCCCTACGAGCACTCTCCGACGACAATTGCAGTTGCCCCGCCCACCATCACTGTCGTCCCCGCAAGTGCATGCTCGCGCTGGACGTAGCCGAGGGCGACGACACGATCCAGGCGTCGTGAACGAGCGGCACTGGTGACCTTGCCTACGTCATGGCCGTCCATGGTGATGGGCGTGCCGGCGGCAGGAACGTCGGCGTGTCCGCCGGTGATCGCGATCTTCATCAGCCGCTTCGCCACGCGACCGCCACCGCGGTGCAGCACGCGGACGATCACTTCCTGCCCGACATAGCAGCCCTTGGTCTGACTGATCGCGCGGTCAAGAAGCCCCGCTTCGAGCGGAATCGTCTCTTCGTTAATATCAACGCCCCACTGAGCGCGGCCGGCTTCAATCCGCATGACTTCAAGGTCAGCCGGGGCGATTTCCGGTAATCCGTCAGCCTCGAGCTCGGCCCGGATGGCCGCCTCGCGCTCGGCATCAAAGAAAATGTCTGTCGAGTGGGCGAGACTCTCACCGACGAGCGTGATCTCGTGAATCAGCTGCGAGGCGTCCGTGACCTGCACGTCCTCGGCGAAAATCAGAAAGTCGAGGCGCACCGCAAGCGTCGCCGCAATTTCGGCAGGAACCGAGACGAGCGCCTCGACTTCGCCGCGGAACACGCGCATGTCGGTGATCATTCGTCCCTGAGGCGTCAGATATAGCGCATCAATCGACTGCCCCACCTGGAGGCCCGCGACGTCGTTGGTGACCAGGGCCTGCAAGAACTCCAACGCGTCGGGACCGGTCAGCCGGAGCCGGCCCCGGTCGGCCCGTGGGACCCACCCGATGAGGCCAGACCGTCCCGAGTGACCGAAGTTGGAAGTATGCTGAAGGGGCTGCATGCTGAGGGTGATTCGTCATCTTATCGTCGCGGTTCTCGCGGGAACAACGCTGATCCATGAAGGGGTCCTTCAGGCCCAGTCGCCGGAGTCGCCGGTTGTCACCTTCAACATCACCGTCCGCGGTCAACGCGTCGGACAGGAAAACGTCACACTGACGCGCACGGCTGACGGCTGGCTGATTTCAGCCAGCGGCAGCCAGGGCGGTGCCACCATCTTCACGATCGACAAATTCGAGGCGACCTACTCTGCCGATTGGCAGCCGCGGTCGCTCGTCATCGAAGCGCAATCCGGCACACAGCCGGTGCAGCTCATGACACTGACCACGACCTTCACCGAGACGACGGCCACGAACGACGCGATGCAGGGCGGCAACAAGACGGCCGCGACGCACACCGTCAGCCCCCGCACGGTCGTACTGCCCAACAACTTCTTCGGCGCGTACGAAGCACTCGCTGCGCAGCTCAATGGGAGCGCAGTCGGCGCCACATTCCCGATCTACGTCGCGCCGTCGGCAGAAATCTCAGGCACGATCACGGCCATCGCACCGCAGCGCCTGCAGACGCCCGACTCGATCGTAGAGTTGCGTCATTTCAGCATGGCGATGAAGAACCCGGCCGGCCTCGTGATGGTGGAGGTCTCGGTCGACCAGAAGGGCCGGCTCGCTCGCGTCGCCGTTCCCGCCGCCGGCATCGTCGTCCTCCGTAGCGACTTGTCGAATGTGATGACGCGCGATGCGTCGTATCAGAACGATGCCGACAAACCGGCGTTCATCCCGGGCATTGGGTTTACGATCGCGGCGACCACGACGGCACCGACAACGGTAAGTGCCACGGACAAGCTCCCCGCGGTGATTTTGGTGGGCGGGCTTGGCCCGTCCGACCGCGATGAGACGCGATTCGGGATTCCGATTTTCGGTCAACTCTCAGCGGATCTGGCGAAGGCCGGCTTTTTCGTCGTCCGCTTCGACAAGCGCGGCACCGGTCAGAGCGGTGGCCGCGTGGAATCGGCGACGCTGCAAGACTATGCGGACGACGTCCAGAGCATCGTGAGCTGGTTGCGATCGCGCAAGGACATCGATCAAAAGCGCATTGCGGTGGTCGGGCACGCTGAGGGCGCTGCGGTGGCGTTGATCGCCGGAGACCGCGCTGGCGGAAAGATCGCAGCGCTCGGCCTGATGGCAGCGACTGGTCAGTCGGGCCGCGACGTCGTCTTGGCGCAACAACAGCGCTCACTCGATCGATCGAGCGACAGCGTCGAAGAGAAGCACGCCAAGATCGCGCTGCAAACGCGGATCCTCGACGCGGTCGTGAAAGGCACAGGCTGGGACGGCGTGCCGATGGCGATGCAACGCGCGGCCGACACACTGCTGTTCAAGAGCTGGGTTGAGTTTGATCCTGCGACGACGATGAAGAAGGCGGACCAGCCAATTCTCATTGTTCACGGCGCACTCGATACGGAGATGGTGCCTGCAGACGCCGATCGACTCGACGCGTTGGCGCGCGCGCGCAAGACGAAAGCGGCGCCACTGACGAAGAAGGTCCTGCTACCGAACGTGAACCATCTGCTGGCCGCTGCAACGACGGGCGAAGCGGACGAGTATCCGTCCCTCGCGATCAAATCGATTGCCCCTGCTGTGGCCACGACGCTCGTCGAGTGGCTCAACGCTGTGATGCCGAAGAAGTAGGAAGCCACATGATTCTCGGAGTTCCGAAAGAGACGTTTCCTGGCGAACGGCGCGTGGCGATTGCGCCGGCGTCGATCGCGGCGCTGATCAAGAGTGGGATCGATGTCGTCATCGAGTCGGGCGCAGGTGAATCCGCCGGGTTTACTGACGCGGCCTACACCGAACTCCATGCGCGCATCGGCACGCGCGCAGACGCGTTTGCCGGCGACCTCGTTGCGCAGGTGCGCACCTCCGCAGATTCTCCATACAAAAAGGATCAGGTCGTGATCGGCTTTTCGGATCCGCTGAGCGCGCACGATCTCACGCGGGCAATTGCCGACACGGGCGCCATTCTCTTTTCGATGGAGATGGTGCCGCGCATCACGCGCGCCCAGAGCATGGACGCGTTGTCGTCGATGGCCACGATCGCGGGCTACAAGGCCGTGCTCATGGCCGCAGACACGCTGCCCCGCATGTTTCCGATGCTGATGACCGCGGCCGGCACGGTGACCGCCGCCCGCGTGTTTGTCATCGGCGCCGGCGTCGCAGGCTTGCAGGCCATCGCGACGGCCAAGCGCAACGGCGCACGTGTCGAGGCGTACGATGTGCGCCCAGCGGTGAAGGAACAAATCATGAGTCTTGGCGCTCGCTTCGTTGAGCTGCCGATTGAAGCTGGCGACGCGCAGGATGCGGGCGGCTACGCCAAGGCGCAGGATGAGACGTTCTACCGTCGTCAGCGCGAGCTCATGGCCAAGACGCTCGCGGCGACTGACGTCGTCATCACCACTGCCGCGATTCCCGGCAAGCGATCACCCGTGCTGATCACAGAGGACGCGGTGAAAGGCATGCCGCCCGGTTCGGTGATCGTTGACCTCGCGGCCGAGCGTGGCGGCAACTGTGAATTGACGAAAGCAGACCAGACGATCGTCGCCCACGGCGTCACGATCATGGGCCCGACGAATCTGCCGGCGACCGTGCCGTATCACGCCAGTCAGATGTATTCCCGCAACGTGGTCACGCTCGTGCAGCACCTCGCGCCCCGCACCAAGGGCGCCGACGGCAAACTCACGGGGCCGGCCACACTCACATTCAACATGGACGACGAGATCACGCGCGACACGATGATCACGCGCGGCGGCGACGTCGTGAATGCGCGGATCAAACCGCTCGTCGCAACGGTGGTGGCATAGATGGCAGGTTGGATTCTTACGAGCTCAGATCCCGAAATGAAACTGCGCGTTGCACCGAGCAGCATCAAAACGATCGGCCGCTCCGCCAGGGCCGAGTTCATCGTGGAAGCCGCGCTCGTGTCACGTCTCCACTGCCGCCTCACGACAGACGCGTCAGATCAGCTGCTCGTCGAAGATCTCGAAAGCACCAACGGCATCTTTGTGAACGGCGAAAAAGTGGACCGCGCCATCCTCAAGCCCAAAGACATCCTGTCGGTGGGCCGCGTCGATTTCGAAGTCGCGCAGGCCTAAGAGCACTGGGGTCCTGCCGACGAACAGCCCCACGCCCAGGCCTGCAGATCGCGGATGGCCTCGTCGCGTCGTAGCGGGTCAGTCGGCATAGTCAGGTAGGGGAAGGTCCGGCGCTCCATCCTTTGGAGGCGCACCGCGATGTCAACTCAGGTGCGGCTTAGCGACGGGTCCATCGAAAGGCGGCGGGCTTTCACCAGTTTCTTCACGAGCGTCGCGCTGATGGGCTTGTCGGGCGTGAATCGCACCGTGCCCTTGCTAGTGCTGAATGTCTTGAGCTCCTTCGCCAGTGCTTCGATAGGATACGCACCTGGAAAGAACGAGCAGTGTTTGGCCGCGGCGTGGAAGTAGACGAGCACGCGTCCGTCGAGTCTGAATGCCGGCATCGAATATGAGATGCACTCCTCCGCCTTCGGCACCGCCGCCAGAATCTGTTTGCGGAGTCGTTGGAGCGCTGCAGCTTGATCGGGTGGCAGGCGGTCGAGATACTCGTCGATGTCCTTCGGCTTCTTCGCGCCCTTAATCACTGACCACGCTCCTCTTCGTGCCGTACATCGCGTTGTCGGCCACGCGAATCACATCATCCAACGACGCCGCCGAGTCGAACGGCGCGAAACCCATGGACACCGTGACGGAGACAGACTCGTCACTGTCGTGCAGCCGGACGCAGCGCAACTGCTCGTTGACCACCGTCAGCCGACTGCGCGCGTCGAGTTCGCCGACGTTGATGAGCAGAATCAGAAACTCATCACCACCCCACCGGAACAGCAGATCGTCGGCGCGGATGCAGCTGCGGATTGCGGAGGCGACAGCCCGAATCGCAGAGTCACCAGCGGCGTGGCCGAATCGATCGTTGACGAACTTGAGATTGTCGATGTCGGCGATCACCGCAGTCCCCGCAAGATCGCGGTGCAGCAGCGTGTGAAACGCGTAGCGATTGAACGCCGACGTGAGGTGATCTGTTTGCGCAACACCAACCAACCGATCGCGCGCCACTTCGAGGTCCGACTGCACCTCGCCTGTTGCGACCATGACCATGCCGAAACCCAGCATGGTCAACAGCAACAGATCATAGAAAGAGGAATAGGCCAGAAACGGCGGCTCGTGCGCAATCCAGCCAACCGCCGACAGCGCGAAGATCGGCCCGTACGCCCCATAGACACAGGCCAGTAGCAGGAGCGCAACCTTCAACACGCGCACGCCGAGCGCGCTGCGGTCCGTTGGACGCGCGCGTTGCAATTGGCGCCAGGCGAGGAGGAACAGATAGGCGTAGATCAGCGCATGAAACGCGAAGAACACATTGAACTGCCAGCGCGCGGCCACCGGCAAGACCACTGCCGGAACGAGCATCGAGAGCGCAAATGGCAGATCAGAACGGCCGAATGGCTTGCCGCCGGTGTATTCGCGACATCCAGCAAAAACGAGGTAGCCGAAGACGTACTCAAAGAACATGTAGGCCGGATGCAGCCCAACGCTCAACGCCGGCACGCGGAACGAGAGCAAGAGCAGCATCAGCGCGATGAACAGCGCAATCCATGCCGCCGTCCAGGGCACGAGTGGCGCGCGGCGAATCGTGCGCAGAAGGGTCAGGCACAAAACCGCGATCATCAACACGCCCGCCGATTGCAGCGTGAGGCCGACGAGCGTTGGACTGGCAAACAGGCTGTTCATCTCAGGAAGGGATTGCCGCCCTTCTCATCTCCAATGGTGGTGTCCGGGCCGTGTCCCGAGTGCACGATAGTCTCGTCGGGATAAACAAGCAACTGCTCACGAATCGATTTCAGCAACAACGCCTGATTGCCGCCAGGCAGGTCTGTGCGACCAATTGAGTCGGCAAAGAGCGTGTCGCCCACGAACAGCTCGCGAGCGGCCTGATCAGATCGTCCAATCGCCAGACACACTCCTCCTGGGCAATGCCCGGGCGCGTGTCGCACCTCAACCAGGTAACGGCCGAACATGAGACGCTGATCAGGCGCGTAGAACTGGTCGACCGGCGGCTGCCGTTCCAATGTCAGACCAAACATGCGACCCTGCTCCACGATGCCATCGTAGAGAAACAGGTCGTCGCGATGCAGCCAGATGGGCACGCTGAACGCCGCCTTGGCCCGACCCACTCCGGTGATGTGATCGAGATGGGCGTGCGTGAGCAGGATCATCGTGACCGTGAGGCCCTCGGCCTGCACGTGCGCCACCAGATCGTCGACCTCATCACCAGGATCAATGCACACCGCCTCCTTCGTCTCTTCGCACGACACGAGATAGCCATTCTTGAAAAACGGAGGCGCCGCAGCGGTGACGATGTCCATACCGGTAGAATCTTTTCATGAATCGACAGTCGATCCAGCGCGCAGCCGGCCGCATCGCGCCGCACATCACGCGCACGCCGCTCGTGGGCTCCAACTGGCTCTCCGCTGTCGCCGGCGCCAACGTGTGGCTGAAACTTGAGACCGCTCAGATCACGGGCTCGTTCAAGGCCCGCGGCGCGATGCACGCGATCCTCGCCCTCCGCGAACGCGCCCCCGAGGTTGATCTCGTTGTCACCGCTTCAGCCGGCAATCACGGCCAGGCCCTGGCATGGGCCGGCAGCCAACTCGGCATCCGTGTGCGCGCACACGCACCCGCCTATGCGGCCAACGCGAAAAAAGATGCGATGCGTGCACGCGGCGCTGAACTCATCGAAGCCGACAGCTACGACGCCGCTGAATCAGCCGCGCGCGACGACGCCTCCCGGAGCGGGGTGCCGTACATCTCGCCATACAACGATGACGACGTGATCGCGGGACAGGGAACGATCGCGCTCGAGATGCTTGAGGATGAACCGGACATCGACACGTTCGTGATCGCTGTCGGCGGCGGCGGCCTCATCACCGGCTGCGCCATTGTCGCGAAAGATCGCAAGTCGCCGCTGGGGGTGATCGGCGCCGAGGCCGAGTCGTCCCCGGTGTTCAGTACGGCGCTCGCCGCCGGTGAGATCACAACCGTCACGGTGCTGCCGACGCTCGCCGATGCCCTGGCGGGAAACCTTGAACCCGGCAGCCGCACGTTCCCGCTAGTGAGCCATCTGGTCGACGGCATGGTGCTCGTCGCCGAGGAGTCGATCGCGGCCGCCATGCGTGGTCTGTACTCCAACCATGGCGTCATCACCGAAGGCTCCGGCGCGGTGGCGACGGCGGCGTTGCTACAAGGCCTCGGCCTCCGTGAACGCAACGTCGGCATCATCGTCTGCGGAGGCAACGTAGACCTCGACAAATTCGCGAAGATCACCGGATTTGAAGCTACTTCGTCCGCGAAGGCCTGATCTCGACTTTGCTCGGCAGGCTGCGTTTTGGGTGGCGCAGGAGGTCCATCACGACTTCGGCGATGTCGTCTGCGGTCAGCTTCCAGCTGCTATCTTCCGACTTCGTCGGATGCGAGAACTCCGTATCGACTGACCCGGGCATGACGCAGCTGACGCGGATGTTGTCGTTGCGGACTTCGAGCATGACGGCTTCGCTGAACGCAACGAGGCCGGCTTTTGATGCGCAGTACGCGGCCGCGTTCGCGAAGTAGTTGCGACCGGCCAGGCTCGCGATATTGATAATCCAGCCGCCGCCCGCACGCTTGAGATGTGGAATCGAGGCGCGCGTCGCGTAGAACACCCCCGTGAGGTTCGTGTCGATCACCTGATGCCACGCTTCATCGGACATGTTCTCGACATCGACAAAGGTACCGACGCCGGCATTGTTGATGAGCGTATCGAGCGTGCCGAACGTGGACACGGCGCGATCAATCGCCGCTTCGAGACCCTCGCGATTGCGCACATCGACAGTGGCGCCGATCACCTGCGCGCCCGTCGCGGCCGACTTGGCGAGCGCCGTCAGTGCCTGCTTGACGCGGCCCTCGTCGCGGCCTGTGATCATCACCTTGCCGCCCGTCGCCAACATCGCTTCCGCGATGGCAAACCCAATCCCCTTTGTACCGCCCGTGACCAACGCGTTCATGGAACACCTCTGCTACGATTCTCTCCGATGTCAGCGGTCGCCGTCGTTTCCATAGTGGGCGCAGGAGAAATTGGCTCGGCCGTCGCGTTCGCCCTCGCGCGACGGGCGCGCGTCCGCGACGTGCGCCTGGTGGACGCCGCTGCCACCGTCGCGGCAGGCAAAGCCCTCGACATTCAGCAGACCGGCCCGATCGAAGGATTCGACACACGTGTCAGTGGTCGCGGCGACGCGCTCGATGCCGTCGGCGCCGACGTGATTGTTGTTGCCGACGATGCAACAACAGGCGAATGGGAGGGCGAACGCGGGCTGGCGCTGATCAAGCAACTGGTCCGCGCAGGCGACACGGCACCGATCGTCTTCGCGGGGCCGAAGCAGGTGTGGCTGATGGAAGCCGCCGTGCGCGAGGCTGGCGTCTCGCCACAGGCGGTCGTGGGATCAGCCGCCGCTGCCGTTCACAGCGGGCTCGCGGCGCTGGTCGCACTCGAGGTGAATGGTTCCGCGATGGATGTGTCGGCCGCGCTCGTCGGTCGCAGCCCGGCGTTCACCGTCGGCTGGACGTCAGCCACGCTCAGCGGTTCACTGCTCTCCACCGCCATGCCCGCGCATCGCATGGTCGCGGTCTCGGAGACGCTGAAGAAGCTCTGGCCGCCGAAGCCGCACGCCGTCGGCGCCGCAACGGCGGTCATCGTCGAAGGCCTGCTCTTCGGATCGCGCCGACACGTCTACGCCACGACAGTATTGAACGGCGAGTACGGTGAGCGCGGCACGGCCACGATGCTGCCGCTCGAGGTTGGCAACCGACGCGTGATGCGGCGGATTGAGCCCTCGCTGTCAGGACAGGAGCGCGTGGAATTCCTCAACGGACTGTCAAAGCGCGGCTGACGCGCTTCCACAGATCCTCTGCCCCAACCGCCGCGAACATCAGCAGCATCACGACCGCCGGCATCATGTAGCGCACCACGGCGAGGACCGACACGGCCGTGAGCCAGAAATACAGAATTCCGCCGATCAGAAACAGCGCGTGCGCTCGGTGACGACGCAGGCAGATCCGCGCGCCGTGGATGCCGAGAAGCAGATACGGTGCCTGCACGATGAGCGTGACGATGTCGTTAGTCTCGGCAATCGATGCATACCAGGCACGCGCGGTCTTGGCGCCAACGAAGGCCAGAAGATCCAACGGATGCTGCGTCAACTGACGAAGGTAGAACACCGCAACATCGGCTGAATTCTGCAACTGCCCGGCGGCATCGGCGGCGAGCGCACGCTGAGCAAGCGCAAAGTTGCCCAGCGCTCCATCTCGATAGAACAGGCCGTGAAGCATCGACGGGTACAAACCTCCGGAGATGCCGCCGTGGCCCGTGTGTTGATAGACGATCCACACCCACGTCAGTACTGGCAGCGCGAATCCGAGGAGAAAAGACTAAGTACTCGCGACGCGCCACAACGGAGACGTTCCTGGACGGGCGATTGCGATGAAGCCCATCACGATGAGTGGAAAGAGCGTGGGCGCAGGCCAGGTCAGGACGCTCGCGGCCAGCGCGATGCCGCTGGCCCCCATGATCAGTCGACGGCCGGTGCGCAGCGCAGAGAACAGCAGCCATAGCGACGCCACGAAGAAGAACAGAAACAGCGCCGTCGCATTCCAGGCGAATCGCGTCACACCGAGCGCGGCGAACACGGGATGCATCATCAACAACAGCGCCGCGATCGTCGCCTGACTCGCGGTGAGCCACTGGCGTGCCGCCAGAAACAGCATCGTCACTGACAGGGCGTGCAGGATCACGATCGCCCAGCGGTAGTGCGTGTTCTCGAGATCCGCCGTTCCGCCGGTGCGATAGATGGCAGCGAGAAAGAGCGGAAACCCCGGCGGGTATCGATCTGGGAACGCGTGATCCAGCACGTAGCCATCGCCTTGCGCGATATGGGTGGCAAGGGGCGCGTAGAAATTGACGGCGTCACCAGGATTCGTGCCGCGGTTCCCCACCGCGAGATACGACGCGGCGTAGAAGATGAGCGCGATCAGGAAAAGAACGCGTTTGGCGACCTTCATCGCGTGGCCGCGTCGCCGGCCGTCACGGTGATTCCTAGCTCTTGCGCTTGGGCGCCGGCTTGCGCCGGCCGCGCGCCGGAGCGGCTGACTCTTGCGGACGACGACGCGACTTGCCCTTGGTGGGCGCAGGCGCGTCGACCGTACCGGGTGCGCCGGCGAAGTTGCCGTTCACATCGCCGGGCTCGTGGTCGTCGTCGATCGGTGTCACAACGGCATCGATGACTTCCGGCCCCGTCGTGATCACGATCGGCTCGACATCAGCCGGCGGCGGCGTACTGGCCACGGCCAGTGCCGGCGTGTTCGAGCTCTGGAACACTCGGATCACGCCCTGACGGTCGCGCTCCATGCGCACGAGGTTGTCTTTGTGTGCGGCACGCAACAGATCGGTCAGGTTGGCGAAGCCATACGCGCGCTCGTCAAACGGCGGCGTCGCGGCGCGCATGACCTGCTTCACGTTGCGGAGATACAGCGGCCACTTGCGGATCTCTGCAGCCGCCAGCAACCGGGCGAACTCGACGAGACCCTCGGCCGGTGTGCCCGCCACTTCGACGGGCGTCGTGGAGACGGCCGCTGGCTGGGCGGGGTGATGGGTCTGTGCCTCGCGCTGTTCACGCGGCTCACGTGTGGGGTGGGTCGCGGTAGTCGGAATCGATCCGCCATTCTCATCGGTCGCGGCCGTCGCAGCGTGGTCCGAAACCATTGGCGCGCCATCAGCCGGGCTGACCATCCAGCCACCCTTGCCCTGCGTCACTTTCAGGACGCCGGCCTTTTCAAGTTTCTGCGCGAAGTCGCGGAACGAGCTCGCGCCGTACGACCGCTCGTCGAACGTCGAGTCGAGCTGCAACAGCGTGGTCTTGAGCAGGCCCAGCGGCGGAGCGCCGTCGCGTTCGGAGAGGACGCCCATCGCACGCGTCACGAGCGGTAACGCCTTGTCGATCGTCATGCGATCCGAGCGATTCTCACCCGCCGTGCCGGACTGACGACGATGGCCGCTGCCGGTGCTGCGCACGAGGTTCTCGTAGGCGATGAACTCATGGCAGTTGCGCTTCATGATCTCGCTGGTGAACTGCCGGCCGCCGACGACAAAGACTTTCTTGTCGTACTGCTTGAGCTTTTCCACGAGGCTGATGAAGTCGCTGTCACCGCCCACAATCACGAACGCGTTGATGTGCGGATGCGTGAAGGCCATCTCGAGGGCGTCCAGCGCCAGGTTGATGTCGGCGCCATTCTTGTCGCCGCCCGGCGTCATGTTGCGCTGCACCATGCGGATGGCGTGCTGGCTGAGCGCGCGGCTGTATCCGCCGGCGCGCTGCCAATCGGAGTAGGCCATCTTGGAGACGACTTCGCCGCGTTCTTTCAGGGCTTCAAGGACCAGGCCGGCGTCAAACGACGCGCCCAGAGTGTTCTTGACGCCAATTTCAATGTTGTCGAAGTCGATAAATACTGCAATACGGAGACGTTCTGATGGAGTCACAAAATCCTTAGTAAACCTAGAGGAAACACGAGGCGTTGGCCTTGCGGTTCCCCTAGTCTATCTCAGCTACTAGGCCTCAATCGGCCGGTGCAGGCTCAGCCCGCCGGCGAAATCCTGGAGCCGGGCGCGCAGGAAGGTGCGGCCACGATGCAAGCGCGACTTGAGCGTCTGAGTCTTTACTTTCAACACCTTAGAGGCTTCTTCGGTCGACATGCCCTGCAGGTCGCGCAGCATCACCGGAATGCGGTAGACCGTCGGCATTTCTTGAAGCGCCGCCACAACCGCGTCACGCATCTGACGACGCATCACGGATTCGTCGCCCAGATTCGACCAGTCAGCGGCTTCGAAAATCGCATTCGTGCTCGAACCCGATTCGTCACTGGTCTTGGCCACGAGGTCACCGGCGAGCACTTCGTGCGGGCGGCTGAAGCGGCCGTTGCGCAAGCGCGACATCGCCGTGTTGAACGTGATGCGGTAGATCCAGGATGACAAGGCCGAGTCCCCCCGAAACATCTCGATCTTGTTGACGACCTTCAGCAGCACATCCTGGGCCACTTCCTCGGCGTCTTCCCAGTTCTTCATGTAGCGAAACGACAACTGGTGGATCATCGGGCCGTACTCGGCCGCCAATTCCGCCGCCGCCGTCGCGTCACCCTGTTGCAACCGTCCCGCCAGTTCCAGATCCGCCCCTCGGTCCCGCATTTCGTGCCTCCACATGACTGAACACGGGGGGGCCGTGGGTTATTCCCGAGGAAGTTGGACAGCTGGACGTACGTAGCCGACGGCCTTCAGGCCGGCGGAAGCGCGACGGGCTAAAGCCCGTCGCCTACGTAAGTCAGATGTGTCGGGTTACGAGAAGCGGCTAAGCGAGACTTCGAGGCGGCGGGCCGGGGTTTTGGCTGAGCGCCACTGCACGAGGATTGGGGTCTGGTAGGTGCCTTCGATCAGCGCGCCAGTACCGGGTGCAGCTGAGTCGGAGACCAGCAGATCCACCGACCTGCGCATGCGCATGAAGCGCGACGCCGGAGCTTCCAGACTACGCGCGACGAGTCGCTCGATCAGTGGGGCGTCGATGCCGAGCGCGTCGAGCAGCCGGTTCACCGCGTGCGGGATGTCATATTTCGCGTACGCCCGCGCTTTGCTGGGCACGGCACGCGGGTCGTTCCACACGTGCTTGATCTTCTCAGTCGCAAAGCGCATCGGATGCTGGAGCACTTCCGCGAGGTCGTGCTGCATCAGCAACGTCTCGTACTCGTTGACCGTCAGGCTCGCGTGCTGTTCGTTCAACGCGAGTTCCAGCCGCACGCGACCCTTGGTGACGCCGTGCTGCTTGATCAACTCCGACACGGCGTCGTACACGCCGAGCTTCGACCCACGCAGGTTCACCGCGTCAATCGGATGCGCCGACACGGGAATATCAATCGTCGTCCGACCCACTTCTTCTTCATGGTCATACCCGACGATCGTCGTGACGCGACGACGGGGGACGCCCTTGAAGGTGCCGTCAAGATCGACGAGGTACACCGGTCCAGGCTTGGTGGCGTCATCGGTGACGCAGGCGCGAAGACCGCCCGTGATGAACGCGAGATGAGAATCGGCGTTGGTCGGTTCGACCTTCTTCTGTTCCTCGGCGAGTTCATGACGCAGCTCAAGCTGGTCGTGACGATAGCCGGCGCCTTCGGGGAACATCGTGCGGAAGAGATTGATGTACGGATGGACGCCGCCGAAACGCGCGTGCAGCCTGGCGGCGAGGCGCTGCGACAGGAAGCCCGCCGTCGAATGCTGCGAGGCATACATGTGGCGAGTAAATCGATTGAACGCATCGCCGTGGAGTTCGGCTGCGCGAGCGCGAACATCAAACACGTCGAAGCGGTCGCGTGGAGTCAGAGCGAGCGACAGCTCAATGGGAGCCAAGACCCTGACAGTCTATTTCAAACAGCGAGGCCACAAAAGAAAACTGGCGCGACCGTCGGGGAAAACCCCGGGGCCGCGCCAGTGAATTTGGTCGCGGAAAACGACCGCGTTGCTAACTAGACCGGAACGACGTTCGCGGCCTGCTTGCCCTTCGGCCCGTCAACGATTTCGAACGAGACCTGCTGACCTTCCTTGAGGCTCTTGAAACCCGACGCTGCGATCGCGGAGAAATGAACGAAGAGATCCTGGCCGCCATCGCTGGGGGTAATGAAGCCGAAGCCCTTGGAATCGTTGAACCACTTGACAGTACCTGTTGCCACTTTAGACCTCCCGGTCCATAAAATGCTCAAAACGAGCACAAGACAGTGTATGCCATGCGCATCACGTACCGCCAACAGCAAAATCACAACTACGCGAACAAACAGCGAAAATCAGGCCCTGACAACCCGAAAACCATAGTCGGTGTATCTAAAGGAGGGATCCAGCTTGCTCCGCTGGGCACATCGGCTGATAGTGACCGCGTGCCGCCAGGCGCCACCACGCGAGCTGCGCCGCACACCGGAGGCCGGCCCAGTGGGATCGGTCCTCTGAGATTGCGCGTAGTAGTCCGCGGCGTGCCAATCAGCGCACCACTCATGAATATTGGCGCCGATGCCAAAGACGCCGAAGCCGTTCGGCGCTCCGAGCGTCACCGGCCACGGCGCTGGCAGCGGACCTCGGCCTCCATCGGGAAGCCATGACGGAATCGCCTGGCCCCACGGGTATCGCGCGCCGTCAACTCCACCGCGCGCGGCGTATTCCCACTCGGCTTCGGTCGGCAGCCGCATCGGATCACCGTTCTCGGTGCGCCACGCGCAGAACGCGACCGCGTCGAGCCAGCTCACGCCCGTCACGGGGAGATGACGAAGGCTATTGCGCCATTCTCGCGGCTGCGCGTGCCCGGTCGCGTCGAGGAACTCTGCGTACTCCTCTTGCGTCACTGGATATACGGCGCACGCGAAAGCACTGACCGCCACCTCATGCACAGGATGTTCGTCGTCTTGTCCCTCGTCACTCGCGGAGCCCATCAAGAATCGGCCTGCGGGAATTGTCACGAAAGTCACACATTGAATTCTACGCGTCGTACCATCGACCGCATGCGTGCAGCGGTTCTCTCGGTCCTGCTGCTGTTGGCGGCCACGCCAGCGGCGGCGCAGCTGACCAATCTGCCGACACTGACCGGCCGCGTCAACGACACGGCCGGCGTGATCGACGCCGACAGCGCGCGCGAGCTCGATCGACGCATCCACGCGCTGAAGGATGCGACCGGGGACGTCGTGATCATCGCGACAGTGCCGAGCATCGCCCCGTACGCGACGGTGGAAGAGTTCGCCGTCAAACTCTTCGAGAAAGCCGGCATCGGCAACCGCAAGCTCGACAACGGCATACTGATTCTGGTCGCCGTCAAGGAACACGGCATCCGCGTCGAAGTGGGCTACGGACTTGAGGGCATCGTCACCGATGGATTTGCCGGTGACACGATCCGGCAATTGATCGTGCCGGAGTTCAAAGCCAATCGGTACGGACCGGGTCTGGTGGCGGGCGCGGGACGCCTGATGGACCGTATCGCCGAGGGCCGCGCCAACCCGACCGCCCCCTCACCACCGGCCGCAGGCGCCAAGGGATGGAACTCGGCCGGAGTGATTCTCTTCCTGCTGATCTGTTCGGGCGCACTCGGCATCATCCTGTACGTGATCTATCGCATCGCGCAGGCCACCGGCGGTGCACGCTCAACGCCGTTGTCGGGCGGCATGCTCGGTAGCGGCTTCGCGTCGGGCGACGACTCCAGTTCGAGTTCGTCATCCAGTGCCTCGTCGAGCTCGAGCGACTCGGGCTCGAGCGGATTCGATGGCGGCAGCAGCGGTGGCGGCGGCGCCTCGGGCAGCTGGTAACGCCGCCAGCACCGAGCCGCTATTTCACGATGCGTTCATACACCGCGGTCGTCGTGCGGGTCTCGCCTGTCGCGGTCGTGCTGATGTACGAGATGTCGAGCCGGTTGTTGTCCGCCGAGAGCACGTTCACCAACATCTGCACAAACTGGCCTTTGTTCTTGTAGATGATGAGATTGATCTTGTCGTTGATGACCGTCACCGACGCCGAGTCGCGGCCGTTCTGGCCGACCAGCGGCTGTTCCTTGCCGTCAAGCATCGAGTTGTAACCCCACGGCGTGCCTGGTTCGCCGGCGGCATTGGTCGTCTCGATCTTGACGCTCATGCCGGTGCCATTCCACGGCGCGTAGGTCATGATGTTGCTCGACTTGTTGCCCTCCGCGGGAGGCGTGGCAGGCTTGAGCTTCCATGCAGCGAAGCGGGGATTGGTGGCCGGCGCGCCACTCTGTGCGAAGGGCGCAGCAGACAACATCACAAGCGCAACAAGGACGGCGGCGGAGCGGACACGGGCGAGAGCGGTCATGGTGCCTCCTGAGGGCCTAATCCTACTTCCCCTTTTCGATCACGAGTAGCCAGCCTTTCGCGGGCGCGATGGGGATCGCTCCGCCCGGCGCCATCGTCATCGCCGGCTGAAAATCCTGAATCGCAGGAGCCACGATCCGCGCGGTCGCCGGGTCGAAACCGAGCGCGCGCCAATCGATCAGCAGCCTGACGTTCACCGGGTCTTTGGCCCAGCTGGCGATGGCGATGAGCGTACGGTCCTCGCGCTGGTAGACGGTGGCCAGAACGCTCGGATCGCTGGTCTTCACCGGCGAGGTCGGAACCCAGTAGCCGATCATGCGGCTGTCGGCGATGCCGAAGTCATCCCACGCTTTCCACATCGGCCGCATGTCGACGCGCGGCATGCGTGCGGTCATCCCGAAGACCATGCCGCGCCACGGATTGCCGCCGTCCTGCAGCATCTCGCTCATCAGGCCAAATGGAATGCCGGCGACTTCCGTCATCCAGAAGTCGGGCGCAGAGCCGTAGTCGAAGTACTCGCCAAACCACAGGCGATCGAGAAATGGAAAATGCTCCATGTAGAGATTGGCGCTGTTGGCAAACCCGTCGCGCACGTTGAACTGGTTGGCCGAATGCAAATCAATCAGCGCACCGGGCCGGCCGCGATCGAGCACTTTTCGCACGCGCTTCATCGTGAATCGGTCGAACGCGACGTCGTCGATATACAACCCGTCGATGCCGACATTCTTTACGAGCCAATTCAGCCCCTCGACATAGAAGTTGTGCCAGCGCGAAACGCCGCTCGTGACGAGCGCCACATCTTTCAGCGCGGGTACGAACCAGCCTGCGATGTAGTCGGAGCCCGCGTGCTCCTGAAGAAATGAGTAGCCGCCACCGGGGCCGGGCGCGAGCACTTCGTGGCCCAGGCTGAGGAGCGCGTACAGCTCGGGGGCGTGATTGGTGAGCTCGCGCACCGTGTAGTAGATCTTGACCTTCAGGCCCTTCGCATGCGCTTCGTCGACATAGGCCTTCATCTCGGCCGGACGCAGAAAGGGATAGTTGATGAACGGGTTGATCTCGTTCGCGTGATGAATGTTGACGGTGTTGCCGCCGTTCGCGATCACCTCATCCACCGGCTTGTAGGCGTGAAAGTATCGCGTCGTGAACTGCGTCTTCGGATCGATTGGTTTGAACGGCGTGATGAGCAGCCGGAAGTTGAAATAGAGCGGCGCGTCACCGGGCTTCATCGTGCGCGCACCGGTGTAGCAACGCGCCATGTAGGCGTCGCCCTCTTCCAGCAACCGACATCCGCCCTTGCCGCTGTTGGCCCACGACGCCGGCATGACGAGGGGTTTCAGTGTGTAGAAATTCGTATTGAGCGGACGCGCGTACTTCTCGTCCTTCAGGCTGAACTGCAGACCGGCATTCACATCACCGAGCCACGCACCATCCTGGTTATTCTTGGCGTCCCACTTCCAATCAAGCGAGGCGGGCCGGGTGCCGCCCTTCACGCCCAGACCCAGCATGTACTTGGCCACTTCCTTCACAACGGGAATATCGAGATGCACGTCATCGAGCGCCACCAATTGGCTCGCAGACAAGCGCACAACGAACTCGATGCTGCCATCGAACTCCATCTGCGCTCGCGTCGACATCGACAGGGGTCCGGCCGTGCTCGACGTCTCCCAGGCCACAGCGCCCGGCGTGCGTTTGCCGATCACGAGCGGCCCACTGATCCATCGCGCGAGCGCGGGATTCGTCCCGACCGCAACAAACGACATCGGCCCGGCAAGAATCTCTCGACGCGCAGCCGAGAGCCCAGTCATCTCCATGGTGAAGAGACTTTGAATGTTGTCTGGTAGTCCATTCGTGCCGAGCGTGACGCGTCGGCCGAGGACGCCGATCGTGTGACCATCAACCGTCATCGGCGTGTACGGCTTCACCAGGTCGTCGTCTTCGGCGAGCGTCGAATCAAGCCAGCGCAACCGCGACATCGCGGCGGGATTGTCGTCGCCCGAGGCAGTGATGAGTGTGGGCGAGACCGATAGGGAGACCCGAATGGGCGTGGCCCCCTGACCTCGCGGCGCAACGGTCACCGTGCCGCTGTATGTGCCGGGTACCGCATCGACAGGCACCTGCACGCCGAACCACATCGCCTGTATTTTGCCCAACGCGATCGGAAGCGGTCGCGTGAACTTCTGTCCTGCGGAATCGACACCGCCCTGATTGAAGCTCTTCAGGCCGGTCGCGGGCACAAGAATCTGTCCAGACGATGACTTCAATCCGGTGAACTGCACCGCGACATCGCTGATCGCCGTGCGTGCAGCGAACACGCCGATTTGAAAGGCGTAGAACTCTCCGCGCGCGGCGGCGCCACTGAATGGCTGGCCGGCGCCTGTGAGAATCCATCGCTGGGGCAGATCGTCGGTCATGCGAATGGCGTGCAAACGATCCTCAGGAAACAGGAGATACGGCGCCGCGTGCGACGCAGCGAGGGCGCGCGTCTCAGCCGCGGTGGCGATGACTTCCATCGGATACATGCTGTTGAGTTCATCAACCGACTGGAACTCAACGAATTCCGCCTGCGGCAGCGTGGGCCACTTCTTCTGCGCCAGTGCAGGCGTCGATAGTTGATTGCGACGCAACCACTCCGCGTCGGCAGTCGCTTCGGGCGCCGGATACGTGATCTTCGGATAGTTCGACTTCACGTTGCCGGCGATCGGCAGGTAATAGATGTAGTACTCGCCGGGCACGGTCACGGGCTGAAATACGAGATCTCCAAACTCGCGGGTGACATTCACGCGCGCGACGTTGGCCACCGCCGTGTTCGTCCCCGCATCGATGACGATGATGTTCTTCTGTTCCGGATTGCGATCGCGGCGGCGCCAGGGCAGGTGCACGCGCACCGCATCCGCTGTGACCACCACTCTTGCCACCGCGCGCTGGTTGCCGAGAGTGTCAGGGATCCACGAGCCGACGGTGTATCGCGCCTCAGCCGCAGGAGCCACGGCCGAGGGCCGCGCATCCACACCGCCAAGCAACAGAGCCAGACCAACGACGAAGCAGCGCAGGAGCCATGTCACGCGCCTACTATAATCATGTCCCCGTTGGAACATCCTCCCCCACAGCACGGCATTCTTGACGACGTCCCGGGCGAGCCGTCGCTGAGCTATTTCTGGCGACGCAAGCGCGATCGCAGCTTGCAACTGCTGCAACGGCACTGCGAGTTTGCCGCCCCCGCCTCAGCGCCTCGCCGGATGGTGCTGGCCGATCTCGGCTGCGGCTGGGGCACTGACCTCTACTTCTTTCTGCGAGCCCTGCGTGACTTCAACGCCACGGGCGCGCCCGCGCACGACTGGCACATCATCGGCATCGATGGGGCAGGCTACAAGCTCGCGATGGCGAAGGACCGGATCAAGGACCTCGGCATCGATGTCGAGCTCATGCGCGATGACTTCATTCCACATGTCGCGCTCCCGGATCAGTCGGTCGATCTCATTTATTGCTCCGAGGTGCTCGAGCATCTCGAAGATCCAACGCCGTTCATCGCCGAGTGGCGACGCATCCTCCGACCGGGTGGGCTCGTGCTCGTCACGACGCCGAATGAACCCAACGTGCTACAGCGATCGTTCTACAGCCGCGCGCGCCGCGAGGCCAATCGCTCGGCGCTCATGGATGGCCGCGAAACAGTGACCAATGACGATGGCAAGCCGTTCGCGGTCTTCGGCCACATCGGCATCCGTCGGATCGATGAATGGGAAGCGCTGTTCGCCACGGAACGCTTCACGCTCGTCGGCTTCGAACGAGGCGCCCTTGTCTACGGGTCACCCTGGACCAATCGCGCCGGCATCTTTCGCTCACAGCTGATCGTCGAACACCTCCTCGATCTCCTGCCGAAACGACTGACCCGATTTCTCTCGGACGAGTTGATCGGGCTCTACCGCCGTGGTTGAAAACGCATCGCGTTTCGAACATTCGATACGCAACCTTCAATTGCCCGAGCAAAAGTTCTCGATCACAATTCAAAGCCTCTCGTCCTTCTAATCCATAAAGGTGCATATGAAGTTCCCTCATGTCACGCGAGCCATGCTCGCGATTGCTCTCATCTTCCCAGCAGCCTCTGCGTACGCTCAGCAGACCTCATCCAACAACCACGGCACGGCCATTAGCGCCAGCTTCAGCACGCTCCGCGAAGATCAGGCCGGGTTCTCGTACTGGGATAAAGGCTTTCAGGCCGACATCCATCAGCCTCTCGGCGCCTCCATTTTTTCTGTGGGCCTCGGCCTGGTCGGCGATTTCAGCACAAACCACAACGCGTTCTACGACGACAGCCTGAAGTCCTACCTGGGCGGCCTTCGCCTTACGTTTGGCTCGTCGCCGATGATCGAGCCGTTTGCACAAGCGCTGATCGGCACCGAGCAGTGCTGCTCGTCGAGCAAGAGTTTCGTGTTTCAGCCAGGCGTGGGCGTCAACGTGTGGTTCATGCACCGCGTCGCGATCCGTGGCCAGATCGACTATCGCCTCGCGCGCTACTCCACCAACGGCACCTCGACGACCTATAACGAAACCCGCGTGAACGTTGGCGCCGTGGTTTCCCTCAGCAAGCGCTAACAGGAGCCCGATGATGAAACGTCTCATACTCTCTGCATGGCTCGTGGTGGCGATCGGGCTCGTCGCGCCGTTGCTGGCGCGCAACTCCTCGATCAAGAGCATTGAAATCAATCAGGCCATCGGCGTTCAGAAGAACGGCGCCCTGAAGTTCGTCGCTGGCAAAGAAACGGTCGTGCGCGCCCTCATGTCTGGCGCCACCGTCGTCGACGGGGGCAATACCAGCGCAACCGTCACCAGAGACGGCACCAAGGTGATCACCCTCGCACCCGTCGCCTCCTCGTCGACCAGCGAAGTGGACTTTGTCTGCCCGTCGCTCGACGCCTGCGGCAAATGGGCCGCCGGCAACTACGTGTTCGACGTGATGGTGAACGGCCAGAAGCTCAGCACGTCAGGCACGACATACCGGTTCCAGGAACGGGCGGGCGTGCGCGCGCTCGCGCTGCCGGTCAAGGCCAACTACGGCGGCGTCATTCAGTCCGTCTCGGGCGACTCGTGGAAGAGCACGTGGACGTTCACACGCAGCGTCTATCCCGTCTCGTTCGACGGCTTCACCTGGACAATGCGCGAGGAGCTCGATGCGTCCGACGCGTCGTTTGACCTTGAAACCGACGCCGGTCGTCTCAAGCTCTGGCAGGCGCTGGTCGCGCTGATGCCGGAGCACTGCCTGGCGAACAAGAAGGCCACGGGCTGCTTCGACAAGATCATCGGCTTCATCCCGGCTCGCCCGGGCGGCTTCCCGAACGGCAACCTGCAGGGTTACACCTACGGCAACCCGGGCAACATCGTGGTCGCGAGCGACGAAGATGCGGCGGCAACCGTCGCGCACGAAATTGCGCACAACTACGAGATCGGCGACGCGTACGACGGCGGTTCGTTCAACTGCACGGCCAACCCCGTGCCGGACTCGTTCAGCGGTAAGTTGTTCGCCGATCCCTCACAGGGCACCAAGTGCACGGCGGGGCGCACGCAGCTCAGCGGTGTCAGCGGCACGCTCATTCCATCGTCGCAGCGTCCCTACGAGGTGAGTGGCCGAGGCGCCCTCGGTGACACCGCGGAGTACATGGGCTCGGGCGGCAAGCAGGCACAGTTCTGGACGACGCAGGATGCGTACGACTGGCTGTTCGACAAGTTCGCGCCTTCGTCGGGCGGCTCGTCGAGCGCTGCCGCGTTCCGTCCGCAGGCGGGCGCAGCCACGCAGCGACTGATCGAGTTCTTTGGAACCACCAAGCCGAACCCCCAGTCGTCGTCGGATATCACGCTGCGGCCGTGGGAAGGGTTTCTCGACGATGATGTCGTCACGGACACCACGGGCACGCTGATGATCGCGGCGATCAATGCTGCGGGTCAGCGTGTGGCCACATCAGCCCTGGCAACCAAGTTCGACATTCCCGGTCCGAAGGGACTGCCGCCGGCGCACTTCAACTCGGCCGAGTTTGCGGGCGCGATGCGGTTCCCGGCCGGCACGACGAAGTTCCAGATCCTGAACGGCTCGACTGTGGTGAGGGAACTGCCGGTGAGCGCCAACACGCCGGTGGTTTCGGGCATCACGATGTCGGGTGGCACGATCTTCAACGGACCGACGTCGATTCGCTGGACCGGTACGGATGGCGACGGCGACAAGCTGTTCTACTCGATCGAGTACAACCCCGACGTCACGAAGTCCACCACCGACTTCGAACCTATTGTCACGTTCATCACCGGCACGCAGTGGACTGAGGACTTCAGCAAGATCGCCGGTGGGGATCACGCGAAGCTCCGGATCATCGCGACGGACGGGATCAACGCGTCGTACACGGACAGCGCGGAGTTCAAGGTGCCGTTCAGCGCGCCGGACGTCTCGGCGAAGGCGCTGACGCAGGTCGCGGCGGGCGAACTCACGCTCATCGCCACGGTCGAGGACCTGCAGGATGGCGAGTTACCCAACGCATCGATCGTGTGGACGTCCAAGAAGTTGGGCGAGGTGGGCAGGGGCGCGGAGCTCAACCTCAAGCACTTGCAGGCCGGTGCCGATGAATTCACAGTGACTGCGACCAACAGCGGCGGTATGAAGACGTCGAAGACGGTGTCGGTCACCGTCGTCAACACCCGCATTCGTTAGACGGCAATGCCCGGCAGGCCCTCTGTGTATCATCACCGCGGTGCCTGAACTTCCCGACATCGAGCTCTACCTCCACGCGCTCAGACCGCGCCTGATCGGCCAGCAGATCGAGCGCATTCGCATCGCCAGCCCGTTCCTCCTCCGCACCTACGATCCGCCCCTCAGCCACATCAACGGCCTGACCATTCGCGCCATCTCGCGCCTCGGCAAGCGCATCGTCTGGCACCTCGACGACCACCTGTTCATCGTCATTCATCTGATGATCGCAGGCCGGTTTCGTTGGAAGACCACAGGCGCCACGATTCCAGGCCGCGTCGGGTTGGCCGCGTTCGATGTCGGCAGCGGCACGTTGATCCTCACTGAAGCCGGATCGAAACGGCGAGCCTCGATGCACATCGTGCGTGGCGCCGAGGCGTTGGCCGCGCTCAATCCCGGCGGTCTCGACGTCCTCACGTCCAGTGTCGATGACTTCGCACATGCGCTGACGTCCGAGAATCACACGCTGAAACGCGCGCTCACCGACCCACACCTGATCGACGGCATCGGCAACGCGTACTCCGACGAGATCCTGCACGCGGCCAGGCTGTCGCCCCTCACACTGACCAGCAGACTGACTCCCGAATCGATCGCCACGCTCCACGCGGCAGCCATCCGCGTCCTCACGGAATGGCGAGACGCGCTCATTGCTGAAGCGGGTGATCGGTTCCCAGAGAAGGTCACGGCATTTCGACCGGAAATGGTGGCGCATGGCAAGTTCGGCCAGCCGTGCCGCGTCTGTGGCACGCCGATTCAACGGATCCGGTACGCCTCGAATGAAGTGCACTACTGCCCCACATGTCAGACCGGCGGCAAACTGCTGGCCGACCGCGCGCTGTCGCAACTGCTCAAGAAGGATTGGCCGCGCTCATTCGAGGAATTGGAGCAGTTCAAAGCGGTACGGCGCGATCCGGGGTTTGGTCGGAAGCTGTAAAGTAGCGAAGCGCACTCATGTCGCAACAGGAGATCTGATCCATGGCAAAGAAGACCAAGAAGAAGGCCGCGAAGCCGGCCCCCAAGAAAGCCACAAAGAAGGCGGCCAAGAAAGTCACCAAGAAGGCCGTCGCGAAGACGATGACGAAGGTCGTGAAGAAGTCATCAGCGAAGACCGGCGCGTCAAAAACGAAGACGTCGAAGCCAGCCAAGGCGGCCGCGCCGAAGGGCCATGCCCTGATGAGCGTTGCGCCGGGCTTGACCGCCAATGACGCGGCGAAGAGCATCGCGTGGTACTGCGATGTGCTCGGCTTCAAGGTGATCGAACGCTGGGAGCACGAGGGTCAGTTCCTCGGCGCGCAGATCGGTTCGGGCGACATCTCGTTCAACGTGGGCCAGGATGACTGGAAGATGGGCCGCGACCGCGTCAAGGGTCAGGGCACGCGCATGTACATCGTGATGGGTCCAGACATCGACACGTACGCTGAGGCGATCAAAGCGCGCGGCGGCGTGCTCGAACACGAACCGCAGGACGGCTGGGGCATGCGCACGTTCTCGATCAACGATCCGGACGGCTTCAAGCTCACGTTCATGACGCGCGGCAAGAAGTAGCACCGACACCGCAGACACACTCGGGGCCGGCCAGCAGAGTCCGTCTGCAGGCCGGCCTCGTGCTCGTTTCAGTGCTTCCAGATCGCGCCAAAACCAACGTCAAACAACTTCTTGTTGAGTGAAGGAATCTCCACCGTCAACAGATCCTCCGTTCGTGCCTTCAGCTTCGTCCACTGGGCGTTCATCTGCTCACCGAGATCGATCGACGGTCGATTCACGCGCGGAATGTCACTCTCGGTCTGATTGATCACAAAGAGATAGTTGGCTGAGAACTTGTTCGGAAAGTTCTCCACATCGTCATACGCCTTGGACTTACGCTGGACGAGCTCCTCGTCGAGCGTCTTCATCTTCTTGAGCAGCGCTTCTGCATCGCGCTTGACGGCAGTGAACTTGTCGCCCGGTGGCAGGGCCGCAACGATGGCCTCGAGTTGCGTCAGCTTCTCGAAGAGACTGTTGGCGGCTTTGTGAATTGCTGTGACGTCGGCTTCCATGCGGGCCATGGCCGCGTCGTATTCAGCGTAGGCTGACGCGGTGGTTGAGTACAGCGGATTGTTGAGAACCTCGCCCTCGGTGGCGACGGTCTTGTCGCCCATCTTCAATGTGAAACGGTACTTGCCCGGGATGGCCTTGTGCCCTTCGTAGCTGCCCTCGATGTAGACGCCGGGCACACCGGGGATCGTCGCGTGACGCATGTTCCACACGAACCGGTTGAGACCCGTGGATTTTGATAGCACCGGCTCAGCCGACGGCCCTCCGTCCCACTTCTTGAAGTCAGCCGCCTTCTTCGAGGAGAAGGTCCGAATGACCTTGCCCCCGGCATCTGCGACCTCCAGCGTGATGTGCTCGTCCTTCTTCAATTCGGGAAGCTGGTAGTACAACACGATGCCGTTCGCCGGATTGACGCCCCGCGATTTGGCCGCGCCCGTGAACTCCTCCTCTGAATCGTTCAACTCGCTGCCGCCGTTGGCCAGATACGCCCCTGCCGGCTGATAGATCGAAAACGCCGGCGCGTCCTTCTTGTATTGGCGCAGTAGTGCCAGATCGTCGAGCACCCAGAACGCCCGACCGGACGTCGAGGCAATCAGATTGCCCTTGTAGACGCGTAAATCGGTGACGGGTGCGACGGGCAGGTTCAACTGAAATGGCGACCAGTCCTTCCCGCCGTTCCAAGAGATGAAGACGCCGCGTTCAGTGCCGGCAAAGAGCAGGTCGCGCCGCTCGTCATCTTCGCGAACAACGCGCGTGAATGTATTGCCCGGAATGCCGTTGTCGATCTTGGTCCATGTCGCCCCGTAGTCGGTCGTCTTGTACAGACCCGGCGCGTGGTCGTTAAACTTGTAACGCGTGGTCGCAATGTACGCCGTGGCCTTGTCGAAGGGCGACACCTCAATGGCGTTGATCAGACATTCCGCGAGGCCGTTCGGCGTCACGTTCTTCCACGTGGCACCGCCGTCGCGGGTCAACTGCACCAGCCCGTCGTCACTGCCCGTCCAGATCACGCCTTTCTCCAGCGGCGATTCGGCAATGTAGGCGAGCGTGCCGTAGTTCTCGGCGCCCACTTCTTCGTTGGTGTACGGACCGCCGCCCCTGCCCTGCTTGTCCTTTTCGTTGCGCGTGAGATCGGGCGACACTTCCTTCCAGGTCTTGCCCATGTCGGACGTCTTCAGCAGATACTGCGCGCCGTGGTAGTAGGTGCCCGGCTCGTGCTTGCTCCAGATGATCGGCGCGCTCCAGTTGAAGCGGTACTTCATGTCCTTCGCATCCATCGCGAGGTACTGAATCGGCGCCGCCATGATGTTGGTGCTGGCGTTCGCCTTCGTATCGAGGACTTCGATCGTCCCCTGGTAGCTGCCGCCCATCACGAACTGTGGCTTGTCGGGATCGAACGCGAGAAACGCACTCTCGCCACCCGCCGATGCGGACCAGCTCGCCGGCGTGATGCCGGCCGCGCCAAGCTCCCGGCTCGCGATCGACACCGACGTGTTGTCCTGCTGGCCGCCGTAGATGTGATACGGAAACTGGTTGTCGACGTTGATGCGATAGAACTGCCCGGTGGGCAGATTGCTCTGCGAGCTCCAGCTCTTGCCCTTGTCAAACGTGATCGCCGACCCGCCGTCGTTCGAGATGATGAAGTTGTTCGAGTTGTCGGGATTGATCCACAGGTCGTGGTAGTCGCCGTGCGTGCCCGACAGCGTCGCCCAGGTCTTGCCACCGTCGTCCGATCGCAAGGCCGGCGCGCTCAGCACGTAGATCGTATTCTCGTTCTTCGGATCCACAAACAACTCGATGTAGTACCAGGCGCGTTGCACCAACCGGGGCTCGCTCGACACCTTGCTCCAGCTCTTGCCGGCGTTGGTCGACACGTAAAGACCGCGGTCATCCTTATTCGAATCGCTTTCGATCAGCGCGTAGACCTTCTCGGGATTTGAGCGGCTGACACTGATCGCCATCTTGCCCATTTCATCCGGCAGACCGGTCTTCAGCTTTTCCCACGTCTCGCCGCTATCCGTCGACTTGTAGAGCGCGCTGCCCGGCCCGCCGCTGATCACTTTCCACGGCAGTCGTCCGTGCTCCCACATCGCGGCGTAGAGGATGCGTGGATTCGTCGCGTCCATCGACAACTCCGCCGCGCCGGTCTTGTCGTCGACGTAGAGCACCTTCTTCCACGTGGCGCCGCCGTCAGTGGACTTGAAGACACCGCGCTCCTGCGACGGGCTGTACAGCGCGCCCTGGGCTGCGACGTAGACGATGTCGGGATTCTTCGGATGCACGATCACACGGGCGATATGCTGCGAGAGGTCGAGTCCGATCTTCTTCCACGTCTTGCCCGCGTCGGTCGACCGATACATGCCGTCACCTTCGTGGCTCATCACGCCGCGAATGGCGTGCTCACCCGTGCCGACATAGACGACGTTCGGGTCGCTTTCCGCCACGGCGATCGCACCGACGGTGCCGGTCTTGAAGAAGCCGTCCGAGATGTTGCGCCAGTTGATGCCCATGTCGTCGGTCTTCCACACGCCACCACCGGTCGTGCCCATGTAGTAGGTCTTCGGATCGCCGATCACTCCCGTGCCGGCGTTGGCGCGGCCACCACGGAAGGGACCGATCGACCGCCACTTCATCGGCTTGAAGATGTTGTTGAGGTCATCGGCGGCCGGCGGTGCGACCTGAGCGGACACGGTCAGGACACCAAGAGAGAGGACGAATGAGGCCAGAAGTTTCTTGAACATAGTAGTCACCTGCCGACGAGCCGATTGTGCCGAACTTCGTGAAGACGATGGAGCGTGATGCCTGCTGCAGTGGCGATATTGAGCGAATCGAGCGCGCCGGTCATGGGAATGCGCAGTCGAACATCGGCACGCGACAGAGCCTCGTCAGTGAGGCCGTGCCCCTCGGTGCCGAGCAACACGGCGATCTTGCCATGCGCAGCGTGCGTCGCAACGAACTCGCCGATATCGGCCGCCCCGCCATCTGGGGTCATGGCGACGATGACGAATCCGCGCTCCCGCATCATGTCGAGTGCTTCCGGCCACGGCGCGGCCGCGGCAAAGGACACGACCAACGCAGCACCGGACGAGGTGCGAATGGCTTTGCGGTAGAACGGATCGCAACAGCCTGGGCTGAGCAGTACCGCATCGAGGCCAAATGCCTCGGCGGTGCGAAAGACCGAGCCGACGTTGTCGGCATCAACGACGCGCTCAAGTACGACGACGAATTGACTGGTCGCCAGTGCATCGACCAGTGACAACGCCGCGGGCCGCTCAGCGACCGCAAGACAGCCACGATGCATGTTGAACCCCGTGGCTACAGTGATGACATCCGCGGAAGCGACATACACCGCCACCTCCGGGCGTGCCGCCTCGATGACGTCGGCCATGCCTTTCACACCTGCGTCGTTGAGCAGAAGTGATCGTGTCGTGATGCGCGCGGAGTCGAGGAGGCGGCGGACAACAAAACGCCCCTCGGCAATCAGCAGGCGACGTTCGGTGAGAATCGCCGGCGTGCCGACCCCCGCATAATCGGAGAGACGCGGGTCGTGGCCGTCGTCTATGCGGATGACGTTCATGCGTTCGGCAAGTCAGAATTATACGGGCGCCCCGCGGGCTGGGTGGGGATCGGCGATAATTTGCCGATGAAGCGCCTCATCTTCATCTCGTTGGCGGTCGGCCTCGCTGTCTCCACGCCGCTCGCCCAGCAATCGCAGAACCCCTCGCCGATGGTCGAACACACCCGGCCACACCCGCGCCTGCCCGAGGTCGCGCCCGAGGGTCAGCGCGAGCCCCTCGAACTGGGCACATTGTTCGTGCCCAAGGGCACGAAGAAGAAGGCGACGCTCTTCCTGCACTTTCATGGAAATCCGTTGATCCCCGAGATCGCCGCGGCGCGCGCCGGCAAGGTCGCCGTGATCTCATTCCAGCTCGGTTCAGGATCCGGCGTCTACGGCCGCCCCTTCACCGCTGATCCGCAGCTCTTCCCGCGCATCGTCGCGGAAGCCGCAGCAAAGTCGCACCTCGAGTTCGAGCGAATCATCCTGACGTCGTGGAGCGCCGGCTACGGCGCGGTACGGGCGATTCTGCGAGTGCCCGATCATTACACCCGTGTGGATCGCGTGATGCTCATCGACGGCATGCACGCGAGTTACGTCGGCGATGCGCCGGCGACGGGACCGGACCTGGAATCGCTGCTGGTCCCCGAAGACCTCAGTATTTTTGCCACGTTCGCACGCGACGCGATCGACGGCAAGAAGCGCATGATCGTGACGCACTCAGAGATCTATCCGGGCACGTACGCGAGCACGACAGAGACGACCGACTGGCTCGTCTCAACACTTGGGCTCAAGCTCAAGGCGGTGCTCAAGTGGGGCCCGATGGGGACGCAGCAACTCAGTGAAGCAAAGTCAGGCAAGTTTCAGCTGATCGGCTATGCCGGCAACTCCGCGCCAGATCACGTCGACCAGCTGCAATCCCTGCCCGAGTACTTCAAGTGGCTGAAGTAACTACCGCTTGCCGAGCTTTCTGCCAGTCTCGATGGCGGCCAAGCCGGCTTCGTCCCGCCGCTGCATGATGAACACGGACCATCCCTCTTTCATGCGCTGCTCCATCTCCGCAGGATTGTTGGTCGGGAAGCCGCACGGCTTCTTGAATTCCTTGCAGGCCGCGAGAATCTTCGCGGCTGCCGCTTCGCGACCCTCCGGATCGCCGCGAAACACACCGCCCAGCGTGCCGTAGCCAGCGAAGATCTGTGCGACGGCTGGCTCGGCTGCGATCTCCCGGACCTTTGCCAGCCCCTCGATGCTCTCGACGATCGCGCCAATGAGCAATTCGCCGTTCTTGTTGAGCGGCCACACGTCGGCTTTCTGCTTGTACTGATCAATCGTGAGGCCCCAGTAGGCGGCGGCATTCTCGAGCCCTGTCTCCGGACGCGTACCTCCCGCCGACACGAATCGCATGGCCTTGACCACATCACGCACTTCCTGCGCCGACTCGACGCCTTCCATGTTGACGCTCACATGGCCGGCGTTCAGCTGTCGCACAATCGCGCTGGTCGAATTCTCCGGGTTCGCATGGAAGATGCCGATCTTGGCGACAAACGGATGCGTCCGCGCCGATCCACCGGCCGCTGTGATCTCCTTCAAGTAGTTGAGAAATGTTTCTGACGTACCCGACGTGAACAGGTAGTCGGCGCGCGTGTAGGCCACCGTCTCTTTCGCCGCATCCGCGAGCACAATCGGCGGTGCCGGTGGTGGCGGCGTGGCGGGCGGCGTGGCCGCGGCACCGCCGCGTCCCGCGCCTCGCGCCACGATCGCGGGATGCGCGATGCCGAAAATCGGCAGTCCCTTCTCCTGCGCGGCAATGATCGGATTCAACCGACCCGAGGCCTGGGGTGTCGCAGACGAGGGGCCGCTCATCGCGGCAACGACCGGCAGGCTCAGGACGACGAAGGCGGCGGTGGCAACGCGGGCAACAGTGGACGAATTGAACATGACGCGCATTATGTTCCAGGTGAGCCCGTCCGGCACGACGCAGTACAGTAGCGACGCCACGATGCCGCGCACGGTCATCTCCGTCTCCCAGTTGGGCAAGCGCTACGGCACCACCGTCGCGGTCGATGAGGTCTCGCTCGACGTGTACGAGGGCGAAGTCTTCGGTCTGATAGGCCCGAACGGCGCCGGCAAGACGACGACGATGGAGTGCGTGGAGGGGCTGCGACGGCCGGATCGAGGCACGATCGCGGTACTCGGCCTGCATCCGCAACGGGATGCCACGGCACTTCGCCAACGCATTGGCGTTCAGCACCAGGAGGCGCACCTCCAGAAACGCATCAAGGTCTGGGAGGCGCTCGACCTGTGGGCTACGCTCTACCCAGGGGCCGTCGATACCGACGCGCTCCTCGCGCAACTCGGCCTCGAGAGCAAGCGCAACGCGTGGTTCATGACCTTGTCGGGCGGACAGAAACAGCGGCTGTTTGTTGCACTCGCGCTCGTGCACGACCCGGAAGTCGTCTTTCTCGACGAGTTGACCACTGGCCTCGATCCGCAGGCACGCCGCGCCATCTGGGAGCTCATCTCCGGCATCAAGGCGCGCGGCAAGACGGTGTTCCTCACCACCCATCTGATGGAAGAAGCCGAGCGTCTGTGTGATCGCGTCGCAATCATTGAACACGGCCGCGTGATCGAGATGGGGACGCCGGCCGCGCTCGTCGAGCGGCACTGCCCACAGCGTCGTGTCGTGTTTACGACTGACGCGACAGATGCCGCGCAGTCCTTCCACCGCATCGCCACACTGCGATCAATCCACAGTGACGGCGCCACGCACACGCTCGAGGGTACCGGCGACGACTTCGTCACAGACGTGATCAATGTCATCGCGCGTGAAGGTATCCGCGTCCGGGGATTCCGCACCGAGATACCCACGCTCGAAGACGTGTTCCTGAAACTGACGGGCCACGGAGTGAGGGACTAGCGCGATGCTCCGAGGCCTGTGGAAGCTGACGTGGGTCGAGACCAAGATCTTCGTGCGAGAACCGATGGGGTTGATCGGCACGATCGGAATGCCGGTCGTGATGTTCATCTTCCTCGGACGAACGTTTGGCGCCGCCATGCCGAGCGCCGATGCGCTGCGGTCACCGCCCTTCAACGTGCCGATTCTCTCGGCGATTCTGATTGCGATCAATGCGGTCACGTCACTCGTCGCCATTATCGCGATCTACCGTGAGGGCGGCATCCTCAAGCGCCTCCGCGCGACGCCACTGTCGCCGGTGACCATTCTCAGCGCCCACGTGATCGTGAAGCTTGTCTTCACGATCGTGAGTCTCGCGCTACTCGTGATGGCCGGTCGTCGCCTATTTCCCGGTGTGATGTCCGTGCCGCTGTTCAGTTTCACCGCAGCGCTGTTGCTGAGCACGCTCAGCATTCTGTCACTCGGCTTCATCGTGGCGAGCCTCGTGCCGACGGCGCGATTCGCGCAGCCTATCAGCGCAGCGGTGTTCTATCCGATGGTCGCGCTCTCCGGCCTCTTCTTCCCGCTGGCGCGCCTGCCCCTGTGGCTGCGCGTCGTCGCCAACGCGCTGCCGACGACGCACGCGGTGTCACTCATGCAGAGCGTGTGGAACGGCGGCGGATGGACCGGTCACTGGTCAGATGCGGCGTCGCTGGTGATCATCGCCGGCATCTCGTCTGCAATTGCCACACGAGTGTTTCGCTGGGAGTAGATCGTGCCTGGCTGCTACATCAGAGAGCGCACGTACACGCCGAAACACACGAGGGCGCTGGCCAGATCCCAATAGTTGAACGGAGGCTTTAAGGCCAGGACAAGACGGACAGGCAAGTAGGAAAAGAACGTCGCGAAGACAACCGTTGCGGCCCCGGGGTGTGAAATCCCGACGGACACCCGCATGACCGATTCGGAGAAAAAGACGTATCCAGCAATACCCAGGACGATCACGGATCGTCTCACCGGTGACAATTCCTCTGCAGCGGTCCTCGACGCCGCCGCGCCGATCGCGGAGAGTCCGCCGAACACCGCGGCCAGAAATGCGAACCGCATGGCCCCAGTGGGAAACGGACGATGCCCTGGTCGTGCGCGGCTTCGAGGGCTTCGGCAATTTGCTTCGCGATCGGCAGCACCTCATCGAGCGGCATCGCGCCGCGCGCGATCCGCACGGTCAGATCGTCGCCATCGATGAACTCCATTACCAGCGCCGTGCCGTGCCCTGCGTCCGTCGAAGGGCTTTCGAGGCCGAATACCTGTGCGATATTCGGGTGATTTAGCGACGCGAGCGTCTTGGCTTCGCGCGTGAACCGCGCGACGCGGTCGGCGTCCATCGCGAACGACGGCGGCAACACCTTGATCGCGACATCACGATCGAGCTTCGAGTCGCGTGCCTTGTAGACCTCCCCCATGCCACCCGCTCCGATGGGAGCAACGATTTCGTAGGGACCGAGGCGCGTACCGGGTGCGAGGCTCATGTGATTGGAGCGTGATTATACGGGCGGAAAGTAAAACGCCGGACCTAAAGGTCCGGCGCTCCACCGATCTCGAAATTCCAGATGCTCAGATGACCAGATGCCCAGATGGCTCTACTGCCCTGCGCCGCCGCCCCTACCGCCGCCCGGCGCGGACGGAATGACGTAGTCGCGCGGGTAGTCAGCGTCGAGCAGGTACTTGACGAAATAATCCCACCGGCGCCGCATGATGTAGTTGCCCGGCGTATAGCCGTGGCCGGAGTTCACCACCATGATCAGGTCGAATTCCTTGTTGGCCTTCGTCAGCGCGTCAGCGACGAGTAGCGTGTTGTACGGCGGCACGTTGTTGTCCATCGTGCCGTGGATCAGCAACAGATGGCCCTTCAGGCCCGCGGCCTGTGTCTGGGTGGCCTCGACTGAGTAGTTGTCGGTGCCATCGGCGTTCTTGACGAGCGGGCCCTGGTAGCGCTCGCCCCAATCGTCTTCGTACTGACGCTGATCGTGGTTGCCCGACTCAGAGATGCCCACCTTGAAGAAGTCGTTGTACGGCGCTCGCAGCAGCGCGTCGGCCGTGATGAATCCGCCACCCGAGTGTCCCCACATGGCGGCCTTGTTGATGTCGATCCACGGATACTTTTTCGCGAGTTCCTTCATGCCGGCGATCTGATCGGGGATCGTGTTGTCGCGGCCCATCTTGCCGTAGTAGGCATCGGTGAACGACTTCGACCGGTTCGGTGTGCCGGTGCCGTCAATGCTGACGACGACGAAGCCGAGTTCGGCGAGCGCCTGTTTGTCGCCGCGCGCGGCGGTGAACGCGCGCGAGCCCACGCTACCCGACTGCGGACCGGGGTAGGCGTTGTTGATGATGGGGTACTTCTTGTTCGGATCGAAATTCGTCGGCCGGAACAGCATGCCGAAGATCTCGTCTTTGCCATTGGCCGCCATCATCTTGATCTGCATTGGTGGCTTCCAGCCCGTCGCGAGCAGTTTGGAGATGTCGGCTTTCTCGAGCGGCATGATCAGCGCGCCCGTCGTGCCATCGCGGAGCGTCGTCTGCGGCGCCACATCCGGCTGCGAGAACGTGTCGATCACGTACTTGCCGTCAGGTGAAATCTGCGCGGTGTGCGTGCCGTTGTCGGGCGTGAGCGAGACGTTGTTTTTGCCGTCGAGGCCGATCTTGTAGAGATGCGTGAAGTACGGGTCCTGCCCCGGCTCCTTGCCGACCGCGTCGTACCACATCGTGCGCGTCGCCTGATCGATCTTGGCAATGCGCGTGATCGGGCCGACCCCGTTCGTGATCCGGTTCTTCAGGTTGCCGGTGGTGATGTCGTAGAGATACATCTGCGCCGTGTTGTCGCGCTGCGAGTACCAGAGTGCTTCACCCGTCGCCCAGAGGATCTGCCACTGCACGCGCGTCTGCACGTGCGTGTCGGCCGACTCGGTGAAGAGCGTCTTGACGGCGCCGGTCGCCACATCCGCGAGCTTCGCGACTGACGACCTGTGGTACCGATCGGTCGACACAAATCCGAGACGCGCGCCGTCGGGGCTCCACAGGTACTCGCCCATGTCGATGTTGTCTTCAGACATCGCGCGGTGGTAGTCCGGCGCCATCTGGAGGCGCGTGATCTTGCCCGTCTCGACATCGATGATCGCGCGGCTGATCGTCGCCACGACCGTGTCGCCGGGCAGCGGATACTTCCACTGGCGCAGCACGGGATGTCCGCCATTGACCGGCGTTTCCACGAGGTACATGTCGCCGACGAGCCGCTCGTCCTGCTGCTGCGTGGCGATCTTCTTCCCGTCCGGCGACCACGCCAGCGACGGCGCCGCGCTCGTCGTCCAGCCGGCGTTGCTCGTCGCGTAGCCGAAGTCCTTGACACCGTCCGTCGTGAGCTGCCGCTCGGCACCAGTCGCAACGTCCTTGACCCACAGGTTCCAATCGCAGATGAAGAGCGCTTTGCTGCCGTCAGGCGACATCGACGGCGGCGGTGCGCCGCTCGTGCCGGTGACGTTCGGTCCACACGTCTTTGTGATCGCGACGCCGCCACCGCCACCACCTCGGCCGCCACCGCGACCGCCACCGCCC
>CANIII010000024.1 GCA_947467605.1 Acidobacteriota bacterium
CAGGCGGTGCTGCGGGGGGGGCGGCTGGCGCTGCCGGCGTGGCGGGAGCCGGCGGCGCGTAGCCGCCGATCACTTTCAAGCCGCCCCAGTCGCCAATGTCGAGCATGGCGACCTTGCCGTCATTGCTGCGGATCTTCCAGTTCATCAGCGCGTCGTAGTACGCGATCTCCTTGTCGAGATCCGCGACCTGCACCGTGAAGTGATCGAGCAGGACCGTGTTCCATCCAGTCGGCGCGAACGGCGCCTTGCCTGGCGTGGTGTTGCAGCCCGGCGTGCCGACTTTTGCGCCACCGCAACTGCCCTGCGCAAATGCCATCGCCGGACGCGTCACCGCTGCCACACCCAGGACCTGCAGCAAGTGTCGGCGCGAGATCAGGCCCCGGTCAAAGTCGTTGAAGAGTTTGCTCACCATGTCGCTCATGACTGCTCCTCGGTCTCTACTTCTGTCTTTTACTTCTTCTCTTCTACTTCTTGTCTGTGCCGAACTTAAAGACGGTCTGCGAAGTGTAGCGGGAACCCGGCCGCAGCACGGTCGACGGAAACTTCGGCTGATTCGGCGAGTCTGGAAAGTGCTGCGTCTCGAGGCAAAACCCGGTGCGCTGTGCGTACACTTTGCCGCCCTTCCCCGTGAGCGTGCCATCGAGAAAGTTGCCCGAGTAGAACTGAATACCAGGCTCGGTCGTGGTGATCTCCATCGTGCGGCCGGTAAACGGCTCGCGCACAACAGCCGCCAGCGCAAGACCCTCTGCCGGACGACGCAGGACCCAGTTGTGGTCGTAGCCCTTGCCGCGCGTCAGCTGTTCGTTGGGCTCACCGATGCGCGCGCCAATCGCGGTCGGCACCGTGAAGTCAAACGGCGTACCTTTCACGGGCGCGAGCTGTCCGGTCGGAATCAGTGTGTCGTCGACCGGCGTGTAATGATCGGCCGCAATCATCAACTCGTGGCCCAGAGCGTCGGGCGCCTTCATGCCGGTCAGGTTGAAGTACGTATGCTGCGTCATGTTGATGACGGTGGGCGCCGACGACGTCGCGTCGTAGTCCACGACGAAACGGCTGTCGTCGGTCAGCGTGTAGGTGACCTTGGCCTTCACTTCGCCGGGATAGCCCTGATCGCCGTCCGGGCTGGTCAACGTCAACGCCACGCCCACACCGCCGGCATTCTGGAACGTGTCGGCCTTCCATACTTTCTGGTCCCAGCCGATCGTGCCGCCATGCAGCGAGTTCACGCCGTTGTTGGCCGGCAAGGTATAGGTCTTGCCGTCCAGGGTGAACTTCGCCTTCGCAATGCGATTGGCATAGCGGCCGACGAGCACGCCGAAGTACGTCGAGTTCTTGAAATACGCGGCGGCCGTGTCGTAGCCGAGCGTGATGTCATCCGAGACGCCGGTGCGATCGGGCGTCTTGATCGAGAGAATGATGCCGCCGTAGGTCATGAGGCGAATTTCGATCCCGCGCTGGTTCCGCAACGTGATGAGGTCGATGCCGGTGCCGTCAGCCGTCTGGCCGAACGGCGCGAGCGTCAGTCGTGGAGTTTCTGCCATAGGCTTCGCCGGTTCAGACTTGTTGCCACACGCCGCCATGGCTATCAGGGCCACCGCCGCACATATCGAAACACCCACTCGGAAAGTCGCGCGCATGCGGCGAATGGTATTACCATAACCGGCCTGTGTCGAGCGTCACGTCTCCCTCGTTGCACCGCCGGATTGTCCATGGTTTGGGCCGTCAGATTCTGAGCGGCAAGTTGCGGCCGGGTCAGCCATTGCCGATCCCCGCTGGAGTCCATGCGAGTCGTACGGCGCTGCGCGAAGCCATCAAGGTGCTCACCGCCAAGGGCTTGGTCGAGGCGCGTCCGCGGCTCGGCACCCGCGTCCGGCCGCGCGATGCCTGGCAACTGCTCGATCCCGACGTGCTCACGTGGCAACACGATGGCCCGGCACGTCTGGAGTTTCTGCGACAGCTGACCGAATTTCGCGAGGTCATTGAACCGGCCGCGGCGGCGTTCGCGGCCAGACGCGCCACCGCGAGCGACATCAACACGATCGAGCGGGCCTACGCCGACATGGCGTCAGCCGCCAGCCACGATCGCGTCCAACTCGCCAAGTTCGTGGCCGCCGATCGTCGTTTCCACTCGGCCATCGTGCGCGCGAGCGGCAACGACCTGCTGGGTCAGATGGGCCACACGGTCTTCTCAGCGCTCGTCCTCAGCTTTCGCGCCACGACCCAGCGCCCCGGCGCGGCGCGCGGGTCGTTGCCACGGCATCGTGCCATTCTCGAAGCGATCAAACGCCGCAAACCCAACGAGGCCCGGCGTGCCATGCTCAAATTGATGGGACACACGGCCATCGAAGTCAAGAAACTCGACGCCAAGAAAGATCGAGGGCAGGCGCTCGGCAACGGCCGCGCATCGTCATGATGCGTCTCTCCAACAAAGTCGCTGTCGTCACCGGCGGTTCGCGCGGCATCGGTCGCGCGATCGTCGAGAAGTTCCGCGCCGAAGGCGCCACCGTCGTCTCGTTCGACCTCCAGCCTGGTGACCGTCAGTTGCGCGTTGATGTCACATGCGAAGCGGACGTTCGCGCGGGCATGGCCGACGTGCTGGCCACGCACGGCACGATCGACATCCTCATTAACAACGCTGGCGTGAATGCGTACTTCGATGCCGTCGAGATGACCGAGCCGCAGTGGGACGCGGTGTTTGCTGTGGATCTCAAGGGCGCGTGGCTCTGCGCGAAGCACGTGCTCCCAACCATGAAGACCGCGAAGCGAGGCAGCATCGTCAACATCGCGTCGATTCACGCCTCACTCACGATTGGCGGGATGTTCCCGTACGCGGCCGCCAAGTCGGGGCTCGTTGGCCTGACGCGCAGCCTCGCCCTCGACTATGCCGCTGCCGGCATTCGCGTCAACGCAGTCTCACCTGGCTGGACGCGCACGCATCTGGTGGAAGAGTGGTTCTCCCTGCAGCCTGATCCGGCCGCCGCAGAGGCCAGCGTGATGAACGCACATCCGATGAAGCGCATCGCCACGGCAATGGAAGTGGCCAATCTCGTCTGCTTTGTCGCTTCCGATGAAGCCTCCGCCATCACGGGCGCCGCACTGGCCGTCGACTGTGGACTTGGCATTCAGTTCTCTACCTAGGCAAACCACGATGAACGCTGCTGACATTCTCAAATCATTCCAACTCCCCTCGCGCGATGCGCACGACCTGCCGACGTCCGCCAAGCGGTTTGCGGACGGTGGTCAGTACCGCATCGAGATTCCGTCGTGCGAAGGCCCCAAAGCGATGGAAGCCGTGATCGATGCGGCGAAGGAATACCATGTCGGCATCCATCGCATCAGTCAGGGCAGCGGCATCATGCTGCAGACCGATGACGAGACGCGGCGGATGACGGCACTCGGACTCGCCAATGACATGGAGGTCTGTCTGTTCGTCGGGCCGCGCGCCAACTGGGACGTCGGCGTGCAGGCGGCGTCGAGCGGCGGCAAAGTGCTCGGATCATCACTGCGCGGCGCCGATCAGCTCGGCTACGGCATTGACGATGTGCTGCATGGGCTCTCGTTGGGCATCACGAGCGTGCTCGTCGCAGATCTCGGACAGTTGAAGATTCTGGGTGACATGCGCACGCGCGGCGACCTGCCGAGCAACTTCGTCTTGAAAGTGTCCGTCACGCTCGCAGCCGCCAATCCGGCCACTGCGCGCATCCTCGAAGACCTCGGCGCGACGTCGATCAATCTGCCCGTGGATCTGTCGCTGGCACAAATTGCTGCCATTCGGCAGACCGTCGACTGCGCGATCGACTTCTACGTGGAAGCACCGGACGATCTGGGCGGCACCGTACGCCACTACGAAATCCCGGAACTCGTGCGCGTCGCCGCGCCGATCTACCTCAAGTTCGGTCTTCGCAACCATGGACCGCTCTACCCCTCTGGTCAGCATCTCGACCATACGGTCATCGCCCTGTCGCGCGAACGCGTGCGGCGCGCGTCGATCGGCCTCGCTATTCTGAAACGCACGATGCCGAACGCCGTGGCATCCCCCATCGGAGCCCGTTCATGAGCACGTTTACGGCATTCAATCCGCGCACCGGAGACGCCGCCGGCCCCGCATTTGCGGAAGCCACGGCGGCTGACATCGCGTCAGCGGCGAGCCGAGCGGCCTCGGCATTCGAACAATGGCGCCGAGTGCCGGCACGCGATCGCGCGAAAGCACTGCGCGCGATCGGCAACGCCCTGATCGATGCGCGCGACCAGATCATCGCGACGGTCGACCTCGAAGCGGCACTCGGTGACACGCGCATCAACGGAGAACTCGCGCGCACCGTCGCGCAACTGCACGGCTTTGCAGATCTGCTCGATCAGGGCGCGTACGTCGAGGCGATCATCGACAGCGCCAACCCGGCGGCCACGCCGCCGCGCCCCGAACTGCGGCGCGTGCTTCAGCCACTCGGCCCCGTCGCCGTCTTCACGCCGAGCAACTTCCCGCTCGCCTACGGCGTCATCGGCGGTGACACGGCCGGGGCGTTGGCCGCCGGCTGTTCCGTGTTGGTGAAGGGACATCCTTCGCAGCCGGCCACGTCGGAACTCTTCGCGCGCATCGCGCGGGCCGAGCTGGCGAAGACCGCCGGCGGCGCTGATGTCTTGCAGTTGGTCCACGGCCGCACGCCCGAGACCGGCCGCGGTGTCGTGAACGCGCCCGAGATCCAGGCCGTTGGCTTCACCGGATCGGTGGCCGCGGGCCGCGCGTTATTCAATGTCGCATCGGCGCGCCCGGAACCTATTCCGTTCTATGGCGAGCTCGGCAGTTTGAATCCCCTCTTCATCAGCCCAGGCGCGCTGGCCGAACGCAGTGCCGATATCGCCACGGGGCTCGCGGCCTCCATCGCGATGGGCGCGGGGCAGTTCTGCACGAAGCCGGGGCTCATCTTCGTGCCCGACAGCGATGCCGGTCGCGAGTTCGCGCACACGCTCGCATCGAAGCTCGACGCCGCACCGATCGGCGTGCTGCTCAACGAGAACATCCGACACCTGCTCGCGAACAGGATGCAAGCGACGATGCTGGTGCAGGGCGCGACGTGCGCGACGGATCGCGACTGGCCCGCCGACGCCGGGTTCCGCGCGGCGCCCACGCTGTTTGTCACCGACGCGACGACCTTCGCCGAGTCGTCGGAACTGCGAGAAGAGCATTTCGGTCCGATCTCCATCCTCGTGCTCAGCGAGCCGGATCAGATGAAGGTCATCGCCACCGAGCTCGGAGGACACCTGACCGGCACCATTCACGCGGCCGCGGACGAGACCGCGTGGGCCGGCGCACTGGCGGACGCACTCGCGCAGCACGTGGGCCGAGTGATCTGGAACGGCTTTCCGACGGGCGTCGCTGTCGTTCCGGCCATGCAGCATGGCGGCCCCTATCCCTCAAGCACGTCGTCGCTTCACTCGGCCGTCGGCACAACGTCGATCCGTCGCTTCCTGCGTCCCGTGGCATTTCAGAACATGCCCGAGGCGTTGTTACCCGCAGAATTGCAATCGTCGAATCCGCTAGGCATCGAACGTCTCGTCAACGGAGTGAGGTCCGCAAGCGCGCTATGAAGATCACGTCCCAGCGAATCACGGTCGTCGGCACACCATGGCGTGAGTTGGTGTTTCTCGAGCTCATGACCGATACCGGTCTCACGGGCACGTCGGAAGTGCGCATGGTCAGCCGCACCGAGCCGCTGATTGCATGCCTCGAGGAAACCGCACCGCGGCATGTCATCGGCACCGACCCATTCGACGTGGAGCGGCTGTCATGGAATATCCAGCGCGCGGAATACGACCGGCCCGGTGAAATCTCTCAGTCTGCGCTCGCGTGCTTCGAAGTCGCGTGCTGGGATCTCATGGGCCAGTCGCTCGGCGTGCCTGTGTGGAAGCTGCTCGGCGGCAAGTTTCACGCGCGCGTGCCGGCGTATGCGAACGGCTGGTATCAGGCGGAGCGTCGTCCCGAGATCATCGCGGGTCTGGCGAAGAAGGTTGTCGAGAAAGGCTACCGCGCGCTCAAGCTCGATCCGTTCGGGCATGCGGCGGCGGAACTCTCGGCGGCCGAGCGGCGACACGCGATCTCGATCGTTGCGGCGGTGCGTGAAGCCGTCGGTCAGGACATTCAGCTCATGTTGGAGATGCATGGGCGGTTCACGCCGTCCACCGCAGCCGGTGTGGCGAAGTTGCTCGAACCGTTCGACCCTGAGTGGCTCGAAGAACCCACGCCGCCGGAAAATCCGCTCGCGTATCGTTCCGTGCGCAACGCCACGCACTTGCCGATCGCGACCGGTGAACGCGCGCACGCGATGGAAGACATCCGCGGGTTTATCGAAACGGGCATGGTCGACATCGTGCAGGTGGACCTCACCCACTTCGGCGGTTTTCTCGCCATGAAGCGGCTCGCCGGCTGGGCTGATGCGTATTCGCTGCCGATGGCCCCTCACAACGTGTGCGGCCCCGTGGGCACGATGGCGAACCTGCATTTCGCCGTGTGCACGCCGAACTACAAAGTGCTCGAGCATTTCAATGACTTCGCGGATAGCTGGACGCACGACCTTGTGGATCATTCGCCGCGGATTGATCCGGCCGATGGTTGCTTCGTCGCGCCAGAGCGACCGGGCCTTGGGCTACATCTCAATCACGATGTGTGCGCGCAGCATCCGCGCACGGGCGGCCGCATCAAACTCTTCGACAAGGGCTGGGAACAGCGGCAGGGATGAGCGGGCTCGTCTTCCGCAATGTGTCGCGCAGCTTCGGTGCCGTGAAGGCGCTGACCGACGTCAGCTTCGACGTGTCGGCGGGCGAAGCGCATGCGCTCATCGGCGAAAACGGCGCCGGCAAGTCGACGCTCCTCAAGATCCTCGCCGGCATCGTGCAACCGGAGAGCGGAGATCTCAGCTGGCAGGGCGAGCCGCTGAAGTTCCAGACGCCCCGGCACGCGCTCGAACGCGGCATCGGCATGGTGTATCAGGAGATGCTGTCCTTCCCCAACCTCAGCGTCGCCGGCAACATCTTCGCGGGGCGCGAGATCACGAAGTCGGGCGGGCGCCTCGATGAGAAGGCCATGCGCGAACGGACCGCGGCACTGCTCGCGGAGCTACACGTCCCTGCCACTCCAGACACGCCCATGGACCGGCTGCCGGCCGCACTCTGTCAACTCGTGCAGGTCGCGCGCGCACTCGCCTTCGACTGCAAGGTGCTCGTGCTCGACGAGCCAACGACGTCGCTGACCGACGCGGAGGTGGATCACCTCTTTGCCGTCGTCGAACAGCTGAAGCGGCGAGGTCTCACGATCCTCTTTGTCTCGCACCGCATTCCCGAGGTGTTTCGGCTGTGCGATCGCATCACGGTCTTGCGCGACGGGAAGCACGCCGGCACGTTCAATCGGGCGGAGGCCACGCCGGATACGATCGTGCGCGCGATGGTCGGACGCGAGCCTCCGGCTCGAGTCCCTCGTGCGTCGGTAGACGCCGGACGCATTCGACTCGCGGTCACCCGCCTCTCTCGGGCGCCGCGCTTCCGCGACGTGTCATTGACCGTACGCGCGGGCGAAGTGGTCGCCCTCTTCGGCCTCGTGGGATCAGGGCGCACCGAAGTGCTCGAGACGATCTTTGGCATCACGCCGGCGACCGCGGGACAGGTTGAGATCGACGGTCAGCGCGTCACCATTCGTAATGCGCGTGATGCCGCGGCGGCCGGCCTGGGCTTCGTGCCTGAGGAACGCGCGCGGCAGGGGCTCTTCTTCAATCTCTCGCTGGTGCCCAACATCATCCTGCCCAAAGCCGCCAAGGACGCGGTACTGCGCATCAACCGGCGCAACGATCGGCGCGAGGTCGAACATCAAGTTGCGACTCTTCACATCAAGACCGCCTCCGTCGATCGCACACCCGACACACTGAGCGGCGGCAATCAGCAAAAAGTCGTCGCCGCGAAGTGGCTGGCCACATCCCCCAAGGTCATGCTGCTTGATGAACCCACCAAAGGCGTCGACGTCGGCGCGCGCTTCGAACTGCATGCGCTCATTCGCCAACAGGTCGACGCGGGCATGGCCTGTTTGATGGTGTCGAGCGACCTGCCCGAAGTGCTCGCGCTGGCCGATCGCATCCTGGTGATGCGTGAAGGTCGGCTCATGGGCGAGCTCGACGGCGCCACCGCGACCGACGATGCGGTGATGCAGATGGCGACTCACGAGGTCGTAGCATGAAGCCGTTCTGGCGCGCACGCGAGTTCAGCACATTGGCCATTCTGGCCCTCGAGCTCCTGTTCTTCACCTACTACCTCTGGCCTGCAGGCGGGGGGGCGCACCCGTTCTTCAACTTCGACAACTTCGTCCTGATCTTCAAGTACTCGTCCATCTACGGCATCGCCGCGATCGGCGCGTCGATCGTCATCATCTCGGGGTTGATCGACCTCGCGCCGGGCGCGGTGATCGGCTTGACCTCTGTTATCACTGGCTACTGCTTTGTGGTCGCCGGCTGGTCGCTGCCTGCGAGCATGGCGGCCGGGTTGCTCGTGGGGCCGCTCGCCGGCCTCGCGTCGTCCTGGCTGGTGGTGAAGGTGAAAGTGCCCCCGTTCATCGCGACGCTGGGCGTGATGGGCATCTGGCGCGGCTTCGGCTTTGTGGTGACGGAGGCCCGCTTCTACGATCTCTCGTCCAAGCTGCCGCAGAACTGGCACGTGATGGGGCTGCCGATCGACTGGCTCGGGCCGATCATCATGGTGCTGCTCGCGATCGTCTTTCACATTCTGATGACGCAGTTTCAGTGGGGCCGCGCGGTCTTCGCCGTCGGCGGCAATGAAACCGCGGCGCTCTTTTCCGGCATTCGGGTCGGTCGCGTGCGCACGATGGCGTATGTCATTGCCGGCTTGCTCGCGTCGGTCTCGGGCGTCGTGCTCGCGGCTGTTCAAGGTCAGGGCAAGGCCGACTTGGCGAATGGCTACGAGCTCGACATCATCGCGTCAGCCGTCGTCGGCGGCACCAGCCTCGCTGGTGGCCGTGGCTCGGTCGCCGGTGCGGTGCTTGGTGCGTTGATTTTTGGCGTGTTGCGCAACGCCTTGCCGCAAATTCCCGGTGCCACCTTCTACGACCGCATGATCGTCGGCGTGGTTGTCATCGTCATTGTGGTGATGGACCAAGTGCTGGTCGCGCGGTCGGCGGCCAAGTAAATGGCCGCACTCAGCGACATCCTCGTCGTGGCTGCAACGGAACGCGAACTCGCCGTCCCGAATGGGTGGCGCACCCTTGCGTGCGGCGTGGGTCCGGTGGAAGCCGCGGCCGCAACGGCCGCAGCGATTGCCACGCACCGGCCTGCCGCGATTCTGCATGTCGGCATCGCGGGTGCACGACGCCGATCGGCGATCGCCGCAGGCACGGTGGTGATCGGCAACGACTCGGTCTACTGCGACCTCGCACCGCGCAATCCTTTTTCGCCTCGCCTCGTGACGCCGAGCGTGGCGCTGGTGAACGCCCTCCGGCGCGCAGTGCCCGGCGCGCTCGTACGGACCATCGGCACGAGCGCACGCGTCGGCGGCACCAAGGAATGTGAGATTGAAGCCATGGAGGGTTTTGCCGTGCTGCGTGCGGCCACCATTGCGGATATTCCGGCGATCGAAGTGCGCGTCATCTCAAACGAGATTGAAGAGAGCGACCGCGGCCGGTGGCAGTTCGACCTCGCGTTCGATACGATCGCGCGAATCACGCCGCAGCTGGTGGCGGAACTTCTCCGCGTACCGTGACTCGTTGACACGTATGCATCAGAGCACCATACTCATGCATATGCGCACGACCCTCAACATCGACGATGTACTGCTCGGTCGCGCGACGGAGTTGAGCGGGTTGCGCGAAAAGACCGCCGTCGTGCGGGCCGGGCTCGAAGCGCTCATCGCCCGTGAAAGTGCGAAACGGTTGGCCGCGCTCGGCGGCTCCGACAAGCAAGCTCGTGCTGGCGCCCGGCGTCGGCCCAAGGTGCAACGAGCCTCCGCGTGATCCTGGTCGACACTTCGGTGTGGATCGATCATCTTCGGAACGCGGACCCGCGTCTGACGCGGCTGCTGCTGAACGAACAGGTGCTCTGTCACCCCTTCGTGGTCGGCGAACTGGCTTGCGGCACGATGCGTCGCCGCGTCGAAGTCCTCAGCCTGCTGCAGCACCTGCCCACGGCGCCGCCGGTGGACCACGACGAAGTATTGTCGTTTGTCGATGGACATCGGCTGATGGGCGCCGGCCTCGGATGGGTTGACGCGAATATCCTCGCCTCCACGTGCTTGAGCGGCCAACAGTTGTGGACGAAAGATCGCCGGTTAGCGGCGGCCGCAGGCCGGCTCGGCGTGGCCGCCTAGCGCGCATGCGATTCCTGACCACCGTTGATGCATGAACTGACCTTCGGCCACTCACCGTGCCCTAACGATACGTTTGCGTTCCATGCGCTGACGCACGGACTGATTGACGTGCCGTTCCGCGTCACGCCGGTCCTGCTCGACATCGAGGAACTCAATCGACGCGCGCACGGCGATGCGTTTCATCTGACGAAGTTGAGCGTTGGCGCCTTTGCCGGCGTCGGACACAAATATCGGTTGCTGCGTTCCGGCGCCGCGCTTGGCCATGGAGTTGGGCCGCTGGTCGTCGCGCGCACGCCGATGACGCTGGCGCACGCCGTCCGAGGAACCATCGCGATTCCTGGCCTTGAGACGACGGCGTATCGATTGCTGCGTCTTGCTGCGCCGGACCTCGGCGACGTCATCGAGATGCGCTACGACCGCATCCTGCAGGCGGTGAGTTCCGGGGAGGTCGGCGCCGGACTGATCATTCACGAGAGCCGCTTCACCTACGCAGATCACGGCCTCGTCAAAGTCATCGACCTCGGCGATTGGTGGGAGCACGAGACGCACCTTCCGGTGCCATTGGCCGGCATCTGCGTGCGCGCGGACGTCGCACCAGACGAGGCCGCGGCGGTTGAGCGGGCCATTCGCGCCTCCGTGCAATACGCGTTCGATCACCCAGAGGCGAGCCGCGACTACGTGCGCGCCAACGCCCAGGAAATGTCTGACGCGGTCTGCGACCAGCACATCAAGTTGTATGTCAATGACCTCAGCCTCGACATCGGCGACGAAGGCCTCCGGGCCATCGAACGGCTTGTATCGGACGCTGTCGCATGACGCCGGGCAAGCGCTACGCGTACTACGCCCTCGTCGTCCTGACGCTGCTCAACCTGCTGAACTACGTCGACCGCTACATCTTTGCGGCGCTGATTCCATACATCAAAGCGGACACCGGGTTCAGTGACGCGCAGTTGGGTTTGGTGGGCAGCGCGTTCACGTACGTCTACACCGTCTGCTCGCCGCTCTTCGGCTACCTCGGCGATCGCTATCGACGCGGACGCCTGATCGGCGTCGGCATCGTCATCTGGAGTCTCGCAACCGCGGGCGCCGGATGGGCGCGCAGCTTTGGTCAATTACTCGTGTCTCGCTCGGCGGTCGGCATTGGCGAAGCCAACTACGCCACGATCGCGCCGGGCCTGCTGTCGGACTTCTTCGTCAAGACGCGCCGGGGCATGGTTATGAGCATCTTTTTCGCAACGATTCCCATCGGCACGGCCATTGGCTTCGGCGCGGGCGGCATTCTCGGCGCGCCGGAGTATCTGGGCTGGCGGCACACGTTGTATCTGGTGGGACTGCCGGGGCTTCTCACGGCCGCGGCCGCGTGGATGATGGCCGAGCCTGAGCGCGGCGCCATGGATGCGGACGAAGCGAAGACCGCCACGCCAGGCTTCGTGGACGGCTACAGAGTGCTCCTCCGCAATCGCGGCTACATGTACGGCTGCCTCGGCTACGCCGCGGTCACCTTTGCGGTCGGCGCGTTGGTGTTCTGGGCTCCGGAGTGGCTGACGACCGACAAAAACATCACGCCCGGCACCGCCAACGCCATTCTCGCGGCGTGTGTCGTCGGTGGTGGGCTCACGGGCACACTCGTCGGCGGGGCGATTGGCGACTGGCTGATCACGCGCGGCGTGCGTGGCGCGTATTTCTGGGTGTGTGGTGGCGGCGCGATTCTCGCGGCGCCGTTCTGCCTGATCATGCTCATGACGACCAATACGGTCGTCTACGCCGGTAGCATCTTTATGGGCGTCACGCTCGTGCTGTCCGGCAACGGCCCGGTCAACGCGCTCCTCGTCAACATGGTGCCGTCCAACCTGCGCACCACCGCGCTCGGCTTTGCGGTGGTCATCATTCACCTGCTCGGCGACGGCCTCTCGGTCTCGCTCGTCGGCATGATTTCCACATGGATTCACGGGTCAGCCGCGGCGATGCCTCACCTGGTCATGCAGCTCGGCCGCATCTTTCACATCAATCCCGGCGCACAGTCCCTGTCGATGGCGCTCCTCGTCATGCCGCTCTCGCTCATCGTCGGCGGCGTCCTCTACTTCATCGGTGCGACCACTACGGAAGGTCAGCGGACCTAGCGACAGCTGATACCAGGGCGAAGGCACAGCCGGTCTCATCGTCATGAGAGTCGATTCAACTACGCCCTTCACGGCCTCGCCAAGTCATCGACCTCGGCGATTGGAACGACCTCAGTCTCGATATCGGCGACGAGGGACTAGGGGCGATCGAACGGCTGGTATCTGCGCCTCAGGTCTAGTCGCGCACGCCTTCAGTGGACCGTTTTCTCCAGAGTCCTTCGACTTGCCCGCCCAAGCCAATCAGGCGATTGTCGGGTCCGTACACCGGGGCGTCGGGTCGTTCGGGCGAGGCCACCAGACATTCGAAGGCCGTCGAGGACGGAAAATCTGTGAATCGAAAATGAGAATTGCGAAACGCGAAGACTCCGCCCTCGCGCAGTACATCAGCGAGCGCTTGCACTTCCACCGCGACGTCAGCAAACCGGATAGACGGCTCGCTGGATTCAGCCGCCCAGTCGAGATCGCTGTGCCGAAAGACGGCCATCGCGAAGACACCGTCATAGGTGCCCCTCTCGAGGCACGTCGCCGAATGACCGCGCACGAACTCCACGCGCGCATCACCGCCGCGGGCTGACAGTCGCCGCACCGCCCGGCGGATGTTTCGTGCGGAGATATCGATGCCTCGAATCTGTGCGGTCGGGAAGTAGGCTCTCAGGCTAAATACTTCGTCACCGTCAGCACAGCCAAATGACAGCAGGCGAATCGCGGGGCCGTCCGGCAGACACTCACGAGCAGCGGCGAAAATGCGCGGATAGCGGTTCGGGCTGGTGACGGCGTCGGGCTGGAACATCCCCGCCGGTGACAGGACTCTCGACCAGCGTCCGGCGCGATATCCGCGGTGGCGTAGTAAGCGAAATCCTCCATGCAGCCACGGGCCCAAGGGGCCTCTGGCGATCGCACGTCGGGCTCGACTCAGCATGCCCAGGGCAAGCGCGCGCGTCCTCACCTGCCTACTATCTCATCCGGCCGAGTGATCCGGATGTGGGGACCGATACAATGAACACAGCATGTCTCGGCACGTCCATCGACTCTCCACGATCTCCGACCTCGACGCCGCACTGACCGCGTCGCACACGCAGCCGATCGTCCTCTTCAAACACAGCCCGACGTGCGGCACCAGCGCGATGGCCTCCGAGGAAATCGACGACCTGCTGGCTGATGAGTCGATCAACGCCGAGGTCCATGTCGTGTTCGTGCGAGAGGCCCGAGCGGTGTCGGACGCCATCGTCGAGCGGTTTCGTGTGCGGCATGAGTCGCCGCAGGTCCTGGTCGTCCACCGGGGCGCGGTCATCTGGCATCGGTCGCATTTTCACGTGACTGCGGAACAGATCCGGGCCGCGCTCATGGGCCTCACGGACGCCGCCTGAATCACGCACGTCTCGGGTATGATCTCGCCATGAAACTGCGTTCCGCCCTCGTCGCTGCCCTCGCATTCACCGTCGCCGCGTGCGGTGGAAACCCGATGAAGGACACCGCGCCAGCCAACGCGCCGGCCGGCAAGAAGACGCTGAGGTTCGCGCTCTTGCCGAAGTCGCTCGACATTCCGGTGTTTAACTACGCCAACCTCGGCGCACAGCGCGTCGCGAAGGAACTCGGCGTTGAGGTCATCTATCGCGGGCCCGACACGGCCGATCCGCTCAAGCAGAAAGAAGTGATGGAGTCGTTCATCACGCAGAAGGTCGACGGCATCGCCATCTCGGTCACCAACGCAGAGTTTCTGCGAAGTACGATCGACAAGGCGATCGACGCGGGCATCCCGGTTGTCACGTGGGACTCCGACGCACCGACGTCAAAACGCATCGCGTTCTACGGCGTAGACGACTTCAAAGCCGGCCAGATCCTGGGCGAAGAGACCGGCAAGCTGCTCAACGGCAAGGGCACCGTGGCCTTCCTCACCAGCCTCGGGGCGAACAACCTCCAGCGACGTCTCGACGGCGCGCAGGACGCGCTCAAGAAGTTCCCGGGCATCAAAGTCGTTGAGACCTACGACATCAAGGAAGACAGCGTCCGCTGCGCCGAGCTCATCGCCACCGGCACGCAGCGCTACCCGGACCTCGGCGCCTGGATCTCCGTCGGCGGCTGGCCCGTGTTCACGCAGCGCGCACTCGATCCGGTGAAGCCCGAGAAGACCAAGTTCATCTCGTTCGACACGGTCGAAGCGGGCCCGGCCCTGCTGCGCTCTGGCAAGGTCCAGGTGCTTCTGGGCCAGAAATACTTCGGCTGGGGCGCAGAATCCATCCGCCTCCTCAACGACATCATCAACGGCAAGAAGCCCGCGAGTGCCGTCATCGACTCCGGCGTCGACATCGTCACACTGAAGAACCTTGACGAGTATCTGGCGCTGTTCAAGAAGATGGAAAGCGGCAGCTAGTCGGGAGCCCGGCGCTGTGCCCTTGTGCACAGCGCCGACGATGGCTCGAATGTCATGCTCCGATCGGAGCTGACCATGACTGACACCCGATCTGAATACATCACGCGCGAAAGCATTCTCAAGCTGCTCTCCGACGAAGAGATTGCGCGCATCAGCACCGCTGAGACCGCGAAGGCACTGGCCGTCGGTGCCGAATATGTTGATCTCGAAGCCGACCGTACGCGACATCCTGCTCGAGCTTGAGAAACCCGGCCGTGACCCGCGCCCCGTCTTCAAGGCCGCCACTTTCAAGGAAGGCGTCGAAAGCCTCGCTCACCTCGAAGTCGGCATGCAGCTCGAAGGTGTCGTGACGAACGTCGCGAACTTCGGTGCCTTTGTCGACATCGGTGTGCATCAGGACGGACTCGTCCACATTTCGCAACTGGCTGATCGCTTCGTGAAAGATCCACGCGAAGTCGTGAAAGCCGGCGACATCGTCAAGGTCCGCGTCGTCGAAGTGGACATCAAGCGCAATCGTATTGCGCTGACGATGAAGCGCGAGGTCACGCCGGGCGAAGTAGCTCCGGCACGACCGAGCGGCCCTCGCGCAAACGGCCCGATGCCGCCGCGCAAACCGCAACCAGCATCAGCACCACCGACGGCGATGGCGGCGGCGTTCGGCAAACTGCGATAGCTACTTCTTCGCGCGTCCGGCTTCCTGGAGGCCGACGATGAAGTTCATGCGCGCGGCGTTGATCTTCTCGACCGTGTTGAGATCGCCGATGTTGAGCATGAGTTCATTCTTCGGGTTGTACACCGGCCAGTTGGTCAGGCCCGCGCTGTTGGGATTGAGCGTCTTCACGAAGTTCATCCAATAAGTCGTCATCGACTCGGCCACCTTGTGGTCGGTCGCCGTCCACGGATAGTCCCAGTTGCGGAGATTGCTGAACGCGTAGACCATGTCGGCGAAATGGATGGCGCCTTTGAAGGGCGTCGGAGCATTGCCATTGCCGACCGGATACGGCGGCACGTGACTGAAGAGATACATGTACGCGGGCTGCTTCCCCGTCGCGGACTGCAAGGTGGCCCAGAGGCGATGCCCGGCGAAGTTGCCGTCGCGGTTCGCGTCGTGGTACGCGCGCTTGGCCTCGGCATCCGTCTTCGCTGGATAGAGCTTCAGAAACGCCGCGGCATTGACGCCCAGCGTGCGCTCTGCCCACGCGTTGTAGGCCGCCAGTGTCTCTGGCGGTCCGCCGCCACGTCCACCGCCGCGTGCCGCTACAGGCACGGCAGGTTCGGTGCTCTCGGGTGCGCCACGACCGCCACCCCGCGCGCCGCCGCGACCGCCACCGGCTTCGTCATCGCCAGCCGACGCAATCGCACCGCCCTCATCGTTGGTGCCGCCCGTGATCAGTGCCACGTCGTTCTGCTTGCCGTCTTTGAAGATCGTGTAGATGTCTGTGGGCAGAAACCAGCCATCGACGATCGTTCCGCTCAGCCCGGTCCCGCGCTGCTGAAAGGCGTCGAAGACTTGCTGCGTCGACAGCGCGCGGAGGTCCGCGAGCGACGTCTTGCCAGCGACCTTGGCAAATTCGACACCGTTCTGCTCAGCCTCTTTCAGCGTCGACATGCGGCCGAAGACGGTGTGCGACTGCGCAATCGCGGCGCGGAACAATCCTTTGGTCAACGGCGAGGCCACGAGCCAGTTCACGCTGCGGGCGCCACCCGACTGTCCCCAGATCGTGATCTTGTCGGGATCGCCACCGAACGCGGCGATGTTGTCCTTCACCCACTTCAATGCGGCGACTTGATCGAGCGCACCGTAGTTGCCTGACGCGTGGTTCGGCGACTCTGCCGTGAGCTCGGGATGTGCCAGCCACCCGAACGCGTTGACGCGATAGTTGGGATTGACGACGATCACGCCCTTCTTCGCCAGCGTGCTCCCGTCGTAGCGCCAGTCGCCACCGTAACCCAGCGTGCCGCCACCGCCGTAGAAGAACACGACGACTGGCAACTTGGCGGCTGGCGTATTCGCCGGCGTCCACACATTCAGATACAAGCAGTCTTCGCTGAACGGCACCGGATGCTTGTTCCAGGCACCGCTATTGAGCGGCTGCTCCTGTTGCATGCACGGCGGTGCAAAATACTGCGCCGACTTCACGCCCTGCCATGGGACGACGGGCTGTGGCGGGCGCCACCGGAGATTGCCGACGGGCGGTGCCGCGAAGGGAATGCCGCGAAACTCGCGCACGTCAAATCCCCAAGCGGGAACGCCACTCACCAACCCACCGGCCACTTTGATCGGCTCTGCCAGGCGATCAGCGATGAGTGGCGCCGCCGTGGTGGCGACGATGACAGCGAGACCGAAGCACAGGAACACTCTTCTCATCGGTGTGACTCCCGTCGATCGAGGGTGATCGACGGGGGCATTGTAGGCCTGCGGGCCGCTGCTGGGACCGCCGGACCACCGATGACACGGTTACCGGCGCGTGCTACTGCTGGCGATGCACGCGAGGACGAGCGCCTGCACCCGCATCAGAAAACTTGCAAGCAAATCCGCCGCCGGGTGCTCTAGCACCGTTCAAAACAGTTAGCGCGGTCGGGTTGCCGCACACAGGTGGGGACGATTACTCGTCGTCAGTCGTCAGGATGCGCGGCGTGCCGTCCGCGAGTTGGTCACGGTACGCGTTGCGGAAGATCTGCCAGGACGTGACGAAGAGACCGGCCAGCACGGGACCGATGATGAAGCCGAGTGGGCCAATCACGAGCAACCCGCCCATCGTGGAAAACAGGATCACCAGATCGTGCATCTTGGTGTCGCGACCGACGAGCCACGGGCGCAGCACGTTGTCGATCGAGCCCACGACCAGCGAGCAGAAGAGCGCAAGCAGCACAGCCTTCCAGACCGAGCCCATCGCGAGTAACACGATGCAGGCCGGCACCCAGATGAGCGCGCCACCGATGAGGGGGATGATGGAGAGCACGATCAAGAGCACCGTCCAGAAGGCCACGCTCGGAATGCCGGCGACCCAGAATGCGAGGCCGGTGAGCGAGCCCTGAATCACGCCGATGACGAGCGTGCCTTTGATCGTGGCTCGCGTGATCGATGTAAAGCGATCAATCAGCGACGCTTTTTCGTCGGCATGGAGCGGCACGTGGTCGAGGATCGCGGCCAGCATCCCGGGACCATCCACGAGCAGGAAGAACATTGCATAGAGCGCGATGAAGAAATTGACGACGGCCGACACGGTGGTCAGTGTCGTGTCGGAGAGCGACGACATCAGGTAGCGTCCCGTCGAGTTCACAACATCGCCGGCCTTGGTCAGGATCTGTTTGCGATACGGCTTGAGGAACTTGTCGAAACCGGGCAGGCGTTGTAGCTGTTGGTCGAGGTAGGTCGGCGAGTTGATCGACTTCTCGATGATCGGACGCACATCTTGAGTGATCGACGCCGCCTGCGTGAACACGAGCCCGCCCACAGCGAACAGCGGCACCACGATGACGAGCAGCGTCAGCGCGACCGTGACGCCTGCGGCCATCGAGGCGCGCCCGCCCATGCGCGCGCAGAGCCAAATGTAGAACGGGCGGAGCAACGCCGCCATCACCGCAGCGACGGCAATCGTCAGCCAGAACGACTGGAGCATTACCACCAGGATCGCTGACATCCCGAGGACGAGGAAGACCAGGAAGGCTTTACGAAACGGCGTATCTGTCATCACGGAGGCTCCCGCGAGTGTAGCGCGAGTGGCCCGACGTCAGATCACTGGTGTCGGCGTGGTCAGTGCGGCGAGCACTTCCTTATAGAGATACTTTGCGCCCTCGACGCCGTTGAGCGGCCCGGCCTCGTATTCAAGGGCGAAGGTGCCTTTGAATCCGCCGGCCAACATGATGCGCACACTCCGCTGCACGTCGTTCTTGTCGCCCCAGCGATCCCAGTATTTGGCGTGCACGTTCGAGGTGGAATACGGCGCCAGCGCCTTCAGGCCGTTGAAGAGCATGTACTCGTGCTCCCAGTTGCAGAAGTCGGGCGTGACGTCGCAGTACGGATGATTGATCGTGTCGACCATGATCCGCAGATTCATTGGATCGGCGGCCAGGCCCCAGTGATTCTCGAACGTCACTTTGATGCCGAGATTGCCGCCGAAGTCCGCCATCTCTTTGTAGGATTCAATCGCCGCGTCCATCAGCGGCACGATCTCGAGATTGCGCGGATAGCCATCGGCCGCGCGCGGAATCGCATTCGGACGGATGGACGGCCCGAGCGCTTGAGGTGAATTCATGCGCATCGACTTCACACCCAGCACCGCGCAGCCTTCGAGCCACCGTTTCGCCATAGCCACGCCCGCCTTGCGGCGCGTATCCGCCTCAGGCGAACCAAAGTCGGCGAGCGCAAACGGCGCGTTGTTGGAAATGTGCTGCACCTTCGTGCCGGTCTTCACCATCACGTTGGCGAGCTGATCAAGCCACTTGCGACCCGACGGGCTCATCGGGTTGAAACCGCCTCCTCCGCCACCACCTTCCGCCGCGGTCATGAACATGCTGTCGTCGGTGACGTCGCCAAAGAGCCCAGAGAAGATGTCCATGTGCGTGACGCCAGGGAACGTGTCTTTCACGAACTGCGGAAACTGCAGCATCGTGATCTCGCCGTACTGCTGCTTCATCTGCGACAGCGCGGGTGCGCCGGCGGGCGCTGCGCCGGCCGCGCCTCCGGCACGCCCGGCCTGCGGACGATTCTTGAAGAGGCTGCGAATGGGCCACGAGCAGCCGGCGATGCGGTCGAGTCGCGCCTTCTCCGCCGCGACTTGCGCCTGCGCGGCTTCGCGTGGCGTCAGCATCACAGTGGCCGCAGTGATGCCTGCGCCGGTGGTCTTCAGAAAGTCTCGTCGGTCCATGCGCGCCATTGTGCGCGGCAACGCTCAACGACTCAATCGATAAATCCCACGCCCCGGCATCGTCGCAAACCCTTCGGCCACCAACGCGCGATTGCCGAGCCCGGCTTCCCATCGCGGGAGCCCGGTCACGCGCGCAAGTTCACCAGGGAAGGTCGTGCCAGCGCCTGTCAGAAAACAGCGAGCGATTTCCGTGAGCGCGGTCGACCGAGTGATCCGCTGCTGCAGCGCGTCCGGAAATCGCCCCACGGCCAACGTCCAGATGTAGGTAAACTTCGGCTCGTAGACGACGTCGCTCGGCACAACGATCATCGTTGCCTGCAGTTGATCGAGCGCCTTCGTGAATGCGCTCCGTTCGGTCACACCAGATTCCTTACGCAGGTCTGGCGTGGCCATTTCCCATTCATGCCTGAGCACGCGCAGGATTGCGCGCGCGTCCTTACTCAGTCGCTTCGATTCCTGCGACGGCCGCACGCCCCAGATTGCATGGAAATACGGAATTATCCGCGGGGCGAGGAACATCGGTCCGCGCGGCAGCTTCGCGTAGTAGGTGCGGCCGCGTCGCATCACCTGTTCCTTCAACTGCCAGGTGAGCGATGTCTCCTCATCGCGCTGCACGTGCCTCGGCTTGACGGCGTCCCGGCGGCCGCAGACCGCTATATATAAGGATGGGCCTGGCCGGCGGGAGTCGAGCAAAAGGGCAGCGAAACCGGCGCGGTCAACGAAACGCTCGGCATCGCCGACGTTGTCCACCGCCCGCACCCCTTCGCGGCACCAGTGCGCGTCGCGGAACTCCTCGATCTCGGGCGGAATTTCGGTCATGCGCCTCACGATGGAACAGGATATAGACTCTCTACGTCCTAGGGCTGTAGAGTCTCTATACCCATGACCCTGCACTCGACCCGACCCGACGCGCGCACCGACCTGTTGCACGGCACGCTCGACATGCTCATCCTCCGCACGTTGCAGTGGGGCGACCAGCACGGCTACGCCATCGCACAGGCGATCCGCTCGCAGTCATCCGACGTCTTGCAGGTCGAGGCCGGCTCGCTCTACCCCGCCCTCCAACGACTGTCGAAGAAGGCTTGGGTCACGTCGAAGTGGGGACAGACCGACGCCAACCAACGCGCGAAGTTTTATCGGCTCACGCCCGAAGGCAAGAAACAGCTGCTCCGCGAGGAGTCGCGCTGGACCGAACTCGTCAATGCGATCAGCCAGATCATGAAGCCGGCCGCACCCACTGGCCCCTCCGACAAGTAAGGAGCACACCATGTACCTCCCTTCCTGGTTCAAGAAGTTGACGCGGCGGCGGCGGTTTGACGATGACGATCTTCAGGAGGAGATTCGCGCGCACATTGCGATCGCCGAAGCCGAGCGGATGGCCGACGGTGCGGATTCGAAGAGCGCGCATCAGGCGTCGATCAAAGACTTCGGAAACATCACCCTGACGCGCGAGGATGCCCGGCGCGTCTGGACGCCTCGGTGGCTGGAGACGATACGTGACCTGACGAGCGACATCCGGTACGCGATTCGGTCGCTCAGCAAAGCACCAACCTTCGCGGTGACCGTCGTCGCCGTCCTCACGCTGGGCATCGGCGTGAATGCCGCGGTCTTCACCATGCTCAAGAGCATCGCGTTTGCGCCGCTCTCCGGCGTGAAGGACTCGGCTGGGCTGCGCGTGATCTTTGGCGAAACGAGCGTGGGCCGCGATGTGGGTCTCTCGTATCCGGACTACGTGTACCTGCGCGATCACGACACATCGTTCGTCGGACTCTACGGCCACCGGCTGACGACGCTCACCGTGGGCCGCGGTCGCGGCGCCCATCCGGCGAACGGCGAGTTTGTCACCGGCAACTACTTCGAGCTGCTCAATGTGAAGTCGCAGCTTGGTCGCACGCTCCAGCCCGCCGATGAGGCAGGGCCGGGACGGCCGTCCGCCGTGGTCATCAGCGACGCGCTGTGGCGCCGCGACTTCGAGGCCGATCCGGCCATCGTGGGGAAGAGCGTCGAGCTGAACAATCAGATGCTCACGATCGTCGGGGTCACCGAGCCCGCGTACCACGGCACGATCGTCAGTTACGACGTGGACCTCTTTCTCCCGTTGATGATCGCGCCGGACCTGGGGCTGATGTTCGGCAGTACCGAGGCCACACCGTCGGGCGTCTTTGCCGATACTCGCGCCAACATGCTCTACGTGCTCGGCCACCTGAAGCCAAGCGTCACCATGGCGCAGGCCGCGGCGAGCACGAGCGCGATCTGGGCCGATCTTTCACGCGACCGCGCGTTCTGGGCCCAGGCGGCCGAGGTGCAGAAGCTGCGCGTTGTGCCGTTTCTGCAGTATCCGACGAGCGCACAGGCAACCGTGCTGCCAATGCTGATCGCCCTCAGCGCGATGGGGCTGCTGGTGCTGGTGATCGCGTGCGCCAATATTGGCGGGTTGGTGACGGTGCGCAGCGTGTCGCGGCGCGGCGAGATCGCCATGCGGCTGGCGCTCGGCGCCTCCCGCATGCGGATCGTCCGGCTGCTGATCGTGGAGAACCTGGTCCTCGCAATTCCGGGCGCGTCGCTGGGGATGTTCCTGGCCGCGCGCGCCATGCCGGTGTTGTTCGGCTATGCGCAGGCGCTGGCGGCGCCGCAGCGGCTCTTCTTCAACATGCAAACTGACGCGCTCGTCATTGGATTCGCCGCCGCGGTCGCCTGTGGCTGCGCGCTGATTTTCGGCCTGATGCCCGCGCTCCGCAGTTCGAAGATCAACCTCGTTGACGTGCTGCAGGACGCCTCGCCGCGGGGTTCCGGACGCGGTAGGCTGCGCTCGGCCCTCGTGATCGCGCAGGTGGCCGTGTCGTTGATCCTCCTGGTGGGCGCGGGCCTGGTCACGCGAAGTCTGGACGCCGCAGAGCACGCGGACCTCGGGTTCAAGAGCGACGGCGTCACGGCGATCAGACTCGATCTCAAGGCGAACGGCTACGACGAGGTGCGCGGCCGCGCATTTTATCGGCAGCTTCTGGACGCCGCCCGCAACCAGCCAGGCGTCGAGTCGGCGTCGCTGGCGACATTCGCGGCGCCAACCTTCATCGAAACGAAGTCGCAGCGCGTCGCGATTGAAGGCTACGAGACCCGACGTGGCGAAGACCTCTCGATGCTCTCCAACATCGTCGCCCCGGATTACTTCAGGACGCTCAGTGTGCCTGTCCTGGCCGGCCGCGAGTTCGATGGACATGACGATGAGACGGCGACACCGGTCGCACTGGTGAATCGGACGCTGGCCCAGAAGTTCTGGGGCAGCGCGGCGAACGCGATCGGCCGGAAAGTGCGCATCGCCGATGGCGCGTGGCGCACCGTGATCGGCGTGGCCGCGGATCTGAAGTACACACGCATTAACGAGGCGCCGCGCCCCTACATCTATCTGCCGTTTCTCCAGAACTACAACCCCGGCATGATTCTGCACACTCGCGGCGCCGGGTCGATGGATGTCTTGATTGATCAAGCAAGAAAGGCCGTAGCGGCACTCGACGCCGAGTTGCCGGTCGTGTCCGCCCACTCGCTTCGCGATACCACGCGCGGCGCGCTCATCTTTTACACGTTTATGTCGTCGATGCTCTTTCTGTTTGGCATGGCGGGTATGGCACTCGCTGCGATGGGCACGTACGGGCTGGTGTCGTACACCGTGCGACAGAGCACGCGCGAGATCGGCATTCGCATGGCGCTCGGGGCCTCAGGGCCGTCGGTCGTGCGCACCTATTTGCGTCGTGGCCTGATGCTCGGCCTGGTCGGTGCGGCGATCGGCGTCGCGACCGCCCTCGGCGCCACGCGACTCCTCGGCAGCTTCCTGTTCGGCGTCAGCGCCACCGACGCGGTCTCGTTCATCCGTGCCCTGGCGGTGGTGCTGGGCGGCGTCGCGATCGCGACCGTGGTGCCGGCGTGGCGCGCGTCACGCACCGATCCGCTGCGCGCATTGCGACATCAGTAGCGCACCCTCGACGCGTCGTCGCGGCGATATACTCGCCGTCAGGCGGCATCGCGCATGACACAGACCCGACGCAGAGTTCTCGCTGCCCTCGCGATCGCGACCGCCGTCGCCTCCAGTTCGCATGCACCGGTGGACGCGGCGCCTGACGGCATGCCACGCGTGCCACGACTGATGTACTGGGCATGGGAGCGGCCGGAGGATCTTCGCCGCATCGGCGCCGGCGCCGGCGTGGCGTTTTTGGCCGCGACGTATCAGATCCGCGGCGATCGCATTGACGTGGCCATGCGGCATCAGCCGTTGGAGGTCAACCCGAGCACGCCGCTGATGGCCGTGGTGCGGATCGAGACACGTCTCTCCGATCGCGTCACACTCGATGGCGCCGCGCAGCATCGGCTTGCCACGTCGATCGCATCAGTTCGCATGCAGCCCGGGGTCATCGCGCTGCAAATCGATTTCGATGCGGTGAAGTCAGAGCGTCCGTTCTACCGAGACTTGCTGATCGGCATTCGACGCGCCATCGGCGCGTTCCCCCTGTCGATGACCGCGCTCGCGTCCTGGTGTATGGACGATGACTGGATCGAGGGGCTGCCGGTCGATGAGGCCGTGCCGATGCTGTTTCGGATGGGACCGGTCAACGACGCCTTCGCGGACGCGGGTGTTCGCGCACGCATGCATGCTCCGGCGTGCGCCGGAGCGGTCGGCGTCTCGACCGATGAACCCACACCGGTCCTACGCGGCAGTCGACGCACCTACATCTTTCATCCCACATCGTGGACCGACGACGCGCTGGCGCGGGCGGCCACAGAGGTCATGCGATGACGCTGAGACATCGATTTGCCGGTGGCGCTCTCGCGGCGCTGATGCTCTGGGCCGGCGGTAGCGGCGATCGCCTCGTCGCCTGCGGCCCATTCTTCTCGCAGCTAGTGTTCACCAACGCCGTCTATCCACACAATCCCGACGCCTATGCGATCGGATCGCTGGGCATCGTGCAGCCGCGCTATGCGCGGCGGTATCTCGTGCAGGCCTATCGGCGATTTGCGGGAATCGCTCCGGCCGGCGCCGACGTGATTCCTTCAACCGAGACCGCGAGCACGGTCGCCGTCTCGCGATGGCTCGTGGCGATTCAACAAGTGCCAAGCGCTACGCAGACCAGGCGACCGCGCGCCCTCAGTCGCGTGGAGCGCAGGACCGCCGAGTACGCGTTCTTTGATAACTGTGGCAGCGACGCGTTTGTCGTGGCGACGGAGACATTGAAGGCACTGGTGCAGCAGTTTGGCGCGGCGTCATCCGGCGTGCGGTCGTGGGCCACGGCGCAAGAAGCCGTCTTTGCCAACTGCGAAGGCGATCCGGCCACACCGCTCACACTGCCGGAGCCCGCCTCGGCGACGCTCGATCCGACCCTGATCGCCGATCGCGCCTACCAGACGGCCGCTGCCTACTTTTACGCGACGCAGTACGAGAAGGCCGAAGCCCTGTTCCGCGCCATTGCTGCCGACCGCACCTCGTCGTGGCAGCCGGCGGGACGCTATCTCGCCACACGCGCGTTGATCCGGCGAGCGCTCGTGTCCACCGCCGACCAGGCGGTCGCACGCACACTTCTCAGCCAGGCTGACGCGGAACTCGGCGCGATCGTCGCCGATCCCGCGCAGGCAACGATGCACGGCGCGGCGCGCGGACTGCGCAGGTGGGTGCTCGTGCACCTGCGGCCGGCCGATCGCCTGGCCGAAGCCGCGAAGGCGCTCGCGACTTCGCCGCAGCCGTCGGCGCAGGACTACACCGACTACACCGTGCTCATGGATCGGCTGGTCAATGAGAACGTCATCTACGACTATGCCAAGGTCAGCGAGGCGCTGATCCGCGGTGACGATCTCACCGACTGGATCGTCGCGCTGCAAGGTCGGGGCGGCGCGGGACAGGCGCGCGCCCTGGCGCAGTGGAAGTCGACGCAGACGCTGCCCTGGTTGGTGGCGGCGCTGTGGCGTGTCGATGCGGACAGCGCGGATGCCACGGCACTGCTTGCCGCGGCCGACGCCGTGAAGGCATCCTCGTCGGCATTCGCGACCGTCTCGTTTCTGCGCGTGCGCCTGCTGATTGCGCGAGGTGATCGATCGTCGGCACGGATCGCGCTGCAGTCACTTCCGGATGCGCCGACACCTGCATTTCCGGCCGCCGCCATCAATCTCGTCCGTTCATTGCGCCTCAGCGTGGCCGAGAATCTCGACGAGTTCCTGGCAGCCGCACCCCGTATGCCAGTATCGACGGGCGGATCGTTTGCCGACGCCTACGGCAGCGACACGAACGGACCGTTCGCACTGCCGGCGTTCGACGTCGACGCCGCGGTGACGCTGACCGAGCAGATGCCGCTCAGTCAGCTCGTGGACGTCGTGCGCTCAGCAACTTTGCCACAGCGGCTCCGACTCAAGGTCGCCATCATGGCGTGGACGCGCGCCGTCGAGTTGCGCGATGACACCGCGGGACTGGTCGTTGCGCCTCTGCTGCAGAAGTTTGCGCCGGCACTATCGCCTGATCTCGATCGCTACGTGAAGGCGACGAGCGCTGACACGCGACACGTCGCCGGCATCCTCACGCTGCTGCGATGGCCGGGCCTCCGCAACTACGTCCCGCTGGCTGAAGAGATCAGCGTGTATCGAGGCACCGAGCCGCGCGACGACATCGCGCTCGATGCGATCGGAGTGAACTGGTGGTGCGGCTTCACGCCGCGGACGTACCAACCCGCAGGTCCATACGATTGGTCGAAGGAACGTCCGGTGACGAGTCTGCCAGACGTGTCGTCGACGACGACACGATCCACCGCGCCGGGATTTCTGACCGCGGCGGCACACGTGGCGGCGTCCGCCGAGTGGATGCGACTGCAAACTCTGGGGTCCGCCCCGACGTATCTCGCGGCGGAAGCGGCGGCGTGGGCCGAATCGCGGCCGCGCGATCCGGAGGTCGCCGAAGCGCTCGCGCGCGCGGTCAAAGCCACGCACTACGGCTGCGGCGATGACAAGACGGGCACGTCTTCACAGCGTGCCTTCGCGCTGCTCCACAAGCTCTATCCGAATTCGTCATGGGCGAAAGCCACGCCGTTTTGGTACAACGCCCGGTAGACGATCCGATGATGCGCGGCGACTCGGCTACTTCCGAGTGAGCGCGCCGCGCAGCTTGTCGGCCATCGAACCGCCGAACGACTGCGCCTGGGCCGCGCCCTCGCGCTGCGCGTAGTCGCGCACTTCTGCCGCCTCCGCGGCTTCGGCGATGCCTTTGACCGTGAGGCGAATTCGGCGTCCGGCCGCGTCCACTTCCTGCACGAGCACTTCGAGTTCTGAACCGAGGGGAAATGCCTTGAGCATGTCCATATCGCGCGCAACGCCCGTCTCGCTTGACGGCACGAGACCCGTGACACCCGGCGCGAGAAAGACGAAGACGCCGAACTTCTCGTGACGCTCGACTTTGCCCTTCAGCTTCGCCCCCGGCACGATCGCGGAGCGTGACGGCGCGGCCGAGTCGGCACGTGAAGTGCCCTCCGCCACGAGCGCCACACCGATTCGCTTCTTGTCGGGATCGATGCTGAGAATCTCAAACGCGGCAGTGGTGCCGACGGCCACCGACTTCGCCCATCCACCCGGACGACCGGTCGGCGCAAATGTTGACGCGTGCGCGAGCCCTTCAATGCCCGACTCGAGTTCAACAAACGCGCCGAACTCGGCCACGCGTGTGAACCGCCCGGTGAGGACCTGCCCCACCTTGTAGTTGGCCAACACCATCGACCACGGATCGGCCATGAGCTGTTTCAGCCCAAGCGCGATCTTGTCGTCTTCGACGCGCAGCACTTTCACGGTGATCTCTTCGCCGGGTTTCACGATCGCGCCCGCATCCGAGATCCGCGACCAGCCCATCTCGGACACATGCAGCAGACCCTGCACGCCGCCGCCGAGGTCAATGAACGCGCCGAAGTCGCGCACGGACACCACACGACCCGTCACGATGGCCTCGGGCTGGATCGACGCGCGCACTTCGACCGCGCGAAGCTTCTGCTCATCTTCCTGCAGTGAACGCCGTGAGACGACGAACTTCTGCCCGCCTTCCTTGAATTCCACGATCTTGAACGTGTAGACGCGACCGACGTGCACGTTCGGGTCGGTGTCACGAATGATGTCGATCTGCGACTGCGGGCAGAACGCGCGGAGCCCGGCGATGCGGACCTCGTAACCGGCCTTGACGGCCTTCTCCACCTTGCCGTCCACTGGCAGGCCGGCCCGCGACGCGTCTTCGATCTGCTGCGCCGATGCGGCACCGCGCTGCAACTTGCGCGACAGCTTCAGCCCACCCATCGTCGACACCACGGTCGCCTGGATGCGGTCGCCGACCTTGGCCTCGACGACGCCGTCGTGGTTCTTCAACTCGTTGATGTCGATCGTGGCTTCGCCCTTGGCGCCCACATCGACGAGCGCGGCATCCGCGCCGATCGAGACAATGACGCCCTCGATGACCTGGCCGTTCTGAAAGCGCTTGGTCTGGTAGGACGCCTCAAACATGGCCGCAAAGTCTTCGCCGGTGTCGGCGTCGTCCTGGACCTCGATGGCATTCGGGATCTCGAGTGCGTTCTGGGTCTCGATTTCGTTCTCGGTCTCGATTTCGTGTTCGTTCTCGCTCACGGACAGCTCCTCTGGACGATTCCTTAGCATTCTGACTCAGATTGTTGTGGTCGCACCGTGATCCGGGTAACATCGCGCTTCTATTCGTCCTTCATCTGGGAGCACCGCCGATGGCACTCGTCGACTGGCACATGCAGGGGTGGGAAGTCGCCAATTGCAACTGCAACTGGGGCTGCCCGTGTCAGTTCAATCAACTGCCGACGCACGGCGACTGCAAGGCCTACGTCTTCGTGCACATCGACACCGGCTCGTTCGGCGGCACGAGCCTCGACGGCCTCCGATGGGGAATCATCGCGGCCTGGCCCGGCCCGATTCACAAGGGCGGCGGCACGATGCAGATCGTTGTGGATGAGCGCGCGAACGCCGCCCAACGGGCGGCGCTCGAGGCGGTGGCGATGGGCAAAGAGACCGAGCCGATGAAGCTCGTCTGGTCCGTCTTCGCCGCGATGACCGCGACCTTTCTGCCCACCGTGGCCAAGCCCATCGATCTGACCGCCGACATTGACGGCCGCACGGCGACGATTCGCGTCCCGGGCCTCGTCAGCGGCGACATCAGCCCCATCACCAATGCCACCACGGGCGTGGCGTCGCGCGTCCGCGTGCAGCTCCCGAACGGCTTCGAGTTCACCGAGGCCGAGTTTGCCAGCGGCACGGCAAAGGTCCATGGTCCCATTCCGCTCGACTTCACTAAGACGCATGCACACTTTGCGCGCGTCCACTGGAGCACGCACGGCGTGGTGCGTTGACCCACCGCACCACCCTATTCGTCGTCATTCTCATTCTGAGCGCCCTGTCGTGGTGGTGGATTGCCGCCATGGGCATCGACATGTACGGCGCGATGACGGGCGCCTCGGCGTGGATGATGACGCCGACGTGGGACACCGCGCACGTGCTGCTGCTCTTTGCGATGTGGACCGTGATGATGGTGGCGATGATGCTGCCGTCCGTGACGCCGCTGCTGCTCATCTACAACGGCGTCGCCCGCCGAACCGAGGTGCCGGGCTACGCACCATCATTCGTGTATCTGGTCGCGCTCGGCTATCTCGTCGTGTGGACGCTATTCAGCGGCGGTGCCACCGCGCTACAGCGCCTGTTGACGAGTGCCGCCGTACTCAACCCGATGATGGAACTCGCGAGCCGACGCGCAAGTGCAGGTCTGCTCATCCTTGCCGGCGTCTATCAGACCTTGCCAATGAAGGCGGCGTGTCTGAAGCAGTGCCGCGCGCCCATGGCATTTCTCGCGGAGCACGCGCGGCCCGGTGCCGCGGGCGCATTCGAGCTCGGCCTGCGACACGGCATCTACTGCATCGGCTGCTGCTGGGCGCTGATGCTGCTGCTTCTGGCCGGCGGCATCATGAATCTGTGGGTGATCGGCGCTCTGGCGGTCTTCGTCGCCATTGAGAAGATTGCCCCCGCCGGAAACGCGACTCGCTGGATCGCCGCCACATCACTGATCGGCGTGGGGCTCTTTCTCTTCGCGACGTAGTCACCCCACAATCTGCTTCAACAACTCCTTCACCGCAGCGTCGAGCTGCGTGTCTTTGCCCTGATAGCTCTCACCAATGGCCCGCCGCACCGCAACGTCGACCTGTCGTGGGTGCAGTTCCATGTCTTTGCCGTCGTTGCCCTGGATCTTGGTGCCCGGCATCCGGACGGTGGTGCCATCAATGAGCGTGACGCTGCCCGTGAAGATGATCCATCCGGCGGTCGGCTCGCCGACGACCTTGCCGAGCTTCAGTTCGCGATACCCTTCCGTGAAGTCTTCGGCGTCCGAGAGCGAATTCTGATTCGTCACGAGCACGGTCGGCAGCTCGAGCGATCGCTGCCCGAGCGAGGTTCGGGCCGGCGACGACGGGAGGCCGCGTGAGGTCATGGTGAGATACCCGCGCCGCGCGAGTACGTCGATCGCGTAGACGTTGACGAACCCGCCGTTGTTGTTGCGCACATCGATGACCACGCCGAGCTTCGCGCGGTTGTCCGCATCGAGATCCAGTGCCAGCTGCTTGAGCGCGGCTTCGGACATGTCGCGAATGTGGACGTAACCCAGCTTGCCGCCGCTGATCTTGTCGACGTAGGCACGATTGCTTTCGACCCAATCGCGATAGAGCAACGTGCGCTCGGCGCCGGCCGCGATCGGCGCCACGACCACCGCGCGTGCACTGGCGCCGTCGGGCGCCGCCGACACCTTCAGGTCAGTACGCTTGCCTACCGAGTGCATGAGCTGTTCGTCGAGGTTGAATGCGGGTCCAACCGGCACGCCATTCACCGCCGTGATGTAGTCCCCGGCTGTGATCTGCTTCGAGATCGCGGCCGGCGCCAGCGGCAGCACTGACGTCACTTTCAGTCGTCCGTTCGCTTCGTATTCCGCGCGATCGAACGTCACGCCGAGCCGACCGCTATTCGACGGTTGCCCCTGGAATCCCGTGCCCCCTGCCGCGCCCGAGTGCGACGAGTTGAGCTCGCCCAGCATCAGATTCAACACGCGCCGCAACTCGTCCGACGTCCTGACACCGGCCACGATCGGCTCGAACTTGGCGCGCACTTCGTTCCAGTCGGCGCCGTGGAACTTGTCGTCGTAGTAGCCATCGCGCATGTATGTCCACGCCTGACGGAACACCTCCATCTTCTCCTGCGAGAAGTCGACGTCGAGTTCAGCCGTGACATTGACGGCGCGCGTCTGCCGCGTCGTCACATCCGCAATGTTGATGCGGCCGCCTTCAAGGAAGAAGACTTCGCGACTGTCGGACGTGAACTGCGCGTTCGACTTGCCGCCGGGCGTTGTCGTCAACTGTCGCGACTGACTGCCGGCGGCGGCACCACCGCCGCGCCCGCCGCCAGCCGCCGGCGTGTCGAGCGGATAGACATACAGATTGCCGTCACCGCTCGCCAGTAACCAGCGCCCATCGGGGCTGATACCCTGCGCGCTGTAGTTCGTGCCGAGCGCGACATTGCTCACGCGCCGGCGAATCTGATCAAAGTCGATCTCCACCGCCTTCGGCTCCGGCCGCGCTGGCGTCGCGCCCGCTCCTCGGCCGGCACCGCCGCCACGCGCGGGCTCCTCCTTGAACAAGTCGCGGAACTGATCCTCGACAAACTTCGGCGCGCGCGCCGTGAGATCCACGCGCACCACATCCACGTCCTCGGTGCGCTGGCTGGTGTTGAACACCAGGAACGTCCCGTCGGGGCTCCACGACAGTGTGTTCGTGTTGGCGTTCGGAATCGCGGTCACCGGTCGGCTCTCACCCCCCGATGCGGCGACGATGTACGCGTTGCGAAACGATCTCGTGCTCAGACCAAGGTACGCAATCCACTTGCTGTCGCTGGACCACGCGATGTTACGCTGCGCGGCGCTGATATAGCCCGTCGCAATGATGCGCTCCTGCTTGCTCTCCATGTCCATGACGACGAGCGACTTGTCGTCGCGCACGAACGTCAGCATCTTGCCGTCAGGTGAGAACTTCGGGGCATCGTCGCCCAGAGCATTCTTCGTGACCTGCGTTTCGGTCCCCGTCGTGAAGTCGTAGAGGAACAGGTGCTGCACGTTGTCGCGTTCTGACATGTAGACGATGCGCTTGCTGTCGGGGGCCCATTCGAGCTGGCCTTCGCGGGCCAGGCTGCGCGTGACGCGCGAGGCCGTGCCGCCGTCACGCGCCGACGCCGCGAAGATCTCGCCGCGCGCGACAAACGCCACCTTGCGCCCATCCGGCGAGAGCGCGAGGTCGGTGAACGTGTTGTTCAGCGTGACGTGCTCGCTGACCGGGCCGATGGAGGCCCCGCTGCGCCGAATCTTGACCTCGGTCGCCTTGCCCGACGCGGTGTCGAACGACCAGATGCCGAAGTTACGCTCGAAGACAATCGTCCGGCCATCGGCCGAGATGTCGGGAAACAAGACGCGCCCGGACTTGAAGTCGGTCACGGCCTTCGCGGAGCCGGTGAGCGGTTTGATCCAGAGGTTCTCGGCACCCGAGCGATCCGACATGAAAAACAGACTCTTGCCGTCGGCGCTCCACATCGGCCAGAAGTTCTTGGCGCCTTCGTCCACGAGTTTCTCGTAGCCGGTGGTCGACAGCCCCTTCATCAGCCAGATCTCCGACTCGTCGAGGTGCGAGTGGCCGTTGCGCCACCACTGTCCTGGTCCGTTGCCGCGCGTGCTGAACGCGATCGACTGGCCGTCAGGTGACGCGGCCGCACCGAATTCGTTAGTGAACCGGTCGGCCGTCACCGGCATCGGCATGCCGCCCGACACGCGCACGCGATAGATGTCGCCGCCGGCGATCTCACGCGAGCTCGACGTGTAATACAGCCACCGACCATCACGCGACCAGCCATCGAGCAGCTCATTGCCGTCATCGAAAGTCAGTCGTCGTGTATCGCCGGTCGCGAGTGTGAGGAGGTAGATGTCGCCGCCACCGGTGCGATCAGAGACGAAGGCCAGCGTCGTGCCATCGGGCGAATACTCAGGCTGCGATTCGTTGGCTGGGTGCGACACCAGCAGGCGCGCATCGCCGCCGCCGACGGGCACGGTCCAGAGATCTCCGCCCGATGCAAACGCGATCTGTGCATGATCCGGCGAAATGGCCGGCTCCGTGAAGTACGCCTGTGCGTCAACAGCGGATGACGCGCGCGCAGCTGGCGCCGGCGCTTGTGCCGCCATCAGCGGCAAACCAAGAACGAGCAGGGAGGCAGTGGTCAGGCGGCCGACGGGGTTCGACATGGCGGCATTATGCACCGTGAGGTGTGCCCCCTTGATCCGCGACCCCCTCAGGCATACATTCCTCCTCATGAAGAAGCTGCTGCCGCTGTGCCTGCTCGTCGCTGCCCTTGTGCCTGTGATTCACGCGCAGATTGCCCCCGGCCAGGGCGTCGCGGGCATGAATGTGGACAAGGTGGTCGAACTCGATTTGCTCACGCAGAGCGAGCTTGCCGACAAGATCAAGAACGGATGGACATCCGTATTTCTCGTCGCGGGCGGCACGGAGATCCGTGGACCGCACGCCACGATCGGCGTGCACAACGTGCTCGCCACCCACCGCGCGGTGGAATCGGCGCGCCGCCTCGGAAAGACCATCGTGGCGCCGACGATCCCGTTTGCCGTGGCCGCCACGGGCGGATCAACCGCCGCACAGTGGAAGGCATTTGCCGAGGGTGACGGCCCCACGGCACCGAATCCCGGCGCGATTCAAGTCGACTCAGCCACCTTCAAGGGGATCGTGCAGGGCGGCGTCGAGAGCCTGATGTTCATCGGCTTCAAAGACATCTTCGTGATGGGCGATCACGGCGGCGGGCAGAACGAAATGAAAGCCGTGGCCGAAGAGATGACCACGAAGTTCGCCGCGAAAGGCATCCGCGTGCACTACGTCGGCGACTTCTACCAGAAGACGCACGACGACATCGACATGTACATGTACACGCACAAGCTGCCGATCGCGGGTCATGGCGGCATGATGGAAACGGCCGAGATGATGTACTGGGAGCCGACCCAGTTTGCCTTCATCCGCCCGACGTACAAGACGGTGCCGTTTGACGGCACGCGCTTCGAAGGCGCATCGCTCGAAGCCGATCTGAAGGCCTGGAAGGATCGGAAGGACGCAGCGGCCGCGCGCGCGAGTGGAGCGCCAGCGGCGGCGCCGGCTGGCGGTGGTGGCACGGCAGCAGCCGGCGGCGGACGTGCCGGCGGTGGTGCCGGCGGTGGCGCGGCAGCAGGCGGTGCGAACGCTGCGGCACCGGCGCGAGCCAACAACGGACTGAGCGGTAACCCGCACTTCGCGACGAAAGAGATCGGCAAAGACCTCGCCGAAATCGGCATCACCAACACCGTGGCCCAGGTGAAGAAGCTGCTCGCCGGCGGCAAGTAGCGCGCTCGGAGCGGCACGCGTGTGGAGCCGCCGGGCTTTAGCCCGGCGGGACTAAACTTGATGCGTGGCCCACATCGAGCTCGGACTCAACACGTTCGGCGACGTCACGGTCGATACGACCGGTCGCCCTCTCAGTCAGGCTGAAACCCTTCGGGATGTCGTCGCTGAAGCGATGCTGGCCGAACAGGTCGGCGTCAATGCGTTCGGCGTGGGCGAGCATCACCGGAAAGACTTCGCGATTTCGGCACCGGAAGTCGTGATGGCGGCGATCGCGAGCCGCACAAACAAGATCGTGCTCGGCTCGGCGGTGACGGTGTTGAGCACGGATGATCCGGTGCGTGTCTTCGAGCGCTTCTCGACCGTAAACGCCATTTCGGGCGGACGCGCCGAGATCATTGTTGGCCGTGGCTCGTTCACCGAGTCGTATCCCCTGTTTGGCTACGACCTCGCCGACTACGATCAACTCTTCGAAGACAAGCTGGCGCTCTTCGCGGCGCTGCTGAAGGCCGGGCCGGTCTCGTGGAGGCCCACGTCACCGCGAACGCGCGCGGCCGTGTCGGTCGACGGTGTCTATCCGCCGATTGAGCACGGCACGCTCCGCACGTGGGTGGGAGTCGGCGGTAGTCCCGAGTCGGTCGTCCGCGCGGCGCGGTACGGCCTCCCGCTTACACTCGCCATCATCGGCGGGAGCCCGCAGCGATTTCGCCCCTACGTCGATCTGTATTTGAAATCGCTCGAACAGTTTGGCCATCCTGTGCAGCCGATCGCGGTGCATTCGCCTGGACACATCGCCGCGACCGACCAACTCGCCAAGGACGAGCTGTGGCCGCACTACGCCGCGATGATGACGCGCATCGGCGCAGAGCGCGGCTGGCCGCCGGCCACGCGCGCCAAGTTCGAACAGGAAGCCGGCCCGGATGGCGCACTCTGCGTTGGCGCCCCCGAGACCGTCGCGGCGAAGATCGCGCGCACGGTGCAGGCGCTCGGCCTGTCGCGCTTCGACCTGAAATACAGCAACGGGACCCTGCCTCACTCGTCGCTCATGTCGAGCATCGAGCTCTTCGGCACAAAGGTTGCGCCACTCGTACGCGAAAAAGCCGGGAGTTAATTGCCAATTAACTCCCGGCTTCAATTGACCCGATGTTTTTCTCACGAGACCGCTGGATGCTTCGTGTGGAATTCGGTCGCCGATTCGAATGCGGCCGCGACGTCCAGAATCCGCGCTTCCTCGTAGAGCGGGCCGGTCACCATCAGGCCGACCGGCAGGCCATTCGCGAACCCGCACGGCACCGTGATCGCGGGGTGCCCCGTCAGATTGCACGCCGTGACGCTACCGCTCGAGGACGGCGCCAGAAACGCGTGCACCGCTGACGGCCCCGCAAAGAGCGCATTGACCTGTTGCAACAGCAGTGTGCGCACGCGTTGCGCGCGGATGTAGTCGACGGCCGAGATGAAGCGCGACGCTCGCAGCTGATTGGCACGGCCGTTGGTGCCCTTGTCGGCCATCTCGTTGATACCGCCACTGCGGACCAGTTCGTCAAACATGGCCCCGGCCTCAGCGTTGAGAATCGCGTAGAGCGCGTTGGCCGGCAGATCCGGCATCGACATCGGCACCAGCGTCGCGCCGGCCCGGCGATACGTCTCAAGCGCCGCATCGAGCAGCGGCTTGCTCGCGGCGTTCGCCGCCGTGAACTCTCGCTCGATATATCCGAGGCGCTTGCCCTTCACGCTGGCAGCGCCGTTCCACACGAACGGGAGATCAACCACCGTCTCGTCTTTGCCGTCCGGGCCGTGCAGCGCCTCGAGCACGAGCGCGGTGTCCGCCACCGTGCGCGCGAGGGCGCCGACCTTGTCGAGCGTCCACCGCAACGTCATGCATCCGAATCGACTCGAACGCCCGTACGTCGGGCGAAGGCCCACGACGCCACACGTCGATGCGGGCGAGATGATGGAGCCCCCCGTCTCGGTGCCGACCGCAAAACCGACCAATCCGGCCGACGATGCGGAGGCCGGCCCGGCAGATGAGCCGCTCGATCCGCGTTCGGGGTTCCACGGATTGCGCGTGGTCGCGCGGAACCAGATGTCGCCCACCGCCAATTCGCCCGTGGAGAGCTTGGCGATCATCACCGCTCCCGCCTCGCGCATGCGCACGACCGCCGTAGCATCGTAGTCGGGCACACGTGTCGAATAGGGCTTCGCGCCCCACGTGGTGAGAATATCTTTGGTCGCAAACAAGTCCTTGATGCCGTACGGAATGCCGTGCAGTGGCCCGCGCCACTTGCCAGCGCGAATTTCCTTGTCGGCCTGGGCCGCCTGCTCAAGCGCCAGCGCCTCGGTGAACGTGACCACACAGAAGAGGGCCGCATCGGCGCGCTTCAGCCGACTGAGATACATCTTCGTCAGATCCGTCGACGTGAACTGTCGCGCGCGCAGTCTGGCGCCAAGCTGTGCCACAGACTCAAAGGCGACGTCTTCAAGATTGGCAGGCTTCGCGCGCAGTGTGACGGCGCGAGGGGTCGAACGCGGCGACGCCGCCGTGGGCTTCGACGGCACCGCAGGTCGAATCGAGTGGAACGGATGAAATGAGAAAGCCGGCTCCAGTTCCAGCGGCACCGAGACCTTGCGGATCGCCTCGACGTTGGCGAGATTGTTCTGCACGAGCGATCGCGCCTGTTCCCGTTCCGGCAGCGGCAGATTCACGCCGACGATCTGCTGGGCGATGCCCAGTGACTCAGCGGTAATGCCCGTGGGCGTCGTCGCCGCGGCCGGTGCGGACGGCGCTTGCGCGCCGAGCATCTTCGGCGCCGCAACCGCTGCCGCGATCGTCAGCGGCACGTTCTTGAGAAAGGCGCGGCGGCCGCGCGAAGACTTTGAGATCGTCATGGCTATTTTCCGCAGTAGTCGCCGGTGGAGTCGCGGCAACGTTCGAGTTTGAAATTCGGATCCACGGCCGGCTTCTTCGGCGCGTCCGACACCGCACGCCCGGTGGCGTACATCCATCGCGTCATGCGTGTCAGCTTCGCGAGATCAATGCGATCCGGGTTGTCATTCGGCGTGTGGTAGTCGGGATGCAACAACGTCGTAAAGAAGATCGCCGGCACGCCGACGCGCGCGTACGACAAATGATCGCTGCGGTAGTACCAGCCCTCCCGATGCGCCGGATCATCCCAGGACGAATCGATCGTGAACTTGGTGACGGCCTTGTTCGCCGCCAGCGCCATGTCAACGAGTTCCGGCGAATTGCGATGCGCGCCCACGGCACCGAGCAGCGCCGCCGTATTCGGATCGTTGCGGCCGATCATGTCGCCATTGAGCACCGCGGCAATGGACGTGAGCGGCACCGTCGGATGCTTCACATACCAGCGCGACCCCATGAGCCCGCGCTCTTCGGAGCCATGCCAGATGAAGAGCGACGACCGCTTGCCGGGTGCCGCGACCACCGCGCGGCCAATCGCCAGCAGCGCCACCGCCGTCGTCGCGTTATCGTCGGCACCGTTCCAGATGTCATCGCCATTGACGGGATAGCGCACGCCGTCGTGATCCTGATGCGCGCTGTAGAGCACGTATTCGCTCTTCAGCTTCGGATCGCGGCCGGGCGCGATCGCGATGATGTTGACCGACGGATACTGAAAACTGTCTGTGAAGATCGACGCCGCCAGATGCGCGTCGGCGGCCAGCGCACCACTGAGCGCCGACTCGCGCACATACAGCATCGGCACACCGCGCATCGGCACACGCGGCTCGGCCGTCCCGTCCGTGTCGAGCGCGTAGGTGCCGCGCGGGAACGTGTAGGCGGTGCGATCCCACTGGTCTTTGAACTCGTCGGGCACGATCGCGACAATCGCCGCAGGATTCTGCGGTGCCACGGTGCGCTGTACACCGCGCATCCATGTGCGCAGTCCCGAGGCTTGGTTCGGATTGGACTGCCCCGGCAGCGGTGCCGGTGCCGGCGGCGGCACGTACCGGATCACGAGCGCCTTTCCGGTCATCGCGACGCTGGTCAACGTGTCTGTGGCGCTCGCCATCACCACGGGCGCGTCGACATCGGCGAGCACGGTGTTGTCGGGGATCACGTCGCGGCCCATCCGCAATGCGCGGCCGCCGAGTTTCACGACGGAACTGGCCGACACGCGGTAGCGCTCGAGTGGAAAGAACTGGAAGTAGGTGCCGTTGTCACCCGCCGGTTTGAGGCCCGCCTGCCGTGCGCGCTCGGCAATCCACATCGACGCGGTCATCTCGTCGAGCGTGCCGCCTTCGCGGCCACGCATCGCGTCGCCGGCCAGTGTGAAGAGATCCGACTTCAGATCGGCCTGACGAATACGGTCGCCCGGATCCTCGGCACCCGCACCGCTCACGGTGGCCACGACGAAGATGAGAGTCAGAGCACGACGGAAGAATGGCATGGGCCGGATTATCGCGCAAAACCGTCTGCCCGGAGCGTGAGTGCCCATATACAATGACGGCGCCGAGGCGAATGCATGTCCAACCCCACTGAGCCGACTGCGCCAATGATCGTCCCCCGCCATGTGCTCGGCCAGGGCATGACGCCGCCGAGCGACATGGTCAACATTGCCATCGTCGGCATCAACGGCATGGGCGCGAGCAATGCGCAGGCCGTGATGAGCCAGAACATCGTCGCCATCTGCGATGTGGACGAAGGGCTGGTGGACGCCAAGCTTGAGGAATGGCGCAAGTCGCTGCAACCCCCTCCGCCGCGGCAGCCCGGGCAGGGTGGCGGCGGAAATCGACAGGGGGGGGCGGCCCCCGCCACGCTCGACTGGGAAAACTTCGGACCGTCAGCGCTGCAGCGCGCGGCGAACGAGCAGTGGAAGCCGGCGCCAGGCAACACGAACCTGAAGCGCTTCATGGACGAGCAGGCGCCGCGACTCAAGCGACATCAGGACTATCGCAAGATGCTCGCGAAGCAGAAGGACATCGACGCGCTGATCATCGCCACGCCCGATCACATGCACGCGCCGATTGCGTCAGCCGCGATGGCCGTCGGCAAGCATGTATATGTGCAGAAGCCGATGTGCTGGTCGGTCGGTGAAGCGCGTCACCTCGCCAGACAGGCCGCCGCCAACCCGAAGCTGGTCACGCAGATGGGCAACCAGGGCCACTCGTATGACGAGGCGCGACGCGGACAGGACTACCTGGCCGCCGGCGTCATCGGCGACATCACAGAAGTGCACGTCTGGACCAATCGTCCACTCGCCTACTGGCCGCAAGGCATTCCGCGACCGGCGGAGTTCAACGGCGACTGGAAGAAGCTCGGCTGGGGCAACGGCGAAGTCATGAGCCGCCTGGCCGATTCATTCACGCACAACGTGTCGACGCGCACGCCGCACGGGCTCAACTGGGACCTCTTCCTCGGCGCGTCGCGTGAAATTGACTACCACCCGATCTATCACCCCTTCAACTGGCGCGGCTGGGTCGATTGGGGCCAGGGCGCGCTTGGCGACATGGGCGCGCATCTGGTCGATCATCCGGTGTGGGGCCTGAAGCTCGGTGATCCGACCACAATCGAGACGGTGTCGACGCCATTCAACGGTGTCAGCTACCCGAACGCCACGATCACGCACTACACGTTCGCCGCGCGCGACGGCATGCCGCCTGTGACGATGACGTGGTACGACGGCGGGTTCATGCCGCAGCGGCCGTTTGAGCTTGGCGACGTCAAGCTCGAAGCCGGCGGCGGCGTGCTCTATGTGGGCAGCAAGGGCAAGATGCTGCAGGACAACACCGGCTCGAAACCACGGCTGCTGCCCGTGGAATTGCACAACACGCTCGGCGCGCCGGCAGAGAAGACGCCACGTGTGCCGAATCAGAACCATGAGATGAACTGGGTCAACGCGATTCGTGGGACGGACACGATCTCGTGTCCGTTTTCGTATGCCGCACATCTCACGGAAATCATGTTGCTCGGCATCGCGTCGTTGCGTGCCGGCAAGAAACTGACCTACGACGGACCGAACATGCGCGTCACGAACAGCGTGGCCGCTAACGACTTCCTCACGCGCTCCTACCGGAAAGGGTTTGGACTCTCATGAACGCACGTCCTCGTCTCTTCATCATGATGGTGCTCGAGTTCTTCATTTGGGGCGCGTGGCTCCCGCTGATCTTCGGCTACCTCCCGAGTCTTGGGTTCTCGCCGACGCAGCAGTCGTTGATTCTTAACGCCTTCCCCATCGCGTCGATCGTCGGCATGTTCTTCAGCAACCAATGGGCCGACCGGTCCGCGAATCCGGAACGGGTGCTCGCGCTCTCGCACCTGATCGGCGGCCTCGCGATTCTCGGTTGCGGCTTCACGCGCGACTTCACGCCATTCTTCGTGCTGATGCTCGTGCACTGCCTGCTCTACGTGCCGACGATCTCGATCACCAACTCGATTGCCTTTGCGAATCTCTCAAAGGCCGAGGACTTCGGCATGGTGCGCATGGGCGGCACGGTCGGCTGGGTGCTCGCGGCATGGCCGTTCGTGTTTGTGTTTGTGAACTGGGACGCGGTGAACGCACTGCATCCAGTCGGCTTCATTAACTGGATCGGCACGGCGCTCGCCAATCCGCTCGTCGGCGATGCCGCCAAGGCGGCGACCCGGTGGACCTACATCGCGTCAGGTGCGGCCTCACTCGCACTCGCCGCGTTCAGTCTGGCCCTGCCAAAGAGCACGGCCGCCAAGACCACGAAGAAGGCGGGCGAACCCAGCGCCTGGGCCACCGCGTTTGGCTTGCTGAAGCATCCCTATCTGCTCGTGCTCTGGCTCGTCACGTTCGTTGACGCGTTCGTGCACAACAGCTACTTCAACTGGACGGGCACCTTCCTCGGCACGCCGGTCTCTGCCGGTGGCGTCGGTATCGCATCCAACTGGATCACGCCGGTCATGAGCATCGGCCAGGTCACTGAGATTCTGACGATGACGATTCTTGGCGCGACGCTGAAAAAGCTCGGCTGGAGAACGACGATGATCGTCGGCATTCTGGGGCATGCGGCGCGGTTCGCGGTGTATGCGCTGTTCCCGACGAGCCCGGGCATGATCATCCTGATTCAGGCGCTGCACGGCGTTTGCTACGCCTTCTTCTTCGCGACGGTCTACATCTTCATTGATGCCTACTGCCCGAAGGACATTCGCTCCAGTGCGCAGGGTCTCTTCAACCTGCAGATCCTCGGTATCGGCGTGCTCGCGGCCAACTCCATCTGCCCGTGGCTGATCCAGAGCGTGTACACCACCGGTGGCATCACCGACTTCCGCGGCCTCTTCCTCGTGCCGATGGCCGCCGCGTCGCTCGCCGCCATTGGTCTCGCGCTCTTCTTCCGTCCGCCGCAGCACGGGCCGACGGATGCGGTCAAGGCGGCGTAGGCAGACCTTGATAGACGTCCCAGGCGTTGACACGCGTATCCGACGGGCTTTAGCCCGTCGGTCGCGCGGCGGGCTGAGGCCCGCCGCCTTCGTCTGACAACAGAACGTCTGATATGAGCACACGTCTCAGAGTCCTTGTCGTCGGCTGCGGACATATGGGCGCGTCGCATGCGCGCGCATATCACCGTATGTCGACGGACTTCGAGATCGTCGGTCTTGTGTCGCGCGGACAGGCGTCTCGACGAGCACTGAACTCAGAGTTCGGTGGCCAGTGTTCGGAGTACAGCGACTACGTCGATGCGCTGGCGCACACGCGGCCTGATGCGGTGTGCATCAGCACGTATTCGGAGACACACGCCGACTACGCCGTTGCGGCGTTCGAAGCCGGCGCACATGTGTTTCTCGAGAAGCCGGTCGCCGACACGCTCGCCGACTGCGAGCGCGTGATCGCGTCGGCGCGTGCACATCAGAAGGCGCTGATCGTCGGCTACATCCTCAACGTGCATCCGTCGTGGCAGAAGTTCACGGAGCTGGCACGCACACTCGGCACGCCGCTCGTGATGCGCATGAACCTCAATCAGCAGAGCGCCGGCGATAAGTGGGCGACGCACAAGAATCTGCTGAAGAGCACATCACCGATCGTGGATTGTGGCGTGCACTACGTCGATGTCATGTGCCGCATGACCGGGTCGCGTCCCGTGAAGGTGAACGGCATCGGCGCGCGGCTCGCTGACGATATCGCGCCGGGGCAAATCAACTACGGGCACTTGCAGGTGACGTTCGCCGACGGCTCGATCGGGTGGTACGAAGCCGGCTGGGGCCCGATGATGAGCGAGACCGCCTTCTTCGTGAAAGACGTCATCGGCCCCAAAGGCTCCGTCAGCATTGTCGCCTCCCGCGCGGGCAGCCGCGGACAGTCGTCGGACCTCGAATCACATACGGCGACCGAGGCGCTCCGCTTGCATCACGCCGAACTCCAGGCCGACGGTTCGTTTGCGCGAACGGACGAGATCATCGCGGTAGCTGACGAACCGGATCATGACGAGCTCTGCTACCGCGAGCAGGCGATGTTCCTCGACGCCATCCGCCACAACACAGATCTCACCGCGCACTGGCAAAGCGCCATCGACAGCCTCCGGATCGTGCTCGCCGCCGACCAGTCCTTCCGCGAAGGGCGCACCATCACGCTCTAGATCCTGCCGTTGACACTGACCGTGGCCGCGTGCGACGTTGACGTATGCGCTATTCCATTCGTCTGCTGCTCGCCGCCGCCTCTGTCATCACCATCGCCTCGGCCTCACTCATGGCCGTCCAGTCGTCGCTGCCGAAGCCGGATGTGCTCTCGGCGACCGGCGGCGACATCAAGATCGCGCCCCTCAATCACGCGACGCTGCAGTTGACGTGGAACGGCCACGTCATCCTCATTGATCCGACGCCGCAGGCCAACTACACCGGTCTCACCGCGCCGGACATCATTCTTGTGACAGACATTCACGGCGATCATCTGGATCCGGCGACGATCGCGAAAGTAAAGAAGGCGACGACGAAGGTCGTGGCCCCATCAGCGGCGGCGGCGAAACTCGAATCGGCGATCGTGATGGCGAACGGAGATACAACAACAGTGGATACGGTCACGATCGAAGCCGTGCCGATGTACAACCTCACGCGCGGTCCAGCGGCCGGCCAGCTGTTTCACGACAAGGGCCGCGGCAACGGCTACGTGCTCACGATTGGCGGCAAGCGCATTTACATCGCCGGCGACACCGAAGGCATTCCCGAAATGCGCGCGCTCAAGAACATCGACGTCGCGTTCATTCCGATGAACCTGCCCTACACGATGACGGAGCTCGAGGCCGCTGACGCCGTGAAGGCCTTCGCGCCGAAGGTGGTGTATCCGTATCACTATCGCGGTTCGGATCCCACGATCTTCGCCAAAGCAGTCGGCACTGGAAAGACTGACGTGCGCTTGCGGGACTGGTACGCGAAGTAAGAACTACTTCTTCATCGCTTTCTCGATATCCGCCACGGTGATCGGCAGGCTCCGAGACAGGATCTCCACGCCAGAGTCGGTGATGAGGATCATGTCTTCGAGCCGGATCCCGAGGTGTTCTTCCTCGATCCTGAACTGGGGCTCGATCGTGAAGATCCGGCCCGGCTCGAACGTCGCGGCCTGCAAACCGCCCACATCGTGCACTTCGAGGCCCACGTTGTGGCCGAGGCTGCGCGTGTTGGCCTGACGTGTGCGGTAGCCCTCCACCATCTTGACGGCGGCAGCCTTGATGCGTGCGTCGGTGAATTGGTAGGTCGCCATCGCCGCGTCCATCGTCACGAGGGCATCCTTCACGCAGTCGGCCGGTGTCTTGTGCACCTGAATGGACGTCAGCACGGCCTGATACAGCTTCAGGTAGATCTCGTACATCTCCTTTTGCCGTGCGGTGAACCTGCCATTGGCCGGGAACACACGCGTCACGTCCGACTGGTAGTACTTGTAGTCGGGTGCGTAGTCGAACTGCACCAAGTCACCGTCGGCCAGGATCGACGTGTTCCTGTTGTAGTGCGTGTAGTAGGTGTTGGGGCCCGTCGCGATCAGCGCGAAATACGACGCGCCGAGCGCGCCGTTCTTCGTGAACACGTATTCCGCGCTCGCTTGCAGTTCGTATTCCGCCATCCCCGGCTTCGCCGCCTTCATCGCCGCCAGGATCGCGTCGTCCGTAATACGCGTCGCTTCACGAATGATCGCGATCTCGCGAGGGCTCTTCACGGCGCGTAGCGCGTTCACGATCGGGTCGAGGTTCTCGATCTTCGAGTCGGGTGCAGCAGTCTTCAGCTTCGCGATGAACGCCATCTCGCGCGAGTCACGACCGTCCCACGGATCTTTCGCGTTGGCGGCCCACAGCCGCGTGGGGTCGCCCTGGCTCTGGCTGCCGAGGACTTCGGCGGCGAACGGCGTGTAGATCGTGCGCCTGTCCTTCGCCAGAGCGGTGACGGCCGCGGTGAACTCTGCGCGATCAACAGCAGCATCGACGCCGAGTGTTTTCACGGCCGCCGGTCCCGGGCTCATGCCCGGTCCGTACTGACTGTTGTCCTGCGTCGCCGTCTTCGGCTGCAGAAACACCGTCGTCGTCTTCGCGCGGCCATCGATGATCACGCTCGCGCGCGGTTCGGTCACACCCGTCAAGTAGAAGAACTGGTTGTTTTGCCGGAACGGCATCTCGCCGGGCGGCTCGGTCGTGCCGAGCACGATGGCCACACCGTCGCCGATCCCCGCCATCACCTTCGCGCGGCGCGCGGCAAACTCCTCGGGCGGAAAGATCTCGGTGCCGCGGAACACGGGTTGGGCCAGGAGGTTCGCCGCCAGCACAACGCCTGCGGCACACACGGACAAGACGACTCGCATGAGCGAATGCTAGCGCAGTACACTGGCGCCGGAGAATCTTGATGACCATCCGCGCTGTCGCATGTGCTGTCGCTCTCGCCTCTCTGACATCCCTCTCGATCTCTGCGGTTGAGCAGGCGGCCACTCCCCCGCCGGGGTTCGTCGCGCTCTACAACGGCAAGAACCTCGACGGCTGGCGCGGCGGCGACACGCAGGATCATCGCAAGTACCTGGCGATGGCGCCGGAAGTGCGCGCGAAGCAGGACGCGGACTGGCTGGCAGACGTGAACCTCCACTGGCGCGCCGATGGTCCTGAACTCGTCAATGACGGCAAGGGTCGGTTCCTGACGACGATCAAGGAGTATGGCGACTTCGAGTTGTTGGTGGACTACAAGGCGCTGCCGCTCGGCGACTCAGGAATCTATCTACGTGGCGTGCCACAGGTGCAGATCTGGGACCACACGAATCCGGCGGAGTTCAAAAATGGCGCGGACAAGGGATCGGGCGGCTTGTGGAACAACTCAGCCGGCGCGCCCGGTAAGGATCCGTTCGTGCTCGCCGACAAACCCTTCGGCGAGTGGAATCACTTCCGCATCATCATGAAGGGCAACCGCGTCACTGTGTGGCTGAACGACAAGCTCACGGTCGACAATGCCGTACTCGAGAACTACTACGACCGCAAGACCGACATCCCCGAGCGCGGCCCGATCGAACTGCAGACACACGGCTCAGAGATTCGGTGGAAGAACGTGTGGATCAAAGAGCTGCCTGCGGGTAAATAGCAAGACCATCTCACGCGGAGACGCGAAGGACACGGAGACACCACGCGTTGGCACGGAGGCGCGGAGCATCCTCAGCCGCGAAGTGGGTTCGTTGTCTTGAGCATCGGGAACCGGCTGAAATCTCTATCGGCTGACAGCAACATTTTCACGCCGTAACGAAGACACAGTGCTGCGATTTTCGCGTCGTGCACAGCGCCACCCTTGACCTTCGATGCCGCCAGAATCTGATTGACGTTGTCGAAGAACCCTTCACCTTCGTGCAGCAGTACCAGGCTGGGTGATTCGAGCCAAGCCTCGATCTGATTCAGCGCGCCCGGCACGGGCGTCGGCGGTTGATAGATTTTTGGGTGCGTGACAATGGCGTAGAACTCGTAGAGACACGGCCAGGGAATCGCCCACGACGCTCGCCCCTCGGCCAGTTCGCGGAGCACACGATCCGCCGCGTGGTGAAATTCCGAGTCTTCGCGGTGCGCGTAGACGAGCAGATTGGTGTCGACGGCGATCATCGGTGTCAGCCGATCCGATGAATCAGATCTCGCACGATCGCCCAATCACCTTCGGCGGCACCGGCCTGTCGACCCTTACCTTTAAAGGAGTGACGGCGGAGTCGGAAGGCTCCCGTTGCGTCCGGCGCTTTCAGATGCTGCCGCAGTGCCTGCTCCACGACCTCACGCAAGGTCTTTCCCTCGCGCCGCGCGGCGTCCTTCGCCTTCATCATCACGTCGTCAGCGAGCTCGATCGTGGTTTTCATATGGGTAACCATACCAGCCAATATGGCTACCCGTCCAGAAGCCGCTCTACTGATCGAAGAACCGGCGGACATAGCCGATCGTGACGCGCTGACGGTTCATGGATGACGTGGCGCCCCGCATCTCATCGTGGATCGTACCGCCGGACACGTGCTGCTGATCGATCTGCACGACAAAGGCGTGATGCACCGTGCCGATCGTGAAGCCAATCCCCGGCTGCGACAATTTGCCGCCAGTGGAAACGATGATGCCCTCGCGGCCACCATCGACCGAGCCGACCATCCACTGCGCAAACGCCGTCGCACCGAACTTGCCCGACTCGAGACCGGGCGATCGCACGAAGACCCGGGCACCAGCGCTGCGAGACGCTCGCACGTACGACGCGTCGGCCTCGACGACGACGGCGGCCCCCCACTGATTGCGGCGAACAACGTTGCCCGCGAGAGAGAGCGCTATGCCTGGAAATTCAGCGGTCCAATACTGCGGTCCATTGAAGCCGATCGCCGCCTCGAGCACGGGATTGGACGGGCTCTTCGCCGGGACCTGAGGCACGGCGCCGTTCGGCGTCTGGGCAGATGCGGTGGCGACCATTGAAGCGGTGACAACGAGTGCGAGTGCGGTGATCTTCATCATGTCGATGAGTCTCGCCGACGGCACGGCCCCGCGTCGTGGCCGAACCCTGAGGTTTCTGTGAACCCGCTACTTCGCCGTCGCCGCCGTGTACTTGAACCGCCCCACCATGGTCGCTTTGCCGCGCACGTGCGTGGCCATGGCGGCCATCACGGCCGCGCGTGTTGCGGGGACCGCGGCACCAACGGCAGGCACGTCAATCATGGCGTCGAGGGCGTAAAGGTCGAAGACGTAGTGATGCATCGGGCCGGTCGCGGGTGCCGCGGGCCCGCGATAGTAGGGGCCCGTCACTGAGATCTGCTTCGATCCATCTGCGAGATCCGGTCCCTGCGGGACATGCTCGGGCAACCCGTGCGATGTCGCCGGGATATTCCACACCATCCAATGCAATGTGTCGCTGGCCAGATCGGCGGACGTCGAGTCGATATCGTGCACGATCAGCACGTAGCTCTTCACGGGAGGTGGCGGCGCTTGTGCGGCCTGTCCTCGGCCAGCCGCAGCAGGCGCGGCGGCCGCCGGTGCCGGGGCGGGTGTTGGTGTCGCGGGCGGCACATCCACAACCGTCGTCCACGTCAGCGCCGGCGATACCTCTTCACCCGCCTGCGTGTACTTGAGCGGGATCACGGCGCCGTCGACCCACGCCGACGTCGAGAGCGACAACACCTGTATGGCGCGGCCGCGTCCGCCACCTCCGCCGCCACCGCCCTGTCGTTGTCCGGCCGGTGCTGCGCCCTGCGGCCCTGCGGGGGGTGGCTGTTGCGCGGGTGGAGGATTCTGCGCGGCGAGTGTTGCCGCACAGAGCAGTGAAGCGGCGATCGTCAGTGTGGTTCGCATATCGGCCTCTACTTGAACGTCGCCGGCTGGGCTTTGCGCCAGATGTCGTAGCGCGCGCGCAGTGTCTTCACCGGGTTGAGGTCTTCGCCCGGCTTCATCGCACCGGGCCCCGCGTCACCGTTGTTGCCGATCGTCGGCTGCGCGACCTTGATGAACATCTTGTAGTTGCCGTCGTTGTGCGAGACGCCGTTGGTGTCGCCCGGCTCGCTCATCAGAATGTAGGCGACGTGCGCGGTCTTCGCCGTGCACGGATTCGCTTGCTTCGATCCATCCGCCGGCGGAGGCGGGCACTGGCACCGGCTGTCGCCGCCGCCCGCATCAGCCGCTTCCATCGCCGCCATGACGCGATCGGTAATCGCGCCTTTCTCGTTCAGAAAGGCCTTCACCGCATTCGGGACGACTTCGCCCGGCCGCAGGATGTTGCCCTGAATCGAATAGTAGATGTCTGTGCCCGGCACACGTCCCTGAATATCCTGCGAGACGTAGCCGTTGGTCAGCCCGGAATGTCCGGCGCTACGCCCCTTGAGATCAAGAATGCCGAACTGGCGCGACTGAAACGCCGGATCCTCGCTCAGCAGCTCCATGATCCGCGCCGGGCTCGTGCCCTTCTGCAACTCACGGAACACGAGCATTTGATTCGCATGTGTCCCATCCACCGACGCCTGACACGCCGCCACGCCGACGCCGGGCACGACGACTGCCTGCACGCCCGGCAAGAACGTATCGTTGTTGTTGACGCAGGTCGCCGACGCGATCACGACCCGCTTGGTCGCCAGATCAACGGCGATGACCGACCAGGTCGCCGACGCGGTCGCCGGAATCATGAGTGCGGCCAACATCGAGCCAGCCAGGAATGTCTTCGAACGCGTCACGCACTGCATGGGCAGTCACCTCGCGCGGATTATACGCGGGTCCTCAGACCGCCGCTCGCAACCGCGCCACGCGCGCCCGGGCCGCCTTCTGGCTCGGGGACTCGTGGCCGAGGACGGCGCTGAGGATCTTCAGCAACCGAGCGGCGAGGCGCAACCAAATGACGCCGCGCGGCTCGAGCCCCAACAGGCGGAGGTCCTGAGGATCCAACGTCGCAATCGCCGCATTCGCGAGCACGCGATAGAACACCATCCCCGACCAGCCGAACGGTGGATGCAGGATGAACCCGACAACCTGTCGGGTCACCTCCGACGCCACGAGATCATCGGTCCGAAACGTTTGCAGCGTGGCCTCAAGCTCCGCCACGCTCATCGGCGCCGTCGTCAACCCGAGCGGCACCGCGCTCCGGCTCCATTCGGCGACGTATTGATCCGCGCCGCCCGTCGACCTCAAGGGAAAACCCATTGCCAGATGCGACTTCAGAAACGCATCAGTGAAGGCGCAATGCACCCACAACAGAAACCGCGGATCGCGCGCAGCATAAGCACGCGCGTGATTCGCTTTGTCGGCAAACTCGCCCTTCACGTGCGCGTGCATGCCGTTGACGCGCGCCGCTTCACGCCGCACTGCATCCGTGGAGCCAAACGTCGTGATAGTGAGCCAACGCGTGGTGCCGGCCAAACGGCCGAGCGGATCGCTCTCGAAACGAGAATGATCGACGACTCCGCGAAGCGCCGCCGGATGCGCGGCTTGGAGCAACAGCGCGCGAATCCCTCCGACGATCGTGGACACGGATCCGTGCACGTCCCACACCGCACTCTCCGGACCGAAGAGCCCTTCATCATTTCCGGACTCGATCTCGCCAACCCAGGACGGGCGCCCGTCTTTCGATCCGGAGACGACAGCACGAAAGCGGTCGGCGAGCGGTTTGGTCAGCAACGTCCAGTGGAAGGCCAAGCCCTGTTGTGACGCTTCCGCCCCCCCTGCAGATCCGGATTGCATGCGGCCACGACGGCGATCACAGTCGCGCTACACTTCCCGGCGATGACGCGTCGCTTCGGGATAACCGCTCTGGTGTTGATGACGTCCACGATGGTGATCGGCCAGACGCCGGTGCCGCGCACGGGCTCGATGCCCGTGCGGCCGCACACCGGCCCCGCCATCGTCACAGACTTTCCGTCCGCCATGATTGCGCCGCCCCCCGCGTCGTTGGCGCTCGATCCGTTCTACAAGAAATTCGCGGATGCGTTCGGCATCCCGATCGTATCGTCGGCGGTCGTGCCCGACACGGCACTGCTGTTGGCGCGCGACATCGTGAACTACATGCTGCTGAAACGGCCGGACATCCGCCAGGCGATGGTCGAGCGCAAGGCCCGCGTGCTGATCATGGCTGAGAGTGAAGGCGAGATGGATCTGCCGGAACGCAGCACGTGGACGATTCCCGCGAAGGACGATCGGCGACTGACTGATGGTGAGCGCGCGAACTACGACAAGCCCGGTGGCATCGGCTCAATGACCGCCACGCAGTATTGGAACAACCGCGCGCGCGGCATGGGCGGCAATGTCACCTCAGCCGCCGAAGAAAATATCATGGGCTATCCGGGCACGAAGTACTACGGCGAGCACATCCTCGTGCACGAGTTCAGCCACAACATCATGGGTGCGCTGCAACGCGCCGACCCGGCGCTCTACGCCCAGATCCAGCCGGCGTACGAGGCCGCGAAGGCCGCCGGCAAATACAAAGGGCAGTACGCGATCAATACCCCTGCGGAATACTGGGCCGAAGGCACGCAGTGGTGGTTCTGGTCGAACATCGAGTTCTATGACGGCAACACGCGGGTGCAAACACCCGACGAACTTCAGGCGTACGATCCGGCGCTCTACGCCATCCTCGACAAGGTCTACCCAGGGCATCACATTCCCGCGGACGTGTACTACGGCAAGAACCTCAAGCCCGTGACCCGGCGCTAGCCGCCGTCGACCATGAGCCGCCGGTTCCCCGTCTGGACACCACACTGCCTCCTGCTCTTTGTCCTGTTCTCTGGCGTCGGTCTCCTGCGCTATCGCGACATGGCGTCGGTCTTCGACCTCGCCTTCTGGATGGGTCCCAGCGCCAACGCAATGGTGCACGGCACCCCGTGCGTCGAGATGACGTCGATCCAGTTGCAATTGGTCGATGCGTCACAGACCTCGCTTCGCCTCTGCACCCATCGACGTCCTCTCGTGCCGGCGGTGATCGCGACATTCTCGACCGTCAGCCAGATGACCCCAACGCCGATGCGGCGGCGAGCCGTGACCAGCGCCGTTGGCGCCTTTGTCGTCGCGCACCTCACGATCGGCACGATGGCGTACGCGAGCACCGGACGTTTTCGGGTGGACTCATCCATTGATTGGTGGAACGCCGCCAAAGGCAACCATCCGGCGATCGCGGACTACTATTCCTGGGCCGGCCTTGACGAGATGCCGATCCGCATCGGTGCGAGCGTGCACTTTGCCGACGAGTGGGCCTTCTCCGATTTCTTCCGCCGCAAATTCCTGACCTCGGTGCGGGCCGAACCGAGTGCCTTTCTGTCGCGGGCGGCCCGGCACATGTTCGAGTTCGTCGGGCGTATCGACGTGGGCTCATCCAATCTGCGCGAGACCTCCAACAATCCCCTCGCCGCAATCGTGACGGTGCCGGCCGCGCTCATCATCCGGCTGCTGGTCCTGGTCTCGCTCGCGCTCGGCCTTCGGTCCTGGCTCCTATGGGCGCGACGCCTCGGCCGCGCCCCCCTGCCGATTGAAGCCGGCTGGGCACTGGTGCTCGTGGCGGGGGCGCTGCCCTTCATCCTCGGATTCGCATACCTCAGGCACGTCACGCCACTCGTGGTGCCCGCCGCATTTGTGTGCGTGCGCGTCGGATCGGCCAAACTGGCAAGGTTCGTGCAATAAGCCTCCTGCGTGATCGCAGGTGTGCTGATTCCGCTTGGAAAGTTCCGAGAAACACGTCGGCGCGCCGACAGCGCCGTCGACGTGTCGACACCTGCCTTGAGGTGCGTGTAAATGGGCGGCGTCGGTCTTCCCGGAGGGCCCGGGCCAATCTACACCTTGCCGCCGACGATCACGTCGACGACGGATATCTCGGGGTTCAGCTCAGATCAGATCCGCGCGCTGACCGCCAAGCAGATTGGCACGCTGACGACATCACAGATCCAGTCGATTGCGACGGATGCGATTACCGGCCTCACCGCACGACAGATTCAGTCGCTTGCGACGCGTGGCGTGTCAGCCCTCAGCAGCTCATGCGGTTGTCGTTGCGGCAGACCCTGGTGGGCCGCTGGTTTCAAATGCTGCTGGGGCTGTTCGAAACGGCAGGCCCGGCGCTGATCTTCGCCGGCGGTGGCTGGCTCATCATCCGGGGTCACATCGGTCTCGGCACGGTCGTCGCATTCATCACTCTGCTCCGGCGCCTCTATCAGCCGGCGTCACAGCTGGCCGGCCTCCATGTGGATCTGGTCACGTCGTACGCCTACTTCGAGCGCGTGTTCTCGGTGCTCGATCTCACGCCGTCCATCGTCGACGGGCCCGACGCCAGACCGTTCCCCACGGCCCGCGGCGCGATTGAATTTCGCGACGTCAGCTTCGCCTACGGTCGCGGCACGACCGACGCGGTCTCGCACGTGTCGCTGCGCATCGAAGCCGGTGAAACCGTCGCCATCGTTGGCGGCTCGGGCTCGGGCAAGAGCACGCTGGCGGCGCTGCTGCCCCGCCTCTATGACCCGACGCACGGCGCGGTCCTCATCGATGGCATCGACATCCGCACGATCACCCTCGCATCGCTGCGCTCGCACATCGCGGTCGTCCATCAGGACACGTACCTCTTTCACGGATCGATCGAAGACAACTTGCGCTACGCCAAGCCGGAGGCGACGCTCGCCGAGCTCGTGGAGGCCGCGCGTGCGGCGCAGATTCACGACTTCATTCAGACGCTGCCGGATGCGTACGGCACGATCGTCGGTGATCGCGGCTACCAACTGTCGGGGGGCGAACGTCAGCGGCTGGCCATCGCCCGCGCCATCTTGCGCAATCCGCGGATTCTGATTCTCGACGAAGCCACCAGCGCGCTCGACTCGGTGAACGAGGGGCTCGTGCTCGCCGCGCTGGAGCCGCTGCTCGACGGCCGAACCAGCCTCGTGATTGCGCACCGGCTCTCCACCGTCATGAACGCACATCGGATCGTCATGCTCGACCACGGACGCATCGTGGCGCAGGGCACGCACGACGAGTTGTCGAAACAGTCACACGCCTACGCCGATCTCGTGCGGCGTCAAACCTTGGTCGCGGTCTAATCTCAGGAGTACGCATGCGAATCTCTCATCGAATCCTCGTGGCGGCATCCGTTCTGGCGGTGGTCACGCTACGGGCCGTGCCCGCATCGACCTGGGCTGCCGATCTACTACCCAAGGCGATCACCGACGCGCAGTTCTGGACGCTCGCCACCGAGGCGTCAGAACCGAGCGGTACGTTCCATTCAGAAAATCTGGTGTCGAACGAGATCAAGTTCCAGGGGATTCTGCCGCGCTTCGCCGCGATGACCGTTCCGGGACGAGCGTATGTCGGCGTCGGCTCCGAGCAGAACTTCACCTACATCACGGCGGTGAAGCCATCGATCGCCATCATCGTCGATATCCGGCGCGGCAACCTGGACCTGCATCTGACCTACAAGGCGTTATTCGAGATGTCGGCGGACCGCGCGGAGTTCGTGTCACGGCTGTTCTCGCGGCCACGACCGGCGGGCCTCACGGCCTCGTCAACCGCGGCGGAGATCTTCGTGGCATTCGCGGCATCGCCGCGCAACGAGGTGCTGTACGCGAAGAACCTGGATGCGATCACCACGCATCTGGCGACGACACACAAGTTCGGGATTTCCGCCGGCGACCGCGAGGGCATCAGCTATGTCTATCGATCGTGGTTTGACGGCGGTCCCGACCTCCGCTACGCACTGACGACCGGTCAGGGCAACGGCCGCGTCGCGGGGGGCGGACGAGGCGGCCGTAGTGGTTTTGGCGGCGCGGGCGGTGGGATGCCCACCTACGCAGAGCTGATGACCACCAATGATGGCGCCGGAAAGAACTGGAGCTACCTGGCGACCGAGGAGAACTTCCGACTCATGAAGGATCTCGAGACGCGCAACATGGTCGTGCCGGTCGTCGGCAACTTCGGCGGCCCGAAGGCGCTCAAAGCGGTCGGCTCCTACCTGAGGCAGCACAGTCAGATCGTGTCGGCGTTCTACACGTCGAACGTGGAGCAGTACCTCCGGCAGGACGGCATCTGGGATGAGTTCTGCCGCAACGCGGCGACACTGCCGGCCGACGCCAAGAGCGTCATGGTGCGTTCGGAACGCGGCGGCACGGGGACGTTTGAACTGGCCGTGGTGCCGCTGGCAACGCAGTTCACCACGTGCGTATCACGTTGATCGCGCGATAAGCGGTTTACCCCGGAAGTCGCCGTCCCCGAACATACCTTGCGTCGGGTCGTCGACACCTCTAATCTTCCCTCGGGAGGTGGCGCATACGCCACCTGAGGGGGAGTGATATGTCCATAAGCAGAGGAAATACGAGGCTCGCAACGCTGTTGCTGGCGTGCGTTCTGGCATTTGCACCATCGGCATTTGCACAGGTCCAGACCGGCAGCATCGTCGTCAAGGCGGTCGATCAACAGGGGGCTGTGGTTCCGGGAGCCACGGTCACGATCAATAGCCCGGTGCTGCCCGCACCACTGACCGGCGTCACGGATACGGCCGGCACGTATCGGTTTCCGTCACTGACGGTCGGCACGTACAACGTGCGCGTCTCGCTGCAGGGCTTCAAGACCAGCGTGCGCGACGGCCTGGCGGTCCTGCAGGGACAGACGGTCTCGATCGACGCGCAGCTGAGCGTCGGAGGCATGACGGAAGAAACGACGGTCAAGGGCGAGCCGCCCGTGGTCGACACGAAGAGCGCGAACGTGAAAGTCAACATCGACAAGGATCTGCTCGAGACGACGCCGGGTGGCAAAGACATCTGGAGCATCCTGCAATCCAAAGCCCCCGGGATTGTGTTTGATGCGCCTGACGTCGGCGGCAATCAGGCCGGTTTGCAGCGCGCGTTCACATCGCGCGGCACGCCGAATGCGCAGAACACGCAGATGCTGAACGGCGTCAACGTGAACGATCCGTCGGCGCAGGGCTTCTCGATGAACTACTACGACCCGAGCTCGTTCGAGAACATTCAGGTGTCGAGCGGCGCGCAGGACATCGCCGTCGGTACCGCCGGCGTCTTCATCAACATGGTCACCAAGAGTGGCACCAACAAGTTCAACGGCCAGGCGCTCTTCACGTGCCAGGGCAACTGCAAGGGCCTCAAGACGCAGTCGATGAACGTCGACAGCGCACTGCTGAAGGCGGGCTTCCGGTCGGACTCCAACTCGGTCGACTACATCACCAACTCGAACGCGCAGATCGGCGGACCGTTGATGAAGAACAAGCTCTTTCTCTTTGCGTCGTTCAACTACCAGCCGACGCACGTGAACGTGCCGGGCTTCCCCGCGGTGTCGCCGTTGTTGCCGGTGCAGCTCAACACAAGCAATCAGGACACGACAGACATTCTGACGGGCACGGGCAAATTCAACTACCAGCTGAATGCGCGCAACCGCTTTGAGGCCTATGTCGAGCGTCAGCGCTACGACAAGCCCAACCGCGGTGCCGGCGCGACCAACACGGAAGACTCCGACCAGAAGGAACTCGACTACGGCAACACGTTCCAGGGCGCGTGGAACCTGCTCTTGAGCGACCGCCTCTTCGCGGACAGCAAGATCAGCTACAACAACATCCACTTTCCGCTCTTCCAGAAGACGGGACTGCAGTCGATCCTCGACAACTCCACGGGCATTCGCTATCGCAACTCGGCCAGCGAGAGCCAGTTCTACCGTCGACGACTGCAGATGAGTTCGAACTGGCAGTACTTTGTGCCGTCGATGTTCGGTGGCCGCCATGAATTCAAGGGCGGCGTCGACTTCGGCTACACGCCGGCCGACACGGACACGCTCCGCGTCGACGACGTCAACCTCGTGTACCTCAGCACGACGAACAAGGCCTCGACGGTCACGTTGTTCAACTCACCCACGCACGTCGTGTCCGCGATCAACTCGACCGCGCTCTACGCGCAGGATTCATTCTCGACGGGCCGTCTCACGGTCATCGGCGGCATTCGCTGGGAACGTGTCGAGGGTTTCCTGCCAGCCCAGACATCACCATCGAGCCGCTACTTCCCTGAAGGCCACGTGTTCAAGGGTGTGTCGATTGGCGGTGTCGTGCAGGACTACACCGTCAAGAAGACGTTTGACGCGGTTCGAGAAGATCCGTTGTGGACCAACTGGGCGCCTCGAGTCAGCGCGACCTACGACCTGACGGGCGATGGCAAGACAGTGCTCAAAGCCTCATGGGGCCGCTATCTGGACCAGATCAACACTGGCACACCGCCCAACCCGAACGGCTCGATCAGCCAGACCTACAACTGGACCGATCCGAATGGCGATCTCGTGTTTCAGCCCGGCACGCTGACGTGGGACGGCACCAAGTACGTCGGAGGCGAACTGGGCACACTCACCGCCACGACCATTCCCAATCCAGCCGCGTTCGACAAGACGCTGCGTCGTCCGAAGCGCAACGAGCTGACTGTGGGCATCGACCGCGAAGTCGTGCCGACCGTGCTGGCAAGCGCAACCTTCATCTACCGCAAGGAGAAGGACGTGCAGACCAACGTGGACCAGAACTTCGACCAGTGGGACGCGTTGTATACCAAGGCCACGCTGACCGATCCGGGCCGCGACGGCGTGCTCGGCACGAGCGATGACACCCCCATTACGGTCTACAACCAGAACACCACCGGCACGGTGAACATCAGCAAGACGGTCAACGATGATCGCCTGGCGCAGCGCTACACGGGTCTTGAGTTCACCGTGAACCGCCGCTTCCGTGATGGCTGGACCGTGCTGGCCGGCTACACCTACTCGCACACCAAGCAGGACTTCGTCACGCTCGCCAACCCGAATGCGGCGTACGTGAACGCGAGCGGTGAAAGCGGCGGACGCCGACACAATCTGAAGCTCAGCGGTTCCTACACGCTGCCGTTCCAGATCGTGTTTGGTGCCAACTTCACGTTGCAGTCGGGCTTGCCGATCACCCGCACTTGGGCGATCAGCGCGTGCTCCACGACGATCCTCACCAACTGCCTGCGTCAGGCAGTGACGGTCAACGCCGAAACGCGCGGGAGCGTCGAACTGTCCAAGCTCGCCGTCGCCGACGTGCGCCTGGGCCGGTTCTTCAAGCTCGGCACCAACAAGCTGGATGTCAGCCTGGACCTCTACAACCTGACGAACGCCAACACGACGTTCTCGGTCCGCACGACGACCGGCGTGACCGGCGTGCGCGAGGGCGGTCTGGTGGCTAACCCGGTGACCAACATCGCATCGTTCCTGTCGCCCACCGGCGTCCTGGGACCGCGAATTCTGCGCGTCAACGTGACGTTCTCGTTCTCGCAGAAGTAAGTCCACAAAAAACATCGGGAGTTAATTCAATGAATTAACTCCCGATGTTTCTTTACATATTTAACAATTGCCCCTCAGGAGAGACTCATGCCCCGTCATCGGACTGAACGAACCGTTGTGGCGGTGGTGGCAATTGCCGCCGCCACGCTGACTTTGCAGGCTGGTTCGGCTCCGCAAGCGCGACCGCAGGCGGCCGCGGCTCCGGCGAACACGGCCGGGAAGCTCACGATCGACAAGCTCATCGACATCAAGCACCCGTCGGCGGCGCAGTGGTCGGCTGACGGCAAGAGCATCACGTTCTCCTGGGATCGCGCAGGCGTGGTGACCCGGTATTCCGTGAGCGCCGACGGCTCGTCGGCACCCGTGCCGCTAGCGGCGAACGGCGCCGCGCCGGCTGGCGGTGGTGGCGGTGGCCGCGGCGGTGGTCGGGGAGGCGGCGGAGGCAACGCGGCGCCAACGGCTGGCGGCGGCGTGGCCACTCGCGACGGCAGCAAGGTCGCGTCCGTGACGAGCGCCTCGAATGGCGCGAGCGAGATTCACGTCAAGAACGCCGACGGGAGTGGCGACATGAAGGTCGCGTCGATCGATGGCGCGGTCGCGGGCCTCGCCTGGACACCCGATGGTCAGCGCCTCACCTTCACGACCGGTGGCGGACGCGGACAACAGATCTTTCACGACGTCACGCCCGACTACTCGGGCGCCAAGATCCTCTATCGCTCCACGGAAAATGCGCAGGGCGCGCCGGCCGACAACTGGGTCGTGACCACAACGGCCAACAGCACACCGACGAAGTTCACGACCGGCGGCGGCCGCGGTGGTGCCAATCGCTGGCTCGACGGCACACACATCCTCGTCGATCGCACGACGCCCGACTTCAAGCACCGCACGATCTCGGCCATCGACGTCACGAACAACACCGCACGCGTTATTCAGGATGACGTGAAGGAGAAGTTCTGGAGCGTCACCGGTGATGCACAGGCCGGCTCGCAAATCTCGCCAGATGGCAAATGGATTTCATTTCTCAGCGACAAGGATGGCTGGGACCAGCTCTACGTCACACCGGCCGCCGGCGGTCCGGTGACACAGATCACGAAGGGCAAGTTCGAGACGTGGCGCACGTCCTGGTCCGCCGACAGCACGCGCATTGTCTTCGACCAGAATGAAGAGGCCGATCACGGGCGTCGGCACATCGGCGTCGTGACACTGAACGGCGACCCGGCAAAGGCAACCGTGCGACTGCTCACATCAGGCCGCGGCGCCGACATCGCGCCGACGTGGTCGCCCGACGGCACGAAGGTCCTCTATCAGCACACCGACCCGTGGAATTCCGCGGACTACTACGTCGTCGATGCCATGACACCCAATGCGAAGCCGGTGCGCCTGACGAATTCGATGCCCGCGTCCATCGACAAGACACAGCTCGTCGAGCCCAAGCTCGTGCACTACAAGGGACCCGACGGCAAGGATGTGCCCGCGTATCTGTTCGTGCCGAAGAACATGAATCCAAATGTGAAGCATCCCGCCATCGTGTGGGTGCATGGCGACGGCGTGAATCAGAACTACGACGGCTGGCACGTGCAGCGCAACTACGCCGTCTACTACAGCATCCATCAGTATTTCCTGCAGCAGGGCTACGTCGTGCTCGCGCCGGACTACCGCGGCAGCATCGGCTACGGCGCCGAGTGGCGCGAAGGCGTCTACATGGACGTCGGCGGCAAGGACTTCCGTGACGCGGGGATGGCGAACACGTATCTGAAGACGCTTCCCTATGTGAACGACAAGAAGATCGGCATCTGGGGCCTCAGCTACGGCGGTTTCTTCACGCTGCTCGCGGTCACGGAAATGCCGACGGCGTACGCCGCCGCGGTGGATGTGGCGGGCGTGTCCGACTACGCGCTCTACTATGAAGATCCGTATCACGGCACATGGACGACGAGCCGCATCGGCACGCCGGCGGAAAATCCGGCGGTCTACGCGCAGGCCTCCCCGGTCTCCCACATGGACAAGCTTCAGACGCCGCTACTCGTCCTTCACGGCACCGCGGACGTGAACGTGCCGTACCTGCATTCGGTGAAGCTACTCGACGAGGTGATGAAGAAGGGCAAGGGCGACCTCGTGAGCTTCATGGCGTATCCCGGCGAGTTCCACTACTTCACGCGGGAACACGTCCTAAAGGACGCATGGCATCGCGTTGAGCTCTTCTGGGACAAGCACCTCAAACACTAGAGATTCGTCGGGTGTGTCGTCTTTCGCAGCTTCACGAGGACGGTGTACTCGGGATCGACGAGCTGAATGATCGGCGCGCGGCTGGTCTGCGACACGAACTGAAAGGCATCGACCTCGGTCATGCCGTGCGTGTCGCGGACCCAGCCGACCATCGCCTTGAACGCTACGCGCGCGGCGTCCTCGAGCGGGCGGCCTGAACCGACGAACATGATCTCCTCGGCATTCTCGATGCGCGGCACCGGCGTCGCTCGCTTCTTGATCAGCTCAACGTAGACCTCGACGTTCATCGCGCCTTCAATGGCGGCGCCCATAATCTCGCCCTCGCCCATCGCGTAGTGGCCGTCGCCGAACGAGAGCATGGCACCGGGGACGTTGACGCCGAGGAACACCGTGTTCCCGGCGCGGACCTCAGGACAGTCCATATTCCCGCCGAACGGCCCCGGTACGATCGTGCTCCGCACTTCCCGCATCGCCGGCGCAACCCCGAGGCAGCCAAGAAACGGCGACAGCGTCACGGACCAAGTGTGCTTGCCGTCGCGACTCGACGACCGCGCGGTGTCGCGCTGCACGTCATACCGCCACGTCGTCTCCGGTAAATCGGAACCGAGTATCGCCGTGCGATCGGTGCCGACAAGCGCACCAAACCCTGGGCTGAATGACGACACGGCATAGTCGCGCGCTGGCTCAAGCCTCAAGATGTGCACGGCGATCGTGTCGCCCGGTTCGGCGCCTTCGATGAAGAACGGCCCAGTCTGCGGATTGTCATGACCGGGCGCCATCACTTTCGATGGCAGGTCGGCTGCGGTCTTCACCGCGCCATCGAAGCAGTCTTCCGTCCAACTCACGATGCGGGTGCCAGAGACGATGCGCTGTTTGGGCTCAGCGCCGCCGAAGGTGTAGACAAGATCTTCGTGCTTGGGCGTCCACGTCAGCGTCGGTGCACTGGGCGGAACCCCCATCATCAGCGGACGTGGCCCCACGGGGCCCTTCAGTGGCGCAACCGCCGGCGCCGCGATCGGCGGAGGCGTCAGCGTCTCACTTTTGCCGCACGCCGCCATCACCCCAATCGCACCGAGCGGCGCACGCGTCAGAAACCGTCGTCTCGTGGTCATCGCTGTCCCCTGTGTCAAAAATGCGAAATAGGGTCGGGAGGTATTTCGAAATACCTCCCGACCCTATTTCCTCGAGTTGCGGGCAATCGGGCGCGTCAAGCACGTCGGCCCGCCGCCGCCTTTAATGCTGATCTCGCGTCCGTCATATTCCGCCACCGTTGCACCGACGGCCTTGAGGCGATCGCGCGTGATCGGATTGCCCGCCACCATGACGCACCGTCTGGGCGCGATGGCGAGCACGTTCGCGCCCATCGAGTCGAACTCTTCCTCGGGCACTTCCACGAGTGCGATGGCACGTGCGATCAACCACTCGCGGAACGGCACGGGCATCAACGGCGAGTAGACCACCGCGAGGTCGCCATCGACCGGACTGATGATCGACATGAGATGGAACACGTCTGACGGGCCGCGATAGTGTGGCAGTGGCACTGTGACCACCTCGACGTCAGACCCGAGGATGTCTTGGAATTGCCGAATGCCCTCGTCATTTGTCCGATACCCCCGCCCCACCGCGACCGTGTGCGCATCGAACCAGACGACATCGCCACCTTCAATCTTGCCGGGCGCCGAAATGGTGCCAAGGATGGGAATCCCGAGTGCCGCATATGTCTCGGCCTGTACGGCAGGCTCAGTCGATCGTTGCGGCTTTCCCATCGCGCACAGGATCACGCCGCGATCGCAGACCAGGGCTGCGTCTCGCACATAGATTGAGTCGAGACTGACTTGGGGATTCGGTGGCAAGAACTCGAGCACCGAGCCTGCCGCTGAAATCAGCGAGAGAAAGATCTCGTAGTCGGCGATGGCCCGCGCGAGATCCGGTGCCTCTGTAAAATTCAAATCCTTCCACTGCTGGTCGCACGCCGTTTGCGTGCCGAAGGCGTCGCGCGCGTGTTTGACCAGAAGTCGGGTGATCGGGGAGTACTCGTTCACAGGACGCTCCCCGGGCCTGAAGGCCCGGGGCTCCACATGCGAGTCCGCTTCATCCAGAAGTACATCGGCAGGCCAGCCGCCCAGAATGCGATGCCGTAGTAGAGGACTTCCGCTCCGGCACCCGCAATGGCGAAGAGCGAGAACAGCAACGCTACGACTGAAGCCACAGACACGCGTCCCTGCTTCATGAGTGCAAGCGAACAGAACACATACGGCACCAGTGTGCTCAACGTCGAGAGGGTGATCGCGAACGTGAACAACGACACGAGACCTCGCGACGAGTTCGCGGCAATCAACAGTGACGCCAGCACACTGCCGGCCATGAGCGGGAATGCGGGCGCGCCATTGGCGCTGATCCGGCCAAACACTTTGGGAAAGAGACCGTCTTTCGCGACCGCCACGGGCAACTGTCCCTGAATCAGAATCCAGCCATTCAGCGCGCCGAAGCAGGAGATCACGCCGCCCGCGGCCACGATGAGCGCGCCCGTGTCGCCAAAGAATCGCCGCGCCGCGTCCGCGAACGGCGCCGTGCTGTGCGACAGCACGTCGGGGCTCAACACGCCCATCACGCCGGCGGTGCTGACGATGTAGATGGCGGCCGTGAGAACGGTGCCGATCACTGTCGCCCGCGGGATCGTGCGCTCGGGCGCTTCCACGCTGTCTGCGGGAATCGTCGCTGTCTCGAGGCCCATCAGCGCCCACATCGTGAGCGTGGCCGCGCCCATCAGCGTGCCGAAGATGCCGGTACTGCCACTCGTCACTGACGCCGGCATCGCAAAGTGCGATGGATTCAGCACCAGCAACCCGGCGATGCCGATGACGAGCAACGGCAGAATCTTGAGCACCGTCGTCACGACCTGCACACGTCCGGCGCTACCGACGCCGCGGAGGTTGACGAGGGTCAGAATCCAGACCGCGCCAATCTCAATCGCAGTCGCTAGCAGTGGCGTGCGCGCGAGCGCAGGCACAAACACCTGCAGGTAGCCGACCAGCGCAATCGCGAGCGCAGCGCACCCCACCCAGACGGCCGTCCAGTATCCCCAGCCGACCAGGAATCCCGCCAGATCGCCAAAGGCCGCGCGTGAGTATGCGTAGATGCCGCCGGCCGCCGGATTCTCGCGGGCGAGCCGCGCGAACACTAGGGCCAAAGCCACTGCCCCTCCGGCGGAGATCAACCAGCCGCCAAACGCCAGCCCGCCATACGGCGCGAGGGAGGCCGGGAGCAGAAACACGCCCGAGCCGATCATGTTGCCCATCACGAGGGCAACCGCTGTCCAGAACCCGATGCTCCGCTTAGTCACTCGCGCGTGATGCTACTTCACAACGGGCTTGCCGTTGGCGTCATAGAGCTCCAGCGTGCCGAATTGCTTGAAGACATCGGCAACTTTCGGATCACCCACGGCGATGATGTTGAGCCGCTTCGGGTCGAGATACTTCTTCGCCACGGCCAGCGCCTGCGCTTGCGTGACGGCGTTGATGCGTTCCGGATACTTGTCCCAGTAGTCGAGCGGGAACTGATACGTCCGCGCGGTGACGAAGTTGCTAAGCACGGCGGCCGGCGACTCAAGCCGCAGCGCGAATGTCGCGATCATGGCGCGCTTCGCGTTGTCGAAATCCTTCTGCGGAATCGTCTCATCGCGCATCCGCGCGATCTCGGCCATCAGGTCTTTGATCGCCGGCTCGGTGACGTCCGTGCGTACGTCGAGCGACGCGAGCCAGTCGCCACGCCAGCGGCTCGCACCAAGCGCGCTCGATGCGCCGTAGGTATAACCCTTCTCTTCGCGAAGATGGGTGAACAGGCGACCGGTCGGTCCGTCGCCGAGCACCTTGTTCATCACCATGAACGCGTCGTAGTCAGGATCGGTCCGCGAGATGGCCTGTGTCCCGACCATCAGCGTCGTCTGCACCGAGCCGGGCCGTGCGATGAATGAGACACGACCTGGGCCCATCGTCGGCGGTTCACCGATCGCGCCTGTGCTGCCTGCGGACTTCTTCCACGTCGTCAGCGCCGCCTCAAACGCACGCTTCGCGTCGGCGAGCGTGATGTCGCCCGAGATCGAAATCAGCGCATGATCGGGCACGAAGTGCGCGGCGTGCCACTGCACCATCGCATCGCGGGTGATCTTGTCGATGCTCTCCGCCGTCGCCGAAATTCGCGACGCGGGGTGCGTGCCATAGACCAGTCGCTGATACAGCTCGGCACCGAGGAAGTTCGGGCTCGATCGCTGTTGCACCAGACCCGGTTTGATCCGCTGTTTGTAGCGACCGAGTTCGTCTTCAGGAAACGTCGGATGCAGGAGCACGTCGGCCGCCATCGCCAGCGTCTGCTGGAAATTCTCCGTCAGGCTCGATCCAGACAGCGTGGCATCCACACTGGTCAGTCCCGCGCCCGCGCCCACTGACGCGGCCATGGTCTCGAGTTGCTCGGACATCTGCGCGGAGGTCTTCGTCGCCGTGCCCTCGCGCATCAGCGACGCGGTGGCCGACGCAAGACCAATCATATCTGCCGGATCGAAGTAGCCACCACCACCAGGCATCGAGATCGTGAACGACACCTGCGGGGCGCGATGGTCTTCGAGCACCATCAAGTGTGCGCCGTTGGCGAGATCCACTTCCCCTGGCCGTGGCAGCTTCACCTTCAGCACTTCATTCGAGACCGGCGCCTTGCCCTTGAGCACGACGGCCTGCGTCGTCGGTGGCGGCGCTTGTTGCGCCATCAGCGCGGCACCTGTGACCAGTGCGATTGCGAGTGTGATCGGAGTGCGTGGTTCACGGCGCATTAGCGGCCTCCCTTCGGGGCGGCGGCGGGCTTCGGTGTGGTGATGAGCACCGTGCGATTCGCCTCGCCGAAATACTGCTTGGCCACCCGCTGCACATCGGCGGCCGTCACTTTGTTGATGCGATCAATCTGTGTATTGATCAGTCCCGGGTCGTTGTAGGCGAGCGCATTCTCGGCGAGGCTCACGGCGGTATTCAGCGAGTTGCCCAGGCCTCCGACGATGTTGCGCTTGGCGTTGTTGCGGGCCTTGTCGAGCTCCCACGACTGAATGGGTTCGGTCTTGATGCGCTCGATCTCCGCGTAGATCGCCGATTCGATGTCGGCGATGGTCTTGCCCGGGCTCGCCGTGGCGTTGAGCATGAAGAGCTGCGGACCGCGACGTCCGTTCAGGCCCGCACCGACGCCGGTGGTGAGCTGCTTCTGACGCACGAGCGTCTCATACATGCGCGAGCTACGGCCGCCCGTGAGCACGGTGGCCAACACGCTGAGCGCCTCGGTATCGGTGTGACTGCTCGGCGGCACGTGGTACCCCAGGGTCACGCGTGGAAACCGCGCCAGCCCATCCGCCATCGTCTCGCGCTTCTCTTTGGTCTGCGCAGGCTCGGTCATGTCCATCGGCGGGGGCGCGGGCTGCGAGGGAATCGCGTCGAAGTACTGCCGCACCTTCGCTAACGCCTGTGCTGCGTTGACGTCGCCGGCGATCGCCATCACGGCGTTGTTCGGCGCGTAGTAGGTCTTGAAGAACGCGCTCACATCCTGCACGGTGGCGGCGCTGAGGTCCGCCATCGAGCCGATGACCGAGTGACGATAGGCCGGGTTGCTGTAGGCCACCTCACCAAAGCGTTCGCTCGATGGTCCATACGGCACATTGTCGACGCGCAAGCGGCGCTCCTCCTGAACGGCCTGGCGCTGATTGTCGAGATTCTCTTTCGTGATCTCAAGCGAGCGCATGCGATCGGCTTCGAGAAACAGCGCCATGTCGAGCTGATTGGCGGGCAACGTGTCGTAGTAGAGCGTGCGATCTTCGTTGGTGGTGCCGTTCATGCTGCCGCCGTTGTTGAAGATCAGCGTGAACTGCTCGCCGGGCCCCACGTTCTCGGAGCCCTTGAACATCATGTGTTCGAAGAGGTGCGCAAAACCTGTGCGGCCAGGTCGCTCGTCGCGCGAGCCCACGTTGTACGCGAGGGCCACGGAGAACACCGGCGCGTGGTGATCCTCCGCGATGAGGACACGCAGCCCGTTCTTGAGCTTCGTGTCGGTGAATGTGATCTTCGGCGTCGCCGCCTGCAGCGTCACGGCCGCCGCGGTCGCGGCTGCCAGCACCAGAACTTGCACTCGCATGTGGAATCCTCCCCTGACGGGAGAAGGATACACGCGATGGCCGCGAGTTTAGACGGGGACTTCGGCGGCGGCCCAGCCGGCCGCATCCACATCCGAACGGAACACGGCGGCGAGGTTAATCACGACATTGCCGCCATCCTTGTGAATCGGAAACCGATCCATGTGGCGCGTGGCGCGACCCGAGATGTATTTGCCGTCGGGCAAGTACTTCGAGTCGTGCTTGGTGCAGGCGAAGCGCCCTTCCTTGTCGATCCACTTCACCGCCGCCCGCTCATGCGGACACGACAGCGCGAACGCGAACACCTTGCCCTGCGCGCGCACGAGAATGGTGGAGGTCGTGCGATCGATGTTGACGCTGTCAGCCGCCGGAATGAGAAACGATTTCTCCGCGTGCTCGCCCACGGGCACACCATCCACCATGTGGATCGGCAGGGCGCGAAGATCCGCGGGCAGCAGGGCCACGGCCGCAATGGCGCCCGCGACACAGCCCGTCGTGGTGGCGAGAAAAGAACGACGCGAGCAATCAGACATTGGGGAGAACGGCTCCGATGAGCGTGATGAGAAACCAGAGCACCAGCGATGCGACTGACGCACTGCGCAGCCGCGCCCAGGCGGCCGGCTCCGGTGTGCGTGCGGCCTGTTCGGCGCGGGCGAGCCGCACGCCGTTCACGAGCAGCATCGCGACGAGGAACATCTTGAGCCAGAACCAGCGCGATACGAGATAGGTGTCAAGATTGGCCGCCAGCATCAGCACGCCGCTCACAAACATCGCGGCCAGACCGCCGAGCACCACACGATGCACACCAGCCAGCGCCTTCAGCTGATGCGTGTCACCCGCCGGCGCGAGTAGCGTCAGGCGATCGGCCGCCACCGCGCAACCTGCGCCGAGCAACAGACCGCCGACGTGCCCAAACAGAATGATCGTTCGCCAAATCGCCGAATTCGAATAGATCTCGTTCCATGTCGCCAACATCGTCAACACCTAGTCTACTGGGCGGCTTTGCTGTTCACGACCCAGTCGTAGATCGTCTGCGCCTTGGTCGTGCGATTGCCGGACAGATTCCCGTACATCGGCCCGTTGGGCTGGGTCGCCTTGATGAGGATCGAGTTCTGGCTCCCCGAAGTGACCACGGCCATGACGCCGGCAAAGGTGCTGAGCATGACGCCCGATTCCTTGAGGCTGGCGTTATGACAGGCCACACAGTCGGCGGCCATGATCGGCGCGATGTCTTTGGTGTAGGTGTAAGTTGTGACGCCCGTGCCAGTTACCGTGATCTGCACGCTATCCAGACTCGAGGGCGACGTGGGTGAACCGCCACACGCGATGGTCGTAACGAGAGCGGCAGACAGGACGACGAGACTCAACTTGAACATGCGCGATTACACCTCGGTGCTCACGAATGCACACATCGTTCCACCGCGCGCCGTCTATCCTTGGTGACGAACGTCGCGACCGGGCCTCGGAACACGCTTCGCTATCAGTCGGCCTAGCTTCACCCGGTCCACCGTCTCGCACTCCCAGATGGCAATCGGAACCCAACGGGCTCGACTTAGGCCGATGCGGACTTTCCGATCGCGTCGGCAGTTAGTATGCCTGTGCCAAAAGCAACCGTTCACAAGAACGGCAACGTGATGCCGCGAGAGAACAACGTCAGGCCGCCCAAGCAAGCCTTTCGAGTCCAGACGAAACCGAAAGCCTTGTTTGTGCAGCGCCGCACGGACCATTCTCGCTGGCAGAGTTCCGCGGCACTTGAACCTAGACATGTTCCAACTTCGCCGCGACGGCGACAGGTCCTCCACGTCTAGAGTGCTCCGGCTCTACGAAGAGCCGAATGCAGCACGGAAGCCACGCGGCTCGCTAGGAAAGGGGGAACTGCATTACCAACCTGCGTGTACTGCGCGGTCCTAGGACCGCAGAAGAAGTAGCTGTCGGGAAACGTTTGAAGCCTGGCTGCCTCCCTAACCGTCAAACTCCTACACTGGCGCGGGTCATGATGAATGAAGTAGTGCCCGTCCTTCGATATGTGGCTTGTGACTGTCGTAGATGGCGCATTTCGCAGTTGAACACGAAAGCGATCGGAGAACATGGAACCTGTCTCAACGGCGAGCTTGGCATTCTTGTGGCATGGAAGCAGCGCATTCGGAAACCTCGACAGCTCCGGTGAGCGACCGTGGAACTGTGAGAAGCACGCCGCGAAAAGATAGCGCTGAAGATCTTGTGGAATATGACCACGAGTCGAATGATTAAACGCCATGGGGCCGCCGTCGGCGCGGTACCATCTCCGCAAGGCCAAAGGGTCCGGTGCACAATCGACGGCCTCACCTCCCCGTCCACGATGAACGAGTCGATCAAGTGCTTCGACAATCGATTCGTGGACATCGCTATCAGTTACGCGTAGGTCCTTGAGCCATGGCGCGGTTCGAGCTTCGCGAATCGCTTCAAGCCAGCGGGCCAGCGAATCGGGGCCGCGAGACAGCCCGCTGCGCAGCTTCGGCAAATCATCGATCGCAGCACTTACCGAAACGAGAGGGGCCTCGGCCAACGGCTGCAGCTCTTTGACTCCAAGATCTTCACGAATCCCGACAATTATCAGTCTGTGGCGCCGTTGGGGTACTCCGTAACGTTCCGATCTAACGAGGTAGTCAACCGGACTACCCACAACGCGGCCAGTCTGAACTGAAAGGGGGAACAAGCTATACCGGTGTCCATTTCGGGACGCCAGTGCCCTACTCGGATCGGCCAAGTCGGCAGTGATACGTTCGAAAATCCGACCTGCACTAGTCGATGCCGAGAGCAAGCCCTTAACGTTCTCCATGACGAATGCGAGCGGCCAGTTGTCGGCGATTACTTCTAGGTATCGCTGATAGAGGGAGTGCCGCTCGTCGGCTTCAAGTTGGTATCCGGGAATACCCCTGTTTCTGACTCTGCCTGCGATCGAATAGGCTTGGCACGGTGGGCCGCCAATCAGCAGGCACGGTTCCTTGCCAGAGATTCGGCCTCGAATGGCGTCTTGCACTTCTGACCTAGGAGTCTTGCCCAGTTCCGCTCGAATCGCTTCTTGCTCAGCGCGCGCGAACTCTACCGGATACGATGCACGTGCGCCAGCCTCTTGACCTATCGCTAGACGGGCCAAGAACTGCCGGCGGCGTTGGGCCCCGACAAGTGATCTGAACACTGCTCTAAGGACCAGCGTCCTGTGCGCGAAGGGTTCTTTTTCAACCGAGAGCGCGAGACGAAAGGGGCTCTCGTTCGTAGCGCCGCAATAGCTTGCAAACCCTTCCCCTACAGGGCTTTGCCAAGGGCCCCGACGTCGACAACAGCTCGCGATTCAATGAAGTCGGCGCCGGCTACTTCAAGACCATGGGCGTGCCGCTCATCGCCGGTCGTGAGTTCACACAGAGCGATCTCAAGGGCGGCCAGAAGGTGGCGATTGTCAACGAGACGTTCGCCAAGAAGTTCACCCTCGGCCGCAACGCCGTTGGCACACTCATGGGCGACGACGGGCCGAAGGGCACACTCGACACCGAGATCGTCGGTCTCGTGCAGGACGCGAAATACAACGACGTCAAAGACGCGCCGCCGCCGCTCTACTTCTCCCCCTACATGCAGGACGATCAGCTCGGCGACATGAACTTCTACGTGCGCACCAACGCCGACACCGGGATGACAATGACGGCCATTCGCAAAGCGCTGGCGGAGCTCGACGCCAACCTGCCCATTCAGGATCTGCGGACGATGGCAGACCAGGTCAAAGACAACACGTCGATTGATCGCATGATCGGCACGTTGTCGACGGCCTTTGCGGTGCTCGCCACCATGCTCGCCGCCATTGGCCTGTACGGCGTGCTCGCCTACACGGTGTCGCAGCGCACTCGCGAGTTCGGCCTGCGCATGGCGCTCGGCGCCGACCCGTCGCATGTCCGTTTCATGGTGTTGAAGCAGGTGGCGATCATGACATTGATCGGCGGCACCGCTGGCGTCGGCATCACGCTGTACGTCGGCCGACTCGTCGAATCACTGCTGTATCAAATGAAGGGCCGCGACCCGTGGGTGCTGGTCATCTCAGTGACATTGCTGGCGGCGATCGCGATGCTGGCGGGATTACTGCCGGCGATCAGAGCGTCGCGCATCGATCCGATGAAAGCGCTCAGGTACGAGTAACAACGGGTAAGCGGGTAAGCGGGTGAGCAGGTATAGCGGGTGCTCGGGTGAGCGGGTGCGGCAGGTGAGCGGGTGGGACTGTCCGGATTTTTGTGTGGAGGCTTAGCATGAGGAGTCTCCATGGCCCGTTCCAAGAAACCGTCTCTGTCTGATCCGCGGTGGGCGCCGGTGCCCGATGCGGTGCTCGATCACTTCGCTCCGCCTGGCATCCTGGAGGCCGCCGACGTGGAGGCGGCCACGCAGCGGTTCAAGAAAGCGCTGCTGGAGCGGGCGTTGGGCGCCGAGTTGCAGCATCACCTCACGCAGGAAGCGACGACGGCCGCGCCGGACGCGCCGGCCAATCATCGCAATGGCAGCAGCGCCAAGACGGTGCTGACCGATGACGGCACGGTGCCGTTAGCTATCCCCCGCGATCGCCGTGGCACTTTCGCGCCGGTGTTGATTCCGAAGCATGCGCGGCGCTTCACGGGCTTCGACGACAAGATCATCGCGCTCTATGCACGCGGGCTGACGGTGCGCGAGATCCAAGCGTTTCTGTTAGAGATGTACGCGGTGGAGGTGTCGCCGGACTTGATCAGCACCGTGACGGATGCGGTGCTGAGCGAGGTGACCGCGTGGCAGGCGCGACCGCTCGAGCCGATGTATCCCGTCGTGTTTTTCGATGCGCTGCGCGTCAAAATCCGCAATGAGTCGGTCGTGGGGACCAAGGCCGTCTATCTCGCGCTCGGCATATTGCCGGATGGGAGTCGCGACATTCTCGGCGTGTGGATCGAGCAGACCGAAGGCGCGAAGTTCTGGATGAAAGTGTTTGCGGATTTGCAGGCGCGCGGCTGCCGCGACATCCTGATCGCCGTCACGGATGGCTTGAAAGGCATGAGCGAGGCGCTGGCCGCCGTGTTTCCGGCGACGACGTTGCAGACGTGCATCGTGCATCTGCTCCGTCACAGTCTCGACTATGCGTCATGGAAGATGCGCAAGCCGCTGGCCGCCGCGCTCCGGCCGATCTACACCGCGCCGAGCGCCGAGGCCGCCGCGCGGGCCCTCGACGACTTCGCGGCGGGGCCCTGGGGCGAACGCTTTCCCATGATTGCCGCGTCCTGGCGTCGCGCGTGGACGCAGGTCATTCCGTTTTTCGCATTTCCGCCCGAAGTCCGTCGCGTGATCTACACCACGAACACACTGGAGAACGTCAACCGACAGGTGCGAAAGACCCTCAAGACCCGTGGCCATTTTCCCAATGACGACGCGGCCACGAAACTGATCTGGCTCGCGTTACGCAACGTCATGGCCGAGTGGAACCGCGCCGCGCCAACCTGGAAGGCCGCGATGACTCAATTCGCGATCCTCTACGAGGACCGCTTCACCGCCCAACAGGCGTAAGATGACCGTCGTCCGTCAACCCGCCTCGCACACAAAATTCCTGACAGTCCCGAGCGAGTGCGCGCCGGAGCACCTGCTGACCTGAGCACCCGCTCACCCGACGCACCTGCTCACCTGCGCACCCGCTATACCCGCTCACCCGCTTACCCGCTTACCCGCTTACCCGTTGTTGTTGCCGCTATGAGGTAGCAGCCGCACCCCAGAATCATCGCCGCCTGAAATCCGAACAGCATCGCGACGAAGACGGTCGTCACTGACCCGATCACCGACAGGATGCCGTTGAGACCCCAGTAGAACGGGGGCGCCGGTAGGGCCCCTTGACCGGTTTTGCGAAGGCCGCTCGGAAAGGGAATGCCCATCAGCACGCCCATCGGCGCGATGAAGAGCATCGCGACCATCACGCGCATGGGCAGTGACAGGGCCAGGAGTGACGGAACCACGCGCGGCAACACGAAGGACTCGGCGATGCCGATCACGGCCACGCCGATGCAGGCGGCGGCCGCGGGAATGCGGCCCGTCATCGCGCTGCCGAGACCACCGGCCGCGAGCAACGTGAACAACAACACCGACAGCGTGAAGATTGGATGACCGACCAGCAGCGTCAGGTTCTGCAGGAGCGAGAGCTCAACCGAGATAAAGCCGAACCCCAGCGCCGAGAAATAGATGACCGACGACGCGTAGGGCGCCACGGGTTGCCCGGTGGGTTTACCGAGGAACGCAAATAGCAGGAGCAGGCCGAACGATGGCACGAGCAACCAGGTGAAGAGGCGCTGCGCGATGCCACCAGGCATCCCCCACGGTCGCTCGGTCGCGAAGTAGAACGGGCTGTCGTCAAACACCGGCCCCACAAAATTCGCCGACTCCGCCTCATACGCCGCCATCGTCTTACGCCCACTCAAGAGATCGTCGTAGGGCGCGGGCGCTTCGCCCGGCAGGATCATGGGATTGGCGAGCGTCCAGTCGTTCTTAATCGCGGCCAATTCCGTCGTGTCGAAGGGGCGCTTGCGCAGCATGAAGAGCATCTGCGACGGATCAACGGCCGCGCGCGCGCTCCCGCGCTTTTCCATGAGCACGGCGACGCGTTTAGCGGCTTCCGTCGCGCCGAGCACCGCGACGGAGTTCGAGACAAGGCGCGGCACGTCAAGATCCCAGCGCAGGATGACCAGCACACCATCCGGCGTGAGGTGATCGTAGTAATCCTTGAACGCCTGCGATGTGTAGAGATAGTTCTCTGAGAGCGACAACCCGCCAGACGCCACCGAGGCCCAGGAATCCACAAACCCGAGGAAGATGACGTCGAACTTGCGATCGGTACGGCTGATGAAGTTGCGGCCCTCACTCTGGATGATTTCAACATCCGGCCGCGAGTAGATGTTGCCGGCACGCGCGCCGTAGTGACGCACGAACTGAATCATCAGCGGGTTAAGCTCAACTGCCGTGACCTTGCGCTGTCCTGAGGCGAGCGCGGCCAGCACGTCAGAGCCGCCGCCCGGACCAATGACGAGCGTCTCGCCTTTCGGTGTGAGCTTGAACGGCAGCGCGCGATACGAGTCGCGCAAGTCCGTAGCGTGGTCAATCTGGCCGTCCCACGGATAGATGCTCGTCCAGGCGTCCGAGTCGATGTAGAGGCGCGCGACATAGGGCGGCGGGATGGGCTCCACGGCAGAAATGCGCGAATAGGCGTTCCAGCCTTCCTGCGTCACCTTCGCGCCCGGATTCGCGTCGAGGTCTTTGCGCATCGCCTTGACGGTGCCGGGGATCACGCGCATCAACTGAGTCGTGCCGTTGGTCAGTGCCGCGATGGCCAGCACGATCGCGCCGATCGATGAGATCAACCGCAAGGGCTTCGAGAGATATGCAGCCGCAATCATCGGCGCGACAGCAGCCAGCAGCAACGTCGCTTCGCCGCCAAGGCGCTGCAGGAAGAACGTCACCGCGAGCGCACCGAGCGATGCCCCGAGGAGGTCCGCGAAATACAGCGACCCGGATTCCGCGCGGTTCAGATCAAACACCATCGAGAGCGCGATGCCCGCGAGCAGAAACGGCACGAGCGGCGCGAGGAAATACAGGGACAAGCGCTCGATCTCGAACGGATACCGCACGAGCACCCACAGCACGACGGGAATCGCGAACGCGTAGAGCACGCTGAAGAGTGCGGCCTTCTCGGTGGACGACGGCATCGGCTTCTTCAGCAAATGCACTGTCATGCCGCCGAGCCCCCACCCGAGCAGCGCGACCGAAATCGCGACGAAGGCGAAGTGATACCAGATGGTGGCGGAGTAGATGCGGGTCAGACCGATTTCAAAGACAAGACCCGAGAAGGTAATCAAAAAAACGGCGGCGCGTTGACGCATGCGCCGCCATTCTATCGGTATTCCGCCGGGGTTCAGCGGATGTAGGGGATCGTGCCCTGATACGGGATGACCTGTCCGGCCACGACCGTGATGTCGAACTCGAGCGCGCGATCGTCGTTCAGTGCCAGCTCGATGTGATGACGGCCTGCGACGAGCGTGAGCGGCGGGTCGTAGGACGTGTAGTCCGACACCGGGCCCATGTATTCGCCATCCACCCAGAGATCCGCATCGCGCGGCTCGACGTCGAAGCTCACACCGCCGTACGGCATCGAGGGGCGCGTGTAGCTCTTCGAGCCGACCACATACGGGTCATACCAGGTCGGGAACATCACCGGATAGCCCATCGTCAGGCCAACGCTGAGGCGCGAATACGGCCGGAACGAGAACCACGAGCTCGAGAAGCGGGTGTAGTTACGCGGCGCGATGTAGATGCGCGAGCTGCCGTAGCGGTAGTCGTCGTAGCGATACGACGACGAGTAGCCATACCGCGGCGTGTAGCGCTGGCTGTAGCGGCCATCGCGACCCGACCCGAGCAGCGCGCCGAGGAAACCGCCGATACCGCCTGAGCGATTGTCGTAGCGATCGTCGCGGCCGTTGCGATTCAGATCCACGTAGCGATCGCGCGGCGCGGGAATCGCCTGCCGCTGCGGCACCGATCGGCTGTCGTAGCGGCTGTCGTTGTTGCTACGGCTGTCATTGCTGCGGCCGCTTGAGAACGTCCGGCTGTCGTTACCGCGAGCGGTGCTGCGGCTGTCGTTGCTGCGCACATCGTTGTTCCGGCTGCTGTTGTTGCGCGAGTCGTTACGTGACGTCGACGGCGCAGACTGTTGCGGCCGAGACGGTGCAGACTGCTGGGGTCGCGACGGTGCGGCCGACTCGCGACGCTGGCTCTGGCTCTGTGAACTGCCGCGGTCAGACTGCGTCGACTGGCCGCTATCTTTGCCGGAGCTCTGTCCCCCGCCGGACGACCCGCGGGACGGCGGCGCCGAGCGCTGACGCTCCTGACCCGCACTCGCCTGGCCGGCAACGGCAAGCATGCCCACCATGACCACTGAAGCTGCAAGCACCGGGGAACTCAAGAAACGTCGCATACGAAACCTCCGCAGACTGATAGAGCAAGGAGGGTGCCAACCCCTCCGTCCTGACAAATGACCTGTTCTGAGGTCAGTCCGTCACGTGGTCACTTCCTCGGATCTGGCTTCACGGTCAGCGTCTGGGTGTACGTCTGTCCGTTCACGGTCAACCGAACACCGAACGTCCCGACGAGCGGCCCCGCCGTCGCGCCCCGGCCACCGCCAGCCGCAGCGCCGGCCGCACCCGCACCGCCACCGCGACGGCCACCGCCGCCGGCCGCGCGCAAATCCCACGTCACGCGATGCATCCCGGCACTCGTGGCCAGCGGCTCGAGCACCGTGCGCCACAAGATCGTGATCGTCTGATTCGTTTCGCTGGCCGGCGTCCCGGTGCTCGCGTATGTGCGAATCACGGCACCCGACCCGTCCAGAATGTCGACCATCACGGGCCCCGTCGCCGCGTTCTTCAAGTAGTAGTCGATCACCGCGCCGTTCGGCGCGTTGTCCGCCAGCGGCTCATCCTTTTGTAGCGGTGTGCCGTTGTCGGTGGCGGGCGGCAGGTTGAACACGTCTGCCGGTTTAAAGAGGTGCGCGTTCGCGTCCATGACCGCGTCGTTGATCTGCCGCAGGGCGCTGATGTCATCGATCACCCAAAAGCCGCGTCCATGCGTAGCCACGATCAGATCGTTGTCCTTGATGGCGAGATCGCGCATCGACGTCACCGGCAAATTCAACTGCAAAGACTGCCAGTGATCGCCATCATCAAACGACACGTAGACGGCGCGTTCCGTGCCGGCGAACAGCAGGCCGGGCCGCGTGGGATCCTCTTTGATCGTCTGCGCGTAGACACCCGGCGCGAGCCCGGCCGTAATCTTCTGCCACGTCTTTCCGGCATCGCGGGTGCGATACAGATACGGCTCGAAGTCTTCGAGTTGATGCCGCTCGGCCGCCGCATACGCGACGCGATAGTCGGCGTGTGAGGCCTCGATCATGGTGACCTTGGTCCACGCCGACATGCCCGTGGGCGTGACGTTCGCCCACGTCTTGCCGTCATCCATCGTCATTTGCACATAGCCGTCGTCGGTGCCTGCCCAGAGCATCGGCTTGAGGACCGGCGATGGCGCCAGTGTGTAGACCACACCGAGACGCTTGCCCGCATTCGGCGCCTTGTCGGCGGCCGCAGCGGCGTCAAGCGTCGGCGGCACACCGGGATCTTCGCGCGTCAGATCGGCACTGATCTGTGCCCACGTCTGGCCGCCGTCCGTCGTCTTGTACACGAATTGATTCGCGAAGTAGAGCGCGTGCGGATCCGCCTTCGAGAACACCAACGGCTGCGTCCAGGCATGACGCGCGGGTTCCGTCATGTTGCGCTCTGGCGACACGTTGCCCGTTTCACCGGTCGCCACGTTGCACCACTCCACCATGCCGCCAAACAGAATGTCGGGCCGCAGCGGATCGGGCGCGGTATATCCGCTTTCGCCGCCCGCGCACGCCGGCTCCCAATCGCGCATGTTCAGGCTTTGCCCATTGCCGCGCACGCGCACACGCACCGCGCCGCTATCCTGCTGTGCACCGGTCAGCCAATAGGGGAAGTGCGCGTCCACCGCCACATGGTAGATCTGCGCAATCGAATTGTTGATCCACGAACTCCACTCCGGCGTTTCGTCTGAGGCCGTCACGGTCACAATCGCACCCTGATCGCTCGCGAGAATCGCGATGTTCGAATCCACTGGCGAGATCCACATCTGGTGATAGTCGTCGCCGCCCGGTGATCCGCGCACCGCCCACTTGGTCCACGTCGCGCCGGCATCCTTCGACCGCTGCACGCCGACGTTCGGCACGAACACGATGTCGGCATTCTTCGGATCCACCGCCACCTTTTCGAAATACCATCCGCGGCCCCACAGTCGGCTGTCGCCACTCGCCTTCACCCACGTCGTGCCGGCATCGTCACTGCGAAACAGGCCGCCCTCTTTCGCGTCGATCACGGCGTACAGGCGCCGCGGGTTGCTCGGAGCAATCGCCAGACCGCTGCGGCCAAAGCCGTCAGTCGGCAGCGCTGACGTCATCGGCTTCCATGTCGTGCCGCCATCAGTTGATTTGTACAGACCACCACCCGGCCCATTCGACGGCGCATAGATGAACCACGGCGGACGACGGGTGTTCCAGAGACTCGCGTAGACGTTGAGTGGATTGACCGGATCGATCACCACATCGACGGCGCCCGTGTTCTCGTCCTTGAAGAGGACCTTGTCCCAGGTCTTGCCGCCGTCCTTCGACCGGAAGACGCCCCGGTCGTTGTTGGGGCCGTAGAAGTGACCAATCGCGGCGACGAAAACAATGTTGGGATTCTTCGGATCCACCGCGACGCGTGCGATGTGCTGCGTGTCGTCGAGACCCTGATGCGTCCACGTGGCGCCGCCATCAATGCTTTTGTAGACGCCGTTGCCGTACGACACCGAATCGCGCAGCGTGCTTTCACCGGATCCGACATAGACGACGTCGCCGTTGGATGGCGCGACGGCGATCGCGCCGATCGATGACACAGGCTGGGCGTCGAATATCGCCTTCCACGTGCGGCCGGCGTTGCGTGTCTTCCACACGCCGCCACCGACCGATCCAAGGTAGAACTCATTCGGCCGCCCGGGCACGCCCGCGACGGCATCCACGCGGCCGGCCCTGAACGGACCGACCGATCGCCAGCGCAGGCCCGAGTACAAGCTCGGATTCACGGTGCCTTGTTTCGCAGACACGGTCGGCAGAGACACAAACGCCGCCATCGCGGCGGCGGCGATTGCCAGAACGGTAAGCAGGACAGGGCGACGCGGCATCATGCCGCGAGGATAACTCAGTTACTGCCGTCGATCGTTAGTCGGCCCGACTCACGCGTCGACGCCCAACCAGGCCGCGGCTTCAGCGGGAGCCAGCACCCGAACGGGCGACTTGGCAAAATCCTTGGTATTGCTCGTGATGATCGCCCCGCATTTCGCTCGCTGCGCCGCCGCAGCGGTCACGGCATCTTCAAAATCTGCCCAGCCGAACGCGGCGGCGGTCTGCAGCACGCCTTCATCGACCATCGCGACGCTGAACACGGACAGGAGCGATTCGGTCGTGTCTCTGGCCAGGTGTGGGCCGACCGCGCGCTCGTTGAGGTAGTGAATCGTTGTCACCGCGTGCGCCGACAGGAAGCCGAGCGCGCGACCCTCTTCGACCGCGCTCCAGACGGCAGACGCTGCCGCCGCATGCGGACGTCGATCTAGCAACACATCGAGAATCAGATTGACGTCGATCAGGACCCGGTTCATAGGTACTTACGCTCCAGGTGCTTCCGGTAGTCTTCCACGGAGAGCTTCTTGCCCTTTAGCGAGCCCCGCAGCTTCGCAAGCACAGGCGGCGTCGCCCGCGTGCCCGCATCGTGACCTCCGCCCGACACCATGTGCAGCATCGTCTCGACCAGCCGAGACACCGACGTGCCCCGCGACTCGGCATAGCGCTTGGCCCTGACGACGACCCCCGAATCCACACTCAGCGTCAACTTCTGCATACGTATAGAAATACCGTCGTCATACGTATCCAGTCAAGAACGAAAAAAAGAAGGCGCCGAAGTTCTCGGCGCCCGCTCCTGCTTCCGATGGAGCGCAGGGCCTTCAGGCCCAGCGTGTTGGCCGGACCTGAAGGTCCGGCCCTCCCCCCATTCGCTTATTTCCGTCCCGCTCCGAGGTTGTCGAAGTTGAGGATGGCGTTCCACACCATGCCGTAGCTGCCCACCGTCTCGCCGCGATACATCGGGTTGTTGGCAAACACGATGTAGTGGCCCTTCTGTGACGGCACGTCAACGACAACGGCCTGGTTGACGATGTCGGTGCCGCCATCGAGCAGGCCCGACACGAGCAGGTCGTTCACGTTCGGTGTGAATCGCAGCACCGTGCGCGGCTGGAATTCGATCGGGGTCGGCACGGCGTTGTTGCCGCCGCGTCCGCCACCGGCCGCGTTGGGATCTGCCGGCGCCGCCGCTGCAGCCGCGCCCAGATCTGCCGGCCGGCCCTGCACGACGTCGGGATCCGTTGGTGTGCCGCGACCGGTCGCGCGCGTGGGACCTGCGCCACCCTGTCGGCCTGCGCCACCGCCACCCGCCGCGGCTCCGCCGCCGCCACGTCCACCGCCACCACCGCCGACGCCCCAACTCGCACCGCGATCCGAGTAGACCGCGAGATTCGTCGGGATGCCATACATGATCGGGCTCGACTCGTCAGCCACCTGCGTGCGCAGGAGGGTGCCAACGACGCGTGAGGTCGCGGCCGCATTCACTGAGGTGACCCCCTTAATGATGCCGCCCGTGATGAACGTGCTGGCGCTCGACGTCGCGGAGAGCAGCACGCCGCCGCCGTTCACGAAGTTGCGCAGGTTGAGCAAGCCTTCGAGCTGCATGCCCACGCGCGTGTCGTCGGTCTCAGCGAGCTTCGTGATGCTCGGCGTCTCCGGTGAGTTCTTCCACGGCATCGGGTTGCCCCACATCGGCGCGCCGTCGATGGCCTGCTGGCCCACGCCCGGTCCGACCAGAATCACGTCGTACTTCGCGCGCAGGTCCGTCGTTTTGCCGATGAACGCCGGGTCGATGTAGTCGAACGGCACTTTGCTCTGGTCGAGCGCAATGCGCCACCAGCCTTCGGTCTGCGTGCTCTGCCAGCTGTGCAGCAGGGCCACGCGCGCCGCGCGGGCCGGATGCGTCTTGACCGACGGCGCATCGATCGCGATCGCCTTCAAGCCCGCTTCCTTCGTGGCCTTGTCGAGGTCGGCCTGCGCGACGCCCTTGATGAGGAACGTGCCGCGCGCGAACTTGGTGCCCGCGGCTTCGAAGCCCTCTTCGGCCACCTGAATGTCGGCGTCCTTGAGCGCGTAGCGCAGCGTGATGAAACCGTTGTCGGCGCTGTAGTTGATCGCGAACGTCGAGCCCGTGCCCGTCGCACCACTGACCGCCGTGGCCGAACCCTTGATCGGCTCCATGGCCACATCGAGCACCTTGGCGTCGGTCACGCGCACGGCCTGTACGCCGAAGGCTTCGGGGAATGTCCAGCCCGTGTCGTCGTACGGGTTCTTTTGCGGATCGTTCGGCGCCCAGTACTGATAGTCGAGCAGCGCATCAGCGATGCGCGAGTACGGCTGATCCATGCGCACAATGTACGAGCCGGCCGGGAATTCCTTTGTCTCCATCGTCGGCGTCGGCGTACCGCCACCACCACGGCCGCCACCACCACCAGCGCCACGTCCGCCGCCACCGCCGCCGGCCGCGCCCGCGCCACCGGCACCGCGGCCACCACC
>CANIII010000025.1 GCA_947467605.1 Acidobacteriota bacterium
GACTCCCGAGGTCGTTGTTCATCGGCATGCCGGGCAACCCGACGTCGTGTTTGTCGAACGCCTATATCCTCATGGTGCCCGTGCTGCGCAAGTTGGCCGGGCTGCCGGCGTGGGAGCCGCGTACCGTGACCGTCCCGCTCGCGCGCCGCATCATCTCGGCATCTGATCGCCATCAGTTCTACACCGTGCGCCTCGTCAACGGTCAGGCCGAGCCCGCATTCAAGGGTTCGGGCGACATCACGTCGATGGCGAACGCGGATGGGTACATGGAAATCCCCGCCACAACCGAATCGATCGGGGCGGGGACGATGGTGACGGTGACGCTGTTTTGAATGGAGGCCCGGGCGCTATTTCAAGCGCGCGTTGACGGCGTCCCAGTTGATGACGCTCCACCAGGCCGCGAGGTAGTCGGGGCGGCGGTTCTGGTACTTCAGGTAATAGGCGTGTTCCCACACGTCGATGCCGAAGATCGGCTTCTTGCCGTCAGACATCGGGTTGTCCTGATTCGCCGTGCTCTCGACCGCGAGCTTGCCGCCGTTGTCGACCAGCCAGACCCAGCCGCTGCCGAAGCGTGTGGCACCGCCCTTGTTCATCTGTTCTTTGAACGTGTCGAAGCTGCCGAACGTGCTCGTGATGGCCGCCGCGATCGCGCCGGTCGGCGCGCCGCCTTTGCCCGGGCCCATGATTTCCCAGAACATCGTGTGGTTCACGTGGCCGCCGCCGTTGTTGCGGACGGCCGCGCGAATACCTTCGGGCAGCGCCGCGAGGTTCTTGATCAGGTCCTCCGCCGACTTGCCGGCGAGATCCGGATGCGCCTCGAGCGCGGCATTGAGATTGGTGACGTACGCGTTGTGATGCTTGCCGTGATGGATGCCCATCGTCTGCGCATCAATATGCGGTTCGAGCGCGGCGAGATCGTACGGCAGAGCGGGAAGTGTAAAGGCCATGTGTGCTCCTGTGATCGCGCGGACCTGAACGCCCGCGCCTCTGTTAGTGCGTGATTCGATTGTAGAACGTGTCGCGCTCGACCGGTTCGCGGCCGGCGATGGTCACGAGCCGTTCGATCGCCTCTGGCGTCATGGCCAGCGGCGTGCGTGAGCCGGCCATGTGGTAGATCTTTTCTTCCTGCACGGTGCCGTCGAGGTCGTTCGCGCCGTACCAGAGGGAAATCTGCGCCACGTCAACGCCCGTCGCGACCCAGAACGCCTTGATGTGCGGCACGTTGTCGACCATCAGTCGCGACACGGCGATCGTTCGCAATGTGTCGCTCGCTGACGGCGCCGGCAACTTGCGCAACTGGTTGTTGTCGGGATGAAACGCGAGCGGAATGAAGGCCTGGAAGCCGTGCGTCTCGTCGTTGACGTCGCGCACGCGGATCATGTGGTCCACACGCTCTTCGAACGTCTCGATGTGCCCATACAGCATCGTCACATTCGTCTTCATGCCGACGCTGTGGGCGAAGCGGTGAATGGACATGTAGCGATCAGCGTCGCACTTGTCGTGCGCGATCTTCAGGCGCACGCGCGGCGCGAAGATCTCGGCGCCGCCGCCAGGCAGCGAGTCGAGGCCCGCAGCCATCAGCTCGCGCATCACCTGCTCGTCGGTCATCTTGTAGAGGTCCGCAAAGAACGCAATCTCGACGGCCGTGAAGCACTTCAGATGAATCTCGGGACGAATCGCCTTCAGCCCGATCAACAGATCCGTGTAGTACGAAAACGGCAGATCCGGATGCAGACCGTTCACGACGTGCACTTCGGTGAGCGGCTGATCCTTGCGCGCGCGCAGCTTGTCGAAGACCTGCTCGAGCGTCATCGTGTACGCGTCCGCGTCGCCCGGCTTCAAGCGCGCAAACGAGCAGAACATGCACGACGCCACGCATACGTTCGTCGCTTCAAGCCGCAGGTTGTAGTTGTAGTAGGTCGTGGCGCCGTGACGCTTCTCGCGCTCGCGATTCGCCAACCGGCCGATCTCGTGAAGGTCCGGATGATTGAACAGCGTCACGCCGTCGTCGAACGACAGACGTTCGCCCGCCTCAAGCTTGGCCTCTATGTGGTGAAGTGGATCTGACACGATCTCTTCAATGCTATCGGAAATCGGCCTCCATTTTCTGCGTGCTATGATCGCCAGCGACAACCGACGACAACCCGGTGGTGCATGGGAAGCGGGGTGCAAAACCCCCACGGTGCCGCCACTGTAAGCGACGAGTTGGTGTTCAAAGATCCCGCCGAAGCGACGAAAGTCTCGACGACGGACGTCACTGTGCCATGTGGCATGGGAAGGCGCGAACATCAGCGCATGGCCAGCACGACCGGCCGAAATCCGAATCGCAAGTCAGGAAACCTGACCTCCGGGCCCGTCCTTAACTGTTCGACCGCGCTTCGCGCGGCGAACTCGGCGTCGAGACAACGCCGATGGAGGTTTCTGTGGCTCGTGCTGCACGTGTATTGCTGTCCGCTTTTCTTCTGACGACGCTCTGCAATTCGGCTTCGGCGTGGGCTCAAACGGCGCCTCGCGTCTCTGGTTCGGTCATCGACCAATCCGGTGGGGCCGTCGTGCGCGCGTTCATTCGTCTGATTGACTCGGGCGGCACCGAGCGCGCCGCCACCATCACGGATGACCGTGGTCAGTTCGTGCTCGACATGACGAACTGCGGGGGGTGCCGCGTCGAGGCATCGCTCCCCGGTTTTCGCACAGCGACGATGACTATCGCGGCCGCGCAGGCGGCGGACGCGAAGTTCCAGGCAAAGATCACCCTTAGCGTTTCGCCGATCGCCGACGTCGTGGTCGTGACGCCCACGCGTGATGCGGCTCCGTCGGCGCAGACTGGCGCGTCGGTCAGCGTGTTTACCGCAGAAGACATCGCGCGCCGTGGTTCGCCGTCACTCGCCGATCTGCTGCGCGAGACGACCGGCACCTCGGTGATTCGCAGCGGTGGCGTCGGCAACGTGACGTCACTCTTCATGCGCGGCGGCGAGAGCAGCTACACGAAAGTGCTGCTCGACGGGATTCCGCTCAACGAACCCGGCGGCACGTTCAACTTCAGCAATCTGTCGACCGCGAACCTCGAGCGTGTGGAAGTGGTGCGCGGCGCGCAGTCGTCGCTCTTCGGTTCCGACGCGATGACCGGCGTGATTCAGCTGTTCACTAGACGCGGCACGTCTGCGACACCGTCGTTCGCCGGTTCCTTCGAAGGCGGCAGCTACAACACCTTCCGCGAGGAGGCGTCGCTCAAGGGCTCGTCGCAGGGCTGGGACTATTCGATCGGCGCGGCGCAGTACAACACCGACAACCGGGCGGCGGTGAACAACGCGTTCAAGAACACGACGATGTCGTGGAATGGCGGCGGCAACATCAACTCGAATCTGTCGCTGCGCGTGGTCGGACGCGTCGAAGCGGGCCGCGTGGGCGCGCCCGGTGCGACGGCGTTTGGCCGCGCCGACACCGATGCGTTCTTTGATCGCTCGGATGTCACCGCCGGCGCGTCGCTCGAACACCGCATCTCGGTGCAGTGGAAACAGCGCGTGTCGTACGCGTTCAGCCGCTCGAATCAGCAGTCGACGAATCTCTTCGCCGATGCCGCCTACGTGCCGACCTATGGCACCGCGAAAGCGCCGTTTGCGTTCTCCGATTTCACGTACGACTCGCAGAACATTCTCAAGCGCCACTTCTTCACCTACCAAAGCGACATTCGCTTCACCGGCGCTCTGAACAACTTCATCACCGTGCTCGCCGACTGGGATGGTGAACGGGCGGAACTAAACGATCGCGTGGCGAAGACGTCACAGACGCCGTCACGCAACAACATGGGCGTCAGCGTGCAGCATCAGCTCGTCGGCCAGCGCGGATCACTCACGACCAGCCTGCGCTACGAGCACAACGACAGCTTCGGTAACGAATGGGTGCCGCGCGTGTCAGGCGCGTTCGTCGCCTACAAGTCCTCGGGCGCCATCGGCAGTACGACACTGAAGGCCAACGCCGGCAAAGGCGTGAAAGAGCCGACACTGATTCAGTCGTTCAGCCCGAACCTGAGCTTCCTCGGCAATCCGGACCTGCTCCCCGAGCGTGCGCGCACATGGGACGTGGGCCTCGAGCAACGTCTCGCGATGGATCGTATCCGCGTCGAAGCGACGTACTTCGACAATCGCTATCAGGACCAGATCACGACAAAGACCACGAGCACGAACCCGTTTCGGTCGCAGTACTTCAACAAGTTCGGCTACACGAATGCGAAGGGCGCGGAAGTGACGATCGACATCGCGCCGGTCGACACGCTGCGCATTGGCGGCGGCTATACATTCCTCGACGCTGACACCTTCGATCGCGCGACGGCGACGAGCGATGCGATACCGCTCGCGTCCGCACTGATCCGTCGTCCGCGCAAATCGCTCTTCACACGCGCGGCCTGGACATGGCGCGGTATCTCGGCTGATCTCGACGGCACGTACGTCGGCGCGCGCCTCGACAACGACTTCTCGTCGCTGTCACCGGCGATCACGTCATCAGGCGACTACTGGCTGTGGAACTTGGCAGCGCGCTATCGCATCAACGGGCGCGTCGAGCTCTTCGGTCGCGTGCAGAACCTCGGTGACACACAGTACATGGAACCCTTGGGCTACCCGGCATGGGGACGCACCGCGCACGTGGGACTCCACCTGAAGTTCTGACCGGCGATGACCACAGCATCACGCCCCGTCGCCGCCATCTCCTGGTCGGGCGGCAAAGACTGCTGTCTCGCGCTGATGCGCGCGTGGCCGCAGTACGACGTGCGCGCGATGCTGACGATGTTCGATGAGGCCGGCGAACGCAGCCGGTCACATGGCCTGAGGCCGGCCGTACTCGCCGCACAAGGTGAGCGGCTCGGCCTCCGCGTCATCAGTGAAGGCTGCACCTGGCCGACGTACGAAGCGGCGTTCGCGCGTGGGCTAGAGCGTGTCGCCGCGCTCGGCTGCACACACATCATTCACGGCGATATCTTTGAAGATGACCATCGTGCGTGGACGGAGCGACTTGCCACAGACGCCGGCCTGATTGCCGTGCAGCCGCTCTGGGGCGAGCGCACAGATCTGCTGGTACGTGAATTCATCGACCGCGGTGGCGATGCGCGGTTAGTTACGGTGCGCGAGACCTATCTCGACGTCACGTGGCTGGGACGGCCACTCACTCGCGCCGCTGTCGATGAGTTCACCGCACTGGGCGTGGATCCCTGCGGCGAACGTGGCGAATACCACACGCTCGTCGTCAACTGCCCCCTCTTCTCGACCCCACTCAGGGTGCAACACGGCGAACACGTGTTTCATGGCGGATGCTGGGCGATCGACGTCACACTGGAGGCGACACATGCTGCAGTGCCATGACGTCGTCATCTCCTACGGCGAACGCCGGATCCTGCAGAAGGTGTCGCTCAGTGTCGCAGCGCGAGGCCTGGTCGGCGTGCTTGGACCGAACGGCTCTGGCAAGACGACGCTGTTGAAGGTGCTGTCTGGTGCATTGACGCCCGAGACCGGCACGGTGACACTCGGCGGTCAGGGCCTCGGCACCTTTGCACCGTCCCTACTGGCGCGTCGTCTTGCGGTCGTCCCACAAGAGACTCACCTCGCCTTCGACTACAGCGTCCTCGAGATCGTGCTGATGGGCCGCTATCCGCATCTGGGTCCATTTGAATTCGAAGGACCGGCAGACTTCGCATCTGCACACGCCGCGCTCAACGCCACGGGCACGGATCACCTCGCGGAGCGCGCCTTCAACACGCTCAGCGGTGGCGAAAAGCAACGCGTGGTCATCGCATCCGCGCTGGCCCAGCTAGGCGAAGGCACACCAGATGCCACAACAGCGGGCCGCGTGCTCCTGCTGGACGAGCCGACCGCCGCGCTCGATCTGCGGTATCAGTTGGAAGTGGCGGCGCTCCTCGGCCGCCTGCACGATCGCCAGGACATGACCATCGTCTTGACGACGCACGATGTGCAGTTTGCGGCGCGAGTCTGCTCGGAACTCGTGCTGCTGGGTGATGGCCATGTCATTGCTCAGGGACCGCCGCAAGACGTCTTGACCACAGAACAGATCGCGGCGCTGTACGGCATTCGCGTTGACCAAGCCGCGATGTTCGCGGCCACGGTCAGCGCCGGTGTACGCCCGTGACGCATCCGCTGAAGCGCAGCGTCCCGATCGTGGTCGGCCTCTTCGCGCTGATGGTGCTCGCGATCGTGCTGTCGCCGCTGGTGGGGTCCACGCACATCAACCTCATGCGTGTGTTTGACCGGTCGATTCCATTCGAGAGCAACGTCGACGCGCAGATCTTCTTCATCGCTCGCCTGCCGCGCGCGCTGGCCGGCGCGCTCGTCGGCGGCACACTCGCCGCAGCGGGCGTCGTGTTTCAGGGACTACTGAGAAATCCACTCGCGACGCCTTACACCCTCGGTGTGTCGGCAGGTGCGTCACTCGGCGCGATGATCGCAATCACCTTCGGCGCGACGTTGCCATTCGCCGGCGCTGCGCCGGCGAGCCTGGCTGGGGCGATGCTCGCCGTCACGGTCGTCTATCTGCTCGCCACGGCGCGACATTCGGGCCTCTCGACGACGGTGCTGCTGCTGGCCGGCGTCACGCTCAACTCATTCTTCTCGGCGCTGATCCTGTTTGTGCAGTACCTTGCGAATTTCCAGGATCTCTTCCGCGCGATGCGCTGGCTCATGGGCAATCTCGACGTCACGAGCTACGCGCCACTCGCGGGCGCGATGCCGTTCGTCGCGATCTCGTTCGTCGCGTTTGTGTGGCTGGCCCGGCCACTGAACCTGCTGAGCCTCGGTGCCGACGCCGCGGGCGCGCGCGGGATCAATGTGCGGTCCGTGCAGCGCACCGCCTTCTTCAGCGCGTCGCTGGCCACCGGCGCAGCGGTCTCCGTCGGCGGGCCCATCGGCTTTGTCGGCATCATCGTGCCGCATCTCGTGCGCCTGATGGTGGGCGCCGACCATCGCCTTGTGCTCCCGGCGTCGATCTTTCTCGGCGCCGGCTTTCTTGTCGTGTGCGACGTGCTTGCGCGCACCGTGCTGTCGCCGATGGAGTTGCCTGTCGGCATTATCACCGCAGTGATCGGAGGGCCGTTCTTCCTATGGATGCTGTTGCGAAAGCGATGACGATTCGTTTCCGGCACGCGCTGCTCATCGCGGCCGTCGCCTGCGCCGTGCTCCTGCAGGGCGCGAGGACCACCGCTGCGCCGTTGAGGATCATCTCGTTGGTGCCGGCCGTCACCGAGATGCTCTACGCGATCGGCGCGGGGCCACAGATGATCGGCGTCTCGAGCTTTGATCACTATCCGGCTGCGGTCGAGAAGCTGCCGCGACTCGGCGGCCTGATCGATCCGGACATCGAGCGCGTCCTCACCCTCAAGCCCGACCTCGTCATCGTTTATGGCGCGAAGAGTGACATGGCCGCGCGCCTCGCGCGCGCCCAGATCGCGACATTTCCCTATGACACCGGTGCCCTGTCGAACGTGACGGGCACGATCCGGGCGCTCGGTGAGCGGCTGGGCCGCCAGAAGGAAGCCAACGCGGAAGCGACGCGCATCGAACACGGACTGGAAGAGGTGCGCGTGCGCGTGGCCAATCAGCCACGCTACCGCACGCTGTTGATCTTTGGTCGTGAAGCCGGCAGCCTCCGCGGGATCTACGCGAGTGGCGGCGTCGGCTATCTGCACGACATCCTCTCGATCGCCGGTGGCGACGATGTGTTCTCGGATGTGAAGCGCGAGAACATCCAGATTTCAGCGGAGCAAGTGCTTGCGCGGATGCCCGAGGCCATCGTGGAACTGCATGGCGCCATGACGCCGCAGAAGATCGCCACAGAACGCGGCCTCTGGTCGCAACTGCCGGCGGTGCCTGCGGTGAAGAACAATCGGATCTATTTGTTGAGTGACGAGGTCCTGACGATTCCCGGTCCACGCATTGTTGATGCAGCGCGCCTGCTTGCCGACGCGCTGCATCCGACCACAAAGAAGTAACGTAACCGCGCTCAGCTACTTGATCGTGTAGCCGATCAGTTCATCTGAACTCGGCGCGCGGAAGAAGCCGCCTCCCGCCCCGCTGACGACGACGTACTGCTTGCCGTCTTTGCCGAGGTAGGTGGCGGGCATGCCCTGGTTGGGTGCCGGCAGTTTGTCTTTCCAGAGTTCTTTGCCGTTGCGCGCATCGAAGGCGCGGAAGTAGCCGTCGATCGAGGCACCGATGAACACGAGGTTGCCGGCCGTGGTGATCGCGCCACCGGAGCTCGGCGTGCCGGTCGGTGCCACGCCCTTCTTCATCAGCTCTTCAAATTCACCGAGCGGCACGCGCCAGGCAATGTCACCCGTGTTGGCGTTGACGGCCACGAGCTCGCCCCAGGGCGCAGGCGAGCAGCTCCACATGTTGTCGGTATTCCAGTAGCGGTTGAACGGACCAGGGGTCTTGCTGAAACTCTGCTGCGGTGGCGGCGCATCGGCCGAAGGCGGAGCGGCACCGCGACGACCTCCTGCAGCCGCCGGTTGCACTTTGCCCAACTGGCCGGCGTTCATCACATTGCCAATCAGCAGACCGAGCTGCGCGTTGTAGGTCATGCCCATCCAGTTGCTGCCGCCCTGCGCGCCCGGGAAGGTCAGGATGTTCTCGTCAGTGCGCCACGGGATATAGATGCCCGTGTCGGCAAACTTGTACTGCTCCCAGAGGCCTTCGCAATACTTCTGATGCTCGGGCGAGATCTTGCCGAGGAGCGCGAGCTCTTCGCGCGATCCATTGACGCGCGCGAGCGGCACGGGCTTGATCGGAAACGGTTGCGTCTTGGACGTCACTTCGCCAGGCACCTTCGACTGCGGCACCGGTCGTTCTTCCATGCCAAAGATCGGCTCACCGGTTTCGCGATTGAAGACGAAGAACAGCGACATCTTCGTGGACTGACCGACGGCGGGTATCACGCGGCCGTTGCGACGCACGTCGAACAGAATCGGCGCGGCGGCCAGATCGTAGTCCCAGATGTCGTGATGGACGAGCTGCTTGTACCACTTGAGCTTGCCGGTCGCAGCGTCGATGGCCAAGAGCGAGTTTGCGTACAGGTTGTCGCCCTCCGAGCCGCCGCCGTAGTAGTCGTTGATCGCGGTGCCTTCCGGTTTGTCGGTCGGCACAAACAACAAGCCGCGCGCTTCGTCGATGGAGAATGCACCCCAGAGGCCCGGTGTCGCGTCGCCTTCCGCGGCCTTGCCCCACGAGGCGTGGTTCGGGTCGCCCTTCTGCGCCTTGAGATACACGGTCCACGCGGGCGCACCGGTGACCACGTCGTAGGCCTTGACCGTGTTGCCCTTGGGCCCCTCGTTCTCACCGCGCGTGATGATGAGGTTCTTGTAGATCGACGGCGGCGAGTTGTGACGCGCACCGGCGATCAGCCCCTTCTCGCCGAAGGTCGTGATGAGTTTTCCGGTCTTCGCGTCGATCGCCGCGAGGCCGTCCGAGAGTTGCGAGAAGATGCGCGGGCCCACCGCTTTCGTGCCGGCCCAGTACACCGGTCCACGGACGTTCGTGCCGACGCCGTCGCCGCCACGACCTCCGCGTCCGCCACCACCACCGCCCGCCGCGCCACCTGCGGCACCACCGGCCGCACCGCGACCCTGCGGATTCGCACCCGCCGCACGGCCGTCTTCCACCGCTGCCGCTGCCGTCGCCGCTGCGGCCAACGTCGTCGCCGACGCCGGCACGATCGGGCCCTCTGGATACTTCCAGATGAGCGTGCCCTTCACGCCATCGACCGCGAAGATGCCGTTCGGCGCGCTGAAGTAGATGACGCTGTCGACGATCATCGGCGGAAACGCGAAGCGCCCAGAGCCGGTGTGGAACGTCCACGCGCGCGTGAGCTTGCCGACGTTGTCAGTCGTGATCTGTTTGAGCGACGAGTAGCGCTGCGCGCCCTGGTCACCGAGCGGGTACGCCCAGTCTTTGCCGGCCGCGCCATTCGGTGCCTGGCCCTGAACGGCAAGCGTCGCCACGACACACAGCGACAGCACCAACACGTACTTTCTCATCGCACACCTCCATTGCCGCCACGGCCGGCCGCGGACGGAGCCGGATCGGGCGTGCGGTAGTACTCCGGACCGCGCGCCTTGTCGAGCGCGGTCTTATTGGCGGCTACGCGTGCGCGGCCACATTCAAGTTCCACATCCATGTATCGCGCCGCCTTCTCAGGCGTAAAGAGCAACGGGTGCGGCCCCGATAGTGGACTCTTTCGCAACGCCGCAATCGTTTCGGTCTTCAGCATGTTGATGTCCGGGTGCACTTGCACGACCGCCTCGACTTTCGCGCGTTTGCCTTCGTCGAAGATGCGCTGAAACGCGGCCAGGCTCGCGTACGTCGAGAACCGCGACGCCGTGAGGTTCAGCATATTGAACGTGCGCCCCTGATACTTTGCCGGAAAGATTCCCGACACCGACGTCGGCGTGTGACCGGGCAGCAGGAACAGCGTGATGGTCGTGTCGCCAAGCGTCACCTTCTGCCCATCGAGCACATCAACACCGCGACGCATCTTGGCGCCCGACGACATCACGACGTCCCAATCAAGCTTGCCGATCAGGATCGTGGGGTTGTAGTTCTTCTGCACGAACTCAAGACCACCGACGTGGTCGAAGTGATGGTGACCGATCACCACGTACTTGATGTCGGCCGGGTTGAGCCCGGCCTTCTTCATGCCGCCTTCGAGGATGTTCTTGTAGTTCTCCTCGCTGTCGAGGGTGTCCCATAAAATGAGTCCGGCGCTCGTCTTGATCACCCACGCGCCGACACCACCCGTCCCCGCGTAGTAGATGTTGTCGAACACCTGCACGAAGTCGCCGCCGTTGGCCGGCGTCACCGTGGCGCCCGCGTTCCACGTGCAGAAGCGATTCACTTCGTTCACCAGGTCCGTGGCCGCGATCTTCTTCGCGTTAGCGACGATGGCCTGCGCTTCGGGTGACGCCGCGAACTGCTCCGCCGTGGGATCACCCGCGCCGCCGCCCTGGCCCGCTTCAGGCATCGTGTACAGCGTGTTCGAGGTGCCGTAGCCGCCGGTATCCGGTGCGCTACCGCGGCCGCCGCCACCCTGACGACCGCCACCGCCGCCGGCACCAGCGCCGCCTTGTCGTGCGCCAGCCGGCTGCTGCGCCGCGCCGGCAGTTTGTTCGGACGTCCAGACCGCACGCGATGCGATCAGCATCCCGGCAACCAGACAAATTGTGAATAAACGTGACGTGTACAGGCTTCGCATACCGCTCCCCATGATGGACTGCGCGCCAGTTGTACCAGCTGCTCTATGGAGGGCGGTGGGTGTTACCGTGCTGCTACGGTAACCACGCGCCGGCGGTGGCGGGTGACGACGTTCAGTGGACCGGCGCGAGTTCGCGCAGCCGGCGGACGACGGTCGTGAATTTGTTGATGACGTAGTCGATCTCGTCTTCGGTGGTGTGGCGGCCGATGCCGAAACGAATCGACGCCGACGGCACCGCCGCATCGTCGCCCCAGATCGCCGACAACACGTGTGACGGCTTGCCTGAGGCCGACTGGCAGGCGGAGCCGGATGACACAGCGATGTCGCCGATGCCCATCAAGAGCTTCTCGCCTTCGACGCGCTCGAAGCTCACGTGCAGGTTGTGCGGGAGGCGGTGTTCCAACGTGCCGTTCACGATCACGCCATCGACGCCGGCGGTGATGCCGTGCAGCAGCCGATCTCGGAGATGACGCAGCCGCGCGTTCTCTTCGGTCATGTCCTTCTTGCAGATCTCACACGCACAGCCGAGGCCCACGATGCCGGGAACGTTGAGGGTGCCGGCGCGCATTCCGCGCTCCTGGCCGCCGCCGGTGATGAGCGGGATCAGTTCCGTGCGCTTGCGGATGTAGAGCGCGCCGCAGCCCTTCGGGCCGTACATCTTGTGGCCGGTGAGCGACAGCAGGTCGATGTGCATCGCGTTGACGTCGATCGGCACCTTGCCCACGGCCTGTGCGCCATCGACATGAAACACGGCGCCTTGCGCGCGCGCAATTCGGCCGATCTCTTCAAGTGGCTGCACGGCGCCAATTTCATTGTTCGCAGCCATCACGCTCACGAGCGCCGTGTCTGGCGTCACCGCACGCTCGAGCGCGTCAAGCTTCACGCGGCCACCGCGATCGACTGGAACAATCACCGTGTCCCAGCCTTGTGCAGCGAGGCGTCCGAAGGCTTCGAGGATGGACTTGTGTTCAATCGCTGACGTCACAATGCGGCGACGATTGGTGATCGCGCGTTCGGACACACCGCGAATTGCAAACGTGTTTGATTCAGTGGCGCCGCTCGTGAAGATGATCTCGCGGGCCGTGGCGCCAATCAGCGTTGCGACCTGACGACGGGCGGTCTCGACGGCTTCCTGCGCCTTCCAGCCAAACGCGTGGCTGGCCGAGGCCGGGTTGCCGAAGACTTCCGTGAAGTACGGCAGCATCGCCTGCAGCACGCGCGGGTCAACGGGCGTGGTGGCGTGGTAGTCGAGGTAGATGGCGCGGCCAGACATGTTGAACGCTCTTGATTCTAGCGCGGGACCGGGACTCCGAGGTAGGTATTGGGCGATCAGTCGACGATGCGGTACGCCGACACGCGCTGTTCCAGATTCTTCCAGATCGTCGTGGTGGACTCGCCGCGCGACAGACCGTCGGCGATGAACCGGCCCATGTCGACACAGTGGTCGGAGTTGTTGTAGTTGTACATACCGATTCGCCCGGTCGTCAGCAGGTTGTCTACACTCTGAAGCCGCCGGCTGACGTTCTTCATGTTCTCGGTATAGGTCAGGTCGTAGACCGGATAGAAGTTCTGCGACCGCTTCACGAGATGGCCCTCGACGTCCTCTGCGCGAATGCTGCCCATCGTCACGAGACCCTCGATACAACGAGCCACGAGCTGATCGTCGGTGGAGGTCCAGATGTCGTCGCCAGCCGAGCACGTAAAGTCGCAACACAGCACCGTACGATCGGCTGGCCCCATCGACGGACTGAGCACCTTCTGCTCGAAGATTCGGCTGAAGAGGAACTCGCGCTCGGGGAAGAAGATCCAGTGATCTTCGAGGACGTTGGGCTTCCGCACGAAGAGGTACACGAGGATCAGGTGCCGGAACTTGAGGCTCGACGCCGCGCGGATCAGCTCAGGGTCGCGGTCGCCAAACACAAATTCGCCCAGCACCGGCAGCGGCAGCGACGAAACCAGCGTGTGACATGGCAGAGAGCGCGTGTCACCGTCGACCGTCACTGAGACGCCAGAGACGTGGTGGTTGTTGTCGCCCTGGGTTTCGAAACCGTTGATGCGCGCGTTGACGAGGATCCGGCCGCCATGCGCGATGATCTCATCGGCCATCGCCTGCGGCAATTCACCAAAGCCATTCTTCGGGTAGTAGAAATAGGTGGCGTCCGTCTCGGCCGATTTTTTCTTGAGCCCCAGCAGATTGAGAATCAGTTCGGTGGCGCCAGACGATGGAATGCGCGTTCGCGCCATGTCGGGATGCAATACCGCCGGATCGCCCCACACTTTCCAGGCGAGCGGTTCGAACACCAGCTCGTACACCTGCCGCCCGAAACGCTGAATGACGTACTCCGCATACGACGCCGGCGTTGAACGGCCGAACACTCCCTTGAGCATGGCCATCGCATAGCCGAGGCCGAGCCGCAGAAACTGCGCAGGGCCGAGGACCTTCGCGAGGTTTCCCATCTGCAACGGATAGTCGAGCGCATGACCGCGCAAAAAGATGCGATGACGTTTCCGATGCTCGATCAGTCGACCGTCGAGCAGTTGACGCATCTCATCGAGCACGCCGGGAATCACCGAGTACATCTTGTGCGGGCCGTAGTCGAGCCGAAACCCGTTGTGTTCGAACGTGCCGCACAGGCCGCCGATCACAGGTGCTCGTTCGACGACGGTGACGTCGTAACGATCGGTGCGCGCCAGGAACCAGCCGGCCGCCAGTCCGCCGACGCCGCCACCGAGAATGACAATCGGTTCTTTTGCCATCAGCTGCGCGTCGCCAGAACAAGTGTCTGCCCGACCCAGTACGGCACACGCAGGTGCGCCAGACGCAGGGCCTTGACGATCGACTCACCGATCCCGGGCAGCACCGGCACATACGCCTTCATGCGGTGCAAGATGTAGCCGAGCTCGAGTGTTTGAAAATGGGGCTTCATCAGAAACGGCGAGAATCCGTTTCGCTCCAGCAACGTACGGATCGTCGTCCGCGTGAAGTAATAGAGGTGTACCGACAGGAGGAAGACCCATCTGCGGCCCATCAATCGCGAGATCCACGATCCGATGTCGGGGTAGTTCACGACCAGCAAGCCGCCCGGTTTGAGCAGGCGTTTGCACTCGAGAACAACTGCGGTGGGGTCCCACAACACCGGCACGAAGACAAACAGACCTTCGGAGAGACTCAGGGTCAACCCCCAGAGGCCCGACAGCACGGTGGCCGTCGACAACAGGTTGCCGAACAGCTGCTGCTGCCCGGTCTCCAACATGGAGCCGAACCGCATCGCGTTGAACCAGAGGTCGAACACGAGGAACGGCACCGCCGGCAGCGCCACCAGCGCGGACCACACGACGGCATCTCGCACCGGCCGCTGCGAACCCGAACGCATTGCGAGCGCTGACAGGAACGCCACCACGCCAGTGCCGACAAGGACGGTGGTGTATCGAGTAAGTACTGCCGCTCCCAACGACAGGCCCGCCGCCAATAGCAGGCGCCGCTGACGCAGGCGAGCGAATCGATGCAGCAGATAGAAGAGGACCGTGAAATAGAGCGCCACTTGCGGGTGCTCGAAGGAGTCTTTGCTTTGCTGCCACGCCATCGTGCCGAAGGCGTAGAGCAGGCCGATGATCACAGCCGTCCGCAGGTGGAATCCGAGCTCGATGGCAAACAGCGCGAGGCAGCCCACCGTCAGCACAGTGGCCACCAGGTTGACCATGGCCTCGCTAAACTCGACCACCTCCGCACCACGAGCGGGCACGAATCGCGCGAGGGTCCGACCCGCCAGATAGAACGGAATCGTCACCAGCGACGGGCCGATGGCGTATTGGGTGTACTGTTTGCCGTCTCGCCCGAGCGGCGAGAACTCGGTCGGCTGAATGTCCACGCGACCGTGGTCGATCAGATTCTCGGCGACTTCAACGCGCTTCGACCCATCCAAACCAAAGATCGTGCCCGACGCCACGGCCAGATGGCCGAGAAAGACGATCAGGCAGAGCAGCCGGATCGACGCCTTTCGCTCGGACGGGTAGGCAGACACGACGCGAAGTGTACTCGACGCCTACTCCGTCTTCGCCACCTGTGCGCCGCTGAGGGCAGCCTTCAGTGTGTGCCAGGCGAGGCTCGCGCACTTCACGCGTGCGGGGAATTCGCGGACGCCGGAAAAGACCGCCAGTTTGCCGATCTGCGATTCATCGATCGGATCGCTGATCGGCGTCGTCACCATCAAGTGAAACGCATCGAACAGCGTCTCGGCCTCGGCGACCGTGTGGCCCTTGATCGCATCGGTCATGAGCGACGCCGATGCTTTGGAGATCGCGCATCCGCTCCCGTCGAACATCACATTGATGATGCGATCGCCCTCGATGTGCAGCGCGAGCGTGAGCTTGTCGCCGCAGAGCGGGTTGTGGCCGTTCGCACGATGCGTGGCGTCAGCCAACGCACCGAAGTTTCTCGGCCGGCGATTGTGGTCAAGAATCACTTCCTGGTAGAGCTCGGTCAGGTCAGACATTTAGAAAAAGCCGAGCTGAAGTTTCGCGGCTTCCGACATGCGGTCTTTCGTCCACGCCGGCTCCCATGCAATCTCCACCCACGCGTCGGTCACGCCGGGCACGGCCTTGACCTTCCAGCGCACTTCGCTCGGGATCTGCTGCGCCGAGGGACACGCGGGGCTGGTCAGTGTCATGTTCACGAGCACTTTCTTGTTCGCGTCCACGATGATGTCGTAGATCAGGCCGAGCTCGTAGATGTCGACCGGAATCTCCGGATCGAACACGGTCTTGATGGCGTCGATGATCGGCTGCTGCAGTTCTGCCGTGTTCGTCGCATCGAGGGGACCGACACTCGACTTATCAGCCTCAGCGACAGATGGCGTCGTGAGCGATGAGGTGTCGAGGGCGGGCGCATCCCAGGCCGCAGGCCGAACAAAGGTGGTGTCGCTCGGTGCAGCAGCAGTGTCGGTCGGGGTCGTCACAGCGTTCTTGTCCTTCAGAAAAGAAAACATGCCCATCGCTATCCCATCACTTCCTGCACGCGCGCGAGCGCGCGCACGAGCGTGTCGATGTCGGCCGTGGTGTTGTACATGGCCAGTGAAGCACGCGCGGTCGCCGGAATTCCAAAACGATCCATGACGGGCTGCGCGCAGTGATGCCCCGTGCGCACGGCCACGCCTTCGCGATCAACGATCGTGCCGATGTCGTGCGGGTGAATGCCGTCCATCACAAACGAGATCACACTCGCTTTAACGGGCGCCGTCCCGATGATCGTCACGCCCGGCATGGCCGAGATCCTTTCGGTGGCATAGGCCAGCAGGGCCGACTCGTGCGCATGAATCGAATCGAAGCCAATGCCCCTCACGAATCGAATCGCCGCGGCGAGACCGATGGGGCCCGAAATGTGGGGGGTCCCAGCCTCGAACTTATACGGAAGCACGTTCCACGTGCTCTCTTCGAACGTGACCGAGCCGATCATGTCGCCACCGCCCATGAACGGCGGCGTGGCTTCGAGGATGGCTTCCTTGCCGTAGAGCACGCCAATGCCCGTCGGGCCGTAGACCTTGTGACCGGTAAATACGAAGAAGTCGCAGTTGAGCGCCTGCACGTCCGTCGCGAAGTGATACGCGGCCTGCGAGCCGTCGACGAGCACGGTCGCACCAACCGCGTGCGCCTTCGTGGTCAACTCGGCCACCGGCACCACCGTGCCAAGCGCGTTCGACAGCTGCGTCATCGCGACCATCTTCGTGCGCGGACCGAGCAACTGCTCGAACGCTTCCACGATGAGCGCACCGCGATCGTCGATCGGCGCCACTTTCAGAATCGCGCCGCTACGCTTACACAGCTGCTGCCAAGGCACGATGTTGGAGTGATGCTCCATGGCCGTAATCAGAATCTCGTCGCCGGCCGCGACGTTCTCGTCGCCCCACGCACACGCGACAATGTTGATGCCCTCGGTGGTGTTGCGGGTAAACACGACTTCTGTCGTTGATCGCGCATTGATGAACGCTCGCACGTCTTCGCGCGCATCTTCATACATCTTGCTCGCGCGCTCACTCAGGGCATGCACACCGCGGTGAATATTGGCGTTGTCGTGCTCGTAGTAGCGACGGATCGCGTCAATGACGACCTGCGGCTTCTGCGTGGTAGCGGCGTTGTCGAGATACACGAGCGGCTTGCCGTGCACGAGCTGATCGAGCGCAGGAAACTGCGACCGGATCGCCGCCACGTCAAACGTCGCCAATGCGCCCGGTGCCGCCATCGCTACAACGCCCCCAGCGCCGCGTAGACCACCTTCTCGACGCGCTGCTTGACGGCGTCGATCTTGATCCGATCGAGAATGTCGCCCGCAAACGCATGGATCAGAATGTTGCGCGCATCCACTTCGGCGATGCCACGCGCCCGCAGATAAAACATCGCGTCATCATCCAACTGCCCGATGGCTGCGCCATGCGTGCACTTCACGTCGTCAGCAAAGATCTCAAGCTGCGGCTTGGTGTTGATGGTGGCGGAGTCTGAAAGGAGCAGCGCCTTGTTGGTCTGCTTCGCGTCGGTTTTCTGCGCGTCCGGACGGACCGTGATCTTGCCGTTAAACACGGCCTTCGCGTTGCCTGAGAGGATGCCTTTGTAGACTTCGTGGCTCGGGCAGTGCGCCTTCGCATGGTCGATCGACGTGTGGTTGTCGATGAGCGCATCACCGCCGGCCAGATACAGGCCGTTCAGTGTGCACTCCGCGCCTTCACCGTCGAGCGTGGCAAACACATCGTTGCGCACGAGCTTGCCACCCGTCGCGAACGAGTGCGACGTGAAGTTCGAGTTGCGGTCACACTGCACGAACATCGCGCCGACGTGAAACGCCGTCGTCGTCTCGCGCTGGATCTTGTAGTGGTCGACGATCGCGCCCTCCATGAGAATCACGTCCGTCACGGCGTTCGTGAACCCCTGGCCTGTTCCGGCGAGACCGACGTACGACTCCACGAGCGTGAGCTCGGACAGCTCGCCCGCGACCACCATCAGCCGTGTGGCCGCCATCATGCGATGCTCACCGGGCGTGTTGACGAACAACACCTGAATCGGCTCGTCAACCTTCGCGTGCGGCGGCACCATCATGACGATAGGGCGACCGAACAATGCGGTGTTCAATGCCACGAACGGCGTGGTGGCCAGTACTCCCGCGGCGGCGCTCGGAGCCGCTGTGACCGCGTCGGTGATCTGATCCACGGTGACACCGCGAGGCAGGGCTTCCATCGACGACAGCGTCTTCGACAGGCGGCCGTTCACGATCACGATCTGCGTACGAATCGCACCGTCGAACAGAAACGGCTCGAGTGCTTTGCGCGTCGGCTCGGCTGCGCCCTGGCAACCAAACGGCGCTTCGGCAATCGCCGACACGTTCGTAAACTTGTATTCCTCGTCGCGCGACGTCGGGAAACCATTCGCTGCGAATGCCGCAAACGCCTGCTCACGCATCGCGCGCACGCGGTCGGAACCAAACGCCGGCTCGTTGTGAAACGCCGCGAACCGCTCTGCGTACGCCGTCGCCTGTTCAGCCACCGGTGTCATCGGTAGCCTTTCGCCTCAAGTTCGAGCGCCAGTTCTTTGCCGCCGGACCGCACGATCAGGCCACCCGACAGCACGTGCACGAAGTCCGGCACGATGTAGTCGAGCAATCGCTGGTAGTGGGTGACGACGATGATGGCGCGGTCTTTGTTGCGGAGGGCGTTGACGCCGTTGGCGACGACCTTGAGGGCGTCGATGTCGAGGCCGGAGTCGGTCTCGTCGAGAATGGCGAGCCTCGGTTCGAGCACCGCCATCTGAAAGATCTCGTTGCGCTTCTTCTCGCCGCCCGAGAAGCCTTCGTTGACGGCGCGATTGAGCATCGACTGATCCATCTCGAGCAGTTTGATCTTCTCGCGGATGAGCGCGAGGAACTCGACGGCGTCGAGTTCCTGCAGGCCCTTGTGTTTGCGCACGGCGTTGAGCGCGGCCTTGAGGAAGTAGGAATTGTTCACGCCCGGAATTTCGACCGGGTACTGGAAGGCCATGAAGACGCCTTCACAGGCGCGCTCTTCGGGCGACATCGCGAGGAGGTCGTGGCCGTCATAGGTCACGCTGCCGCCGTTCGGTTCGTAGCCCGGATGGCCCGACAACACACGCGCGAGCGTGCTCTTGCCCGAGCCGTTCGGCCCCATGATCGCGTGCACTTCTCCCGGGTTCACCGAGAGGTTCAGGCCCTTTAGAATCTGCTTATCTTCTGCTTTGACTTTGAGATCTTTAATTTCGAGCAACATTAACCGACACTGCCTTCCAGGCTGATTGACAGCAACTTTTGCGCTTCCACCGCGAACTCCATCGGGAGCTCACGGAATACGTCCTTGCAGAAGCCGCTAACGATCATGTTCACGGCGTCTTCTGACGAGATGCCGCGCTGGCGGCAGTAGAAGATCTGGTCTTCACCGATCTTCGAGGTCGACGCCTCGTGCTCGACCTTGGCGGTGGAGTTTTTGATTTCCAAGTATGGGAACGTGTGCGCGCCGCACTTGTCGCCGATGAGGAGCGAGTCGCACTGCGAGTAGTTGCGCGCGCCGGTGGCGCCCTTCGCAATCTTCACCGCGCCGCGATAGGTGTTCTGACCGTGGCCGGCCGAGATGCCCTTCGACACGATGGTGCTGCGCGTGTTCTTGCCGAGATGAATCATCTTCGTGCCGGTATCGGCCTGCTGCCAGTTGTTGGTCGTGGCGACTGAGTAGAACTCGCCAATCGCGTTGTCACCCTGCAGGATGCAGCTCGGGTATTTCCACGTGATCGCAGACCCTGTTTCGACCTGTGTCCATGTGATCTTCGAATTCGTGTGGGCCGTGCCGCGCTTGGTCACGAAGTTGTAGATGCCGCCCTTGCCGTTCTTGTCGCCGGGGTACCAGTTCTGAATCGTCGAGTACTTGATCGTGGCGCTGTCGAGGGCGACGAGTTCCACCACGGCGGCGTGCAGCTGGTTTTCGTCGCGCATCGGCGCCGTGCAGCCTTCGAGGTAGCTCACGTGTGAGCCCTCGTCGGCGACGATCAGCGTGCGCTCGAACTGGCCGGTGTTCTTCGCGTTGATGCGGAAGTAGGTCGAGAGCTCCATCGGGCAGCGCACACCCTTCGGGATGTAGACGAACGAGCCGTCGCTGAAGACCGCCGAGTTGAGTGTGGCGTAGAAGTTATCGGTGTAGGGCACGACCGAACCGAGATATTTCTTCACGAGCTCGGGGTGATCCTTCACCGCCTCGGAGAAGCTGCAGAAGATCACGCCCATCTCTGCCAGCTTCGACTTGAAAGTCGTGGCGACCGAGACGCTGTCGAAGACCGCGTCAACGGCCACGCCGGCGAGGATCATCTGTTCATGCAGCGGAATCCCAAGCTTCTCGAAGGTCTTGCGAACTTCCGGATCCACTTCGTCCATGCTCGCGAGCAGCTTCTGCTTCTTCGGCGCGGAGTAGTAGCTGAGCGCGTTGTAGTCGGTCGCGTGGATCTTGAGGTTGTGCCACGTCGGCTCGGTCATTTTGAGCCACGCGCGGTACGACTTCAGTCGGAAGTCGAGCAGCCATTCCGGCTCCCCCTTGAGGGCTGAGAGTCGGCGCACGACGTCTTCGTTGAGACCGGGCTCGAAGGTATCGGCTTCGACGTCGGTCGTGAAGCCGTACTTGTATTCGCTGTTCGCGATCTGCTCGAGTTGTTCTGCTTGCGCGGTCGCGCGCGTCTGCTCTTGTGTCGGTGCTGGGCTCATACTGAAAAACTCACTCCGCAACCGCAGGTGCTCTTCGCATGCGGGTTCTGAAAGACAAACCCGCGGCTGAGCAGGCTGGTGTCGTAGTCAAGCGTGGTGCCGTCGAGGATGCGATGGCTGCGCGGATCGACCCACACGCGCGCGCCGTTGGGCCCATCAAACACAATGTCGGTGTCTTTTGGTGCGGCTTCCCACTCGAAGACGTATTCGAAGCCGGAACAGCCGCCGGCCTTCACACCGACGCGAAGACCGCCGTCGGGGATCTGCTGTTTCACGAGCAGTTTGTGAATCTGCGTTGCAGCATTTTCGGTGATCGCGACCATTGCTACCTCCGCACCAGGGACACGGGAATGGACTCCGGCGCCGGCACCAGATCAATCGCCAACTCGGCGACGGTCGTGGCCGACAGCGCCGCCACGATGCGATCCTTCAACTTCCAGAGCGGATCGCGAATGTTGCACTTGGTGTACTGATCGCAGCTGTGATCGCTCTCGGAACACGCGGTCACGGTCATCGGACCGTCAATGGCCTCGATGACATCTACGACGGTGATTTCGGCGGCGGGCCGCGCGAGGCCGTAGCCGCCGCGAATGCCCTGTTGTGACGAGAGGAGGCCGCCTCGCACCAGCTGCTGCAAGACTTTCGCGAGCAACTCGGGCGGCAGGTCGTAGCTTTCCGCCAACTCACGGGCGGACGCTGTGGCGCGCGGGCCCGGGACGGCCAAATGCCGTAGGGCGAGGAGCGCGTAGTCAGCTTTCTTTGAGAGTCTCAACATGGATGGGGGTCTGATGTCCGACCGAACCAGTCCAGTTTACAGACCGACGGACGTGCGCGGCAAGGTACGATTTGCCGTCTTGCGTGTAAGTTGTTGATTCTAAACAGTTCTAGTACTTATTGAGACTCGGATCAATTTGCGAGATCCAGGCCAGAATGCCGCCAGTCAGGTTTCTTGCATCGTACCCGCGGGCTCGGAGTTGCGCGGTGATCTGGGCACTGCGGCCGCCCATCTTGCAATGCACGACGACTGGCAGGTCCTTCGGAATCTCATCGAGCCGCATCCCAACCTGCCCCATCGGAATCAGCGTCGATCCGGTGATCTCACAGATGGCGTGCTCAGACGACTCGCGCACGTCGAGCAGGAAGTGCCGCTCGCCGCTGTCGCGCCAGGCCTTGAGTTCGTCCACCGTCATCGCATCGGTTGTCATAGGTTCACAGCTTAAGTCGTACGCAGCCAGTTCGCGAATCGTGGGCGCATCGCCACATACCGGGCACTCGGGATCGCGCTTCAGCGTGATCTCGCGCATCCGCATCCGCAACGCGTCGTACAACACGAACCGCCCAATCAGCGGCTCGCCGATGCCGGTGATCAGCTTGATCGCTTCAGTCGCTTGAATGACGCCGATCAATCCAGGCAACACACCCAGCACGCCGGCCTCAGCACAACTGGGAATCAAACCCGGAGGCGGCGGCTCTGGATGCAAACAGCGATAGCAGGGGCCTCCTGGCGCCGCGAACACCGCAGCCTGGCCCTCGAATCGAAACACGCTGCCGTAGACATTCGGCGTGCCGGTCATCACACATGCGTCGTTCACGAGATAGCGCGTCGAGAAATTGTCGGTGCCGTCGACCACGACGTCGTACGCGCTGATGAGTGCGCGCGCGTTGCTGACGCTGAACGCTTCCGCGTGCAGTTCCAGATTCACGTGCGGATTGATCTCGCGCAGACGATCGGCAGCTGACGCGATCTTTGGACGGCCGATGTCAGACGTGCCGTAAATCACTTGTCGTTGCAGATTCGACTCGTCGACGTTGTCGAACTCGACGAGGCCGAGCGTGCCGACGCCCGCTGCGGCCAGATACATCGCCGACGGCGAACCGAGGCCACCGAGCCCGACCAGCAGCACGCGGGCCGCGCGCAACTTCTCCTGCCCGGCCATGCCGAACTCAGGCAGCAACGTATGTCGGCTGTAGCGCCGTAGTTCTTCAGGTGTCACAGCAACCGCCACACAGATTCGGACGGCGTGGACGACTTGAACCGACCGTACCAGCGACACGCGGGATACATCGCGACGATCGCCACCGCCCACACCGCATACATCACGGGGAACGATGTGCCATTCGGGAACGCGAAGCTCGCGATGCCGAAGACGTACAGGTGCAGCAGGTAGAAGAACAGCGGCGACCGACCAAAGACTTCAAGCGGCGCCAGCCAACGCGTGGCGACGGTCATCGCGAACACCGCCAGGAGCAGCAGGTCGATACCAAGTGTTGCCGAGAAGAACGCGGGGCTCGGTGGATACTTTGTCAGCGACATGAAGCCGATGAAACCGGGCAGCGGCGAGTGCGGATCTCCCTGACTGGCTGATCGCATGACGACAAACATGATCAGCAACACGATGCTGCCGGCGACGGACAGCCACATGGTCTTCTCCGGTCTTTTGTACACGAGACGCGCCAGCACGATGCCAAGCCCGGCCGGTGCGAGCCACGGCACGAACGAATAGACCACGTCGATGAAATTGGTATGGCCGGGAACAAAGAGAAGGCGCTGCCACACGGGAAAGAGGGTTGCGGCCTGGGTCGCAAGCGGCGTCATGAGCACGCTCACGGCGAGGGCCAGTGCGCTGACCGCGAGCACGACGACACTTGGCAACTCAATCAGGAAGGACCAGACGATCATGCCAACGCCCAGAGCGCTGATCACGAGAACGGGCACAAAGGCCTCGTAGCCGCCTCCGGGCGCGCGATCCATCAGTGTGTCCGGCACTTTCGACGAGATGAAACCAAGCAACCAGGCGGGGTCTTCGACAAGCTGCTGAATCACCAGAAGGATCAGGCCGCGCGTGATGAAGAACTTCCGAATGCGCGCGTGGCTCCACCCCTGCTGCTGTCGCGCCTTCCCCAGCCACACCATGCTGGCGCCCATCAGCATGAAGAACCCGGGCGCACACAGGTGAGTGATCCAACGCGTCACAAATGACCACCAGACACTGGCGCCACCATGACTTTCATAGAACGGCGGCAGGGTCGACCAGTACTCCGACGCATGGACGCGCGCGATGTAGAAACTCGCATGGTCGATCGCCATGACGACCATAATCAGGCCGCGCAAGCGGTCAAACGCCGTGAAACGATTGGCCGTGACCGGCTGTGTCATGGTCGTAGGATAGAACATCAGGCATGGACTCCGTGTTCGTACTCCTCTTTGTGGGTGTGTTGGCTGGCGCCGGCCTCGGCGCGGTGGTGGCCACGTTCCTCAGCAACCGCACTACCGCGGCCTTGCGCGAGCAAATGCGTGAATCGTTCGCGTCTCTTTCGCGCGACGCCCTGCGCGACACGAACACGTCTCTGTTGCACACAGCGGATCAGACCCTCCGCGTGCGGGAGGAAGCCATCGACGCCTTGGTCCAGCCTGTGCGCGACGCGCTCGACAAGGTGCAATTGCAGGTCGCGCGCGCGGATCGCGACCGTGAGGGTTCCTTCCAGGCGGTCCGCCAGCAGTTGATGACGCTGACGCAAACGCAGGAGGTGCTGCGCAAATCTGCCGACGGTTTGTCGAGCGCGCTGCGGTCGCCCAACATTCGCGGCAAATGGGGCGAGCTCCAGCTCAAGCGCATCGTCGAGCTCGCCGGCATGCTCGAGCACTGCGACTTTGAGCAGCAGGTGACGTCGACCGGCGACACACGATTGCGCCCGGATCTCACGATCCACCTGCCCGGCAACGCCGAGATCGTCGTGGACTCAAAGGTGCCGATCGACGCGTACATGAAGGCGATCGACGCCACGAGCGATCAGGAGCGCGACCGCCAGCTCGACGCGCACGCCACGGCGCTGCGCGGACATATCAAGGCACTGAGCGCCAAGAAATACTGGGAGCAGTTCGGCGACGCCAGCCCGGAGTTCGTGGTGCTGTTCTTGCCGCTCGAACCGCTGATGCATGCAGCGTTCGAACGCGACGGCGACCTCCTCGAATTTGCGGCCACTCAGAGCGTCGTCCTCGCCACGCCGATGACACTACTGGCGCTGCTGCGAGCGGTGGCGTCCGGATGGACGCAACAGAGCACGGCGAAGAATGCCGAGGCCATCCGCGAAGCTGCGCAGGAGCTCTGCGAGCGTCTGCTGACGATGCTCGGCCACTTCGACAACACGGGCGTCAACCTGAAGCGAGCCGTTGACGCGTTCAATGCGTCCGTTGGCTCATTCGACACGCGGGTGATGCCGTCGGTGCGTAAACTGCAGGACCTGAAACTCCTGCAGGCCGGCAAGATCGAGACGCCGACCACGCAGCATACGTTCGTGCGTCTGTTCGAAGAACCCAACAACGACGAACCGGCGAAGCACTAGCGTTACTTGATCGCCACCACCACGGTCATCATCGCGCGTACTTCGATTTCACCGGTCTCGACTGGGGTCTGAGGCGCAGGTGCGCCGCCTCGGCCGCCTGCGCCTGCCATGGCAAAGGACCGTTCCATCGGCTGAGCGCTATAGAGACGTTGTTCCTGCACGCTGATGATGTTGCCGATCTCGCGGCCAAATCCGGCGGCAATCGCGCGCGCGCGCACGAGCGCCTCTTTCGCCGCAGCGGTCAACGCTTCGAGTTCCACGGTCGCGCGATTCTTCACGTCGAACCGCATCCCCGACACGGATGCGGCGCCGGAGGCACCAGCGGCATCGATCACGGCGCCGAGCTTGCTGATCTCGTCGACACGCACCTCGAGCGCGTGGCGCGCCAGGTAACCCTTCACGCGCGATGAGCCGGCGATGTACTCCATTTCTGGCTGCAACGAATACTGCGACGTCTTGAACGCGTTGGCGGCGAGTCCAAGTCCTTTGAGCGCTGCCTGCACGCTGACCATGGCCTCTGCGGCCTTCTGTTGCGCGTCACCGGGCTTCGACGCGCGCGCTTCGCTCATCACCGTGACCCAGGCAATGTCTGGCTGCAGCTTGAAGGATGCCTGCCCCTGCGTGGTAATGGATGGTGGATCTTTGGGCTCCTGCGCGATCACAGGAATGACGAATACGGCTGCAAGCGCGGCGGCCAGAACGGTTCTGCGGATCATGATGAACTCCTCAGCTACACTCTACGCCGGTTGGCATCGTGCACATCCACATCGTTCTGATCGGATTCGGCAACGTCGCGCGGCGGTTCGTACAGCTCCTTGACGAGTCGCGCGATGCCCTGCGCGCGCTCGACATCGAACCCGTCATTGTGGGCATCGCCACACGACGGCATGGCGCGGCCTTTCTGGACGCAGGCTTCGAAGCTGACACGCTCGCCAGGTACGTCGATCTCGTCGCCGCCGATAACGCGGTTGGGCCGGCGTCTGGATCACCGACGGCGCTCGAGTTGATTCAACGGCTGGGACACATGCGCTCCGATGCCCGCGTGATGATTGAGACGACCGTACTCAACGTTCAGTCGGGCGAGCCGGCGGTGTCTCATGTGCGCGCAGCGCTGGCCGCCGGTGCACACGTCATCACGGCCAACAAGGGGCCGATCGCCTGCGCGTATCGTGAGCTCGCGGATGATGCCGCGGCCCGCGGGCTGTCATTGCTCTTTGAAGGCGCCGTCATGGACGGCATTCCCATCTTCAACCTCGTGCGCGAGACGATGCCGGCCACGACGATCCATGGATTTCGCGGCGTGATCAACAGCACGACCAATCACATGTTGTGCGCGATGGAACGCGGCGAAGATTACGACGCAGCGCTGCGGCGCATGCAGGACGAAGGCATCGCAGAGGCCGATCCTTCGCTCGATGTGGACGGCTGGGACGCGGCAGCGAAAGTCTCGGCCCTGGCGAATGTGTGGCTCGACGCGCGCATGACGCCGGCTGATGTCGAACGCGAAGGGCTGACGCCCGCCAGCAGCGATCGTGCGCGATCAGCTCGCGCCGCTGGTCGACGACTCAAGCTCGTCGGTTCGGCTGAGCGTGACGCGCTCACGAAGACCCTCGCTGCTCGCGTGCGGCTGGAAGAATTGCCCGGCGATGACCCACTCGCCATTCTCGACGATCAAGCCAACGCACTCGAGATCGACTCCACCCCACTCGGACGCATCGTCATCACCCAGCGCGACGGCGGGCTGGAGAAGACGGCCTATGCGCTGCTCACAGACCTGGCGACGTTGCGACGAAGGCTTGGGCGATGACGAATCATGGACCGCTCAACGGCCTCACCGTGCTCGACTTGTCGCGCGTGCTGTCGGGCCCCTACTGCACGATGCAGCTTGCTGACATGGGCGCGCGCGTGATCAAGATCGAGCATCCCGCGCATGGCGACGACACGCGCGCGTGGGGACCGCCGTGGGTGAACGGTGAGAGCAGCTACTTCCTTGGCATCAATAGAAATAAGGAGAGCGTCGCGATCGACTTCAAGACGCCCGACGGCCGCGCACTCGTCGGGCGGCTCGCGGCACAGGCTGACATTCTGGTCGAGAACTTTCGTCCAGGCACACTCGCCAAGATCGGCCTCGACTACGCGTCGCTCGCTGCGAAATACCCGCGCCTGATCTACGCGTCGATCTCGGGATTTGGCCAGACGGGTCCGCGACATCACGAGGCCGGCTACGACGCGATGATGCAGGCCGAAGCCGGGCTCATGAGCATCACGGGCTCACCGTCCGCGCCGCCGGTGCGACTCGGCGTGGCGATCTCCGACATCGCCTCCGGCATGCTCACGATGCAAGGCATCCTGCTCGCGTTGATTGCACGCGGCACAACAGGACGCGGACAGTACGTCGACATCAGCATGTTCGACTCGACGCTGGCGCTGCTCACCTATCAGGCGCAGCGTACGTTCGCGACCGGCATCGCGCCGACTCGACTCGGCAATCGACACGCGAGCATCGCGCCGTACGACACCTTCGAAGCCGCCGACGGCACACTCGTGCTCGCGGTCGGCAACGACGATCAGTGGCACCGCTTCTGCCGCGCCGCGCACATCAATGAAGACGCGCGCTTTCACACCAACGACAGCCGCGTCCGCCATTACGATCTGCTCCAACCCATCGTCGCAACGGCCATCGCCACTGACACCGTTGAGCACTGGCTCGTGCGCCTCCGCGAGGCAGGCGTGCCGGCCGGCGCCGTGCGCGACGTTGACGCGGCACTGAACGACGCGCAGACCGCAGCGCGCGAGATGGTGGCGACCGTCACTCACCCAACCATCGGTCCACTGCACGTGCTCGGCGTGCCGGTCAAGCTGTCTGACACCCCCGGCGCCGTGCGCACGGCACCGCCCCTGCTCGGGCAGCACACCGCCGCCGTGCTGGTCGAGCAACTCGGCCTGTCCTCCGGGGAGATCGAGGCGCTCGCCCGGGCCGGAGTGCTGAAGTGCGCGTGATTGCGAGTACGATCTAGGGATGGACGTCGCAGAACTTCGCAAACGCATCGCCAGAGAGCTCGATCGACCGGCCGGCGGAGACCGCACGGGTGGTGATCGACGCGCATCGGCGGACTCCGCGCGTGTGCAGTTCAACCGCCTGCTCAACGGCACGATCGCGCCGCTCCTCATCCAGACCGCATCGATCCTTAAAGCCGAAGGCGAACTCTGCCAGGTACACACGCCGTCCGACACGGCCAAGATCGCATTCGACAGCTCGCACGAAGACTTCATCGAGTTCATGCTCGACACGACGCCGCCCGCCCACGTGATCGGCCGCTGCAGCATGCGCCGCAAGGGCGGCACCACGGTCGAAGACCGCATCGTCGGCGTCGGCAAGGCGATCGAAGAGATCACCGACGAAGACCTGCTCGCGTTCCTGCTGCCTGAGCTTCGCAAAATTCTGAAGTAGCACGGCCGCCGCCATGCTCGCGTCACAAACGGTCGAGAACTACCTCAAGACGATCTATCTCGCACAGACCGAGCTCGCCTCATCGAAAGAGTTTGTGCCGATGGGCCACCTCGCGTCGTCGCTGGGCGTGGTCCCTGGAACCGCAACGACGATGGTAAAAACGTTGTCGGAGTCGGGGCTTGTGCGCTACGAGCCGTATGTGGGCGTGCGGCTCACCGCGAGCGGCGAGAAGCTCGCGAGCCTGGTGCTGCGGCGACATCGATTGATCGAGCTCTTTCTCGTGAAAGTGCTCGGCATGAGCTGGGCCGATGTGCACGATGAAGCCGAGCAGCTCGAGCATGCCGTGTCTGAACGGTTGATCGATCGGATCGACGAAATGCTGGGCCGGCCCGACGTGGATCCGCACGGCGATCCGATTCCCACGGCGCAGGGCAAGATCGCGCGCCCCGATCATCCGGATCTGCTGACGGCGCCAATCGGCACGCCACTCCTTGTCGCCCGCATCCTGGATCAGGACGCGTCCTTCCTGCGATTTGTTGAACAACAGGGTCTCGTGCCTGGCCATCCGGTGACGATCGAGAGTCGCGACGCGGCGGCGGACTCGGTCGCGGTTCGCCGAGAAACCGGCGACCTCGTGACGATCGGCGCCAGAGCCGCCTCAAAGGTGCTAGTGCGACCGGCTTGACGCCGGATGTGAAGATACCGTAAGTTTTGAGTGTTCAAAATTTCAATTATGAGCACTAAAACAAAAAGTCTTCCCGAAGTTCATGGCACGATCGCGGTGCCGCATGGCGCCGGATTCTTTCGCAAGATGCTCGCGTTCGCGGGCCCGGGCTATCTCGTCGCCGTCGGCTACATGGATCCGGGCAACTGGGCCACGGACCTCGCCGGCGGTTCCAAATACGGTTACACGCTCCTCAGCGTGATCATGATTTCCAACCTGATGGCGATTCTGTTGCAAGCACTGTCTGTGCGCCTCGGTATCGCCAGCGGGCGCGACCTTGCGCAGGCGTGTCGCGACAGCTACTCGAAGCCGGTCACGTTCGTGCTGTGGGTGCTCTGCGAAATCGCCATCGCGGCCTGCGACCTGGCGGAAGTGATCGGCGCGGCCATCGCCCTCAAACTGCTCTTCGGCCTTCCGATGATCTGGGGCGTCCTCCTCACCTCCGGCGACGTGCTCATCGTCCTCTACCTCCAAAACCGCGGCTTCCGCTACGTGGAGACACTGGTCATCGCGCTCATTATCGCGATCGCGGGCTCGTTCGCGATCAACCTGTGGATCGCACAGCCGGTGATGTCGGAAGTGCTCGCGGGCTTCATTCCCCACACAGAGATTCTGCGTAATCGCGACATGCTCTACATCGCGATCGGCATCCTCGGCGCCACAGTGATGCCGCACAACCTCTACCTGCATTCGTCCATCGTGCAGACGCGCAAGTATCTTGACGATGACACGAGCAAGGCGGAGGCGATTCGCTTTGCGACGATCGACTCGTCGGTGGCGCTCATGTCGGCGCTCTTCATCAACGCCGCGATCCTGATCATGTCGGCATCGGTGTTCCACACGCGGGGCCTCCAACAGGTGGCGGAGATCGGCGACGCGTATCAGTTGATGACGCCGCTGCTCGGCACGGCACTCGCGAGCACGCTCTTCGCGGTGGCCTTGCTCGCTTCGGGCCAGAACGCAACGCTGACCGGCACGCTCGCGGGCCAGATCGTCATGGAGGGATTCATCAACCTCCGGCTGCGTCCGTGGCTCCGTCGTCTGGTCACTCGACTGATCGCCATCGTGCCGGCCGTCGCGGTGATTGCGCTCTACGGTGAGTCCGGCACGGGTCCGCTGCTGATCCTCAGCCAGGTGGTCCTGAGCTTGCAGCTGCCGTTCGCGGTGTTCCCGCTCGTGATGTTCACCAGCGACAAGGCGAAGATGGGCAAGTTCGTGAGTCCGCTGTGGTTGAAGTCACTCGCGTGGATGGTCTCTCTGGTCATTGCCGTGCTGAATGTCTGGTTGCTGTATCAGACGTTCGCCATGCTCTAATACGGGGCTCCCGAACCATGTATAGACGCATCCTCGTTGCCATCGAACACTCCGCTGCGGATCGCGCGATCCTCGATCACGTCGAACAACTCGCGACGCTTACTGGTGCCGAACTCGTGCTCGTGCACGTCGCCGACGGCTGGGCCGCGCGACATTTCACGAACCTCAAACTGCGCGAGTCGGAAGAAATTCAAGACGATCGCGTGTACCTCGAAAGCCTCTGCAGTGAGCTCCAGGGCAAGGGCCTCAGGGTCGAGTCGCGATTGCTAATGGGCGATCCATCGACGGAGCTGGCGAAAGCCGTCGACACCGAGCATGCCGACCTGCTCGCCATGGCCACGCACGGCCATCGATTCCTTCAGGATTTGATGAAAGGCACGACCGTCGACCGCGTGCGGCATCTGGTCACGGTGCCCGTTGTGCTGGTGCGGTACCAAGAACAGAAAAGTTAACCGTGAAGAACGTAGAGGACGTGAAGAAGTGTGGCTTTCTTGACGTCCTTCACGGTAAATCGCTCTTGGCTAGGCGCTGACTTCGGAGTACTCCGTGCGCGACGTCGGGGTTTCCCATACGCGCACGGCCGCAACATCCAATCCCTGCTCACGTGACTTGTCGAAAATCAGCTTGGCAATGCGCTCGACCGTCGGGTTGCTGTCGATGAGGTAGATGGGCTCGCCGAGATCCTGGAGCGGCTTCACGAGCGGGTCGTCGTGGCGCAGGATCATCTTGTGATCGAGCTCGCGGTCGATCCAGCCCTTCACGATCTTCTTGATATCCGAGAAATCAGCGACCATGTTGCGGTCGTCGAGACGATTCGCCCGCACATCAACTTCGACAACCGCGTTGTGGCCATGCAGATGTTTGCAGACACCGTCGTAGTCGAGCAGGCGATGTCCGTAACAAAAATCAATGCGCTTGGTCACGAGGTACATGTCTACACTCTAGCAAATGCCGACTTCAGCGGTGCTCGTCTCCGGCGGACTCGACAGCGCGGTGCTGCTCGCGCAGGAGCTCGACACCAACCGGGGCGCACAACCCATTCACGTGCGCGCGGGGCTGGCATGGGAAGACGCGGAAGCGCGAACCATCGAACGCCTGATCGCGACGCCGCCATTCGCCGGACGCGTCGCGCCAGTCATCACGCTGACCATCGACATGCGCGAGGTCTATCCGCCGTCGCACTGGGCGGTGACCGGCACGCCGCCGGCGTACGACACGCCCGATGAGCACGTGTATCTCGAAGGTCGCAACATTGTGTTGATCGCAAAAGCGGCGGTACTGTGCGCTCGCCTGAAGATCGGCCGACTCGCGCTGGGCCCGCTCGCCGGAAATCCATTCCCTGATGCGACACCGGAGTTTTTTGAAACGATGGGCCGCGCGCTGTCACTGGGCCTGGCGCATTCGCTGATGATCGTGGCACCGCTCGCCATGATGCATAAAGAAGATGTGATTCGGCTCGGCCAGTCGCTCGGCGTGCCGCTCGATCTGACGTTGTCGTGCATGAACCCGCAGCCCGGCGATCGTCCGTGCGGGCGATGCAGCAAGTGCCGCGAACGGGATCAGGCGTTCAGTAATTTGTAATGCGGATGGTGCCGTCGCCCGAGCGCAGCGTCAGTTTCTTGCCGCCGGTACCGAGCTGACCCGACACGGGTCCACGCCCTGGTTTCTTGGCCGTGGTGTTGGGGCCGGTCGAGTTCGTCAGCGAGAAGTCACTGTGCACGCGACCGCCGGAGCCCGGGTCCGCCTCGATCATCGCGTTGAACCCTGATGGCAACTCCGCGGTGACCGAGCCGTCGCCCGTGTCGATCATCCAGTCGTCGCTCATCTGCGCGCCGTCACGAATGCGCAATGTCACCGATCCGTCGCCTGTGCGCACGCGCAGCCCACTCGGCGTGCCGCTGACGCGCACGCTGCCGTCGCGCGTCCTCGCCTCCACATGCCCCGCCACATCGTCCAACGTCAGAGTGCCGTCGCCTGATTCGATGAGGAGGTCGCCCTTGCCTTCGATAACTTTGATGGAGCCGTCGCCCGACCGCAGGTCGAGCTTGCCTTCGACGCGATCAAGCGTCATGGAGCCGTCGCCCGTTCGGGCCACGATGTTGCACTTGCGGGGAACCGTGATGATGAGGCGCGCACTGGTGGATGTGAAGTGGCCGATGCCGATCACGGTGGTGCGGCCGGAATGACGCGCGTCAACGTTGATGTGATTGCCGGTGCGGTCGGCGATGACGGAGATCTTGGAGACAGCCTCTTTATCTTGACCGCGCTTCTCGACTGCAACGAGCACCTCGGGTCGATCCCATGATCGGATCTCCACCGTGCCGTCGAAGGTGCTGACGCTCAGATCGATCAGTGCGTCGGCTGGGAAGCGTTTCTCTTCCCGCTCGATGAACGCCTGACTATCGACGTCCATGCGGCACGCGGTGGAGGTCACCACGGTGGCGCCAACCACGAGGGCAAAAGTGAGATTGGTCATCGACATGCCAACTCGGACGAGTGCCATACGGTGAAGGTTCACTCTAAATGCCTCACGACCATCATTTTGCGGCCGTCAGGGCGTCGAAGGCCAGATGGCCACCGATCCAGGTCTGTTTCACGCTGAAGGTCGGGTCGAGGACGACGATGTCGGCGACCGCGCCCGTCGACAGCACGCCATGCCCCTGCAGGCCCAATTCCCTTGCGGGGGTCGTGGCGCACATCTGGGCCGCAGCGACCAGTCCGGCGCCGGCGGGTCCGACGATAGTGGCGAAGGCGCGTTCCATGGTGAGGACGCTGCCGGCGATCGTGTGGTCGTCGAGGCGGGCGACGTCTTCAACCGTGATCGTGCGACCGCCGAGTTTTGCGCGCGAGCCGCGTGGCAGCCCCGAGCCGGCCGTGCCGTCGGTGATCGCCATCACACGCGCAGGTGACTTTGCCGCCATCGCGACGCGCATTGCTGCCGGGTGCACGTGGCGGCCGTCGCAGATCAACTCTGCGCACACATCGTCTGCACCCAGCACTGCGCCGACCATACCGGGATCGCGGTGCGCGAGTGGCGTCATGCGATTGAAGAGGTGTGTCGCCTGGCGCGCGCCGGCGGCGATGGCTTCGAGCGACAGCTCGTAGCCGGCGGCTGAGTGGCCAATCGACACGATGATGCCGGCTTGTGCGAGCGCGCGCACGAATGCGAGACCGTTCTCCAGCTCCGGGGCCACGGTCATGATCGACACATCTGGACGAAACAGTGAGATGACGTCCAGAACATCAGCTGCGGTGAACTCCGAACCCTGGACCGCCTGGCGCGGCCTCTGGACCCACTCTGCCGGTGGCACGCGCAGACAGGTGACCGGCTGTGCGCCGTTGTATTCCGGGCTGATGAAGTTGCTCTCGAGGTGCGCTGGGAGCACGCGCGCCGCTGCGGGAGCCGGCCCGGCACGGAGCGCGCGGACTTCGTTGAGGACGATGGCAAGTTCGTGTGGCGAGCAGGCGACGGTCGTCGGGCAGAACGAGGTCACGCCAAAGCGCGGCAGGTCCTGGGCGATCGCGGCGATGGCGCCGTCGCCATCTTGCACATCGCGGCCGAGCACACCGTGTACGTGTACATCGACGAAGCCGGGGACGATGAGGTAGCCGGTGAGGTCGATGCGATGTTCGCCGGGCGACACAGGGCGGAGGCCGGACGTGATGGAGGTGATGCGCCCATCTTCGATGACGAGTGTGTGGTTGGCGGCGATGCGGTCCGGGAGGACCAGGTCGGCGCCGGTGAGGAGGGTGCGCGTCACGTCAAGCTTCCTGCGGCGAGTTAGCTTACCATCTGGCTATGGCGACCGAATCTGTGATCTTCCGCGCGAGCCGGCTCACTCGGGGCAACTTCTGGTTTCCGGCCGAGGTGGAGGTGTCGCCGACGAGCGTCACGTTGCGCAAGCGTCGGCTGATCGGCAAGAAGGAAGAGTCGATCCACATCGCGCACATCGCCTCGATCAAGATCGACACGCACATCTTTTTTTCAGATGTGTATATCGAATCGAGCGGCGGCGAGAATCCCGAGGTGTGTCATGGACACACCAAGGGCGAAGCGGTAGAGATGAAGGAATTGATCGAGCAGTATCAGACGGCGTATTACAAGAAGACGTAGAGCTACACGCCCACGGCGTGGAACCCGCCATCAACCATCAGCACTTCCGCCGTGACACCCCGACCGGCGGGCCCGAGCAGGAAGATTGCGGCATCAGCCACTTCACTGGTTTCCACCGTGCGCCGAAGCGGCGCGCGATCGCGGTACGTCTGCAAGATGCTCGAGAAACCCGAGATGCCGGACGCCGCGAGCGTCTTGATCGGACCAGCCGAGATGGCGTTGACGCGAATGTTCTTCGGGCCGAGGTCGGCCGCGAGATAGCGCACCGACGACTCGAGCGCGGCTTTCGCGACACCCATGACGTTGTAGTTGGTGAAGGCACGCTCAGCGCCGAGGTAGCTCAGCGTGAGGATGCTGCCACCACCACGCGCTTCCATCATCGGCACGGCACGACGTGTCAGCGCCACGAGTGAAAACGCGCTGATGTCGAGCGCCTTCTTGAAACCTTCACGGGATGTTTCGTAAAACGGCTTCGCGAGATCCTCGCGATCAGCAAACGCAGCGCCATGCACGAGAAAATCCACGCCGCCGTACTTGGTCTCAATGGCGTTATAGACCGCATCAATCTCGGCATCACTGGTGACATCGCACGGCATCAAGAGCGGATTCGCGCTCTCGGGCAACGTGGCTGCCAACTCACGCACGTTCTCTTCGAGACGCTCGCCCTGATGCGTGAGCACCAACTGCGCGCCCTCCGCCGCAGCCGCCTGCGCAATCGCCCACGAGATCGAACGCTTGTTGGCGACGCCAACGATCAAACCTACTTTGCCGGTCATGGATGCCATGGATGCCGATTCTCTAGTGTGACGTTAGCGAGAGGAACGCGAGCGGCCCTGCGACCGGCCGCCCTGATCGCGGCCACCACGACCCTGACCACCGCCCTGACCGTTGCCACCACCGTGCCCCTGGTGGTTCTGACCTGAGCCCTGTCCCCGACGCGAACCGTTGGTGCGATGCGCGGAACCGTATCCTGGCTGGCCCTGCTGGCGAATGGTGAAGTCGGGCAACTGCCGCGCAATCAGCGGCGGCTGGCCTTCGATGCGCGGCAACTGCGCGCGAATCAGCGGGCGATGTCCCCAACCAGCAGCCACCGGTTCTGGCTCTGGCTCCGCTTCGACGATGGCTTCTGCAACAACTTCGACGATGGGGGCGGCAGGAATTTCAACCGCAGCGGCTTCAACAACGGGAGCGGTCTGAGGCTCGGGAGCGGTCTGAGGCTCGGGAGCCACGTGCTTGGGCTTCAACACGCCGGCGAGCACCTCGTCATAGAGGGCGCCGTTCTCGTCTTTCTTCTTCTTCAGGGGGGGCTTGGCGTGTTTGTAAGGATGTTCGGCCTCACATGCCGTGCACCGGGTTTTCTGAATGTCATCACTGGCCATCACAAGGATGGCGTGATTGGTGATGCGTCGTTCGCGCGGACAGTAGTCGTCTACGATGTCGCCAAGACGCAGCGGTCGCTGCTCCATTAATTTCTCCGAACTGTTTTCATCAAATAACTGAACTCGACCTTCTTACAGCTTTCGATTCCGAGAAGGGAGTGCTTACTTTCAGTAGGTGCGCCGAGTCTAGCAAACAACCCGGCACAAGGCAAAGGCAGTGTTTGGCGGCGTTCCAGATCACGCCGCCCTACGACTATCGGCGGATCGCGCCGGCCTGCCGGTCGATCCACGCCAGCGCCGCCGCCAGCGCATCGTCTTTGCCCGCTGCGAGTGAGGTGATCGAGAGCGGCTGAATCTCGTCCGGCACAACGCCGCCGCCCTCGAGTGAGCGGCCCTTCGACGTGAGGAAGTCGCCAACGACGTATTCGAGGACGTCGCCGTTTGCGAGGCGCTTGGTTGAGGCCGGGAGCGCAGCGCCCATTGACGTTCGGCCGAAGACTCGCACGCGGCCGAGATCCTGGAGCGCGCCGGCAAAACACTCCGACGCACTCGCTGTCATCTCATCGACGATGATCGCGACCGGTCCGGCGAACGGCTTCACTGTGCGGCCATCTTCGGTGGACGTGCGCGGATTCACAATGAACTTGAGCTGCGCGACCTGACGCGTGCGCATCGTGCCGAGGAGATCCGGGGTGTCGACGAAATGGCCGGCAATTCCGGAGATCATCGCGGCAAGGCCACCGGGATTGCCGCGCAGATCGATCACGATGCCGTCATTCTTGCGAAACCGGTCAAACGCGTTCGCGACCGGCTGATTGATCCGGGCCATCCAGATGTTGAACTCGATCACGCCGACGTCGCGACCGGCTGGAGACTTCACGAGTTGTTGATCGACGCGCACGCGCATGGGCGAGAGATTGCTGAACTGCACGCGGACGCCAGGCGGCACAAAGCGCGGCGTACGATAGGTCACCTCCGCCCCCGAAACGTCACGCAGCACCAATGTGGCCGGAACGCCCGCGAAGCCATGGACTGCCGCATTCACCCGCCGCCACGACGTGAGTGGCGGCTCGCCCGGCCTCGGCGCCATGAGTCGACCATCGATGCTGACGATGCGCTGACCTGGGGCGATGCGACTTGCCATGACATCGGGGGCCAGCGCGCGCCGTGTGATCACGACATCGGCGCCGGCGATACGGAAGTCAATGCCCAGTTCGGCGTTGCCATTCAACACCATCTCGTCGCCAGACGTCGGCGTGGCAGGCAGCAGCGCGAAGTGCGAACGCTTCAGCCGCGCGAGCATCTCGTTGACGACTGCGCGCGCGTCATCTGCTGACAAGGCAGCGACGGCCTTCGGGCGCAGCTCGGTTCGCAACGCCGCCCAGTCCACGGCACCGAACGACCCATCCCACGACGAGTCATTGATCGTCGTCCACACCTCATCAAACAGCGTGGCGCCTGCACTCGACGACGACTGCGCCGCGGCCGCCGTGGTGACGGCTGCGGCGCAGAGCCCGGAAAGAACGAGGAGCAGCAGGCGGCGCATCGTGTTTGGAACAGTCGCTTATTTGATCAGTGCTTTGACGGCCGGGGGCGGCTCGAACGCTGACGCGGGCACCGTGTCGAACTCCACCGACGTGATGCGCACGATCTGATCAAATCCCATCGCCGTCTGCACGAGCGTCGTCGGCTGCAGGAGCGCACCGAACTTCTTGTAATCGCCAGTGCTCTGTGTCGTCGGCATCGGCCCCATCGGCGTTTCGCTGATCGACTCGGTGCCGAGCATGAGGAACGACTCGGCGTCGATATAGATCGTGCGTTCTGTGTCGAATGTCGTCAGCACTTTGATCTTGTAGGCCGGGCGCACGCCGTATTTGGTCTTCTCGAGCGTCGTCGCCTCCTTCACAAAGTCCGGTCCGAAGAGCTGGCCATCGAACAGGGCTTCTGATCGTGCATCGGCGAGGGCCTTGCCGGCGAGGAGTGATGGCCCGCTCATCGGATCGACCGACCAGGCGATCTTCCCGTCCGAGGCCTGATCGGCCTGACCGATGCCTTGAATGTCGATGGTCATGCGCATCATCGAGGGCCGCGCCTGAAACATCTCGACGGAGCCGGTGATGTTCTGCGCGGGCATCTCGAACGTGCCTCTGGCGTGAATCGACTTGATGGCTTTGATCGCGTCTGCGCCGCCAATCGCAGCGACATACTTCGCGAGCAGGTCGGTCGCTTTTGGCAGGGCGTCCTGCGCCGAGACCGGGTGCCCGGAGGAGGCGGCGAGTGTCAATGCGCAAGTGATGGCGAGCGCGGTCCACCGGCGGCGGGTCGTGAACATCGTTGTCATACAGAACTCCTTTGTTCGATCATACTGGCTGTTCATGTTGAAGGGCACCCGCACCGCCGTCATCCACCGCATCCAGCCGATTTCCATTCACGGACAAGTATCGTTGGACGTGTTCTGGACGGACCCTGAGGATATCGAGGGCGAGATTCGGCACGCGCGCGTGGGCGACGAGACCGTGCCGCGCGACATGTCCAAGGGCGATACGGTCGTGCTCCACTACGTCCTCGGATCGGTCATCAAGATCACGAAGTCTTAGACGCCGGACTTAGAGAATCTGCCGTCCCTTGGTTTCGGGGATGAATGTCCACAGCGCGGCCGCCAGGAGAAACGCCGTCGCCGTGAGTGACAACGCTGACGCGTAGCCGTGGGTCTTCGCAAAATCACCAACGAACCACGGCGCCGCCGCTGAAGCGACTCGACCCAGGTTGTAGGTAAATCCCTGCGCCGTTGCGCGCACGGCGGTCGGATACAACTCGGCTGTCACTGCGCCAAACCCACTGAAATATCCGGTCGCGAAGAATGCCGTGATCGGGCCCAGCACCAGCAGCAGCCACGGATTGTGCGTGGACGTGTACGCCCACACCGACACGGCGGCGAGTATGAGATACGTGATGTAGGCGCGCTTGCGGCCTGTGGCGTCGCTGATGAAACCAAATGTGATGTAGCCGAACCACATGCCGATCTGGTTCGCGAATACGAGGCCCGACATCACGGAGCTGGTGAAGCCGACGCCGCCTTGAGCGAGAGGCAACGACAGATAGGCCGGGATCCACGAGTTGAACGCCCACCATGCGAAGAGGCAGCACGCGTTCATCGCGGTGACGGCGATCGTGACGCGCAGCATCGGGCCGGCCATTGCGGCGCGGACGGAGATCTTGTTGGGCTCCGCTTTCGCGCGATGCCACAGCTCCGGCTCCTTCACGCTCTTGCGCACCCACAGCGTGATGACCGCCGGCAACACACCGACGAAGAATACGTAGCGCCAGTTGAGGCCGGCCACATCCTGCACGAGAAAGTTCACTGCGGCAGCCAGCGCGTAGCCAACCGCCCACGCGCTCTGCATGAAGCCAAGTGCGCGACCACGCACGCGGTCGGGCCACGTCTCAGACACGAGCGCAGCGCCACTCGCCCACTCACCGCCCATGCCGATGCCAAGAAAGATGCGGAACAGCGCCAGTTGCATGGCCGACTGCGCGAAGCCGCACGCGGCCGTAAAGATCGAATACAGCAGCACGCTCAGCATGAGCGCGCGCGTCCGGCCCACACGATCCGCCAGCACGCCGAACATCAGGCCGCCGGCGGCCGCCGCGAGCAGCGTCACCGAGCCGACCCAACCCGCGGTCAACGAGTCGAGATGCAGGTCCGCCATCAACGACTTCAGCACGAGCGCGTAGAGCATCACGTCGAACGCGTCGAGCATCCAGCCGAGCGACGCGGCGATCAGCGCCTTGTGCGCGGCCTCGTCGCCTTCGTGCCACCAGCCGAAGAGTCCGCTACTTGCCGCGCTTGCCATAGCCGCCTCCGCCTGGTGTCTCGATCCGCAGACGGTCACCGGCCTTCAGCGCCATCTGCACTTTGCCCGGCAGTCGCTGCGACTTGCCGTCCCGAATCAGCGTGTTGCGCCCGCTCTGGCCGGGCTCACCGCCTTCCGCCCCGTACGGCGCGCCCTCACGGCGATCCGACAAGAGCGTGACCGACGTGTCCGTCAGCATCTCGTATTCGCGGACGATGCCGTCACCGCCACGAGACGCGCCGGCGCCGCCGCTGTGTTTGCGGAGGCTGTACTGCGTGATGCGCACCGGCAGATAGTGCTCGATCGCTTCCACCGGCGTGTTGCGCGTATTGCTCATGTGCGTGTGGACGCCGCTGAGACCGTCGAGGCCCTTGCGCCCGCCCATGCCGCCGGCCATCGTCTCGTAGTACGCGAACGGCACCGCGCGCCCGTGCGCATCCACCCGCAAGCTCGCCCCGCCCAGCGTGATGTTGTTCATCGTCCCCTGGCTCGCGGCGGGCAACCGTTCCGGCAGCGCGCGACCGAGCGCGCCGAGTACGACGTCGGTGATGCGCTGTGAGGTCTCGACGTTGCCGCCAGCCACCGCCGAGGGCCGCTGCGCGTTCACGATCGAACCGGCCGGCGCGATGACCGTGAGCGGACGAGCGACGCCCGCGTTGTAGAGCACGTCCTCCTCGACCAGACAGCGGAACGCGTAAAGGCACGCGGAGAGCGTGATCGCGAAGTTCGCGTTGACGCTGCCTTCCACCTGCGGCGCCGAACCGGTGAAGTCGATCGTCGCGTGCGCCCCTTTGATGGTGAGCTTCGCGGTGATCGGCACGGGCGCGTCGCGGAAGCCGTCGTTGTCGAGTGCGTCAGTGAATGTGTAGACGCCGTCGGGAATCGTCGCGATGGCCGCGCGCACGACGCGCTCGGTGTAATCCTGCAGCGCGCGCGCGTAACCGACGGCGCGCGCTTTGCCGTACTTGCGCACGACCTCGAGCAAACGTCGCTCGGCGACACGATTGGCTGCGATCTGCGCCGACAGATCACCTTCACGCTCGTCAGGCGTGCGCACGTTCGACAGGATGAGGGACCAGACGTCTTTCACGATCTCGCCGCCGCGCGCGAGCAGGATCGGCGGAATGATCAGGCCTTCCTGATAGATCTCGCGCGCCACGGGCATCGAGCCCGGGCTCATGCCGCCCACGTCCGAGTGATGCGCGCGGTTTGCCACATAGAACGTCGGCGCCTTGTCTTTCGCGTTGATGAACACCGGCGACACGAGCGTGATGTCGGGCAGATGCGTGCCGCCCTGAAACGGATCGTTCAGAACAACGATGTCGCCGGGGCGCATGTTGACCGAATCGATCGCGGCGCGGACCGAGAGCGGCATCGCGCCGAGATGCACCGGCATGTGATCGCCCTGCGCGATCGTCTCGCCGTCGGCATCGTAAACGGCGCACGAGTAGTCGAGCCGCTCCTTGATGTTGGGCGAGAACCCGGTGCGGCACAGCGTGACGCCCATCTCCTCGGCAATCGCGAGGTAGAGGTTCTTGAAGACTTCGAATTCAACGGGATGTACGCGCACAGATCACATTCCCCATTCGATCAACGTGAAACGCCCATCCTGGCGGAATGACGGCTGTCGCTTCCGCGCCCATGATCACGGCCGGCCCGCTCGCGCGCGCGCCTGCCGCCAGTTGTTCCCACTGATATGTCGGTGTCTTCCACGACTTGCCGTTGAAGCGCGCGGGACGAATGGCCGACGGCTTCGGCTTGCTCGCCTTCAGCTGCTTCGCCCGCGGCAGACGAGGCTTCGCGGCGAGCCCGGCGGCGACCACGCGGATGTTCACGACCTCGACCGGCCGATCCGGATTCGAGTAACCGTAGGTGCGGCCGTGTACGCGATCGAACGCCGCGCGATAGCCGACCGCGTACGGCAGCGTGATTTCGTACGACTGGCCAACGTAGCGCACGTCGATCCAGCGCGTGCACTTCGCCTTCTTGCCGGCGAAGCCCTCCTTCGCCAGATCGCGCGCCGCCACTTTCAGCAGCGGCTGATACCGCGCGTCCAGATCCTTCGTCGTCAACTCGTTCGCACGCTTGAGCACACTCGCCGAGTAGTCCTTGGTGACGTCGGCCACGAGCATGCCGAGCGCCGACAGCACGCCGGCCTGGCGCGGGACGATGACGGTTTTCATCTCGAGCGCGTCGGCGATTTCGCACGCGTGCATGCCGCCGGCGCCACCGAAGGCGAGCAGCGAGAAGTCGCGCGGGTCGTGGCCGCGTTCGACGGAGACCACGCGAATCGCGCGTTCCATGTTGGCGTTCGCGACGCGCACGACCCCTTCAGCGACCTCCGCCACCGACAGGTGCAGCGAATCAGCGAGGGGCCGGGCGGCGTCCTGCGCGCGCGAGAGATCGAGCGTCATGCGGCCGCCGAAGAAGAACGCGGGATCGAGACGGCCGAGCAGCAGGTTCGCGTCGGTCACGGTGAGCTCAGTGCCGGTGCCGTAGCACGCCGGTCCTGGCTGCGCGCCGGCGCTGCGCGGTCCCACGCGTAATGCGCCGCCGGTGTCGACCGCGGCGATCGAGCCGCCGCCCGCGCCGACGGTGTGGATGTCGATGACCGGCACGCGCACGGGAAAGTCGCCGACGCGCGCGTCGTTAGTCGTGCGGATGCTGTTGTCGATGAGGCTCACATCGGTCGACGTGCCGCCCATGTCGAACGAGATGACGTGACGGAAGCCGGCGGCCTCTGCCACGGCCTTTGCGCCGACGACGCCGGCTGCGGGGCCGGACAGCACCGTGCGCACGGCCTGCGCGCGCGCGGCGGCAGCGGAGATCGAGCCGCCGTTCGACTGCATGATCGCCAGCGACGCGGCGCGGCCGAGCGCCAACTGCAACCGGCCGAGATACCGATCCATCAGCGGCGTGACGTACGCGTTGACGACCGTCGTGCTCCACCGCTCGAACTCGCGATACTCCGGCAGCACTTCCGCGGACGTGCACACCGCCAGCCCGGCCGCGCGCAGGCGCGTGCCTACGAGCTGCTCGTGCGCGTCATTGACGTACGAATGCAGCAAACACACCGCCACGATGTCCGCGCCGCCGGACTTGACCACGACAGCGAGCCGATCGACCTCGGCCGGATCGAGCGGCGTGATCACCGCGCCGTTGTGGTCGAGGCGCTCGCGCACGCCGAACACGAGTCCGCGGTCGACCAGCGGCCGCCGCGGCTTCACGAAGATGTTGTAGAGCTCCGGCCGCGTCTGTCGGCCGATGTGAATGACGTCTTCAAACCCGGCCGTCGCGACCAGCGCCACACGCGCGCCTTTGCGTTCGAGCACCGCGTTGGTCGCCACCGTCGACCCGTGCACAACGTCATCGTGTCCGGCCGCGGCGGCGCTTCCACCAGAACCGTCGAGCCCGAGCGCGGCCAGCCCCTCGAGAATCGCGCGTGACGGATCGTCCGGCGTCGACCGCACCTTGTGCGTCGACAGCCCCTTGGAATCAATGCGGACGAAATCCGTAAACGTTCCGCCTGTGTCTACGCCGATCCTCATCGCTTGGAACTCCTCAAGAACCGCCAACGAAACACCTGCCAGCATGTCTCGCGCCGGCGCTTCCCGATGAAGCCACCTGTGCAGCTTTGCGTGGCGGACCGGAGCCCGCCACGCAAAGCCCAAACGTGCTGCGCGTTGACACCTGTTGCTCGCGCCTTCTCAGAACGCCGAAGTCGGCGCCCTGATTATCCGATTAGAACAGGTACCGTATGGCGAATTCCGCTTGCCGTGAAGGCGCATTGATGTTCGGCAAGAGCGAAAGGGTCTGGCCGAACGTTGTGGCGGTAATGTTATTCGCTGGCAGCCCGAAGTTGGCCCGATTCGCAATATTGAAGAGCTGCCCGATGAACTCCAGACGCTGACCTCGACCGAAAAGGAAGACTTTCGAGATCCGCAGATCGACGTTCACAAACGTGGCGCAGGTCGGCGCCGTCGCTGCCGAAAGGCTTTTTGACGCTCTGAACGTGTTAATCGCATCCAAGTTGAGCGCTCGACAGCCGCTATATCGCGTCACTCCGGCAGGGATGTCACCGGTATAGCCGTCTCCGTTCAAATCAAGGCTGGTGGTGGGATTGAACGGCAGGCTCGAACGCAGATCGACAATCGTTGATGCCTGCATGTCCCAGGGCAGTTGAACGATGCCGCTGGCGACCAGTCGGTGCCGGCGGTCCGCCAGGCCGGGAGACGTCTCTTGGGCGTAGCCGTAGCCGTCGGCGTGAACGTTCTGGAACGAGCTGTCCTCTGACTTACTGAGGGTGTAGGACAGCAGGTACTGGTATCCATGGCTCATCCGCTTGTCTAACTTTAGCAAGAGCGCTCGATACTGATTGTCCGCCGTCGACTGCCAGGACGACACCCGCCCGAACTGCGGGTAGGGTTTCACCTTGGTCACCTTGTCGGGAAGATTCAGATCCACGGTATCGCGGTCTGATTTTCGTTGAACGAAGATCAGATCGGCGGTGATGCCGAAATCGTGACCGAGCATCTTGGAGGTCCCGGCGCTGAACTGGTGCGCGTACGCGCTGACCGTGTCGTTGCTCATGACCGTGATATTCGGCGCGGCCGTGGACATGAACTGGGCGCGCGATTTCCCCTGCAACGGATCGGGATAGCTGGGGTTACTGATGATGATGCTCTGCGCCTGTGGCCAGGTCAGTTCTCCGAAGTTCTGCAGAGTGCGCATGTTCTCGTAGAACAGTCCGTAGCCGGTACGCACGGTGAGTCGGCCATCGTGGGTGGCATCCCAGGACAATCCAAGACGCGGGCCGAAATTGTTCTTGTCACCGCGTGCACTGGTATCGCTGTTGAAGGGAATCGCGAGAGGAAATCCGCGGCCGGGTCCGAGTTTGTCGGTGATCCGGGCCAGCAATCCAGTCAGGTCTTCGTTGAACGCGCCAAACTGACGGTCATAGCGCAGCCCAGCGTTGACGGTCAGGTCCTTGCCAATCTGCCAATCGTCCTGCAGATAGGTCGCAAACTGCTTCGTGGGAATCTCCGCGAAGGTCGGCAAGGAGTTGCTGTACTGAGTGGGATAGGTCGTCTTGTCATTGACGTTGTACACCGCGTCCTTGGGGAACGTCCACGATCCAAGGGGCGATCCCAAACTGTCCGAACGGAACGTGATGTAGTTGAAGTCGAGTCCGAATTTCAACTGATGACCACGGAACACCCATGAGGAGTCGTTCTTGATTTGGAATCTCGACTCAGGCCCCATCTGGCTGTTTCCGCATCCGCCCAGTGAGAGCGACGGGTAGGTGAAGACCGCGGTGCACATATCCACACGACCCGCGCTGAAGTCGCCGGAATCCCAGGACCCGTGGCTGTACGGTGGTGCGACTTCGTACTTCGCGTACGCGTATTGCAGGCGGAAGTCATTGATCAGACCGGAACGCGTAACCCACGTGTGCCCGGCGACGTAGGATGACCGCGGGACGGCGAAATCGTAGGCATTGCTCGGATGCACCCTGCCGCCGGCCGAAATGATCGGTCGGTACTCTACTTCCTGCGACGCGCGGAAGAAGACACTCTGGCTTGACGATAACTGGTGATCAATCTTCGCGGTGTACGTCCAGCGGTACTGCTGGCTCTTGTAGGTGCCTTCGTACTCTGGCCATTTCCCGCCAGCGTTGACCGTAAAGAACTGGTTCTCATCCGTGCGCTCAAGCGCCACGAAGAAGTGCGTGCGATTCTGGACAATGGCTCCGCCGAACGTTCCGCCATTTTGGAACCGGCGGAAATCAGGCCGCGCGGTCTCGAAGAACGTCTTTGCGGTGATCGACTTGTCGCGAAAGAATGAAAACGCTGATCCGTGTAGTTCGTTCGTTCCGGATTTCGTGACGACGCTGACCATGCCGCCAGTGGCCAAACCGAATTCGGCTTTATACGTGGCAGACGACACCTTGAATTCGCGTATCGAGTCCATGGCGAAATTCTGGCGCGGTTCGCCCATTTGGGCCCACGTGTTATTGACGCCGTCGACGACAAAACCGTTCGAGTACTCTCGCGTGCCGGCGCCGATGTTGATGTTGCCGCGATAGAAGGCACCGCGGATATTGTCTTGGGATACGCCTGGGGTGAGCATGGCCAGATCAATCCACCGACGTGAGGCCACCGGCAGGTCTTGGATCTGTTGGTTCGAAATCCCCGTCGCCACGGTCGACTGTTTCGTATCGACCAGCGGCGGGTCGGCCGTGACCGTCACCGCTTCGCTGACGGCTGCGGTTGCCAGTATTGCGTCAAACGTGGTCGATTGGTCGATGGCGAGCACCAGTCGCTCCCGCGCAACGGTCTTGAAACCAACAAGCTCGATCTTCACGGAGTAGGTGCCAGGCGGCAACGCCTGGAGACGGTAGGCTCCGTTGGAATCGGAAACAACGACACGAACCAGGCCGGTCTCGATATTCCGCGCCGTCGCGGTGGCACCAGGAATGACGGCACCACTTTCATCTTTCACCGTCCCGACAACCTGTGCGTTTTGAGCGTACGCCAGCGTGGAACCCACCAACAGACACACGACGACCATCAATCCAACGATTAACTTTCGCATTGCCAATCCTCCTTGTTTCTCACTTAGCCGAAGCTGCGCGGGGCACGTGACCGGAGTACGGGATTTCTCCTAGCGGCCTGTGGGCCGACGCCAGGATTTCGGGAGAGCGGAACTGAGAACGCAGCCAGCAGCGAACATCTACTGCCGTCGTCCTGTGGATCGCACCGCGCTGTCTGGCTTCGCGGCGGCAGGCCCTGGTTTCAGTGGTCGCACGCGGAGCAGGGTGCGCGTTGCGCTGTCGCGAAGACCATCCTCTTCAACAAGCTCAACACTGCCCTTGCCTTCCTGCAGATATCGCAGGTTGGCCATGAGAAACGAGAACCCAGGTTTGATGGACAGATCAAGCCATGGTCCCTGAGCTGTTTCATCGGGCGATTCCGTCATGCCCACGAAGTAGGTCGTTTGCGGCCAACTGCTCATCGACGAACGACCGCCACCGCCAGCCCTGCCAGCATTCAGGCGCCTGGCCCCAGACAGCTGGCCACTCTCAGGATCAGAGAAGTAGATCGCGGTGTCCTTGTAGATTTCCTGAGTGAACACATACGGCGAAAAGCCATAGGCCCAGCGACGGTATCGGGCCTGCGCGCGCAGATCCATGTCGCGCACGTCCGGATCAGCATTGATCTCCCGCACGAGGTTCTCGCGAATGCGATCGAGTACTACGCCATGCTCAGGAAACCGTGGATCGCGAAGCGTGTTCATCGATGTGTACCAGCCACGCGACGACCAGTAGGATCTAAAGCCTGGCGGCACGTAGCCGGAAAACTGCTGAACCCACTCGTGGGAGGGGTAGCCGTGCGGATTGAGGTAGATATCCGGCAGCCACTCACGCCACACCTTCATCCGCACCAACGACTCAGGCAGCAGGGGATCTGCCTGGTCCACTTGGGACCCCACGTCCATTCCCAACGCGCTGTAGCGGCCAGCGTGCAACATGTGCGTCGGCGTCAGCTTCTGGAGGTCATACGCCATCGCTGCGCCATCGGGGTTCTCGACGGGGTGCAACACGACGTTGACACGCTTGAGGATGGCCTTGTAGGCCGGATCCGTCACCAAGAGTTCCGCCAACCGCAGAATGTGGCTCGTCGAGGACACTTCGTTCGCGTGCTGGCGGCCGGTGATGAAGATGGTCGGCTTGGCAGCGGTCAACTTGGCCAGCGAGACTAAATTTCGATCGCCCGGAGAGAGCCCTTCCCCCTGTGGCAATAGGATCTCCAGGACCGACGTATCCCGGCCGCGATATGAGCGGCCGGCCCGGTAGGCTCGCACTCCAGGAAACGCCGCCAGTTTGCCGACGAGCTGCTCGCTTTCCTCTGGGCTGATCACATGGTCCCAGGTCACGATTTTTGATGTCGGCTTGTCCGTGCTTGCGTGAACAGCGCTCGGCGCGCTGTCGCCAGAGTATGGGATGGCGGCTCGGGCACTGGCCTCCTTCGACGTAACGACCAATGCCAGGCTGTCAACGTGCGCGTATGAGAGCGACTGCTTGTAGGCACCCGCTCGCTGCAGCCGCGCCAGCCCGGAGAACGCATCAAGCGCCAGCGCCGCTTCACGGTCGTCCTTGGCGTCGATCCGCAACTCGATCTCTGCGACACGGTCCCCAGACACGATCGCCCGTTGCACAACCGTCTTGGAGATGTCGATCTTGGGAATGTCACGCGCAATCCGGACCGGTTTGTCGCTACCGTTGACCTTGTAGGTAATTTCGAATCGTGGTTTGTTCGAAGCGTTGCCAGCATAGAGAAAGCGAACCGTGCCCGGTTGCCCCCTGCGCTCAGGATGGATGATCGGAAGGATCTTTCCCGGCGCAGCAAGCCGTTGGCGCACCGCGGTCCGGCCGATGGCATCAAAGAAATCCAGCGTCACGAAATACAGATCTTCGTGCATTGCCTCGAGCGAAGAAACTTGTTCTTCATCGACGCCAATCCGGTAGTCCGGCTCGCTCAGATTGACCTCGATATCGAAGTCGCGATGGAACGGTTGTTTCTCAGGCGTCGGGCGGCCATCAGTTGCCTTCATGACGTAGTCGTAAATACGAGGCAGTACGACCGCCTGATAGTGCGACCACACGCGCTCGGGATCCGTCTCGATGCGAGCGTCGGCGACAGTGGCGTCGCCGACTTTCGCGGTGAGCCACCCCGTCGTGCCGGTCACTCGCGCCCAACCGGGAAATTTCTCGAGATACTCACGGGCGACGGTCTTCGGGCTGAACGTCGTCTTGCTCACCGACTTGCCGGCGGCATCGAACGCTTCGACCCGATAGATGTCGCCCGGGGTATCAACCAGCTCCATTTGAAATGCGTCGGTCGGCACGCCGAGTTCGCGCGCGATGATCTCGTCGACCGGGTAGAGCTCGTTGATCCAGCGTGTTGGCATTTCGTAGAACTTCTGCGGCTTCGAAAGATCGACCGGCTGCCGCGCCACCTCAACGCGTATCCGTCGAACACCACGACCCCGAAGTGCGGGGATCACCTCTTCGACCATCCAGGAAAATCCTTGCTTGTAGGCTGATCGAACACGGACGGTAACGTTCTTGGCGCCCGCGGCTCGAATCTGAGCACTAATCTCGTCGACCAGTTGTTTCCTGAATTCCGGCGCTTCGCTGACACGCGCTTCAAGATCAACCGTTGACCCAGGACCGATCTTGGGAAGCACATCGGTCGTGATTCGCTGCCGAAGGTCGGCGACTTCCCACGGCACCTGCATCGTGTCGTCAAACACCGTGTCCGGATCGGTCATCCCGCGACTCTTGACCGTCACGGCCTGCGTCTTTAATTTTTCACGCACCCGGGCCGCGACCAGAGCGTCGGTCACTGGATTCGAAGATTCCAGGTAGAGAGACACGTCTGCCGACTGAATGCCTGTCGCGACAATGCCATCGAGTGCCTTATCGAGCTCGGACAGCATCAGGCTCGCTTGGCCAGCTCCACTGCGAGCCTGAAGGAATCGCGTCATCTCGGTGGCAACATCCTCAAGCTTGACGCTGCCACGGCGCACATCCCACACGTATGGCAGCCGCTCCGCCAGATAGCGCGATGCCGCTTCTGTTCCCCCAGCGTCGGCTCCAACGACGACGGTGGATGTTTGGCCGCCGAATGCCCGGGGAACCACTTGCACGAGACCCTGTCCGGGTTTCAGATCCCCGACGCGCACGCGACCGATCTTCGCCAATGTATCGACCAACGGATGGTCACGCCCGACGAGAATGGGCGACACTTCAACAGACGGATCGCTGATTCGGCTCACCGCACGTGTGATGGGCAGCGTGATGCCGGTGCTTTCAAGACCAAGGCGCGTGGCAATGTGAGCCGCATTGACTGCATCCGCGTCACGTCCAAGCACCAGAGTTGTTTCTGTCCGGTCGGGAATGAGGTCAGCGTAGCCGTCGCCAAACCATCCGTCGATCGAGTAAGTGTTCGTGAGATCAAAAACCTTCCCAGCGGGCGATGACGTTTCCGCCGCTCTGCCTCGGTCACCAGGAGAGCCCGCCGCCAATTCATCGGGATCGATAGGCGGCGTCAGCGTTCGCGGATTCAGCCCAGCGCGGGCAACACGCGCACGCCCAATGACCTGATCCCCAACCACAACATCAACCGCGGTCTCGGCCGCGTTGATGAAGTTCAAGGTCTGCGCCTCACGTCCCAGACGGTGGGCGACATCAAGTTGTTTGAACGCGTCCAGCGCACGAGGAGCATCGGCCGCCGAGGCGGGCAGTCGAACAACCACTTGGGCGATTCCTCGGCGATCTCGATCCACAATCAGCGACGTGATGAAGGGCAGTTGCGCAGTCACCCGCCGCGACTTCACAAACAGGGCGACTTGCTGTTCGACCATGCCCAGCGTGGCGCCGGTCATTCCCCACAACCTTGGCAGACGGGCAGCAAATTCAGCACCAGCCGCGATCGTGCCCTCGTCGTCGGCGCCGGCCACGACAATGGCCGGCCCGCCACCCGATGGAAGTTGAACGAGGGCGACAAGTCCTTGTCCGGCCTTCAACTCGTCCAGAGCAATCAGACCTCGCGTAGCCAGGTCAACCACGCGAGCGTTGAGGCGACCGACGAGAACCGGCAGAGTTCCTGCACCGAGTTTCTCGGTGTCTTTTAACAGAACGGGCAGGACGGCTTCAGACGTTTCGAATCCGAGTCGGCCAGCGATGTTCGTCGCCGCGTCCATATCTCCGGCCGTCGGGGAGGCGGGCACGACCAGGCGCGCGGCTAATCGATCGGCGACTCCATCCCCGTTGGTGTCACGCGCCAACCCGCGCGACGTGTCGAACATGGCCGCCAAGCTGCCACCTGGCGACTCGAAGCCCTCGGCCATCGGGCTTTCGTCCGTTCTTCCGGAGACTATCGCTGCGGCACCGAGACTCACGCAGAGCAAGACCACAGGCAGTTTCACTAGGTCCTCCTTCGAAGGAGGCAGAGTGTATCATCGGAATGGCTGCGGAGATCAATAGCGCATCTATGCGGTGAGTGGGCAGTGGATCGCTAGTGGTGCCCATGCATCCACCCCAACCATTGACCATTTGTCTCAATTAAAAAGGCCCGCAGATGCGGGCCTAAGTGGGCAACCAGGCTCCCCAGCAAGTCCGTGGCATTTGACCCCGGACGTTCAAGCTACCCGCTCAGGGCTCACGCAAGTTGTGTGCCCGGCACTGGAGCGCCATAAATGGCGGTTGTGCACATGCAAAATGGCCGGCGGGCCGACGGGCGCCATCGGATTTGTTCGTGGGATTACATTTTCGGCGCTTGAATCATTGCGCGTGCGAATATCGCACATTATGATCGATATTCGGTTGACAAGACACTGCCCTGGAATCTACTGTGCTCACGGTTCGGATCACCGGGAGATCACTGGGTATGAGAACAGCGCGCGCTTCTGCCATCCTCGCGGCCACACTACTGCTCGGCGCAGCCTCGCCATCTTGGGCCGCCGTCTTCACAGTGTCGAACACTAATGACTCCGGTCCCGGATCGCTCCGACAGGCCATCCTCGACAACAACGCCAAGCCAGGCGGGAATGTGATCGAGATCAAGATTGTCGGCCGTGGTCCCCACGTGATCAAGCCGACCGGCAAGCTCCTGCCTCCGATTATCGGCCCGGCAACAGTGAAGGGCACCATGCAGGCGCCGGCCGGCGGCGGCGCTCCGGTACCCGTGGTGGTACTGGACGGGTCGGGCATCTTTCCGATCCGAACTCCGACCGCGTGCCCCGGCGCCACAGCCAGCTACAACTTCAAGGATCAGCAGTGGGAGTACAGCCGTGTGGCCGGCACCGGGCCCAACGTGCGCGGCTACTGGGGCGCCGGCCTTGCCGTGCTCGACAGCCACGACGTCGAAATCACCGGCCTCGAGATCCGCAACTTCTGCATCGGCGTCGCGACGATTCGCAGTAACCACGTCAACGTGCACCACATGAAGATCGTCGACAGCCACGGCGCCGCGGGCGTGATCTTCACGGGGGACGACGACGCATCGGGGTCGACGCCGCTCAGCTTCAACAACAGACTGGCGGACAGCACGCTGCTCGACAACGGGGATGGTTTCGAATTCACCCGCGGCACGCACGACAGCCTGCTGGAGAACAACTACATCGCCCTCACCCAGCCCTTGCCCGTGGATGGCAACGCGGTTGAGTACGCGTCCTCGGGACCGAAGAACTCCATGATCGGCAACACGTTCACGAACTATGTCGATACGTCGGTCACGGTCGGCAGTGGCGGCGAACACACCATCCGCAACAACAAGATCATCAAGAACAAGGGCGCGGGCATGTCGGTGGGCGGCAACAACAACCTGATCACCGGCAACACGTTCTCGGACAACGGCGGCACCGCGATCACCATTGGCGGCAGCGGCACCAAGTTCACGAGCAACGTCGTGTCGGGCAACGGCAACGCCGGCGTGATGATCACTGGCAGCGACACGACGATCTCGAAGAACACGATCTTTGGCAACAAGGGTCTCGCGATCGACGTCGCGCCGATGGGCGCGAATGCGAGCGACGACACCGGCCACAACGCGCCGACCATCGACGCTGCGTCGCAATGGACCAGGGCGGGACTCGATCTTCGCGGCACGTTGGTTTCGCGACCGAAGCAGACCTACACGATCGAGTTGTTTGCCTCGAGCGCGGCGGCCACCGGAATCACCACGGCACCGCCTGTTCGAAACGGTCCTCCCGGCACCGATCAGCCAGGCGCACTACTGCCGGCCGGCGGTGTGGCCGCGCCGGGAGCTGCCATGGCTCCGCCAGCCGCGGATGCCGCACGTGGCGGTGGCCGCGGTGCTCGAGGTGGCGGACGAGGTGGAACTGCCGATGCAACACCGGCAACGACCACCGCCACGGCAACCCCGACAGGCGATGGCGAGAAGTACCTCGGCACCGTGACGGTGATGACCGATGCCAAAGGGCACGGCACGTTCACACTGACAGTACCGGGCGCCGATCCGCTCGGTGCGAGCAAGACGTCGTTGTTCGTCGCCGGCACCGCAACCGACGCCGCCGGCAACACGTCTGAGTTCGGTCAGGCGCGATCGTTGATCAAGAAGTAGTGCGTCGGTCGGCGGTTAGTTCTTCGCGGGCGATGTGAAACGCCGTGTTGGCGGCCGGCACGCCGGCGTAGACGGCGACCTGCAGAAGAATCTCTTCCAGATCGCAGGCCTCGAGTTCGTGCGACAGGCCCGTGCGCACGTGCAGCCTGAATTCTTCCCAGCGCCCAAGCGATGCTGAGATCGCGATCGTCACGAGCCGGCGCGTCGCGGGCGCCAGACCCGGGCGGGCCCACAGCGCACCCCAAGCCGTGCGCGTGACGTAGTCCTGAAAGCTGCGTGTGAAGTCGGTGCTGGCGGCGATTGCGGCGTCCACGTAGTCGTCGCCGAGCGTGGCGCGACGAATCTTCATCCCGGCCGCGTGCACGTCGCCAGTCGGCGGCAGCAGGAACTGAAACAGCGCCGCACCAAATGCGCGAGGTGACTCGAGGTTCGAGAGGTGTGCGCCCCTGAGCATGACCGTCGTCGCGCCAGGGATCGACGTCGCCACACGCTGCCCGTGTGTCGGCCACGGCATGGCGGGATCCGCATCAGTGCCGATGACGAGTGTCGGCACAGTGATGCGACCGAGCACAGCGGTGTAGTCGGCGTCGCGTACCGCCGCGACGCACCCCATGTACCCTTCCGGATTGGTCGACCGCAGCACGCGTCTCGCTGACGCGACGACGGGCGGATTCGCCTGCACCACGTGAGGCGAGAAGAACCGCGCGAGCACTGATTCCTGCACCGACTCCATCCCCCCCTGCAACACGGCCTGGCGGCGCGCTTCCATGGCGGCCGAATCAGGTTTCGCGGACGAACTGGCGACAACGAGATGTGTGAGCCGCTCGGGAGCGTGCGTCGCCAGCGACTGGCCAATCAAGCCGCCGAGTGAAACGCCCGCGATCGCGAATGTCTGGATGCCGAGCGCGTCGGCCAGGGCCAGCAGATCCTGGCCGAGCTGATCAACGGTGTAGTCGCCTGGTGTCGTGCTCGAGGCGCCGTGCCCGCGCAGGTCGTAGCGAAGCACGCGGAAGTGCCGCGACAGATCGCTCGCCTGCGGATCCCACATCGTGTGGTCGAGGCCGAGTGAATGCGCGAGGACAATGACCGGCGCGTTGTCGGGTCCGTCGAGTCGATAGAACGTGTGGCAACCGTTGGTCGTGATCAGGGGCATCGTCGTAGCAATCGCAAGCGGAATGTCTCGGCAGCGCCGAGGTAGTCGTCGGTCCCGGCCAGCACGTCAGGGTGCGTCGCGAGGGCGGTTGCCGCGTCAGGAAGGCGACCGAGCGCGGTCGCCAGCGTCACGTCGTCGCGACGACTGATCGCGAGTGCTTCGGTGACGAGTGCCTTCGCGCGCGCGCGACCGAGCGCGGCAGCGAGCGCCATCTGTGCGCGCTCCGAGAAGACGGATCCTCGGGTCGCGTCCAGGTTGGCGCGCATGCGCTCTGGATCCACATGGAGGTCCTCGATCAAAGCGGCCGAGGCGTCCAGTGCGGAACCGGTTGCTTGCACGAGGTCGGCCATTGTCGGCCATTCGGCATGCCACCCACCGACGGCGCGCTCGTGTTCCTGGACCATGCCGGTCACGTAGCTGGCAACGAGACCAGGTGTTCGTGTGGCACACGCGAGGATGATTGCGCAGCCGGAGGGATTCCGCTTCTGCGGCATCGCCGACGAGCCGCCACCGGGCTCGGAGACCTCACCCACTTCGTGCTGCATCAGCAACGCGATGTCGCGCGCCATCTTGCCAAGGCTTGCCATGTAGATCGCCAATGCGGTCACGATCGCGGCCAGTCGCTCACGGTGCGCGTGCCACGGCGCATCTGGAAGAGCGAGCTGCAGCTCGGCCGCGAGGGCCTCAGCCACGTCAGGCCCTCGCGTGCCGAGGGCGGCCAGCGTGCCGGCAGCACCACCGCACTGCAGCACGAGTCCGTCAGCGGCAGCGGCCGTGAGACGTTTCCACGATCGATCGATGGCGCCGTACCAGCCGGCGACCTTCAATCCAAAGGTGATCGGCGTCGCCGGCTGAAGCAACGTCCGGCCCATCATCACCGACGTCGCGTGCCGGTCAGACATCGCGATGAGGGCATCGGTGAGACGAACGTGATCGCGACTGAGGATGTCGATGCTATCTCGAATGGCCAGTACGAGCGCCGTGTCACTGATGTCCTGACTGGTCGCGCCCCAATGCACGAACGTGGCGGCAGATGGATTCTCCGCAGCGACGCGAGTGGTCAACGCATCGACCAGCGCGACGACGGGTGTGCCGGCGCGGCGAGCGCCGGCGGCGATCGCAGTAACGTCGTAGTGCTCTGCGCGGGCCGCGGCGACAATCGCGGTGGCGGCCGCAGCCGGAATCACGCCGAGTCGCCCCTGCACCCGCGCGAGCGCGGCTTCGACGTCGAGCATTTTCTGAAGGACTGAGGCGTCGGAGAACACGCTGGCCAGCGGGCCGGTTGTGACCAAAGCGTCTACTAGCAGAGAAGTCATCAGGGGCTAGCCGGAGTGTATACCGCTCGACGCACAACGTCCTGTGCGGCGCGATCTGGCGTCGCACCGCACAGGAGCGTTGATACCGATGGCGCTGGAGACGTCATCGGCAAACGCTACATCCTCCGTCTGCGCTAGAACGAGAACCGCAGCTGCACCTGCACGTTCCGTGGTGTGGCATACGCCGTCGCGACGCCGAAGCCAGCGCCGCGGGGCAGCGACCGCGCGGCCACCGGGTTGCCGGTCGCGTCATACGGCAGGTTCGTGATCGTCACCGGATCGCTCGGGCTCGTCAGGTTCATGGTGGTATTGCGGTTGGTCACCTGAGCACTGTTGAACACGTTGAAGAGGTCGATGCGGATTTGCAGATTCCGCTTGCCGCCCATCTTGACATTGCGAGCGATCGCGGTGTCGAAGGTACTGAGGAAGCAACCACGCAGGTAGCCGGCGCCTGACTCGAGCCCGACACTGCCCACGGTCGGCCCCTGAAAGGCCGAAGCGGTGAACTGCCTCAGCGAGTCCGAGCTGCAGCCATCGTCCGTGTCGCCGACGATGCGCACGCGGCCGGCGAAGTCGGGCGAACCGGTGATGTTCACATTGCCGCCACCGGTCTGATAGGCATACCCGATTGAGTACGCCGCGCCCGTGCGCCCGGTCCAGACCGAGGACAGCTGCCAGTCGTTGACGACGTACCCGATCAACTTGAGAATGGCCTGGTCGCTCTTCAGCGTAGGCAACGTCCATACCGCATTGGCCTTCATCAGGTGCTTGGTGGGAATCGCCGTGCCGAGGAGTTTGTCGGCGTCCGACTGGTCCGCGCGCTCGACGACCGAGCCGTCGGCGTTGTGCTGCAGACGCAGCGCGGAGTTCGTGTGGTCGTAGAGCGTCCACGTGTCGTTGAACCCGAACGCGATGCCGTTGCGCATCCGGCGATTGATCGACAGCTGAAGCGAGTGGTAGGTCTCCCAGCTGCGCATCTGCTGTTGCGTGATGGTGCTGAACCCACGGTAGTAGCGGGCCAGATCCGGGTTGAGCGACACGACCGAGCTCGCCACACCGGCGGCGGTCACGGTCTTGTCCTGATACTTGTCGAGGAATGCCGCGCCGAAGTCGATGCTGTTGATGTTGACGGCCGCGAGCGTGTCGTAGCTGTGCTGGCCCGTGTAGGCAACATCGAGGGAGGTCGACCACGGCAGCACCATCTGCACGCCCACGTTCCACTGTGCCGACTTCGCCGGGCCGCGGTCGTACTCGTTGACGAAGAGCGACGGCGGCGCTTCGGTCGTCAGTCCGGTTGATCCGAGTGACTGCAGCTGGCCGTAGCGCACCGTAACGTTGCGCACGTTGGGCACGTTGTTCGCCGTGTTGTAGACCGCGTTGCCGGTCGGACGGTCCGTGAAGAGACCCGCGCCGCCGCGGATGATCACCATCTGGTTGCCCTTCACATCCCACGCGAATCCGACGCGCGGCGTGATGACGAACTCCCACTTGTACTGGGTCTTGACGATGCCCTGCCCTGGCAGGAACACACCGTTGGTCAGGTTGCCGGTGTTCGGGACGAGCGTGCCGATCGCGAGCACGCTGTTGGCGCCGAGCGACTGTCCCGTCAGCGGATCCATCGCCTGCCGGTTCGTGCCCGTGCAGGGGAAGACGCCGTTGGCGCAGGTCGCCACGTACTGACGCGGCGCCGCAGAAGCGGCCCACTGTTCCGGCAGGAAGTTGGAGCTTTTGCCGAGACCGTCATACATCGGCTCGACGACGTTGAACCGGATGCCGTAGTCGAATGTAAAACGGCTCGACACCTTCCAGTTGTCCTGAATGAAGCTCTCGATGTTGCGCGCGATCCAAAGGCCTTCGGGCAGTTTCGACGCCTGCGCGTACGAGCTGAAGATGCCGAGTGCCGCATTCGAGTAGCCGAATGTGGAATCGATCGGGTTCGCCGTGTCGTTGCCGAACGTGATGGTGCCGACCGGATTGCCCGTCGAACGATTCGACTCGTTGTAGTAGAAGTACACGCCCGCCTTGGCGGTGTGCCGTCCCATGACCTTCGTCACCTGCGCCGTGAGGTTCTGCGTGAGGGTGTTGATGAAGTTGCCCGGGAAGCTGACGTTCGGCGGCGCGTTGGTCACGCGCGTGCCCCACGCAAAGGAGGGCGCCAGCTGAATACGCGTTCCGTCCCAGATGGGCGCCTGCAGTTTCTGCAACACGTCGTACGTGAAGGGCGCGCTCTGCGCCGTGATGATCGGCGCATCCGGAAACAGGTACGGAATCGCGCCCATGCCTGCCGTGATGCGGTTGCTCGACTGATTCATCGGCATCGCCGACTGACAGAAGTTCGGCTCGCCGCCGGCCACCGTGCAGCCCTCCTGGTGGTGCGTCGTCCGTCCCCACGTCACTTCCGCGAAAGTGGTCGGGGTGATCGTCCAGTTGACGGTTGCGGAATTCACGTAGGTTGCCGGGTTGTCGAGTCGCGTGTCGTTGAAGCCGGGAATCGTGCCCGGGACCGTCTTGCGCGTCTGCTGATACTCGAAGAACTTGTAGCTGGCGCGCAGGCTCGGCGACACCTGATAGTCGAGTTTGACGAGCGGCTGCCACCCGGTCAGCGAGAAGTTGTCTGACGTGTTCTGGTAGTTGTAGGCTTGGCCCGCCGGCATGGCCACATTCGCTGCGGGATACCAGTTGAGGATGTTCATCCCCGGCTGGTAGAGACGGCTCGCGGGAATCCGCCCCACCACGCCGCCATCACGGAAACAGCCCGTGGTGTTGGTCGCGGTGCACGGCAGACCGGTCGACGCGTCGCGAATGAGGTTGTAGACCGCGCCGTTGTTGTCGAGCGACTGCGAGAAGTCACCCTGACGCTCGAGCGCCGTGGGCACGCGATAGCGCGTCACCACACCGCCCTGTGTGCGCGGATTGAATTCCTGGGTGTAGAAGAAGAACAGCTTGTTGCTGGCACCCGGCCGGCCGATCGGACCGCCGATCGAGTAGCCCCAGTCCTTCTGCTTGTCGTAGGTCTTGGGATCGCCATTCAGGATATTGGTCTGGCTATTGGCATTCCAATCGGATCGGCGCTCGACGTCGTAGAGCGAACCTTTGAAGCTGTTCGTGCCGCTCTTGGTCACCGCGTTCACCTGCAGGCCCGACGCGCGGCCGTATTCCGCCTGATACGACGAAGTCTCCACCTTCACTTCAGACACGGCTTCCATCGCAAGGGTGGTGACGATGCGGTTGCTGCCGATTTCCATGTTGGTGATGCCGTCGACCTGATAGTTGTTGCCGCCACCGCCACCGATGCGCGACGTGCCATCGACGCCGGGCACGAGACTGAGAACCGCGTTTGAGGTGCGGCCGGCAATCGGCAGGTTGGCGACCAGATCCGTGTTGACCGTGAACGATCGCTCGCCGCTGGCGGCCTGCACGAGGGGCGGCTCGCCTTTGACGATCACTTCTTCACTGGCACCGCCGACATCGAGCGTCATGGTGCCCACCGCGACGAGCGACCCGGGGCTCACGGCGACGCCCGAGCGCTTGAGTGTTTTGAACGACGGCATCTCGATCTGTACCGTGTAGGTATCCGCCGCGATGTTGGGAAAGACGAAGTCGCCGGTGACACTGGTCACGGCCGGCGCCGAACGGGTGCCGCGCGATTCGCTGATCAACGTGACGGTTGCGCCCGGCAGCACCAGGCCTTGCGCATCTTTGACCGAACCGCTGATCGTGCCGCTCACGCCTTGCGCGAGCGCCGAGGTAGCGATGAGCACGGCGAGCACCGAGGCCGCCCCTGTACGACACAACTTCCAGACCTGCTGACGTGGTTCCATGAGAGCTCTTCCCCCTTCGCGATTCCGATAAACGATTTCTTTGCGCGAATATCGCACACCTGAGACCCAGCGCCGTCCGGCCTGGATCCGTCTCCTGTGTTTCGCTTGTGCTACCTCTTTCCGCCGCGCCCGGTGGCCGGGCTCGGCGCATAGACCACGACTTTGCCGGTGATGCGCGGCGACGTGCAGTCGTTGTAGAAGTACTCGCCGGGTTTCGTGAACGTGTAGGTGTACGACTGACCTGGCGCGAGTTTCGGTGAGGCAAACAACTTCTCGTAGAACTGCGTCACGCAGTGCGGCTGCGTGTTGTCGGCCGGATTCACGAACGTGACGGTTGTGCCCACGGGCACGCGCAGATGCTGTGGCGCCATGGAATTCTGCGACACCGCTTCACCCGGCGCGACGGCGCCGTTGGCCCAGTTGCGCGCGATAGCGACAGTGTTCCTGGCAACCGTGCCTTCCACCGCCGCGGCCGTGATCGGCTGCCGTGTCGGAGGCGGTACCGGTGTCGCGGCGGGCGCGACCGCGCCGCCAACCTTGAAGGCCCAGAGATCGTCACCACGCGGTGAGTTGTAGGGCAGACCGTTGCCGCCGGCAAAGACGGCAAGATACTGCTCGCCCTCAATCTCATAGGCAATCGGACTCGTGTGCACGCCGGCTCCGGTTTGCCAACGCCACAATTCCTTGCCGTCTTTCATGTCGAGCCCGAGCAGCACGCCATCCGGCTGGCCGATGAACATGACGCCACCGGCCGTCGTGAGCATGCCGTTGCCGTGCGCGAGCGACCAAGCCGTCGGTCGTTGCCAGACGATCTTGTGCGTGGCCGGGTTGAACGCGATGATCTTGCCGCTGCGGTCTTCACCAAGCGGCCGGAAACCGACGCCGCCGTCGCTCTGCACATGCCCGGAATTCACGATACCGACGCCGGTGTAGATGAGGCGCGTGGCGGGATCGAACGACATCGCGCTCCACGCGATGCCACCGCCCGTACCCGGCGACTGCACCACGGGCTCATCGCTGTGCGGTGTGAACAGGCAGCCGAACTGGTAATTGGGCGGCACGCGATTGGCCGGGTCGCTGTTCGGGCAGATAGAAATGAGCGAGTCACCGCGCGGAATGGGCTGCGTCGGCCAGGTCTTCTGCGCCGCGAGCTGCGGTACCGGCTTCTCATCGATCGGCGTAATCGCGGATCCATCCGCGCGATCGAGGATGTACAGCATGCCCGTCTTGCTGCCGTAGATCACAATCTTCCGGACTCGCCCTGCGACCGGCACATCGGCCAGCACCGGCGCCATGACGTTGTCCATGTCCCAGATGTCGTGATGCACCGACTGGAAATGCCACACACGCTTGCCGGTCTTCGCGTTGACGGCCACGATCGAATTCGCGAAGAGGTTCTGACCGCCGCGCGTGGATCCATCCGTCGCACCACCGGCCCGCGCGTTGCCGAACGTGAAGTACGCCAGACCGAGTTCAGGATCGATCGCCGGATGCATCCACGGTGACGCGCCGCCGCTCTTGTATGTATCGCCTTCCCACGTCTCGGCGCCGAACTCGCCGGGACCGGCCGGGCCGAAGAAATGCCAGACTTCGACGCCCGTGTCGGCGTTGAATGCGTACGCCGTGCCGCGCGCGGCATCGGCGGTGCCGAAGTAGATCATCCCGTCGAAGTACACAATCGCCGTCTTCAACGACCCGCGACTGCCGTCGTCATCGCCAACCTGCTTGGTCCAGACAACCGCTCCGGTGTTCTGATCGAGCGCGATCACGCGCTTGCCCGCCGCGGCCGTGAACACTTTGCCGCCGCCCACCGCCGCACCGCGACGCAGCTGCGTGCCAGACCCGGATTTGTACACCCATTTCGTCTTGCCGGTCTTGCCATCGATGGCGTGGAGATTGCCCTGGCTGGTCTCCACGTAGAGCACGCCGCCGATCGCGACCACCGTCGACTGCTGGCCGCCAGCAC
>CANIII010000026.1 GCA_947467605.1 Acidobacteriota bacterium
CTGGCGCGCCCGGTGCACCCGGCGCGGCGGCTGCAGCGGCTGGCGGTGGTGGTCGTGGCGGACGTGGCGGCGGCGGTGGTGGCGCGGCCAACGCGAATCCGTTCCAGGCCCCTGCCGCGGGTACGGCAGCCGTACCTGATCCGGCGGCACCAGTCGATCGCGCGAACGTCAACGCGGAGGCCATCGCTCCACCCGTGAACGCCAAAGGCGGTCTCTCCGCGCTCCATCACGCCGCGCGTCAGGGCTATCTCGAGACGGCGAAAGCCCTGCTCGATGGCGGCGCGACGATCGACGAGAAGACCGGCGATGGTCACACCGCGTTGCTGGTCTCGCTCATCAATGGCCAGTTCGACGTCGCGATGGAACTCGTCAAGCGCGGCGCCAATCCGAACATCGCATCCGATCCGCACGGCGTGACGCCGCTCTGGGCGGCGATCAATGCCAAGTGGCAGCCGCGCACGCGTTTTCCGCAGCCGCAGGAAATGGAATTGCAGAAGGCGACCTACCTTGATGTGATGACGGCGCTGCTCGACAAGGGCGCTGACGTCAATGCGCGCATCCGCGTCCATCCCTGGTACATGGTCTACACCGACTGCGGCAACGCGAACTGCGGTTTGTCGAACGCCATGGGCGCCACAGCCTTCTGGCGCGCGGCGTACGGCACGGACGTGGACGGCATGCGTCTGCTGGTCAAGTACGGCGCTGATCCCAACATCGCCACGATGGCGCCGCGTCCGCAGGCGGCGCGTGGCGGCGGCGCTGGCGGTGCGGGCGGTGGTCGTGGTGGCGCTGGCGGTGCCGGTGGTGCCGGCGGCGGTGCGGCGCTGGACGAAGCCGACACGGGCGCCCGCGGTGGTGCTGATCAGTCCGGTCTGGCGCCGGTGCCGTACGGTGGCCCTGGCACGTACCCGCTGCACGCGGCCGCAGGCGCCGAATACGGCGAAGGCTTCGCGGGCAACGCCCATCGCCACGCACCCGATGCCTGGCTGGCGGCGGTGAAATATCTCGTCGAGGAGATGGGCGCGGACGTCAACGGCCGCGACGATCAGGGCTACACGCCGCTGCACCACGCCGCCGCGCGTGGCGACAACGACATGATCAAGTATCTGGTGTCGAAAGGCGCTGACCCGAAAGCTGTCGCCCGCAACGGCCGCACGACGGTCGACATGGCCAACGGCCCGGTGTCACGCATCTCGCCGTTCCCCGACACGATCAAACTGCTCGAGAGCATGGGCGCGAAGAACAACCATAAGTGCCAGAGCTGCTGATTCGCGACTGATCACTGAAACACAAAGGGCCGAGGCGTTTTTCGCCTCGGCCCTTTCTATTTCGCCGTCTGTGTCTGCTACTTCACTCTGAACGTGCCGTCGTCGAGTCGCTCACGGTGGGCCGTGTGGCACGTGCCGCAGAGTGTGTTCAGCGTGGTCGCTGACGCCTTGGCCGCGTCCCACTTGCCAGTGGCGCCGGCGGTTTCGATGTCGGCGACGAGCTTGGCGGCGTCGCCCGCCCAGCCTGTGGCATCGGCCGTGCCGCGCGTTTTGAAGAAGGCCTGCGTGTCTGTGAAGAACTTCTTGAGGTCGGCCGTCTTGGTTTTCACCGCGGCCGCATCGGATCCTTCTGTGGCCTGACGCAGCGCGGTGAACGTCGGGCTGACCTGCTTCATGACCTTCGAGAACTCCACTTCGGCCGGTGACATCGGCGGCGGCACTTTCTTCGCAAGATCGGTCATGGCGGCGTTGATCACGGACGTCGCAAGGATCGCCGGCTTGCCGCGATATTTCTCGACGACATCGGGGGCCAGACTCAGCGTGTAGCCCTTGAGCTTTGAGGCGACGGTCGCCGGATCAAACATCACGGCTTCGCCGATCACTGTGACGTAGCTGTTGAGGTCGAGCGTGCCCGTCATGTTCGGCGCGATCACCAGCACGTCTTTGGTGGACTTCGTCTTGTCCTGATCGACGGTGAATGCCGTGCCGTTGAGGTTCTTCTCAACGGTGGCAGTGACGGCCACGGTTTGGCCGATGTAGAGGTCAGGGTGCGATTCGAGTGACGCGGCTGTCAGTGGCACCAGCACGGGGCCGGCCGGTGCGCCGCCGCCGCGTCCTTGCGCCCGAAGCGCCATCGTCGATGTGAACACGAACACGCCAACGGTCAGTCCGAGACCGCCGCAGAAGGAGATACGCCGCCAACCGTGTAGCTGCATGGGCGCAATGCTACTGCAACCAGTCGAGCAATCGGTAGTAGGTACCGGCGAGCGGCAGGAACCACGGCCGACCGGTATAGAAGGGGATGGCCGGGAAGCGATCGTTCACAAATGGGTGATCCACGGCTTCGCCGGCGAGGCGCCGCGCGATCTGGCCACCGAGGTGGGTGGCCATCGCGATGCCGTGGCCGCAGTAGCCGCCCGCGTAGTAGAGGCCGTCGAGCAGGCCGGCGTGGGGCATCTGGTCGCGTGTAAAGGCCACGTGGCCGCCCCAGGCGTAGTCCACGCGCACGTCCGCCAGTTGTGGGAACACTTCGGTCATGCCCTGACGGAGTATCGCCGCGGCGCGTCGGGTGGTGTTCGCGTTGGGCGCCGAAAACTCCGCTCGGCCACCGAACAGAAGCCGGTGATCGTCGGTTCGCCGGAAGTAGAACAGAAAGTTCTTCGAGTCGAACGCCATCCGGTTTCGCGGGAGCAACTCGGTCGCGCGCGCTTCGCCGAGCGGTTCGGTCGTGATGATGTAACTGCCGATCGGCACAAAGCGTCGCCGGAGCGCCGGCGTCGCGCGCCCCGTGTATCCGTTGGTCGCAATCAGCACGTTCTTCGCCGCGACGATATTCGCGGTCGTTCGCACGACCCATTCGGCGCCGGCGTTCTTCACACTCGTGACGGCCGTGTTGGTGACGATGGCTGCGCCGACACGTCGTGCGGCTGCCGCGAGCCCATGCACATACTGCGCGGGGTTGATCGCGCGGCTCTCGGGGTCGATCAACAGCCCGTGGTAGCGATTGCTGCCGAGTTCTGCGCGCTGCTCACTCGGCGACACCAGCTCAACGCGCTGACCGAAGACGCGCGCGAGCAGTGCCTGCTCGTCGCGGAAGGCGGCGAAGTGCGACGGCTTGACCGCCGCCATGAGATGACCTGTGCGCTCGAAGCCACACTCGATACGTTCCTCCGAGACGATCGCCTCGACGTCCTCGATCGCGCGCGTCGAGACGTCGAACAACTCGCGGGCGCGCGTCTCGCCGTGCTGTGACACCAGTGTGGCCGCGTCGACCTTGAGGCCGGTCAATACTTGTCCGCCGTTGCGCGAACTGGCGCCGCTCCCGATCTCGCCGTGCTCCACGACCACTACAGAGGCACCGCCGCGCGCCAGATGGCGCGCGGCCACCAGCCCCGTGTAGCCGGCACCGATGATGACCACGTCTGCGCGAGAGGGCAGCGGTGTGGGGATGGATGGGGGCGTCTGCTCGAGTGTGTCGAGCCAATAGGGGTGTTCGAGCACTGACAGGTATTATCCTTCTCGGACATGAACTTTCGCTCCGACAACATCCTTGGATGCCCGCCACAGATTCTCGAAGCGATCGCGAAGGCCAATGATGCGGCCACGCATCCCTACGGCAACGATCCGATCACGGCGCGACTGCACCCGCTCGTGTCGGACCTCTTCGAGCATGAAACGTTTGTCTTCCCGGTCTCGTCGGGCACGGCGGCCAACGGCTTGTCGCTCGGCGCGGTGACGCCGCCCTGGGGCGCGATCTTCTGTCACTCGCTCGCGCACATCGCGCGCGAAGAGTGGTGCGCGCCGGAGTTTTTCACGGGCGGCGCGCGTCTGGTGGGCGTCGGTGGCGACCACGCGAAGATGTCTCCCACGGCGCTCGACGAGCAAATTCGACTCGCGCGCAACGCGGCGAAGCCGGCCACACTGTCGATCACGCAAACGACCGAAGCCGGCACGGTGTATCAGATGAGCGAGGTCGCCGCGCTCGTGGAGGTGGCGCGACGCCACGCACTCTCCGTGCAGATGGACGGCGCGCGGTTCACGAACGCGCTCGCCGCGCTGGGCTGTGCGCCGGCTGACCTGTCGTGGCGCCTTGGTGTCGACGCACTCGCATTCGGCGCAACCAAGAACGGCACGCTCACCGCTGAGGCGGTGATCGTCTTCAACAAAGATCGGGCCGAGGAGGTGGCGCATCGGCGCAAGCGCGCCGGGCAGGTGTCGTCGAAAATGCGCTTTCTGTCGGCGCAGCTCGAGGCATATCTCACGGGTGACCTGTGGCTCGTCAACGCGCGCGCAGCGAATCGTGCCGCGGCTCGGCTCGGTGCCGGGTTGGTCGCGGCGGGGTTCGTACTGGCCGCGCCGGTCGATGCGAATCTGGTGTTTCCGCGATTCACCGCGGAGCGCACGGCCATGCTTCGCGCTGCGGGATTCGAGTTTCTGGATTGGCCCTGGTTGGGCGACGATGTCGTGCGGCTGGTGTGCGGGTTTTCCACGACGGATGAGGCGGTGGACCACCTCATCCGCGCGTGCGGTCAAGCCTAGCTACTTCACCTTCTTCGCCACGAAGAGTACGGCGCCGTCATTGGAATTGAAGTCCGCTGGGCGCACGGTCGAACCGGGCGTGCCGAGCAGGCCCTGCACAATGTCGCCTTTGATTTCGATGATGCCCATTTGCTGCTTGCCGGCGTCGTTGCCCTCGAGAATCGTCAGGTCAAACGACATCGGCTTCTTCGCCGGGTCCAGTGTGAAGGTGCCGGATTCGTCGATGGTGCCGTTGATCATCACCTGATATTTGTTGCCGTTAAACGCCAGCACGATGTCGCCGCCCTGTTCGGCAGGGTTCTGGCCGTTCATGGACGTCACTTGCCACGCGCCCTGGATGGCGGCCTGTTCTTTGGCAGCCGCATCCTGCGCCGGTGCGGGGGTGGGCGCCGGCGTCTGGGCTGATACACCTGAGGTCAGTGCCGCGCCGAGCGCCAGCACCGTGATCCACTTCTTCATGTTGTTCTCCTTGGGAAACGCGAATGCCTTCAAGCCTACGCGATTCGTTCGACGAGACTCGACGTGCGCGAGTTCGAACGTTTCTGGGACGAGACTAGACGTCGAGCCCGATCGCTCGCATCAGCGCCAGCGCGTTGCTGTGGGTCACGACGCCCTCGCGCATCCGGTAGTCGAAAATCATCTTGCCGTCTTCGATGCGGTCTTCGAAATGGACGTTGGTCGCAAGCGCGCCGAGGGTGGGGACCACGTCAGCGAGTGCGAGATCGTGCGTCGTGACGAGGCCGAAGGCGCCATGTGCGACGAGGGAGCGGATGATGGCTTCGGCGCCGATCTTGCGATCGTGCGAGTTCGTGCCGGCGAGCATCTCGTCGAGCAGGAACACGACGCTGGACGATGTGCGCGTCAATTCGACGATGGCGCGGATGCGAAGGATCTCTGCGTAGAAGCGTGAGTGACCCGCCTGCAGCGAGTCTTCGATGCGCAGTGACGTGCCCAGCGTCAGCGGTGAGAGCCGGAGCGCTGTCGCTCGGACGGGTGCGCCAGCAAGACCAAGCACCACATTGACGCCGATGGCGCGCAGCAACGTGCTCTTGCCAGACATGTTTGAGCCGCTGACGAGCAGCAGATGCGGATGATGGCCACCGAACGCGACGTCGTTACGAATAGCCGTGCCTTCCGGAATCAGCGGATGGCCGAGCCCGGCGGCCTCGAAGAGTGGTCCCGCCTCCTCGATCTCCGGGAACGGGTCGGCCGGATGTTCGTACGCGTAGGTCGCGAGCGCCGAGAACGCCTCCATTTCGCCGACGGCGTCGAGCCAGGCGGTGATCGCGGTGGCGTGCTTCGCGTGCCAGCGGTCGATCGCGGCCGCGAGGACGAACTGAATCATCAGGAGGAGTGCGATGGGCGCAAAAATCTGGTTCCGCGTTGAGTCCAGCCACGTGATGAGCCGGATCAGCTGTTGGATGCGCTGCGAGGGGGGAGTATCGTCCGCCGCCCCGGCTGGCCGCAGCGACGCTCGGAGTTCGACCAGTCTCGGGCTCGTGTAGGGGTGGGTCTCAATACGCTCGAGTACCGCCTGCAGGAGCGTCAGGTCTCTGGCTGCGTTGTCGACGTGGAGAAGCGACTCGGCGGCCGGCCGAAAGAACCGAGCGATCGTAGCGAGTTGGATGACGAGGGAGAGTACGAACAGGCGGCCATCGACCAGCCCGTTGTACGCCGCCAGGAGCAGGCCCGTGGTGCTGATCCCCAGCACCGCGAAGACGATGCCAATGCCGCGGGGGAAGCCGGCGTCGGGGCGCGACGCCCATTTCAGGAGGCCACTCGTGCGACTGCTCGCCGCCGATGCGGTGACCGCGACTGACTCGCGAAACTCGATGGCGGGTGCCAGTTCGGCGATCGCCGCCTGCCTTGCCCGAATCTCCGCGGGTGCAGCCCCAGTGCGGAGCCAATCGGCCAAGGTCGCTTCGCCGGCCTCGGTTCGCGCCGTGTCCAGAAGTTGGAAGAGGGAGCCGGGGCCGAACAGGTCCAGGTCGGCGGCAAACAGGTTGCCTTCGAGGAAGCGCTTGCCGTCGGGCCCCGTGCCGGCCCAGGTCCCGGCGATGCGCGCGAGCCCGCGCTCATACCAGGCTTGTCGCCGACGGGCCTGTTCGGTCCGGTCGGTGAGGCGGGAGTGCCAGACGACGAGTCCCAGAAACACGGCCGCCGGCATCGCCAGCCACCATGCATCGAGCGACCCGCGAATAATCGGGGCTGCGGTGGCCACGGCTGCGGCCGCAGTCAGCAGTCGCAGATTCGAGATCCTGGCCGAGACTCGGTCGGCCGCCGTGATCTCGGCGGCCCACTGGGCCACTCGGCGTGTGTATTCGTCGTGCGGGGCAACAGAATTCAATCGGGCCTCACATGCAGTGTAGAGGTTTGGATAACATAGAGTCATGTCCTCGCCGACGACGCCCGCCGCAACCACCGCCACCCTCGATTACAACGGCAAGTCTCTGTCACTTCCCGTGATTACCGGCTCGGAAGGTGAAGTCGGCATCGACATCTCGCAACTGCGCGCCAAGACCGGCGCCATCACGGTGGACCCGGGCTTCGGCAACACGGGCGCCTGCAGGAGCAGCATCACGTTCATCGACGGCGAGCGCGGCATCCTGCAGTATCGCGGCTACCCGATCGAAGAACTGGCGGAGAAGAGCAGCTTCCTCGAAGTGGCGTGGCTCCTCATCAACGGCGAACTGCCGTCGGCCAAGCAGCTCACCGAGTTCGAGCAGTTGATCAGCATCCACACGATGGTGCATCAGGACTTCAACCGCTTCTTCGAAGGTTTCCCGAAGGACGCGCACCCGATGCCGGTCTGTGCCGCCGCCGTCGGCGCGCTGGCGACCTTCTACCAGCAGCCCGAAACCGAGCAGAACCTGCGCGAGTCGGTCATTCGCCTCATCGCGAAGATGCCGACGATCGCCTCCTACTCCTACAAGCACTCGATCGGTCAGCCGTCGATGTATCCGCAGAACAAGCTCGACTACTCGTCGAACTTCCTGCACATGATGTTTGCGACGCCCTGCGAAGACTACGTGGTCAACCCCGTGCTCGCGAAGGCCGTCGACATGCTGCTGATCCTGCATGCGGATCACGAGCAGAACTGCTCCACGAGCACGGTGCGCGTGGTCGGCAGCTCGCGCGCCAACCTCTTTGCCAGCATTTCGGCCGGCATCAGCGCGCTGTGGGGCCCGCTCCACGGTGGCGCAAACCAGCAGGTGATCGAAATGCTCGACGCCATCGAAGCGGAGGGCGGCGACGTACAGAAGTTCGTCAACAAGGCGAAGGACAAGAAAGACAACAGCCGCCTGATGGGCTTTGGCCACCGCGTCTACAAGAACTTCGACCCGCGCGCGGTCATCCTCAAAAAGTCGTGCATGGACGTGCTCAACACGCTCGGCATCAAGAGCCGCCAGCTCGACATCGCGATGCAGCTCGAAGACATCGCCCTGAAGGACGACTACTTCATCAGCCACAAGCTGTATCCGAACGTCGACTTCTACAGCGGCATCATCTACAAGGCGCTCAACATTCCGGTCAACATGTTCACGGTGATGTTCACGCTCGGCCGCATGCCGGGCTGGATCGCGCAGTGGCTCGAGATGCACAAGGATCCCGATACGCGCATCGTGCGCCCGCGCCAGATCTACACGGGCGCGACCAAGCGGCCGTACATCCCGATGAATCAGCGGTAACGATTCGGAGCACATCATGCGTCCGGCGCCACAGAGTTACCACGCGCGCCGCGACCCGCAGACAGGCGAGCACTATCTCGCGGTCTCGCGCCGTGGCTCGGCACTGAAAGACGATCCGCTGCTCGCCAAAGGCACGTGCTTCACGCTCGCGGAGCGTCGAGCCTTTGGCCTCACCGGATTGTTCCCGCCCGCGGTCTCAACGCCCGACGAGCAGGCCACCCGCGCGTACGCGAACTTCCAGCGCATTGGCGACAACGTTGCCAAATACCTCTTTCTCGCCTCGCTCCAGGATCGCAACGAGACGCTGTTCTATCAACTCGTGTGCGCCCATCTCGAAGAGATGCTGCCGATCATCTACACGCCGACGGTCGGTCTTATCTGCGAGCAATACAGCCAGAACTATCGTCGGCCGCGCGGCCTCTACGTGTCATCTGAAGACCGCGGGCACATCGTCGATGTGCTCCGCCATGCGGAACGCGACGATGTCCGAATCATTGTGGCAACCGACAACGAGGCGATCCTCGGCATCGGCGATCAGGGCGTGGGCGGGATGGGCATCGCGGTCGGGAAGGTTGCGCTGTATACCGCGGGTGCCGGCGTGCATCCGGCGTTGGGTTTGCCGCTCGACATCGATGTCGGCACAGACAACGAGCGTCTGCTGAACGATCCTCTCTACCTCGGCGTTCGCCATCGACGCCTGCGCGGCGACGCGTATTTCTCACTGCTTGACGAACTCGTCGAGGCGATCAAGGTCGTCTTTCCGAAGGCGCTGGTGCAGTGGGAAGACTTTGCGAATGAGATCGCCTTCCAGGTGATGCATCGTTACGCGAACCAGTTGCCGAGTTTTGACGATGACATCCAGGGAACCGCGGCCGTCGTCGAAGCCGGCATTCGTACGGCGCTCGATCGGTGTGGGCGCACGCTCGCCGAAGAACGGCTCGTGTTCTATGGCGCCGGTGCATCCGGCGCCGGTTGTGCGCAGCAGATGCGCCGCGCACTGAAGGCGAGTGGCTGCTCCGATGCGGAGATCAATCGGCGTGTGCTGTGCCTGGATTCGAAAGGGCTGATCCTTGCAGACCGCCCCGGGATTCGCGGCCACAAGCAGGACATCGCGGCTGATCCGCAGGTTGCATCAGGATGGACGCGATCCGGCGACGGCTTCTCGCTGTCGGACGTCGTGTCGCAATTCAGGCCGACGATTCTGATTGGCGTCTCGGGCCAACCCGGTACGTTCACCGAGCAGATCGTGACGACGATGCACGCCCATGTCGCGCGGCCGATTGTGTTGACGTTGTCGAATCCCACGAGCAAGGTGGAAGCGACGCCTGAGCAATTGCTGCGGTGGACCAACGGCGCGGCGATCGTCGGCACCGGCAGTCCATTTGCGCCGGTCGTGCATGACGGCGTCACGCATCACATCGGTCAGTGCAACAACGCGTTCGTGTTCCCCGGCATCGGTCTCGGCGCGATTGTTGTCGGTGCGCGGGTGGTGCCCGACGAAGCGTTCGCGGCGGCCGCCATGGCGGTGTATGAATACACGGGGCACGATGCCACGCCGGGCGCGTCGCTGTTTCCCCGGATCGGCGCACTGCGTGCCGTGTCGGCGAAAGTGGCGGTCGCAGTCGGTCGCGCGCTGGTGGAATGCGGCGCGGCGCCGGAGATGTCGACAGACGAGATTGATACCCGGGTCGCTGAGGCGACCTGGGAGCCGCGGTACTTGCCGTACCGCCCGGCGTGACAGAATGCGGCGCATGAAGCGCGCGGCCTCTGTCATCGCACTGCTCGGACTCACCGCTTTGGCCGCATGGCCATCCGCACAGGTCAAACCGGCCACGGTGGCTTCGACACCGGCCCACACATTCAAATTGTCGTCGGATGACTTCCTGCTCGATGGGAAGCCGCTTCAGATCATTTCCTGCGAGATGCACCCGGCGAGGATTCCCGTCGAATATTGGTCGCAGCGCATTCAGATGGCGAAGGCCATGGGCTGCAACACCGTTGCCGCCTATATCTTCTGGAATTACCACGAGACGACCGAAGGTCGTTTCGACTTCACGACGACGAACCATGACCTCGCGACGTTTTTCAAAATGGTCAAGGACGCGGGGATGTGGGCGTTGCTTCGGCCCGGCCCGTATGTGTGTGCCGAGTGGGATTTCGGTGGGATCCCGCCGTATCTCCTGAAGGATCCGGATCTGCGCGTGCGCGGGATGTATCCGCGCTACATGCAGGCGGCCGAGCGCTACATGGCGCAGTTGGCGAAGGTCATCACGCCGGCGCTCGTCACGCACGGCGGCGCCATCATCATGGTGCAGGTTGAGAACGAGTACGGCAGTTACGCGAACGATCGCGCGTATATGTCGCGCTTGCGTGACGTGTGGAAGCTGAACGGCATCAACGTGCCGTTCTTCACGGGCGATGGCCCGACGCCGTACATGCTTGAGGCGGGATCGCTGCCGGGCGCGGCGGTGGGGCTCGACTCAGGTTCCGAGGACAAACACTGGACGCTGGCGCGCTCGATGAATCCTGGCGTTCCCGTGTTTTCGTCCGAGACGTATCCAGGGTGGCTCACGCACTGGGGCGAGAAGTGGCAGCGTCCGGGGATTCCGTCGCTGGTCAAGGAAGTGACGTGGCTGCTCGACAACAAGAAGGGTTTCAACTTCTACGTCGCGCACGGTGGGACGAACTTCGGTTTCACCGCCGGTGCGAACAGCGGCGGCAAGGGCTACGAGCCTGATGTCACCAGTTACGACTACGACGCGCCGATCGACGAGCAGGGCCGCGCGACGCCGAAGTATCTGGCGCTCCGCGAACTGATTGGCAAGTACCTGCCAACAGGCACATCGCTCCCGGCGGTCCCCGCACCGATCCCCACGATGGCCATCCCTGACATTGCGATGGCGCCGATGACGTCGATCTGGGAACAGCTGCCCGAGCCGATCAAGTCCGTGCATCCGCGCACGTTCGAATACTACGGACAGAATCAGGGCCTCGTGCTGTATCGCACGACGCTCATCGGTCGCAAGAGCGGCAAGCTCATCATCACGGACCTCCATGACTACGCGCAGGTGTTCGTCGACGGCAAACTGATCGGCACAATCGATCGACGGCTGGGTGAGAAGTCGCTGGATATTCCAGCGACGACGAACGCGATGCCGGTCCTCGAAGTCCTCGTCGAAGGCATGGGGCACATCAACTTTGCGCAGGACATCATCGATCGCAAAGGCATCACCGATCGCGTGACGCTTTCGGGCATGACGCTGACCAACTGGGATGTGTTTCTGCTACCGCTCGCAGACAAGTGGGTGACGTCGCTCGCTGCGAAGTCGCCAGCGACGCCGTCGAAGTCAGGCGTCTTCTTCAAGGGCACGTTCACGCTCGACGCGACGGCCGACACCTTCATCGACATGTCCGCCTATCGCAAGGGCGTGGTCTGGGTGAACGGCCACAACCTCGGCCGCTACTGGGACATCGGGCCGCAGACGACGCTGTATTGCCCGGCGTCGTGGCTCAACAAGGGACAGAACACGCTGGTTGTGCTGGATCTGCATAAGACCGACGCCTCGGCGATCCGAGGCGCTGATCGACCGTAGAGCGCCCAGGCCTTACTTGACCTTGAAGAGATCCTTCGCGACGATCAGCTTCAGCGTGAACTTGTCGGCGGCGTCTGTGAGGCCGACGCCGGCGCCGAATTCGATCTCGAAGCCGCTCTTGGTCGTGTGGTCGATCACCGCGTAGAGCTGGTGCGACTGATCAGCGGCTTTTTCAAAACCCTTGAGCCGTCCGAAATCCGAATACGCTTCGAGTGCCACGGCCCAGACTTCTGACGGGTTGTAGGCGATGCGCGCCGACGGCACGAACTCCAGGTTGTCGAAGCCGTCATACGCCGTGTCGAGGATCGGGTTGAGGATCAGATCAAACTTCGGATTCACGTGCCACGCGATGATGGGGCGGAACTCCGAGGTCACGCGCGTCGAGTCCCAGCGCTTCGCGTTGTAGCTCAGCTCCATGCCGAAACCAAATGCCACTGTGCGGTCGTTGCCGTTGGGCGTGGCCACGAGGCCGCGCAGCTTGAAGCCGTTGATGCCAAAGCCGAGATCCTTGTCGATCGTGTAGAGCGGCAGGTAGAGGCCCGCTTCAAACCAGTTGCTCACGCCGAACGCCCACTCGGTGACGCCGTTGAATGACTTGTCGGCCGTGACACCACCCGGGACCGACGGCGTCTTGATGCCCTTCGGTGTGAAGTTGTTGTGCCACGTCAGGTTGAACACACCCTTTGGCGCCAGGCTGGCGTCGTACACCTGAATTTCATCGCCCTGCGCGAATGCGCGCGATGGCGTGCCCAGCACACCCACAAATACACCCACGCCCACACACAACGACACCAGCAGCTGCTTCACAGATCCCCCTCAATGGCCTTAGTAGCGGCGAAGCACGCATTATATTTCGCCGCGCCCGGGTAGTGGCCGGAGTTTTGCAGTGGTACTCCCAATTGGAGCGGGACCCGCGATGACTCTTCCTCAAATCATTCAAGGCGGCATGGGCGTCGGCATCTCGAATTGGCGGCTGGCGAATGCCGTGTCCCGACAGGGGCAACTCGGTGTGGTATCCGGCACGGCTCTGGACCAGCTGCTGGTGCGGCGCCTTCAGGACGGCGATCTCGATGGACACATGCGCCGCGCCCTCGACGCGTTCCCCCTCGTCTCGATGGCAGAACGTGTCTGGCACCGGTACTACATCGCCGGCGGCAAGCCGGAGCGCCACGCCTACGTCACGCCACCGCAGCACGTACTCGATAGCCCGCGCGCGCTCATCGAACTGGTCATCGTCGCGAACTTCGTTGAAGTCTTTCTCGCGCGCGAGGGCCACTCGCACCCGGTCGGCATCAACTATCTCGAGAAGATCCAGCTGCCGCATCTCGCCTCGCTGTACGGCGCGATGCTGGCGGGCGTCGCCGTGGTGCTGATGGGCGCAGGCATTCCGCTGAAGATCCCGGGGGCTCTCGATCGTCTCGCGCTGCACGAGGTCGCCACGTATCCGCTTCATGTCACCGGCGCACAGCCCGACGATCACTTCGCCGTGACGTTTGATCCGCGCGACCACAACACGGAGGCGCTGACGCCCCTGACGCGGCCCATGTTTCTCGCGATCATCTCGTCCGATGTGCTCGGCCTCACGCTGCAGAGAAAGGCCAATGGTCGCGTCGATGGCTTCATCGTCGAAGGCCCGACCGCCGGTGGTCACAACGCGCCCCCACGCGGGAAGTTGCAGCTGACATCAACGGGCGAGCCTGTGTATGGCGATCGTGATCAGGTGGACCTGGTGAAGCTCCGCGCGCTGGGCGTGCCCTTCTGGCTGGCGGGAGGCTTCGGCTCACCAGACAAGCTGAGCGCGGCGCTCGCGCTTGGCGCGGCCGGCGTCCAGGTTGGGACCGCGTTCGCGCTCTGTGCCGAGTCGGGCATGCGAGCCGACTACCGCACCGCACTCCTTCGTGGTTTGGCCTCGGAGGAGTCGCGTGTCTTCACCGATCCGCTCGCGTCGCCCACGGGATTCCCGTTCAAGGTGGCCGACGTGCCGGGGTCGTTGTCGGATCCCGAGGTCTACGCCGCACGTCCACGCATCTGCGATCTGGGCTATCTGCGTGAGGCCTATCGTGCTGACGATGGGAGTGTGGCGTGGCGATGTCCGGCTGAACCCGTGAATCTGTATGCGTCGAAGGGGGGCGCCGCCGGCGAGACGCTCGGTCGCAAGTGCATCTGCAACGCGCTCATCGCAACGGCAGGCTATCCGCAAGTGCGCGCCAGCAAGAGTGTGGAGAGTGGCATCGTGACGTCAGGCGATGACCTGTCGAGCGCCCTGCAGTTCCTGCGCGCTGACGGTGCGGACTATACGGCCGCTGACGTGATCGCGGCGCTTCAGGCCGGGGGGGGATTGCCCGGCGGCTCGACGTGAATCAGCACCTTTGAAAAGAGCGGGTTCGCTGCGCGGATCGCATTCTGTACTTCATGGGCGATCTCGTGTCCGCGGGTCACCGTCATCTGGCCGTCGATGATCACGTCGAGGTCGACGTAGTAGTCGAAGCCCATCTTGCGCACGTGGCACTTGTGCGTGCCGATCACGTGCGGATTCTGCTGCGCCACTTCGCGCACCTGCAGCTCCAGTGCGGGGTCGGGCTTCGCGTCGGTCAGTTCGTCGAGTGCCGGTCGCAACAGCAGGTAGGCGTTGAGTCCGATGATGAATGCGGCAAAGAGCGCGGCCCAGTCGTCCGCCGCCTCGTAGCCTGCGCCGCCGATCAGCGCGATCGAGATGCCGACAAACGCACCGACTGACGTGAGCGCGTCGCTGCGGTGGTGCCATGCGTCAGACTTCACGGCCGTGCTGCGCGTGGTGGCCCCGACCTTGAACACGTACCGGAACAGCGTCTCTTTGATCGCGATGACGCCGATGAGCACAACCAGCGTGAAGGGCGCGGGCGCGTGGTGCGGTAGTCGAATCTCGCGCACGCTCTGGACGGCGACACCGGCGGCCGCCGCGAAGAGCGCGAGCGACACCGCCATGGCCGCGAGCGGCTCGGCCTTGCCGTGCCCATACGGATGGTTGTCGTCCGGCGGCTTCACCGAATAGCGCAGGCCCATCCATACGATCAGGGAGCTCGCGATATCCATCGTGGATTCCACGGCGTCGGCGACCAGGGCGTAGGAGTGACCGAGAATGCCGGCCACCGCCTTCACGGCTGCGAGCAGGAGATTGACGCCGATGCCGACCAGCGTCGACCGCATCCCTCGTTGCGCGAGTACTTCCTGCGCCGTCAGCGCACGCGTCACCACACCTCAGGATATCGCTTCCGTCGACTGCGAAGTCGTTCGCATGTCGCTGACTTTTCCACTCACCGGTGCGGGAATCTCCGCCATTTCGCCACACAGGGGCCCGTGCGCGCGCGGATCCGGCGGCCGAGAAGCGGCACGTCCGGTGCATAGGGACAGGGCATTACATGGGGAGTTCCGAAATGACACGCCGCTGGATCACCGTCGACGGCAACGAAGCGACTGCTTCCGTCGCGCACCGAGTGAACGAAGTCATCGCCATCTACCCGATCACGCCCTCGTCCACGATGGGCGAGCTGGCAGACGAGTGGTCGTCGAAGGGCCGGCGCAACATCTGGGGCCTCGTGCCGCAGGTAGTGGAAATGCAGTCGGAAGGCGGCGCTGCCGGCGCGGTGCATGGCGCATTGCAGGCCGGGGCACTGGCGACGACATTTACGGCGAGCCAGGGCCTGCTGCTGATGATCCCGAATCTCTACAAGATTGCCGGCGAATTGACGGCCTTCACGCTGCACGTCACGGCGCGAACCATCGCGACGCATGCACTGTCGATTTTCGGAGACCACTCCGACGTCATGGCGTGTCGCCAGACGGGGGTCGCCCTGCTGTCCTCCGGCAACGTACAGGAGGCGCACGACTTCGCGCTCGTCTCCACAGCCTCGTCGCTGGCGTCGCGCGTCCCGTTCATGCACTTCTTCGATGGCTTTCGCACATCGCATGAAGTCGGCAAGATCGAAGAGCTCACGGACGATGACCTGCGGGCGCTGTTGCCCGAAGATCTCATCGCGGCTCATCGTCGTCGTGCACTGACGCCTGACCACCCGGTGCTGCGCGGTTCAGCACAGAACCCCGACACGTTCTTCCAGGCGCGCGAAGCCGCCAATGGCTTCTACACCGCCTGTCCCGAGATCGTGCGAAAGACGATGGCGGCGTTTGCGGCGATGACAGGGCGCGCGTACGACTTGTTCGACTACGCGGGGCATCCGGAGGCTGAGCGCGTCATCGTGATCATGGGCTCGGGCGCGGAGACGGCACGCGACACGGCCGAGGCACTGATGGCGCATGGCGAGAAGGTCGGCGTGCTGACGGTCCGCCTGTTCCGGCCCTTCTCCGTGAACGACATGGTCAGGGTGTTGCCGAAGACCGTGCAGTCCATCGCCGTGCTCGATCGCACGAAGGAACCCGGCGCGGTGGGCGAGCCCCTGTATCTGGATGTCGTCTGTGCGCTGACCGAAGCCAGGGCGGCCGGCACATTCGCAGGCCCGATGCCCATCGTCACGGGCGGACGCTATGGCCTCGGCTCGAAAGAGTTCACGCCCGCGATGGTCAAGGCCGTCTTCGATGATCTCAACCGTGAGCAGCCAAAGCCGCACTTCACCGTGGGGATTGTGGACGATGTCACGGGGTTGTCGCTGAAAGTCGACGAGTCATTCGACCTCGACAGCACGCGGCCCGAAGTGGTGCGCGCGGTGTTCTTTGGGCTTGGGGCCGACGGCACGGTGGGCGCCAACAAGAACTCGATCAAGATCATCGGCGAAGACACCGACAACTTTGCGCAGGGCTACTTTGTGTACGACTCGAAGAAGTCCGGGTCATTCACGATCTCGCACTTGCGGTTCGGACCGAAGCCCATTCGCGCGCCGTACCTCATCACGCGGGCGAGCTTCGTGGCGTGTCATCAATACGACTTCCTCGACAAATACGACATGCTCGAATTGGCCGAGCCCGGAGCGGTGTTCTTGCTCAACGCGCCCTACGCCGCTGAGGACGTGTGGTCGCATCTCTCAAGAGACGTGCAGGCGCAGATTGTCGAGAAGCAACTGAAGATGTACGTGATCGATGGCTACACGGTCGCTCGTGAGGTCGGCATGGGAAATCGCATCAACACGATCATGCAGACCTGCTTCTTTGCGATCTCTGGCGTGCTGCCGCGCGCTGAGGCGATCAACAAGATCAAGGAAGCAATCGCCAAGACATACGGCAAGCGCGGTGACGCGATCGTGCAGGCCAACTACGCGGCCGTCGACGGCACCCTCGCGAACCTGCACGAGGTCACTGTGCCTCCGTTCGTCACGGCCACGCGGCGCATGCCGCCGGTGGTGTCCGACGATGCGCCGGATTTCGTGAAGCGTGTGACGGCCGTGATGCTCGCCAACAAGGGCGATCTGCTGCCCGTCAGTGCATTTCCGGTGGATGGCACGTGGCCCATGGGCACCACGCGCTGGGAGAAGCGCAACATCGCGACCGAGATTCCGGCCTGGGACGACGCGCTCTGTATTCAGTGCAACAAGTGCGCGATGGTATGCCCGCACGCGGCGATTCGCGCGAAGGTGTATCCGGCCGATCAATTGTCGGGCGCACCGGCGACGTTCAAGTCGATTGCGTTCAAGGGCAACGAGTTCCCCGGCCAGAAGTACACGATCCAGGTGGCGCCGGAAGACTGCACGGGCTGCTCGTTGTGCGTGGCGGTGTGCCCGGCGAAGGACAAATCGAATCCAAAGCACAAGGCCATCGACATGGTGGAGCAGCGACCGCTGCGTGACGCCGAGCGCGAGAACTTTGCCTTCTTTCTGAACCTGCCGGAGGTCGATCGTACGGCGGTCAAGTCCGATGTGAAGAGCACGCAGTTTCTCGAGCCGCTCTTTGAGTTCTCCGGTGCCTGCGCGGGTTGTGGTGAGACGCCCTACCTGAAGCTGATCACCCAGTTGTTTGGCGATCGCGCGCTGATTGCCAACGCGACGGGTTGCTCGTCGATCTACGGCGGCAACCTGCCGACGACGCCGTACACGATCAATCGCGATGGTCGAGGGCCGAGCTGGGCGAACTCGCTCTTTGAAGACAACGCGGAGTTCGGCCTCGGCATGCGGCTGGCGGTGGATCACCATCGCGAGGAGGCGGTCGCGCTGACGCAGTCATTGGCGGCGCGTGGGGTCGTGCCGTTCGCACTCGCGGGCGCGTTGCTCGAGTTTGCCGAACCGGACGAGGGTGGCATTCAGTCGCAACGCGCGCGCGTCGCCGACCTCAAGCGATGGCTGAACGGCCGCAACGACGTGGAGTCGAAGCGCCTGCTGGATCTCGCCGACTATCTGGTCACCAAGAGTGTCTGGATCATCGGCGGCGACGGCTGGGCGTATGACATTGGCTACGGCGGGCTTGATCACGTGCTCTCGCTCGGCCGCAACCTCAACATCGTCGTCCTCGACACGGAGGTGTATTCGAACACCGGCGGTCAGCAGTCGAAGTCGACGCCGATGGGGGCGTCTGCGAAGTTCGCCGTGTCGGGCAAGGCCACGGCGAAGAAGGACCTCGGCATGATGGCGATGGCGTATCGCAACGTCTACGTCGCGAAGGTCGCGTTCGGCGCGAAGGACGCGCAGACGCTCAAGGCGTTCCAGGAGGCGGAAGCGTATCCGGGGACGTCGCTGATCATCGCCTACAGCCACTGCATCGCGCATGGCTACGACCTGAAGTTCGGGTTGGATCAGCAGAAGGCCGCGGTGGATTCCGGTCACTGGCCGTTGTTCCGATTCGATCCGCGTCGTGTCGATGGCGGCGAGCCGGCGCTGATGCTCGACTCCGGTCCGCCGAAGATCGGTCTCGACAAGTATGTGCGTGGCGAATCGCGCTACCGGATGGTGGAGCAGGCGCACCCTGAGCGTTTCAAGGAACTGATGGCGCATGCCCAGGACAACGTGACCAGACGTCAGGCGCTCTACGAAGAGCTTGCGGGCAAGAAGGGCTAGGAGGACGCGATGGATCTCACCACCACGTATCTGGGACTCACGCTTGAGCATCCGGTGATGCCGGGCGCCTCACCGCTGGCGCATGATCTCGACGCCGTACGTCGGCTCGAAGATGCCGGCGCGGCCGCGATCGTGATGCACTCGCTCTTCGAAGAGCAGATCACGCGCGACGAGCTTGGCATGATGCATCACATGCTCGTGCACGACGAATCGAGCGCCGAGGCGCTGTCGTACTTTCCGTCGACCGACGACTTCGCCTTCGGGCCCGATCGGTATCTTGAGCAGGTGCGCGCGATCAAGGCAGCGGTGAAGGTGCCGGTGATCGGCTCACTCAACGGCACGACACCAGAAGGCTGGCTGAGCTACGCGCACCAGATTCAGCAGGCGGGCGCTGATGCGCTCGAGCTGAACTTCTATCACGTCGCGACCAACACACTCGAGAGTGGCGCGGATGTGGAAGCGCGCTTGCTCGACACCGTGAGGGCGATCAAGACGCACGTCAGCATTCCGGTCGCGGTGAAGCTCTCGCCATTCTTCTCATCGATTGCGCATCTCGCTCTCGAGCTCGAGGCCGCGGGCGCCGACGGCATCGTGATGTTCAATCGCTTCTATCAGCCCGACATTGATCCCGAGATGCTGGAGACCGTCCCGCGGTTGCAGTTGTCGACGCCTGATGAACTGCTGTTGCGTCTGCGCTGGCTGGCGATCCTTTCTGGCCGCACGCGTCTCTCACTGGCGGCGACGGGCGGCGTCCACTCGGGTATGGACGCGTTGAAGGCGGTGATGGCCGGTGCACATGCCGTGCAGATGACCGCCGCGCTCCTGAACCACGGCCCGAGCCGGCTCACCTCAACAGTGCGCGAACTACGGCAGTGGCTCGTGGATCGCGAGTATCACTCCCTGCGCCAGGCGCAGGGCAGCATGAGCCTCGAGAAGAGCCCGAACCCCGAAGCCTTCGAACGCGGCAACTACATGCGGATCCTGCAGACCTGGCACCCGCGGGTGCCCGTGCGCTAGCCGTAGTACGCTTCACGCATGAAGGCACCCTTCCTGCGTCCCGCGATCACGCCGCTTTTCGTTCTGCTCCTCGTCGCTGACGCGCTCGCCACCTGCGGCGGTGGCGGTGGCGGCGGCACGGGCGGCATGGGCAGTGGCGCGATGGGCGCTGAGGAAGTCGTGTATCAGGTGCCGTGGCAGGCGATCAAGACACCGCCGCCCGCCGGCAGCCTTGTTCTCTACTGGTACCCGGCCTCGCAGAACGAGTGGGAGAAGTCGAGCCTGCGCAACTCGCGCACGCTGTCGGTCTATGCGCAGCAGTGTGTGACGATGGCCGTCGCGAATCGCGAGATGCCGAACGTCGAGACGTTCATTGGTACGGGGAAGCCGCCAGTCGTCGTGTTGGCTCAAGCGGACGGCAAGATCATCGGTCGAGCTGAAGGCACGGACGGCAAGCTGAATGTCTCTGTCGTTGAAAAGCTCGTCGAAGGCGAGATGAAGCAGCGCGAATCCGCGATCAAGACGCAGCTGAAAGATGCGAAGGACACGGCGAAGAAAGGTGACAAGGCGGCGGCGATCGTGTCGCTGAAAGCCATCGTCGAGCAGAAGTGCCTGTTTCCGAATCCCGCGAAAGATGCGGCGGGCGAATTGAAGAAGCTCGGCGTCGCCATCGGCGGCGAGTTCTATCCGGCCGCTAATCTGGATCGGTCACTCGGTGCGGAGGTCGAGCACCAGATGATGCTGGGTCTCGCGGCAGAGAGCCAGGATCGCTATCCCGAAGCCGAGAAGCGCTATGCCGCCGCGTTGAAGCTGGATCCATCAGATCCCGCGCCGCGCCGGTATCTTGGCGAGGTGTATCGCCACCAACTGGGCGATTGGGACAAGGCGCGCGTGGTGTTCGACGCCATTCTCGCGCGGCCGTCCGATCCGCTCTCCCGCGCCGTGGCACTGCACGGTCTCGGCAAGATGACGATTCATGATGGTAATTTTCCGAAAGGACTGTCGATGATGGAAGCGTCGGTGGCAGCGTTTCCGCTCCCGCTCGCCTTTCGCAATCTGGCGGTCTACTGGCACTCGGAAGGGGATCGCGTGAAGGCCGCTGCCTACACCAAGCAGGCGCTTGCGCTTGATCCCGCCGATCCGTTCAACCTGGTGTTCGCCGCGGCATTTCAGGCGGGCGACACCAGCGCCGCCGCGAAAGCCGAGGCGGTGAAGGTCGCGAAAGCCAACGACAACCTGATGTGTGCGTCGTACAACCTCGCCGCCATCTACGCCCAAGCGGGCCAGAAGGACCGGGCGGTGGCGATGCTCAAGCGCCACTTCTTCGACTACGAGCGCTACGACGCCGTGCGCAGCAAAGAAATGATGGAGGCGCGCGTCGACGCGGTCTTCTCGTCGCTCTTTGCCGATCCCACGTTCGTATCGCTCACGAGCGGTGCCGACGGCAAACTGCCACTGCCCAAGAAGATGGGCAGGCGGTAGGCACGCGTCGGGCTAAGCCCGACGCCTACGAATTCGTCAGCATCGTCATCACCTGAATCATCAGCCGCGTCGTCGAGGCGAGATACGGCCAGTTGATGGTGGCAAACGTGTCGCCGGCTTTGTGGATGAACGGCGTGGTGTCTTTGTGTCGGTACTCTTCAGTGATGCCGACGGCTTTATAGCCGAGGCGACGGAACGACACGTGATCTGAGCCGGTTTCCGGCGTTTCCCAGATCGGCATCGTCATCTTCAATGCGGCGGCAGCCTGTTTGTAGAAATCAACCGCGCCTTCGTAGGGAATCTCGAGTTCGATCGCGCGATTCGCATTTTCATCCCAGCCGACTTGATCAATCGTGTGCACTGAGTGAATCGCGCGGTTCCGGTCCTTCAGCATTTGTGCGAAGTTGCGGCTGCCGACCAGCCCGCGTTCTTCTTCGTCGAAGAACGCAAAGATCAGGTCTCGCGTGCGGTTCTTCGTCTTGACCAGTTCACGCGCGGTGGCCAGCACGGCGACCACACCCGTGCCGTCGTCATTGGCCCCCGGGGCGACGCGGACCGAGTCGTAGTGGGCACCAAAGACGACGGCCTCGGCGCCGGGCTTTCCGCAGGCGAGGATCGCATAGACGTTTTCGCTGTCAGTGCCGTAGGGCTGTCGCTCGGCGGTCAGACCGATCGCCGTGAGTTGGGCGGCCAGATACGCTCTCGCTTCTCGCTTGTTGGCGATGTCCATGCGATTAGCGAGTTTCAGGCCCGGGCGGATCTCCGTCTCACCGCTTAACGCGCCGAGGATCGTGCGCTGGAAGGCGGTGATGCTCGGCTCCAACTCGGGCCCCGGGAGCGACGGCGCCGAGTGTACGCACGCCGCAATCACGACCATTGGCAGAAGGCGGGTGAGGCGAGTGAGCCGTCGCATGTTCAGCATTCTGACAGATCGCCGGCTGCCGGATTCTGGCATCATCCGGGACACGTATGACACTTCAGTGGCGCACCTCATTGATCCTGATCACGATCGTCGTCGGCATTCGCGTCGTCGCATTTCAGCAGGCGGCTCAGTCGACCGGCACCACCACAGCACGCGCAGCAGAGGACCGCGCCGGTGCATGGCGCGCGCATCAGCAACTCGCAGCCGCCTCGCCGTTTGCGGCGCTGCCATGGCGGGCGCTCGGGCCCGCGCATCAGAGCGCGCGCATCGAGGCGATCGCGGTTCCCACCGGCAGCCGCAACACGATCTACGCCGCGCCGAGCGACGGCAACGTGTGGAAAACCACCAACAACGGCCTGACGTGGCAGCCGATCTTCGATCACGAGTCCGCGTTCTCCGTCGGTGACATCGCCGTCGCGCCCTCGAATGCCGACATTGTCTGGGTGGGGACCGGCGTGGTGCAGCCGCGCTACGCGGGGTACGCGTACCCGGGCACCGGCGTGTTCAAGTCCGTTGATGCGGGCCGGACGTGGACGAACATGGGCCTGACCGACAGCCATCACATCGGCAAGGTTCTCATCGACGCGAACGACCCGAACATCGTCTATGTCGCCGCGATGGGGCATCAGTGGACGCCCAACCGCGAGCGCGGCGTGTTCAAGACCACCGACGGGGGCCGCACGTGGACGACGTCGCTGTTTCTCGACAGCGTCACGGGCGCGATCGATCTGACGATGGATCCGAGCAACCACAACGTGCTCTATGCGTCGATGTGGCAGATCGAGACCGGGCCGAAGAGCGGTGTCTATCGCTCGACCGACGCGGGCGCCACGTGGAAGAAACTCAGCAATGGACTACCCGCCGGGCTGATCGGCCGGAGCAATATCGCCATCGCGCCCTCGCGGCCGCAGACGGTCTACGTGTTTCTCGACAACCGGGCGCCGTTCGCGGGCGGGACGACTGATCGCACGTTCGTCGGCGGCGAGGTCTATCGCTCGGACGATCGCGGCGACTCGTGGCGCAAAGCCAACACCGACGATCTCTATCCCGTGTTCAGCGTCTACGGCTGGAAGTTTTGCGACGTCAGCGTGTCGCCCGACAATCCCGAGGAGATTTACATTCTCGGCAACCACGCATTTCATTCCACCGACGGCGGCCGCACCTACGCGCGCATCGGCGAGACCATCCGGCGGCTGCGTGAGACGCAGGGCCTGGTGATGCACCTCGACCATCACGAGATCTGGATCGATCCGACCGATCCAAATCATCTGCTGCTCGGCACCGACGGCGGCATGATGTCGTCGTACGACCGCGGCCAGTCGTGGCTGCACTTGAACACGATTCCCGTCGGGCAGTTCTACAGCGTGTCGGTCGACATGGCCGAACCCTACAACATCTATGGCGGCACGCAGGACGACGCGGCGCTCTTTGGGCCGAGCACGTACACCGTGGACGACACGCGCAACGAGAACGAGCCGTGGAAGCACGTGTATCTCGACCAGTGGACCGGTGGCGATTCGTTCGTGACGGTGCCGGATCCGGCCGACTCTCGGTACGTGTACTACGAACATCAGAACGGCGATCTGAGGCGCATGGACACGCAGGGGCCGTCGGTGCAGACCGGCAGTCCGTCTTCGCAGCGCATCGCGCCCCGCGCGCCGCGCGGCGAAACGCCGTGGCGCATCGGCTGGTACATGCCGTTCGTGATTTCCGCGTTCGATCCCGCGACGATCTACGCAGGCACGAACCGGCTCGTCAAGAGCACGAATCGCGGCCTCGCGTGGTCGCCGGTCGGTCCGGACGTGTCGGATCCGGCGGGCGGCGATCGGGCGACTGTGCCATACGGCACGATCACGATGATTTCGGAATCGCCGAAGGACCGCAGCCTCATCTACATCGGCACGGAAGGCGGTCGCGTGCACGTCACGAAAGACGCGGGCGCGAATTGGACGGCGATCGACGCCGGTCTGCCGAAGAAGTGGGTGAGTCGCGTCATCGCGTCGCAACACGCCGTTGGCACCGCGTACGTCTCATTCACCGGCTACCGTGAAGACGACACCCGCGCGTATCTCTACCGCTCGACCGACTTCGGCGCGCATTGGACGTCGATTGTCGGCAATCTTCCCGCCGAGTCGATCAACGTCATTCGCGAAGATCCGCGCAATGCCGAGGTGCTCTATGTTGGCACTGACGCGGGTGTCTATGCGTCGATCGATCGCGGCGCGACCTGGCTGTCGCTGTCGGCGACATTGCCGACTACGCCGGTGCACGATCTGGTGATTCATCCGAGAGAGGATGAGATCGTGATTGGCACGCATGGGCGCGGCGTGTTCGTGCTTGACGCCAGGCCGATTCAGCAGTGGGTCGCGTCGGCTGGCACCGCGAGTGGGCCGCGCGTGTTTGCACCGCATCCGGCGCTCGTGCGCATCGCGGATGAGATGGAGCCGGCCGGCACACCCGGCTCAGCGACGATCGCCTTTGTCGTGGATGCGGCGGGTCCTGTGACGCTGACGATTCGTTTGGCCGCGGGCGCCGTCGTGAAGACGATCGACGCGCAGGCGGTTCGCGGCCTCAACATCGTGAAATGGAATCTGCTCACAGGGACCACCGCGAATCCACGTCCGGCGGTGCCGGGCGACTATCGCGTTGAACTCTCGGCCAGCGGACGCACCGCAGACAAGACGCTCAGGCTCGATCGGTTCGTGCGCTGGACGCGTTGAGCCGTCAGGCCACGTGAGGCGCTCGCAGCGGAGTAGAATCGCGCCGTGCCTCGCTACCTTGGTCGCCTGCGTCTCCTGTTCGTTGTCGTGTGCGGCGCCGCCGCCCTCCCGCTGGTCCTCACGGCTCAGTCGGCCAATCCGCAGATCGACTGGCCAATGGTGGCCCGGATCCGTGAAGAGGGCCTGCAACGCTCGCAGGTCATGGACACCGTGTCGTATATCGCCGACGTGCTCGGCGCGCGGCTCACGCTCTCCGACGACATGGCGCGCGCGCAAACCTGGGTCGAGTCGTACATGAAAAGGATCGGCCTCGTGAATACGGCGATCGAGCCGTTCATGGATTTCGGCACGCGCTGGGACAACGAGTACACGTCGCTGCACATGCTCGCGCCTGACTACCAGCCGATGGTCGGATACCCGATCTCTCACACGCCCGGCACGGACGGCAAGAAGACCCTGCGTGTCGTCAGTGCCGTGATCACATCCCGCAAGGATCTGGACCAACTGCGCGGCACGTTGAAGGGCGTGGCCGTACTCGCCACGCCGCCGGCCGTGATCGATCGAGTGAAGCTGAACGCCGGCACGCAGAAATACACCGACGATGAACTAAAGGCGATTGAACGGGCGGTGCCGCCCGCACCAGCGCCGCCGGCGCCTCCGGCGGTGGCGAATCCCGACGCGATCACGGCCAAAGAAAAGATGGCGTTCTACAAAGCCGAAGGCGTGGTCGCGGTGTTGCAGTCGGAGAGCGGCTGGCCCGGGGCCGTCCGCGGCTTCGCGCGCCCGGGCGCGGGCGCGGACGGTTGGTCGCGCGCCGAAACGCTCGCATCGCCGACCATCGTCGCCATCACACCCGAGCACTACAACCGCATGTATCGCATCTGCCAGCGCAAGATCCCGGTCACGGTGGAGATCGAGATCCGCAACCGGATCGGCGCCGCGGTGGAGAAGGCGAACAATGTGGTGGGTGAGATCGCCGGCTCGGACCTGAAGGACCAGGTCGTCATGATCGGCGCGCATCTGGATACGTGGCATGCCAGTCCGAATGCGAGCGACAACACCTCGGGTGTCGGCGTGATGTTGGAGGCGATGCGCATTCTCAAGGCGACCGGCGCGAGGCCGCGCCGCACCATTCGCGTGGCGCTGTGGGGCGGTGAAGAGCAGGGCCTGCATGGATCACGGGAGTACGTGTTGAGGCATTTCGGCGATCCGGCGAGCCCGAACGGCGTGACGCCGGACTTCGAGAAGCTGCAGGTGTACTTCAATCAGGACTACGGCCCCGGCCAGTATCGGGGCATCTACCTGCAGGGCAACGAGCGCGCGCGCCACCTGATGACGCTCTGGACCGAACCGTTCCACGACCTTGGGATGTTCGCCGTCTCCATCCTCGGCGTCGGCAGCACGGATCACATCTCGTTCGATCGCGTCGGTCTGCCGGGCTTTCAGTTTCTGCAGGATCGTGTCGGCAGCACGGGAGGCCACACGAATCTAGATTTTCTGGAGACGTTGCCGCCCGACGATCTGATGCGCAACGCGGTTATCGTGGCGTCATTCGCGTGGCACGCGGCGATGACCGACGAACGGGTGCCGCGAAAGACTGTGAAATGACACCCGCGGCGCTCACCTTCTGAAACGGTCCGAAATCGGCGAGCAGCCACACGCCCGGATCGAGTGTGACCGAGATCGGGTCGGTCTCCGACGGAATCCTCACCGTCGTGTCGCGCCCGGTGACGGCCATCGCATGCACGCGCGGTGGTGCGCCGACCGTGGCAGACACGCCAACGCCGAGCGAAAATCGATAGGGCTCGGCGGCCTGCGTCTGTCGGATGTTGACGACGATCTGTTTGGCGGCCGCGTCGTAGCGCCAGGTGCCTTCGACTACGGGAACACCGCTGCGATTCAACCACTGCGAGAAGAACCACGAGAGATCCTGGCCCGAGACCTGCTCCATCACCCGTCGCAGATCCGCCGTGGACGCCGTGCTGTTCATGTGGCGTTCGTAGTACTGGCGGATGCCGCGCCAGAATGGCTCCGTGCCGATCGTGTCGCGCAGCATGTGCAGCGTCCAGGCGCCCTTCTGGTACACCAGTGAGTTGTTCGGGCTGGTCGTGGCCTCATCGAGGTTGGCGTGCACCACGGGTGTGTTGGGCGTGGACTTCTCTGTGCGCAGCACGGTGTCGCGGCTGCGGCGAACCCCGTCGACAAACGCGTCCCGTCCGCTCGCGAACTCGGTGTACAGCAACGTGAAATACGTGGCGAAGCCTTCGCTGAGCCATACGTCGTTCCAGTCGTTCTCGGTCACGGCATCGCCGAACCACTGATGCGCCGTCTCGTGCACGACCGGCGCGCTGCCGACCGTGACGCCCTTCTCACCATAGAAGATGTTGCTCACATGTTCGGTGCCGCCGCCCATGCCGGCGGCCTCCACGTGCGCGAGCTTCTCGTAGGCGTAGGGACCGACGCGATCCGAGAAGAACTCGAATGACCCGCGCGCGTCCTTTTCGAGGGCCGCAAGCCCTTTGGCTTCATCCTGTGGGAACGCCCAGTACGACAGCGGCACGCCACGGGAGATGCCGCCGTATTTCACGACGAACTTGGCGACACCCAGCGAGTAGAGCCACGACGAAATCGGTGCCGTCTGCACGTAGTGCGTGCGGCGGAGCCCGGTCGGCAGGTCTCGCTGCTCGACAATCGTGCCGTTGCTGATCACCTGATACTCGGCGCGCGTCGTGATGATGAACTCGCCGCTGGCTTTGTCGGCCACGTGGTCGATTGTCGGCAACCACTGCCGTGCGCGGTTGTACCAGTTTTCGCTGAACGCCGTGCGATCGCCATGAATGTTGTTGAGCAGTCGAAGCCCGTTTCCCGGAATGCCGTGATAGGCGATCGTGAACGTCACGTCCGTTCCGGCAGCCATGCCGGCCGGCACCGGCAGGCGCAGGCGATCGCGCGTGTGGGTAAAGGTGACGGGACGACCGGCCATCGTGACGCCGGTGACGGTCATGCCCTTGCCGTCTGGCGTGGCCGACGTCAGGTCGAGAAACGCCTCGCGGAGGCCGGCCGACGCCAGCCGCAGCGTTACCGAGGCCTCGCCCTGAATCTCATTCGAGTCGCCGGTCAGCAACGTCAGTCGAAACACGTAGTGCTGCGCGTCGACGCCGGCTTGCCTCGGATAGGTGTCGGCGCGGCGCGCCATCGCCGGTGTGGCCGACGCCACACACAGAAGAAGACTGAGCCCCAGGAGCCAACGTGTCAGAGCCATGCGCATGGGCGGCATGTTAGTTCGAAATGGCGATCGGGCGGGTGAGCGGGTGAGCGGGTAAGCGGGTAAAGCGGGTGCCCAGGTAAGCAGGTCGCACCGCACCGCACCGCACCGCACCGCACCGCACCGCACCGCACCTGCACCCGCTCACCCGGCACCCGCTTTACCCGCTCACCCGCTTACCCGCTCACCCGGAAGTAGACTGTTGGCGTGACTGCGGACGTCGTGATCATCGGTGGCGGGTGCATGGGCGCAAGCGTGGCGTATCACCTCGCGGAGCGCGGCATCACCAATGTGGTGTTGCTCGAGAAGGAAGCGCAGCTCGGCATCGCGTCCACCGGCCGAAACGCCGGCGGCGTGCGGCACCAGTTCTCAACCGAAGCCAACGTCCTCCTCTCGATCGAGTCGATCAAGATGTTTGAACAGTTCGAGGACATCGTCGGCGCACCGATTGACTTTCACCAGGACGGTTATCTGTTCCTCTTGGCGCAGCCAAAACACATCGAAGCGTTCGAAGAGGCCGTGGCGCTGCAGCGGAGGCTCGGTGTTCATGTCGACTGGCTCGACGCTCAAGGCGCGGCTCGCTGCGCTCCGGGGCTCAACGTGGATGGTGTTCAAGCCGCGACATTCTGTGCACGCGATGGCATCTCCGATCCCAATGGCGTCACGATGGGATTCGCAGCAGCTGCGAAACGCGCAGGCGTCGAGATCCGGCGCAATGCCGAAGTGCGTCGCATCCTGGTCGACGGGCCTGTCTCGGGCGTCGAAACCAGCGAGGGTGTCATCAATACCCGCTGCATCGTGAACGCGACCGGCGCGTGGGCCGCACAAATCGGCGCGATGGCGGGTGTCGAGCTACCGATTTCTCCTCTGCGACGCCACATCTTCATCGCCGCCCCGCGTGCACATGCCATCTGGCCGTCGACACGCGTGCTCGTCATCGACTTTGAGACGTCGTTCTACTTTCATCGCGAGGGCGCGAACCTCCTGTTCGGCATGGGCGATCCGACTGAGCAGCCGGGCTTCGACATCACCGTGAACTGGAAAGTGTTCGAGGCCATCGCACCGGTGGCTGCTCGACGCCTGCCGGCTCTGGACGACGCGTCCATTGTGAAGAGCTGGGCCGGTCTTTATGAGATGACGCCCGACGCGATGCCGATCATCGGACCGACGGGACCCGACGGGATGTTCACCATCGCGGGCTTCAGCGGCCACGGCTTCCAGCACTCGCCGGCCGCAGGACGAATACTGGCGGACGTCATCGCAGGCCGAGACCCAAAGTTCGATCTCTCACCGTTCCGACTTGATCGTTTCAGCCGTGGGGCTATCGAATCCGAAGTGGGAGTGGTCTAGCCGTCGAGTGACGGCGCCGGTAGGCCACCAGAATCGCCGCCATCGCAAGCCCGCCGGTCAGCCCAAGGCCGAGCACGAGTTGAATCTCTGAATACCGGGACGCGACGACTGCGGCCATGAGGATGAGGCCGAGGCCGCCGATACCTGCCGGGTTGAGCCGACCCAGGTTGAACATGCCGAGGTCCAACCCGTCGGACGCATCGGTTGCGTCTTCAAGGTGGGGCAGCCGGTGACTCCGATGGGCAAGAAATAGTGACGCAGCGAGGAGGACGCCACCGATTGCGGCGGGCACGGTGAACCACATCATCGACGGTTCGACCAGGGCCATCGAGACGAGCGCGACGGCAATGACGGCGCCGAGCGTGTTGCGGAAGCGATCAAAGCCTGAAGCCCGGCGGCTACGACTGTAGGGAATAGATCGCCGCGCGCTTGCCGCGGATCCACTGGCTGGCGGCTTCCATGTAGAGGTAGAAGACCGGCGTGATGTACAGGGTCAGCGTCTGCGACACGATCAGGCCGCCGACGACCGCCAGGCCCAGCGGGCGGCGGGCTTCGGCGCCAGCACCGAGGCCGAGCGCGATCGGCAACGTCCCAACCAGCGCCGCCATCGTCGTCATCATGATCGGACGGAAGCGGACGAGGCAGGCTTCGTGCATCGCCGCGGCCGCGGTCTTGCTGCCTGTTCGACGCAGCTCGATCGCGAAGTCGATCATCATGATGCCGTTCTTCTTCACAAGGCCGACCAGCATGATGACGCCGACAAACGCGTAGAGGTTGAGGTCTACCTTGAAGAGCATCAGTGTGATCAACGCGCCGAGACCGGCCGACGGCAGACCCGAGAGAATCGTCAACGGGTGGATGAAGCTCTCGTAGAGCATGCCGAGCACGACGTAGATCACGAAGATGGCGAGGATCAGGATGATGCCGAGACCCTTGGCCGAATCCTGAAACGCCTGTGCCGCGCCTTGGAAGCTGGTGCTGACTGATGCGGGCAGCACCGACCGCGCGGCGTCCTGCACCGCGTTCACCGCGTCACCGAGGGCCACGCCCGTCTTGAGGTTGAACGAGATGGTCACCGATGGCAGCTGGCCGGTGTGGTTGACCTGCAGCGGGCCGACACCCGTTTCCGCACGCGTCACCGTCGAGAGCGCGACGAGGTTGCCGGTCGACGTCTTGAGATAGATCGATGACAGTGACGACGCGTCTTGCTGGAACTCCGGCGCGACGCGCATCAGCACGGCGTACTGATTGTTCGGCATGAAGATCGTCGAGATCTGCTGGCCGCTGAATGCACTTGCGAGCGCCGCCTCGACGTTGTCGGCGGTGAAGCCCATCGACGAAATGCGATCGCGGTCGAGTGAAACGGTGAGCTGCGGGTTGGTCAGCTGAAGGTCGCTCGACACGTCCGCAATCTGCGTGACGCTGCGCAGGCGCTCTTCGAGCACGGGCGCGAACTTGTAGAGCTCGGCCGTGTCGGTGCCGGCCAGCGTGAACTGATACTGCGCGCGTGCCTGTCGGCCGCCGATGTTGATGACGGGCGGGTTCTGCAGATAGACGCGAATGCCGGGGATGCCCGAGAGCTTCGGTCGCAGTTCTTCGAGGATCTGATCCGCGCTGAGCGTGCGCTCCGTGCGCGGTTTCAGGTCGATCGAAAACCGTCCACTGTTGAGCGCGCCAAAGCCGACCGCTGACGTGAAGCCCAATACGTTCGGATCCGCTTTCACGATGGCCGCCGCGGCCTTCTGATGCGCGACCATCGCATCGAAGCCCATACCCTGCGTGCCTTCGGTCTGCGCCGTCAGCTGGCCGGTGTCCTGACTCGGGATGAATCCGAGCGGGATGTGCTGGAAGCACCAGACTGTTGCGAAGATCAACCCGGCAGACACCAGCATCGTGACGACGTGAAACTGCATCGCCTTCTGCAGCGTCCACGCGTAGCCCTTCAACGACACATCAAAGACCCACTCAATGGCGTTGTAGAGGACGCCGTGCCGCGTCTGCGGTGGCCGCAGGAAGCGAGCCGAGAGCATCGGCGTGAGGCTGATCGAGACAAAGCCCGACACGAGGATGGCGACGCCGATGACGACGGCAAACTCATGCAACAAGCGACCGACGACACCGCCGAGGAAGAGGATGGGGATGAAGACGGCGGCCAGTGACAGCGTCATCGACACGATCGTGAACGCCACTTCTTTCGAGCCGTTCAACGCCGCGGTCATCGCGTCTTCGCCGTGCTCCATGTGGCGCACAATGTTTTCGAGCATCACGATCGCGTCGTCGACGACGAAGCCGACCGAGAGCGTGAGCGCCATCAGCGAGAGGTTGTCGAGGCTGTAGCCGAGCAGCGACATCACCGCAAACGTGCCGACGATCGACGCCGGCAGCGCCAGGCTGGGGATCACGGTCGCCGAAAAGTTGCGCAGGAACAGGAAGATGACGAGGATGACGAGGACGACGGTGAGGATCAGCGTGACTTTGACGTCATGCACCGATTCGCGCACGGCCTGTGAGCGGTCGTTGCGCACGCCGATGGTCACCGACGCAGGCATCAACGCCTGCAGGTCCGGCACGAGGGCGAGGATGCCGTCGACCGTCTCGACCGTGTTGCTGCCGGGCTGACGATTGATCGCGAGGTAGATCGTGCGCGTGTCGTTGAGCCAGCTGGCTTGACGGTCGTTCTCGATGCCGTCGTAGACATGGGCGACTTCGTTGAGGCGAATCGGATTGCCGTTGCGATACGCGACGATCACCGGACCGAACTCCGCGGCGCTGGTGAGCTGGCCGATGGCCTTCACCGAAATCGCGCGATCGGAACTGTAGAGCGTGCCCGTGGGGCGATTGACGTTGGCGCGCTGGACCGCGGTCGACAGTTCGTCGAGACCCATGTCGCGCGCGGCCAGGTCGAGCGGGTTCACGTCGATGCGAACGGCACGTTTCTGAGCGCCGAAGATATTCACCTGCGCGACGCCTTTCACCATCGAGATCTTCTGGCTGATGGTCGTTTCTGCGTATTCGTTAATCTCCGACAGAGGCATCGTCGGCGACGTCAGTGTCAGCAGGAGAATCGAGCCTTCAGCCGGGTTCACTTTCTGGAACGAGGGCGGCGCCGGCATGTCGGGCGGCAACTGACGCACGACGCGCGCGATCGCGGTCTGCACGTCCTGTGCGGCGGCGTCGATGTTGCGGTCGAGCAGAAACTGCAGCGTGATCGAGGTGCTGCCAAGCGAGCTCGACGAGCTGATCGTGTCGATGCCCGGCAGGCTCGAGAACTGCTTTTCCAGCGGTGTCGCCACCGCGGCCGCCATCGTCTCGGGGTTGGCGCCCGGGAGGTTGGCGTTGACGGTGATGGTGGGGAAGTCGATCGTCGGCAGATCGCTGACCGGCAGCGCGCGATACCCGATGATGCCGAAGATCACGATCGACAGCTGAATCAGCGTCGTCGCGACCGGACGTTTAATGAAGCCCTCTGAGAGGTTCATCCCTTCTTGCTCACCGCAGGCTTGACCGACACTTTGGCGCCCGGCGTGAGCCGGAGCTGGCCATCGGTGACGACTTGATCCTCGATGGTGAGTCCCGTTTCAATCACCGTGATTTCGCCGTCGGTCCAGGCGACCTTGACGGGCCGGGCTTCAACCGTCTTGTCGGCCTTCATCACGTAGACAAAGGGGCCTTGCTGGCTGGCTTGCATCGCGGTCGTCGGGATCACGAGGGCGTGGGCTTCGACGGAGATCTGCAGTGAGACGTCGACGTACTGACCCGGCCAGAGCTGGCGATCGGTGTTAGCGAACGTGCCTTTCACCTTGATCATGTCGGTGGCTGGGTCGACGCTGCTGTCGATGAAGCCGAGCACGCCTGAAAGCGTGGCGCCCCCCGGAAGCTTCGCCGCGACTTTCAGTGCGTTCGGACCCTGACCGCCGCGCAGTTTCGAGAGCAGGCGCGCCGGCATAGCGAACGACACGTGAATCGGTGAGGTCTGGTTGATCGTCACGAGCGGTGTCGTGTCATTCGCCCGGATGAGCGCGCCTTGATGCACGAGGAGTGCGCCCGTGCGACCCGACACCGGTGCGGTGATCGTGGTGAACTGCAGTTGCAACTGCGCATTCTCAATCGCCGCGCGGTCGGCGGCGAGGGCGCTCTTCAGCGCGTTGGCGTTGGCATTGACGGTGTCACGATCGGCCTTTGGTAGCAGGCCCTTCGCGAAGAGTTCTTCCGCGCGCCGTAGCTGTTCCTGCGCATTGGCCGATTGCGCGGTGTCTTTGGTGAGCACCGCTTCGGCCTGCGTGAGCGTGATCTGAAATGGCCGAGGATCCAGCGTGAACAAGACGTCGCCGGCTTTCACGTCCTGGCCTTCGGTGAAGCCGACCTTCAACAACTGACCCGTGACCTGCGATCGAATGTCGACGGTCGAGGAGGCCATCACGGTGCCGACGGCTTTGACCGCCACCGGCAGTGACCGTTCCTCCACTTGCGCCACCGAGACGGGGGCTGCGCCGCCGCCACCGCGCCCACCGCCCTTGGCATCGGCCGCCGGTGCGCCCGACGTCGCCGGCGCGGCGCCTTGGCCACACGCTGCGCTGCTAATTACGAGAAGGCCGATTAAAACCGATCGCATGTCCCTATTCTCTGACAGAAGGCGACCGTTGAGGTTACCGGTAACTAATCATCCATTGATTCAAATACGCACAGTGTGGATTTAGTGTGCAATGTCCACTAAATTGGCGGTGTGGCTGACTACCTGGGTGAGTTTGAACAACTGCTGCTCCTCGCTGTGCTTCGGCTCGGCACCGACGCAAATGGGGTGACCATTCGCGACACCCTGCACGACCGCGCGGGTCGCGTCGTCTCGTTCGGCGCCATCTACAGCACTGTGCGGCGCCTCGAAGAGAAGGGCTTACTGAGATCCAGTCTCGGGGACCCGACGCCTGTGCGTGGCGGACGCGCCAAAAAGCAGCTCGAGCTCACGCCCCGCGGTCGCGCGGCGCTCGGCAACGAACAGCGCGCCCTCCATCGCATGGCCGAAGGGCTGAAGCTCCCATGAAACTCTCCACCTGGTGCTTGCGCTGGTGTGTCGCCGCCGACGATCGCGACGCCATCGACGGCGACCTGCGGCATGAATACGCGGCGATGCGCGATCGCGGCGCTTCGCGATGGCGCGCGAACGTGTGGCTCGCGCGCGAAGTGGCGGTGGCCTGTGCCTACGGCTTGGCGTCACGTATCCGCGAGTCCGTGCCGTCACGCTCAGGCCTGCGTGTCGAAATCCGCGAGGCCATTCGCGTTCTACGGCGACGACCCGCGAGCACTCTGGCCATGATCGTCACGCTGGCGCTCGGCATCGGCGCCAATACCGGCATGTTCACCGTGCTCAATGCGGCCCTGTGGCGCCCGCTCCCATTTCCCTCGCCCGACCAGCTCGTCGTCATTCGCGAGTACCAGCGGAACAAATCTGACAGCAGCCGCGGCGTGTCGTATCTCAACTTCGCCGACTGGCGCGCCGAGAGCCGCGCGTTCGAGTCGATGGCCCTGGCGACGCTGGATACGGGCTCGCTCAAACTGGCCGAGTCTGTGGTGAAGGCCGAGGGCGCCATCGTGTCGCCGGGCTTCTTTCATACGCTCGGCGTCAGCGCGGCGATGGGCACGACGTTTGATGCGATCGGCGACGATGGCCTCTCGAGGTTCGGCTTGCCGGCAATCATGTTGAGCGACGCCGGATGGCGACGTTACTTCCACGCCGATCCTGGCATCGTTGGCCGCGAGGTTGAACTGGATGGCCGCCGTTCCGAAATCGTCGGCGTCACGCCTGCCGGCATCCTGCCGCTCGCGACTGAGCCGATCGATTTCTGGTCCACCGCGCGCACGCTCGGCAATCCCACCGACCCCTCGTCGGCCAACGGCAGCCGGAACTTTCGTCAATACGCGGGCGTGCTGGCCCGTCTGCGACCGGGCGTGTCGCGCGACGAAGCACAGCGGGAACTGGACGCGATCGGTGCGGGTCTGTTGGCACGGTATCCCCGTGCGATGGCCAATCGCGGCGTGAGCATCGAGCCGCTGCGCGACGTATTTGTGGGGGATTCCGCGAAGACGCTGTGGCTGCTCTTCGGCATGGTGAGCGTCGTGCTGCTCATCGCCTGTGTGAATGTCGCGAACGTGTGTCTCGCGCGCGCGTCGACACGGCAGCGTGAAGTGGCGATTCGCGGCGCACTCGGCGCGCGCCGCATCGACATCGTGCGGCAGTTCGTCACCGAAAGCGTGCTCGTTTCCCTGACAGGCGGCGCCTGCGGACTGTGGCTGTCGGTCTGGCTGGTCAGCGTGCTCAGTGCACTGCTGCCGGCGGAAGTGCCGAAAGTCGCCGGTCTCACGCCCGACTGGCGCGTGTTCGCCTTCGCGCTCGCGGCTGCGCTTGTCACCGGGCTCATCTGTGGCGTTGTGCCGGCCTGGTCCGCCACACGCGCGCGCGCCTCCGCGTCATCGTCGCTCTCGGACGGCCGCCGCTCGGCCAGTGGCCCAGTGCCACGACGATTGCGCGATGCGCTCATCGCGATGGAAGTGGCGGCCGCGCTCGCCTTACTCGTCGCTGCGGGGTTGATGACGAACAGCCTTGTGCGCCTCGGCCGCGTAGCGCCCGGGTTTGATGGGAAACAGTTGCTGACCACTCGGCTCTCGCTTGATGGTGATCGCTACGAAGGCGGCTCGGTGCATGCGCCGCGGATCAACCGCGTGCTCGACGATCTCGATGCCCGCTTGCGTCAACTGCCGGGCGTCAATGACGTCGCGTTTGCCCAGTCTGTGCCGCTGACCGGCGTCGAGAACAGCACCGAGTTCTCGATTCCTGGCCGCCCGGCTCCGGTGGGCAAGGGCCCGACGGCTGGTCTGCGTTTTGTCAGCGCGTCGTACTTTCACACGATGAGGATTCCGTTCGTCGACGGTCGCGCGTTCTCGGCGCAGGATCGCGATGGCGCACCGCCGGTGGTGGCCGTCAATGAAGCGTTTGTGCGTGAGTTCTTGCCAGGTGAAGTGGCGCTCGGGCGAATGCTGTCGCTCGGATGGGGCGGCGAAACGCCGAAGCAGATCGTGGCGATTGTCGGCGATGTGCGGCACAAGAGCCTCGGCGATCGTCCGCGTCCCGAGATGTATGTGCCGCAGGCGCAATTCGGCAACACGTCTGTCACCGTCGTTATGCGGAGCGCCGCGACTACCGATGCGATCGGGCCGGCGATGCTGGCGGCCATTCATGATGTGGACCCGCTGTTGGCGCTCTCGGGTGTGAAGACGCTCGATGACTACCGTGCCGACACGCTGGCGGTGCCGCGCTTTGGCGCCTGGCTCCTCGGCGGATTCGGTGTCCTGGCGCTCCTGCTCACGACGGTCGGCCTCTACGGTGTGACCAGCTACACGACGGCACAACGCACGCAGGAAATCGGCGTGCGAATGGCGCTCGGTGCCCAGGTGTCGGATGTGTTGCGCCTGGTCATTCGTCAGGGCGCGCAGCCCGTGCTCGTTGGGCTCGCGATCGGTGTCCTGGGCGCGCTGGCGGCGTCGCGCGCACTCGGTGCCTGGCTCTACGAAGTTGCGCCGACCGATCCATGGACGCTGATCAGCGTCGCGTCCCTCCTCGCGGTTGTCGCCCTCCTGGCCTGCTACATTCCCGCGAGACGCGCCTCGCGCGTGGATCCGCTGCTCGCGCTCCGCGGTAACTGAATTTGGCGGTGGTGATCCCGGCGCAAGGACGTGCACGTGAAGAGCGGCCGCTTGTAGAACTCACCCGGAAACTGATCAAGGTCGTAGCGCGCGATGGCCGTGGCCAGCGTGCCATCTTCGATCCGCCTGCCGTCGCTGATTGCGGCAACGAGATCATCTTGAAGATCACCATACGTCACGACGCCGTTGACGCGCGTCGGATACGCGACCCGATCGATCTGCCAACCACCACTGGTCAGTAGCCCCGCCATGTAGCGCAGCTTCTCGACATGCGCGTCGCGTGGCACGAGTGGATTGGTCGTGTCGCCACCCCAGTTGGATCCCATTTGAAACAGCATGAGCCGGCGCGTGTTGGCGAGTGCTGCCAGAAACCGCACGGCGTAGTCGTCGAACGCCGCGCGGGTGCGCGGCAGGGCGCTCTCGAAATCGTAGCCGGCGTGGTGTAGCACGTTGAGCAGCAGCACCGCGTCCTGCGGCTGAATGCCCGAGAGCGAGTCGAGCGTCACGCCCTGCGGCACCACCTCGACGTTGCCAAGGCCGAACGTGCTCGCGATCGTGTCGATGTATGTCGCATGTGTGGGATCGGGTTCGCAGGCGGTGACGCGAAGGTGTGGAAACCGATGCGCCAGGCTCAGTGAAAAGAAGCCGGTGTTGGCGCCAATGTCAGTGAGCGTGCGGATGTTGGCGAGCGGCAGCGCTGTCATCAGATACGCGAGTCGGCAATGGTCGCCCCGCCAGCGATCGTCGATCGTCTCGCGATAGTTGAGGGCGTCCGACACGAAGTCGGGCACGCTCTGATAGGCGTGGTGTTTCGACGGCTCGGTATAGAGCGTGTGCAGCTGTTCAGCCAGTGCGCCGGTCATTCGGATCTCCGTACCCATTCGTTGACGAACATGCCGAGTGTGTCCGGCTTGAGGTAGACATCGCCGGCCAGCCGACTCGAGAGTGAGAGCCAGGGAAACCGCGGGCGCGGCTGGTGCCACACCATGCCCTGGCACAGTCCACCGAGCCACAGATACGAGGCGGCATGACCCGCCGAGGGATCCGCGCTGGTCACATGACCGTGCACCGCGTCTTCGACAAACGCGCGGAGCAAATGCGAGCCGGCATTGCGAAGCAGTTGCATCGGGCCCCACAACCGCGGATTCAATTCGATGGCAACGTACTCGCTGCCCGATCGAATCAGCTCCACCATCGCCAGACCGTGAAACCCTTCGCTCCGCAACAGGCTGACGACGCGATCGCTCATTGCGGTGGTGTGGAGGGTGTCGGAGCGGGCAAACAGCATCGACTTGCCGCCTGGCTGCTGCAACAGATTGCGTTGCGACCAGCTGAAGACTGGCGCCGCTGGATCTGCGGGGAGGTAGTAGAGCAAGTAGTGACTCGGTCCTTCGACCAGGGCCTCGAAGTAGTAGTCCGCGGGCTGGCCGATCATCGATTGCGCGGCGACCCAGTCGCTGGCCGATCGGATCAGGATGGGATACAGCGATCGGCCATCGGCCGTGATGTTCACGCGCGGCTTGGCGACGAATGGATACTGGCCTGCCTCCGGGTGCACGAGTGCGGGCACCGCGATACCGGCTTGCTCGCACAGTCCGCGGAAGGACCACTTGTTCGTGACACGCGCGTAGCACGCCGCGTCGACGAGTGGAATCTCACAGCGACGCTCGAGGAACCAGTCGCGATGAGCGAGGACGTGCTGGTCGAGGAATTCTGACGATGGCGCGATCACGTAGCGATCGGCCGGATGTTTCGACTGCACACGCCGCAGGCAGCGATGGATGTCGATGTGGTCGAGTGCCGCCATGGTGCGGATCGCATCCACGTGCGTGCGGTAGGCCGTGCGAAAGATGCTGTCGCGACCGCTGGCCGCGATGATCGAGAACGGCTCGCGCATGGCCGTAAGCTCGCGGCACAGCGCCACGACGGCGCGATCGTTGTAGCCGCTGAAGATCAGGAGCCGCGTCACGGGTCAGGCCACTCGCGCAGCCGGCGATCGCTCTGCGCGCGCCCGGTCCGTCATCCGCTGTACGAGGTCCACGACGCGCGCGACATCGCTGGTGCTGACGGCCGTGCCGGTGGGTAGCGAGAAGATGCGCTCAGATAGCGCTTCGGTCACCGGCAAGAGCAAACCGGCGTTGGGGAAGTAGGAGCGATACGGCTCCATGCGATGACATCCGGGATGGAAGTACCGCCGGCACAGGACGTTCTCGGCTTGCAGTTGCGCCACAAGCGCGTCACGCGTGATGCCGGCCGCCTCCGCGTCGACGTCCACGATGACGTACTGCCGATTGTGACGTTCGCGACCGTCGTACGCCCGCACGCGGAGGCCGGGAATGTTGGCGAGGCCCGCGCGATAGAGCTCGTAGTTGCGGCGATTCACCGCCATGAACTCGTCAATGCTCTCGAAGTTGGTGAGGCCCATGACGGCGCAGATCTCGGCCATCTTGCCGTTGGTGCCGATGTCGATGACGTTGTCGTAGCCCTGGAATCCGAAGTTCTGCATCAACCGAATGCGCTCCGCCAGTGAGTCGTCATTCGTCAACACGGCGCCGCCTTCGAACGTGTTGAGGAACTTCGTCGCGTGGAAGCTCAGGACCTCCGCGTCGCCGAAACCGCCGATGACCTGGCCGCGGTGGGAGCAGCCGAGCGCGTGCGCGGCGTCGTAGAGCACTTTCAGGCGATGACGCGTGGCGATGGCCTCGATCGCGTCTACGTCGCAGGCCTGTCCCCACAGATGCACGCCGATGATGCCCGTCGTGCGCGGCGTGATGAGCTGTTCGATGCGCGCCGGATCGATGGTGCAGGTGACCGGGTCGACGTCGCAGAAGACGGGCGTGATTTCCTGCCACTGCAACGCATGCGCGGTGGCGACGAAGGTGAATGACGGCACGATCACTTCGCCCGTCAGGCCGAGCGCGCGAATGCCAATCTCGAGCGCGACCGTGCCGTTGCACATCGCGATCGCGTGCTTGACGTCGCAGTAGTCGGCGACCTTGGCCTCGAACTCGCGCACGAACGGGCCGCGGTTGGTGAGCCACCGGTTGTCGAGCATCTGGGTGATGCGCGCCATGAGCCGATCGCGGTCGCCGATGTTGGGTCGGCCGACATGGAGCGGTTCAGCGAATGCGGGCGGGTCGGGCTGTGACGAGCGCGCCATCGGGTTCTGACCGGCTGGTTGTGCAAGCCGAATGCCACGCCAGATCCGGATGTTTCACGACGGATTCCCTCCAAATGCGCCTGTTTCGAGACCGCGGGTGTCGGTGGGCCGACTCGCCGAGTCGAACCGGCGTCAGCTAGCAAGCCATCGATGTGTTCCTGGCCGGTGCGCGTCCGGGCGCCAGCAGCACGAAGGTGGTGAAGTTGTCCGGGTTGTCCTGGAGATGCTCCGCCAAGACGACGCCGCCATAGAGGGCCGCGGCGCGCGCGCTGCCGACCGCCGCGATGGCTGGATCAGCCGCTGCGACGATCTCCGCCACGGCGCCGGCCGTGTCGAAGGCCGGCTCGGTCACGAATTCCTGATGCGTCGCGAAGAACCGCGTGCATTGCGCCAGGGCGACCGAATGCGATCGTACGACGCGGACGGTCTCAAGCGATGCGCCGGGCGCGCCGATGAGCATGTGCGCGATGCGTAGACGTCGCTCGTCCGCCACATGCACCGCCTGGTCGCGGATCAGTTCGGCAGAACCTGGCACCGCGCCCGCGAGCGTGTTGCGCACAGGAATCACACCGAACTCAGCACTGCAGCGCTCGAGTTCGCGAAAGACATCCGCCAACGTTCGACAGGGACGCGCCTCAACGCGGTCGCCGAAGAAGTCTCGCACTGCGTCTTCGCTAAACGCACCTGGTGCGCCTTGAAAGGCCACGCGTGGTGTGCGCGCGGCGACGCGACGCCGTTCGGCGGTGAGGGCATCAATGGCTCGGTCGATGCGAGAAAGCTGCGAGTGCGGATAGTCGTCCACGTGAAAGCTCCAAAAAAAAACCCGCTGCCCTGGTGGGGTAGCGGGTTTGTTGAACAGTGCGGAAAGCGTCAACTCACACGACTAACTACCCCGGAGGCCACCTCGGCGGAAGCTAAAAAATCGTGCGAAGACGCAAATGGCGCGCATGTGAGCGACCAGCATAACTCAGCCGATGATGATTTTACGAACGCCGCGGGCGGCGAGGATCGGCGGCAGCCGTTTGCGATGGTCGCCCTGCAACACCAGCCGGTCATCCTCGACCACGCCGCCGCACCCCAGGCCCGCCTTAAGCGCCTTGAGCCACTTCTCGCGGTCCATCGGCGGGATGTCCAGCTGATCGATCACGGTGACTTCCTTGCCACCACGACCACTGCGCTCCATGCGAACCACCGCACGAGCAGGGCCCGTCGGCTTGACCTTGCCGACCGGAGCCACGGACGCTGGTGCGGCCGCTGCGGCGGGTCGCTCGGGCAGCGTGTCGCGCAGCTTGCCCAATGCGCCAAACGGATTATGAAAAGGTGCGTCGTCGCTCATGAGAAGGTCAGCGACGGACTGAAAAGACCGAGGCAATGAAGCAGGCGCCGGTGATCGAGAAGGCGACCGGCGTCATGTCGAGGCCGGCGAGCGGCACCCAACCGAGGATGTACAGCAGGTTGCCGACCCAGGGAGCGACGACGCCGACGATGAGCAGCCAGAGCTGTACGCGGTAGCGTGCGCTGTAGTGCTTGAGGCTCATCGCCATCCACACGGTGCCGACGGCGAGTAGCACATACGCGTGGATCCAGTTCAACCAGAACACTGGCCCATGCACAAACGTGGTCAGCGTGTCTTCGCGAGTCGGCAGAATGATGTCGCGCCAGAGCAGGTGATGCCAGTTGTTCGTGAACGCGGCAATCATCGTGACGATGGGTACGAGCCAGAGAATGCCGAGCCGGCGATCGCGCACGTTAATACGCTGCGTGTAGCGACCGGCAAAGAACAGCCAGAAGACCGGCAGGCTGACGATGCCAAAGTACTGGATGCGGGCGAGCCACACGTGCTGGGTGAGATTCGTGACGAGCAGTTCGATCCCTGCGGTGGCGGCCCACAGAGCGATCGCCGCTTGCATGCGGGTGAATGATCGACGGCCGGCGACCGAGATGTTGCGTGATGCCGAGAGCGCTGCCCAGATCGCCAGCGCGGCGGCCATCCACATCGTGCCGGCGGAGAGATCAATCCATGACATCTACTTCTTGGTGCTGGACCCGGATAACTTCGCGATAACTTCCTTCGACGAGAGGTAGCCGACTTCGCGCCAGAGTTCCTTGCCGGTCCCGTCGAGCACAATCATGGTCGGGTAGCCCGCGACGGTGAAGCGTTTCACGAGGGCTTTTTCGATGTCGCCGTCGAGCTTCAGGCCGATGTAGCCCGCCTTGAGCAAGTCCGCCACTTCGGCGTCGGTCCAGATCCACTCGTCCATGCTCTTGCATGGGCCACACCAGTCAGTCTCGAAATCGATGAACACCTTCTTGTTGGCGGCTTTCGCGGCGGCGACGGCCTCGTCGAACTTGTGCGTCCACGTGAACGGCGAGCCGGCGCGCGGGCGGGGGCGTTCGTCTTTCAGCATGTCGTCGGCCTTGCGATCGGCAGCCTTCGTCATGGGTTTGTTGACGACCGCGAAGTCGATCGATCGGCCATCAGGGCTGAACGAGCGAAATTCAAGCACCAGGTCCTTCGCGCCGGTCTGTACGAACATGAGCCGCTTGGTGTCACGCGCCTCCGCGATGCTGAGCACGGCCTTTGGCGCGTCGGGCGCCGAGGCTTCGATCACGCTCCACATGTCGTCTTTGTCGAAGATGGCGTTGTTGTCGTCCATCGCGGCGACGAGTACGTCCACGCCGTTCACTTTCGCAGTGCCGGCGCGCCACGAGCCGACCGAGAAGCGCAAAAGGTCCGGGGCTGCGGCGTCGTTTGGCCGGACAATCCAGAAATTGACGAAGTAGTGTTCGATCACCTTCGTGGTGCTGTATGGCACCGAGAGCTCGACGTTGCTCATCGAGCTCCACCAGTCGAGCGTCTTCTCACGCTGCGTCGGCGTGGCGACGATCGCGGGGCCATCGTTGGTGAAGTTCCCGTCGCGATTGCGATCGATGAACAGCTGACAGAGATCCTTCGGATGATCGGTGGTCGCGGTGGCCATCACCGGCACGTACGACGCGGCGTCGGGTCCGATCTTCATCGTGCCGATCTTCGCCGGGCGCGCGGCACCAGGCGGCAGCGTGGCCGTCGCGGCCACGTCCGTGAGCGGCACCTGCATGCCCTTCGGGCTGAAGTTCGGTTTCGGCTGGTTCGCGACGGGGGCATGATACGCAAGCTCCACGTGCACGATCGTTTCCTGTGCGGACGAGCGCAACGTCGTGACGAGGCTGACCGCGCAGGCGGCAAGCGTGACGGCAGCGAGGCGGTGGCGTGGGATCATGGCCCTGAAGTCTATCGCACGGCCAGTGCCCGACAGCACACCGAGCCGTATTTTCATGGGAGTATCCTTGCGCCCATGTTCCTGCCGCCCGTCACGCCCCCCGCGATCATCTGGCAACAGCCGCAGCCACAGGAGCCCAAAGGGACGAGGCCTGTCACGACGATTCCATGTGACGTGAACGGAGTGATCCGCTGCTCGGTCACGGAAACGGTCGTTGCGCCGAGTGGTGCTGACGACATTCGGATCATCGCGCGTTACATCACGCTGCTGTCAGACCGCAATGTGCGCTATTACACCAGTTGGCGCGAGAAGCTGCCATCGGCCGCCTATGAAATCGTGCGACGCATTCACTCGTTTCCGTACCTGCCGTACGGCGACATGTACGCGATCAGCGACATGCAGCTGACGATCGAGCGTTCACGCGATCGGATCATGGTGCGCTACTCGAAGAAACCCGACGACAAGAAGAGCGAATTTGAGGAGTCCGACTACGTGACCTACGAGACCGGGTTGTCCGAGTTCATGAAGATGGTCACCAAGGAAATCAAGAAACTCGAGAAGAAGTAGACTCCGCGCATGCAAACCGTTCGCCTGTTCGCTGCCGCGGTGGGGCTCCTGCTCATGCCCGTCGTGCCGACCGCGCAGACGCCGAACCTTCCCCGCGGTGAGGTCATTGCGTCGGTCACCACGGCCACGGATTCAACACAGAGCTACGCACTCTACCTGCCGTCCAATTACACGCCGGACCGCGCGTGGCCGATTCTGATTGGCTTCAGCCCGGGCGCCAATGGCCGATCGATCGTTGAGTTGTACCGCGCTGCGGCCGAGCAGTACGGCTACATCGTGGCGGCCTCGAACAACTCGCGCAACGGGCCGCTCGCCGGCAGCGGCATCACGCCGATGACGGCCGACCTCGGGAGTCGATTCCCAATCGCGGCCGGCCGGTTCTACATGACGGGGATGTCGGGCGGCTCGCGGGTGGCGTTGCAGGTGGCACTGGTCACCAAGAAGATCGATGGCGTGATCGCGATGAGCGCGGGTTTCCCCGACAGTCAGACCCGCTCGTCGGTGCCGTTTCCGATCTTCGGCACTGCGGGCACGGAAGACTTCAACTACGTGGAGATGAAGCTCATCGGCCGCGAGCTGAAGACGCCGCATCGCATTGTGATCTTCGAGGGCGGCCATCAGTTGCCGCCCGCGCCGCTGGCAATGCAGGCGATCGAATGGCTTGAAGTGCAGGCGATGGCGAAGGGCACGCGCGCGCGTGACTCGGCGTTGATCGATCGGCTCTTTGAGAAGGGGCTGGCCGCCGCAGAAGCGCAACCCACGCCGGCATCGCAGGCCGCGGCGCTGGATGCGCTCGCCACGGATTTCGCCGGCGTGCGCGACGTCAAGACGCTGCGGACGCGCGTCGATGCGCTGTTGAAAGACAAAGACATCAAACGCGCGTTGTCGCAGGAGAGGTCGAGCGATCTGGCCGAAGCGCGCATGATGAACGACCTCATCGAGCTGCATGCCGGGCTCAGTGAGGATGCCGAGCGCGCGCAGAATCTGTTTCGCATTCGCGATGTGCTGAGCCGCATGTTCAAAGCCGCCACATCCACTGTCGAGTCGCCCGAACGGCAACAAGCGCGGCGTGTGCTGCGTGCTGTCACGGCTGGGTCCGGTGAGCAGGCGGATCCGGAATATCGAAAACTACTCGAGCAATTTCGTCTGCCCGGCGGCCGAGGGCGTGGATGATCGGTCAGCTACGGCCGTCGGTAGATCGGTTCGGGCTCACTCGGGCTACCCTTGTGGGATCCGATGATGCTGCCGATTGTTGCCGCGGCGACGCCGGTCGCGATGGCACCCGCGGCCGACGGGCAACTCGGCTGGCAGCGCGTATCCGATAGGGCGGTCCCGACGTAGCGGGCGAATTGGAAGAGGCCGACTCCGACGCCGATGAGTGCGCCGACGATTGCCCCCTTGTGCGAGCCCGTGTCGATGCGGTCCACCGCCGTTACCGTGTCGCGCGCAATCGATCGCACAACGCCATCGATCTGACTGACTTTCACATCATCAACAAAGAAGCCAGACGGCCCAATGCTGAGGTTCTCGTTCGGGTAGTTGAGCTGCTTCACGAGGACGTCCGCGAGTGCATCGGGCCATCGGCTCATCACGCTGGCGAGCCTCTTGTAGGCCTGGTTCGGGACCGCAGGTGGTGCGAGCACGACCACGAGTGCGTCGGCCTGAGCGACAGCGACCATGCCTCGAGTGACTGAGCTGTCACTGTCGATCACAGAGACGAGCTGGCCGGCCTTCAGTGACCTGACGCGTTGCCAATCGTGAATGTCTGCAGAGCGAGCAGACAACCGTGGGGCACCCACTGCGTTGATGGCGAGGGCGAGTGCCACGACGACACGCGTCAGCCCGTCGCTCTTGGTCACAACATCCCCTTGATCCAGCCGCCGTCAACCGCGATCGACTGGCCGGTGATGTAGCTCGCGCGTTCTGACGCAAGGAACGCCGCCAGCGCGGCGAATTCGCGCGGCTCGCCGATGCGGCGCATGGGAATCTCCTGCTCCCACTTCGCGTAGACCGATTCCACCGTGACCGACTCGCGCGCGGCGACCTGATTCGACAGGTCAACGACGCGCTCGGTGCGGGTGTAGCCCGGGAGCAAGTTGTTCACGGTGATGCCGTCAGTGGCGACTTCGTTCGCGAGCGTGCGCGCAAACGCGATCACGGCGGCGCGCAGGCTGTTCGACAGCATCAGCCCTTCGACCGGTTGCTTCGCCGCGATGGACGTGATGTTCAGGATGCGTCCCCACTGCCGCGCCCTCATGCCGGGCAGCACCGCACGCGTGAGGGTGACGGCGCTCGTGAGCAACACGCTCGCGGCCGAGTCCCAGTCTGCGGGTGTGAGCGTCTCGAATCGGCCCGACTTGGGTCCGCCGGAATTCGTCACGACGATGTCGATGGGCCCGAACGTGGATTCGGTCTCGCTGACAAGCCGCGCGATGTCGTCCGCCCGACTCACGTCAGCGACGACGCCATGGGCGCGTGCGCCGAGAGCACGGAGGGATGCGACCGCCGCATCGAGTGCGTCACGACCGCGCGCGCAGATGGCGACGGCTGCGCCTTCCTTCGCGAGTTCCTGCGCCACGGCAAAGCCGAGACCTTTCGATCCTGCAGCGACCAGTGAGACGCGCCCGCTCAGTCCGAGATCCATGTGCTATTTCCGGAGGTAGTCGTCGGTCTTGGCGAGCCAATCCGCTCGCGGTGGGTCGAAGATGTCGACGTCGAGCGTGTCTTCGAGCGCTTCGGCCTTGTGCCAGACCATCGATGGAATGTGCAGCACCTCGCCAGCGCGGACCGTGAGCTCCTGCTCGCCGTGCTCGCCGATCCAGAAGTGCAACGCGCCCTCGAGGATGTAGGTGAGCTGCTCGTTTTCGTGCTGATGCGTCGGCACGATGCAGCCCTTCTTCAGATACACGTGCGCCAGCATCATGCGGTCGCCCGTGACCAGTCGCCGATCGAGCAGCGGCGACACCGTTTCGAGCGGCATGTCCTTCCAGCGGTAGAACGTGACGGCGCGATCAGCCATGGGCGAATTCTATCCTGCACCGTGCTCTCTTCTGCGCGGGACCCCGATGAATCGAGTCGGCATCAGGCTTTACCTTCCCGAGGCCGCACCTGTCTGAGTAGACATGTCGGTGAAGAAGGCTGCGTTGGCCATTCTCGTGCTCGTCGTCTGTGTGGTGGGTATCGCGCTGTCGGCCGTGCTGGGGCGGGAGTAGCCGCCGGGCAGGTCGCCCGGCGGCCTTTCAAACAGGTTCTAGAACATCGACCAGAGGTACTGATTCGTCACTTCGTGATGGAACTGCACTTCTGAGGTCTTGATCTGCGATCCGAGCGCCTTCGGGCAACGCTCAGCCGACATCAACTTCACATCTGCGTAGCGCGTGTGCACTTCCTCGCCGAGCATGTCACCCACGAACTTGCTGCTCTTGAACAGCCGGATCGCGTCGTAGATGTTGTCGGGCAGGAACTTCGTGCGCGAGCGGCGCGTTTCGGCATCGCCCTCGTCGATCGGACCTTCGAGGCCGGTGCGCAGGAGCGTGTAGAGCGCGAGGTACGGGTTGGCGTCTGGCGCGATCGATCGCACTTCGACGCGTGCCGACTTCTCATTACCGATTGGGATACGCACCATCGCGCCGCGGTTGACGGCCGACGCCTTGATCTGGTTCGGCGCCTCGTAGTGCGGGTCGAGACGACGGTAGGCGTTCACGCTCGGGTTGAGCGCGAGGCAGATCTCCTGGCCGCTGGCGAGAATGCGATCGATGAAGTTCCAGCCCGACTTCGAGAGCTTGTCTTGCCCCTTCGGATCGAAGAACTGGTTTTTGCCGCCCTTTGAGATCGAGAGGTTCGTGTGCATGCCGTTGCCGTTGACACCGGTCACCGGCTTGGGCAGGAAGCTCGCGGTCAGATCCATCCGCGCGGCCACCTGACGGCAGAGCAGTTTGTAGAGCAGGACCTGATCGGCGGCGATGTTCACTTCGCTGTACGAGTAGTTCATCTCGAACTGCGACGGCGCGACTTCCGGGTGATCCTTCTCGTTCTCGAAGCCCATCGCGCGCTGCACTTCGGCGGCGCTGTCGATGAAGAGCCGCAGCGCGTCGCCCGGCAACGAGTGGTAGTAGCCGCCGGTGCTGATCAGCTCGAACTTGCCGGTCTCGTGGTAATGACGCTCGGCGTCACGGCCCTTGAACAGGAAGCCTTCGATTTCCATGGCGGCGTTGAAGACCGACGCGTCTTTCTTGAAGCGCTGTTCGGTGAACGCTTTCAGGCGCGAGCGGAGGTCGGCGACGTAGGGTGTGCCGTCCTTCTCGAGCACTTCGGCAAACACGAGCGCTTTGCCCGGGCCGAAGACGTCTGACGGCAGCATGTAGAACGCCGGCCAGTCGATCGCGAGGCGCAGGTCCGACTCTGACTGCTGCGAGAAGCCACGGATGGACGAGCCATCGAACGTGAGGTTGTCGGCCGACTTGAGCAGGAACTTCTTGTCGTAGTCGAGCACATGCATCCGGCCTTCGAGGTCGGAGAAGCAGACGGTGACGGCCTTGATCCGCTTTTCATCCGTCAGATATTTCATCTGCCGTTCGCGCGCCTTGTGCGCCGGCGTGCGCTTCTGCCGGGCCTCTTTCGTGGCCAGGTTCATGTCTTCGAGCTTGTCGTAGGGGATTTCGAGAAAATCACGCAATGGCATGGGTGGGCTCCATGGGGAATAAGATCTAACGTTTATAACATAAAAACACTCTGGATAAGGGTAAAACGCTCTCCGTTAAGGGTGAGCGGGTAAGCGGGTGAGCTTGGTAGAGCGGGTGCTCAGGTGCGCGGGTGCGTCGTGTGAGCAGGTGCGCGGGTGCTCGCCGGCGCGCACCCCTGTGTCCGCGCACCTGCGCACCTGAATTACCTGCGCACCCGGATTACCCGCGCACCTGAGCACCCGCTTACGTGTTCACCCGCTTACCCGCTTACCCGATCCCTCGCCTGCGATAGTCTTCTTCGTCATGGCGTTCCCTCTGCTGCAAATTGATGCCTTTACCGCCGAAGCCTTTCGCGGAAACTCCGCAGCGGTCTGCCTGCTCGATGCACCGCGCGACGCCGTGTGGATGCAACAGGTCGCGATGGAGATGAACCTGTCGGAGACGGCGTTCGTCGAACCGCAGGCCGACGGCTTCAACCTGCGATGGTTTACGCCGGTCGCAGAAGTGAATCTGTGCGGACACGCCACGCTCGCCACCGCACACGCGCTCTGGGAAACAGGCCGACTCGCCGCGGCCGACACCGCCCGCTTTCACACACGGAGCGGCCTCTTGACGGCGGTGCGCGATGGCGGCCGCATCGAGCTGAACTTTCCCGTCGTGGCGCCGGAGCCCATTCAGCCACCACCGGGCCTCCTGGAGTCACTTGGCGTCACCGCCCGCTACGTTGGCCGTGGCGGCACGGATTACGTCGTCGAGGTCGAGTCGGAAGCGGTGGTGCGCGCGATGACGCCGAACTTCGTGTCGTTGGCCACGGTGGAGTGTCGCGGAGTGACCGTCACGGCGCCAAGCGCGGACGGTGCGTGCGACTTTGTCTCGCGGTTCTTCGCGCCGAAGGTTGGCATCAACGAAGATCCGGTGACTGGCTCCGCGCACTGCCGTCTGGTGCCGTACTGGAGTGCGAAACTTGGGAAGACGCAGATGCTCGCGCACCAAGTGTCGGCGCGCGGCGGCGTGCTGTTTGTGACGTTGGATGGCGACCGCGTGCGGATGGCCGGGCGCGCCGTGACCGTGCTCCGCGGCGAATTGCTGGCGTAGCTTCCGGGAATTGAGATCGGGAGTCAATTCAGCGAATTGACTCCCGATCTGTTATTGAGTCGCCTAAAACCTGAAGCCGAACCCGAGCGTGATGACCGGGAAGTACTTTGTGTAGGGCTTGTTCAGGTGGTCGTTCAATTCGACGTTCTGCTTCCTCACCTCGGTCTGAATCGACGCGTCGGTCGCGATGTCTTTGCAATTCCCGCCGTTTTGCGCGCAGGCCAGCCCCGTGAACGCGATCGTTCCTGGAAAACCACGCCGATCTCGAACGGGATGCTCCAGTGCCTGGTGCGCGGCACGATGTTGCCCCAGCCCATCGTCATTGCAAACGCGCTGCTCTTGACGGTCACCTTGCCGGCGGCTCTGATCGGGTTCGTCGAACTGCTGTAGTAGTTGACGTCGCCGATCTCGATCTTCTGGCCGGGCGTCGCCGTGAGGCTCAGCTCACCGTTCGTGTCGTTGGCGAACACCATGCCGGGGCTCAGGTGGAACCCGCCACCAAACGGGAACCAGTCGAGAAATGCGTGCACCGACTTCAGCTTCACCTTTGCCGTCGTGATGCTGCCATCCTTGTCATCGACGAAATCGTGGGACCAGCTGAAGTTGTTCAAGCCGGCCCGAATGTTGGCCTTGTCGCTGAGCTTCACGGCGATGTCGCCACCGATGCCGAGCGTCGATGCCTGAACCGCGATGCCAACGCGGCCGTCGCCTGTTGAGCTAGACGACATGCCAGACGATGCCGGGGCAGCGGGTGCAGACGTCTGAGCCGAAGCAATAGACGAAACACCGACAGCCATTGCCAAGGCAAGCAGAACCGACCAGAGTCGAAAACGCATCTTTGGAAGCCTCCATGTGAGTCGTGGAGCGCCAACATGGTCCTCTCTCCAGCGAAACGCAAGGTAATAGCGGGTATCAGGGGGCATTCGGACTGATCTCGCTGTCGATGGTCCGTTATCGAACGGTGACGTTCTTCAGCGAGTCGCCGACCTCGAGCTTGTCGACCACTTCCATGCCCTTGGTCACCTTGCCGAGCGGCGCGTACTTGCCGTTGAGCGCCGGGTTCGCCCCCGTCAGGATGAAGAACTGGCTGTCGGCCGTCTCGGCCTTGCGATCCGTGCGGTACGCGTAACCGACGATGCCGCGTTCGAACTTACGCTTGGAGGTCTCGGCGACGCCGATCGGCTTGATCGCCATCTTCGGGCCGCTCCCGCCGGTGCCCCATTCGGCGCGCTTGGTCAGGTCTCGCGAGAGCGGATCGCCCGTCTGCACAATGCCGGGCTGTACCCAGTGGAAACGCTGGCCTCGATAGAACCCCTTCCGGGCCAGTTCCACGAAGCGCTCCGTCGATTTGGGCGCATCGTCAAACGTCTCGATTTCGATGATCCCCTTGGCGGTCTCGATGACGATGACCGCCGCAGCCGGCGCGGCCTTGCCGGCCTCGCGCAGCAGTGGGGTATGAGGGAGAAGCAACACAGCAGCCAGACCAGCGGCAAACATCGGACGCATGGAACCACCTCCAGAAGAAAAGCACCGATATCATACGCCTCCCTCGCGCTTTTGAAGCCGGGGACCTTTCCACAGTCGATCGCGGAAAAGTGCGCGAAAACGCCGGGTTGTCGGCACGGTTGCCGGGGATCCGGCTTGGCAAGCGGTTTGCTATCTCTTGAGCCATGACGACAGCTGACATGGTCGAATCCGTCCTCGAGCGCATCCGGCCCGCGCTCAACGCCGACGGCGGGGACATCGAACTCGTGAACCTCGAGGGCGAAGTGGTGCACGTGCGCCTGACCGGCGAATGCGCGGGGTGCCCGAGTGCCGAGATGACGCTGCGCGTCGGCGTCGAAAGCGCGCTGCGGCGTGTGCGGCCCGGCCTTCGTGTTGTGGCGGTGCTGTGATGGACCCCAACATCGTCATTGGACCCAATCCGCGCATGCGGGCGATCTTCGAATATGTCGCGCTCATCGGCCCGGGCGTTGGCAGCGTGCTCATCACCGGCGAGAGCGGCACCGGCAAGGAAGTTGTGGCCAACGCGCGTGAGCCAATGCGCCTTGGCGTGGGCGAAGACCGGGTCCGACCACAACTCGGCCAGGCGACTCTCGGACGTCGTGCGCGTCACGGTCAACGTGAGCCCGTGACCGCTCACGCGACCACCGGCGTGCACGATGGCGCCGCGCGTGACGATGACCGGCATTTGTTCACCGGTGACAAAGGCGTAGTCGATCGCGCCGTCTCGGTCGAGCAGGACCGCGTCGGCCGGCACGACTTCCTGCGGACGCAACGTCATCGTGTCGCCGGGTCGCAGTGTTTCGACACGCGTCAGCACCCACTCGTCGCCGCGCGCGACCCGTACCGAGAGCGGGAGAAACGACTGCACGGTGCGATCGAACGCGATGCTTTCGAACGCCTTCTGCTGGAAGAGCTTGCCGATCAGCAGGAAGAAGACCAGGCCGGAGAACGAGTCGAGAAAGCCTTCGCCGCGACCGACGAGGATCTCGACCACACTGCGGCCGAAGAGCACGGCGAGCCCCAGGGCAATCGGCACGTCGAGTGTGATCGTGCGCGCGCGCGCGGCCGACCACGCCGAACGGAAGTAGTCAGCGGCGCTGAAGAGCAGCACCGGCAGGGCGAAGGCCAGATTGAGCAGGCCGAACAATTCCCGGAACTCCGTGGGCAGCGGCGCGCCGTTGGCGTAGCGCGGGATGCTGAAGAGCATCACGTTGCCGAACGCGAAGCCGGCGACGCCGATCTTCAGATAGAGGCTGCGACGAACCGCGGGGACGCCAGCGGTCTGCGCCGCGTCGAGCACCGGTTCATAGCCCAGCGCCGCGAGCTGTTCGGCGACCTGGCGCAGGGAAATCTCGGCGGGTCGGAATTCAACGGCGACGGTGCGCTTCATCAGATTGGCTTCTGAGCGCACGATGCCTGGATGGAATCGCCAGAGCTGCTCGAGCAGCCACAGGCAGCTGGCGCAGTGCATGGCTGGCGTGGGAAAGACCACGCGCGCGAGTCCGCCGGGCCGCGATGTGATGAACCGTGCCGCCACCCACTCGTCGTCGAGCGCCGCGAACCGCGCCGGATCACGATCGGTCGCGGCGCGCTGGGACGTGCCGGGTCGCACATCACAGGTGTAGAACGCCGTCATGCCATGCGTGGCCAACAGCGCGAAGACCGACGCGCATCCGCCACAACAGAACGTGCCCTCTGGTGTCTCCGTCGCCGCGCGACGACACGGGTCGCCGCAGTGACGACACGTGGTCGCTGTGTCCCGCGCGTCAGCGGAGCCAGCAGAGCGATCGAGGACGGCAGTGAGTGTGGTCACGTCGAGTCGAAGGACTCTTGAGCAAAAGGCACGCCATCAGCGCCTCCGGGCACCGAGACCAATTGCCGGATTTCCGCCAGCGGAAAACTGCGGAGTCTCGGCAGAATTTCGCGACATGCGCCGAACTTTCGGCAAATGTCACACGCTGCGGCCGACGCACTTTCGGCACGAACTGTGCAGTAGGGCAGCGTGACGCAGCGCGATTCGCTGCACTGAGGAGATGAGTTCATGTGGAACGTTCGAACGATGGTGGCGACAACGATGGTGATGGCGTGTGTCGTGGGTGTCACGCCGACCGAAGCGCGTCAAACGCCGCGCACAATCACGCTGACGGTGACCGATCCGGTGGGCGAGAAGATGTCGTACAGCCTCAAGCAGATCACGGCCAAGCCCGGTGAGAAGCTGAAGGTGAGGATCGTGTCGATGGCGCAGACGCCGAAGATCGTCATGGCGCACAACTTCCTCCTTCTTAAAGAAGGCACGAACATCAAAGCCTTCACCGATGCGGCCGCGAACGCGCGTGCGACCGACTACATTCCGCCCGCGTTCAAGGCCGCGATCATCGCGCAGACGGCGATGGCCGGACCCGGCGAGAGCATGGAGGTGACGTTCACCGCGCCGACCAAGCCCGGCAAATACGTCTTTCTGTGCAGTTTCGCTGGGCATTGGGCCGCCGGGATGACCGGTGACTTGATCGTCAAGTAGCCTGACGGCCCCCGAGGCGCGCATGTCGTCGATGATTGATCGCGAAAAAGTAGTCGCCGTCTTGATCAAGCGCTTTCCGGCGGCCCCACTGAATGACGTGGCGGCGGCCGCCAATGCTATCGTCGGGCTCGAGCTGGAATACGCGCCGGTGCTGGCGGCCGACGTCGCACGCCTCGAATGTGAAGTGGGGTCGCACCTCTACTCCGTGCGACACCTCGGCAATGGCGACCTGCGGTTGTTCGTGCGCAATCGCGGTCGTCCGAACTAGCGGCGCTTGGCGCCGGTGATCTTGTCGCCGAGTTCGAGTCGATCCACCACCTCGAGGCCTTTGGCCACGCGTCCCAACGCGGTGAAATTGCCTTCGTTGTGCGGCTGGGGTGTGCTGCCGAGTGTGTAGCCTGGCCGTCCGGTGTCGAGCCCGCTCGACGCCCAGCTCAATGTGCCGCGCAGCAATCCATGCCGGTTCACTTCATCACGGAGCGTGCCGTCGTTGCGGATGGCGCGCTGTTGTGCCACGAAGTTTGGCACGACGCGTCCGAATTCCGTGTTCACGATGTCGCCAGATTCAATGACTTTCATCAAGTACTCGACGCCGAACGGTGCGTCGCCGGGATACAGCTCGACGTCCACGTCGCCGCGCGCGGTGGTGAAGAGGACGTGCGGATGCGGTTCGCCGTTGTAGTCCGGCACGATCCAGGTGGTGACGAGCGAGCGATAGTCCGCGTCGGAGCGCGCGA
>CANIII010000027.1 GCA_947467605.1 Acidobacteriota bacterium
CGGCGCGACGCGGGCGCGGCGACGTGGCGGCGTCGGAGCGGCCGAAGCGGATTCGCTCTGCTCGACCACAGGCTGGCTGACGACCTCGACCGTTGGCAGTGTCATCGGCATCGCCGCGATCACGTCAACAACGACCGGTGACACGTGTTCGGTCTCTGGAAGCGCCGACGGATCCGCCAGCGCCGCGACGAACTCTTCACCAGATGCGAATCGCATCGCGGGAGATTCCGACAGGGCCTTCGACAACACGCGGCGCACCTGCACGCGCAGTTCGGGCGCCATCGTTGATGGCAAGGTGCCGTCCTGCTCACCGGGGCCTGCCGGACGACGGCCGGTAAGCAGTTCATGCGCGATCGCGCCGAGTGAATAGACATCGGCGCGCACGTCCCAGGGGCCGCCCGCCGCGCGCTCGGGCGCTGTGTAGGGACGACGCACCGGCGCTCGCGCACCGATGGCTTCGAGGGCTGGTGCCACACCGCATCCGGTGACGCTGACCTCGGCGGTGCCGGGCGTGACAAACACATCCCGCGGATGGAGTGAGCCGTGCCCATGCATCGCGCCGACCGACCAGGCGCGGTCAATGGCCTCTGCGATACCGCGCAACAACGGCAACGCGGTCTCGATTGGCGCGGGTGCGAGATGGCGTAGCGCGACGTCCAGTGTTTCCGCCGCGTAGTAGTCCATCGCCAAATACGCGGTCATGCCTTCAAGCCCGGCGGCCAGATGCCCGGCCGTGCCGACCAGGCGGCGAAGGCCATCGGCGAGACGAGCGACATCTTCCGGAAGCAAATCGAGACGAAAGGCCTTCACGGCAACCAAACGGTCGGATTGAGGATCGTATGTCCGAAAAACGGGGCCGAGAACGCCGCTGCCAATTTGATGGAGGACCCGATAGGGCCCGAATGCGGACGGCGGAGTGAAGGTGGTGGACTCGTCGAAGGGCAGCGAAGGCACTCCTGCTCAGGAAACGCGCTGGACTTTGTCCAGCGCTTTTCTGCATATGTGAGCCAAAGAATAGTAACACGCCGACGACTGTAGTAGATTCGCTTGATGCAACCCGCTGCCGTTGCCACGGCGTCCGGCGTCGTCCGGCAGTCCATTGACGTTCGTCGCTTCTCGTGGATCCGCCCGCTCGTCAGCGCGTACTCGTTGGATTTCGCGAGCGTCGCGTCGTTGTTCGCCGGCAATCCTGCCGATCCCGGCGCGTGGACCGACACGATCGCGCGCGTCCAGAAGAGCACGCATGACCGCGCGGCGATTGCCAAAGTGGTTGCGGCCCAGCTCGAGCGACGCGGCGCCCATGCGCATGCACGTTCAGTGGCCGGTCGGTTGGCCGATCCATCGACGGTCGCCGTGGTTACCGGTCAGCAGGCCGGCCTCTTCGGCGGGCCGCTCTACACGTTATTGAAGGCCATCACGGCGATCCAACTCGCCCGCAAGGTGTCCGCCAAACACGGTATCGCCGCGATTCCCGTGTTCTGGGTTGAGGCGGAAGACCACGACTGGGAAGAGGTCCGGACGGCACACGTGCTCGACGGCGATCTGCATCTGAGAAATGTCACGCTCGGCGGGCTCGAGGGCGCCGGTGAGCAACCGGTGGCCTCGCTGACGCTCGATGACGGCATCAACGACACCATTGCAGAGCTCGAGGCGAATCTCGCGAAGACCGAGTTCACCGACGAACTCCTTACGCGTTTGCGACAGCACTATCGCCCGGGCCAGAAAATGGGCCACGCGTTCGCAGGCTGGATCGACGATCTGCTGGGCCGGCATGGCCTCGTCGTGTTTGAAGCGGCCGACCCCGCCGCCAAGCCGCTGGTCGCCGACATCTTCCGGCGCGAGCTCGAAATCCCGTGTCACACGGCATGTCTGGCCAAAGAAACCGGCGAAGCGATGCGCCGACTGGGACATACGCCGCAAGTGGAACCCTCGGAAGACAGCGTCGCTCTCTTCTACCTCGGTGACGGCCTTCGTCAGTCCATCAAACGCCGCGAAGGCGGCGGTTACACCATCGGCGAAACAGTCCATGACGCCGAGGGACTCCGTGCCGAAGCGGTGGAGCACCCGGAGCGGTTCAGCCCGAACGTCCTGCTCCGTCCAGTCGTCCAGGACCGGCTCTTCCCAACAATCTGTTATGTGGCTGGCCCGAGCGAGCTGGCGTATCAGGCGCAGCTGGGCGCCATTTACGCCGCTTTTGGCGTCGAAGTGCCGCTGCTCTATCCGCGCGCCAACGCCACGCTGCTCGACTCGGCAGCGCTCCGGTTCCTCGATCGTTCAGGGTTGCCGCTCGAATCGCTGCACGCCCAGGGCGAGACATCGCTGAACAAACTGCTCGAGAGCCAGTTGCCGCCGACGCTCGAATCCGGGTTGGACGATCTGGCCCGGGAAGTGGCGACCCGCATCAACGCGCTGAAGGCCATCGTGGTCGAAGTCGATCCGACGCTGGCAGGTGCGGCCGACACGACGCGCGATCGGATGCAGGAGACCGTCAAGACCCTGCACAGCAAGATCATTCATGCGAGCAAAAAGAAGGACGAGACCCTGCGGCGCCAGTTCACCAAGACGCAGGCCCTGGCGTTCCCGGCCGGCGAACCGCAGGAACGCATCGTTGACCTGCCCTTCTTCGTCAATCGTTACGGCCAGGCCGTGGTCGACCGCCTCCTCGAGTCGCTGCCGATCGATATGGCGCTTCATTTCGTCCTGACGCTCTAATCCTTCACACAATTGCACCCGATAACACCAATGTGCACGCTTCTTGCACTCTGCAGGATGACGTGTGCCATGAGTCCCATTTGGTGTCCCCTATGTCCTTGTTTCGCCGCCTGACGTTCGCCGCCGGTCTTGTCGCTGCCGTATCAATCTTGTCGGCGTGCAGTGAGTCCGTTCAAAAGAGCTCGAATCCCACGAGTCCGCTGATCGCAGGCCCGATCTCCGGTGTCGGGATCACGGCTCCAGGACTCTCGCAGCCGTCGACCGGCGCGCGGGTCGCCTTGGATCAGCAGCCCGTCACTCTGGTGATCAAGAACTCGACGACCAACGGGGAGCGGACGGTCTACTACGCCTTTGAAGTCTCTGCGGATCAGACATTTGCGACACTGCTCGTCAGTCAGGACGGCGTGGCCTCCGGCACGGCAGGCTTCACCAGCTTCAAGCTACCGAGCGCGCTGGCGGCGGAGCGCACCTACTACTGGCGCTCTCAGGCGCGTGACGGTGCGAACACCAGTGACTACTCCGGCGTCACTTCGTTTGCGGTCTACACACCAGTCGTGCTCCAGGCGCCGGCGCTCGTTTCGCCAATCAATAGCGAGCGCGTCGGCAACCGAACTCCGGACCTCACATGGACGAACGCAACGCGGACCGGAGCAGCCGGGGCGGTGTCCTACGCACTGCAGCTCTCAACGGACGAAGGCTTCACCGGCGTCATCGCGTCATGGACCGCAGCGGAAGGCGCGACACGTACCCTGTCTGCGGTGCCGACGACGCTGAGCTACGACACACGTTATTACTGGCGCGTACGCGCGGTCGAAGCCACCGTGACCGGACCATGGTCAGCGGCTCAGACGTTCCTCGCGCCAGCCACGCCGGCGCCCACGCCCGTGCCGACACCAACGCCGACGCCGATCCCCAACGCAAACGACGACATCGACCTGAACTCGGTCACGATCGTCCTGGGTCCTGCCAACTTCGCGACGTGGGCGGTCGGCTCGGCCGTGACAAGTTTGCGGCAGGGCAACGGCGAACTGTGCGTCTTCCACACGAGCCTTGGCCAATGGCCGAATACCCAGTTCTTCGACGACCCGAATACGCGAGTCGAAGGCAATCAGTGGGTCTTTGCGAACATTGGCGGCCGCTGGTATGGCGGCGCGGCGGATTGGTATCGACCAGGGCAGGCGTGCAAGGGCGTGGACGCGAACAGTATTGCTGGAGATGCCTTCTCCTCGGAGCCCATGCATTCGTGGGTGCCGCGCGTGGGTGAACTCTTCGCCCTCGGGGCGAGCACGCCTGCACGGGCGTGGCCGGCCATGGCCACGGTCGATCAACGCTCGAACATCAAGACGATCCGCTGGCAGTAACGTCGGGTGTCAGCCGCCACGCGGCGGCTGACGACTAGAGCGCTTTCAATGCGGCGTGGCGCGCAGCCACAGACGCGTCGAGCTTGGCGCGGCGATCCGCGACCAGTGCGCGATCGCGTGTGAGCTGTTCGCGCGATTCGGCCAGCGCCTTTTCGGTGACATCAGGCGACGGCCCACCCAATGTCTTGCGCACAGCGACAAAGTGTTCCGGGCTCAACAACTGCACCAGTGCCGTCTCCTCGATCTCGATCGCGCGACCGCACACATCGTGCGACGCCTCTCTGAGCAGCGTCGAGACCGGCGTGCCCTTGCGCTCACGCAGGCCGGAGACCATGCGCGCGGCGATCTTATGGCCGGCGCTGAACGGCAACCCGTGTTCGCGCGCCAGCGTATCGGCCAGTTCGGTGATGGAGACGCCGTTCATGGTGGCGCGTTCGCGCATCAGCGCGACGTTAAAATCCGCATCCTTCATGGCCGCGGCGACGAGCGAGACCGCGCGGGTTGCGTCCTTGAACGCCCCAGCGGTCAGCGGCTGCAAATCATCTTCGGTATCGACGATGTCGCCGAACGGCGTGTTGTGCACCGCGTTGGCGATGCTGTGCGTCTGCGCGAAGGCTTTCGATGACAGCGCGCGCGCGTGCTCGAGCGCAACGGGGTTGCGCTTCTGCGGCATGATGCTGCTGCCCTGTACGAAGCCGTCGCTCAGACGCAGGTAGCCCATCTCCATCGTGCACCACAGAAGCAGGTCCTGCACCACGCGACCGAGGCTGACCAGCGTGATGGACGCCGCGGCAGCGCTCTGGAGCAGATAGTCGACCGTGGCGATGCTGCCATAAGTGTTGCCGGTCGGTCCGTCAAACCCGAGTAGTTCGCTCGTGCGATGGCGATCGATGGGAAATCCCGTCCCCGTGATCGCGCACGCGCCGAGCGGATTGCGGTTCACCGACACGAACGCCGCATCGAACCGCTGGCTCGCGCGACCAAACTCCTCGATCGCCGCCAGGAGGTAATGCGCCACGGTCGATGGCTGCGCCGGCTGCGTGTGCGTGTGCGCGGGATAGACCGTGTGCCGATGACGCTCAGCGACACCAATCAGCGATTCGCGCAAGTCGAGCGTGGCGTTCCACATCTTCAACACCATCTCGCGCAACTGCATGCGGTACATCGTCATGTCGATGTCGTTGCGGCTGCGAGCGGTATGCAGTCGGCCGGCAATATCCGGATCGCACGCGGCTTTCACCAGACGCTCAATGTAGAAGAACAGGTCTTCGTAGGTGCCGTCGTACTTCACGGCGCGCAGTGCAGGGACGTCGATCGTTCCGATGGCATCACGCAAGACTTTGCCATCGGCCTTGGAGACGATGCCGGTATCGACGAGCATGACGAGGTGCGCTTCATCAATCGCGAGCAGCGGATCGAGCAACAACTGCTTCGCATCTTCGAAATTTTCGTTGAGGACAATGCGCACGTACTCGGCGTCGAATCTCATGCGGTTGATCTTACCCAATAAAAAGAAAGGGCGGACGCCGGGATACTCCCCGGCGTCCGCCCCACCTGATTTTCCGACTCTCTACTTCACACTTTCAACTTAGAAGATGACCTTGAATCCCAACTGCATGATGCGCTGGTCGTAGGCGCTCGTGCCCTGGAACGGCGCACCCGTCAGCGGGCTGGCCACGGCGGGCGTGGAAATCGGCGTCGCCGGCACACCGTTCGCGTCGGTCGTCACCACACGATTCACACCGGAAATGTTCATCTTGTTGCCGATGTTCTTCGCTTCAAAGAACAGCTCGATCTTCCGACCATTCTGAATCGGGATGAAGCGCGAGTACCGCAGATCGAGATTCACCACGTTGCCCAACCGGCCCGTGTTGCGATCGATGTTGAGCGGACGATCGTTGGTGACGCCATCCTTGTTCAGGTCCACGTTCGAGCGGATGTTGAACGGCAGACCGCTGTTGGCCTGCAAGATGAACCCGAGCTGGTTGTTGTTGAGGATCATCGCAGCCACACCGGTGCCGGCGATCGATGGCTGCAGAACGCCAGAGACCGCAAGTGTGTGCGTCTGGTTGAACGGCACGAGGCCCTTGTCGCGCGACAGGTTGGACGGGTCCGACATGCGGTCGTCGCCGCTGCCGACCACGTAGGTGCCCGTCAGCGGTGAGGTGTCGGTGCCCTTCGCGAGCGTGTACGTCGCCTGCGCCTGCCAGCCGTGCGTCATGCGCTTGGTCAACGTGAACGTCGCCGCGTTGTAGGTCGACTCGCCGATTGACTGGAACACATTGACGTGGTCGAAGGTCGGGTCCACGCGGGTCGCCGCGCTTACGGTCGTCGAGTAGATCGGGCGCCCATCCGCCAGCGTCGCGCTGGTGGGAATGAGATTCACGTCCACCAGGACCGGCAGATTCCGGCCGATCGAGTTGACGTAGCCCACGGCCACGGCGATGTCGCTCGTGAGCGCGCGCTCGATCTGCACGTTGGTCAGCCAGGCCTGCTGCGTCTTGAAGTTCGCGTCCACCGCCGTGATGCTCTGCCTCGGCAGGGCGAAGCCCGACGGCGGAGCCGCGAGGCTGGTCGGGTACGCCGGTGCGCCAGTTGCCGAACCCGCCACCGAGACCGTGTAGCTGGCCGGGTCACCGTTGTTCAGAATCGCGTTGTCATAAAAATCCAGCAGCGGCGGCTCGAACATCAGGCCGGTCGACGCGCGCAGCACCGTCGTCGCCATGGCGTCCATCGCCCAGGACACCCCCACGCGCGGCGCGAAGTTGTTCTTGTCGATGCTGAAGTTCTGCGAGTACTTGTTGGCGGTAAACGAACGAGCCGCGGGCACATCGAACAGGTCGTAGCGCACGCCGTAGAGCACCTTCAGCTGCGGCAGCACCTGCCAATCGTCCTGCACGAAGAACCCGTAGAAGTTTGACGTGTAGCTCACGCTGGCATTGCCGAAGCGCTGCTGGAGCGACGTGTAGCCCAGCTTGTTCGTGCCGTTCTTCGCGGCCAGGTACGCATCAATCGTCGGGAACGTGTACTGGAACAGGTCGCCCTGCACGCGGTCGTCCTTGACGATCTGCGCGTCAATCCCCGCCTTGAACGCGTGGCGGCCACGGAGGACCGACACGTTGTCGATGATCTGCGTGATGCCCTGATTGAAATCAAAGCCGGTCGAATTGCCGTCGCCGACCTGCGGGCCACCGAAGTTCGCCTTGCCGGAGACCACAATGGCCGGGCCCGACGCAGCCGTGGTGCCCGCGGTGCGGAACTGGTGACGACGCGCGTACTGGACGCGGAGTTCGTTCAACGCGCTCTGCCCCACCGTGGTCGTCAATTGCGCGGACGCGGAGTCCATGCGGTCGGTGAAGTCCGTCGCGCGGTCCAGCGTGTTCAGCCCGCCACCGATATTCGACAGCGAGAAGTTCTTGAACAGGAAATAGCGCACCGCGAGATGCGAGTTCTTGCTCACTTCGTGGTCGATCTTGCCGAAGCCGAAGTTCACCCGCTGATGCGCCGGCACGACGCCGTCCGACGGCAGGGTGATCCCGAGCGCCGATGCGTCGGCAGCCGTGACCGTAATGACCTGACCACCGGTGACGAGGCTGCGGTTGACGAACTCGTATGCACCATAGAAATGCGTTTTGTCTTTGGCAATCGGACCGCCGAGCGCCGCCGTGACGTCGTCGGCCACCGTGTCTGGCTTGCGCGGCGCGGTCAGGAAGAACGGTGCCGAGGACATGCTATTGCGCTTGAATCGGTAGCTGGCCGAACCGGAGACCTTGTTCGTGCCCGAGGGCGTGATCGCGTTGTAGACCATGCCCGTGGTCTGACCGAATTCCGGCGCGAAGCCGTTGGTGATGACCTTGACTTCCCGCACCAGCACTTCCGACACCGGCAGCATGCGCAGGCCCGCGCGATCCTTTTCGGTATTGGTGTTGCCGTCGAGCTGGTAGTTCGTGTGCATCTGCGAGCCGTTCGCGTTGATGCGCGGCACGCCGAACTCGTTGTTCTCGTAGCCGGTCACATTGGCCTGGAGGAACGCGAAGTTGTACGGGTTGCGCGACGGCAACGGGAGGTTGTGAATTTCCTCCGCGCTAATCGTGCGACCGAGGTCAATTTTGCCGGGCTGCGCGACCGGCACTTCGCTCGTGACCGTCACGGTTTCCGAGACGCTGCCCACGGCGAGCGACACGTTGACGACGGCGGTCTGGCCGGCCGACAGCGCGATGCCCTGCTGTTCAAATTTCTTGAAGCCCTGCAGCTCTGCGCGCACGACGTAGCCGCCGAGCGACAACAACGACGCGCGGTAGGCACCCGCCTCGTTGCTGATGACGATGCGTTCCAGACCGGTGTCCACGTTCTTCACGGTCACCGTGACTCCCGGCAGCACACCGCCGGATCCATCGCGCACGATGCCTTCGATCGTGCCGTTGGTGGCCTGCGACTGCGCCGCTGCCGGAACTGCTCCGGCCAGCCACACGGCCGCCACTACTGCTAACACTCGACGAAACATTCAGTAATCCTCGCTGTTGCGATGCTCAGACGACGGGAGATCCGCCATCCGAATCTTCCCAGTATGCAACAAGGACGATCAAGGCTCGGTCGGCGTCCCAGAACGCGACAGGAATTACCGCTTGACAACATCGCCGTACAAAACCATGCTTCCGCAAAACCTTTCGTAAACAAGGTTAATTAAGTCGGCACCGCAGGTACTTCCGTAGGAGGAGGTCCGAAATGAGACCCATGCGTTTGTTCGTACTCTTGTTCGCTCTGATGGCGGTCAGTGTTGTGCCTGCGATGGCACAATCTCAGGCCATTAACGGCACCATCGAAGGCACGCTCAAGGACGCGCAAGGCGGCGTTCTTCCGGGTGTGACGGTGACTCTCACGAACGTCGACACGGGCGCACAGCGCGTGGTGACGACGGATTCGAACGGCACATTCCGCGCGCCGCTCCTCTCACTCGGCAACTACAAAGTGACGATGGAGTTGACGGGATTCGCCAAACACGAGCGCAATGCCATCACACTCGGCGCCGGCCAAACCGTGACGCTGAACGACACGATGAAGGTCGGAGCGTCGGAAACGGTGACCGTCACCTCCGAAGCGCCGGTCGTCGATCTCGGCAAAGTGGACGTCGGCCGCAATATCACCGAAGCGGAAATGCGCAACCTGCCCAACGTGTCGCGCAACCCCTACAACTTCGCCCTGCTCGAGCCGGGCGTCACCGGTTCGGAGAACAGCGAGTTCGGTGTGCCGCGCTTCTCAGTCAACGGCCAACCCGAGCGCATCAATTACCAGATCGACGGCAACACGAACACGCAGAAGGATCGCGCGGGTCTCCGGCTCATGCCGATGTCAGAAGTCATGATCCGCGAAGTGCAGGTCGTCAGCTCCGGCTATGCCCCGGAATTTGGCCAGACGACCGGCATGGTCTATAACGCGGTCACGCCGTCGGGCACGAACAAGACCCGCGGTGATGCGGGCTTCCGCTTCCGCCTCAAGAAGTGGTCGGCGTTCCCGGCGTACTTCGCGGGCGAAAAGACCGATGCGAACCTGCCGGACAACTCGCTCGACATCTTCACGTTCACGCTCGGTGGCCCGCTGGTCAAGAACAAGTTGCAGTACTACCTGGGTCTCGAGTACGACTACAACAAGATCCAGCAGAACCTGACCGTGGATCCAGGTGTCGCGACCACCGTCGGCGTCGTGGCGCAGCCGACCAACACGGGCTCGTACCGCAAGGTGACGCAGCCGATCGGCAAGCTCGACTGGACGATCAACTCGGCGCACCGCGCGTCGTTCCGCATCAACGGCTTCACAAACAACAACCCGTTCAACGCCTCCGGCGGCGGTGTCAACACGATCGAACGTGCCATCGACTTCAAGGACTCGATGTACTCAATGGCCACGCAGATCATCTCGACACTGGGCACGGGTCAGCTGAACGAACTCCGCCTCCAGTACGCCAAGCGCCATCAGACGCGCTTCGCGCACGATCCGTCCGTCGTCAGCCCCACGGTGAACATCAATCAGGGCGTGGTCGCCGCGACCGGCATCAACAACAGCATCAACTTTGGTGCGCCAAACGGTCAGGCCGGTCAGGACTTCACACAGGGCATTACGCAACTCGTCGACAACTTCACGCTGCTCCGCGGCGAGCACAGCTTCAAGGCAGGCTTCGACGCGCAGCGCATCTCGGACTATCGCGCCGTGCCGCTCGTGTACACGTACACGTTCCCGACGGTGCAGGCCTACCTCGACGCGAAGTCGGGCAAGACGCCGCGCGGCTACACGACGTTTGCGCAGACGCTGGGCGATCCCAACCTGAGCTTCACCAATTACCTGTTCAGCGGGTTCGTCCAGGACGACTACAAGGTGTCGTCCACGTTGAAACTGCTCTACGGCATCCGCTACGACCTCTACAAGTACTCGGACGGCGTCAGCGGTGCTCCGTACAACTCGACGTTCAACATCGACAAGAACAACTTCGGACCGCGCGGCGGATTCGCGTGGACAATCGGCAAGGATCAGAAGTCGGTCCTGCGCGGCAGCACGGGTATCATGTATGACCAGCCGCTGCTGGCCATTGTCGAGACGGCGTACGGCGCGTCGGGTGTCACCAACAAGACCACGGCGGTGAGCCTCAACCCGACGAGCCCTGGTGCGCCGGCATTTCCGGCGACGCTGACCGGCATTCCGTCGAACGTGGTGCAGGTCTCGGCCACACTGAGCGCGACGGCCCCTGATTACCAGACGGCGCGCACCTGGCAGAACACGCTGACGTTCGACCGCGACCTCGGCCGTAACTTCTCAGGCTCGGTCGGCCTCCGCTACACACGCGGGTATTCGTTGCCCGTCATCACGGACGTCAACCTGGCCGGCATCACGCCGGTGAGCTACCTGGCCGACGGCCGCGGTGTCTACAGCGCGACGGTGTCAGCCGCGACGCGCAATGACCCGCGCTACAACCGCGTGCAGATGGTGCAGTCGATCGGCGAGTCGTGGTACAAGGCCGTGACGCTCCAGCTCAGCAAGCGGATGGATCACGGGATCCAGTTCAACCTGAACTACTCCTACGCGAAGGGTATCGATACGGCGCCGCAGGGTGGTGCCGTGCTCTCCGTGCAGGGCGACGCGAACCGCTCCGATCCGGTGGACCTGCAGCGCGACAAGTCGGTCAACCAGCTCGATCAGCGCCACACCTTCAACGGCAGCATCGTGATCCAGTCGACGGTGACGCAGTTCGGCAAGATCATGAACACGATCCTCTCCGACAACCAGTTCGGGTTCGTCGTGCAGCTCGGCAGCGGCTTGCCGCTGACGATCACGGGCAACAGGGACCTGAATCTGGACGGCGTCAACAACGACCGCCCGCTCTTCGTGGAGCGCAACAGCCTCTACATGTCGCCGCGCTACAACGTGGACATGCGCTACTCGCGCGTGTTCCGACTGGGCGCAACGCGGCGTCTCGATGTGCAGGCCGAGTTCAAGAACCTCTTCAACAACGACCAGTTGGCAGGTGTGACGACCCAGATTCCGGTCGACACGGCCGGTTACCCGGTCGTCAGCGCCACGGATCAGACGCGCCTGCCCTTGTCGGCGATTTCGTACGACATCGGCACGTATCTGACCAACCGCACCGGCTACGAACAGCGGAAGTTCCAGCTCGGCTTCAAGTTCTACTTCTAAACAGCTCGGCACGTCCCGGCGCGCGTCTCGTCTGAGACGCGCGCCGGGAGTTCGTCTCGCCGTTCACTCGCTCGTGTCACTCTCCGTTCAGGAGTTCCCCATCATGCGTCGTGCTACTTTCCGCTTCACTGTCGGCCTGGCCGCGGTGGCGGCGATGACGGTCGTCTCACCGCGCCCGGTCGCCACACAAATCAACCCACTGGCCTTCGATCAAGGGGCGTCGGGCCTCGGCCTCGCGCTGCGTCAGTTGCCCATCGAGGGATCCGTCCTTTACGTAACGGCGCATCCGGATGACGAGAACAACGGCGTGCTCGTCGCGCTCAATCGCGGGCGCGGCCTCAAGACGTCACTGCTGACGACGACACGCGGCGACGGCGGACAGAATGAAATCGGGCCCGAGTTGTTTCAGGCGATCGGGATTCTGCGCGGCGAAGAACTGATGGCGGTGCACAAGTACGACGGCGCCGATCAGTACCACACGCGCGCCTTCGAATTCGGCTACTCCTTCAGTGTCGAAGAGACGCTGCAAAAGTGGGGGCACGACGAAATTCTCGGCGACATGGTGCGCGTGATTCGTCGCGTGCGTCCCGATGTGATCCTCACGATGAATCGCGAAGGCACGGGCGGCGGTCAGCATCATCAGACCTCCGCGCGCTTGGCGCAGGAAGCGTTCCGCGTCGCGGCCGACCCCACGCGCTACGCCGAACAGATCCGCGAAGGGCTCAGACCGTGGCAGCCGCGCAAGATCTATCAGGCCGGGAACGGTCCGGGATTCAGCGCGGTGGGTGAAGCCAGCTCCGCTGGCTCGGTGCGAATTCCGACCGGTGAATTCGATCCACTGCTCGGCATGACGTGGGAGCAGTTCGGCCAGATCGCGCGCGGCAATCACAAGTGCCAGGGCACGAGACAGCTCGAAGCGTTCCCCGGCGACAGTGCCGGCACCTACGTGCTGTACGACAGCCAGCCCAAGGTCACCGGGGCTGAGCCCGATCTGATGGACGGCGTCGACCTCTCGATCGGTCGCCTCGCGTCATTCGTCGCCGGTCAGGAAGCGAAACTGCCGACACTAGCTGATGATCTCGCGGGGCTCACCGCCGCCGCCAAGGCCGCGCTCGACTCGTTTGACGCGCGCGCACCGAAGAAGAGCGCCGCACCGATCACCACGGGCCTCGGCAAAGTTCGTCAGCTGCGCGACGCTGTCCGTGCAAGCACGTTGACCGCGGACGCGAAGGCCGAACTCGACTGGCGCCTCACGCGCAAAGAAGACGACTTCATGAAGGCACTGCGCCTTGCCCAGGGCGTCGACGTACGTGTCACGAGCCCCGACGGTGACGTCGTCCGCGGCCAGAGCCTGGACGTGACGACGCAGGTCTTCAACGTCGGCACCGATCCGCTGAAGGTCGATGCCGTGCAACTGAATGTGCCGCAAGGGTGGACCGCGACGTTGAAGAGCGGACAGCCCGGCGAGGTACAGCCGCGACAGGCGGCCACGATCACCTACACGGTCACCGTGGGACCAAACACCCGCTACTCGCAGCCCTACTGGAAGGTGCACCCGGGCGTGGATCGCTACGACCTCGACGTGCCCGCTGATCAGACGCTGCCGTGGAGCCCGCCCGACATCACGGCGACCGTACGCTACGCGACCGCCGGCACCACGGCCTGGATCACGTCACCGGCCTACTACCGCTACGACGGCCCCTGGGTCGGTGGCGAGAAGCAGAAGGTCGTCAACGTGGTGCCGTCCGTGTCGGTGCATCTGTCGCCTGACATCGCCGTCGTGCCGATCGCGGCCGGCGGACGCAAGAAGGAATTCCGCGTCTCCCTGAAGAACAACGAGAAGACCGGCGGCGCCGTGCAAGTGAAACTCGCTGCGCCGGCGGGATGGACCGTGACACCCGCCACCACGACCGTGAATTTCTCGGTCGAGAACGAGGAGATGTCGGCGCAGTTCTTTGTCACGCCGCCGCTCAAACTCGCGGGCGGTGTCGCCGATGTGTCGGCGATTGCCACGCGCGACGGCAAGGAATACCGCGAGGGCTATCAGGTCATCGCCTACAACCATATTCAGGAACGGCATCTCTTTCATCCGGCGACATCGACCGTCAAGATCATCGACGTCAACCTGCCGGCGTCCCTGCGCATCGGCTACGTCATGGGCACGGGTGACGAAACCGCCGAAGCGATTCGCCAACTTGGTGCGACGGTTGAAATGCTCACGCCGAGCGACGTCGCCTTCGGCGACCTCACCCGGTTCTCGACCATCGTGCTGGGCATCCGCGCGTACGAAGTGCGGGGCGACGTGCGCGGGTACAACGAGCGCCTGCTCGATTTCGCGCGCGGCGGCGGACACCTCGTCGTGCAATACAACAAGAGCGCGATGAACCAGCTCGGTGCGGGCTCGGCTGGTGCGGGCGCTGGCGGATTCCGTGGCGCAGATCCCACAGCCGGCCCGGGTGGTGGTGGACGCGGCGGTCGCGGTGGCCCACCACCGCAGAGCCCGTATCTGCCCTTCCCCGCCTCAATCACGAGCAATCGCGTGACCGTGGAAGAAGCGCCGATTCGCATCGTCGACACCGGCAGCCCCGTGCTGACCGAGCCGAACAAGATCACGGTGAAGGACTACGAAGGCTGGGTCCAGGAACGCGGGCTGTACTTCTTCGGCGCGAATGATCCGCGCTACAAGGAAGTGCTCGCGGCAACTGATCCGTGGCCCTACAATGCCGGCGAGAAAGTCGGCCTGCTGACCACCGCGCAACTCGGCAAAGGCACGTGGACGTACGTGGGTCTCGGACTGTGGCGGCAATTGCCGGCTGGCACGCCGGGCGCGTATCGGATTCTCGCGAACCTGATTGCGAAGCCACGACTGAAATGAAGCTTGGCCGGGCGTTAGGCCGGCCGAACAACCTACGGGCTCTGCCCGGCGATCGCAAACAACCGCGCCTCAGCCAACTCGAGGGCGGAATACAGCGCACCCATCAACTGCGCATCGTCTCCAAGTGCCGAGATCTTGATTGCCGGCACGTTGGGGACGATGCGAGCCACGACGCGGCGCACGGGCTCAATGAGCGACGTGCCCGCATGGCTGAGGCCGCCACCAAACACCACCATCGCAGGATCGAGCACCGTCGTGATGTTCGCGACAGCGGTACCCACAAAGATCGCGAGGTCTTCGATCATCGTCCGTGCGGTCGCGTCGCCAATGGCCGCAGCGTCGAACACCGCCTTCCAGCCCTCGGGACCTGAACCGACGCGGCGCTCCAGATAACCGCTCTGACCGAAGTCCGTCTGCCAGTCGCGATGATCAAGATTCATGCGGCTGATTTCGCCGGCGTACCAATGGTGCCCGCGATGCAACCGACCGCCGACCATCACGCCGGCACCGACACCTGCGCCGATGGCGATGAATACGAAATCGTCGATGTCACGCGCCGAGCCCTGCCACCGTTCGCCCAGCGCAGCCATGTTCGCATCGTTGTCGACGCGCACGGGCGCGTTGAAACGTCCCTGCAAACGATCGCGCAACGGCACATCGACCCAGCCGCGCAGATGCGCCGCCTCAATCACGCGGCCGTCGCTGACGTTGGTCATGCCGGGAGCGCCGACGCCAATCGCGAAGAGCTTGCTGATATCGCGGCCGGCGTCGGCGAAGACACGCTCGATCGCCCGCTCGATTTGCTGCAGCACACCTTCGCGCGAATCGGCTTCGGTCTTTTCTCGCAGCCGCGCCAGCACCTTGCCTTCGAGATCCGCCAGGGCGACCCGCAGCGTCTGTGAACCGATGTCGACACCGGTGAGAAACCCGAACTCCGCGTTGGTCGACAGCATCATCGGCGGCCGTCCGCGATTCGCCACGCCCACGCCCACCTCTTGCAGCAGGTGCACACCGCCGACCAGATCCTCAACCACGGCGGACACGGTCGGCGGGCTGAGTCTCGTGCGCTTCGACAGCTCGGCGCGGGAAATGGGACCAAACCGGCGAACCACATCAAAGATGCGCTGACGATGGACCAGACGCGCGTTGATTGCGCCGGTGCCGCCGTGTCCGTCGAAGCGTTGAGAAGTGGTCCAGCCCGCCATGCGCAGTCGAACATGGACCGTAGTGCCCGGCCCGGTATGGTGTCAAGCCGGGCGGCTGTCCCCGGTTCATTGGCGGACACGGTCCGCGGCGGCCGCAGTCGGCGTACACTTGTCCGTCGCTGCTATGGCCACTCGTCCGCCCGCACCACCCAGCCGCCGTAAACCGCCGCCCACGAGTGTGTCGCGCCCTGCCGCCACTCGTCGTTCGAGCTCGCGTCCGGCCGGTGGCGGGTCACGCAGCGGTGGTGGGTGGACACGCGCCCGGATCACACGGTGGGCCATGTGGTCAGCGGTGGCCGGCGCCGTGGTGCTGTTGGCGGTCACCGTCTACTACTGGATGGCCGTCTCTCGCATGATCGACAAGCGGCTCGGCGGCGGTGAAGACCGACCGATGCCGCGCATCTTTGGTCGCGCGTTCGAGATCACGCCGGGCCAGGTGTTGACGGTATCGGAGTTGCGGTCGCGGCTGAACAACGTCGGGTACTCCGAACGCGCGAAGGCCGAGCTGCCTGGCGAGTTCACCACGACCGCCACGAGCCTGCAGATCATGACCAAGCCGGAGGCCGGCACCAAGCCCCATCTGGTCAAGATCGATTTTTCGCGCGGCACGGGCAGCGTCGTCACGCGCATCGCGCCAGACAAAGGCAAACCGATCGAGAAGCTGACGCTCGAATCGCCGATGCTGGCCGCGCTCGCCAGCGGCGAACGACGACGGTATGTGCCGCTCGCGATGATGCCCAAGCGCATCATCAACGCCGTGCTCTCCATCGAGGACCAGCGGTTCTACGATCATCCCGGCGTTGACGTGATCGGCACGCTCGGCGCGCTGTGGCGCGACCTGCGCGGAAGCAAGTACCTCGCCGGCGGCAGCACGCTGACGCAGCAGATCGTCAAGAACACGTTCCTGACGCCCGAAAAATCTGCCAAGCGAAAGATTCAAGAGCAGTTCATTTCGCTCGTCATGGAGCGGCGTCTGTCGAAAGACCAGATCCTTGAGCTCTACTTGAACGAAGTCGTGCTCGGCCAGCGCGGGCCGTTTGAAATCCACGGCGTCGCGGAAGCGTCACGCATTTTCTTTGGCGTTGATCTGCGCAACATCTCGATCGCGCAGGCGGCCACGATCGCCGGCGTGATTCAGTCGCCATCGCGGCTCTCACCATTCCGCAATCCAGAGCGCGCGCTCGAACGCCGCAACGTCGTCCTCAAGGAGATGTCGGACGCGAAGTTCATCACCGTCGAGGAAAAGACCAAGGCACAAGCCGAACCGATCGGCGTCTCGGCACGCGCAATGGAAAACGAAGCGCCCTACTTCGTCGACTATGTCAGTCAGTTGGTGGATGACGGGTACACCGGGCTGCTGACGAAGGACGCCGCCGTCGACGTGTTTACCACGCTCGACGTCCACCTCCAGCGCCTGGCGCAGGAAGCGCTCGCCGAGGGCCTCGCCGACGTCGACAAGCAACTCCTCGCGCGCAAGAAGAAAGACATCGCGCAGGCGGCCATGGTCGTCGCCAACCCGCGTACCGGTGAGATCCTGGCCATGATCGGCGGCCGCGGCTACAGCCAGTCGCAGTACAACCGCGCGGTCACCTCCCGACGCCAGCCGGGCTCCACGTTCAAGCCGTTCGTCTACCTCGCCGCGTTTGAGAAAATGGCCGAGACCGGCGGAAAGGAACTCACGCCCTCGACGATTGAAATTGATGAGCCCACCACCTGGATCGACGATCAGGGCAAACCGTATTCACCGGGTAATTATCAAAACGAGTACGACGGCCCGGTGACGCTGCGCTTTGCGCTCGCCCACTCGCGCAACATCGTCGCCATCAAAGTCGCCGAGCAGACCGGGTACGACCGCGTCGCCGATCTGTGGAAGAAGATCGGCGAGGGGTCCGCCGCCAAGCCGTATCCGTCCATTGCCCTCGGCGTGTTTGAGGCCTCCACGCTGGAGATGGCGTCTGCTTACACGCTCTTTGACAACGCCGGCCTGGTGCGGCCGCTGCGTTCGATCACGCGCATTACGGAGAACGGGCAGGACAAGAAGGTCAAGGCCGAAGAGACTCGGCAGGTCGCCCGGCCCGAGACCACGTACCTTGTGACGAACATGCTGCGGAGCGTCGTCAACGAAGGCACCGGGGCGGCCGCGCGCACTTCAGGCTTCGTCCTTGACGCGGCCGGCAAGACCGGCACGACCAACGATCAGCGCGACGCGTGGTTCATCGGCTTCACGCCGGATCTGCTCGTCGCCGTGTGGGTCGGGTTCGATAACAACAACCCGATCGGCCTCACCGGTGCCCAGGCCGCACTGCCGATCTGGACGGCATTTATGAAGCGCGCGACCGCCGGCCGGCCCGACCGGGCCTTCGATGTCCCTGACGGTCTCGTGTTCGTCGACATCGACAAGGACACCGGAAAGCTGGCCACGCCCGGCTGCCCCAAAACCGTTCGTGAGGCGTTCCTGGCTGGCACTGAGCCCACAGACACGTGCCCGATTCATCGCTGACGCCCCATGCGCTATACTGTTAGCAGTCTCTACACGTGACTGCTAATGTCCGACCTTACTGATCGTCAGCATCGTCTCCTCGCCAGACTCGTGGCGGAGTACATCGAGCAAGGTGAGCCGGTGTCCTCGAGCTGGCTGGCCGAGAACAGCGGCCTCGGCGTGTCGTCGGCCACGGTCCGCAACATCCTGTCGCACCTTGAAGAATACGGCTTGCTCCGTCAGCCCCATACGTCGGCCGGGCGCGTTCCCACGGATTCGGGCTATCGCCACTACGTTGCGGGCCTGCTGAATGGCCGCCGGCGCACACGACCGGCCGCTGAAATCGAAGCGCGCCTGCGCCAGGCCGGCACGGTTGGCGGCATCCTCGACAACGCGTCGCAGGAACTGTCGCGACAGTCGAACCACATTGGCTTTGCGATCACCTCGAGCCCCTCGGCGCAATTGCGTCAAGTGGACTTCGTCAGCCTCGACGCCCATCGCGTCCTCGTCATCGTCGTCTCCACCGGCGGCCACATCACGCACAAGGTCGTCGAGACCACCGAGGAGCACGACCGCGGCCGCCTCGCGGAAGCGGCGACGTACATCAATCGCGAATTCGCCGGCATGACGATTGAGGAAGCGCGTCAGGCCGTCGCGTCGCACTTGCAGGAAGAGCGCGTGCTCTACAACGCGCTGCTGTCCAGAGCCCTGCAGCTCGCGCAATCGGGCCTCAACGAAGTCTCCCCCGCTCAGACTGTCAGCATTCAGGGCACGTCCGCGTTCCTCAACGGGCTGTCGGATCGCGACGAGAAGATGACGCTCGAAACGCTGCGGGCGCTCTTCCGCATGATCGAGGAAAAGCATCGGCTCCTCGATCTCCTTACCCGGTATATGAGCACCAACGGCCTGACGATCGTGATCGGGTCGGAACATCAAGAAGCCGACATGCACCCGTTCAGCCTCGTGGCGTCCACCTTTCAGGATGGTCCGCGCACAGCGACGGTTGGCGTGATTGGCCCAACGCGCATGCGGTATCCGAAAACGATCTCGGTCGTGGACAGCTTGTCCCAGGCCGTGAGCCGCGTGCTGTAACTCTTTACCCAGACGACGACCGTGACTGACCAGACTGACGACCTTACGAACGTAGACCTGACCGCGCTCACCGCCGAGCGCGATGACTTCAAAGACCGCCTCCTCCGCATGACCGCGGAGTTCGACAACTACCGCAAGCGCGTGGATCGCGAGCGACGCGAGCTGTCCGAAGCGGCTGCTGCCGATCTGATCCGCGATCTGCTGCCCATCGTTGACGACATCGAGCGTGCGATGACTGCCTCGCGTCTCGACGTGGCGAGCCGCGACAGTGCGTTCCTCAAGGGCGTTGAGCTGATTCATCGTCAACTCCTCGATCAGCTACGCCGCCGTGGCGTGGAGCCCATCGATGCGGTCGGCCAGATGTTTGATCCTGAGCTGCACGAATCGGTCGCCGCCGAACCCGCGGCCGGCAAACCCGATGGCGAGATCATCGAGGAATTCCGCCGCGGTTATCGCGCGGCCGGACGACTGCTCCGGCCGTCGATGGTGAAGGTGGTCCGAGCGTGAGCGCACGTGACTACTACGAGGTCCTCGAAATCAAGAAGGGGGCCAGCGAAGCCGACATCAAGAGTGCGTATCGCAAGCAGGCGCTGAAGTACCACCCAGACCGCAATCAGGGCAACGCGGAAGCCGAAGAGAAGTTCAAGGAAGCCGCCGAGGCATACTCGATCCTCGCCGACGCCGACAAGCGCGCGCGCTACGATCGCTATGGCCATGCCGGCGTTTCTGGCGCCGCCAGCCAGCCTGGCGGCCCCGGTTTCAATCCGGATATCTTCGCGGACTTCTCCGACATCTTCGGCGACTTCTTCGGTTTTGGCGGCGGACGACGTCAAGCCGGCGGCCCCGAGCGCGGATCCGACCTGCGGTTCGACCTCGAAATCACGTTCGACGATTCGTTCACCGGTACCGAGACGCCGATCCAGATCCCGCGCGAAGAAAGCTGCGAGAACTGCAAGGGCACCGGGGCCGCGCCCGGCTCGTCGCGCGAGACCTGCTCGCAGTGCCGCGGCGCAGGCCAACTGCGCTACCAGCAGGGCTTCCTCGTCGTCGCACGTCCCTGCGGACAGTGCCGGGGCACAGGCCAGATTATTCCGAAGCCCTGCACGACCTGCCGAGGCACCGGACGCACGACCAAGGATCGCCGCGTGACCGTGAAGATTCCGGCTGGCATTGCCGAAGGCCAGCGACTGCGGATGTACGGCGAAGGCGAACACGGCGCCAACGGCGGTCCCTCAGGCGACCTCTACGTGGTCGTGCATGTGACCGCGCATCCGATCTACCAACGCGAGAACGACGATCTCTTCTGCGAAGTGCCGGTCCCGTTCCCGATGATGGCGATGGGCGGCTCGTTCAAGATCGAACCGCCCGGCGGCGAACTCACGGTCGACGTCCCGCCCGGCAGCGCAAGCGGCACGCTGTTGCCGTTCCGAGGCAAGGGCATGCCGAGCGTCTCCGGCCGCGGCCGCGGCACGCTCTACGTGCGCGTGGTCGTGGATGTGCCGAAGAAACTCAGCAAGGAACAGCGCAAGCTCATCGAACAGCTCGGGAAAGCCCTCCCGGTCGACAACGTGCAACCGCGCGCGATCGATGGCGATGACGATGAAAAACCGTTCTTCGAGCGGGTGAAGGATCTCTTTGGATCGTAACTACCCGGCGCTGCTGCTCCGATGGATGCCACCGGCAGGCGATGAACATCAGGAGCTGATCCTCGCAGCGCTCGACGACTTCGGCGTCACGGCTGTTGATGACGTCGATGGCGCGACGCGCTTCTTCTTTGCCACCGCAGACGCACGCGATCGCGCCGCTGCGGCGATGCCCGACATTGATGCGACAGCCGCCGTTGAATGCGCGCAGATCTCGGATGAGAGCTGGGCGGAACGCAGTCAGGCGTCGATCACCGCCGTGCGCGTGGGCAATCTGGTCGTTGCACCGCCGTGGGCGATTCCCAATGACGGCTCAACGGTCATCATCATTCAGCCATCCATGGGATTTGGCACCGCGCATCACGAGTCGACGCGGCTCTGCCTCGGGCTCCTCCAGCAACTGCCCACCGTGCAGGGCCTCAGCGTGCTAGATGTCGGCACAGGATCCGGCGTGTTGGCTCTGGCCGCACAACGACTCGGCGCCATCACGATCGTCGCCGCTGACTACGATCCAGATGCTGTGGAATCCGCGCGAGAGAATCTCGAACTGAATCACGCCGAAGCGGCGATCGAGCTGTTGCAGCTCGACCTCGTCGATCCATCGGCGATCGCCGGTCGCGCGTTCGACATCGTCTTTGCGAATCTCACGGGTGGCATGCTCGCGCGATTCGCGGCCACGCTGGCCGTCTTCACGAAAGCCGATGGCACGCTGATTACCAGCGGCGTCACACTCGAAGAAGATACGATGGTGACGGATGCGCTGACCGCTGCTGGATTTTCACGCACCCGCCGAGACACCGAACGCGAGTGGGTCGGCGCCAGCTGGTTGCGCCAGTAGCACCCGCTACGTTTTCGTGCGGCCGAGTGCGGCCCACAGCTGACTGAGCGCGACCGTGGGCGCGAGTTCGGCGCGCAGCGTCAGCGGCGCCAATTGCAGCCCCCGATAGCCGGCCAGGCGCGCAGCCGCGACTTCACCCGGCGACCAGCCGCCCTCTGGCCCCACCAGCACGATGGCTGAATGCGGCATGGCGGCAAGATCCGCATCGAGCCCCACGCCGGGAAACTCGGGTTCCAGACAGATCAGCTTCAGGTCCGACTGCGCGCGCAACACGTCCATGAACGGCGTCACCGTTGTAAACGTCGGCAACATCGCTCGGCCGCACTGCTTGGCCGACGACACGGCAATGCGCTGCCATCGCTCAATGCGCTCAAGACCCTCATCCCCACGCGCGCGCTTCGGTACGGCGCAATGCGCCGTCAACATCGGCACAATCGCTGACACGCCCAGGGCGGTGGCATCGCGCACCACCTCATCCATCGCGCTGCCTTTGAGCAGACCGATCGCCAACGTGACCCGCGTGGCCGGCTCGAGCACCGGAGTGCGCCCCTGTTCGATCCCGACAATGACTTCGCGTTTATTGGCGACGATCAGGCGCGCGTCCCACTCATGACCGGCGCCGTCGAACACGATGACGGGATCGCCGGCTTCGAGGCGCAGCACGTGCGTCACATGGTGCGCTTCGTCGGCAGGTAGCGTCACCTCCGGCAGAGCAACGTCGGGCACGAGGACGCGTGGGGCGCTCACACGAAGAATTGTAGGCGCTTCGCCTCTATACTTGTCGCGAATGGTGTTTCGCGGCCAAACGCTCGGGAAGTATCGAATCCTGGAACCACTCGGCAGTGGCGGATTCGGCACGGTCTATCTGGCCGAGGATACGTGGATCGACAAGCGCGTCGCCCTGAAGGTGCCGCACCGCCAGGGGCTCGACTTCGGCGAGTTGCTCAAAGAGCCTCGCCTGCTCGCCTCGCTGAATCATCCCAACATCGTCACCGTCGTCACGGCGGAGAAACAGGACAACGTTTTCTTCATCGTGATGGAGTACGTGCAGGGCGACACGCTCGAGAATCTGATCGCCGCCAAGGGTGGCCTCGAGCTGTCGACGGCACTCGACTACACCTGCCAGATTTGCAACGCCGTTGATCACGCCCACAAACAGGGTGTACTGCATCGGGATCTCCGGCCCGCGAATGTCTTCGTCAACGAGAAGGGCCTGCTCAAGGTCGGCGACTTCGGCACGTCGAGAATTCTGGAAGTCGCCGCGCATGGCACGACCGTCATCGGCAGCCCGCCGTATATGGCACCAGAACAGTTTGAGGGCCGTGCCGTGTTCGCGTCCGACCTCTACTCACTCGGCGTCACCATGTATCAGATGCTGACCGGCGGTTTGCCGTATGACACGCCGGCGCCCAGTGATCTCGATCGCCTTCGTCGCGGGGAACTGGCGGCCCCACTCCGCAGCCGTAATGCCTCGGTGCCACAGATCATCGAGACGATCGTCATGCGCGCCATGGCTCCCGATGTGGCGTCACGCTACCAACGCGCTGAGGATTTGTTAAACGACTTGTTGAATGCCCGCCGCGAATTGCCGCGACGGACGCCTGCCGAGATTCCGTCGGTGTCTGCACCCGGTTCGGCCGTGGCGTCGCGACCATCGCCTCCGCCGCGTGCACCTGAGGCGCGCACGCCGGCGATTCAACGTGCCCCGCGCACACGGGATGCCTCCACGAGTCGGTTTTGCTGGCAGTGCCGCAAACCCTTGCCGGCGCGGGCATCGAAGTGTCCGTTCTGCGGTGAGAATCAGTAGGAAGTCTGTAGCGAGTGGAATGCCCGTACTGCTAACCTCGGTACATGGCGTTTCCTGGCACTGGCAAAATCTGGATGAACGGCAAGCTCATTAATTGGGCCGATGCCACGATCCACGCAGCTTCGCACGTCATTCACTACGGCTCCGGCGTCTTCGAAGGCGCTCGCTGCTACAAAACGCCACAGGGCTCCGCCTGCTTCCGACTCGACGCGCACATGCGTCGTCTGTACGACTCAGCGCGCATCTACCGCATGGACTACGGCGTGAGCCAGGACACGCTGACCGATGCAGTGCTCGAGACCATCAAGGCCAACAACTTCGACGCCTGCTACATTCGACCCCTGATCTATCGCGGCTACAACACCCTCGGCGTCAACCCGCTGCCCTGCCCGGTCGACGCGATGATCATCGTCTGGGAGTGGGACTCGTATTTCGATGAGAAAGCGCTCGAAGCCGGCACGGACATCAAGGTGAGCAGCTGGAATCGTCCGGCACCCAATACGTTCCCGGCAATGGCGAAGTCGGTCGCCAACTACGCGAACTCTGGCCTGATCAAGATGGAAGCCGTCGCCGACGGTTACAGCGAAGGTGTGGCGCTCGACGTGACGGGCCAGCTCAGTGAAGGCAGCGGACAGAACATCTTCCTCGTGCGCAACGGCTCGCTCATCACGCCGCCGCTCGCGTCATCGGCGCTCGAAGGCATCACGCGCGACACCATCATCACGCTGGCGAAAGACATGGGCCTCTCCGTCAAAGAGCAGGCGTTGCCACGCGAAATGCTCTACGTCGCGGACGAGATCTTCTTCGTGGGTACGGCCGTGGAAGTCGTGCCAGTGCGCTCCGTCGACAAGATCACCGTCGGCGCCGGCAAGCGCGGCCCGGTCACGGCCGCGATTCAGCAGACCTTCTTCGACTACGTGAACGGCAAGACCCCGGATCGTCATGGCTGGCTCACGTTTCTGAATCAGACGGTCGCGAAGTAGTTTCACTTCTGTTCGCCGAGTTACATTGCTGCACCTGATCAAATAGGGCGCGCCACGGATGTGGGTTCCGTGGACAATGTCACTCGGTGACGTTCGACGCCCTACTCGCCTCCGCCGCCGCGCTCGGTGCATCGGATATTCATCTGCGTGCCGGGCAACCGCCGCTGATTCGACTGCACGGCGAACTGCGCCGCTTTGCGGATGTCGCAACGCTCAGCGCGGCGGATCTTGACGCCCTCGTCTCTCGACTCCTGACACCGGCACAACACGAACGACTCACGCGCGATCTCGAGGTCGATGTCGCGTGGCAGATTCCGCAGGTCGGCCGGTGCCGGGCCAGCGTGTTCCGCCAGCGTGGATCAACGGGACTGGCCCTGCGACTGATTCCTGCAACGATTCCTCCGATCGATTCCCTGGGCCTCCCGGCATCGGTCGCCGCCCTCGCCCAGGTACCACGCGGTCTGGTCATCGTGACCGGCGCAACGGGCAGCGGCAAGAGCACGACGCTCGCTGCGCTCGTGGACCGCATCAACCAGACACGCGCGGTGCACATCCTGACGATCGAAGATCCGATCGAGTTTCTCCACAGCGACGCGCGCGCCATCATCAGCCAGCGCGAGATCGGCTTCGACACCGCATCGTATGCGTCGGGCCTGAAGAGCGCGCTGCGACAGGACCCGGACGTCATTCTGGTCGGCGAGATGCGTGACATCGAGACCATCGAGACCGCATTGATCGCGGCTGAAACCGGCCACCTCGTGTTGTCCACGCTGCATACGCTCGACGCAACCGAGTCCATCACACGCATCATCTCGGTGTTTCCGCCGCATCATCAGGCGCAGATCCGTCTGCAGCTCTCGCGCGTACTACGCGCGGCGGTGTCGCAGCGACTGGTGCCCCGGGCCGACGGCACTGGCCGCGCTCTCGCGGCCGAAGTGATGATCGCCAGTCCGTTCATCAAAGACGCCATCACCGATCCCGACAAGCTCTCCCTGATCCCCGGTGCCATCGGGAACGGCGGCTCCGAGTACGGCATGCAGACCTTCGACCAGTCCATCCTCACACTCTGCCAGCAGAACCATGTGACGATCGACGAAGCGCTCCGCTGGGTGACGAACGTGGACGAATTCAAGATGCGGCTCCGCGGCATCACGCCGGGCGGCCGCGGCTAGACCCGTGTCACAATCACCCATGAGCGCGAAAGTGCGCGGTGCGGCGTTGACGCTGCTCGGTCGGCGCGACTACACGGCCGCCGAATTGCGAACGCGGCTCATCGACAAGGAACACCCGAGATCCGAGGTCGACGAGGTCATCGCCGACCTCGTCGACGACCGCACAATCAACGACCGGCGTGTCGCGACGTCTCACATCCGCATTGCCAGCCAGATCAAGGGCCGCGGTCGCATGCGCATCCGTCAGGAACTCGCTGTCCGCGGCATCGACCGCCACCTGGCCGATGCGCTGCTAGCCGAGCTCCCACCGGAAGACGAAACCGCCGCCATCCAGAAGTTCATCGCCCGCAAACGCTTCCCCGAGAAGCCCACCCAGGCCGAACGCCAAAAGCTGTATCAACAACTGCTGCGCAAGGGCTTCACCGGCGACGCCATCAGCAAGGCCCTCTCGCGCAAGTAGCAAGTTCGACTAGTACAATGTCTTCGCTATGACTTCGTCCGAGATCCGTCTGTCGTTCCTGAAGTACTTCGAGTCCAAGGGCCACCGCATCGTGGCCTCCTCGTCGCTGGTGCCCCACGAGGATCCGACGTTGCTGTTTACCAACGCCGGCATGAACCAGTTCAAGGACGTCTTTCTCGGCAAAGAGACTCGCGACTACACGCGGGCGACGACCGTGCAGAAGGTCATGCGCGTCAGCGGCAAGCACAACGACCTGGACAACGTTGGCCCGTCGCATCGGCATCACACCTTCTTCGAGATGCTTGGCAACTTTTCGTTCGGCGACTACTTCAAGAAAGACGCGATTCCGTACGCCTGGGACCTGCTCACCAACGTCTGGGGCCTCGATCCGGGCCGCCTCTACCCGACGATCTTCAAAGGTGAGAACGGCATCCCCCGCGACGCCGAGTCTTTCGAGATGTGGACCCAGTTCGTGCCGGCCGACCGGATCTACGAGCTCAGCGCGGCCGACAACTTCTGGCAGATGGGCGACACCGGCCCGTGCGGCCGCTGCTCCGAGATCATGTACTACCGCCCCGAAGCGCCCTGCTTCGAGGCGGTGTGCCGCGGGATGGAGTGCAACTGCGATCGGTACTTCGAGGTCTGGAATAACGTCTTCATGGAATTCAACCGTGACGACAAGGGCGTGCTGCATCCGCTGCCCGCCCTGTGCGTCGACACAGGCATGGGCTTCGAGCGCATTACGTCTGTGTTGCAGGAGAAGCTGTCGAACTACGACACCGACATCTTCATGCCGATCCTCACCGCGATCGGTGAGCGGGCGGGTCGCACCTACACGCACTTCCCCGGCGGCGGTGACCATCCGGATGTCTCCATGCGCGTGATCGCAGACCATCTGCGATCGATGACGTTCCTGATTGCCGACGGCGTGCAGCCCTCCAACGAATGGCGCGGCTACGTGCTACGCAAGATCATGCGTCGCGCGATGCGCCACGGCAAAAAGCTCGGTTTCACCGAACCCGTCCTCTTCCAACTCGCCGACGTGGTCGTCCGCGAGATGGGCGATGCGTATCCCGAACTCCGCGCGAATCGTGACGCGGTCGTCCGCGCGATCAAGTCGGAGGAAGAGCGCTTCGACACGGTGCTCGTCAACGGCCTGCCGAAGCTTGAAGAGTTGATCGATCGCACAATCGCAGCACAAAGCACCGCGATCTCGGGCGACGAAGTCTTCAGGCTCTACGACTCGCTCGGTGTGCCCTATGACTTTGCCGAGGATCTCGCCGGCCAGCGCGGACTGACGATCGATCGCACAAGCTACGACGCGGCGATGAACGCGCAGAAGCAGCGCGCGCGCGCGTCCGCCAAGTTCAAGGTCGAGGCAGGCGCGACCGTCAAGGACTTCGACGAACGCTTTGTCGGCTACGACGAGACGACACACACCGGAGCGAAGGTCCTGCATTTGGTCGATGAGAAGCTGGCGCCCGTCACCGCGCTGACCTCAGGCCAGCGCGGCGGCGTCGTACTGGACGTGACGCCGTTCTACGTCGAATCGGGCGGCCAGATCTCGGACGAGGGTGTGCTGCAGTCGGCGAATGCACGCGCGGCCGTGCTGGACGTGTCAAAGAAGTTCAGTAAGTCTCGCGTGCACCTTGTTGAGATCGAAGAAGGCACGCTGTCGATCGGTGACACCGTCACCGCCACGGTCGACGTCAACCGCCGGGCTGCAATCCGACGGAACCATACCGCGACGCATCTCTTGCATGCGGCGCTCCGTCAGACCCTCGGCACCCATGTGCGCCAGAAGGGTTCGCTCGTCGCACCCGATCGCCTGCGTTTCGACTTCGCGCACGACGCTGCCGTCAGCCATGACGAACGCCAAACCATTGAACGTATCGTCAACACGCAGGTGTTCCGCAACGAGGCGGTCGTCACGACCGAGAAGAACACCGAAGACGCCATGAAGTCTGGCGCGATGGCGCTCTTCGGAGAAAAGTACGGCGACCGGGTGCGCGTCGTGAACATCGAAGGCTTTTCGACCGAGCTCTGCGGTGGCACACACGTGCGGGCGACCGGTGACATCGGCCCTTTCGTCATCACGGAGGAAGCCGGCGTCGCTGCGGGTATTCGCCGCATTGAGGCACTCACCGGCTCGGGTGCCGTGGCCTACATCCAGGCCCAGCACGACGCGCTCGGCCGCACCCTCGCCACGCTGAACGTGACCGCCGACCACGCGGTCGATGCCATCACAAAGCTGCAGACTGAGGCCAAACGCCTCGCGCGAGAAAACGACCAGCTGAAGATGAAGCTCGCGCTCGGCGGCTCGGCCAAGGGCGGCGGCGAAGACGACGATGTGGTGACGATCGGTGATGCGAAGTTCGTGGCGCGGCGCGTCACGGGATTTGAGAAGAACGCGCTGCGCGGTCTGTCGGATTCGTTGCGCGATCGGTTGCAGCGCGGCGTCGTGGTCATTGCCGCGGAGACCGACGGCAAGGTGTCACTGCTGGTGTCGGTCACGAAGGACCTGACGGATCGCGTGAAGGCCGGTGCGCTCGTGAAGGAACTGGCGCCAATTGTTGGTGGTGGGGGCGGAGGTCGGCCCGACTTCGCGGAAGCCGGTGGCAAAGATGCGTCGAAGATTGACGAGATGCTGGCCAAGGCGCGCGCGTTGGTCAGCGCGGCCCTGGCCTAGGTCGAACGTCTACTTCTGCTTCGCGATGATCTTGGCCGCGATCTTCGTGTAGGTCGCGTCGGGCACAACCTTCTTCGTCTTCAGATCGGTCTTCGCCTTGTACGGACGGCCGGCGATGATCTTCGCCGCGTACGCGTCGCCGATACCGGCGAGCGTCATCAACTGATCCTTGGTTGCCGAATTGATGTCAATCAGCTCCGCAGCCTTCGCAGCGGGCTTGGCAGCCGGCTTCGCCGGTGCGGCCTTCTGGTCGGCAGGCTTGGCCGGCGTGGCCTTGGTATCCGCCGGTTTGGCCTGGGTGGCGGCTTTGGTCGGCTCGGCCGGTTTGGCCTGGGCCATCAGTGCGGGCATCGTCGACGCAGCGAACATCGCCACGGCAAGCGAACGAACAACGAGACGTTTCATCATGAGGACTCCCAGTCGGAAAAAGAAAGACGGACAGGCCTACTGTAGCTGAGAACGGTCGTAGACGAACCGCAGGAATGACGGGCCACCCATCCCCCCGCCATCGCCCTTGGGCGTGATCGTCACAACGAGTTGATGGCCGTCGACGGTGGTTTCCAGCGTGCGAACGAAGGTCGCGTCGCCGGCCTTGAACTCCTGCTTCAGCACCTCGCCATCCCACTGACTCTTGACCTCGATTGTGCTGCCGTTGATGGCGACCGTATCTTTCTTGCCACTGACGACGAACTTGCGGGTGACGCCTTCGGGATCAGTGATCGTGACCGCCTCCGGCCTGGAGATGATCGTCAGTCGCGACGGAGACTGACCGAGTTCCTGCATCACGTCGCGAGCCTTGCGCATGTCGCCGCCGTTACCGCCAGGCCGACCGCCTCCGCCGCCGCGCATGCCACCACCACGACCTCCGGGCATGCCACCTCCGCCACCGCCTGGTCGAGCACCGCCACTGCCGCTGTCACCGCCCTGACGATCGCCGGGTGCCGCCATGGGTTTGGTGGACAAGTCTTTGTTGAGATCCCAGACGCCGTTCAGCCGAGCGGGTGCGGGTTGTGTTGGGCCTGACGGCGCCTGGATTGCTGGCACCTGAGGGGTTTGCGGAACGAGTAGGGACAGTAAAAGAAGAAGGCCGGTCATATGTTCTCTGACCGGCCCTGAAGTGTCGTTATTCCTCAGCGCCTAGCGGTAGGTCTGCGCTGGCGCCCCGAAAGGCTCGGTCGGCGGCGTGGCCAGAAAATTCATCCACACCGTACCGGCGGAGTTCACCGCAAAAGACCGCGAGCCGGTCTGGCCAAATGTCTGTGGTACGGCAGTCGCCAAATACGTAGTGGTCGTCGCGGTGCCGTTGCAGTCATTCGGCCCGGGGCTGGCACCGGCGCCAGTGCCCAACGTGAAGTTGTACCCGGCTTTACTCGGCGTGGCCGAACCGGTCAGGTCCGGCGACAGAAACGTCTCGGTGGTTCCCGGCGACGGCGTGCCCAACGTGGTCAGTGACGCGGCATACGCGCCACCGCCGCAGGAGACTGAAAACATCACCTGCGCTTTTGAGATCGCCATCAGGGACGTGGCCGCTGAAACCTCATTGCCTTGCTGCCGCGACTTGAGCAGATTGGGGACGGCCACGGCCGCGATGATGCTGATAATCGCAACGACGATCAGCAGTTCGATCAGGGTGAAACCGCGTTCGTTGGCGCGCGGAGCGCGACGTGTCTGGGGAGTCATAGCACCTCATTAGACCGCGGATCGCATCCGGCGGTCTGGATCAACTCTATCGTGGAATCCGTTCAGCCCGCTGAGCGGCCTGATAGACAAAGGCCGCCAGAATCACGGCGGTCTGCTTCAAATCCGCCTCTTTGACATATTCCGCGGTGTCGACGTTCGTGTGGTGCAGACGCACGTCGTAGTTGGTGTAGTCCTGAATGGGGGTGAACGCCGGAATGCCCACGGCCTTGAAGCTCAGGTGATCGGTGTTGCCGATACCGGGCAGGATGTTCTGCCGGGCGCCCAGATCCTTGAATGGCGCGAGCCACGCATCGAAGATGGCCTTGGCCGGCACGTTGTCTTCGCAGTACCAGCCGTAAATCGGCCCCGTGCCTGGGTCGATGTTGAAGTACGCCGCGACCTTGTCGCGATCGGCCGCATGCGCCGGCCCGGCCAGATGGTCGTCCACGAAGTGTTTCGATCCGTAGAGGCCCTCTTCCTCGCCACTCCAAATCGCCAGCCGCAAGGTGCGCTTCGGCTGCAGGCCCGTGGCCTTGATGATGCGGAACGCTTCCATGATGCCGGCCACACCGTCCGCGTTGTCTGTGGCGCCGGTCGATGTGTGCCAGGAGTCGAGATGCGCGCCAAGGATGACGACTTCATTCTTCAGCACCGGGTCGGTGCCGGGGATCTCCGCGACGACGTTGTAGGAATTCTTGTCGGCGTCGTAGTACTTCACCTTCACGTTCACGCGCAGCTTCACGGGCACATTCTGCGCGAGGAGGCGCGCCACGATGTTGTAGTGCTCTGCGGCAAGGACGATGGCGGGTTGCGTGGCCGCGGGAGATTCGCGACCGGCCTGCACGAACACGGTGCCCTGCATACCGCGACTCGCCTTGATCAGGACGGCCGCAGATAGGGCGGGGCTGGGTGTCGCCGGCTGCGCCGCGCCTGCGGCCCGCCCCGCACCGCCCGTGCCAGCCGCATTGCCGCCGCGTCCTGCCCCGGCGCCGCCTTCGCGTGGTGCGGCCGGAGCGCCGATGCGCGCCCCTGCCACCAGTTCCGGTTGATCGCGATCCTTGTCGATGAATGCCGTAATGACGCTGGATGTCAGCAGCGCCGATCCTTTGATCGGCATCGCCGCGATCTGCTCGGGTGTCTTCCCTGCTATTGACACCGCCGGCACCAGCAGTTCGCCCGGCGTGGACGGCGTCCACGCTTCCGCGTAACCGGTGAGCGGCATGTAGCGTGGCTCGACCATTTCGATTGTCAGCTTCTCAAGTTCCCAGCCGCGTCCAAACTCCCACGGCTCGAGGTGCGCGTTCGAGATGCCCCACTTGGTCAGCGTGTCGCGCGCATACTCGGCCGCGCGCTTGTGCGCTGGCGACGCCGTGAGCCGCGGACCGATCGTGTTGACGAACATGTCAAACGGCTCAGCGACCTTCGAGCGATTGAGTCCTTCGTCACGAATCTTCGCCATGGCCGCCGAGTCTACTGGCTCCTGCCGCACCCACGCGCCCACGCCAACGGCGAACAACACCGTGAAGGTCGTGAAGAACGTAAAGATGGTTTTTCGAAAAGCCTTTTGAAAGTCTGTCTTCACGTTCTTCACGGTAGGCCTCCTATTTGGTCCAGATGCCGTTGAACAGGAACTTGAACGTGCCATGCGGTTGCGCGCGCTGCAGGATTTCAGCGCCGTAGAGTAACGCGCGGCCCTGCCCCACTTTCGCTTCAACGCCGATCACGCCGCCGTCAAGAAACGCCTGGCCCCACGACCAGCCGCTGCGGAGTGGCGTCTTCGAATCGAACCACGCGATCGGCTTCATGCCCTTCGCCGCGGCGTCCGCGCCCAGTTTCCACACCGGGCTGTTGTCAAAGAACACGTCCGTGTGCTGCTGCATGCCGTACGCGAGTGGATTGGTCGTGTCGACGCGCGCGTTCAACACAGATCCCGGCGTGTAGAACTTCGTGTCGGGTAGATGCTGGCCGTTCTCGGCGAGATGATCTTCCATCGGCAGATTCAGGAACCGGCCGAAGTTGGTGGCCGACGTGCCGATCGCAATCACGGTGCCTCCGCCTTCAACAAACTGTTTCAGGGCCGGCAAGGTCACGTCTGCGCTCATCGTGCCCTGTTGGCCTGCGTATTCGGCAGGCACCGGCATCGCTGGGCCCGCTCCACGTCCACCAGCGGCCTGCGCGCCACCCGCTCGACCACCACGCCCCGCGCCACCAGCCGGGATCGCACCGCCCACAAAGATCAGCACGTCGTACTTCGCGTTGAGATTGCCCGCATCAAGCTGCGGTGCAAACACGCGATCGAACTTGAAGTCGAACTGCTCGAGGATCCAGCGCGCCCAGCCAGCATCCATTGATCCGCCATACGTGTCCCACAGACCGATCCGCGGCGACTTGATCGATGTCACCGTCGGCTTGGCGGCAACCGGCGTCGCGCTCATGCCGAGTCTCTTGGCGACGTCCGCGAGGATCGTCCCAGAACTCGCGTCCACCCAGAACGCGCCGGCCGCAAACGACCGGCCGCCGACCGTGGTCGGCGCCGTCAGCATGCCCATGTCGTGGCCCGCCAACGCGTTCAGCGCGCGGAACGAATCGAGCACGTCGTGGCTCAGCAGATACCCACCCGCCGAAGCCGGCACGGCGGGCCCGGGCGTCGGTGTGATGTTCCAGTCCCTCACAACTTCCAGCACGGGACTCTTCACCGTGTCAAACAACCGGTCGAACTCGATGCCCATCTGATACGCGAGCGTCCATCCGGCGTTGTCGTACGGCCGCGTCGGCGGCGCGCCGGGATACGGGAAGTTGTCTGGATGATCCTGCGGTTCGAACATGTCGATCACATGCGGCCGGAACGCCTGATTGGTGTTCACGACGAACGAGCCGGCGGGGTACATCTTGCCAGCGGCCGAGAACTCTCTGGTCGCGCGCTGCACCGTGATGCCCGTCTCGAGCAACGCGTTGACGAACTTGTTGGCCGTCAGGAAATCACGCTGGGATGCCGGAATCACAAACGCGCGCGGATCGCGATCATCGGGCTTGTGCATGGCGGCCCAGACTTCCGCGTCCTTTTCCGGTGTGCCGCCACCGCGTCCGCCAGCAGCGCCCGGCGCGGCCACGCCGGCGGCATTGGCGATCGAGATCAACCGATGCGGCCGCGGCGTCCACGTGTCTTTCGATCCGCGCTCGATCGAGTTCATGCCCATGCGATAGATGTTGTAGAGAAAGTTCTCGCGCATCTTCGATGCGATGTCGAGCACGCCACGATTGGTCGCCATCGAATACTCGATCGATGTCTTGAAGTGCCACAACTCCGTCGCCGTCGACGGCGCCACCGGATACGACAGGTCGCTCGACGGCAGCTGACGATCCATGATCAAGGGGATGCGCTGCGGCGTCGGGTTGCCGATCATCTCAGTGAGAATCGCGATCACGTTGTGAAACGCCGCGGTATTACGAAGCCCGCCGTTCCACCAGCCGTCATACGGACCGCCACTGCGCATCGTCGCGCCCGGCTTACCTTCCGCAGCCAGACGCGTGTGCAACGCGAGTCCGATGGTCTGAATACCAAGCACCAGGAGTGGATCCTGGTTGTAGTTGAAGGGATCGCGCAGCGGCGGCGACCACAGCACCGTGCCGGCCGGACCGCTCTGATGATGGTTGTAGAGAATCTGCGGGAACCACTCGCGATACAGCACGCGATTCATGTTCTCGGTCTCGGCCTGCGTGGAGCCGAAGAAGTCGCGGTTGTTGTCGTGGCCGATGTACTTCTGGTACAGCTTCGGCAGTTGGGCCAGCGAGCGCTGCTCCGGCACCGGATTGCGCATGTACCAGTCGGCCGTCAGATCATTGCCGTCCGGATTCGCGTGCACAAACAGAATGATGCAGTCGTTCAGAATCCGCATCGTCTCGTCGTCTGTGCGACTGACAAAATCGTAGACCATCTGGCCGAGCTGCTGCGCGCCAAGTACTTCCGTAGCGTGCAGGCCGCCATCGATCCAGACGACCGTCTTGCCCTCCTTCGCGAGCGCGCGCGCCTGCGCGTCAGTCAGCCCTTCCGCATGCGCGAGTTGTTGAGCGATTTGCTTGAAGCGCGCCAGCTTCTTGTGATTTTCCGGCGACGTCACAATCGCCATGTATTGCGTCCGGCCCTCGGCAGTCTTGCCGATGTCCTGCAAGACCATGCGGTTGGACTCTTTGGCGAGCTTCTTCCAGTAGCCAGAGATCTGCTGGTAGTTGGCGAGGAAGTAGTCATCACCGAAGTTGTGCCCGAACTCTTCTTTCGGCGACGTGATGCGAGCCGCCGCGGCCGGACGGGCGGCCTGCGCCAAAGTCGTCGCGGCCGGCCGCGACGTTTGAGCGATGGGTGCCGCAACAGCGGCCAGAGTCAGGATGAACAGCAGCAGAGGACGACGCATGCGGCGGATTGTATCTGTTGATAGGCTGTTGCGGTGTCCGTCCGTCTCGACATCTGGCTCGACGTGGCCTGCGTTTTCAAGACGCGGTCGGAGGCGCAGCGTGCGATCAAGGGTGGCAAGGTCGACGTCAATGGCGAGAACGCGAAGCCGCAGAAGCCCCTCAAGGTCGGCGACGTGCTGGATATCACCCGGGCGCTCGGGCGCCGGCAGCGGCTGATCGTGCTGGGCGTGACCGAAAACCACATCCCCAAAGCCGAGGCCCGGAGACTCTACGAGGACGCCACCCCGCCCCCGAGCCCTGCTGAACAGCAGATGCTCGACCTGATGAAGCTCGCCGGCCCGAAGCGTAGGCACCAGGATCTGGGGTCCCCAGATCGAAACGAACGGCGTCGGCTCCGGCGCGAGAAGGAATCAGGTATATAATTTTGAGTTTGCGGCTCCTGTTTCGGAGCCAAGAGTGAGGACTTTCGAGTGGCTACACGACACGCTTCCGCGGTGAAAGCTCACCGCCAGACGATCAAGCGCACTGTACACAACCGCGAATTGCGGTCCAAGCTGCGCACCGGTCTCAAGAACATCCGCGCGGCGATCGACGCCGGCGATATTGCCAAGGCCAAGACGGCGCTCAGCGCCACCTTCTCGCTCATCGACAAGATGGCGGGCAAGGGCATCATCCACCGCAACGCCGCGGCACGTTACAAGTCCAGGCTGGCAAAGCGGACCAGCAAGTAGCATCATCTGCGCATTGCCCCGGGGATTCGGCCATCAGGCTGAGTCCCCGGCGTTCTCTGGGAGGGGGTGGCAGTGAAGCAGCGAATCATCCGTGCCAGCACCTTCTGGCTCCAAATCAGTTGCATCGTCGTACTGAGCGCCCACGGCTCTGTCCGCGCCTTCCTTTACCGTCAGCTCTACCCCCTTGTCGCGGTTGAGGCGCACGAACTCGCGGCGCCGCCCACGACGCTGGCCGCACGGGGCTATCTTCAGGACAATCCCCTCGAACTCGCGGCGTTCCGCGCGATCGCGCAATCCGCCGTCGCCGGCGCCACCACCGATGGGCAACGCCTCCGGCAACTGGGGGACATGCTCTACCGTTGGCGCGTGCCACATAGCCGGGTCATTCTCGGCGGACGTGAAAAGGGCGTGCACGCGTTGCTCACTGAGATGCAGCGCGGCGATCACGGGCTCTGCGGCCACATGACGCTCGTCTTCGCGGCCCTCTGGCGCAGCCTCGGCCGCGACTTCCGGCAGATTCGTTTTACGGCCAGCGAGGATGCGGCATGGTACGCCGCGCACTACGGCATCGAAGTGTACTTGCCCGAGACCCGCCAGTGGCTGTACTACGACATGGGCCTCAACGGCTACGCGGTAGACGGCGCAGGCCATCCACTCTCGCTGTCAGCGCTGGACGAGCACCTCGCAAATGGCCACGACGTCGCGCTCGTCGCCAGCACGCAATATCAGGATTGGGATCCCGCGACATTTATTGATGTCCTGCGACAGCAGCCGCTACAGGTCTTCTCGCTCAACAACCAGTTACGACCGCTCGATCCGGATCGCCGCTTCGGTCGACTGAATTTTGCTCGCGACCTGTTCGCCAGTCTGCCGCGCCCCATCGACGGCGTGGTTGACGCCCTCACCGGTGATGCCGCCCCACGTCTCACACTGTTACGCCGACCGGCGTTGCCAGCCGCTCAGGCGATGCTGCATCTCACCGCCACCCCTGGCGGGCAAGCGCCTTTCCTGTAAGCTCCACGACCAACCGCTCCAACAGCACGCGCTCGTCGCCACCCGAACTCTTCAACGACAAGTCCGTCCGCAGTAACGCCTCCAACGCGGGCCGCACACGATCAGGCTCCGCTTCCGCCAATCGCGACGACACCCACCATCGGAGCTGGCCGACAATGCCGTGCGGCGAATCGCCACGTTCGAACCGCAGCGCCAACGCACGCAGCGCCTTCGCGATGTCGCCGTCGCCAATCGCGTTGATCACCGCCCAGTCGTCGACGAACGCGTGCTCGCCGACCACTTCGCGCACATCATCAATTGAAATCGACTGCCGGTCCTGGCTGTAGAGCAACAACCGCTCGATGGCCCCGCGGAGCTGATTGATGTCGAGGCCCGTACGCTCGAGCAGGAGATCGATGGCCGGCTTGTCGATCGCACGGCCCACCTGCAGCATCTCGTTCTGCACCTGCGCGCGGGCGGTGGCCAGCGCTTCGCGTCGATCGTTCGCCGTACGCGTTTCGAGGCCGGCGCACTCGACGACCAGGGCGGCCTCTTTCAGCTTCTTCGTGATGCGACGCGTGCCGTCCACATCGGCCGCGACGAACACGAGCGTCGTGCCGTCGACCGGAGACGCCAGATAATCCTCGATAGGCCCGACGTCGGCCGCTTCTCCCGGCGTGCCATCGTCACTGACGGCTTCGTCCTCTTCGACATCTGCGGCCTTGCCGCCGCGCTTCGGTTTGAAGAGCCGCTCGGACCGCAGCACAATCACCACGCGCGGTCCACCGAGCATCGAGGGGGTACGCGCCGACGCGATGATGTCGACTGGCGCACCGCCCGCTTCCATCGCGTACACGCGGTCAACCGAGAAGGCGCGATCGGCTTCGTCGATTGTGGCCTCGATGCCGTCCACCAGCTGTTCCATCAGCTTGGCGTCGTCGCCCACGATCAGGTAAATGGGCGCGAGCTTGCCGGTCTTGTATTGTTTGCGAAGTGCCTCGACCGAGAGTGCCGGCACGGCGGATCAGAAGTTCTCGAGAATGGACGTGATCACGGATCGAGCGAAGTTCTGCGCCAGACGCGTCAGCGCCTGCGTGTCGTTGCGAAAGAACTGACTCGCGTCGAGACTGCCTGTGGCGCCGGATGAGACCGGATACTCGTCACGAAACGACATCGACGGATTCGACCACAACAGCTTGTTCGTGTGCGTGTCGCGGAACTCCACATTGGCCGTCAGCGTCACGGCGTAACGCGTCGCCAGCTGACTCGCGTTGGTCACGACCGGTGCGATCGACAGCCCGGTCACCACACCCGTGATGACCGCGTCTCCCGTTCCCTCGGGTACGACGCGGTAACGGCCACCACGCCCTTGCAGTTCCGACCGCACCTGAGCCGTCACGGTCTGGTCGAGATTGAACGTGGTCGTCTTGTTCTCGAACTGCGGGATGCCGATGACTTTGATGTAGTCGGGCAGAAAACTTCCCCGCCCCGCCAGCGCGTATCCACACCCTGACGACAGCCACATCAGCGGCAGGAGCCACAGCCAGTTCTTCATTTGACCACCACGCTGACCAGCTTACCGCCAGCGACGATCACTTTCACGACCTGCTTACCTGCGATGTGCGGGACGATCGATGGCGCCGTCAGGGCTGCCTGCGTGATCTCATCTTCGCTGGCGCCGGCCGCCACAACCACGCGGCCACGAACTTTGCCGTTCACCTGCACGGGAATCTCGATCGCCTCTTCCTTGGCGGCATCCTGGTCGGCCGTGGGCCAGCCTGCGGCGACAACGCCGTCGGTGTGGCCGAGTCCATGCCAGAGTTCCTCGCACATGTGTGGCGCAAATGGCGAAAGCATCAGGACCAACGCCTCGGCGGCCTCGCGCGCGACCCAGACATCGGCCGGCGATGGCGCCTCCTTCAGACGGTCGCTGAACTTGTACAACTCGTTGGTCAACTCCATCAGCGACGACACCGCGGTGTTCAACTGCACGCGTGTTTCGATATCTGCAGCGACCTTGCCGATCGTCGCGTGTGTCTTTCGACGCAGAGCACGCTGTTCGGCGTCACAGTCCGCCGGACGATCGACCGCCGGGCCAAGACCGATGATCTGATCCGCTATGGTCCAGACGCGCTTGAGGAAGCGCCACGAACCTTCGAGCCCTGAGTCCGTCCACTCGACTTCTTTTTCGGGTGGTGCCACGAACATGACGTAGAGGCGCAGCGCATCGGCGCCGAACTTCTGGATCATGTCGTCGGGATCAACGACGTTCCCCTTCGACTTCGACATGACCGCGCCGTTGCGCAGCACCATGCCCTGCGTGAGCAGACGCGTGAACGGCTCGTCGATTGTCACCAGACCAATGTCTCGAAATACGCGGCTGAAGAAACGCGAATAGATCAGGTGCAGGATCGCGTGCTCAACGCCACCGCTATAGAAGTCGACCGGGCCCCAATAGGCGACCTTCTTCGGATCAAACGGCAACTGGTCGTTGTGCGCGTCGCAGAAGCGATAGTAGTACCAGGACGAGTCGACGAACGTGTCCATGGTGTCGGTCTCGCGACGCGCGGGTTTGCCGCACTTCGGGCACGGTACGTTGACGAACTCGGGGATCTGCGCGAGCGGCGAATCGCCTTTGCCGCTGAACTCGACGACGTTCGGCAGGCGCACCGGCAAATCCTTGTCGGGTACGGGCACGAGGCCATCGGTCTCGCAGTACACGATCGGGATCGGTGTGCCCCAGTACCGCTGCCGTGAGATGCCCCAGTCCTTCAGCCGGAATTGCACGGTGCCTTCGCCAACGCCCTTCGCCTTCGCGTCGGCGGTCATCTTCGCGTTGGCCGCCTCCCACCGCATGCCGGTGTAATGGCCGCTGTGTACCAGAGCACCATCGCCATCGTACGCCGCGGCCATATCGCCTTCACGCAGCGTCTCGCCATCCGGCTGAACGACGATCTTGATTGGCAGTTGATACTTCGTCGCGAACTCGAAATCGCGCTGATCGTGCCCCGGCACGCCCATCACCGCACCGGTCCCGTACTCACCCAACACAAAGTTTGCGATCCAGACCGGCACCGGCTCCCCCGTGAAGGGATTGATCACCGTACGACCGGTATCGAAGCCTTCTTTCTCCACGTCGCCCGTCATCCGCGCGGTGCGATCCTGACTCCGGAATCGTGCCGCTGCGCCGCGCAACGCCGACGGGTCGGCTGAGTCAGCGGCAAACGCTTCCACGAGCGGATGCTCGGGCGCCAGCATCACAAACGTCGCGCCAAAGATCGTGTCGATACGCGTGGTGAAGACCCGGACCTCATCAAACTGGACGTATGCGCCCTCCGACCGACCGATCCAGTTCTTTTGCATCGTCAGAACTTTTTCGGGCCAGTCCTTCAGATCGCGTGTCGCATCCAGCAACTCATCGGCATACGCGGTGATCTTCAGAAACCACTGCTCGAGCTCCTTGATCACGACGGTCGTGCCACAGCGCCAGCACCCGCCATCGACGACCTGCTCGTTGGCGAGCACGGTCATGCAGCTCGGGCACCAGTTCACGTTCGACTTGCGCTTGTATGCGATGCCCCTCTCGAACATGCGCGTGAAGAGCCACTGATTCCACTTGTAGTAGTCAGGCAGGCACGTGGCGAGCTCGCGCTCCCACGCATAGCTGATACCGAGCCGCTGTAGCTGCGCCTTCATATAGGCGATGTTGTCGAGCGTCCACTTCTCGGGGTGCAGGTTGTTCTTGATCGCCGCATTCTCTGCCGGCAGCCCGAACGCGTCCCACCCGAAAGGATGCAGCACGTTGAATCCGCGCATCCGCTTCGTGCGCGCCATGACGTCGCCGATCATGTAGTTACGTACGTGCCCGACATGCGCGTGCCCGGACGGATACGCGAACATCTCCAGGCAATAGAACTTCGGCTTGGACGGATCTTCCGTCACTTCAAACGCGCGGGTGTCAACCCAACGCTGCTGCCACTTCTTCTCGATTTCCTGGGGACGATACTCAGCCACGATGGGTCAATTGTAAGGCTTGATCGCCTAGCTGAACACGCCGATCGCCGCCTCGAGGCACTGACGCAGCGCGCCGAGGTGATAGCCGCCCTCGGTGATGAGGGCGATGCGACGGCCGCAGAGGTCGACCGCCGCGTCATCGAGGATCTCCATCACACGACGGTATCCCTGCGTCGTCATCGTCATGCCGGCCAGCGGGTCGAGGTCGTGCGCGTCGAATCCAGCGGACACGAGGATGGCTTCGGGCTTGAAGTCCTCGAGCACGGGCACGACCTGCGTTGAATACGCGAGTTCATAGCCGACATCGCCCGTACCCGCAGGCAACGGAACGTTGAGGGTGAACCCCTTGCCCTCGCCAGTTCCCTGTTCCGCAGCACTCCCCGTGCCGGGCCAGTACGGAAACTGCTGGGTCGAGATGAACAGCACCGATGGGTCCGCGTAGAACGCGGCCTGGGTCCCGTTGCCGTGATGCACATCGATGTCGACGATGGCAATGCGTGTCAGACCGTCGGCGCGGAGTGCGGCGGCGGCAATTGCGATGTTGTTGTAGAGGCAGAAGCCCATGGCCTTGTCTGGCTCTGCGTGATGTCCTGGCGGCCGCACCATCGCCATTGCGGGCTCACCGGTCCTGACCGCATGCCGCGCCGCGTCAATGGTCGCGCCGGCGGCGAGGCACGCAATCTCGTGCGTCTCCGGACTCGTAAACGTGTCGTCGTCAATCATCGTCGCGCGCCCGGCTCGGGCCGCGATGTCCGCGAGATACGCCGGCGCGTGAATGCGCACGAGTTCGTCATGTGTGGCCAGACGTGGCTCACTGACGACCCCGCCCTTGTCGCGAAACGCCTGCGCGACGGCCGTAAAGACCTCGGCGCGTTCCGGCCGCTCGGGATGGCCAGGCGGCGGCGTGTGTTCTTCAAACCTGTCAGACGCGAATAGGCGCATTCAGAGCGTTCTCCAGTTCCAGGCGCTTCGCGTCACGCGTCGCCGGATCGGTGTCTGCGGGCACGGTGATCGGCGCACTGATCACCACCGTGACGACGGCGCCGGGCGACGGCACAAGATGCTGATCCCAGCTCCGCGTGGTGCGACACCTCGACGCCGTCATACGCACGGGCAGGATCGGACAGCCGGTCGCTCCGGCGAGCCACACGGCCCCGGGTTGCACGATGTGCCGCGGACCGCGCGGACCGTCAGGAGTGATCAGCAAGCTGCGCCCCTGTTCGAGTTCACGCTTCGCCTGAATCAATACGCGCGCACCGCCACGTGACGATGAGCCGCGCACGGCGCCAAATCCAAAATGAGCGCTGAGGCGAGCAATCCACTCGCCGTCGAAATTCTCACTCACGAGCGAGACGAGCCCTTTGTCGCGCCACGCCAGCATCGTGGTCAGAATGCAGCCGTGCCAGATGGCGAGAATGTAGGGCTGATGCGCGGCGTCGAGACGGTCGAGGTGCTGTTGGCCCACACGACGCCATTCATAGGTGGCGCCGAGGAATTCAATCACCGGCCACACGAGCGCCGGGATCGCCACGGCCTGGGCGCGTTTTGAACGCGACTGACGCCAGGACGCGGGGTCCTTCATCCCTTCACTTTCTTCAGCTGGCCATCGACGTAGGTCATGAGATCGACCATTTCAACAGGCGCATTGCTACTGGCCTGCGCGCCCTTGAGCATGATCGAGCAGAACGGACACGCCATCACCACCTTCTCGGCGCCGGTGTTCTGCAACTGCTCAAATCGCTCCTGGCTGATGCGCTTGCCCGACTCATGCTCTTCGAACAGCAGGCCACCGCCGGCGCCGCAGCAGAACGGATTGTCGTTCGCGCGCGCCGGATCCTTGACGTCGGCGCCAAAGCGCTTGAGGAGCGCGCGCGGCTCCTTGTGTTTGTCAGCGTAGCGACCGAGGTAACACGGATCGTGATAGGTGACGTTGTCACGCTCGGTCCACTCCACCGCGACGTGCCGTGTCAGTTCCTCGACCAGTTGCGACGAATGGACGGTCTCGACCTCATAGCCCATGAGTCGGTAGTCGTGCCCGATCGTCTTGACGCAATGCGGACACGACGTGACGATCTTCTTCGTGCCTGACGCGCGCAGGTTCTCGATGTTCTCGTTGGCGAGTTCCTGGAACATGTACTCGTTGCCGGTGCGCTTGGCCACATCGCCCGTGCACTTCTCTTTCGACAACACGCCGAACGTCTTGCCATTCGCGCGCAGGATGTCGAACAGCGACTTCATCGACTTCTGATAGTCCGCTTCGAAGGCGCCCGCGCAGCCGAGCCAGATCAGGTATTCGTGTTTTGTCGGATCGAAGATCTCGATCTCGGCCGACTGCACGAACTTCGAGCGCTGGTCATACATCAGCCCCCAGATGTTCTGGCGCCGCTCCAGGTTCGTATACGTCGTCGTCAGAAACTCCGGCGCCTCGCCGTTCGACACCAGACCGCGACGCGCGCCGATGATCGTCGGCAGATGCTCCACACCGACGGGGCACGCCTGTTCGCAGGCACCGCACGTGGTGCACTGCCACAACACCCCCTCGTCGTACACGTCGACGAGCTTCTTGTCGCGGTCACCGGCCAAGAGCGCGGCTTCGTTCTGCAGAATCAACGTCTTCGGATTGAGCAGCTTGCCAGTGCCAAAGGCCGGGCAATTGTCCTGGCAGCGGCCGCACTCCACACACGTGATCGCATCGAGCACCGCTTTCGATGGCAGATCCTTCACCGTCTCGAGACCCACCTGCTCTTTCTCGAAGTCGAGGTTCTCGACCGTACCGAGCACGGGCGACTTGAAGAACACCGTGAGTGGCGAGAGCAGCAAGTGCAGATGCTTCGAGTTCGGGATCAATCCGAGAAACGTCAGGATGATGAGCATGTGCACCCACCAGTTCGTCCGCCCCGCGACACTTTCGGCATCGAGGCGAAACGTCAACAGATAGGTGACCATCAATGTCGCGATGAAGAACGCGATCAGGATCGATTCCTTCGAGACCGTCGTACCAAGCGCCGGTGGCCGCATAATGCCGCGACGAAAGCCGAGCGCGACGATGCCCGTGAGCACGCTGAGGCAGAACGGCACCAGCAGGAGTCGGTAGATGTGGAACGGCGTGTTGTGCGTCAGGTCAACGAGGCCGAGTCCGCGAATCGCTTCAACAGCGGTGAACAGACCGAACGCCACAAACCCGTAGAACACGCCAAGGTGCGCGAGGCCGACCCACGGCCGGGCGCCAATGACTTTGGATTGAAACACCACTTCGGTGATGAATCGGTCGGTGCGATCCGACAGGTGGTCGATCCGGAAGTTCTGCGGTGCCGCAGCGATCAGTTGCCATCGGAAGGCCATCTGCTGAGCGAACCAGCCGACAAATGCCAGGAAAACAAGGCGGAAAGCCCAGACGTCCCAGTTCATGTCGCTATTTTACTGGCGAAATGGCACCGGAACGGCTGTCGGTTTTCTAGGACTTGAGCGCTTCAATCAGGGCCGGCACGATCTCGAAGAGATCGCCGGCGATGCCGTAGTCGGCAATTTCGAAGATCGGCGCTTCCGGGTCTTTATTGATCGCGACGATCGTCTTCGCGCCCTTCATGCCGACCACGTGCTGGATCGCGCCGGAGATCCCGAGCGCCAGATACATCTTTGGCGCTACCGTCTGCCCGGAACTACCGACCTGACGTTCCATCGGCAACCAACCGGCGTCGCAGATCGGGCGTGACGCCGACAGCTCGGCGTTCATCGCGGTGGCCAACTGGCGAGCCAACTCGATATTTTCGGGTGCCTTGATGCCGCGGCCGACCGACACAATGCGCTCGGCCTGGCTCAGATCGACGGCCTGCTTGGCTTCGCGGAACGGCGCTTCAGCGGTCTGGCGAATCTTCGCGGGGTCCACAGCGGCCGCAACGGCTCGAATCGGTGCGCCGCTGCCCTTCTTCACGGCGTCTGCGCGGAACGAACCAATCTGCAGCGTCACGATGTGCGGTTCGGGACCTTCGAGCACGACATCGGCGTTGACCTTGCCCTGGAACATCTGCCGGACGTAGACGGGTCCCTCTTTGATGGCAATGACGTCGGTGGCCAGCGCGCGGTCGAGCCGTGCAGCGACCCGCGGCGCGTAATCGCGTGTCTGATACGTGTGCGCAAACACCACATGCGATGGCGCGAGCTCACCGATCAACGCCACAACAGCCTGTGTGAAACCGTCGGCGGTGTAGCCGGCGAGCGCGTCGTGGCCAACAGCGATCACCTCGGCGACGTCTGCCGAAGCGAGTTCAGCGGCCGATGATGCGGCGTCGGCCACGCTGCCGAACACAGCCACTTTCACTTCCTGGCCTGTGGTCTGGGCGGCCCCGATGGCTTCCCAGGAGGCGCGATTCAGAACGCCGTCTTTGTGCTCGGCGATGACGAGGACCTTCATCAGAACACCCTCGCATCTTCGCGCAGGGCGCGAACCAGTTCCTGCGCCGCTTCCGCCGGCGAGCCGGTGATCATGCGCGTCTGCTTGCTCTTCTGGGGCAGGTAGATCGAGGTGATGCGTTGGCGGGAGACCGAGGGGACCGCCGCGCTTACGACGCGGATTTCTTTCTTCTTCGCGGCCATAATGCCCTTCAGCGTCGCGTAGCGCAGCTGATTGATGCCGCTCTGAATCGTCAGCGCCGCCGGCAGCGGCATCGAGATCCACTGGAAGAAGCCGGCTTCGAGCTCGCGCTTCACGCGCAGTGTCGTGCCGCTGACCTCGACTTCCATGATGATGGTCGAGTGCGCGATGCCGAGTTTCTCGGCCAGTACGACACCGACCTGCGCGAAGCCCTGATCGTCAGACTGCAGTCCAGTGAGGACGAGGTCAATCTGTTCGTCCTTGAGCGCGTCGGCGAGCGCGGAGGCGACGGCAAACGCATCCGCGGTGGCAAAGTGATCGCCTTCGACGTGAATCGCGCGATCCGCCCCACGCGCGAGCGCTTCACGAATGACCTGCGAGGCGCGGGCCGGACCCGCCGAGATTACGACGACGTCTCCGCCGTGCTTTTCCTTGAGGCGCAACCCCTCTTCGAGGGCGTAGGCGTCCGGCTCGTTCAGTTCCCAACTGGCGTCGGCATCACGCACCCAGGTCTTGTCGTCGTTGACACGCACCTGCCACTCGCGCGTGACGACCTGCTTGATACACACCGCAATTTTCATAGGGGACTTACTCGTATTTCTTCAGGAGCAACGTGCCGTTCGTGCCGCCGAATCCGAAGGAATTCGAGAGGGCGTAGTCGATCTTCATCTTCCGGGCCGTGTGCGGCACGTAGTCGAGGTCGCACGCCGGATCGGCATGCTCGAGGTTGATGGTCGGTGGCGCGATCTGATGCCGAATCGCGAGCGCGACGATGCCGGCTTCGAGACCGCCGGCCGCACCCAGCAGATGTCCCGTCATCGACTTGGTCGACGACATCGCCAGCTTCTTTGCGTGGGCGCCAAATGTGGAGTTGACCGCCAGCGTCTCGGTCGGGTCATTGATCGGTGTCGAGGTGCCATGCGCGTTGATGTAGTCGACCTGGGATGGATCGATGCCGGCTTTGCGGATCGCCATCTTCATGGACCGGACAGCGCCATTCGCATCTGCCGGCTGACCGGTGAGGTGATAGGCATCGCCGGAAAGCCCGTAGCCGACGACCTCCGCGTAGATTGACGCGCCGCGCGCCTTCGCGAACTCGAGTTCTTCGAGCACGAGCATGCCCGACCCCTCGCCAATCACGAAGCCATCCCGATCCTTGTCGAACGGACGACTCGCGCGTGTCGGCTCGTCGTTGCGCGTGGAGAGCGCGCGCATCGCCGCAAATCCACCGACGCTAAGCGGCGTAATCGCGGCTTCCGACCCGCCCGCGATCATCACGGTCGCGTCGCCGCGACGGATGATCTCGAACGACTCACCAATCGAATGCGCCGACGCCGTGCACGCCGTACACGTCGCCAGATTTGGGCCCTTCGCGCCGAACCGAATCGACACATGCCCCGCCGCCAGATTGATGATGGAGGCCGGAATAAAGAACGGCGAAATGCGACGTGGGCCGCCTTTCAGCAACTCCTCGTGCTCACGTTCGATCGTGCGAAATCCGCCGATGCCCGACGCGATAAATACGCCGACCTCATCCGCGATGTCCGGAGTGACCGTGAGCTGCGCGTCGTTCATCGCGAACGTCGCCGCCGCCAGCGCAAACTGGATGAAGGTGTCCATCTTCTTGACATCCTTCTTCTCCAGGAACTGGAGTGGATCAAACCCCTTCACCTCACCGGCGATGCGCGACGCGAACGCCGACGCATCGAAGTGCGTGATCGGGGCAATGCCACTCTGGCCCGCGCAGAGCGCCTGCCAGGTTGCCTCGGTGCCGAGGCCGACTGAAGACACCAGTCCGACGCCGGTTACGACTACTCGCCTTGTCACGCTGCCTCCAGGAACGGGGTCCTACTTCTTCTTCGCGTGACCTTCGATGTAGTTGACGGCTTCTTTCACGCGCGTGATCTTCTCGGCATCTTCATCCGGAATCTCGATGCCAAATTCTTCCTCGAAGGCCATGACCAACTCGACCGTGTCGAGCGAATCCGCGCCGAGGTCGTCGACAAACGACGCATCCGGGGTCACTTCGTCTTCATCGACACCCAGCTGTTCGACGATGATCTTCTTGACCTGATCTGCTACTGCCATTCGTGCCTCCAATGTGTCGGCCAAACCCGACCTACCGGCCGAACTCACGTTCGACCCTACGTACTACAAATACATGCCGCCGTTGACGGCCAGCACCTGCCCCGTAATATACGACGCTTCGTCCGAGGCGAGAAACGTTACTGCGGTTGCGATGTCATCCGGCGTCCCCAGACGCTTGAGCGGAATCTTCGCCGCCCATTCTTCCTGCGCGCCTGCCGAGATGCCTTTGGTCATGTCGGTATCGATCAACCCCGGCGCCACCGCATTCACGGTGATGCCCCGCGACGCCACTTCGAGCGCCAGCGCCTTGGTCATGCCGATCAACCCGGCCTTCGACGCCGCGTAGTTCACCTGCCCCGCGTTGCCGGCCTGCCCCACCACCGACGTGATGCTGATAATCCGGCCCGACCGCTGCTTGACCATCGTCTTCAACACGGCCTGCACACAGGTGTACGCCCCGGTGAGATTCGTGTCGATGACCGCGTTCCAATCATCGCGCTTCATGCGCAACATGAGCTGATCTTTGGTAATGCCGGCGTTGTTGACGAGGATGTCGATGCGCTGATGCGCGGCCAGCGTGGCCGCCACCGCGGCCTCAACTGAGGCCGGATCCGTGATGTCGAGCGCCACCGCGGTGGCACGACCACCAGCCGCGACGATCTCATCGGCCACGGCCTGAGCGTTGGTCCCGCGAGCGCCCGCAATCACCGTCGCCCCCTGCGCGGCGAGCCGCACAGCGATGGCTCGCCCGATTCCCCGCGACGCACCTGTGACCAGTGCCACTTTCCCGTCAAATTGAAGCAACACGGGCCTCACGCTTCAGCATCATCACACTCCGTCTACTTCAGCACACGCCCGACAGCTTCCGCAACTTGCGCAACGAGGCCACCTTGCGACAGGCGCGCCGTCAGCTGAATGCCGTTGGTGATGGCTTCGGCACTTGCGCGCCCATGGCCGACCACGAGCAAACCATCCAGACCAATCAGTGGCGCCCCACCTGCCTTCGCATGGTTGAAACGCTCCCAGGCGTTGGCGGGCAAACCCGCGGCCAGCATCTCGACGACAGCCTCGCCGACTTTCAGCGCGATGTTACCCGTAAATCCGTCGCAGACGAGTACGTCAGCCTTGCCGTTGAGCCACTGCGCCGCATCGATATTGCCGACAAAGTGGATGGCCATCGCCCCGAGCGCGGCGTGCGCTTCTTTCGTGAGCTCGTTGCCCTTGGCGGCTTCTTCGCCGATCGACAGGAGGCCGACACGCGGCGACGGCACACCCACCAACACGCGAGACAGGGCGGCTCCCATCACACCAAACTGCGCCAGATGCGACGCGCGGCAGTCAACGTTTGCGCCCGCGTCCAGCAACACCACATACCCATCGCGCGTCGGCACCGGCACCGCCAGCGCAGGGCGCTCGATGCCCGGCGCCACACCAAACGCGCCATGCGCAGCCAGCAGAGAGGCCCCGGTATGCCCGGCGCTGTAGACGGCATCGGCGGCGCCCGACGTCACGAGTGCACACGCGACACGAATCGACGCACGCGGCTTGCGACGAAGCGCCGCCAACGGCGACTCGTCCATCGCGATGCCTTCAGGGGCATCCTCAATTGTCAGATTGAGCAGATCAGACGCGCCCGCGGCGGCCACGGCCGCACGCAACACGTCGACCGGACCGACCAGCACCACGCGGCTACCCGATCGGACAGCCGCCACCACGCCTTCGACGACGACGCCCGGGGCATCGTCACCACCGAGACCGTCGACTGCGATGACGGGCGCGGTCACGCCAGCCTATTCTTCAGAGACCGCGCGAACCTGGCGGGCGTTGTAGTACCCGCAGTTTTTGCACACGACGTGCGGCTGCTTGGGTTCCTGACACTGCGGGCAGACGCTCAAAGACGTCGCCTTCAATGAGTCGTGCGTCCGGCGCTTGGCCGTGCGGGATTTGGAATGGCGTCGTTTGGGATTCGGCATCGTGTCGTCTCTTTACTTTCTCAGACTGCGTAGTGCGTCAAACCGTGGATCGACCCATGTCGATTCACACGAACAAGTGCCCTGGTTGCGGTTGATCCCGCACACCGGGCACAAACCTTTGCAGTCGGGCGTGCAGAGCGGTTTCATCGGCAGGGCCAGATAAAACTGTTCGCGCATGATCTGCTCGAGATCGATGAAGTCGTCCGAGTAAAACGACACACCGAGATCGTCTTCCTTCACTTCGTCGCCGTCTTCCTCGTCGCTCTTGGGCGAGGTGCGGGCCGGCTTGGCCGTGGCCAACGGATCGGTCGCCGGATAGAACGTCAGATCCACATGCGCGTCGATCGGAATCCGGTAGTGCTCGATGCAACGGCTGCATGGCACATCCAACGCCGCGACCACTCGACCAGTCATGTGGACCCGGTCACCGTTCTTCTTGACGTCCAGCATCAGATGCACGGGATCAGGCACGCGGAAGTCGTCGGTATCTGCCGTGGCAGATCCAAACGCTCCGGGCTCATACGTCCGGTCAATCCGATCGGTGCCGCTTTTGAAGCGACTAAGGTCAAACCGCATGGCTGATTGCCCAGGCCAATGGCCCGGACGCAAACTCTAATCGTATCAGACGTTAGGGCCTAAACCGACCCAGCTCCGAGGGACGAACAAGTCCTCGAAGAGGGCGACGGCGTAGCGGTCGGTCATACCGGCCAGGAAGTCCCTGGCCGCAGCATCGAGGCCCTCGGCCTCGATGGTGGTCGGGTCGAGAAAGTGATCAGGGCGCTGCCGGACTTTGTCCCAGAGGCCGCCCAGGATGCCGGAGGCCTTCTCAAACTCCGACGTGGCCCTCGGATTTTCATAGACGGCCTCAAAGAGGTAGCTTCGGAGGGCCAGCGTCGCCTGGAGGACCGGTTCGCTCATCCGAACCTCGGACAGATCAGCCCCCAAGGTCTGAGTGACGGCGTCGGTCACCATGGTGTTGATCCGCTGAGACGAGTTGCCGCCGAGCACCTGAATGGCGTCTTTGGGCAAATCCCCCTCGCTCAAGATCCCCGCCCGCACCGCATCGTCGATGTCGTGGTTGATGTACGCGCAGATGTCGGCCACCCGCGCGATCTGTCCTTCCATCGTGCTCGCACGATGCTCGGGCGGCGCGCCGATCGGCAAGCCGTTCTTGCCTTTCGAGTGTCGCGCGATGCCGTCGCGCACTTCCCAGGTCAGGTTCAGGCCCTGCCGATTGTGTTCGAGGACATCCACGATGCGCAGGCTCTGCTCGTAGTGGCGAAAGCCGCCGGGCATCAGCGTGTCGATGACGCGTTCGCCGGCATGACCAAACGGCGGGTGGCCGAGGTCGTGGCCGAGCGCAATGGCTTCCGTGAGCTCTTCGTTGAGCCGCAGCACTTTCGCAATGCTCCGCGCGATCTGGCTGACCTCAAGCGTGTGGGTCAGGCGCGTGCGGTAGTGATCGCCGGTCGGCGAGAAGAAGACCTGGGTCTTGTGTTTGAGTCGGCGAAACGCCTTGCTGTGAATGACGCGATCGCGATCGCGCTGGAACACGGGGCGAATGGGATCGGGCGGCTCCGGCCGCACGCGGCCCTTGCTGTCAGCGCTCTTCGCCGCCTGCGGCGCCAGCTGCGTGCGCTCGCGAATCTCAAGATCCTCTCTGATGGAAGCCATTACGAGAGGATATCGCGAAGGAAGCTCGTGCCGTGCTCAAGCGGCGCGACGTGAAAGAGTTCCGCAAGCGTCTGTCCAAGATCCGCGAACGTCTCGCGCGTCCCGAGCTCCACACCCGCACGCACGGCGGCGCCGGCGATCAGCACGGGCACGTACTCGCGTGCGTGATCCGTGCTCGGCGTCGTGGGATCGTTGCCGTGATCGGCCGTGACCACGAGCAGATCCGTGTCGCGCAGTGTCGGCAGCAGCGCCGCAAGGCGTGCGTCAAAGTGTTCAAGATTCTGCGCATAGCCGGCCGTGTTGTTGCGGTGGCCGTACTGCGCGTCGAAATCGACGAGGTTCGTGAAGATCAGGCCCCGATCGACCGTGACCATTTCTGCGGCGATCACATCCATGCCGTGATCATCGCTCCGGGTATGGACAGCTCTGGTCACACCTCGACCAGCAAACAGGTCTTCGATCTTCCCGATGCCGACGACGGGCCATCCGGCGGCGGTCAGGCGATCGAGCAGCGTCGGACCAAAAGGCTGGAGCGCGTAGTCGCGTCGATTCGGTGTCCGCGAGAAGTGACCGGGCCGACCGACAAATGGCCGGGCGATCACGCGGCCAACGCCGAGGCCCTTCCCCACCAGCTCAAAGGCCACATCACAGATCCGATACAACTCGTCGATCGGGATCACGTCCTCGTGCGCCGCGATCTGAAACACACTGTCAGCCGACGTGTAGACGATCGGCGCGCCCGTGCGCATGTGCTCAGGACCGAGTGCGTCGATGATGACGGTGCCCGACGAAACGGTGTTGCCGATCGATGTGCGGCCGATGCGGCGCTCGAACTCCGCGATGATCTCCGAGGAAAACCCGTGGGGAAAGGTCGGGAATGCCTTCTCAAGCACGATACCCATCATTTCCCAGTGCCCGGTGACGCTGTCTTTGCCTGACGACCGCTCGGCCATCCGCACGCACGCGCCGCGCGGCGCCGGCGCATCAGCGCCGATATCCACGAGGCGTGCCAGTCCCAACGACCGCAGCGTCGGGATCTTGAGCGGCACCTGCCGATGAATGTTGCCGACCGTGTTGCTGCCCTGATCGCCGTACAGCGCCGCGTCCGGCAATTCGCCGATACCGACCGAGTCCATGACGATGACGATGGCGCGCGTGGGTGTGGTCATAGTCAGTTCAAAACCGATTCAACCGTGAAGGGCGTTAAGGACGTGAAGACAGACTTTCAAAGAGCTTATCGAAAAACAGTCCTTCACATTCTCCACGTTCTTCACGGTGAATCCAGTGTACGCCCGGCTCATGGCGGAACCACGTGACCTGGCGCTTCGCGTAGCGCATGTTCTCCTGCACGATCAGCGCGCGCGTGTCGGCCTCGTTGCGCACGCCCTGCAGCATCTCGATGATCTGGCGATAGACGAGGCCGCTGAACGCGTGCGCCGTCATCGGCACGCCGGCCGTCAGGTGCGCGCGCACTTCGTCGACCACGCCGCGCGCGAACTGCTGATCGACACGTGCCGTGACGCGTGCGCGGAGATCCTCCCGGGTGGCCGTGAGCCCGAAGGATCGGATCGTCCAGCCAGCAAGCGGAGACGTCGTCTCGGCAAAGTGCGCGCTCAGCGGCTTGCCCGTCAGGCGATAGACCTCGAGTGCGCGCACGAGGCGCTGCTGGTCGCGCGGCATGATGCGCAACGCGGACTCGGCGTCGACGCGTCCGAGCCAGCGATGCAGCGTCGTGACGCTGCGCCGATCGGCGATGCGATTCAGACGCGCGCGCAACGCCTCATCGCGCGCGGGACCGGGAAACAGACCGCGCACGAGCGCGCGATAGTAGAAGCCCGTGCCTCCGCAGAGGATGGGCACCTTGCCGCGCGCGTGGATGTCGTGAATCGCCGCGGCGGCGTCCGCGGCGTACCGTGCGGCCGAGTAGGTCTCGGTGACATCGACCATGTCGACGAGGTGATGCGGGATGCCACGCTGTTCTGCGAGGGGGACCTTGTCGGTGCCGATGTCGAGACCGCGATAGACCGCCGTTGAATCGCACGCGACGACCTCACCGCCCATGCGCTCGGCCCAGTCGATGGCCATGGCACTCTTGCCGGTGCTCGTCGCGCCAACAAGCGCGACGAGCACCGGGGTGGAGACA
>CANIII010000028.1 GCA_947467605.1 Acidobacteriota bacterium
AGTTTAGGGACACAGCACCTATTGGTGCTGTGTCCCTAAACTGTGGATTTCTGTGGAAAAGGGCTCTGACCCCTTCATGTCTATGCGGTGCGCGGCGCGCAGCCAGGCGCGCAGAGAGGGCGGCAGCGGAATCGTGACCGCTGTCGGGCGCGCGCTGTCGAGGCGCACCCTGGTGTGAATGCCCGCGATGACAATGTCGATGTCGCGCGGGTGCTCGGGCGAGGCGTCCGTATTCGCCAGCCGAACGGTCGTGGTGATCTCATGTCGGGGCACGAGCAGCGTCCAGCCGCCATCGACCGGCCAGCGCAGCGTCGTCGCGCGAATCGGCACCGGCCCGCGAGCGGCGCACTGCCGCGCCTTGTCGCCGAGCCACGCGCGTACGTCCGGCGCGACGATCGGCCACAGTGCGACATCGACGTCTGCGGTGAGCTGCACCGGCGCGCACGGGGCATAGAGGTCAGACTGCGCGCCAAGCGCCGCGATGTGTAGCGAGACACCGCCCGCGACGAGCACGATCGCCAGACCGGTGCGGATCGCCAACGACGATGTCGTGCGCAACCAAGCATCCAGTGTCATCGCGCCGCCGGCGAGCATGATCGTTGACGCGAGCACAACCAGATGCACGCGCGTCGTGCCGAGGCCCGGCTGAAACATGAGCGGGAGCGTAAACGCCGTCAGCAGTACGGCGCCGAGCAGCGCGAGCTGACCCGCGACGCTCGCCGGACGTCGCCGCATCGCGCTCACGGCCAGCAGGCCCAGGCCCAGCAGTGTCGCGGTGCCGAGGATCGCTACCTGCTGATGCGCGCGCGCAAAGAACGGGCGCCCCAGCCCATACGCGATTGAGAACGCCATCTGCGACAGTGAAAACGGTTCACGCCCCGTGAGCGCGTCGAACGGCGAAATGATCGCAAACCGCACGGCTACCAGGGCGATCAGCAACAAGCTCGCGGCGATCAGCAGCGTCATGGATGGTGGCGGAACATCGCCACATTGACGGGCGCGCATCGCTTGATAGGCCAGGAGTGCTGGCAACACCATCACGGTGTCTTCCTTCACGTACCAACCGATCGCGGCGAGCGCAAAGATCGGGGCCCAAGCGCCCACCGTCACGCGGTCCCGACGCCGCTGCCAGGCCAGCAGGGCAAGCACAACCACCATGCATGCGATCAGATGAAACTGATTGAAGATCCAGGCGCTCGTAGAGTCACGCAACAGCGGATTGAGCACATACACCGCCACGGCGATGAGGCACATACCTGATCGGGCTTCCCGCCGCAGGAACAGCGCGAGCAGCCAGACCACGATCACCAGTTCGGCCAGTGACAACGCGTGCAGTGCCGGCGCGTTGACGCCGAATACCGCGAAGAGCGCCGCGTGGTACAGCCCGGTGAGCGGGCGATGATACTGATCCTGAAACGCGCGTGTCCCCGACCAGCTGCCGACAATGGCCTCGCGCACTTCTCCGGCAGTCCACGGACGCAGCGTCGCGTAGTCGTCGGTGCGCAGCTCCAGCGACGTGATTTGGAAGTGCGTGGCAACTACGAGCAGCAGTGCGCCGATCAACAGCCCGAGTCGTGCGCGTCGGCTCACGGTGGGTCGTGTCTTGGTCAGGCGCTGCGGCCGAGCAGTCGCGCCTTCATGTCCACGAGCCCGAGTTCGAGCCGTGACTCTTCGCGATTGCGCCACACGTTGCGCGCGAGGCGCAGCAGTCGCGACGGGCGCCGTACGAACGTGATCCCGTAGAACAGCAGCATGCTCGTGACGCGGAAGAACGTAATGGTCTGATCCGACAGGCGCGGCGAGCTGGCGCGCGACTGCGTCAGCGATGTGATGGCCCCGAGTGAGCGGAAGTACGCGTCATCGAGTGGCGGCAGCCGCCCCTCGTCCCGCATCGATGCGAAGAGCGCCGACCCCGGGTACGGCGTGAAACAGGCGACGAAGGTATCTTCGACACCGAGGCACGCCATCCGCGTGAGATAGCGCATCGTCGCCCACAAATCACGCGCCGTCTCATTGGGCAGTCCCATGATGGCGTTCAGCTTGACGCTCATGCCGATGGCGACCGCGTGACGGATCGACTCGGTCATCCGGTCGAGATGGACGCGCTTGTTGATCGCCTTGAGCGTGGCCTCCGAGCCACTCTCCGGCGCATACACCACGTAGCGATTGCCGCTCCGATACATGGCGTCGAGCACCTCGCGGTCGAGCGCTTCGGCACGGGTGCCGGCCGGCATCTGCCAACTGATCTTCCATCCGCGATCTTCGATCGCCTGGCAGAATTCGAGAATCCAGTCGCGGCGCACGATCGTGGTCAGGTCGTAGAAGTCGAAACACTCGGCGCCGTGCCGCTGCATGAGGTCGGCGATCTCGGCCATGACGTCCTCCACAGGACGCACGGTCCACTTGGTCGTCCACATGCTTGGGCTTGAGCAGAACGTGCACGAGTACGGGCAACCGCGCGAGGCCAGCAGCGGCATGGTACGGCCGCGATTGACGCCGTAGCTCAGCCCGTGCTTCAAGTAGGCGTCGATGGGCAACAGATCCCAGGCTGGTCGAGGCAGTTGGTCGACGTTGAGCCGAGGCCGCGCCGAGGTGCGCCTGGTGCCGGTCGCCGTGCGGTAGACGATGCCGTCGACACCGGCCAGCGGATGTCCGTGTGCAAGCGCGCTCAGTACAGCAACAAACGTCGCCTCACCCTCGCCGACAACGCAGATGTCCAGGGCCCCGCACTGCTCGAGACAGAGTTCCGGCAGCGCCGAGACGTGTTCGCCGCCGCTGACCATGACGACCTGCGGAAAAGCGGCCTTGATCGCTGTCGCTGTTTCACGCGCAAGCGGCCAGTCCTGAGAGAAGAGCACGGAGATGCCGATCACGTCGGGCGACGTGCGCGCGATCCGTTCGATGATCTCGGTGGTCGACAATCCCACGCGCACGGTGCCGCCGACATCAGGCGTCTGCTGAAAGGGGGCCTCACCGCACGCGTCGATGCAGGTGGCCGCATGGCCGGCCGCGCGAGCCGCAGCCGCAATGTAGGCCAGACCGAGCGGCGGACACACGTGTGATGTGCTCGACGTCGTGCTGAATGAGGCGGGCGGCCGCAACAGCAGAACGTTCATCTGGCGCCCATGGGACTCAGTATACCGACCGGCCAGGCGAGTCGGACGGCCGACAACGTGATCGGCGCCTGGCCGGGCTCGACGTCAATATCAATGCGATGCGCCGCCCGCCACCGCACTCGCCAGCCGTCCGTGAGCCGGTAGGTCACCGTCGTTCGTGTGTCGGCTCGCAGTTGCAACGTGCGTGTGACGCCGTCGACGGTCACCTGCACCGTCTCGCTATCCGCATCGAGCGGCGCCGCACGGAGATCGAGCGAAATCGATTGCGCGCCACGGTGTACCAGCAACACGTGATCGTCACCGCGTGACCAATGCAACTGGTCCATTGCAAGCGCGAGCGGTTGATACCGGCCCTCACCACACGCGCGTGCCTTCAGGTCGATCCAGCGCGCGAGGGCCTCGGTGGGGAGGCCTCGAGCACGCATGACTTGGTCGAGTTGACGGTCTTCCGCGCTGCAGGGCGCGAACCGTTCGACGAACTCCGTGCGCTGTAGTCGCGCGAGTGCGCCGAGGCCGACGAACAGGATCAGTATCGCGACGGCTCGGCGCCATCGTTGTGCCGGGTACCACGCGAGAATCCTGGCAATCCCGGCGGCCATCACCAGCGTTGAACTGAAGACGATGAGGTGCAGATGCGCGGTCCACGGATCGACCGTGAAATGGGGAAACGTCCACGCGCGAAGACCGATGAGCGCCGCGCTGAAGAGGACCGATGCCATCACGAGTTCGGTCGTGACGCCCGGAACGTCGTTCACGAATCGCGCGCGCGCCCACTGCAATGCGAGGAGGGCCGGCAGAATCATGGCCGTGTCTTCCTTGATGAAGACCCCGAGCGCGGTCAGCAGGAAGATCGGTATCCAGCGCACAGGCCGGGGATCCTGTCGGCGCGATTGCCACACCAGTAGTGCGGCGGCCACAACGATGAGCGCCAGGAGGTGCATCTGATTCAGAATCCACGCGCTGGTGGAGTCTGGCAGCGACGGTTGCACGAGATACAGGACGACACCGATCAGGGCGACCTTCAGCCCAAGATCGCGCCAGAGGAACAGGCCGAGCAGCCAGGCGACAACGGACAGCTCGACGAGGGACAGCAGGTGCATCGGCCACGTGTGCAGCCCGAAAATGTCAAACAGGCCCGCCAGATACAGCGTGGTCAGCGGACGGAAGTACGCATCCTGGCCACTGCCGAGCGGGCCCCATGGACCCGTGAGTACGTGTCGTACGTCGGCTTCGGAGAACGGCCGCAACATCATGTAGTCGTCGGAGCGGAGTCCGAAGGACAGCACGACCGCATGCGTGATCGCCACACCGACGATCGCGACAACCGCGAGCAGTAGCCACCCGCGCGGCGCGAGACGAAGCGACGGGCGCCGTGACGTAGCGGGCATCAGCGTGGCGGATGCGCGACGAAGTCTGCCGGCAGCGGTTGATACGTGCCGGTCTCACAGGCGCGGCGCTTCTCGCCCAACCAGGCGCGGAGCTCCGGCGCGACCACGTCCCACGTCCTCACGATCTCATCTTGATGCAGCGTGTCAGGGGCGCAGGGGGCGTAGTGGGTGTTCATGGCTCGGGACGCTAATGATAGCGAGACGAGGATGGCCACGCCTGCGCCAATCACGACATAACGCTGACGCGCGAGGGTGGCCGATTCCATGATCACCGCTGCGGCGCCGGTCACCATGAGGGCGGCGCTGAGCGTGATGAGATGCGAGCGCGTCGGGCCGGAGATGAACAGCAGCGGGGCGCCGCACCACCAGAGCAAGATCGCGGCAGAGACGAGCAGGCCACTCGCGGGGCTCCACGTCGGGCGTCTCCAGGTCAGCAGCGCTGCGGACACGAGCGCCAGCACGACGCCGATGTTGCCCGGAACGCCGGCCACGCCATCCCCTGGCAGCCGCAGCAGCACGTGATACGGACCACTGAGCCACTCGTGCACATAGTAGGGCAGCGCGGCGAACGTGGGTGGCCATGGCGACGCCGTCGGATACGTGGCCACGCGAATCGCGAGCAGCACGGCGAGCACGGCCAGCCCGGAGGCGACGACACCGCGCGACGGACGTGCGTCGTGACCCGTGGTTCGCGCGCGCCACCACTGGAGCGTGAGGATCGCCGGCACGAGCATGGCGCCGTCTTCCTTGATGTAAACACTGACCGCAGCGATGCTCCAGACAAGGAGCCAGCGCCGCGCCCGGCCCACACGCGCCCATTGCCACGCGAGCAGCGCGGCGACCACCGTGAGATCCGCGAGGAGACTCATCTGGTTGAAGATCCATGCCGACGTTGAATCCGGCACCATCGGATGCACGATGAAGATGATCGCCGCCAGTGTGCCCGCAGCAGGCTGCCGCAGTTCGCGGCTCACCACCAGCGCCAGCCCGAGCGCGACCAGGCCGAGTTCGACAAGCGACACCGCGTGCATCGCGCGAGCGTTGTAGCCAAACAGCGGAAACCACGCCGCTTGATAGAACGCCGTCAATGGACGGTGATACGGATCCTGCACGCCCAGCGGATCCCATGACCCACCGAGGACGTGCCGGATCTGATCGCTCGTCCACGGCCGGATGACAAAGTAGTCGTCCGCGCGAAAGCCGGCAGCGAGCACACTGCCGTGCGTCCAGGCAATCGCGGCCACGATCAGCGCGGCCGTCGCCCAGAACCACACCGCCGGTCGCACGGACGGGGACGTCACGATCGCGGCGTCCCGGAGCCGCACCTCGCGATTGCTCCGAGAATCTCTGAGCGGTCCGCGTTGCTGGTGATGTCCCACGTCAGTGCTTCCGCATTCCGTTGCAACACTTCCGGAGCGCACGGTGCGAACGTGCTCGTGTTGGCCCAGTTCGCCATCGCGATCACGACAGACCAGGCCAGCGCAGCGGCGATGACCCACCGTGGCACACCGCCGCGCGCGGCCTGGTATCCGGCGACGACAATGCCGATCGCTGCGGTGAGGGTCAGCGTCGACGCCAACGTCAAGAGATAGACACGCGTGTGGCCACTGATCAGCACCAGGGGGATATTCGCGAGCGCGCCGAGCATGACGCCGTAGAGTCCGAGCGCGGTCAGCGGCGTCGGAGCGTGACGCCGGGCTCGCCAGGTGAGCATGAGTAGTGCCGCAACGCCGAAGCCCGAGAGCAGGCTGATCCCGTGGGCAGACGGAATCCACTGCAAGCCGAACGTGAACAATGGGCCGTTGACGCTGTTCAGCAGCGCGCGTCCGAGTGACGGCCACTGGTAGCCACCGATCTCGCCGAGTGCGATCGTACGCAGCAACAGGTACAGACCGATCCATCCCGCGACGAGCGCATACAACCCGCGCGAAGGCGTCGACGCGTCGCCCACGACGCGTGCGCGGATCGCCTGCCACGCAACGAGTGCCGGCGCGACCATGAGGACGTCCTCCTTCATCAGCACACCCAGAGTCAACGTGGCCAACGTGAGTCCCCAGGCCGACGTCGCGCCCGCTCGTGTGCGCTGCCAAACAAGCATCGCGGACAGCACCCAGATCAGAGGGACGAGCTGAAACTGCTGCGAGATCCACGCGGCGAGCGACGATGGCGTCTCGGGATGGAGCACGAGAAGCGTGGCCGCGATCAACGCGAAGACCGCCGACTGGGTCTCGCGCTGCACGAACACGCGCAGCAGCCATGCCGCCAGCCACAGCTCGATCAGGTTCACCGCATGGAGCCACAGCGCGTGATGACCGAGGAGCCGAAACATCGTGTGGTAGACGACGATCGACAGCGGGCGATAGAACACGGGCCACACGCCCCCGGGATCCCATTCGCCAGTCCAGGCGCCGACCAGCGCGGCGGCTGATCGCGGGCGCAACGCCGCGAAGTCGTCCCACACGAGCCCGTAGCCGAGGGTGCGGCCGTAGAGCACGAGTATCAGCAGCGCAATGAGGACGGCCGCGGTGCGTGGCCTCGTCATGACGTCACGGCCGGACGACCACCGCTTGCCATTCGGCACCACCGCGTGCCGCGCCACCGGCCGTGACGCGCACATCGGCCCGGTGCATACCGCGCAGCCAGGTGCGCCAGCCGGGCGTCAGCGACACGGACGTCGTGCTCCACTCCGTCGTGGTGAGGCGCAGCGTGGCGACGTCGCGACCATTGACGTTGATCGCAACATCGATCGGCGATGCCGGCGTGGCCTCTGGATGCCGCATCGTGATCGTCGCGCTCGTGCCCGTTGGTCGAAGCAGGGCGACGATATTCGGGCCCGCGTCGCGTGCCGGCGTGAGGGTCATCGTGTCGATGACCGCGGCACCGAGCCCCCACGTGAGTGTGTCGCGCTGATCCAACCGCGTGTGGTCGTTGACGAGGCACGCCGACGGCATATTCATGGTGAAGGCGCGCGCCTCTGGCGGCAGGCCGGGCGCGTTCTCCAGCAGGAATGACCGGCACGCGAGTGGCAGTCGACCGCAGACGGCGAAGTCACTGAGCAGAGACTGCTGCCGTTGCATCGTCATGAGCGCGAGCGCACCCAGTCCGACCGTCACCAGTCCGCGCCCTGCCGTGCCGCGAACGCTGGACCACAGGCTCGTGACCGCGCCGGCGATGATGATCGATCCGCCCAACGTGATGATGTGGAATCTCGACACATTGCTGATCAGCGCCAGCGGCGCGTCATACCACGCCACGATGACGAGGGCGACGATCATGAGCCAGCCGCGCAGGCCCCGCAGCCTACGGGCGGCAACAGCGATCATCGTGACCAGGAGCACACCATCCACGAGCTCTCTGACCGAGAAGCCGTTGGCTTCATGGCCTTGGAGCGTTAGCGCGTAGAACGGACCGCGCAGGAGGTTGCGCACGACCATCTCCACCGATGATGGCAACGGCAGTCCGCCGAGCTGCCCGAGCGCTGACCAGCGCGCGACCCACAGACCACCACACATGACGACGCCGATCAGCCACAGCACGCGTGTTGGCGCCGAGACGTCGCCGATCCAGCGCGCACGCGCCCACTGCAGCGTGAGGAGGGCCGGGAGCAGCACGATGTTGTCTTCCTTGATCAGGAACGCGACCGTCGCGACCAGCAACAACGGCCACCACGCCGCGGCCGAGCGATGTCGCACGCGCTGCCAGATCAACAGTGCCGACAGGATCGCGAGAGCCGCGAGCTTGTGAAAGTCGTTGGTCACCCACACGCCCGTGGACCACGGCGTGTTGGGATGGAGCGCGAACGTCACAGCCGTCAGCGCGCCGAGTGCCGTCGATCCGCCCTCGCGAGCGACGAACACGCCCAGCGCGAAGACCACGGCCGCCAATAGCGCGAGCGAGAGCAGCATGTGTGCGGTGGCGTCCACGCCGAACGCTTCAAACGTGCCGGCGAAAAACCAGGCCGTCAGCGGACGGAAGAAGACGGAGACGACGTGTTGGGGATCCCAGGTGCCGTGCAGCACGCCGGTGAGTTCGGCCCAGCTCCACGGTCGCACGAACACGAGTTCGTCGCAGTGCAGGTCGAATTGCCATGCGCGTCCATACAACACCGCGACCGCCGCCAGAGCGACGGCCAGCAATCGACCGATCATCGCAGTGAGCTTATGAAACGTTACAATCAACGTGCAATGACGTTTTCATTCACGAGCGAGCAACAGGCCTTTTTGGACACCGTCCGTCAGTTTGCCGAGACGCGCGTCGCACCGCGTGCTGCCGAGCTTGATGCGACGGGCATCTATCCCCGCGCGCTGGTTGACGAAGCCGCGGCGCTGGGCCTGATGGGCCTCACGGTCTCCACCGAGCACGGTGGCGCCGGCCGCGACTACGTCACGTATGCGGCGGCGATTGAAATCGTGTCGGCGGCCAGCGCGACGCTCGCGGTCATCCTGACGGTCAACAACTCGCTCGTCGCTGAAGCGATTGAGCAGTTTGGCACACCGCTCCAGCAGGAAACATGGCTGTCGCGACTCGCGCGCGGCCAGGCGATCGGGTCATTTGCGCTGTCGGAGGCGGACGCGGGTTCTGATGCGGCGAATCAACAGACGGTGGCGCGCCTCGACGATCGCGGCTACGTGATCAACGGCCGCAAGGTCTGGGTGGCCAACGCCGAAGTGGCCGATGTGGCCATCGTCTTTGCCGCGACCGAGCCGGATGCACGCGGCCGGGGGATCAGCGCGTTTCTCGTGCCGCTCGACGCGCGCGGCATCACGCGCGTACCGTCGCCGGAGTCGCTCGGTGTTCGTGGCCTCGGGTGCGTGGATCTCGAATTGACCGACGTGCGCGTCGATGCCATGGCGCGGCTCGGCGAGCCGGGACGCGGGTTCCGCGTGGCGATGCGCGCGCTTGAGGGTGGACGCGTCGCGATTGCCGCCCAGGCGCTCGGTGTGGGGCAGGCCGCGCTCGAAGAGGCGCTGCGCTACTCGCGTGCGCGACATGCGTTCGGTCAGCCGATCGGCAATTTTCAGGCGATCCAGTTTCAGCTCGCCGACATCGCGACGGAGCTGTCGGCCGCGCGCATGTTGACGTGGAAGGCGGCCGATACCCGCGACCGCGCACCGCGCGCCACGCTCGAGTCGTCCATGGCGAAGTTGCACGCCTCGGAAGCCGCGCACCGGGCGGCCGATCGCGCGATGCAGATCCTCGCGTCGGCCGGCTACACACGCGGCTCACTCGTCGAGCGCCTCTTTCGCGACGTTCGCGCGGCCGAGATCTATCAGGGCACTTCTGAAGTGCAACGCATGATCATCGCGGAACATATCCTGAGTTAACGCGCAGGTGACGACGACCGCGTCCCCCAGGTCATGTCGCGCATGGGCACGGTAAACGGATCGAACTGGCCGGACGCGCAGGCGGCGTCGCGGGTCGACAGCCAGTCGTGCATCTGGCGCGGCAGTTCCGGTAGCGTCATCGCCCACCGATAGTGTTCACGGCTGTCGACGCTGCACGGCGCGAACGCGTTGATGCGCTCGGTCGCCACCCCGGCAAACAGTCCGGCGACGACGACCACGACCACCCACTGCAGCGGGCGGCGCAGCGCGGACAGCGCAGCCGTGATGATCAGCACGGTGCTGAGCCCAATCACATGCCAGCGATTCTCGCTGCTGACAAAACCGAGCGGCAGATTCATCACGACCATCAGCGCGGCGCCCGTCACCGCCAACCGCGCTGGTGCCGCGCGCCGGTGCGCGACGACGCCACGCCGCGTCAGGCTGGCGGCGCCAGATCAGCAGTGCGCCAAGCACCGCGATGACGAGGAAACCTTGATACTGATTCGCGATCCATGGACCGACCGCCGTTGCCGTCAACGGGTGCACAGCGTAGATAAGCGAGCCGATCGCACCGGCGCTGCGCGAACCGGTTTCGCGATGTGCGAACAGGCCCGTTAGCGTCGCCGCGATGCTGAGGGTGAACAGCGGAATCACATGGAGCGCGACACTATTCAGGCCGAATACCGTCGTCGCGGTCGCGAGGTAGACGCTGGTCAGTGGGCGATAGAAGTAGATCCCCTCGCGTGCCCACGGTTGGTACTGACCCACGAAGGTGCTGGCCAGCTCCGGCCATGTCCATGGACGCAGATCGTCGAAGTCGTCCCAGTAAAACCCGAAGTGCAATGTGCGGAAATAGAGCGCGAGGACAGCGACGACGCTGATGGCCGCCATGGTGAGCACGTGCGGCCACGAGCGGCGCATCATCGTCGTCCCTCACGGACGCCGCGGAGGACATCCGGAATGGCGATGGTGACCGGCACATAGCGGTGCTCGGCGCAACGGATCGCCTTGTCGTCGAGCCAAGGCAGGATCCAGGAGTGCGTCCAATACGGCGTCCGCTCGAGCCACGTGCGCAACTCCACATCGAGGTGGAGATTCGCTTCAGTGCACGGCGCGTAGATGCGCATGTTCGCGCGACTGCTGAGTGCCAGCACCACCACGAGTGTGGTTGAGGTTGCGGCCACGACGAATCGTCGATGAGGTGCGGCGTCGAACAATCCCGCGGCGGTTCCGGTAAGCAGAAACACCGCGCCGATCGCGATCAGGTGATAGCGCGTCGGATAGCTGGCGAGAGCGACCGGCAGGTTGAAGGCGGCGCCGGCAACAAGGCCGTAGCCCATCAGCACACGCGCGCGTATTGAGGCGCGGCGCGCGGTCCACAGCGCGAGCGCGGCCGCAATCACGAGGGCGATCGTGGCGACCTGATGCACGAACGCCACTTCGCCCTGCATGGCTCGCACGCGGATGAACGTCAGCCACAGCCCGCGGCCCGCATGATGCAGCCGGTCGGCCCAGTCATCGAGAGCGCCACCGATCGGGCGACCCGCCACGACACCGAGCAACCACCAGCGAAAGCCAAACCAGAGCGCCCAGGCTGCGGTCACCGCGGCGACAAACCGTGGCGTCAGTCGAGGGATATCGGCGGCGACCCGTGCGCGCCACCACTGAAGCACCAGCAGGAGGGGCGCGAGCGCCAGCACGTCCTCCTTGAACCAGCTGCCGACGAGAATCGAGAGGTGAATGGGCCACCAGGAGATCCACGTCAGCGCGGAGCGACGTGATTGCCAGGCGAGGAGGGCGAGCGCGACGAGAATGACTGAGAAGCGGTGATTCTGCTCGAACCACCACGGCCCCGCCGATTGGCTGACGGCCGGATGCACCGCGAAGAGGGCGGAGGCGAAGGCGCCCAGCCACACCGACGCCGCTTCACGGTAGACGAACAGGCCAACGAGCCATGCGCCGAGACCGAGTTCGACGAGCGCGGTCAGTCGAAGCCAGCGTTCGTCGAATCCCAACAGAGTGAATGCGGCTGTGTCGGTCCACACGGCCAGGGGACGGTAGAACAGCGGGACGATGCCGGTGGTGTCCCACGAGCCGTGCCACACACGCAGGAGTTCTGTCCACGGTCGAGGCCGGAGGATGAGATAGTCGTCCCAGAAGAAGCCAAGACGTGCCGCGTCGAAATAGGTCAGTGCGACCGCGAGGATCGCCACGATCGCGATGACGATCGCCGCGCGCGGGTATGGTTTCACCCCAGGATCTGCTTCGCGATGGTCTGCAACTGCAGGTTGGAGGTGCCTTCGTAGATCTGGCCGATCTTGGCGTCGCGGTACAGCTTCTCGACGGGGTAGTCCTTCACGAAGCCGTAGCCGCCGTAAAGGTTGATGGCGAGTGACGCATTCCGCTCCGCCACTTCTGACGCGAAGATCTTGCACATCGCGGCCTCGGTCAGAAACGGCTTGCCCGCGTCGCGCAGGCGCGCGGCGTTGTAGACGAGCAGTCGTGAGGCTTCAACGTCGGTCGCCATGCGCGCGAGCTGAAACTGCACGCCCTGGAAGTTCGCGATGATCTTGCCAAACTGCTTGCGTTCCTGCGTGTAGTGCAACGCGTGATCGAGCGCACCCTGCGCCAGCCCCAACATCTGCGCGCCGATGCCGATGCGGCCTTCGTTCAGCGTCTCGATCGCGACCTTGTAGCCCTTGCCCACATCACCGAGCACGGCCGACCGCGGCACACGGCAGTCTTCGAAGATCAGCTCGCACGTGCTCGACGCGCGAATGCCCAGCTTGTCTTCCTTCTTCCCGATCGTGAACCCCGGCGTGCCGCGCTCCACGATGAACGCCGTGATGCCGCGGTAGCCGGCCTCCGGGTTGACCGTCGCAAAGACGATGAAGATGTCGGCTTCGTTGGCGTTGGTGATCCACAGCTTGCGACCTGTGATCACGAAATCGCCACCCTGTTCGACGGCGCGCGTCTGCAGTGCAAACGCGTCGCTGCCCGAGCTCGCTTCCGACAACCCATAGGCGCCAATGGACTTGCTGGCGAGGCGCGGCAGCAACTGCGCTTTGTGTTCCGCGTTGCCCCAGCGCAGGATGGCATTGATCACGAGCGTGTTCTGGACGTCCACGAGCACGCCGACTGACGGATCGACGCGCGACAGTTCCTCGACGACGAGGACGGAATGGAAGAACGTGCCGCCGGCGCCGCCGTAGTTTTCCGGAATCTCGACGCCCATGATGCCGAGGCCGAACAGTTTCTCGATCAGGGCCGGTGACATCTTCGCGTGATCGTCCATCTCGCGAACCAGCGGGCGGATTTCGGCGGCGGCGAAGTCGTGCACACTCTGGCGGAGGAGTTGTTCGTCTTCTGCAAGGATGGTCAGTGGCTGGAGCGTGACGTCGGCGGACATGGTAAAAAAATCTTATCACCCGCGGGGTGTATCATGCGGTGTCGGTTGCCAGCCGCCTGGACGGAGTTTCTGCTGATGTCGCGTCGAATCCATCCGGTTGCCGCGTGCGCACTTGCACTCTGCGCCCTCGCACTCGCCTCGCTGCGAGCCCAATCCCCTGCGACGCAAGCCGCACCGCCGCAAACACCGACATTCCGCACGCGCGTTGACGCGGTCTCGGTGGACGTGATCGCCACCGACAAGCAGGGCAAGCCGGTCACCGATCTCAAGGCCGAAGACTTCGAAATCAAGGAAAACGGCAAGGTGCAGGCGATTGACTCGTTCAAGCGCATCCTGCTCACCGACGACCGTTTCGACCCGGATCCGTCGCGCGCCCAGCCCATCTTGTCGCTCGAGGCGCAGTCGCGTGAAGCGGCGCGTGACGACGTCCGGCTGATCACGATCTTTCTCGACGACTACCACACGCGGCTGGGCAACTCGATGGCGGTTCGCGAGAAGCTCGCGCGCTTCGTCAAAGAGCTCGATCCACGCGATATGGTGGCGATCGCCTATCCACTGACGCCGACACTCGGACTGACCTTCTCGCGCGACCATGACGGCATGGCGGCGGCGATCATGAAATTCGAGGGCCGGAAATACGACTATCGCGCACGATATCCGCCCGAAGACATCTACAGCCGCCTGTCGCGCCAGCAGATTGAAGACCTTCGCAACAGCATCGTGATTGAAGCCCTCGAAGGACTGAACGTCTACCTCGGCACGCTCCGCGAGGGGCGCAAGACGATCCTGTTTGTGAGCGAGGGAATGTCGGCCACCTTGCCCGTCGAGATTGCCAGCGGCGGGCAGGTGCAAGGCGCCAGGCCCAATACGCTCGAAGAGCAGAACCGCGGCCGCGCGGAGTTCTTCAACGCGGCCGACCTCCTCAATCGCATGCGCGATGTGTTCATCTCGGCAAACCGCACCAACACGTCCATCTACACACTCGATCCGCGCGGCTTGTCGACCGGCGAGTTTGACGTTTCCGAGCCGAACGTCAACTACGAATCCGACCGGCGCGTGATGAACGAGACCACCGATCTGCTGCGTGTGCTTGCCGATCAGACCGACGGCCGCGCCATCATCGGACGCAACGATCCGCTGCCGGATTTGCGTCAGATGATTCGTGACACCAGCGCCTACTACCTGCTCGGCTACACCTCGACCGAAGCGCCGCGCGACGGCAAGTTCCACGAGATCAAGGTCACGTCCAAGCGGAAGGGCATCGACATCCGCTATCGCAAGGGCTACTGGGCGATGTCGCCTGAGGACATTACGCGTGCCAGTGCACCGGCCAAGCCCGGTCTGCCGGCCGATGTGGCTGATGCGCTCGCCTCCACGTCGGCACCCGAACGCGGGCACCCGGTGCGCACATGGGTGGGGTTTGATCGCGCGGAAGACGGTCGCTCGATGGTGACGCTCGTATGGGAAGCCGCACCGGGCGCATCCAAAACGCCGACGGATACACCCGATCGCCTCTCCGTGATGGCCAACTTTGTGACGGGGGACCTGCTGTACCGCGGCAAGGTCGAACGCGATCCGCAGGCCCTCGAGCCGTCCGGACGGGTGTCGTTCCCCTCAAAGCCAGGGGCAATGCGGCTGCGTTTGTCGGCCGAGGGCGCTGCCGGCCAGCTGATCGACAGCGAAGAGCGTGAGCTCGTCGTCCCCGACTACACCAAGGTCGGCCCCATCGTCACGACACCAGAGCTCTACCGCGCACTGAATGCGCGCGGGCTCCAGCAGATTCGCCAGTCGACGACCGCTTTGCCGACCACCACTCGTGAGTTTGCACGGACAGAGCAACTGCTAATCCGATTCCGCGCCTATGGCCCGGGCGGCACGCCACCGGCCATCACGATGCGCCTGCTCAATTCCCTCGGCGACACGATGTCGACGTTCCCAACGCCTGAACGGAAAGCCGACGGCACCTACGACGCGCCGTTCTCACTGGGCGGACTCGTGACCGGCAGCTACATCATCGAGATCGAGTCGTCGACATCCGACCTCAAGTCGCGTGTCCTGATTGGTTTCAAGATCACTTCGTAAATTCGTGCAGCGGCATGTGTTAGCATCCGCGCCATCATGTTGACTCCGCTTCTCGGATTGCAGGCCGCGCTTGCGGCATTCACGGCGTACTACCTCGGTGCCTGGTGGCAGGGCTTTGCAAAAGCCAAGGCGACGCTTGGCGTCACCCCCGAAGCCATCGCGGGCGGCGGGCCGACGCCCGCGCAACTCGGTGTTGGCGCCATCACCAACTTCTTCGACACGCTCGGCATCGGATCGTTTGCACCGACGACGGCGATGTTCAAGTTTTTCAAGATTGTTCCGGATCGCCTGATTCCCGGCACGCTCAATGTCGGGCACACGCTGCCGACGATTGTTGAGGCCTTCATCTACACGCTCGTGATTCAGGTGGATCCGACGACCCTCATCCTGATGATCGTGGCGGCGGTGGCTGGTGCCTGGGTGGGCGCAGGAATTGTGGCCAGCCTGCCGAAGCGCAACATTCAGATCGGCATGGGCCTCGCGCTCCTCGTGGCGGCTGGTCTGTTTGCGTGGCGCAACATGGGTGGCGGCGGCACCGAGACGGGCACGCTTGATCTTCAGGGCATGAAACTCGTGCTCGGCCTGACCGGCAACTTCGTACTCGGCGCCCTGATGACCCTCGGTATTGGCATGTATGCGCCGTCGATGATCCTGGTGGGCTTGCTCGGCATGAATGCGGCGGCGGCGTTCCCGATCATGATGGGATCGTGCGCGTTCCTGATGCCGATCAGCAGCGCGCGCTTCGTGCAGAAGAACTCGTACGCGCTGCGCCCCTCGCTGGGCCTCGCGCTCGGCGGCATCCCCGCGGTGCTGATCGCCGCGTTCATCGTCAAGTCCATGGACGTGACGACGATGCGCTGGCTCGTCGTTGGCGTCGTCATCATCGCCGCCGGCATGATGCTCCGCAGCGCGGCAAAAAACGAGTAGTCAGGTCCAACCCAAAAAGAAAAAGGCCGGACGCCCTGAGGGCTCCGGCCTTCTTCCTTTTTAAATCTGTTATGCGTACATGCCCCGTAGCTTCGTCACTTCCGCCACACGTGTGATCGCCACGATGTAGGCGGCGGTACGCATGTCGGTCTTGTATTTGAGTGATGTCTGCAGCGTGTTGTCGAACGCCTCCATCATCTTCTTCTCGAGGCGCTGGTTCACTTCTGCTTCCTCCCAGAAGTAACCGTGGCGGTCCTGGACCCACTCGAAGTACGACGTGGTGACGCCGCCGGAGTTGGCGAGGATGTCGGGGATCACGAATACGCCACGCGCGTGCAGGCTCTGGTGCGCATCCGGTGTCGTCGGGCCGTTCGCGCCTTCGGCGACGATCTTGGCCTTGATTTTCGGCGCGGTCTCCATCGTGATCTGGTTTTCGAGCGCCGCCGGCACGAAGATGTCGACGTCCATCTCGAAGATCTTGCTCGGGTCAAGTGGTTCGCCGCCGGGGAAGCCCGCGACGGTCTTGTGTTCCACTGTCCATGCAATCAGCTTGGTGACGTCGAGGCCCTTGGCATTCTGCACGCCGCCCTTCCAGTCGGTGACGGCCACGATCTTGCCGCCTTCTTTCTGGATGAGGTCTGCCGAGACCGAGCCGACGTTGCCGAAGCCCTGCACGGCGACCGTGCACTTCTTCAGGTCGAGGCCGAGGTGCTTTGCGGCTTCGCGCACGGTGATCATGACGCCACGACCGGTCGCTTCACGACGGCCGAGTGAACCGCCCATGATGATCGGCTTGCCGGTCACGACGGCCGTGGTGGAGACGCCGACGTGCATGGAGTAGGTGTCCATGATCCAGGCCATCGTCTGTTCGTTGGTGTTGACGTCGGGCGCCGGCACGTCTTTGTCGGGGCCGATCATGTCCACGATTTCCGAGATGTAGCGGCGCGTGAGCGATTCGAGTTCGCGCTTCGACATCGTGGTTGGGTCGCAGATGATGCCGCCCTTGCCGCCGCCGAACGGCACGCCCGCGAGGGCGCACTTCCACGTCATCCACGCCGACAGGGCCTTCACTTCATCCAGCGTGACGCCGGGGTGATACCGGATGCCGCCCTTAGCCGGACCGAGCGCGATGTTGTACTGCACGCGAAATCCAGTAAAGACCTCCACATGTCCGTCATCCATGAGGATGGGGCAGGAGACGATCACCTGCCGTTTCGGATGCGTAAGCGTTTTCCAGATACCGGGTTCGAGGCCAATTAACTTTGCGGCAATTCCGAACTCCTGAAGCATTGCGTCAAAAACACTGCCGTTGTTTGACATGGGTCTCCTGAGTCTTCCTTATCATTTCATTCTATGACGCACGGGTAGGCCCGTGGCAATGCCGATCGGGTATTCGGCTCCGCGCGCCGAAACCTTTAGCCAGCGATGCGCCCATCGGCCAGGCGAATGACCCGGGCGCCGGTACGCTCGACAAAGTCCTCGTCATGTGACGTGATGACGAGCGCGCGCCCGCCCGTGGCCAGCGCTCGAATCGTCGTCGCGAGCTCCGCGCGACGCTCCGGATCGAGCGAGGCCGTGGGCTCGTCCATCAGGAGCAGCGGGGGCTCCATGGCGAGCGCGCGCGCGATCGCGACACGCTGGGCTTCGCCGCCCGACAGCTCCCGCGGAAGCGCGTGTTCCCGATGTCCGATGCCGAGCTGCTCGAGGAGTTGCCGCGCGCGCCGTTCACTCGTCGTGCGATCGCGTCGGCCCACGTGGCGCGGCGCGAGCGTGATGTTGTCGAGGGCGCTGAGGTGCTCGAACAGGCAGTGGAACTGAAAGACCATGCCGCATGGGCCGGCCTCGACCGTCCCGCCGTCCGCCTGCTCGAGGCCCGCAATGCAGCGCAGGATCGTCGTCTTGCCCGATCCAGACGCGCCCATGAGCGTGACAATTTCGCCAGGGGCCACCGACAGCGAGACACCGCGAAGAATCTCGCGCGTGCCGCGCCGCAGCTGGAGGTTGGTGATCGTCAGGAGCGCGCCCACGCGCGCCGTGTCCGTCATGACGTCGGTGCACTCCAGCGCTTTTCGAGTTGTCGTGCCAGGTGCCCGAGTGGGAGTGACATGGCGAGATACATCGCGGCGCAGAGCGCACCGGGCATCAGCCAGTTGCCCAGGTTGGTCGCGAAGATCTGGGTTTGCTTGGTGAGTTCCACCACCGTCAGCACCGACACGAGTGAGGAGTCCTTGAGCATCGCCACAAAGTCGTTGGTCATCGGCGCGAGCGCGAGCCGCAGGGCCTGGGGTCCGCGAATGAGGCGCAACGCCTGCCAACGCGTGAAGCCGAGCACGCGCGCAGCTTCGAGCTGGCCTCGGGGAATCGCTTCGAGCGCGCTACGATAGATCTCCGCCTCGTACGCGGCGTAGTTGAGGCCGAGCCCGAGCAGTGCCGCGACGAATGCCGGGAGGCGCACGATGGACGCCAGCCCGTAGTAGATGACAAACAACTGCAGCAACACGGGTGTGCCGCGCATCACTTCGACGTAGGCCGTCGCCGCGATGCGCGTGACGCGGCCGCCGTACACACGCGCAATCGCGATCGTCATGCCGCCCACCACCGCAAGCGCCATCGCGAGGCACGACAGCACCATCGTGATGACAGCGGCGCGAATCAGTGACGGCAGGTAGTGTCGCGTGATCTCCCAACGTGACGGGAGTGGCGCCGACGGGTTGATGCCTTCGCCACTCGTGCCGGGCACGGCCACCGCGCTCGTCGTCGAGTGAAAGAGCGCCTCCTGCGTGGGGTTCCAGACGTTCCACGAGCGGAAGATCTGCTCCAATCGCCCGTCGGCCATTGCGCGGCGCAGGATGTCGTTTACTTGATCACGAAGCGCCGCCTGCGCAGGCGAGACCACGATCACGTAGTGTCCCGTGCGGACGTTGTCGGTGTGAGTGAAGAGGCCGGCCATGCGCCGCATCGATCGATCGGCTAGCACATTGTCGAGCAGCACGGCGTCGACGCGCCCCACGAGCAAGTCGCTATACGGATGCACGTCGTCGTCGTACGACACCGTCTGAATACCAAGTGTGCGCTCAGCGTCGAGCAACGCGTCGTACGCGATCGTGCCGCCGAGCGTGCCCACGCGATGGCCGCGTAGGTCAGCGAGAGAACGGAATCGCTGGCGATCGCCGTCGCGCACGGTGAGGACTTCGTGGAACTCGTAGTAGGGGATCGATGCCGCGACGCTCGCGCGGCGCGCGGGCGTGTCTTCGATGCCGCTGAGGCCAATATCGAAGTCGCCGCGGCGGACGGCCTGGTCGAGTTCCGTGAATGTGATCTGCACAAATTGCGGCGTTCGGCCCAGGTCGTGCGCGATGAGGGCCGCGATTTCGACATCAAAGCCGACCAGATGCGCCGGATTGCGCGGATCCGCCTCGACAAATGGCGCGCCGCCTTCCGCGTCGCCACCCCAGCGGAGAACCTGGGGGGAGGGGGCCTGCGCCGTGAGATGGGCGACCGTCAGCGCCAGCGCGGCACCGAGCAGCGACCACTTGCGAAGAATTTCGCCGTAACTTCGTCTCACCGGCTGGAGTCTATATAATTACCCTCAATGAAATCGACCGCCACGGCTGAAAAACCCACAGAACGCGAGGGTTCGTTCACCACGATTTCCGGTCGCCCGATCAATCGGCTGTATACCGCCGACGACGTCGCCGGCCTCGACTACGGTCGCGACCTCGGCGATCCGGGCCAGTTTCCCTACACGCGCGGCATTCATCCCACCGGCTACCGCGGCAAGTTGTGGACGATGCGGCAGTTCGCGGGGTTCGGCACGCCGGAAGAGACCAACGAGCGCTACAAGCAGTTGCTCGCGGCGGGCGGCACCGGGCTGAGCGTCGCGTTCGACCTGCCGACGCTGATGGGGCGCGATCCCGACCACGAGTTGTCGCTCGGCGAAGTCGGCAAGTGCGGCGTGAACATCACGTCGCTGGCCGACATGGAGCGGCTCTTCGAAGGCATCACGCTCAGCGACATCACGACGTCGATGACGATCAACTCGCCGGCACCGATGATCTTCGCGATGTATCTGGTTGTGGCCGAGAAGCAGGGCGCGGATCTGAAGAAGTTGTCGGGTACGATTCAGAACGACATCCTCAAAGAGTTCATCGCGCAGAAGGAATACATCTTCCCGCCGCGTCCGTCGATGCGGCTGATTACCGATATCTTCGAGTTCTGTTCGAAGAACGTCCCGAAGTGGAACACGATCTCGGTGAGCGGATACCACATCCGCGAAGCCGGTTCCACGTCGCTACAGGAGCTGGCGTTCACGCTGCGTGATGGCATCGAGTACGTGCAGTGGGGTGTGGATGCGGGGCTCGACGTCGACGAGTTCGTGCCGCAGATCTCGTTCTTCTTCAACGCCCACAGCGACTTCTTCGAAGAGATCGCCAAGTACCGCGCGGCCCGCAAGATCTGGGCGCGTGTCATGAAGGAGAAATTTGGCGCGAAGAACGAGCGGTCGTGGAAGCTGCGGTTCCATACGCAGACGGCCGGCGTGTCGCTCACCGCGCAGCAGCCCTACAACAACGTCGTGCGCACGGCGCTGCAGGCGTTATCGGCCGTGCTCGGCGGCACGAACTCGCTCCATACCAATTCGCTCGACGAAGCGCTGGCGCTGCCCACGGCCGAGGCCGCGACATTGGCCCTGCGCACCCAGCAGGTGATTGCGTACGAGAGCGGCGTCACCAACATGGTGGATCCGCTCGGCGGCTCGTATTTCGTCGAGAAGCTCACCCTCGATATGGAAGAAGGCGCCTACAAATACTTCGACGCGATCGATCGCATGGGCGGGATGGTCGCCGCGATCGAGAACGGCTATCCGCAGCGCGAGATCTCCGAGTCGTCGTACCGCTTCCAGCAGGCGTTCGAGAAGAAAGAGAAGCAGATGGTCGGCGTGAACGTCTTTGCCGAGTCTGACGAGAAGCCGTTCCCGATTCTGTACATCGACGACAGCGCGCACGACATCCAGTTGGCGCGGCTGGCCGAATTGCGCCGGACCCGTGACAACGCGGCCGTCGAGCGCACGCTCGGGGCACTCAAAGAAGCGGCCCGCGGCGCGACCAACACCATGTATCCGTTGCTCGACTGTGTGCGTGCCTACGCCACGGTGGGCGAGATGTGCGACGCGCTCCGGCAGGTCTGGGGCGAATACGAAGAAGTGCCGTCCATATGAACACTGCGTCTGGCGTGAAGAAAATTCGGGTCGTCATCGCGAAGCCGGGCCTCGATGGCCACGACCGCGGCGCGAAGGTCATTGCGCGCGCGTTGCGTGACGCCGGCATGGAAGTCATCTACACGGGCCTGCGGCAAACGCCCGAGATGATCGTGGCGGCGACGTTGCAGGAAGACGCCGACGTCATCGGCCTGTCGATCCTGAGTGGCGCGCACATGCACATCTGTCCGAAGGTGATGGAACTCCTCAAAGCCAAAGGCCTCGACCACGTCCTCGTCGTCATTGGCGGGATCATCCCGGACGTCGATATTCCGAAGCTCCACGCGATGGGCGTGCGCGGCATCTTCCTGCCCGGCACTCCGATGCAAGACATTGTGGATTTTATCAACGGGCATGTGTCGTCTCGCGCTGAAGTCGTCTAAAGTCATTTAATGGCCGTTACGCTCCTACTCGCCGACGACAGCGTCACCATTCAACGGGTGATCGAGCTGACGTTTGCCGACGAACATGTGCGCGTCATTTGCGCGAGCGATGGGCAGCAGGCCATTCAGCGCATCGGCGCCGAGCGGCCCGATATCGTGCTGGCGGATGTCGGCATGCCCCGTGTGGACGGTTACGGTGTTGCCGCGCACGTGAAGCAGACGCCGGCCCTCCGTCACATTCCGGTGCTGTTGCTCACCGGTGCTTTTGAACCCATTGACGAAGTCAAAGCGCGCGCGACCGGATGCGATGGCATCCTCGTCAAGCCGTTCAAGCCGGAACTGCTGATCGAGCGTGTGCGCGAACTGCTCGCCGGGCAGCGCAGCGCCGAGCTGTGGCCCGCCGACATGCCGCGAGTCGATGCGCCGGCGACGCCGCCAGCACCGGTGTTTGTGGCGCCACCGCCACCGCCACCGGCACCAGTGGTGCGCATCGTCCCGCCCGCGCCGGCCCCGGTGCGGGTGACGCCGCCCGCGCCGCGCATGGTCACGCCTCCGCCGCCGACACTCGTGCAGCCACCTGCGCCCAGACCCGTCGTCGAGGCCGCGCCGGCATTCACCGCATCGGCCGACGCGCCGACGTCGACACAGCAAGACATGTTGCGGCCGGCCAATCGCAATCCACAGCAGCCGCACGCCGCGAGCCGCACGCAGCTCGTGCAGCGCGATCTACCGCCGCCAGCTGATGCATTTGAGTCGGAGCTCGACATGCTGGACGTCGCTCTGTCCCGACTCGAACCGACCGCCTCTCCGCAGGCACTGGATGCGGCGACTGCCTCCGACTTTGCGCGCGATCTGGCGGCACTGCGTAGCGAACCGGCTGACGCCACGTCCGAAGCCGCTTCGACTGACGCGGCGTCGGACGCGCCGTTCGGGACATGGGACTTGCCAGATCGCCAGACGCCGGCCCACCGATCGACAGCCACCAACGATGAGTTCGGCCGGGCGGATGCCTTCGACAGAATCGATACGTTCGACCTCAACGCGCACGACCCGATCGACGTCGTCCCGGTCGAGCTGCCCGCGGAGGCGCCGATGGCGCCGCCGGCCCGCGTGTTCATCACACCGCCACCAGCGCCACCGTCCCCGCCCGCGATCGTCACGCCGCCCGCGCGGATGTTCGTCGTGCCACCAGCGCCGGTTGTGGTGACGCCAACGCCGGTCGCTGCACCACCACCGCGTGCAGTGGTACCTGCGCCGCTTCCGCCGCAGCGTCCCTCGCTCGCCAACGCATTTTCCGCACTCCTTGCGGCCGAGCAGGCACAGCCCCCGGCGCGTGCGCTCGCCGCCTCGACGACGCTGTCAGAAGCGGCGATCGAAGATGTGGTCAAGCGCGTGCTCGCGCGCATGACGGATGAAGCCGTGCACAAGGTGGTGCTTGATGCTGCCGAGCGCATCATTCGCGAAGAGATCGATCGCCTGAAATCCCCGACGCCTGGCACCGGACCCGCCAAACCAGAAATGCCCACGATTCCAGAAAAGCCCGCACTCGAAGGTCTCGAACAAAAGTGGAACACGCGCTGGCAGGAGGATGGAACGTATGCGTTCGATCGCTCCAGGCCGCGAGACGAGGTCTACGCGATCGACACGCCGCCGCCCACCGTGAGCGGATCGCTGCACGTCGGGCATGTGTTTTCGTACACGCACACGGACCTCATCGCGCGCTTCCAGCGCATGCGCGGCAAGAGCGTGTTCTATCCAATGGGCTGGGACGACAACGGGCTGCCGACCGAGCGTCGCGTGCAGAACTACTACGGTGTGCGCTGCGATCCGTCGCTGCCGTTCGATCCAAATTTCGTCGCGCCGGCAAAGCCTGAGAAGCAGGCGATCTCTGTCTCCAGACCGAACTTTGTGGCGCTCTGCGCGCAGTTGACGACCGAAGACGAAAAAGTCTTTGAGCATCTCTGGCGCTACCTTGGCGTGTCGGTGGATTGGTCGCTGACCTACGCGACCATCGGCAAGCCCGCGCAGCGTGTGTCGCAGCTTGCGTTTTTGCGTCTGCTGAACAAAGGCAACGCGTATCAACTCGAAGCGCCGACGCTGTGGGACGTCGACTTCAAGACGGCGGTTGCCCAGGCGGAACTCGAAGACCGTGAAATGCCCGGCGCGTACCACAAGATCCGCTTCGCGCGTGCTGACGGCGACGGCTTTCTCGAGATCGATACGACTCGGCCTGAACTGATTCCGGCCTGCGTCGCGCTTGTCGCGCATCCTGACGATGAGCGGTACAAGCCGCTGTTCGGCAAGGACGTGCTGACGCCGCTGTTCAATGTGCCCGTGCCTGTGCGCGCCCATCATCTGGCCGATCCTGAAAAGGGCACCGGCATCGCGATGATCTGCACGTTCGGCGACGTCACCGACGTGATCTGGTGGCGTGAGCTCGGCCTGCCCGTGCGCGCGATCATCCAGGCGAATGGCACGCTGCGCCCGGTCGCCTTCGGTGCAGCCGGATGGGCATCCAACGACGCGGCCGCTGCGCAGGCCACCTACGATCAGCTCGCCGGTCTGTCAGCGGTGAAGGCGCGCGCGAAGATCGTGGAGTTGCTCAACGCGAGTGGCGACATGATCGGTGACCCGCGTCCGATCACGCACAACGTGAAGTTCTACGAGAAGGGCGATCGCCCGCTTGAGATCGTGACCAGCCGTCAGTGGTTCATCAAGACGATGGACTTCCGCGAGGGGCTGATTGCGCGCGGCGCCGAGCTCGAATGGCATCCCGAATACATGCGCTCGCGATTCGATAACTGGGTCAACGGCCTCAACGGCGATTGGTGCGTCAGTCGTCAGCGCTTCTTCGGCGTGCCGTTTCCGATCTGGTATCGCGTGGCCGCCGACGGCACCGCCGATTTCTCCGAGCGATTGCTGCCGCGTGAAGATCAGTTGCCGATGGATCCGTCGACCGATGTGCCGGAGGGCTTCACCGCCGATCAGCGCGGTGTGCCCGGCGGTTTCATGGGCGATCTCGACGTGATGGACACGTGGGCCACCTCTTCGCTGACGCCGTTCATCGTCTGCGGCTGGGAAACCGACAAGGAACTCTTCGCGAAGACGTTTCCGATGCACCTGCGCCCGCAGGCGCACGACATCATCCGCACCTGGTTGTTCTCCACGGTGCTGCGCTCGCATCTCGAAGAGAACACGTTGCCGTGGTCGAACGCGGCGATCTCCGGCTGGGTCCTCGATCCCGATCGCAAGAAGATGTCGAAGTCGAAGGGCAACGTCGTCACGCCGATGGCGCTGCTGGAAGAGCATGGCTCGGACGCGGTTCGCTACTGGGCCGCCAAGGGCGGGCCAGGCGTCGACACCGCATTCGAACCTGGCCAGATGAAGGTCGGTCGCCGCCTCGCGATCAAGTTGCTCAACGCATCGAAGTTTGTGCTCGGCAAGACCGAGCCGCGTGGGCCGGTCACCGAAGCGGTCGATCGGGGGATGTTGCAGCGATTGACCACGCTCGTCGCCGACGCCACGCGCCATCTCGAGGCCTACGACTACTCGGCGGCGCTGCGCGAAACGGAAGCGTTCTTCTGGTGGTTCTGCGACGACTACATCGAACTCGTCAAGCGTCGCCGCGGTGGCGATGACGCCGGCGCGGCATCGGCGAATACGGCATCGCAACTGGCCCTGTCGATGATGCTGCGCATGCTGGCTCCGTATCTGGTGTTCACGACAGAAGAAGTGTGGTCGTGGTGGCAGTCCGGATCGGTACACCGCGCAGCGTGGCCGACCGTGGCCGAGATCGGCGATGCAGCCGGCACAGACAACCTCGATGCGTCGATGAACGCGTCTGCCGCGACTGCGGCGATTCGTCACCAGCGCTCGACGAAGAACCTCGGCTTTGGCGTGCCGGTGAAGGCGACCCTTATGTTGCCGGCAACGTATGAAGCCACGTGGACCTCGATCGAGCGCGACGTGCTGGCGGGCAACAACGCCGTCGCCGCCGCAGTGACGTTTGTGGGTGACGTCGTGGTCGCCGACATCGAACCAGTCGTTGCCCAGGGTTAGAGTCGTACCGTTACGCTCGTGAAGACCGTGAAGCAGGCTTTTCGAAAATCCTCGTGACCGCGTTCTCGACGCTTCCGCAGGATCTTCAGCGCGCACTCGACGGCGCGCGTGAGCGGCTTGGGTCGTTCGCTGAGCTGCGTTATGCCGATACCATCGGCTCCACCAACGACGCCGCAACGGAGCTGGCACTCGCCGGCGCGCCCGAAGGCACATCCGTACTGGCCGATCAGCAGACCGCAGGCCGTGGACGCCGGGGCCGCACGTGGTCATCGCCTCCCGGTGCCGGTCTCTATCTCTCCGTGATTCTTCGAGGCGAGAACCTGGCGTCGACGCCTGGCCTCGTTACGCTCGGTGCCGGCGTGGCGGCCGCGGATGCCGTGCTCGCCGCAACAGGCTTGCCGGTGCGATTGAAGTGGCCCAATGATCTCGTCATGGGCGACGCGTGGAAGAAGCTCGGTGGCATCCTCTGCGAGGCGCAGGGGCGCGATGCGCTCGTCCTTGGGATCGGCATCAACGTGATGTCGTCGGCGCACCCGCCAGACGTCGCCGCACGCGCGACCGCCATTGAAACCGAACTGGGCCGCGCGATCGATCGGCCGTCGCTCGTTGTGGAGTGCCTCTCGGCGCTGCGTGCGCTCGCGGGAGCGCTGCGCTCGCCGGATCCCTCCGCGCTGTTGCAGCGGTGGCGCGACCGTGCTGCGGATGGCTGGCGCGGCGCGGTCGTGCGCTGGCAGGACGACAATATTGAAGTGAGCGGCGTCGCGCGTGATGTCGATGACGATGGCGCGCTCATCGTGGAACGCGACGGCCGACGCGAGCGTGTCATCGCCGGAGAGGTCTTGTGGCAACGTCGACCGTAGCCGAATACTGCCGCGCGGTCGAAGCGCATCTCACCCGCGTCAACGGCGGCCACCTTGTCCGCATCGTCGGTCCCGGCTTCGTGCTGGTGCGCGATTGGGAAGCGCAGGGCATTCCCTTGTCATTGGTCACGCGTGCGATTGATCAGAAGGCGGATCGTCATCGACAAGGCGTAGCGGGCCGCAGCGGGCGGCCACTGCGTATCGAGTTCTGCGAGAACGACGTTCGAGAGTTGTTCGAAGACTGGAAGCGTGCGACCGGCATCAGCACAGGCACGACCGCGGACGCGTCGAGTGAGGCGACGGCGGGTGAGCCCGCCGAGGTCGCAGCCACCACACGTCGGCCGTCCTTGTCGAAGCACCTTGAGCGCGTGTCGGATCGACTCTCGCGACTGCTGGGACGCCAGGATCTGTCCGAGTCATTTCTGGGTCAGGTGAATCGCACGATCGCGTCGGTCGCCGACGCGCGCGATCGCGCACGCACGGCACGCGGTGTGGCGCGCGATGAGATCGTCGCCGCGATTCGTCCGCTCGATCAGGACCTGCTGACAGCCGCGCGACTCGCGCTCAGTGCCGATCAGCTCAATGAACTGCAACGTCAGGCCGAGGCGGATCTCGCCGCGTTCAGGAATCGCATGGACGCATCCGCCTGGGGCAACGCGGTCACAGCGACGCTGACGCGGCTGATTCGCGAGCGATTCAGTTTGCCGGTCATTGATCCGGACGAGGTCTAGCGTGCCGTCATTTCTGGAACTGACAATCGAACGACCCGTGGCTGGCGGTCGCATGCTCGCGCGGCATGAGGGACAGATCGTCTTCGTGCAGGGCGCGATTCCCGGTGAACGTGTGCGTGCGCGGATCGAGCGGCGGCAGAAGCAGGTGCTCTTTGCGGAGGCGGTCGAGGTTCTGGCCGCGAGCGCCGATCGCCGCGAGGCGCACTGTGACATCGCCTGCGGCGGCAGCGCCTACGCGCACATCGACTACGCGCGTCAGCGGGCGCTCAAGGGTGAGGTGATCGCCGATGCGTTCGCGCGCATTGCGAAGCAACCGCTCACCACGGCGGTGGAAGTGCTGGCGTCTCCCGAGTCGGGCTACCGCATGCGCGCACGCGTGCACGTCGTGCAGGGGCGCTGGGGCTTCTTCCGCGAAGGCACGCACGTCATGTGCGACGCGGCGTCAACGCGCCAGTTGCGCGACGACACGACCCAGTCCATCGATGCCTTCGCAGCCGCGCAGCCGCAGGTGCTCGCGCACCTGTCGGCCATCACGATCTCAGAGAACGTGGACGCGTCCACGCGTGTGTTGCAACTCGAGGCGCGTGAAGGTGCACCGACGATCGGCAAGCTGGGTGGCGACATCGGCACAGGCATCGACGGCGTGACATCGATCGACGGCCCGGTCCTGGCGGGGGCAGCGTGGGTTGAGGAGTCCGCCCGCGCGATCTGGCCCGAAGGCGCGCCCATCGATCCCAACGTGACCTGGCGCCGTCGGCCGGCGTCGTTCTTTCAAGGCAACCGCTTCCTGATTGGCGCGCTCGTGAGCGAAGTGCTTCGCGCCACCGACGGTGCCCGCAAAATCATCGATCTGTACGCTGGCGGCGGATTGTTCTCTGTGGCGATCGCCGCTCGTGGCGCCAATGTGGTGTCAGTAGAAATGGATGGCTCAAGTACGCGCGACCTCGCCGACAACGCGAAGCCCTTCGGCGAGTTTCTCGTGCCGCTCGTCGCACCGGTTGAAGCGATCGTCCGTCAACGTCCGCCATTCACGCCAGACATCGTCGTGATGGATCCGCCCCGCATCGGCGCCAGCCCCGAAGCCATTGCCGGCCTCATCACCTGGGCCGTGCCGCGCATCGTCTACGTCTCGTGCGATCCCCCGACGCTCGCACGCGACTGCGCGAAGCTCTTCGCTGCAGGCTACACGCTCACGTCACTGCAGGGATTCGATCTTTTCCCGAACACTGCACATGTCGAGTGCGTCGCGGTGTTGGAACGATAGTGTTGCGGATGTAGCCGACGGGCTTCAGCCCGTCAGACAAGTGTTGTTGATGTTGTTACTTCGCAGCGGCTCTGACGAGCCCTTGGAACAACCCCACAAACTGTCCGGTGGCCCAGAAGTTTTCGGGGTGCCACTGCACGCCGACGCAGAAGGTGGATGCGGGGCGCTCGATGGCTTCGACGACGCCGTCGGGTGAGACGGCCGAGACGACGAAGCCGGGCGCAGTATCTTTCACGGCTTGATGGTGGCGGCTGTTGACGGCGAGCGATGGCGCGCCGAGCAGCATCGAGAGGCACGTGCCGTTCGTGATGGCGACATCGTGTGCGATGGCGTTGCGCGGTTCAGTGATCGAGTGCGCGATCGATGACGGATGCTGACTCGGGAGGTCCTGAATCAGCGTGCCGCCGGCAGCCACGTTCAGGACCTGCACGCCGCGGCAGATCGCGAGCAGCGGAAGATCTTGCTTGATCGCCAGCTTCGCGAGCGCGAGCTCGTAGTCGTCACGGACGGCGTTGGTCTCGACCGTCGGGTGTGGCGTTTCGCCGTATTCCTTCGGATCCACGTCCACGCCGCCCGTGAGGAGCAGGCCATCGCACTCATCGAGCGCGCCGGGCAACAGGTCTTTGGCGGCATCGAGGATGCGTACGCGTGCACCGGCGCGTTCGAGTGACGTGACGTAGTCGTCCTTCGGGAAGGCGACGCCAATGACGGGGGGAGTCGTTGGGCTCATCGGTCTACATCCTGGCTGGCACGTCGCAGCCCATGAGGTCGAGTGCCTGTGTCAGTTGACGTCGAACATAGGCCACTGCCGCGGCGCGCCAGAGCCTCACATCGCGCCGCTCTTCCTTGAGGATCGGCTGGCGGTGATAGAACGCGCTGAACGACTGCGCGAGACTGAACGCGAACTTCGCGACGACTGACAGTTCGAGCGACCGCACCGCCTGATCCACGACATCGTCGAGCCGTCCGGCCTCAAGCACAAGACCCCAGAGCTCGTCGCCGTCTTCGCCCGTGTTGATCGCGGCGAGATCCGCGGTGGCGAGTGCCGCCGTGACCGCGGCCTCGTCCAAGCCCTCGCGTTCGCGCAGCTTACCGAAGATGTTGCCGGCGCGCGCGACCGCGTATTGGAGATACGGTCCCGTCTCACCCTCGAAGCTCAGCGCTTCGTCGATGTCGAACGCGATGACCTTGTTGCGTGTGAACTTCACGAGGAAGTAGCGCACGGCCGCGACGGCGATGGCTTCAGCGGTCGCGCGGCTCTCGTCCGCAGACAGCGCCGGATTGCGCTTGGCGACTTCGGCCTGCGCCGTATTCGTGAGGCGGTCAATCAGGTCGTCGGCCTTCACGCCAAGGCCCTTGCGGCCCGAGACCTCGACGAACGGCTTGCCGTCCGGATCCACTGTGTAGCCGAGCTCGCGCGCCGTCGCGTGCGAGAGCGCGACCATCTCGTACGCGAAGTGCGTGGAATGTGCCGCTTCGTTCTGAAAGCCCATCGTTGCCAGTGCCTGCTTCAGCAGCTTCTGTAGATAGGCCTGGCGCGTATCGATCACGTTGTAAACAGCAGACGCCTTACCAAACGGAGGAACATGCGCCGGTGCCAGCGACGCGTCTGATGTCGTCGCAAATAGCGTCCGGCCGTCGATCTCGGTGAAGGCGCGGTAGCGGAAGTCCATGCCGAGCAGGCCGAACTTCCAGAATTGATTGGCGATGTCTTTGCCGATGTAAGTAACGACGCCGTTGGATCGAACGATGACTTTCTCGCGCTGTTCGGGGTCGTCTTCACCTTCCGGTGTGACAGGGGCGTCATCGTCCTCAATCGTCATCACCCAGCAACCGGCAAGCTTGCCCTCGGTCTGCAGGAAGATGGCCTTGCGCCGCTTCAGGTCCTCAAACGTCGTCGACCAGAACTTCAGCCGAAGTATGTCGCCTTCCCACGTGAGCAGGTCGTAGTCGACGTTGAGCCGCGCCATGGTCTTGAGGTGGCAGCGCACGATGCGGTCGGCAATGAACGCGCCCATTTCGGCGGTCTCATTGCCGCCTTCTTCGATCGCATGCAGTGCTTCGCCGCGCTTGGCCAGATTCGCCTTGTCGGCCTCGTACCATTCGCCGACCCGCGCGTAGAGATCCCAGCACGTGTAGTCGAAGCGTGTGCTGTCGGCGAGTTGCTTCACGTCGGCGAGCGTCTTGCCTTCGATCTCGCGAAAGCCCACGACCACGTCGGCGACTTGCACGCCGGTGTCGTCGATGTAGTTCTGCACTTCGACGGGGCGGCCCTGGAAGCGGAGCAGTCGCACGAGCGTGTCGCCGAGTGCGGCGTTACGGAGGTGGCCGATGTGCGCGGCCTTGTTCGGATTGATGGCCGTGTGTTCGACGATCACTTTGCCGGCGTCGCTGGGGGCGAGTGGCGCGACCGTGCCTTCGAGCCGCGCGCGGAGGAACGTCGCACGGTCGAGGAAGAAGTTGAGGTAGCCGTTCGGCGCCGCATCGACGCGCGTGACGCCCGCGATTGGGCCGAGCGCCGCGACCAGTTCCTGCGCAATCGCGCGCGGGGCCTTCTTGAGGCGCTTGGCGAGCTCGAACGCAACGGGCACCGCCACGTCACCGAACGCGCGCTTGGGCGGCAATTCGAGCGCGATGGCCGGCAGATCCGCCGGGGCCAGGCCAAACGTGGTCGTGAGAATCTCGTGAAGGCGCGCGCGGATCGCGGCGTGAATCGGCAGAATCATGAATTTTCTATTGTACTGAGGTCTTTCGGAGAATTGATGTTGGCGATCAGGCGCGACGGTTCGCCAAACGTCCGGAGCTCGTCGAGGCCGATCTCGCCGAGGGTCAGCACGCGTCCCAGGTCGGCCGCTCTGAGCCGGCCGGCCTCGATTTCCTGTCGAACGCGGGGCGCGGCATGCCGGCGATAGCAGGCGATGAGTGGCTCGGCGCCCGAGGGCGTGTGGACCCAGGCGCCGTCCGCGTCGCTGGCCAGATCGAGCAGCCGTTGCATCAGGGCAGTGGTCAGAAACGGCAGGTCGCAGGCCACGACCAGCACGCGGTCGGCGTCGGTCGATTCAAGCGCCGTGAGGATCGCGCCGAGCACGCCGGTGCCCGGGAGGACGTCGGGCACCACCCGAAGTGTTGTATCGGCAAAGCGCTCACGCTGGGTCGCCACGACAAAGAGATCGTCGGTCAAAGGTTGAAGCATAGCCACCTGTCGACTGATGATGGACAGGCCACTGATGTGTAGACGACTCTTGTCCTGCCCCCCGAAGCGCGTCGCGAGCCCGCCCGCGATGATGGCTGCTGCACTGCGCGTGTTCACCATGTGCGTGCCCCCATCATGACCGATGATCGTGGCGGGCACGTCGGCCGGCTGTTGGCCGCGGCGGTGCACCAGGCGATCACCGATGAATTGCCGACGCGGATCGATTTCTACGAACACTGGCTCCGGGGCGAACGGATGCGTGATGGCGGCGTGGGCCTGGCCCCGATGACGGCCGTGATGGGGTTCCTCCGCACGGAAGGGCAGCCGTACCACGTCGTGATGTCGCACGCGGGCCGCTTTGCGGCTGAGTGGACGCGCGATGCGATGCCGGCGATGCGCCGCCGCTGGTTGCTCGCGTTGCCTCGCTGGTGGCGCGCTCGCGCAGTGCTGAGGCTCGCGTCACGCGCGATTCGCGATGGCTACGCGCCCAGCAAAGTCGTGGTTCGCGTGAAGCGGGGACAGGCGCGGATCGAGATCCGGCACTCGCTCTTCTGCCGCGTGCGCGACACGCTCACCACGGCGCAGTGCGACTATCACGCCGCGCTGATTGCCGGGGTGCTGACGGCGTTCAACTTGCCGGCCGCCGTCACGATCGAGTGGTGTCTGGCTAAGGGCGATGGCTATTGCGTCATCGCCGCAGATCTGACCGGCGCGGCGGCTTCCGTTGAGGAGGTCTCGTGATTGCGATGATGTTCGCGGTGATGTTCGGTGCGTTGGTTGCGGAGGGAGCGCCGGCCTACGTGCAAACGGCGCCGGCACCGGCGCTGGTGCTGCCGTTTGTGGTCGATGCTGCGCCTGGCACCTCCGGGCTTGCCGGCGCGCCGTATTGGTTTGGCGAGGCGGCGGCCATTGCGCTGTCGGACGAACTGGCGGCGCTCGGCGTGATGGCCGCATCGCGCGATGAGCGTGTCGGCGTTTTTGAAGCGCTCCAACTGCCGTTGAATGCGCCGCTCACGCGCGCAACCGTCATCCGCACCGGTGAAGTGATCGGCGCCGCAGCGATCGTCGTTGGTGAAGTGCGGCTCGCCGAGCGCGTGAGTGTGCGCGCGCGCGTGATCGATCTCGCCTCAGGCAAGCAATGGCCCGACGTCACCGCCGAAGGGCCATCGTCGGACTTCTTCGGCCTGATGGCGAGACTCGCGAAGGGACTGAGCGCGAATCTCGCGCATAACGGGCCCGTCGTGCCCGTGCCGGCGCGGCCGTCGGTCGAAGCGTTTGAAGACTACGTGAAGGGCCTGGTCGCCACCGGCGCGGATGTGCAGGTCCGCTTTCTCGAAGCGGCTCTGGTGCATGCACCCGGCGATTCGCGCACACTCGTCGCCCTGTGGCACGCGCGCACGGCGCAGGGCGATCACGCGCGCGCACTCGACGCCGCCTCGAAGGTGCCGGCCACGTCACGCGAATCTCGCGCCGCGCGTTTTCTGGCAGCGCAGTCGCTCATGGCGCTCAAGCGCTACGACGATGCGTTCAAGGCGCTGGAAGCGTTGCACAAGGAATCGCCGGCGCCCACCATTTCCAACGCGCTCGGCGTGTTGCAGTTGCGTCGTGGCCTGGGGTCGCCCGGCGGCTCGCCCGCGTACTTCTTCAATCGCGGCGTGGACGAATCACACGGCGATCCCGAAGTGGCGTTTAACCTCGGATATTCCTACGCGCTCGTCGCCGACACCACGTCGGCGGTGTACTGGCTGCGCGAGGTCGTGCGTCGCGCGCCGGCAGATGGCGCGGCGCATCTGGTGCTGAGCGCGCTCCTGGTGTCGCAGAGCAAACTGGTGGAGGCCCAACGCGAGTTTGATCTCGCGAAGCTCCTCGGGGCTGTGGATGGCGAGGCCGCGGCGCCCAACGACAAGATCGCGCGCGGTCTCGAACGCCTGCAGCCAGACCTCACATCGTCATTCGCGCGGCAGCCGGCCATGGCCGGCCAGGAGCAGGAACAGACCGCGACGTACTACATCGACCGCGGCCGAAGGCTCATGGACGAGGTCCGGGACCGCGAGGCGATCGACGAGTTTCGTCGCGCCATCTACGTGTCGCCGTATCTGGATCAGCCGCACTTGCTGCTCGGACGCGTACTGCAGCGCACCGGCCGGCTCGCGGAGGCCGTCGCGGAATTCACCCTCGCGCTCTGGTGTCAGGAGTCGGCCGACGCACACGCGGCACTCGCGAGCGTGCACCTGGCCATGGGCAAACGCGACGCGGCACGCACATCCGCCCAGCGCGCACTGGCCATCGATCCCTCGAATGCGTTGGCACGCGATGTCCTCCGGCAACTCGGAGGAAACTCCAGTTTTCACATGCTAATATCGCCGTAACTCTATGGCAGACGACGGTTTCCACGAGATTCAGCTGGGGAAGAAGCAACTTGTCTTCTCGTTCATGGCCGCTGCCGTCGCATTGGTCGTGACGTTCCTGTTTGGCGTCTGGGTCGGTCGCGATGTGCGCCGACAGGACAACGAAATTGTGCCCGAGGTGCCGGTCGCGGCAGAGGCCACGACCGATACGCCGCAGCCGCCGACACAGGTCGCGGCCAACGAGCTCGACTACACCGCGCGCCTCCAGAGTGGCGGCACAAAGCCCGACGCGAAATCTGCCGAGCCGGTGAAGCCGACCGAACCGCCGACGCCTGCCGCGGATGTTCCGACGACCGATCAGCCGCCCACGCCGGCTGCTGCCGCCAAGGCTGCGGCGCCTAAAGATGCGGCGCCGAAGGACGCAGCGCCGAAGGAAACGACTTCGGCCGCCAAGCCCGCGCCGTCCACTGGCACGTGGCATCTGCAAGCGGCGGCGTTCAAAGAGAAAAAGCCGGCCGATACACTCGCGGCCCAACTCGTGAAGAAAGGCTACGCGGCCTACGTCGTTACTACCACGACGGGCGTCTACCGATTCAAAGTGGCCGTCGGTCCGTTTCCGGATCGCGCCGCCGCGGAAGCCTCGTCGGCGAAGTTGAAGAAGGAAGAAAGGTTGTCCCCGTTAGTGCAACGCTAGCGCTCCTGGCCGGCGCGCTGCTGGCCGCGAGTTTTCCCAAATTTGGTCTGCCCACGTTTGCGTGGGGCGCCCTGGCGCCACTCTTTGTGGCGGTGGCGCTGCGCGCGACCGCTCCCGCGTACACACCCTGGGCCAGTTTCCGTCTCGGGCTGATGACCGGCGCGGTCTACTTCGCGTGCACCCTCTATTGGACGGCCTCCACCATGGCTACCTACGGCGGCATCATGCTGCCGGTGGCGGCGCTCCTCACGGGTCTCCTCGTCGCGTACCTCTCCTTATATATAGGTGCGGCGGCTGTGCTGCTCGGGGCGTCTGTGCGTCGGTTTGGCGTCGCCGGTCTGTGGCTGGCACCGGTGTTCTGGGTCGCCACCGAATGGTCGCGCGGATGGGTAGGCGGTGGCTTTCCGTGGGTGCCGCTCGGCAGTTCGCAGGGCAGTGTGTTGCCGATTGCCCAGCTCGCCAGCGTCACCGGCGTGTTCGGTCTCTCGTTTCTGATCGCGCTCGTCGGTACCGCCGCCGCCGTGCTGGCGTTGTCGCGCAAGCGCCAGCATGTGATGGGCGCGGCCGCTGTGTTTGTGCTGGTGGCCCTCGTTGCCGGGGGCGGCATGGTGCGGCTCGCCGACGGTCGGCTCGCGACGAGTGGGCGCGTCCTCCGCGTCGGCCTCGTGCAAGGCAACATCGATCAGGACATGAAGTGGGATCCGAAGTATCGCGAGCCCATCCTCTCGCGTTACCTGCGGCTCAGTCGCGAAGCCATGCTCGCCGGCGCGCAACTCGTGGTGTGGCCGGAAGCGTCGACGCCGTTCTTTCTCGATCGCGACAGCGCTCTCGCCGAGCCCATCCGCACGCTGGCGAAGCAGGCGCGCACGCCGTTTGTGATTGGCACGGACGAATTCGCCGGCGACCAGATCTACAACTCCGCGTCGGTCATTGATAGCAACGGCCAGACGACGGGCGTGTATCGCAAGATTCATCTCGTGCCCTTTGGCGAATTTGTGCCGATGAAGAAGTTGCTGTTCTTTGTGGGGCCACTTGTGGAGGCCGTCTCGGACTTTTCGCCGGGCACGGATCCGGCCGTGCTCGATCTGGGCAACGGCATGCGCGGCAGCGTGGCCATCTGTTACGAGTCGACCTATCCCACGCTGACGCGCGCGTTCGCCAACGGTGGCTCACAGCTGCTGATGGTGATCACGAACGACGCGTGGTTCGGCAATTCGTCGGCGGCCTATCAGCACTTCCAGATGGGCGCGATGCGGGCGATCGAGACGGGGCGGTTTCTGGCGCGCGCTGCGAATACGGGGATCACCGCCGTTGTGGATCCCTATGGCCGCGTGGTGTCGCAGGCCGAGATGTTTCAGCCGGTGAGCCTGACGGCGGATGTTCGCCTGCTCGACGGCCAGACGATTTACACTCGCACAGGTGATTTGATTGCGTGGCTGTGCGCCGCGCTGACCGCTGCCATGGTGGTCGTGCTGCGCCGCCGGGCCTGACCGGGCGCGCTGTGGTGCGCTTGAATGGATGATTACGTGATGGCTGACCGGATGTTGTCTCTCGACGAACAAATACGTCTCTTCGCGGAGCTGCGCGATCGCGCAGCGGAGCTCGGGAGGGGGCTTTGACGAAGCGCGGCTGAATCGCGAGGTCGGCGAGCTCGAGGCGCAGATGGCCGCGCCGGATTTCTGGAACAACCAGACCAAAGCCCAGGACATCACCCAAAAGCGTCGTCGGCTCGACGACGACCGCCAGCTGGCGGGAGCGTTACGCCGACAGGTCGACGACATCGCCGTGTTGATTGATTGGGCGCGGCAGGGCGAAGACGTCAGCACGGACCTTGCGAACGGCCTGGCCTCGTTTCAGCGCGACGTGGAAACCGGCGAAGTGCGCACGATGCTGTCGGGCGAGATGGATGGGAAGAACGCCATCATCTCGATTCATCCGGGCGCGGGCGGCACCGAATCGCAAGACTGGGCCGAGATGCTCATGCGCATGTTCATGCGCTGGATTGAGCGTCGGGGATTCAAGCGGGAAGTGCTCGACTATCAACCCGGCGACGAGGCCGGCATCAAGAGCGTCACGATCATGGTGCAGGGCGACTTCGCCTACGGTCTCCTCATGGCCGAAGTTGGCGTGCATCGTCTCGTGCGCATCTCGCCGTACGATTCTGCGGCGCGACGTCACACCTCGTTTGCGTCCGTGTATGTGTGGCCGGAAGTCACCGACGACATCGATGTGGAGATCGAGGAGAAGGATTTGCGCATCGACACGTTCCGGTCGAGCGGCGCCGGCGGTCAGCACGTGAACGTCACCGACTCTGCCGTGCGCCTCACGCACTTGCCGACGGGGATCGTCGTCTCGTGTCAGAACGAGCGGTCGCAGCACAAGAACAAGGCGTCGGCGATGAAGGTGTTGCGGTCGCGCCTGTATGACATCCGCCTGAAGGAGCAGCAGGCGAAGCTCGATCAGCTCGGCGGCGAGAAGCAGGCGATCGCATTCGGCTCGCAGATTCGCAGTTACGTGCTGCACCCGTATCAGATGGTGAAGGACCACCGGACGAAGTTCAGTGTCGGCGACGTGGACCGGATCCTCGACGGTGACATCGACGAGTTCATCAAGACGTTCCTCATGCACAAGGCGATGGGGAAGTTGGCGGCGGCCGACGACACCGTCGACGACTAAGACACCGCCCATGACCGAGCCGAGAGCCGCGCTATCGCATCGGTTGCCGTATCGGCCCGAGATCGATGGGCTGAGGGCCTTGGCCGTGGTGCCGGTCATCCTGTTTCACGCGGGCATTCCAGGATTCGCGGGCGGCTACGTGGGCGTCGATGTGTTCTTCGTGATCAGCGGATATCTGATCACGTCCGTGATTCTGGCGGATCTGGCCGCAGAGCGTTTTACATTTCTACACTTCTACGAACGACGGGCGCGCCGGATTCTGCCCGCACTCCTCGTCGTGATGCTCGCCACCGTGCCGTTTGCCTGGATGTGGTTGGACCCGCACGCACTTTCTGAATTTGGCAAGAGTCTCGGTGCGGCAGCCGTATTTGTTTCCAATCTCTTGTTTCTGCGCGACACGAATTACTTTGGTCAAGCGGCGGAACTGAAGCCGCTGCTGCACACGTGGAGCCTTGGGGTCGAAGAGCAGTTCTACCTCCTGTTTCCTTTGGGTCTTGTGCTTGTGTGGCGGCGTTGGCGAGCCGCGACTGGTTTGTGTCTTGCGGCTGCCGGTCTCCTGTCGCTGTGTCTGTCGGGCTACCTGACGTGGCGAGCGTCACCTGTTGGGTTCTACCTATTGCCATCGCGTGGGTGGGAGTTGTTGGTCGGTGCCGCGATCGCACATCGACACGCCACCGCTCCAGCATCGTCGCTAGCCCCGACGGGGAGTGCGTTGACGGCTGTAGGGCTTGTCGCGATTCTCTGGGCAGTGTCGCCATACGTTGGTCTTGAGACAGGACCGTTCTCCCGATCAGTGGTGGCGACTCTCGGGGCGTGTCTTGTCGTGTGGTGCGGCGCGACACCAGGGCTGGCCTATAGGCTCCTCTCGCACGCGGTCCCCGTCCGAGTTGGTGCGATGTCGTACTCGCTGTATCTGATTCATCAACCCGTGTTGGCCATGGCGCGCGCGCTGGAGGTGAACCGCATTTCTACGCGCACCTACCTCATCCTCGCTTTGGCCTGCTGCGTGGCTGCCGCGTTGCTGTGGCGTGTCGTCGAACAGCCATTTCGTCGGGCCGAGCGCATCGCAAGCCGCTGGCTGTGGCGGTCGGTCACGATTGGTGCTGGACTGGCCGTGCTGATTGGGGCGTCGTGCTACGTGACGGGCGGCTGGCCTGGCCGGTTTTCAGCCCAGGACATCCGTGTGCTGCAGGTCAAGACGTTCAAGAGCGTGGATCGATTCGCGCTCAACGGTGTGCCCTGCGCTAACCGTCTTCCAAGCGACGGTTGCAGGTTGGGATACCCGGGGGCCGAACCGTCCTGGGCGTTGGTCGGCGATTCACACGCGGCTGCCTTGGCTCCCGCGCTTGATGAGAGACTGCAAGGAAGCCAACTGGCGGGCCAGCAACTGACCCGCTTCAGTTGCCTCTATGTCGGCGACGCGGTGCTCGTGAGCAATAATCCCGTGAAACAGCAGGCGTGCCATCTATGGACTACCGAGGTACACGCTCGCATCCTGTCGCCCACAGTTCGGGACGTGGTGGTGGCGGGTCGATACGTGAACACGTTTGAAGGCGTGGCATTTGACAACGGCGAGGGCGGGCGGGAATCTACCGGCCAGGGAATCGGCCGAGTCTTAGACGATCGCCGATCCGTCGCGGCAATCTTCCAAAGGGCGATCACAGAGTTACTGGCAGCTGGCAAGAGGGTGCACCTCGTCTATCCGATCCCTGAGGTGGGTTGGGATGTCCCGATCCGGCTTTTCAAACTGCATGCTCTGTGGCACCGAGATGATCCCGTGACCACTTCGTACGCGGTGTTTCTGCGGCGCACCCAAGGTGTGCGAGATCTCTTTGACGCGCTGGGCGATCTCGATGGGTTATCGCGTGTGCGACCCGAGACGTGGTTGTGTGACAGCACGTTGGCGGGGCGATGTGTCACGGCCCTCGATGATCAGGTCCTGTATTTTGACGACGACCATCCAAGCTACGCTGGTGCCGTGCGTGTCATCGATCACTTGTCACTCCGCCTCCCGACGGCATCGTCCCCAGCCCGCTCGCGATGAGTTACGAACCGGACGGCTGGCTCGATGTGATGGTGGCAGCGGTATTCGTGCTGTGGTTCGTGGTCATGCTCACGCAACAGCCTCGCTGGAGATTCCGTCGATCGATCGGATGGATTGATGTGTTTCGTCTGGCGCCGAACTGGCTACTGTTTGTCAAACCATCGCCCTTTGATTCGGAGATTGTCGTGCGAACCGTCGAGACCGGCGGGGGGCGCGGGCCGTGGCTCGTGGTGCCGACGTTTATAGATCGCCCTCGTTTTGCCTGGGCGTGGAATCCCGGCGCGATCGACTTGAAAGCGTATCTGGCATTGATTAAGCGCAGCCGGTTGGCGCAATGGGACCACGTTCTTTGCCGCGGTCCATGCGAGCCATTTCGGTCACCGGGCCTCTCGCAGCGCTCGACGCTCGTCGCGGCCGAGGCGCCACCATTTGCCCCAGAGCTCCGTTCTGAGTGCAGTCGAAGGGGTCATCGAATGACCGGCTCCGTCCCTGAGATAAACGCTTCAACCCCATTCGCGGTCTGCACGAGCACGACGCTGCCCGGGCGCGAGAATTCCGGTGTGTCCTTGAGCGTGTTGCGCCGGCGATCGACCCAGCTCTTCATGACGTCGATCCAGATAGGCAGGGCGGCGACCGTGCCGCTCTGGCCTTCGCCGATGGGTTTCTTCTGATCGAAGCCAATCCAGACACCGATGGTGATGTCGGGGTCAAAGCCAATGAACCACGCGTCGGTGTAGTCGTCGGTGGTGCCGGTCTTGCCGCCGATCGGCCAGTTGGGAATGGCGGCGGCAGCTGCACGGCCCGTGCCGTTCTTGATGACGCCCTGCAGCAGATACGTCATGACATAAGCCGCGTCCGCGCGGATGACATCGTGCGCTTCTGGCCGGATGTCTTCGAGCACGGCGCCATCTTTGTCGATGACCTGTCGAAAGGGCTGCGCCGTCATGCGCACACCGGCATTGGGAAACACCGTGTAGGCCGATGTCATTTCTATCAATGAGGCGTCGCCCGCGCCAATGGCAATCGGTAGATACGGCGGCAGCGGCGACGTGATGCCGAAGCGACGCGCGAACATGATGACCTGCTCGGCCCCCAGCGCGGCCATGAGTCGAATGGTCGGGACGTTGCGCGATTGCTCAAGCGCGTGGCGCAGTGTGATGTTGCCTTCGTACTTCCGATCGTAATTCTTCGGCTCGTACATCGGCTGATTCGGTCCGGCGGGAAAGCTCGCCGGTGTATCGATGAGCGTCGACGTGGCGGTGTAGCCGCGGTCGATCGCGGCAGTGTAGACAATGGGCTTGAATGACGATCCGACCTGACGCAGCGCCTGCGTGGCACGGTTGAACTGGCTGCGCTCGTAGCTCGAGCCGCCCACCATGGCGAGAATTTCGCCGGTCTTGTTGTCGAGCGCGAGCATCGCGCCCTCAAGCACCGGCGGTTGATCGAGCTCCGCCGCGAACGTGGCCGCGCCGCCATCGAGCGTCTTGACGCGCACGTCGACAACATCGCCACGTTTGACCAACTGATCAGGTGTGCGTTTGGTCCACGCATAGCCCGCCTTGTCGATCGTGCCTGACCATCGACCAAACTTGACGCGGATGAGGCCACCGTCAGTACCGAGTACAACGCCCGTCAGGATGTCGCCGACCGCGGGCTCGTGCGTCCAGCTCGCCAAACGGAATTTGTCGACGTCGTGCTTCTCAGTAATGAGGTTGCGTGAGGGCTTGCGATAGCCGCGCAGCTTGTCGAGCCGGCGCAATCCACGATCGAGCGCCGCATTCGCTGCCAACTGCAGCGGACCGTCGATGGCCGTCTGTACGGTGAGGCCGCCTTCGTACACGGCCTTCGCGCCGTACTTTTCCTGAATCTGCTGCCGCACCATCTCGGTGAAGTACGGCGCAATCGACGTGGGCCCCGCGTAACCGCGGAGCACAAGCGGCTGTGCCTTGGCTTCGTCGGCCTGCACCTGCGTGATGTACTTCTCTTCCACCATGCGCCGCAGCGTGTAGGCCTGGCGGGCCTTCGCGCCCGGCATGTTGCGATACGGGCTCTGCAGCACATTGCCTTGAATGATGCCGGCAAGCAGCGAAGCTTCTGCGAGCGTCAGCTCTTTCGCAGGTTTGCCGAAGTACATCTGCGACGCCGCGCCCATGCCGTACGCGCCGTGGCCCATGTTGATCTGATTGCAGTACATGGTGAAGATCTCGTTCTTCGTGTACCGCTTCTCGATCTGCAGGGTGACGAGTGCTTCCTTGATCTTTCGCTCGGGCGTCTGTTGAAAGCCGATGCTGTCGGGGAACACGTTGCGCGCCAGCTGCTGCGAGATCGAACTGCCGCCCTTCATCTGGCGATAGACGACGTCCTTGACGAGACGCACAAGGGTGCGCGGAATATCGATGCCCTGATGCTGATAGAACGATGAGTCTTCGGACGACAAGACGGCCTTACGCAGCACATCCGGAATGTCTTCGTACTTCAGGATCTCGCGCCGTTGCGTCGCCAACTCGCCGACCACCACGCCGTCACGACCCAGAATCCGCGTCGTGACGCTCGGGCTGTAGTTCTCGAGCGACGGGAGGCCCGGCAGATCGCCCATAAACGCGAACATGACGCCCCCGGCAATGCCAAAGAGGGCCGCCGCAACGAAGAGCGCAGCCAAACCGGCGACCTTGAGCGTAGGGGAGCGGAGCACGGAACCTCAAGTGTACCGGGCTCACCGCAATGGACGTGAAGAACGTGAAGACAAGGTGTTCTTCACGGTTTATTGTCTTGACTAGATAACGCTCATATAAATATACTCAATGACACTAAAGTCTGCGTCCCGCATCGACGGGAGCCCCGTAGGGGCAAAAGGAGAAATGTTTATGAGCAAGATCATCGGTATCGACCTCGGAACGACCAACTCAGTGGTCGCCGTCATGGAAGGGGGCGAGCCGGTCGTCATCACGAACCCCGAAGGCGGGCGACTCACGCCCTCCGTTGTTGGGTTCACGAAATCCGGCGAACGCCTCGTCGGCCAGGTCGCCAAGCGACAGGCCGTCACCAACCCAGAAAACACCGTTTTCTCAATCAAGCGCTTCATGGGCCGTCGTCGCGACGAAGTCTCTGAAGAATCCAAAATGGTCCCGTATCACGTCGTCTCGGTCGGCGATGGCGTGGCCGTGCAAGTCGACGGCACCGAGAAGCCGTTCACGCCTCCGGAAGTGTCCGCGATGATCCTGCAGAAGCTGAAGCAGGCGGCGGAAGACTATCTCGGTCAGGCCGTCACGAAAGCCGTAATCACGGTGCCCGCGTACTTCAACGACGCGCAGCGCCAGGCCACCAAAGACGCCGGCAAGATTGCCGGTCTCGAAGTGCTCCGCATCGTCAACGAACCGACCGCCGCCGCGCTCGCATACGGCCTCGACAAGAAGAAGAACGAAACCATCGCCGTGTATGACTTCGGTGGCGGCACGTTCGACATCTCGATCCTTGAAGTCGGCGAAGGCGTCGTGGAAGTGAAGTCGACCAACGGCGACACGCACCTCGGCGGCGACAACCTCGACCAGCGCGTGATCGAGTGGATCACCGCGGAATTCAAGAAGCAGGAAGGCATCGATCTCAGCAAGGACCGGATGGCGCTTCAGCGCCTGAAGGAAGCGGCCGAGAAGGCGAAGATGGAACTCTCCACGGTGATGGAGACTGACATCTCGCTGCCATTCATCACGGCCGATGCGACCGGTCCGAAGCATCTCTCCATGAAGTTGACGCGCGCGAAGTTCGAGTCGCTCGTCGACGATCTGCTCCAGAAGTCGATGGGCCCGTGCCGTCAGGCACTGACCGACGCGGGCGTGCAGCCGGCAGCGATCGATGAAGTGGTGCTCGTCGGCGGTTCGACGCGTATCCCCAAGGTGCAGCAGCTCGTGAAGGAGCTCTTCGGCAAGGATCCGCACAAGGGCGTGAACCCGGACGAAGTCGTGGCGATCGGCGCCGCGATTCAGGCTGGCGTGCTCTCGGGCGAAGTGAAAGACCTGCTCCTGCTCGACGTGACACCGCTCTCGCTCGGTATCGAGACGATGGGCGGCGTGATGACGACGCTGATTCAGCGCAACACGACGATCCCGACCAAGAAGAGCGACGTGTTCTCGACCGCGGCCGATAGCCAGCCGAGTGTTGAAGTGCACGTGTTGCAGGGCGAGCGCCCGATGGCGCGCGACAACCGCACGCTCGGCAAGTTCCACCTCGACGGGATTCCGCCGGCGCCGCGTGGCACACCGCAGATCGAAGTGTCGTTCGACATCGATGCGAACGGCATCGTGAACGTGTCGGCGAAGGATCGCGGCACGGGCAAGGAACAGAAGATCACGATCACCGCCTCGAGCGGCCTGTCGAAGGACGAAGTCGAGCGGATGATGAAGGACGCCGAGGCTCACGCGGCAGAAGACAAGACCCGCAAGGAAGAAGTCGAGACGCGCAACCGCGCGGACCAGACCGTCTACCAGGCGGAGAAGTTCATGAAGGATGCCGGCGACAAGATCAAGCCGGAAGATCGCATGGCCATCGAGTCTGCCGTGAACGACCTCAAGAAGGCGATCGAGAACAACGACGCGGCGTCCATCAAGCGCACGCTCGAAGCACTCGACGCGGCCCAGATGAAAGCCGGCGAGAATCTCTACTCGCAGGCTGGCGCGCCGGGCGCGCCTGAAGGCGGTGCACCGGGTGCTCAGGGTGGCGCGCCTGATGGCGATGTGATCGACGCGGAAGTCGTCGAGGAAAAGAAGTAAGAGTCATGGACCTGTACCAAGTCTTGGGTGTGCCGCGCAACGCCGCTCCGGCGGATGTTGAGCGCGCATACCTTCGACTCGCACGGCGCTATCACCCGGGGATCAACCCGGGTGATGGCGTATCTGCCGAGTTGTATCGACGGGTACAGGATGCCTACGCGGTGCTCGGGGATACCGAGCGCCGACGTGACTACGATCGCGGCGGTGCCTCCGCGCCGGTCGCCACGGCCGAAACGAACGTGGCGTTTCAGGGGTTTGATTTCTCCTCACTTGCCGAGGGTGCCTCGGCGGCAACGTTCTCAGAACTTTTCGCGGATGTGTTTCAGGACGCGGCACGTCGTGTGTCGTCGCCCGAGCAGGGCACCTCCGTCGACATCACCTTGCAGCTGTCGTTCGACGATGCGATCCGCGGCGGCCAGTTTCCGCTGTCGGTGACGCGTTCGGAACGATGCGGCGCCTGTGCAGGCACCGGCCAAGTGGCGCGGCCGCCGATCGCGTGCCCGCAATGCGTCGGCGCCGGCTCCATGCGCTGGGCGCGCGGGCACATGGTGTTCACCAAAGCCTGCGACACGTGCAATGGCGTGGGGCAGATCGTGACCCAGAGTTGCCGCATGTGTGGCAGCACCGGTGTGCACGGGCGGAGCGAAGTCGTCACGCTCGGCTTGCCACCAGGGATTGAGACCGGCGCGCGAATTTCGGTGCCTGGTCGAGGACATGCGGGCGCACGTGGCGGGCCGGCGGGCGATCTGTACGTGACGATCGACGTCGTGCCGCATCCGTTCCTGCAGCGCGAGGGCCGCGACCTGCGGATGCAACTGCCGGTCGCGATTCACGAAGCCGCTCTCGGCGCCAGGATCAACGTGCCGACGCTCGATGGCGCAGTGGCGCTGAGAATTCCGGCGGGATCCACGTCGGGGCAACGCCTACGCCTTCGCGGGCGCGGGATCCCTGGCGATCCGTCCGGTGAACTGCCTGCCGGCGATCTGATTGCCGAACTCCAGATTGTGTTACCGCCCGTGCGTGACGAGCGGTCGAAGGAATTGCTCAAGGAATTTGGTCGACTGAACGACATCGACGTCCGCCGCCACCTGTTCGGCAACGCGTAGTCAGGAGCACATTGTGCCAACACGAAAACCCGTCACCGGCAAGGGTCTCTACATGATCAGCGCGGTGGCCACCAAGTACAACATCCACCCGCAGACGCTGCGGCTCTACGAGCGCGAGGGCCTCCTGCGGCCGTCACGCACTGAAGGCAACACGCGACTCTACTCGGACGAAGACCTCGAGCAGCTCGAGACGATCCTCGCACTCACGCGCGACCTTGGCGTGAATCTGGCGGGCGTCGAGATCGTGCTCAACATGCGCAAGAAGATGGAGCGCATGCAAAAAGAAGTCAACGAGTTCATGCACTACGTGAAAGGCGAACTTGCCAAGGGACTCGGCGACTGGGAACAGCGGCTCAACACGGCGCTTGTGCCGACGACGACCGCGGAAATGACGGAGCACGTGCACCGGCCAAATACCAATCAATAATTCCGGAAGCCCTCGTCGCGACGTACTGGTATTCTCTCCTTTCGTCATGTCGTGCGATGTCTGCAACGGAACCGGGTGGAAAGTCGGAGAGCGCGGCGCGGAGCGCTGCCACTGCTGGCTCGACTCGGTCACCACACGACTGATGGACGAAGCGCGAATCCCACCGCGGTATTCGCGCTGCACGATCGATAACTTTGTTCTGTATCCCAACGAGAAATTGCACAACGCGCTGACGCAGGCGCGAAAGTTTGCCGCCGCGTTCCCGGCGACGGCGAAAGGCCTGTGCCTCATCGGGCCGCCTGGCATCGGCAAGACGCACATCGCTGTGGCGGTGTTGCGTCAGGCGATTCTCGAAAAGCGCGCGCGCGGGCTCTTCTACGACGTGCGCGATCTCCTGCGTGTGATCCGCTCGACGTATAACCCCGTCGTCCGCACCGCCGAGATGGACATCCTCCGGCCGGTGATGGAAGCCGACCTGCTCGTGCTCGACGATCTCGGCGCGGAGAAGCCTTCCGAGTGGGTCGAAGAGACGATGACGCTCATCGTGAACACGCGCTACAACGAGAAGCGGCCGACGATCTTCACGACCAACTACGAAGACCTCGAAGAAACCAACATGGACTCGTTGAAGGTTCGTGTGGGTTTCCGCATTCACTCGCGCCTGCACGAGATGTGCGACGTGATGAGCTTCGAGGGCGGCGACTATCGCATGCTGCCGCCCAATTCCGGGCCGAGCGATCTGGCCACGCTGTGGCAGCGCAACAAAGAGCGCCTCCCGCTGCCGGCCCGCACCCGCGGCCCCGCGCGCGCGCAACTGTCAAGCGGCGCAGGCTCAAACATGCTGCAAGACTCGCAGAACCGCGCCGCCACCGAGCGCGCAAAGCGCCTCGCCGACCCGCGCGAGCTGAAATGGCCCGGCGGCAAAGCGGGCAGGGGATAGCTCCCCCGTTCCAGTGAGCCTCGGTCTCTACCTCCACATTCCGTTCTGCCAACACATCTGCTCGTACTGCAACTTCAACCGCGGCCTGCTTGATGCGGAGTTGAAACGGAAGTATGTGGATGCGCTGGTGGCGGAGGTCAGAGCGGGAGCAAGAACATCGGGAGTTAATTCACCGGTC
>CANIII010000029.1 GCA_947467605.1 Acidobacteriota bacterium
AGAGCCCTTTTCCACAGTTTTGGGCATTTAGGAGCCAGAGGTCTTAAGACCTCTGGCTCTATTGTGCCCAAAACTGTGGAAAAGGGCTCTGACCCCTTACATGTCTACGACAGGTGTTCCGGGTTGGACGAGGTCGCCTTCGGCGCAGCGCACGGCCTTGATGACGCCGGCGCGTGGCGCGCGGATCGGCAGTTCCATCTTCATCGCCTCGAGCACGACGAGCGTGTCGCCGATCGCAACAGACTGACCAGCTTTGACCAGCACGCGAATGACCTTGGCTGACATTTGCGGCATCAGGGCTTCGTCGCCATGCGCGGCCCGCGCGCGCGCGGTCGCGACGGGCGCGATTTCGAAGAGATGGCCGTCGATCCAGATCCACGACGTGCTGCCGTCCCGCACCGCATCCGCGACAAACGACCGGCTGCCGTCTTCGACGCGATAGCGGCCGTCGGCGAGCGCCGTGACGCGCCATCCGGTCGGCGTCACCATGAAATCGTCTCCCAGGGATCGCTGCCGGCGGCGTCGGCGCGTCCGATCGCGCGAGCGCTACTGGTCAACTGCACCGCAGTCCCCACGGCGGCCGCGGCTGCCAGCAGTGCGTCATCGGCTGGCGTGGACAGTTCGGCGAGGCGCCGTTCGATGAGGCCGGTGTCGACGCGGTATTCGAGTGCTGTCGTTCCCCGGACCTGAAGGTCCGGGGCTCCAGCCACTCGCATCATGACTTCCGGCAATGCCAGCAGCCTTAGCAGAAACGGAATGTTGTGTCGCACACCGAGGATCGCGAACGATCGCAGCGCCTGCGCCATGCGCGCCAGTGCGGCGTCGCGCGTTTCCGCGTACACGATCAGCTTGGCCAGCATCGGGTCGTAGTCGACGCCGATGAGCTGACCTTCTCGCACGCCGCTGTCGACACGCACGCCCGGGCCGTTTGGCTCGACGTAGCGGAGCAGTCGGCCGCTTTGCGGCAACAAGCCGCGCGACGCGTCTTCGGCATACACGCGGCATTCGATCGCATGGCCGCGTTGCGCGACGTCTCCTTGCGTGAACCACAACGGCTCGCCATCGGCGACGCGCAGCTGCGCGTGCACCAGATCGCGCCCGGTCACGAGCTCTGTGACGGGGTGCTCGACCTGCAGTCGCGTGTTCATCTCGAGGAAGTAGAACCGCGCGTCTTCGCCATGGCCCTCGAGGATGAACTCGACCGTGCCCGCGTTGACGTAGCCGACCGCGTGTGCCGCGGCGACGGCTGCGGCAGTGATCGCCGCGCGCACGGATGGCGCGAGCGCCGGCGCGGGCGTCTCCTCAATCACTTTCTGATGGCGTCGTTGCAGCGAGCAGTCGCGCTCGAACAGGTGCACGACATTGCCGTGCTGATCGCCGAGGATCTGCACTTCGATGTGGCGCGGCTGATCGATCAGCCGCTCAACGTAGACGGCCCCGTCGGCAAACGCGCGCGTCGCTTCGCGGCTCGCCGATTCAACCGCCTCAGCGACCTCGTCATTGGATCGGACGATGCGCATGCCCTTGCCGCCGCCGCCGGCGGCCGCCTTGATCAGGGCGGGGAAGCCCACGCGGCGTACAGCGTCCGCGATGGCGGCCGGCGACTGATCGATCGGCACCACACCCGGCACCACGGGCACGCCGGCCGCGACGGCGGCTGCGCGCGCGGCAGTCTTTGATCCCATCCGCGCGATCACGCTCGCCGGCGGCCCGATGAACGTCAAGCCGGCCTTCGCGCAGCCTTCCGCGAACGCCGCGTTCTCCGAGAGAAATCCGTAGCCAGGATGAATCGCATCGGCACCCGACTCTGCCGCCGCGGCCAGAATCGCCGGCACATTCAGGTAGCTGGCACTGGCCGCTGCTGGGCCGACATTGATCGCGCGATCTGCCGCGAGCACGTGCGGCGCGTCACGATCCGCGTCAGAGAAGATGGCGACGGTCTCGAGGCCGCGCTCGCGACACCCACGAATAATGCGCACGGCGATCTCGCCGCGATTGGCAATCAGGACGCGGCGCATCACTACGCCTTGCGCTCCGGCAGATTCGTCAACCATGCGGCCGGTCGCTTCTCGAGAAACGCGCGGAGGCCCTCCTGGCCCTCCGCCGACACGCGCTGATCGGCAATCGCTGCGGTCGTGAGGCCCACGACATCCTCGGGCAACCGTCCATGCACTTGCCGCAGTAGCGTCTTCGCTCGCGCGACGGCACCGGGGGCGGCTTTCAGAAACAGTTGCACGTGATGCTCAACGGCGGCATCGAGCCCCGCGGCCGGCACGACGTCCGACGCGAGGCCAATTGCCTTCGCGCGGGTTGCGTCGAATCGCGCGCCACTCAGGCACAACTCGCGCGCCGCGTTGATCCCGATCTTTCTCACCACATAGGGCGAGATCATCGCAGGCAGAATGCCGAGCACGACTTCCGTGAAACCGAAGAGCGCGTCATCGGCAGCGACGACGACGTCGCACACTGCAGCGAGGCCCGACCCGCCGCCGAGTGCGGCACCATGCACGCGCCCGATCAGCGGCACCGGAAGTCGATCAAGGGCATTGAACATCGCCGCCGCTCGCTCCGCATCCGCAAGGTTCTCGTCACGGCTGTAGCTGACCATCTTCTGCATCCAGTGCACATCCGCGCCAGCGCAGAACGCTTTACCGGCACCTTGAAGAATCGCGACACGCACCTCGCCGGGCACAACGCTCTTGGCCCAGGCGGTGAGCTCGTCAATCAATTCCTCGTTGAACGCGTTGCGCACATCAGGACGGTGCAGTGTGACGGTGGTGACGGGCCCGTGTTCGATCTGCAGTGTCGACATCATCACATTCTGAAGATGCCGAACTTGGCATCGGGAATCGGCGCGTTGTACGAGGCGGACAAGCCGAGCGCCAACGCGTCGCGCGTCTGTGCAGGATCGATCACGCCGTCATCCCACAGCCGCGCGGTGGCGTAGTACGGCGAGCCTTCCCGCTCGTACTTGTCGAGAATCGGTTGGCGGATCGCCGCGTCCTCCGCGTCTGAGAGCGTCTGGCCGGCCCGCGCGAGCTGATCCTTCTTGACGGTCGCGAGTACAGACGCGGCCTGCGGCCCACCCATGACGGAGATCCGTGAGTTCGGCCACATCCACAGCAGACGCGGATCGTAGGCGCGACCGCACATGCCGTAGTTGCCGGCGCCGAATGATCCGCCAATCACGACGGTGAATTTCGGCACCACGGACGTCGCCACCGCATGCACCATCTTGGCGCCGTCCTTGGCAATGCCGCCGCGCTCGTACTGCTTGCCGACCATGAAGCCCGTGATGTTTTGCAGAAACACGAGCGGCACGCCCCGCAGATTGCACAGCTCGATGAAGTGCGTCGCCTTGAGCGCCGACTCCGAAAACAGCACGCCGTTGTTGGCGACGATGCCGACGAGCATGCCGTGGATGTGGGCGAAGCCGGTGACGAGCGTCGTGGCATAGCGCTGCTTGAATTCATCGAGTCGTGAGCCGTCGATCATGCGCGCGAGGACCTCGCGCACGTCGTACGGATGCCGCGCATCGAGATTCACGACGCCGTAGATTTCCTCCGGGTCGTATTTCGGCGCTTCCGACGGCAACATGTCGTGTGGCAGGTGCTTGCGAATGGGCAGCGTCGACACCACCATGCGCGCCAATTCGAGCGCGTGCTCGTCATCGTCGGCCATGTAGTCGGCCACGCCCGAGAGCCGCGTGTGCACGTCGGCGCCGCCCAGTTCTTCGGCTGTCACTTCCTCGCCGGTTGCGGCTTTGACGAGTGGGGGACCGCCCAGAAAGATCGTGCCTGTGCCTTTGACGATGATCGTTTCATCCGACATGGCGGGCACGTACGCGCCGCCTGCCGTGCAGGAGCCCATGACGACGGCGATTTGCGGAATGCGCGCCGCCGACATGCGGGCCTGATTGAAGAAGATGCGGCCGAAATGCTCGCGGTCGGGGAAAACTTCGTCCTGCATCGGCAGAAAGGCGCCACCCGAGTCGACGAGGTAGACGCACGTGAGGTGGTTCTGCAGCGCGATCTCCTGCGCACGAACGTGCTTCTTCACCGTCATGGGGAAATAGGTGCCGCCTTTGACCGTGGCGTCGTTCGCGACGATCATGACCTCCCGTCCGCGCACGCGGCCGATACCGGTGATCACACCCGCGGCTGGCGCGTCGTCGTCATAGAGGCCGTTGGCGGCGAGTGCGGAGCACTCGAGGAACGGCGTGCCGGGATCGATGAGCTTCGCGATACGTTCGCGCACCGGCAGCTTGCCCTGCGCGCGATGTCGCTCAATGTATTTGGGACCGCCGCCGTCTTTGACAGCCTCGGTGCGCGCGCGAAGATCAGCGACCAGCGCGCGCATGGCGGTGTCGTTCTTCTTGAATTCCGGGGATTCCGTGTTGATGTGGCTCTGGAGGACGTTCATCGGTTACCACCCACAGCAATCGCTCTTGAATCCGCATTTGATGCAGCGCCAGACGGCGTGCATCCGATAGACCTCGCCGCCACAGCGGTCGCAGGCTTCTTTCGTCTCGCAGGCCGACGTTGCTGGTGTGGGCTGCGTCGACCGAATCGGCTGTGCCCGCCGTGTGGTCATCGGATCGAACGGCGTCGTCGTGAGCCTGTCGAACGGCTTCTGCGAGTCTGGCATCAGAGAGAGATTATAAGATGCCCAGGTGCCTCAACCGTCGCCTCGCGATCGACCCGTGGGAATCCTGATGCGGCTGGGAAAAAGCGTCCGACTGGCGGGACAGGCGACGCGCCTCGGCGTGATCGACTTCTATCGCAGCAACAACCTCACGTTTGCGTCGTCGATCGCGTATTACTCGCTCTTGTCGATGTTTCCGTTTCTCCTGCTGGTTCTGGCCGTTCTTGGGCTGGTGACCGTCGGCGATCGGGACGCGACACTTCTGCAATTGATGTCCCGCGCGATTCCCGGTAATCCAGATTTTCTGAGCGGTCAGATTCACGCGCTCAGCAAGATTCGGCTGCAAGTGGGCGTGGCCGGCTTTCTGTTGGCCCTCTCGGGATCGATGGGGATCTTCGGCGCGATTACATCCGCTATTAACCACGCCTGGGGTGTCGAGAAGGCGCCGGGTTTCTGGAAGCACAAGCTGATCGCGCTCACGATGTTGGCCGTGGCGGCCGTTCTCCTCGTGGTCACGCTGCTGCTCGCGTCTGTCCTTGAGATGGCCCAGGCGAGTTGGTTCGGCAGCGTCATTTCGAGTGTGCCCGGGCTCGCCACCCTGCGCGGGCTGGCGCTGAACCTGGCGCCCACGCCGATGTTCATGCTGGTGATCGGCCTCATGTATTACTACGTGCCCAATACCAAGGTGCGCCTGCGCGACGTCTGGTGGGGCGCGGTGATTGCGGGCCTGCTGTGGCGCTTCGCCTACGGCGGATTCTCGTGGTACATCCGCGATCTGTCGCGCTTTACCGTCCTCGGCCAGGTCGCGGCCGTCGCACTGTTTCTGGTCTGGATCTATCTCTCGGCCGTGATCTTTCTTTACGGCGCGCAAGTGTCGGCCGCCTACGCGCGGCTCAACGTGACCGTTATGATGAAAGGGAATGGCAAACCGACTCGCCGCTGAACGCAGCCCGTACTTGCTGCAGCACGCCAACAATCCTGTCGACTGGTATCCGTGGGGCGAAGAGGCGTTCGCCAAGGCGCGTGCAGAGCAGAAGCCGATCTTCCTCTCGATCGGCTACTCGACGTGCCACTGGTGCCACGTGATGGAGCACGAGTCGTTTGAGGATCCGGCGATTGCCGCGGTCCTCAATCGCGAGTTTGTCTCGATCAAGGTAGACCGCGAAGAGCGGCCGGACATCGATCGCGTCTACATGACGTTCGTGCAGGCGACTACGGGCGCGGGCGGCTGGCCCATGAGCGTGTGGCTGACGCCGGATCTGAAGCCCTTCTTCGGCGGCACATACTTTCCGCCGACGACGCGGTGGGGACGCCCCGGCTTCATCGAGATCCTGACGCAACTGGCCGCTGGCTGGAAGAAAGACACGGCGAGCGTGGTCGCATCGGCTGACGACATCATCAACAAGTTGCGCGATGCGATGGGCGGCGGCGCCGAGCGGTCACTCGATCGTGCGCCGATTGCCGGACGTCAGGCAATTGATGTCGGCGCGAAGCAGTTCGTGGACGCGTTTGATCGTCGTCATGGCGGATTCGGCGGCGCGCCGAAGTTCCCGCGCCCGTCAGAGCTGTTCTTCCTGCTGGACGCACAAGCGCTGGGTGGCGACCATCAGGTGCGCCACGTCGTGCAGGAAACACTGCGCGCGATGGCGATCGGCGGCATGCGTGATCACGTGGGTGGCGGCTTCCATCGGTACTCGGTGGATGCAGCGTGGCGTGTGCCGCACTTCGAGAAGATGCTCTACGACCAGGCGCAGCTCGTGCTTGCGTATCTGGGCGGCGCCGCCATCAGCGGCGACATCTTCTTCAGCGTCATTGCCGAAGACACGCTCGACTACGTGCTGGCCGATCTCACGGCGCCCGATGGCGCGTTCTACTCGGCTGAAGACGCCGACTCGCTGCCCGGGCCCGCGCAGCGGGCCACATTCGGTCCCGAGGAGCATGGCGCACCTGCCAAGCGCGAGGGCGCGTTTTACATCTGGGCCGACAGCGAAATCGATGCGCTCTTTGGCGACGATGCGCCGATCGTGAAACGGCGATTCGGCATCGAGCCACACGGCAACGCACCGGCAGATCCGCAGGGCGAGTTTCGTGGCCTGAACATTCCCTACATCGCGCAGGACCTCGAAGACATCGCCGCGCGCACCAACCGGTCGATCGACGACGTGATGCGCGTGCTGGGGACGGCGCGACAGTTACTGTATGACGCACGATCAGCACGTGTGCGGCCGCACCTCGATGACAAGGTCATCACGGCGTGGAACGGTCTGATGATCTCGGCGTTCGCCCGCGCCGCCCGCGTGCTCGTCGATAGCCCGAATCGCAGCCGGTGGCGAGAGGCGGCGATCGCCGCCGCGACATCGATCGAGAAGACGCTGTGGCGTGCCGAGACGGAGACCCTGTTGCGCCGCTACCGCGATGGTGACGCCGCGATTCCGGGTTTCTGCGAAGACTACGCATGTCTCATCTGGGGATTGCTCGAGCTTGTGCAGGCCACGGGCGATGTGCGTTGGCTACGCTGGGCCGAGACGCTGCAGCGGCGCCAGACCGCGCTCTTCTTCGATGCGACCGATGGCGGCTGGTTCAGTACCACAGGTGATGATCCAACGGTGTTGCTGCGTCTGAAGGAAGACTACGACGGCGCGGAACCCTCTGCCGCGTCTGTCGCGACGCGCAATCTGCTGACGCTCGCGCATCTGACGGGTGACGCGACCTATCGCACACAGGCCGAACGTGCACTTGAGCGCTACGGTCCGCAGATCGGCCGCGTCGCGCGCGTCATGCCCTTCATGATGAGCAACCTGGCCTTGTGGCACGGCCACGCGGCTGAAATCACTATCGTCGGCGATCCGGCGGATGAGCGCACAACCGCGCTTGAACGCGAAGTCGCCCGCCGCCATCTCCCGTTTGCGGTGGTGCTGCCACTCGTGCCCGGCGCATCGCAGTCGTCACTCGCCGCCGCATTGCCGTGGCTCCAGTCGATGTCATCACGCGCTGGCGCACCGACCGCCTATGTGTGCAGCGGCTTCACGTGCCAGGCGCCGACCTCAGATCCTGAAGAACTCGGCCGCCAGCTCGACATGTCGACCGCACCGCCAAGGATCATCTTGGGGTGAGCGGCCGTCACGACCTGAACGCCTCCCGCCCTGTCCCCTGCATGGGAATGTTCTGGCTCTTGAGCACTTCGTGTTGGAGCGCGAACATGCTGGCGGCGGCCGCGTCGATGTGGCGGACGAAGGCGATGGAGCCCTTGAGAATCGGCAGCAGGCGATCGCGATCCTGAATGCGCGCCTTCGGGTATTCGTGTTCAACGACCAGTGGTGTGGTGGCCGGGTCGAGCGGTAGCAACTCCCGCGCAACCAGTTGGTGATCCAACCAGTCGACGGTGCGGTTCTGCAGGTACGCGAGCGGATCGTGTCTCGCGGTGCCGGGCAGTTCGTGTTCGCACAGCGACGTCTGCTTCTTCCACGCGTCGCCCGGGCCGTCGCCACGGCCCATCGTCTGGCCGCCGTAGCCCCAGGCGGACACACCGCGACTGTCGATGACTTGTCCTTTCACATGGAAGCCGGCGATGAGGAATCCGTAGCCCGCGTCTTTTAGCCACTGAAAGATTGAGCGCGTGTCCTGGCCCATCAGGATGGCGTGTGAGGGATCGTAGTGGATGCGGAACTGATCGCCGACGCCGTGGCGCTCGCAGATGCGGTGGAGCGCGATCCAGGCGGCAGGTGTGTAGGCGATGTTGTTGTGGAAGTCGTCGCTCGCGCTCCAGCCGGGCATCGGGCATTGCTCGACGCGATACACGACGCCGCGCGCCCTGGCTTCGCGAAGCAGCGGAATCATGTGCGCTTCAAACTCGGCCAGATTGGCGTCGACCGTCAGTTCCGGATTCCGTCCGACAAACCCACACACGGCGCCCACGCCGAGCAGTGCCGCGGCATCGAACACGCGCAGCAGGAAGTCGTGTTTCTTGCGCCGCACCTGAGGATCGGCATGCAGCATGTTGTCGAAGTAGCCCAGATCCGACAACGTGACGCCGGTCGATGCGATGGCCGACTGCACCCGTGAAGCGCGCGCCGCTGTGAACGGCTGCCGAAGGTCGAGCGTGTTGGCGACCGGGTCGAGCAGTGCCTCGGGCGGCACGTCCGCCTGGCTCGGATGGAGCGCTGCCGAAACCTGGATCTGATCCGCTCCGAGGTCGCGCGCGTACGCGAGCCAGTCTTCGATCGCCCGGTCGGGATCCGCATCGCGGACGTCGCGCGGTGTCAGTTCCTGTAGCGCGGCGGTGAGAATGCCGACCTTCATCAGCTTTGGCGCAAACGGCGTCACGGCCATTACTCCTTTACCTCGGTCCACACGCTGCCGGCGGCAGCACTCTTCAGCATCGCATCGACGAGACAGTTCGCCCGGTAGCCATCCGCAAATGTGGCGAACGCCGGCGGATGCGTGTCGCTGGGTTTCTTGCCGGCCGCGATGAAACCGTAAATGTCGCGCATGACGTTCATGAACGCGTCCGACCACGCTTCCTGATGGCCACCCGGCAGATGCGCGTAACCGCGCCCCGCGTCATTCATCAACGACGGATCTTTCTGCAGACGCTCGTTGGCCCGATCGCGGTGGCCAATCCACAGCTCGTTTTGCGCTTCCTGCCGCCACGTCATCGTCGATGTGCTGCCGCAGATCTCGAGGACCAGGTTGTTCTTGTGGCCGGCGCAGACCTGACCCACCGAGAAGCTGCCTTTGGCGCCGTTGTCGAAGCGGACGAGCACGGACGCCAGATCTTCCATCTGCATCGGCATCAATTCCACATCGCTCTCGTCGGCGGCCGACGCGAACGCATTGCGCGCCGCGCGCGGCTTCTTGCGCACGGGCACCACGGTCGTGATGTCCGCGAGCACGTGCGTGATCCGCAACCCGGCGACATGTTGCGCGAGGTCGCACCAGTGCGAGCCGATGTCGCCGAGCGCCGACGTCACGCCGCCTTTGTCCGGCTCGAGCCGCCACGAGTAGTCCGTGTCTTTGAGCAGCCAGTCCTGCAGGTAGTGTCCGTGCACAAAGTGCGGCCGGCCGATGTCGCCTGCAGCGATCGCGGCCCGCGCATGCTGCACCAGCGGATTGCCGCGGTAGTTGAATGTGACGGCGTGCACGATGCCCGCCTTCGTGGCGAGTGCGAGCAGCTCACGCGCCTCGGCAGGCGTCAGTGCCAGGGGCTTGTCCGAGACGACGTGCTTGCCGGCGGCGATGGCCGCCGCCGTGACGGGGAAGTGCAGATAGTTCGGCGTCGCGTTGTGGACAACATGCACGTCGGGGTCGTGGATGAGGTCGAGGTAGTTCCCGTAGGACCGCGCTGCACCCAGTTGCTCTGCCTTCGCGGCGGCAGACGCGTTGCTACTGCCGGCAATCGCCACCACGTCGACGTACCCGAGCCGACGCACGGCATCAATATGGTGGGGGCCCACAAAGCCCGCACCGACCAGACCCATTCCGATTCGTTTCATCGTGTCTCCTCGCGCAGGGTGACATTCTGACCCAATTTTCGGGCTACCATCTTTCGCATGTTCCGTCAGGGCGTTTTGCAGTGAAGTGGCTGGCTCTTTGGGTGGGCGTGGGTGCTGTGGTGCTGGCGCAGACGCCGGCGGCGCCGCCACGGCCCGACATGAACCGGTTCACCCCGGTCACGATCATTCAGCAGGGCGAACTCGATGAGCCCATGGCGTTCGAGGTGCTGCCGAACGGCAAGGTCTACATCATCGAGCGCAAGGGCGTGCTCAAGGCGTACGACCCGGCGACCAAGCTGACGAAGAAGATCGAGACGCTGCCCGTGAACACCAAGTACGTCGGCGCTGATGGCGTTGTGAAAGAGGCCGAAGAAGGCCTCATGGGCATCACGCTTGATCCGCAGTTCGCCACGAATCACTTCATCTACATGCTCTATGCCGAGACCACGGTCACCAAGCACGTGCTGGCGCGGTGGACGCTGAACGAATTCGACGAACTCGATCCTGAGTCGAAGAAGGTCGTGCTGGAATATGCGACGCAGCGTGAAGTGTGCTGCCACACCGGCGGCGGCATGGCGTGGGACAAGGACGGCAACCTCCTGCTCACGGTGGGCGACAACACGGGTGTCAACCTCACCGCGCACACCGACGAGCGGCCCGGCCGCGCCAATTGGGACGACCAGCGCACCTCTGCGAACACGAATGATCTGCGCGGCAAGATTCTGCGCATTCATCCGGACGACAATGGCGGCTACACGATTCCGAAAGGGAATCTGTTTCCGCCAGGCACGCCACTCACCCGGCCCGAGATCTTCGCGATGGGCGTGCGCAATCCGTGGCGGATCTTTGTCGACAGCAAGACAGGGTGGGTCTACTGGAGTGAGGTCGGGCCCGACGCGACGGAAGACACGGCCACCACCGCGCGCGGCTATGACGAGTTCAATCAGGCGAAGGGCCCCGGCAATTTCGGATGGCCGTATTTCATCGGCGAGACCGGCGCGTTCCCGTGGTTCGACTACGAAGCCAAGAAGCCTGGCGCGCGCAAGGACCCGGCGCACCCGGTGAACGCCTCGGTGAACAACACGGGGATGCGTGACCTTCCGCCGGCCCAAGCGCCACTGATCGCGTATCCCTACGCGCTCTCAACAAAGTTTCCGGAACTCGGCACCGGGGCGCGGTCTGCCATGGGTGGCCCCGTCTTTCATCGCGCCGACTTCCCAGGCGCGAAGCGGTTGTTCCCTGAGTATTTCGAAGGCCGGTGGATCATCGGCGACTTGTCGCGAGGATGGATCATGTCTGTCGCGCTCACCGCCGACGGCCGCTACAGCAGCATGGATCGCTTCCTCCCGTCGTATCGGCCCGTGGAGCCGATCGACATGAAGTTTGGTCCCGATGGCGACCTCTACGTTCTCGAATACGGCAGCAACTGGTTCCGCAAGAGCGACAACGCGCGCCTCGTGCGCATCGAATACAACGCCGGCAATCGTGCGCCGGTGGCGAAGGCGTCTGCCAGCACGATCGGCGGAGCTGTGCCTCTGAAGGTCACGCTGTCGTCGAAGGGCAGCGCCGATCCCGACGGCGACGCCGTGAAATACGCGTGGAGCGTTGAGCCTGAACAGGGCGGCGCCGCACAGACGTTCACGACGCCTGACGCGACCGTGACCTTCGACAAGACCGGCGTCTACTTCGCCACGCTGACCGTCACCGATCCGGCGGGCAAGACCGCCGAACAACTCCTCACGATCGTGGCGGGCAACGAGCCGCCGAAGATCACGTTCGACGTGCCGGGCAATCGTTCCTTCTTCTTTGAAAACCAGCCGCTCAGATACACCGTGTCGGTGACGGACAAAGAGGATGGCATCGTGACGGCCGACCGCGTCGCGTTCAGCGTGGATCAAGTCTCCGAGAGCTTCGACACGACGTGGATGGCGCAAGGCGATGTGGCGGTTGACGCCTCAACGCGCTTCGGTGTGGCCAAAGCGTTGATGGGGCAGAGTGATTGCAAGACCTGCCACAACCTCGATACAAAATCGAATGGACCCGCGTGGACGCAGGTGGCAGAAAAATACACCGGTGACGCGGCGGCTCAGACGAAGCTCGTCGACAAGATTCGGACGGGCGGCTCCGGCGTCTGGGGCGAGACCAACATGCCGGCGCACCCTGGACTCTCGACCGCTGAAGCTCGTTCCATCATCGACTACGTGATGAACATCAAGAGTGCGGCCATCAACACGCAGCCCTTGACCGGCGCATTCACGCCGACAGCGTCGCCGTCGTCGAAGCTGGTCTTCCGCGCGGTCTATACCGACAAAGGCGTCGCGGGGCCGCCGGCATTGATGGCACACACGGTCGAAGCCATCGCGGTGCGGCGCAGTCCGACGGTGCGCGCGGTGTCGGCCGACGACACGTCCGGTATGACGCTGCGTCTCGAAGGAAACGGCGGCGTCGAGACACTCTCGGCGACGGCGAACGGTTACCTCGTGCTCAGGAACATCGATCTTTCGGGCATTCGCGCGTTGCGGATCGCCGCCCAAGCGCCGGCACGCGAAGGTTTCAAGGGCGGCACGATCGAAGTGCACCTCGGCTCGGTCGTCGGCGAACTGGTGGGGCAAGCCACGATCGGCACTGCCGGTGTGGTGAGCCCGGATGCGAACGCCATGCAGAATGCCGGCGGTGCACCGGCACCAGGCGCCGCGGCGGCCGGCATCGCGACGATTCCGCTCAAAGCCGTCGCCGGCCCGCGCGACCTCTTCATCGTTGTCCGCAACTTCAGCGCGAAGGCTGACGAACCTGTGCTGTCGATCGCCACGATTACGTTCGTGCAGTGAGGCGACATCCCTTCGCTCTGGCGCTGATCGCGATCGGTGTCCTGCTGCGCCTGTTGACGCTCAGCCACCACAGCCTGTGGCTCGACGAGGCATTCAGCGTGGCGGCCGCATCGACGCACTCTGCCGCTGCGATCTGGTCGCCGGGCGTTGATCCGATCCATCCGCCGCTGTATTACCTCGTGCTGCACGCGTGCCTGTCGATCTTCGGTGTCAGCGAGATTGCGGCGAGGTTGCCATCGGCGTTTGCGTCGATCGTCAACATCGCGCTGATCTGGTGGCTGGGGCAGCGGCTGTTCCCCGGTCGTCGTGTGGGCATGACGGCGGCGCTGCTACTGGCGTTGTCGCCGCTGGACTTCTGGTACGCGCAAGAAGCGCGCATGTACGAAATGGTCGCGACTGCGGGCCTCGTCCTGTCGCTGGGTTTCGTCGTCGAGGCGTGGTGGTCCGCGGTGCTCATCGTGCTCGGTCTGGCCGGAGGCCTATATCTGGATCACACGATGTGGCCGGTGGCGATGCTCGTCGTGGGCCTGGGGCTCACGCGCTGGCTCAACGAAAGTCGCTCGCAGCCTCAACTCCTGCGCGCCATCGTCGGCATCGGCATAGGCCTCGCATTGTGCAAGCCCGTATGGGCGCAGGCACTGGTGGCGTATGGCGAGCTCGACGGTGTGTCGCTGTTTAAGGTCATCCGCCAGACGCTCCGGGTGAGAACGATGACGGCGATCTCGCTGCCGTTTGTAATGATCGGCTGCACCGCATTCGCATTTGGCCTGGTGCGCTCGGCCGCGGTGCTATTGCAGCGCCACGGCTGGCGAGCGTGGGTCCCGCGCATCATCGTGGTTGGCTTCACGCTCGCCACCGCGATCGTGGCGGTGCCTCGCGCATACAGCCTGAAGCAGGTGCTCGTCTGCGTGTGGCCACTGGCGGTGTTGTTCGCGAGTTGGGCGATCGCCGCTGGTGAGCGCGAACGTCGTACAGCGGTAGTTGGTGCGGCCTCTCTGTGCGCACTCGCGATGACCTTCATGACACCGCGCGCAGACTGGCGTGGGGTCGCGGCATTTCTGTCGGGATCCGAGCTCGCACGCGCGACCGTCATCCTCGATCCGCCGTACAACGCGCAGCCGTACGCGTTCTACAGGCCGGTCCCGACGGCCAGGCAGGGGCCCCTCGAATCCCGTGACGCGCTCTCAGGCAGTGACGTCGTCTGCATTATTGCGGAGCGCTTTGGAACCAGACCACCGACGTCGAAAACGGAAGCGTGGATGGAGGCCAACCTGACGTTGGTGGCGGCGATGCCATTCTCGCGTCTTGAGCTGCGCTGTTATCGGCCTTAACGCAGTGGCGGAAGCTGCCAGCTATCGGCTGGATCGGCGAGCAGCGAGTTGTTCAAAATCCAGACCACCACTCGACGGCCTCGCAACAGCTCCGGGCGGCGCACAAAGTCCCGGATCGGCTCGACGGTACCGCCGGCGGCCGAGACGTTCGAAACGCCCAGATTGATGGCCTTCGACAACAAGGCGTCGATGCCGCTGCCCTTGGCGACGAGCAGCTGAAAGTAATGCGTGAAGCTGTCGCCGATCACGACGACGGGGGATGTGGCCGGTTCCTCGAATGGCGCACCGGCGGCAGTGGTGACCTTCGTGACGGGCGTCGCGTCGAGGGCCGCCCGGACTTCGGCGCGCTGTGGCGGCGTCAACATCTCGGCGAGTGCGCCCTGAAATGAAACGTGGGACGCCTCACTGGTAAACCGCGCGGGCAGCTTCATCGCCGCCTTGACGACGTCATACCGCGCGAGTCGGTGCGCGATTTCTCCTGATGCGATCTGTTGCGCGCGATCCGACCAGTGGCCGTCGGCCGACAGATAGAGTGTCTCGGCGCTGGTCGCGCGCGATTGTAGAAAGCCAGGCAGCAGGTCCACCACCTCCACGTCAGACTCCATCAGTGAGAGGAGGAGGCGACGCAGTTGAGGCGATGCCACGCCGTTGGCCGGCACACCATTGCCGATCTTGTCTGCATAAACCTCGATCATGCGTGGCGCGGGAACGACGATGAGATCGATACCTTTTGCCTTCAGCCATTGCGACACCGCCACCATGGCTTTCGCCGCCGGCAGGTTGCGCGCCCACGACGTGGGATCAGCGGTGTGCATGTACAGGGGATACATGGCGTAGCTCGGAAGTTCGAACATGGGCGGCGCCGTGTCGACTCGGAGCAGAGGACTCTGCACCGTCGTCGGCGATGCCTTGAACGGTGCGACGCGTGCCATGCCCGACTCCACCGTGGGTCGCAGGCCGACGCGAAAATCCTCAAGCTGCTGATGCCAGGCCACCCAGTCGCCGCCACCCAACGTCTTGCACTCGTTGAGGATGGCAGCGGCGGCGGCCCGGATGTCGGCGGTGCGCGCTCTGGTTTCCGCTGGTGTGGCGGCGGCTACAACGCCGCCCGTGAGTGTGAGCAGTGCGACCAGTATCAGGCGATTCATGGCTTGCTCTCTTTCGTGATGAAGAACACAGCGTGGGTGAAGTCGTTCAGGTGGTCGGCTCGCTGCATCGACTGAATCGCGCGATCGGCGCGGTCCATGGGCACCATGGTGACGGTGAGTCGATCGCCGACCGCATACGTTGCGGCCGGTAGCCACACGTCGTCAGTCATCGCGCGAAACGCGCCGATCACCTCGGTGCCGGTCACGTGACCAGACTCCACACGTTCGATCTGCAGGCGCAGATAGGTCAGGCAGTCTTTGTACGGTGCGGTGCCTGGCGCCGGGACGGTGGAGACCTGAAGCACGCGAACGCGCGCGACCGTCGGTCCGTCGGGAATGATCGGTGGCGCCGGCGCCTGCGCGAGCGCTGGTGTTGGCGCCTGAGGCCGCGCGACCGGAGTGTCGATGTGCGGTGGTGTGAACGGCACGGTCTGCCAGTTCTCGCCCATCAGGAATCGCATCGCGAACTCGTACACGATGACTTTGCTGGGCCAGGGTGTCGTGGCGCTGGCGGCGCGGCGCGCGAGTTCTTCGCGGGCTCCGGAGGCTCCGGCTTAGCGGCAGCCCGCAGACCATCGCGCTGCTCCATGTGGCGCTGCCCATCGGCATCTCCTTCTACACCTTTCAGTCCATGAGCTATGCGATTGACGTGTATCGCGGCCATGCTGCTCGGCGGGTTCAAAGGTGCGCTCGATGATGAGGACGACGCGGATCATGGGCCGAGTCACGAATACACGATCCGGTGCGGAGGGACGTTTCATTCGCGTTTCGTGGAATACGCGCACGTCGAGGCGGGCGGCGACATCATGATCGACGACCACGCCATGTTCAGCACGCTGGTCGCCGCCAACAATGTGGTGGTTGGTGGTTCAAGCGGGAAGGGACAGATTGTGGGCGGTAGCGTCACGGCGCTTGGACGGGTGACGGCGACGAAATACGGCGCCACGTCAGGCGCGAAGACGTTGGTGCAAGTCGGTCTGGACCCGCGGCACCAACTGCACTGCGATCATCTGGAGTCGGAGATCGCGAAACTTCAGGCGGCGGATCCTGAAGCTACAGACCTGGTGCGCCTCCGTGAACAGATCGCTGTGCTTCGCGCGAAGCTGGCGATTGCCGATCACGCCTGCGTCAGCGTGGGCCGCACGATCTATCCGGGCACGCAGATTCGTATCGGCGCGAAACGCTGGTCGTCTGTCGATGAGCACACGAGCGGCGTCTTCCGCGTCGTCGATGGGGAAGTGATGCTCTGCCCGCAGTAGTTACAATGGTCCCGCACCTCACGCCGGGGTGGCGAAATTGGCAGACGCACAGGACTTAAAATCCTGAGAGGTTCATCCCTCGTGTGGGTTCGATTCCCACCCCCGGCATTCCGTGTCCCTCCGTGCTACAGTCCGCCACGGAGGATCCACCCATGGTCATCAAACGTGTCGGCGTGATGTCGGTCGGGAAGATGTACGGCGCGATGTGTGCGGGAATCGGGTTGCTGCTCGGCGTGCTGTTTGCGGCGCTTGGCTCACTCGGCGCGAGCCTGGCATCAGCGGGTGGCGGCAGTGGATTGCCGTTTGCCGGGATGGGCGTCGCCGCGGTGATTGTGTTTCCGCTGCTCTACGGGCTCTTTGGCTTCATCGGTGGCCTGATCGGCGGCGCGATTTACAACCTCGTGGCTGGTGTCGTGGGTGGGATCGAAATCGAAACGACGTAGGAGCGGCGCTCACGCATCGCGAAGTAGGCGCTACTTCGCGATGTATCCCCACGTGCCGGTTTTGTAGTCGCCCACCCGCACAAGCGCGAGCCCGTCGCGAAACCCCTTGCTGATGATGTCGCGCGCGTCGAACTGCGGCGCGATCGCCATCCTGCCGGTCTTGTCGATGAAGCCCCACTTGCCAGTCTTCGCATCGCCGACGCGGACGGCGGCGAGCCCATCCATGAATGGATCCGCGAAGTTGAACGTCGCCGCAATCGCCATCCTGCCGCTCTTGTCGATGTAGCCCGACGTGCCGGTCTTCTCATCGCCCACATGCACCGCCGCGAGCCCGTCGCTGAACGCGCTCGCGCCCTGATACTGCGGCGCGATGATCATCGCGCCCGTCTTGTCGATGAACCCCCACAGCCCATTCGTATCGTCGCCCGTACGCACGGCGGCGACGCCCTCGCGAAACGAGGATGCCTGAACAAATTGCGGAGCAATGACGAGCGTGCCCGTGGTGTTCACGAATCCCCAGCGACCGGTCTTTGCATCGCCGATTCGGACCGGTGCGAGACCTTCGCTGAACCGGTCGGCCAGATCAAATCGTGCCTGAATGGCTAGCGCGCCTGTGGTGTTGATGAACCCCCACTTGGCGTCGGGGTCGTCCAAGACCTGCACCGCGGCGAGGCCGTCGCTGAAGTTGTCAGCGAAACTGAACTGCGCCGCGATCTTCACCGCACCGGTCTTGTCGATGAAGCCCCACTTGGCATCCGCGGTATCGCCGACCTGCACGGGCGCCAAGCCGCCGCTGAAATCGCCAGTGAACAGGTACTGGGCGGGAATCACGAGCGTGCCGGTCTTGTTGATGAACCCCCACTTGCCCGGCGCGTTGCCGATTTGCACCGCAGCGAGCCCCTCGCTGAAAGATGACGCTGCTGAATACTGGGCCGCGATCGCGAAGTGGCCCGCGGCAGGGGAGTGCGAGCACGCGACGCTGACGAATCCGAAGACGATGAACGCTATGATGGCGCGAGAGGGCACAGCGGTAGCCTATCCCATGGAAATGCGAGTCCATCGTCGTTCATTCCTCCTCACGTCAGCCGCAGCGCTGACAACCGCGCTCGCGGCATGTGGTCGCGAGCGTGCCGTGTCTGTCAATCGCCGTACGGTGTCGCCGCCGTCAGCGCCAGGCGCGCCGGGTCCCAACACCGTCACGATCATCGACTTTGCGGAGAATGGCGGGCGCATCGGTCCGGTCGACGTCGCCAAGGTCGTGAAGACGGATGCCGAATGGCACGAGCAGTTGTCGGACTTGTGCTACACCGTCACGCGGCAGGAAGGCACGGAGCGGCCGTTCACCGGGCCGCTGAACAAAGAACACGGCAAGGGCGTCTTCCGCTGTATCTGCTGCGACACGGCGGTGTTCAGTTCGGACACAAAGTTTGAATCCGGCACGGGCTGGCCCAGTTTCTGGCAGCCCATCGCGCCCGAGAACGTGACCGAGACCACCGACAACAGCTTCGGCATGAGCCGCACAGCGGTGTCATGCGCGCGATGCGATGCGCATCTCGGGCACGTGTTTCCTGACGGGCCGCCACCCACTGGGCAGCGCTACTGCATGAACTCCGCCGCGATGACGTTTTCGAAAATTGCCTAGCGCCGCGGGCCTAGCGCAGTGCCAGCGCCGTTCGGATTTCTGAGAATGAACTCGGCGACACTCGGCCAGAGTTGAAGAGCGGCGTCGGCGACCAATCTGCCACCCGTGTCGACGACGTGATGCGGCCGGTGAATCGGCCGGACCCGCTCATGCGCGGGTTCGTGATCGTGCACTGCACGGTACCGCCGATCTGACTCACGCCCGACTGCGACAACTGAAAGCCGGCAACAGCGCCAAAGGTGAAGTCGCCGCCCGCGCCCGTCGGTTCGGTGTTTGAACCAAACGCACCGCCAACCGCCCCGTTGGCGCTCGCGAAGCGATAGGTTGACGATGCCAGTTCCCAGGATGCGTCGACCACGCCATTGGTCTGTTTCATCGTGACAATGTAAGGGCCGCTCAGACCGGACGTGAAGGTGCTGCAGAAACCCGATCCGGCGAAGTCGCCGGTGTCGGTGCATCCTGACAGCTGATACATGCCCGACCATGTGCCGTTGAAGTCGCCGATCACGGTCAGGTGCTTGGTGCCGCGCGTGCCTGCCGCGCTGTCGAAGAAGATCGTGACATCGCCCGGGCTGATGGTGGTGACGAGCCCAGCCTGGCTGACCGTGGCGACGCCCGGTGCATCGGTGCCCCAGGTGCCGGTTGGTGCGCTGTCGATGGATCCCGTGCTCGCGGTGACCGCGGCCGACATCTGCTCAGTGCGACCGATCGAGACGCGCGACTGGCCCGAGGCAACGGTGGTTGTCGCCATTGAGGCCAAGGTGACCGAAGCGGCCGGCGAGGTTGGGGGCGTGACGGCTCCGCAACCGACGGCCAGGCAAACGAGACCAGACAGGGCGACAACGCGCATATGAGGTTCTCCCTCGCCGAGTATCGCCAAGTTGGGGGACCTTGGCAAGGACGTTGTCGTCCTTAAGATCTGCGTAAGGCGCGTCCTCTACATTCCCCGATACAGGAGTGTGAGTATGGGCACATCGCAACAGAATTTCCGCTGGATCGTCGGGGTTTCCCTCGCGTCGCTGCTCGTTCTGATCGCGTCGCGCCGTCCCCTTGAAGGACAGAACGGGTCGATCGACGCGCCGAACGGATTCGACGGCCAGACCAATGGCGCCATCTCGCAGCAGGACTTCGTGCAGGCGCGTCTCACGTTCGAAGAGCGCGACGATATTCAAAAGGGTCTCGGGCCGGTCTACAACGCGCAGAGCTGCGTCGAGTGTCACCAGAACCCGATCACGGGCGGCGCCTCGCAGGTGTCAGTACTGCGCGCCGGTCACTTCGACGGCACGAACTTCTTTGATCATCCCGGCGGCTCACTCATCCAGGACCGCGCCATCGTGGCCGGTCTGCAGGAGCATGTGCTGGCCGGCAACGAAGTGCGCGCATTCCGCATGTCGCTGAGCATTCTGGGCGACGGCTTCATTGAAGCGATCGACGATCGCACGATTATGGATATCGCGCGAAGTCAGCCCGCAAATATGCGCGGCGATGTCGTGCAGGTCCCGATTCTCGAAGCGCCCGGCACCACGCGTGTCGGCCGGTTCGGCTGGAAGTCGCAGCACGCGAGCCTACTGTCCTTCTCGGCGGATGCGTACCTCAATGAGATCGGCATTACCAATCGGCTGTTGCTGCTGGAGAATTCGTCGAATGGCAACTCGGTGGCTGCGGCCGACCGTGTGCCGGATCGTGGGCCGAGCGGCGAAGACGTCGACAACGACGTCGACATCTTCGCGCAATTCATGCGCGCGACGAAGGCGCCGAGTCGCGACGACAATCTCGCGCGCAGCGCCGATGCGCAGGCTGGCGCCACACTGTTCAACGCCGTCGGCTGCAACACCTGCCACGTCACCGACATCACGACGGCACCCGCCGGCCGTGTCATCAATGGCGGCACGTTCACTGTGCCGCCGGCGCTCGGCAACAAGACGATTCATGCCTACAGCGACTTCCTCCTGCACGACGTCGGCACCGGCGACGGCATCGTGCAGAACGGGGGGCAGAGTACTCGCAACAAGCTGCGGACGCCGCCGCTATGGGGGCTGCGCACTCGCAGTCGCCTGATGCACGACGGGTTCTCGGTGTCGCCGTTCGATGCGATCACCCGGCATGGCGGGGAAGCGATCAACGTGCTGCGCCTGTTCAACACGCTGCGCGATGACCAGAAACTGGCCTTGATTGCGTTCCTGAACTCACTCTAAACGCGCGCTCGGCCGTCGATCGAAAAGAATACCGATCGAAAACGGCCAAACACTCGTCAAGTGTCTATACTGACGCCTATGTCGTTGCTCTGGTGGCACTGGATCGTGGTCGGCCTCCTCCTGATTCTGGGAGAAATGGCCTCAGCCGGCGGGTTCTACGTCATCTTCTTTGGCGGCGCCGCTCTGCTGGTAGGCATTCTGGCCGCCTTCGGTGTCGCCGGGCCCGGCTGGGCGCAACTCATCCTGTTCTCGGTCCTGTCGATCAGCTCGCTGGCGCTCTTCCGCAGCCCCCTGATGAAGTGGATGCAGCTCGACCCTCAGCGGCCGGCGGTCGACCCACTGATCGGCGAGATTGGCATTACTCAGGAAGACATCGTACCCGGCGGCGTTGGCCGGTTGGAACTCCGCGGTACCTCGTGGTCCGGTCGCAACGCGACGTCGTCAGCACTGACACGCGGCACGCGATGCCGCGTCGTGCGAGTGGAAGGTCTTATGTTGCACGTCGAGCCTGAAGGAGGCCGCGCCTGATGGACGCCCTATCGATTGTCGGACTGGTTCTGATCTTCCTCATTTTCGTCGTGATCGCGAAGACGGCGGTCGTGGTCCCGCAACAAAATGCCTTCATCGTCGAGCGCGTGGGCCGCTACCACGCCACACTCCAGGCCGGCTTCCACGTGCTGGTGCCCTTCATCGATTCCATTCGGTATCGGCATTCGCTGAAGGAAGTCGCGATCGATATCCCTGCGCAGGTCTGCATCACGCGCGACAACGTGCAGGTCGGCGTTGACGGCATCCTCTATATGAAGATTCTGGATCCGGAGCGCGCGTCGTACGGCATCTCGAACTTCAACTTCGCCATCACTCAGCTCGCGCAAACCAATCTGCGCAGCGAAATCGGCAAGATCACGCTCGACAAGACCTTCGAGGAACGCACCAACATCAACTCGGCCGTCGTGACGGAGCTCGACAAGGCGTCCGAGTCGTGGGGCGTGAAGGTGCTGCGCTACGAGATCAAGAACATCACGCCGCCGCACGATGTGCTGGCCGCCATGGAAAAACAGATGCGCGCCGAGCGGGAAAAGCGCGCCGTCATTCTGACGTCGGAAGGCACGCGCGACGCGGCCATCAACAACGCCGAGGGTGACAAGCAGCAGGTCATCAAAGCGTCAGAAGCGCGACGTCAACAGCAGATCAACGAGGCCGAAGGCCAGGCTGCCGCGATTCTCGCCGTCGCGACCGCCACCGCCGAAGGCATCCGCAAGGTCGCCGAGACGATTCAGCAGCCGGGTGGCGTCGAAGCGACGCAGTTGCGCGTGGCCGAGCAGTATGTGAAGCAGTTTGGTGAAATTGCCAAGGCCAGCACCACACTCGTCCTGCCGTCGAATGTGGCAGATGTTGCGTCGATGGTGGCGCTGGCGACGAAGGTGTTTAAGACGCAGTAGTTCAAGACCGATTCAACGTGAAGGACGTGAAGACCGTTTTTCAAAGAGCTTTTGAAAGTCTGTTTTCACGTCCTTTACGTCCTTCACGGTTGGCTTGCCCTGGTCCCAAGAAAGATCGCCGCCGCTAGCGCGATCGCCATCATTCCTAAACCCATCGCCGTATAGAAACGGTATCGTCGTCGTCCGATGGCGACGGCGATGACGAACTTTGTCAGGGTGTTGGCGAGAATGCCGATCAGGATGGCGCGTGTCACGATGTCGATGGCGGTGCCGGTCGTGAGACTGCGTGTCATCGCGAGCACCATGGCGTCGACTTCAGAGAAACCGAGCAGCGCCGCCGAGCTATAGATGCCCGTCGTGCCGAGGTAGCGCTGCACCGCGGCGATCGCAACAAGTGCCACCTGGAACAGGACCGCCATCTGCAGCGCGGCGCCAAATTGTAGTGGGTTCTCGCCGTGCGGATGTTGCGGCGGGCCGGTCCGTTTGGTTCGCATCCCCCAGATCGTGAGCGCCGTGCCGATCAGAAACGGGGCGACGAAGGCCGACGCCAGATGCCATGGCAGGCCCGGCGCGAGCACGCTGGTGACGATCAGCACGCGCACAAACAGCATCGCGTTCGCGCCCATCACGCCGGAGGCGAGCGCGCCATCGACACCAGCTTCCGATTGACTCAGCCGAGACATCGTCAATGTCACCGACGTGGATGAGATGAATCCGCCGAGGATGCCGGAAATCGCGAAGCCCTGGTCACTACCGACCGTGCGGCGAACGACGTAGCTGCAGAAGCTCAGGCCTGAGAAGAACAACACCACCGCCCAGAGTTCGCGCGGACGCATCGCACCGAACGGACCGAACGGCCCGGCGGGCAAGAGCGGCAGCACCACCAGTGCCATCACCGCAAATCGGGCGCCCGCCGCAATACCTTCGTCGTCGATATGCGTGACCCACGCATGCAGCCGCGTCTTCTCAATCAGCAGGAGCACGGTCAGTGCCGTGACGCCCATGGCGAGCGTTGTGAGTCCCAGGCCGGCGAGCACGCCGGACGCGAGCACGATGATTCCGGCGACTTCTGTGGTGCCGTCGATGTCTTGTTGGCTCGCGCGCGCGTAGCCGATGGCGATCAGTGCGGCGGCGGCCGAGAGCAGCACAACGGCGATGGCGCGGACATCCGCCAGCCACAACCACCCACTGATGCCGGCGAGCGCGCCGAGCATGGTGAATGTGCGAAGTCCGGCGAGCCGCGCATGGGGGCCCGACGCGTGTCCAGACCACTGACGTTCCACGCCGACCGCGAGGCCACTCAGGGTCGCAACGAGCAGGTGGACGACGGCGGGGAGGTCAAGGACCATGACTACCGCCATCGTATCGCTCTACCGCGGGTCGGGCACGCCGGCCTTCCGCAGGATCGCCATCATCGGGCACCAGCCGGTGAAGTACGACTGGAACAGGTTGACGCCCACAAAGAGCGAGAACCACAGGAATCGCGGATCGACATACATCGCAAGCAACACGCTCACGGTGACGAGTAGTCCGGCAATGAGTCTGAGCATCGATTCAACCGTCATCACAACATCCTTAGTGCGCGGCAGAGAGAGCGGCGTTGCGACGCAGCCGGCTGTGCGTCATGAAATAGACGATGGGCACGGTGACCCGTGAAAGGAACAGAGAGGCGACTTCGCCGGCCATCAGCGAGATGGCCAGCCCCTGGAAGATGGGATCGAACAGAATCACGCCGGCGCCGACAATGACGGCCTCGGCGGTGAGCGCCATGGGGCGGAAGCGCACGGCTCCGGCGTCGATCACGGCGTCTTCGAGCGGCATGCCGTCGCTGACGCGTAGTTCCACAAAGTCGACCAGGATGATCGAGTTGCGGACGACGATGCCAGCGCCGGCGATGAAGCCGATCATCGACGTGGCGGTGAAGAAGGCACCGCCGAGCGCGTGCGCCGGCAGGATGCCGACGAGCGAGAAGGGGATGGCCATCATGATCGTCATGGGCGTCGCGAACGACTGGAACCAGCCGACGACGAGGATGTAGATGAGGATCAGCACGGCCGCGAAGGCGATGCCCAGATCGCGGAAGACCTCATAGGTGATGTGCCACTCACCGTCCCACTTCATGGCGTATTCCGATGAGTTGGTCGGAAGCGTCGCGTTGAAGATCTCGACCTTCTGGCCGGTCGGCCCCGGCGTCGACTTGATCGCCGTGTTCATCTGCAGGATGGCGTAGACCGGACTTTCGACGCGGCCCGCGACGTCGCCGGTGACGTACGTCACTGGCTGCAGGTTCTTGTGGTACACGCTCGGCTCGTCTTCGGCGACCACGGACGTCGTGAGTTCGCCGACGGCCACACGGTCGCGTCCTTGGACATGCAGCGCCTCGACCGCGTCGAGCGAGCCCCGCAGGTGTCTGGGCAGCCGCAGCACGATCGGCACGTCCTCGCGTGCCTGCGGGTCGTGGAGCAGCCCAGCCGGACTGCCCGCGCCGCCGATCGCGACGACCGCGGACACATCCGTCGCGGAGAGTCCGGCTGCCGCGGCCTTCTCCTGGTCGACGTCGAGACGCCACTTCGGCTTTGATGTCTCCACGTACCAATCTGTGTCGACCACGCCCGGCGTGGAGTCGAAGATCTGCTTGACGCGGCGTGCGAGGTCGAGGCGCGTCTCGGGATCCGGTCCATACACTTCGGCGACCAGCGTCTGCAGCACAGGTGGCCCGGGCGGCACCTCGACGACCTGAATCGATGCGCCGAGGGTCTGCGCGACCGGCAACAGTGATGTGCGCAGGCGCTTGGCGATGGCGTGACTCTGCTCCCAGCGCGACTCCTTCGGCGTGAGCTGGATCTGCACGTCCGCAAGATTCGGCTGACGTCGCAGGAAGTAATGCCGCACCAGACCGTTGAACGTGTACGGCGACGATGTGCCGGCGTAGCTTTGGGCGCTCACCACCTGCGCGTCCTTGAGCGCCTCGGTGGCCAGCGCCGTCGCGACGCGTGCGGTCGACTCGAGCGGCGCATTGTCGGGCAGTCGCACCACGACCTGGAGCTCGCTCTTGTTATCGAACGGCAGCATCTTCACTTTCACGAGGCCGAGTGGCACGAGCGCGGCCGATGCCAACAGCATCACGGCCACCGACGCCAGGAAGATCCACCGGCTTCGCGTGTCTCGGATCAGCCGCGCCATCATGCGCCGGTAGAGCTGTGTAAATCGGCCCTCTTTCTCCACGCCGTGCTCGCCGCTGTGTGTGAGCAGGCGGATGGCTGTCCAGGGCGTGACGATGAAGGCCACTGCGAGTGAGAAGAGCATCGCGGCGGATGCGCCGATCGGAATCGGCCGCATGTACGGCCCCATCAGGCCGCCCATAAACGCCATGGGCAGAATCGCGGCGACGACCGTGAGTGTGGCGAGAATCGTCGGATTGCCTACCTCATCGACTGCGCGCACCGCGATCGCGTCGGTCATCGCCCCGCCGGCCAGCCGCGCATGCCGGACCAGGTTTTCGACGACGACGATCGCGTCGTCGACGAGAATGCCGATCGAGAAGATGAGCGCGAAGAGGGTGATGCGGTTGAGGGTGTAGCCATAGAGATAGAACACGAAGAGCGTCAGCGCGAGCGTGACCGGAATGGCGGTCATGACCACGACCGACTCGCGGCGACCGAGCGCGAACCAGATCAGCAGCGACACCGAGATCACCGCGAGCAGCATGTGCCACAGCAGCTCGTTCGATTTGGCTTCAGCGCTCTCGCCGTAGTTGCGCGTGACGGTGACTTCGAGGTCGCTCGGCACGAGGTAGCCGCGCACGGTGTCGAGCTTCTGTTCGATTCGGCGGGTCAACTCGATCGCGTTCGTGCCTTTCCGTTTGGCGATCGTCAGCGTGACGGCCGGATACGACTGGCTGGCCTTGGAGTGAAACACGACGTAGTTGTCCGGCTCGCCGCCGGCATCACTCACTGTCGACACATCGCCGAGGTGGACGGGGGCGCCACCGCTCATGCCGACGACCACGTCACGGAGCATCGGCGTGGACGTCGGCCAGGAACCGGATTCGAGGGCGTGCGACTGACTCGAGTTGAGCAGTTCACCCGCCGACCGCCGGACGTTCGAGCGCGTCAACGCGTGCCAGACTCCCACCGGATCGAGACCACGGGCATCGAGCGTCGTCGGATCGAGGTCCACGGAGACCTCGCGCGGGCGCCCGCCGATCAGAGTGACTTCGGAGATATCCGACACTTCTTTGAGCGAGTCGCGCAGCTGACCGGCCATCTGCCGCAGGCGCAAGTCGTCGTAGTTCTTACCCCACAATGTCAGCGTCATCACCGGCACGTCGTCGATGGAGCGCGATTGCACCATCGGCGCCGAGGCGCCGGGCGGCAGCTCGCCGGCCGAGCCCGCGAGCTTCTGATTCAGGCGCACCAGCGCGCGCTCCTCGTCCTGTCCGACGAGAAAGCGGACGACGAGCATCGAACGGCCCGGGCTGGACGTGGAATAGAGATACTCGACGCCGGGGACTTCCCACAGGCGGCGCTCGAGTGGACGCGTGATGCGCTGCTCGACTTCAGTCGGCGAGGCGCCGGGCAGATTCACGAACACATCGATCATCGGCACGATGATCTGGGGTTCTTCCTCGCGCGGCAGCGCGATGATGGCGTCGAGGCCCAGCAGCAGCGACGTCACGATGATGAGTGGAGTGAGTTTGGAATGGAGGAACGCGCCGGCGAGCCGGCCCGACAGACCGACCGGGGCGTTCATCGCGCGCTCCCCGACACGATGATCCGTGCGCCGTCCATGAGCGTGATCGCTGGGGCTAGCAGCACCGATTCACCGGCCACCAGTCCATCGAGCACCTCCACGCCGGTCGTGCTGGTCTCGCCGAGCGACACCGCGCGCAATCGCGCGCGCGCATCCGACGCGGCCACGAAGACGAAGCTGAGCTGTCCGCGGCGGATGACGGCGGATGCCGGGATCACGATCGTCGTGCGGGGTGAGGCGGCAAATCGCGCGCGGCCGTAGAGGCCCGAGCGCCAGCCGGTGCTGTCGGGGACATCGATCTTCACGCCGAAGCTGTGCTGGTCGGCGTCGATGTTCGAGATCTCAGAGACCCGACCCGCGTGGCCGGGCACGCTGTCGCCGTCCGTGTCGATGTGCACCTCCACGGTCTGGCCCAGAGTGACGAAGGCGGCGCGCGCGGCGTCGATGCGCAGGCTGAGCTGCAGCGCAGACGGCGATTCGATGACGAGCAGCGCCGCGCCGGGCGTCGCCATCGAGCCCGGATCGATCGCGCGTTCGATCACGACGCCGTCAAACGGCGCGGTCAGCGCGCGATAGGACGCGTCGGTGGCTGCCGCCGATCGCGCCGCTGTCAGCGCCTCGAGGCCGGCGCTGGCTTCACCGCGACGCGCGCGCGCGCCCTTCAGCCGCGATTCAGCTGAGGCCAGCGCGGCGACGGCCTCATCGAGCTCCTGCGCTGTGGCCGCGCGGTCCGCGCGCAATTGCGCGATGCGCGCGTGGGTGGCCTTGGCCAGCACCACCGCGGCGTCAGCGCCTTCGACATCAGCGGTCGCGGCGCTCAAGCCCTCAGTGGCGGCCGTGACCGACGCCGATGCGCGCGTGGCTTGCGCACCCAGGCCGGCCGCGTCGAGTTCGATCAGCGTCTGGCCCTGTTTCACATGGTCGCCCGGCCGCACTCTCACGGTCAGGACCGGCGCGAGCAGCCGGCTGGCGATCGTGGCCGTCGTCCGCGCGCGCAAGGCGCCGCCCGCGTTGAAGTGCGCCGGCCAGTCCAGCTGGCTGGCCACGGCCGTCGTGACGGCTACCGCCGGTGCGTTGTCGGGCGTGGCCTCCTGCGGCGAACTGCAGGAGGCGGCGCCAACAACGAAGGGAAGAAGCAGGGCAGTGAGGTAGATGCGCACGTGGGTCCTCATGGGATGTCGTCTCTACTGAATGTCGGTGAAGGTGGCGCGGCCGATCGCGCGTTGGAGGGCCGCCCACGCGATGACGGCATCGACGTCGTTTGCGGTGCGCTGCGCTTCGGCGGCCAGTTCGGCGGACGTGGCGGCGAGCACGTCACGCACGGTCGCGAGTCCCGCGGCGTATCGCTGCCGCGTGATGCGCAGGCTCTCTTTGGCGTCGTCGACAGTCAGCCGGCCGACATCGATGCGCGCGCGTGCGACGCGCCACTGCTCTCGCGCGGTCAGCACGTCGAATTCGATCGCGCGTTCGACGGCCGCGCGCGAGGCTTTCGCCGCATCCACACCGGCGTGCGCGGCGGTGACGCGCGCTGCCTCAGCGCCGCCGGTCGAAATGCTCCACCGCAGTTCCGCGCCCACGGTCCACGCGGACTCACGCGTCGTGAAGTTGAGGCCGTTCCATTCGTAACCCGCGCTGGCGGCAACGGTTGGCAACCAGCCGCCGCGGGCGTCGCTGACGCCGGTTTCGGCCATCGCTACCGCCAGATCGGCCTCGCGCAGTTCCGACCGCGCCTTGCGCGCGTCGGCAACGAGGGCGGCCAGCTCCGGTGTCTGTGCCGTCACGGACGGCAGCCGGATCGTGAACGCTCGGTCGACCGGTGCCCCCGTCAATTGGTTGAGCGCGGCGCGAGCCGTGACGATGTCGCTCTCGGCTTGCAACTGACGTTGCCGCATGTCGGCCGCATGGACGGACATCGCCAGCACGTCCGCGTCGGTGGCCGTGCCGGCGTCGCGGCGCGACGTTGCGCGGGCGAGATCTTCCTGCGCCCAGGTGACCGCGGCCGTGGCGGCATGGGCGCCGGCTTCGGCCGTCGCGAGTCGACCGTACGCCTGCGTGACGCTCAGCGCGAGGTTTGTCATCGCGGCGGTCGCGCGGGCGTCGGCCATTGAGGCGCGGTCGGACGCGAGGCTCGTGGCCGCGCGAGTGTGGTTGCCGTCGAAGATGATCTGCGACACGCCGAGGCGGCGCGAGAAGCCGTCGACTGCACCCGGACGATTGAGGCGATCCACGGCGAAGTCGGCGGCGGTGAAGCGTCGCGTGTTGAGCAGCGTGCCGAAGCCGGCGACCGGCTGCGTGGAGCGTTGCCAGCCCTCAGAGAAGGTCAGGCGGGGCAGCCACTCGGCCCGCACGACGCGCGTCTCGGCCTGCGCCTGGCGCGTCGAGGCTCGGGCCGCGGCGAGCGAGGGATTGTGCGCGATGGCCTCGTCGATGGCCTGCGCGAGTGTGATCGGAGCCTGAGCCAAGGCCGGCGTGCCGACCAGCAGCAGCGAGGTCAGGGCACAGAAAGCAGAGCGGAGTCGTCGTCCCATCAGGAGAGAGATGCAGGGAACCGTCCGGACGTGACAGGCGGAGAAAGAAACACCGACAATAGGTTCCTGTGTGACGAAACTGCGGGATCTGCATCCATCACATAGCGCCGAGGCCGGCGCTGAGTACGAGGCGCTCGTTCGGGCGGCCGCCGGCGGCGGTCGGGCGGCGATGGAGCGACTCCTGATGCGTGTGCAGTCGGTGGCGTTCCGATTCAGCCTGCTGGTGTGCGGCGATCCACAGGACGCCGAAGATGTGATGCAGGAGGCGTTGCTGAAGACCTACCGACATGTCCGGAAGATCGAACATCCCGAGGCGTTTCGAACGTGGCTGTTCCGCACGGTGCGGAATTTCTGTCTGATGAAACGGCGAAAGCATGTCGGCGAGCCATCGCATGTACTGTCGCTCGATGTATCGGAGGCCGATGCCGACGGCAGATCGCGGCGTGAGGGCGATCGGCCGATCGACGTCACGGATGGGGCCAAGCGGCCGGACGAACAGGCCCTGAATGCGTGGCTGGGACGACGTCTCCGCGCGGCACTCGCGTCGCTGGCGCCCGTCGATCGGATGATCGTGCTCCTACGCGAAATGGAAGGGCTGTCGACGTGTGAAGTCGCCGAGATCACGCGGTTGTCCGAAGACAACGTCAAGACGCGGCTGCATCGCGCGCGCGGGCGGCTGCGCGCGTTGTTGAAGGAGGCGTGATGGCGAAACGGCGGGCGAGCTGCGACATGCTGATCGAGCGCCTTTCGGCGTTCCTCGATGGCGATCTGAGCGCCACGGAATGCGCGCGGATCTCGCGCCATGCGCAGACGTGTTCACGGTGTACTCAGCTCACGGCTGAATTGCGCCGTACCGTCGGATTGTGTCAGCGCGCCGCCAGTACGCCGTTACCGCCGGCGCTGAGACGGCGCGCCCGTGCGAGCATCAAACGTCTATTGCAGGAAGATGCGAAGGCGCACTGACAGCGCATCCATATCCGCGCGTAGTTGATCGAGCATGCCGAGCGCACGCTCGACGTGTCCATCGGCGCAGAGCTGTTCGATCGCCGCCGCGGCTGATGTATCGGCACCGGCAAAGTACTGACTGGCCCCTTTGAGCGAGTGCGCGACCGCGCGAGCCTGCACCGCGTCGCCGAGCTCGAGCGCGCGGGTCAGACGCGCGAGCTGGCCCGGTGCCGTTGACAGAAATAGTCCGGCCACGTGGCGCACGAGGCCCGGGTCGCTGATGACCGGCGCAATCGATGACGCATCGGGCGTGGTCAGCGGCAGATCGCCAGACGATCCGCCAACCTTCGCGAGTACATCGAAGAGCGCGCGTTGGTCGAGCGGCTTCGAGAGATAGCCGTCCATGCCGGCCGCGAGGCACTGCTCGCGGTCTTCGTCCATCGCGCGCGCGGTCATGGCCACAACAGGAAGACGCGCGCTGCCCGACGCGAGCTCGCGTTGACGCAGCCGACGCGTCGCGTCGAGCCCATCGAGTACCGGCATCTGCAGGTCCATCAGCACGAGGTCGTACGACTCACTCGCCAGTTTGTCGAGCGCTTCCTGACCGTCAAGCGCGGACGCGACGGCGTGGCCCCACTTCTTCAGCACGGCGCCCACCACCGCCTGATTCACTTCGTGATCATCCACCACGAGGATGCGCAATGGGCGCACCGGTGGGCGAGTGTGCGGCAAGAGACCCGCATGATGCGGGTCTGTGCCGAATGCCCCGCGGAGCAGCTCGGTCAGCGGCTGCTGTGTCACGGGCTTTACCAAGTACAGCGCGCCAGCAGCGATCGCGCGTTCGGCCTCCATCGGCGATTGTCGATTTCGAATGAGGAGGACGACGCGTGGCACTCGGAAGGGGGCGGCGCGAAGCCGCGCGGCCAGCTCGAATCCGTCGATCCCGGGCAGGCTGGCATCGATGATGGCCAGCTCAAGCGCATTGGCGCCGAGCGCCGCTTCCGCCGCTGCGAGCGCCGCGTGACCGCCGTTGGCGGTTCGCACGTCCACGGGCCAGATCGACATGGCCTCGACGAGTGCGGCCTGCGCGTGGGGGTTACCGTCTGCCACAAGAACGCGCAGGCGTCGGTCTCCCCATGGCGCCTCGCACGGCTCCACGTGGCCGCCGCGACCGAACCACGCAATAAATGAAAACGTGCTGCCGCGGCCGGGGTCACTGTCGACCCATAGGCGGCCGTCCATCAGACCGACGAGCTCGTTGGCGATCGTCAAGCCGAGTCCCGTCCCGCCGTATTTGCGCGTGCTCGAGCCGTCGACCTGTGTGAACGCTTCGAAGATCGCCGCTTGCCGATCTTTGGGAATGCCAATGCCGGTATCGCGGACCGAGAAACGCAGGGCCAATCGGCCCCCACGATCTTCTTCAACTTCGACGCGCAGGACGATCTCGCCCTCCTCGGTGAACTTGACGGCGTTCCCGATCAGATTCGTCAGGACCTGCCGCAGTCGCACGGGATCTCCGGTGAGAGCGTCAGGCACGTCGTGCTCCACGTGGCAGACGAGTTCAATTGGGCGATGGTGCGCGCGTGCCGTGAACATGCGGAGTGTGGCGCCGGCGACATCGCGCAGCCGCATCGGAATCTGGTCGATCGGCATGCGTCGCGCCTCGACACGCGCGAGATCAAGGATGTCGTTCACGATGTGCGTGAGCGACTCGGCCGAGTCACGCAGCACGCCCACCATGTCGCGCTGTTCCCGAGTGAGCGGCGAGTCGAGCAGCAGATCCGAGCTGCCGAGCACGCTGTTGAGCGGGGTGCGCAGTTCGTGGCTGACGTTGGCGAGAAACTCGCTCTTGGCTTTGCTGGCGTTCTCGAGCTTGGCCAGCGCCGTCTCCAGCTCGCGTCGCCGATCCGCGGCTTCGCGTGCGGCCTGCTCGGCAATGCGCCGCGCTTCTGCCAGCTTGTTGCGGCGTGCTTCAGCCGTGCGGGCCGTGAGCGCGATGTACATCGACATGATGTACAGGAACGAGCCCTTGGCAATTTCCACGGGCCACTGCAGATCGCGGTGCTCAACGAAACCGACGTACGACATGAGCAGAAAGAACGCGAGCGGGCCGGTATGCGCAAAGAAGAGCGCGCGTTTGAATGTCGTCGCGACCTGATCGGCCGGTCTCGCGATGAACACGAGCCACATCAGGCTGTGATTGGCGCCCGATACGTAGACGACGAAGGCAAGCACCACGACGTCAAAGACGAGGAAGAAATCTCCGATGTCGACCAGCGAGTCAGGTGACCAGAGCAGCGCGATGGTGGCCCAGGCCAGGAGCGCGTAGGCGGCGAGCACGCCGGTGATGTAGAAGGAATCGCTCCACGCGAAGTGTCCCTGCACCAGCCAGTTGTGCACGATGACGCCGATCGCGTTGAGTAGGAACCCGATCAGGCGGAGCTGTGGGACCTCCACCGTCTGAAAGTGCGTGAATCGTTGTCGCCGCGCCTGGCGGGCGGCGTTTGAGTCGAAGGCGAACGTGGGGGAGTAGTCGTCGTGTGCCACGTCAGTGCGATCGCAACGCGTCGGCCAGTCGCGCGAGCCCGCCGGAGAGGTTGGCGGTGGCGCCCGCGACGCTCATGCGCACGTGGGCAGGCGCATGGAAGAACCGGCCCGGAACCACGGTGACGCCATGTTCGCTGGCCGCATGCGCCGCAAATCCACCGGCATCGTCAACGCCACGGAGACGCGGAAAGAGAATCGTCGACGTAATGGGCCCCGTCGGGTTCGGGAGTTCGAGCATCGGGTGGGCATCGAGAAACGCGCGGACGAGCCCGATATTGCGTCTGACGTGTGCGACAGCCCGCGCGCCCAGTTGGTCGAGACGTGTGAACGCGAGTGCGGCCATCCGATCGACCGGTGCCGAGCCGACGCCGTCGATCACGTCGCGCACGCGCCGCAGACGATCGGCCTCGCCCGGTGGCACAATGGCCCAGCCGCAGCGGAGGCCGTTCAACCCAAACGACTTCGTGAGACTGCTCGTGGAGATCAGTCGCGTGCTGACGCTGGCCGCGCGCGGAAACCGATCGGGCTCTGGCTGCAGGAGCCGAGAGATATCGAGGTAGGCCTCGTCGATGAGCACCGGCACGCCGGTCTCGGCTGAGAAGGCATCAAGTGATTCGAGTGTCGCGCGATCGAGCGCTGTGCCCGTCGGGTTGTGCGGGGACGTGATGATGACCAGTCGGATGCGTGGCGTCATGGCGCGACGCATCGCGGCGATATCGATGACGAAGTGGTCTTCGGCGCGCCGTTCGAAGTGATGTACGGTGGCGCCGAGGAGTGCACAGGCGCCGGCGAGCGGGTCGTAACCAGGCCGCTCCATCAGCACGGCGTCGCCGGCGCGGACGTGGGCGGCGATGACGAGGAAGTTCGATCCAGAACAGCCGATGGAATGCACGACACGATCCGGCGAGACGCCATAGTGGCGGCCAATCGCTTCTTTCAGCGGCGCATAGCCTTCGTCATTGATCGCCGTCAGTTCCACGGCCTCGCGTGCCCCCGGTAGCTCGTCCATCGTGCAGGCCAACATGTTGCTCGCCGCGAGATCAAACTCCGTCACCGGGCGCGTCTTTGCCCAATACATGTAGGGGGCCAGGACCTCAGCCACGCGGCACCGCTTTCTGACTCGTCGTCCGTTTGAAGATGAAGTACACGGGAATGCCGAGGGCCAGCAGACCCGCGCCCGCTGCGGCGCGGAGTGGCGCTTCCAGCACGACGCTGTAGACGACCGCGAGCGCGATCAGCACGAACATCGCCGGCAGCCATGGATATCCGGGTGTCTTGAAACCCTCAGGCGTGCCCATCGACCGTCGAAGCAGAAAGAGTCCTGCTACGGTGAGCCCAAAAAAGATCCAGTCGGCGAACACGACCGTGTTCAGCAGGTCGCCGTATTTGCCGGTGAGCACGAGCACGATGGCCCAGAACGACTGCAGCACGATCGCCGAGCCCGGCGTCTGAAACGTCGGGTGGAGCTTCGCGAGCGACGGGAAGAACGCGCCGTCGTTGGCCATCGCGTAGTACACGCGCGTCGGCGCGAGGATCGCGAGATCAAGGAAGCCAAACGTCGAGATCGCAATCGCTGCGGCCACAAAGCGCGCCCCGCCCGCGCCAAGCCAACGCGCGGCGGCATCCGCAGCCGGTGTCTCCGTGGCGGCCAGACCGGGCAGGCCGAGCGTGCGCAGATACGCGACGTTCGCCAGCAGATACACGACGACGACGATCGCCGTGCCGATGATCAACGCGCGCGGCAACTGACGCTGCGGATCGCGCATTTCTTCTGCGACGTAGTTGGCGTTCTGCCATCCGCCGTACGCGAACAGGATCGGAATCAGCGCTGCGCCGAAGGCGAGTGCACCCGATGGCGTGGAGTCGAGGCGCCCGACCGACATCCACTCCGGCGCCGCCGGGCCCCACAACGCCAGCAGGATGATGATGGCCAGCGCGCCCATCTTCAACATCACGAAGACGTTCAGGACGCGGCTGCCGGGTGTGACGCCGACGTAGTTGATCGCCGACAGCAGCACGATGGCCGCAATGGCCACGATGGTGACCGCGGCGTCAGGCTGTCCGGCCAGACGCAGTGCGTACTGCGCAAACGCGATGGCGACCGCCGCCATCGCGCCCGTCTCGATCATGAAGATCAGGGCCCAGCCATACAGGAAGCCCACGAGCGGGTGCCACGCGCGCGACAGATAGACATACTGCCCACCGGCTTGCGGCATCCGTTGCCCGAGTTCGGCATACGCGAAGGCGCCGGCCAGCGCGATCGCGCCGCCGGCCGCCCAGGCGGCCAGCACGAGCAGCGGCGTGTCGAGCGCGCGTGCCACGAGATACGGGTTGATGAAGATGCCGGATCCGATGATGCCCCCGATGACGACCATGGTGGCGTCGAAGGGGCCGAGCGCGCGTTTGAAGGACACGGCAAGAGCATAATGTACCCATGGCCCGGGGGTTCGAAAGCAAGCAGGTGGAATCGCAGCAGCAGGACCGCGAGGCGCGACATGCGAACGAGCAGCCCGAAGTTGGGGATCCTGTCGCCGCCGCCGCTCGTCGAACCTTGGAGTTGGCCCTCATGCGCGCGACGGACGATCTGACGAAGGCGCGGACGCCGGCCCACCGCGCGATGCTGGAGCAGGCGATTGCCGCGCTCACCGCGCAATTGGAGTTGTCATGATCTGGACTCGATCTGCCATCGTCGCTGCTGGTCTGCTGGTCCTGACGACGGCTGCCGCTTGCGGGTGGTCGGCCAAGCCCGCCGACACGAAGGCCACCACGACCGCCGAAAAGAAGGGCCTCCCGCCGCTCGACACTGAGCCACCGGCTCGCTTCAAGGTGGTGGCGCTCGGCGACAGCATTACCGCAGGTCTCGGCGTGTTCCAGGTCGAGGCGTATCCGGCCTTGCTCCAAGCCAAACTCGAAGGTGAAGGCTACCAGTGGGAAGTCGTCAACGCGGGCGAGTCGGGTGACACCTCGGCGACGGCGCTCCGCCGACTCGACTGGGTGCTCGACAGCAACGTGAAGATTCTGATCATCGCTGTCGGCGGAAACGATGCGCTCCGCGGCATCGCGCCCAAGGCCATGCACGACAACATCGCGGCGATCATCGACAAGGCCTCGGCCAAGGGCGTCGACGTGTTGTTGGCGGGCATGCAGGCGCCGCCGAATCTCGGTCAGGACTACGCGACCGCATTCCGCGGCGCGTTCACGTCGCTGCAACGCGACTATCCCGGCATCAAGGTCATGCCGTTTCTCCTCGAAGGTGTGGCCGGAGAAGCGAATCTGAATCAGGCGGACGGCATTCATCCGACCGCCGCCGGTCACCAGATCATCGCCACGCATCTCTACGAATTCCTCAAGCCGATGGTGGACGACGTGGTGAACCGCGCGTCGATCGGGCAGTAGACACCCCAACAGATGATTCAACTCGTTGACGTATCCCGCACCGTGACCAGCGGTGTGGGCCAGCTGACCATTCTGAAACCCACCACCTTAACGATCGCGCGCGGCCAGTCGGTCGCGATTACCGGCGCGTCGGGCAGTGGGAAATCGACGTTGCTCGGCCTAGTGGCCGGCCTCGACTCGCCGTCGGCAGGGCGCATTCTCCTCGACGGTGACGACATCACCGCCCTCGACGAAGACCGTCTCGCGCGCCTCCGCGGCGCCAAGGTCGGCATCGTCTTTCAGTTCTTCCATCTGATTCCGTCGCTGACCGCACTCGAGAACGTGATGGTGCCGATGGAGATCGCCGGCCGCACCGATGCGCGCGCCCGAGGACAGGCGCTCATCGATGAGGTCGGCCTCAACGGTCGAGGCCACCACTACCCCTCGCAGCTCTCGGGCGGCGAGCAGCAGCGCGTCGCATTGGCGCGCGCGTTGGCCAATGATCCGCCGATCCTGCTGGCCGATGAACCGACCGGCAATCTCGACAGCGCCACGGGGCAGCAGGTGATCGATCTGCTCCTCGATGTGAATCAGCGCCACGGCCGAACCCTCGTGCTCGTCACGCACGACCTCGAACTGGCCGCGCGTGCCGATCGCATCATTCGCCTCAAAGACGGTCACGTCGTCAACGACGTGGTGCGGGCCGAGGCGGGTTAGCGATGGCCTTCGTCCTCCGCATGGCGTGGCGCGAGATGCGCTCGTCCTGGCTGCGGCTCGTGTTCTTCTTCCTGTGCGTGGCGATCGGTGTGGCCGCGATCATCGCGTTGCGCAGCGTAATTCAGAACGTCCGCGACACGATGACGCGTGAAGCGCGCAGCCTGATCGGTGCCGATCTGGTCGTGCAGTCGCCCCGCGCGCTGGATGAGGCGTCGCTGTCGGCAATCGATCTCACGTTGAAGTCGGCACCCGTGCAGGCGCGGGCCAACGTGATTCAGACCATGACGATGATGCGGCCGGCCGAGGGCGTGGGTTTGCAGACCGCGCGGATGGCGGAGTTGCGCGGTGTCGATGAGCGCTACCCGTTCTACGGCACGCTGACGCTCGCCAGTGGCCAGGCCTATACCCACGCGTTGCTCGAAAACCGTGGCGCCATCGTGCAGCCGGATGTGCTCGCGCAGCTTGGCGTCAAGGTTGGCGACACGTTGATCCTGGCGGGCACGCCGTTCGTGATCCGCGACGTGCTGATGAGCGAGAAGGTGCAACGCAGTGGCGGCGTGGCGTTCGGCCCGCGGGTCTATGTGGATCTGGCGGCGCTCCGCGCATTGCCGGTGCTCGGCTTTGGCAGTCGCGCGACCTATCAGCTGTTGCTCAAGATGGACGACGCCGGAATTGATGCGACGACGACGGAGTTGCGCCGGCAGTTTCAGCGATCGACGACGAATGTGCAGTCCTGGCGAACGCTGCAGGATCGCCTCGGGAAAGCGCTGTCGGTTGGGGAGAACTATCTAAGTCTGGTGGGCTTTGCCATCGTCGTGCTCGGCGGCATCGGCGTGTGGAGTGTCACGCGTGTGTTTGTACAACAGAAGATGAAGTCCATCGCCGTCCTCAAGTGCGTCGGCGCGTCGTCGCGACAGGTGCTGGGCACGTATGTGCTGCAGATTCTCGTGCTCGGAGCGACGGGCTGCGCCATAGGGGCTGCGATCAGTGCGGCCGCGCTCGCCGCCGTGCCCTCGTCTGTGTTGACGGCGCTCAGTGTGGAGTCAGTGCACCTGACGTGGTCGGCCGTGTTGCAGGGAAGCGCCGTGGGGCTGCTCGTGGCCTTACTGTTTGCGCTCGTGCCGCTGATGGAGATTCGGCGTGTGAAGCCGCTGCTGTTGCTGCGGGCGGATACGGCGACGACAGCGCGGGCGCGCGACTGGCGCTCGATCGGGATGGCGGTGCTGATCGCGGCGGCGTTGGCGGCAGTGGCGGTGTGGCAGGCCGGTTCGTTGAAGGCCGGTGCCTATGTATCGGCGGGTCTGGGCGGTGTGGCGCTCGTCCTGCACCTGGCAAGCATTGGTCTCGTGCGGGGCGTCATGCCGCTCACGCGATCGACCCGATTCTCGCTGCGTCACGCGATGATCAGTCTGGGTCGGCCAGGTAATCAGACGCGCGTCATTCTGATGGCGGTGGGCCTCGGCGCGTTCTTCATTCTGGCGATTCGTGTGGTGCAGTCGAATCTGCTCGCCGACTTCTCGGTGGAGTCGGGCAAGAATTCGCCCGATGTCGTGCTCATCGACGTCCAGCAGGATCAGATCAGTGCAGTGACGGCGCTCGTGCGCAAGTACGCCACGGCGGCGCCGCGGATCATTCCCATGATGCGCGGGCGCATCGTCGGTGTCTCGGGTCGGCGTGTGCAGTTGAATACGACGATTGATGTGCGCGAGAAAGGTAATCTCGGTCGCGAGTACGGCCTGACGTATCGCAACACTCTGGAAGACAACGAGAAGATTACGGCTGGTACGTTTTGGAAGGACTCACTGCCCGAGACTGGAACGGCCGATGGCCTCGATGCCGAGGTGTCGATTGAGCAGAGCCTGCACGACCAGCAGGACCTCGACGTGGGTGACGAGATCCGGTTTGATCTGGCCGGGCGCGTCATTCGCGCGCGGGTGACCAGCATTCGCAAAGTGACGTGGGACAACACGCAGAACGGCGGCTTTATGTTTGTGTTCCGGCCGGGGCCGATCGAACGCGCGCCGCACATGTTCCTCGGCTTCGTCTTGGGCGTGAGCGATGTGAACGCCCGGGCCGGTTTGCAGCGCGAGCTGTCGATGACTCTTCCGAATGTGTCGGCGATCGATGTCCGCGATGTGCTGAAGTCGATTCAGGATGTGCTGGGCAACGTCACGCTGGGTGTGACGATTGTCGGCAGCGTCATGTTGTTCAGCGGCGTGCTCATCCTGATTGGCGCTGTGGCGATGACGAAGTTTCAGCGCGTGTACGAGGCCGCGATCTATCGCACGTTGGGTGCGGGCACGTGGCGTCTGGCGTCGATGGTGGCCATTGAATACGGGGCCCTCGGCGCGTTGGCGGGGCTGTTGGGGGCCGCAGGCGCGGCGGCGCTGTCGTATGCCGTCAGCCGGGAATTGCTCGACATCGCCTGGCATCCCTCACCGGGCATTCTGGTGTCGGGGGTGGTCGGCACAACGCTGCTTGTGGCCGTGGTGGGGCTGGTGGCGAGCCTCGACGTCCTCGTGCGCAAGCCGTTGGGCGCGTTGCGGGCCGAGTAGCGGTTATTGATCCCTGGAGACAGGTGAGACTAAAATCGTGGGATACCGTGGCTGCCGCACCCCTCTCCGACGCAACGCTCGCTCATCTGAAAGATCTCCTGCTCCGCAAGCGCACCGAGTTGCTGGCGACGTCGACGGGCGCCCGGGCCATTCCGGCCTCAGCGGACGTCAATAGCCGACAGGGCGACATGGCGGACCAGGCGAGTGGCACCAACGAAGTTGAGATCCAGCTCAAGTTGAAGCAAACCGACGCCAAGATCCTGCAGGCCATTGAAGAGGCGCTGTACCGCCTGGAAAAAGGCGTCTACGGCCTGTGCCGCGATTGCGGCGATCCGATCGCGTCGGCCCGGCTTGAAGCGATTCCGTGGACGCGAGTCTGCATCACCTGCAAGCAGAAACAGAACGCGTAAACAGGAGCCTCCGGTGAAAGCTGACGACCTCGCACTGCTCCGTGAACTGCATCGCGACAAGATGACGCAGTACCTTCGCCACATCGCCGTGGCGGCCTTGATCAGCGATTACGAGTTCAACAACGCCTACCAGTACGTGATCAATCGCGAAGACACGCATCTCCGGTGGCTTGAGTCGGCCATCACAGAGTTCGGCGGCACGCCCGAGACGGTGGCGACGCCGACGGTGACAGCGTCCGCTGGCAAGAAGAACGACATGTTCCTGCCGCTCGTGGCCGTCGATGCCGAGCAGGCGGGCGTGCTCGTGGCGAAGTGGAAGCCGCGCGCGGCCGAGATCCGCAGCGATCGCCACCGCAAGCTCGTGGGCGTGATCATCGGCGAGACGTCTGAGGGCAAGCGCTTCTTCGATCAGGTCGGTCAGGGCAACGACGATTTGCTCGGTCGGCGTACGAACGGCGCGATCACCGGCGACGGCGTTATGCCGGTCCGGTGGGTCGAGTAGCCACGACCGTCGCCATCGCGCTCGGCGCCAATCTGGGCGACCGTCGCGCGCACCTGCAATTTGCGGTCGAGCGACTCCGCCTGTTGCTGAGCGGCATTCGCGTGTCGACGTTCATAGACTCAGCGCCCGTCGATGTGACCGAGCCTCAGCCGACATACCTCAACGGCGTCGTCGTCGGCGAGACCACCCTCACCGCCCGCGAGCTTCTCGACACACTCATGGCCATCGAGCGCGAACAAGGCCGCACCCGCGTGACCAGACGCGCCCCTCGCACACTCGATCTCGACTTGATCCTCTATGGCGACGCGGTGATGCACGAGCCTGGTCTCGAGGTCCCGCATCCGCGCTTTCGTCAGCGGCCGTTCGTCGTCAATCCGCTGAGGGAGATCGCTCCGGATCTGATCGACCCCGTCACCGGGAAACGCATCGACGAACTCGCCTAGCGACCGACGCCTTCCATGAAGGCGACGAGCCCATCCGAATAGAAACCGTATGTGTAGTGGCCCAGCCCCGGCCGGATCTCGAGCATCGCACTGCCGCCCATCCGTGCATATTCGTCAACCACATTGATGGAGTTTGCATTGATGTCGACGACCGCGTCGCTGTCGCCCGCAAAGTGATAAATCCGCACACCCGCCTGCGCCAGCGGGCGCAAGTTGCTGACGGGGTTGAACTCCGCGACCCGCGCGGTGAGCTCAGCAAGTGTCAGACCGTAGCCGATGCCGGTGGCCGGTAACGTCAAGACCGCTGGCAGGCCCGGCCACGAGCGCAGATCCGTCGCCGGGTAAATACCGCCGATCCGGTCGACTTCCGAGGGGTGCCGAAACGCCCACGCGTACGCCATCAGTCCGCCGTTGCTCTGGGCCAGGAGCCGCACGCGGCTGCTATGACCAGTGGCGACCAGGCGCAGATAGAAGTCATCGAACATGGCCACACCCGGCAGACTGCCGCACGACGTGCCGATCTCGATCCCGGCGACGGCGAAGCCCTGATCGAGAAAGTGTGTGACGTATTGCATGTTGGTGTCGTTGGCGACCATCCCGGACGGCGCCAGCCAGATCCATGCGCGGTCTGCGCGCGGCGACGCGGGTTCCATGATGTAGGCGGCCCGACCGTCCAGCGTGAACGACTGCGTCGTGTACTGCGTGTGCGCTGATGGCGATGACAATGCGACCGCGGCCTCTGGCGCCGTGGGTGCGGATCCGCAGGCGACGGCGCCCGCCGTTGCGACAAGAGCCGTCACGTGCGCGAATCGCGTGAGCATGTGCCTCTTCATGTGTTGGCCTCCCGATCACAGTAGTGGGCCGTTTGTCATGACAGCTGTATCCAACAGCACAGGGCCTTACGTGGCGTGGTGGGGATGTGCGGCCTCACCGCGCGCCACCGCACGTAGCGACGGATGCACGAGCAGGACGTCGCCGTGGCTCTCGAGCAGACCGAGTCGCTTGAACTTGCCCATGAATGCGTTCACGCGCGAGCGCGTCGTGCCGACCATCTCGGCGAGGTGCTCCTGCGAAATACGCGGTAGCGCGCGACGATCCGCACCAGTGCCATGACAACCCGCGAGCCGCAGGAGCGCGCGCGCGAGCCGCTGTTCGCTGGCGTGAATGATCTGATCGGTGAGATCGGCCTCGAGGTGCGAGTGGCGGATCAAGACGTGATCGATGAAGCGCTCGAACATGCGAATCTCCGTTTGCAGCAACCGGTGCATATGCGCCACGGCCACTTCGATGATGGTCGCCGCCGTGAGCGTCGCGGCGGTGTGCCGATGCGTGGCGTCACTGCGCAACGCGCCCTCGCCAAGAAATGCGCCCGCGGTCAACACGCCGCAGATCGCCTCCTTGCCCGAGTCTGACGAGACGGCGAGACGCACGGCGCCGGCTTCGATGTACCGCACGCTCTCGGCCGATTCTCCCTGCATGAAGATCGTCGTCTGCGGCGCGAGCTGCGCGTCGGTGAACGGCGTGCTGGTCGAGGTGAGCAGTGCACGTAGGTCGAATCCATTGCGATGTTCGATCGGGCGCATGGCGGTACCTCCGGAATGCAATCTGCTGCGTTGGCCTTGCACCGTGTCTAAAGGCAACTCCCATGCCAGCCGCAGTGCTGGGAGGGCAGGTGAAATGACCCGAACCTCTGGGTGGTTTCTACGGTCTGTCGAGTAGGAATTGCCGGGTGGGCTAGAACACGAATCGTGCGGCGATCTGAAACTGTCTTGGCGGAAACGTCGCGAGACTCTGACCGAACGTCACGTGATCGACGAAACTGTCGGGGAGTTGGGCATTGGCGCGATTCAGCAGGTTGAACACTTCGCCGCGCAGCTCAATCCACCGCCGTCCGCCGACGCCGATGCGGCGCGCGAGGAGCGCGTCGATCGATGCGTAGCGCGGCCCCGTGAGCATGTTGCGTGCCGCGTTGCCGAACGTGAAGCGGGGCGGCGTGACGAATGTTACGCCGTCATACGTCGACGTTACCTGGCCGACTGATGCCGTGCCGACGAGAATGTCTGGCCGATCAGAGGCAAACGTCGCGCCGCCGGTGTTGCCCGTGTTGCTGTTGTCAGTGCTCAGACGAGGCGTGAACGGTCGACCCGACTGCGCGGAGATCAGCGCAGACAATTGCCAATGCTGCAGCCACCGCGGCAGCGCCTCACCGGAGGAGGTCCACGTCATCGACGCGACGAATCGATGCCGCACGTCGAAGTCGGACGGTCCCCATTCGGCCGTGAGATTGCGACTGTCTTGCGGCGTGTTGTCATTGCCGTCACTCCCAAGGAACGCCGAGGCATCGTCCATCGATCGGCTGAGCGTGTAGGCCACATGTGCCTCCAGGCCGTTCTGCAGCCGACGATCCAGGCTCAACTGGAGACCGTGGTACGACGACCGCGCCGCGGATTCCACGAGCAGGATGTCGCCATAGCCTTGCAGTGGACGACGCGCATCGAGCGCGCCCGGACCGGGCACAGGTTGATTCAGGTTGCGCTTGCGGACGAGATTGCGGCCGATGGTGCCCACATAGCGAACCGTGCCGATGACGCCGGCAAACGCCTGCTCGATGGAGGCACTGAGCTGATGCGTATAGGCCGTGCGGAAACGCTGGTCGACCGTATTGACTGACGTCAGCGGCGTCACGCCGCGACCCGACGGAAACGGATTCTCGATGCGCAGCAGAGACGACGAGGTGGGGAAGAAGAGTTGGAGTGTGTAGAACGGCGGATTGAAATACAGCGCGGAGTTCTCGATCAGCGTGCCGGAATCGTAGAAGATGCCGTACCCTCCGCGCACAATCGACGTGCCGCGCCCCGTCACATCCCAACTTAGGCCAACGCGAGGCGCGAGGTTGTTCGTGTCGCGCTCCAGGCCGGACGAGGGGACGTTGTGGGTGCCGACATCGACCAGCGTCGACGTTGTGCGGTCGAAGATGCGCATCCGGTTGTCGGCATCGGTCGGCGGCGCGTGGAATTCATAGCGGAGGCCGGCCGTCGCCGTGAGCCGTGCGCTCACGCGCCATTCGTCCTGCACGAAACCATCGGCGGCCCATGTGCGGAGGGCCTGTCGGTTGTTGTTGATGCCGAGCAGGCTGAACGAGGGGTAGCCGAGCAGCAGGTCCGCCAAACCGTGACCCGTGAACGCGCCGCTGAAGGACATGCGTCCGCGCGCAAACAGGTGGTTATCACCGTCGGACGCGAAGGTCCGTAGCTCGGCGCCGGCCTTGAAGTGGTGCCGGCCGCGCTCGAACGTCAGCGTATCGATGAGATGCCAGGTCCTTGTGCGTCGCACGACCGGCAGGTTCGCGTCATCACCGAGGGTTTCGAGACCAGAGACGAGAATGGTCGGCAGGCCGAGGTCGAGTGCGCCCAGCGATGGCCCGGTGATGCCGAGCGATGCGAAGCCGTCGGTGCCTCGCTGGCCCTGCAGATTGTCGCGGCGCGAAGCGGTGAAACCAACACGCAGCGCCTGCAGCCATCGAGGCGAGAGCGCCTGAGTGAGCGTGACGCCGACGCTGTGGCCACGGTCGAGGTCCGACACGCCGAAGCCTGGCAGATTGCGATTGCGCGCGACGAAGGGATAGTCGCGGTCGTCACGCGAGAAACTGTAGCGCAGCGACAGCATCGCGTCGCCGCGCAGGCGGTGATCGGTCTTGGCGGCGACACTGCCAGCCGTGCGTGTGGCGTCGGGCGCTGCAAAGAAATTAATCGCCGTGTCTGACTGATTCGGCAGCGGGTACAGCGCCGCCACCGCGCGGCTCGTCGTATTGATGCGGCCGGCGGGAATCAGGTTGCCAGGAAAGGGCGCGCTGGTGAACGGATCCACGATGGTCACACCGCTCGCGCTGAAGTCTCCGCCGCGCTCAGCCAACGTGGGCACGTTCGCACGTCTCGGGTCCTCTTCATGCGCCGTGATCCCTTCGCCACTGACGAAGAAGAACGAACGCGCAGCGCCCGCAATGGGGCCGCCGAGCGTAGCCCCGAACAGGTGCCGCGGTGCGGCGCGAAAGAACTCGTAACCCGATCCGGCGAAGCGGCTCGTGCCAGACTTCATCACCATGTCGACTTGGGCACCCGCACTACGGCCGAACTCAGCGTCGTAGGTGTTCTGGCGCACTGTGACCGACGCGACGGCATCGAGGCTGGGATTGACGATCAGGCGGTTGAGAAACAGGTCGTTGTTGTCGAGGCCATCGATCAGGAAGTTGTTAGCCGCCTCGCGGCCGCCGGTGCTACTGATGGCGCTGTTGCCCTGAGTGGAGAGCCGAGAGCCCGGCGCCGGTGGTGACACGCCCGCCGACTGTTGCACGAAGCCAAGCACGTCGCGCTCGGCCGATGGCTGTGCGCGCAGTCGGTCGCCGTCGAGTGATGCGCTGACCGCTCCCGTGACCACGACCTGCTCATTCGGGCCACCCAACGTGAGGCGCACCGGCAGTGAGGCGCGCTGGCCTGCCGTGAGCGTGATCCCTCGTGTGGTCAGCGTGCGGAAGCCGGCGGCAGCAATGGCCACGTCGTAGCGGCCTGGCGGCAACGCCGCGAACACCGTTGAGCCATCCACGGCGGTGAGTTGTGTCTCGGTGCGCCCAGACGCATCGGTCGCGATCACCATCGCCGCGGCAACAGAGCTCGCGCCCGGGTCGCGCACCTCGACCCGCAGCGAGGCGGTTAGTGTTTGAGCCGTGGCTGGGTGGTGCGCGGAGAGGAGCAGCGCCCAGACCACCCACGCGATGCGGCGTCTACTTAACAATCAGCTTGCCGCGCGCGCCCGCGGCAAAGTGCCCGGGAAACGAGCACAGGAACGGGTAGTTCCCGGCCGTGGCCGGCACAGTGAACACGATCTCCGCGCTCTCGCCGTTGGCGATGAGAATCGTTGATGCCACGATCGAGCTCTTCAGCGCACTCGGGATGTAGTCCGTAGCCACGGCTTTGGCGGCGGCCTCAGCAAACACAATCTGGTTGCTGCCGGTCTGGAGCAGCACGAAGTTGTGCGCCATCGCCGACTTCGGCGCCGTGCCCACCGCCAGCAGGCGCACGCGCAGCCGTTCACCGGCCTTCGCGCTGATCTCCGTCAGGTTGAACTTCATCGCGTCGTCGGCCGTGATGGTCACGGTGCGGACCGGGGCCGGCGCTTGCGCCGAGAGGGTCGTGACGGGCAACGTGAGGGCCAGTAGGAGGGCACGATACAATCTGAGCGTGCGCATATACCCGAACTTTATCGCGACTCTCAGCCTCGCAGGCGCGCTATCGATCAGTGCCACGCTCCCGACTGCTGCCACGCAGACGCGTGACAGGGACGCCCTGCAGAAGACACTGCTCGCCACCACGACGGGCGACAAAGCCGCGGGCCGCGCCATCTTCGACAAGGTCTGCGCCAGCTGCCACAAGCTCGGCGATGCAGGGAAGGAGATCGGGCCGGATCTGACGACGATCGCCGCGACGCGCAAGCGCCCCGAGATCATCGAGTCGTTGCTCTGGCCATCTCGGGTGATTGCGGATCAGTACCAGCCCGTGCTGATTCAGACCAAAGACGGCGACATCTTCAGCGGGCTCGTCATGAAAGAGAACGCCCGCGCCGTCACGCTCGTCACAGCGGAGCACCCCGAGACGCCTGTCGAAATTCTGAAATCCAAGATCCAGGAACGCCAGAAGTCGACGGTCTCAGCCATGCCCGAAAACCTGCTCGACGCCTACACCCCAGACCAAATCGCCGGCCTGATCGCGCTGCTGCTCTCGGGCGGCAAATAAAAGGGCCGCTGGTTTCCCAGCGGCCC
>CANIII010000030.1 GCA_947467605.1 Acidobacteriota bacterium
GCCTGGCCTTTCGGCACCGACGCGTCGAGAATGCGCTTCTGCAACTGCTGCGCCTGTCGATCGACGGTCGACTGCTTCTGCACGTCAATCGTCTTGGTCTTGAGATCGAGCTTCGCGCCGCGCTTCACGAGCAGCGACACGACCGCCGTGCGATTCGCGTCGGCGGCGAAGATGAGGGGCGTCTGATCCCACTCGGTTTCCTTAACGTTGATGTCGGCGCCCTTGTCGAGCAGCGCCGTCACCGCATCCACATTGCCCGACTCAGCCGCCAGATGCAGCGGCGTGACGCCGCCGTTTTCGGCCCGCGCCATCGGATCGGCGCCAGACTTGAGCAACGCCTTGACCACACCGGCACTGCCACTGCGGCTCGCCAGATGCAGCGGCTGGTAGTGACCGATGCGCGTCCCGGCTGACGCATTCGCGCCGGCGATGAGCAGCATCTCGGCCATCGCCGTGTCGCCACGATCGGCGGCCCAGTGCAGCGCGGTCATGCCATCGCCCTGTGCCGCGCTCACGCCCACGCCCTGCTTCAACAGCGCGCGTACGGTGTCGATGTCTCCGCGGCTGGCCGCGTCGGCGATCGGCGTCCCCGCCGGTCCCTGTGCAGCCATGACGGCCACACTGAGTGAGAGCGCGCAGAGGAACGGTCCAACTAAACGTCGCGTGATGCCCATATGCGTCGTGTCCTAGGTCAGCGAGAATTCGCCGGTGCTGTCGCCAAACGTCTTGACGTCGTCCATGCCGAGCTTGTGCATCAGCGTCAGCATGACATTCGCCATCGGCGTGTCGTCGGCCGCCTTGAGATGTTCGCCACCCTTCAGCTTGCCGTCCGCGTGACCGAAGAGCACGAGCGGGCAGCGGCGGTGGTTGTGCACGTTCGGATCCGACATCGGCGAGCCCCAGATGATCATGGTCTTGTCGAGCAAGCTCGCATCGCCATCCATCGTGGTCTTCATCTTCTCGAGGAAGTAGTTCATCTGGCTGACGCGGTACTTGTTGATCTTGTTGAACTCGAGCACGCGCGGCTCGCCGCCGCCGTGATGCGAGGCCGGGTGGAACGGCTGGCTCGAGCCGCTCTCCGGGAACACGCGGTTCTGTGCGTCGCGGCCGGTCTTGAACGAGATCACGCGCGTCATGTCGGTCTGCAACGCGAGCACCTGCAGATCGAACATCAGCTTCATGTGCTCGGAGAAGGAGTCCGGCACACCGGCCGGTGCGTCGGGTAGTTCGCGATTCTCGCCGCTCGTGTTGCGCGCTTCAACGGCTTTGATGCGGCGTTCGATCTCTTCCACGTTGTCGAGGTAACGATCAAGACGCACGCGGTCGGAGGCCCCGAGCTGTGTGCGAATGCTCTTCACTTCGCCATTGATCCAGTCGAGGATGCTGCGGCGCGTGCGCATGCGCGACGCGCGCACGTCGGCCGTGCCGCCGGCGCCAAACAACATGTCGAAGGCCACGCGTGGATCGCGCACCATCGGCAGCGGCTCGTTCGGTGACGCCCAGCTGATCGAGTCGGTGTAGGCGCACGAGTAGTTGTAGGTGCAGCCGCCGGCCTGATCGAGGTTCTCGATGCAGAACTGCATGGACGGCAGCGGCGTCGACTGTCCGAACTTCTTCGCATACATCTGATCGAGCGAGGTGCCGGCGTAGATGTCGGAGCCCTGCGTCTGCTTCGGATGCGCCTGCGTCAGGAACACCGCGCTCGAGCGGAAGTGGTCGCCGCCGATCTCCGGCGCAAGAAACGCTTCGGCATTCCGCACGTCAGTGTTGCTGACGATCGTCATGTAGTCGCGGTACTTCTCCACGGTGCTGAACGGATTGTCGGGCACCAGTGTGTAGCCCTTGCCGGTGGTCTCTGGCGCAAAGAGGAACTTGTTGGCACCGACCGCATTACAGCCAGCCAGCCCGTGCACTTCTTCAATGCAGACCAGCCGCGTGTGCGACGGTGCGGCCGCCGCACTGGCCGACGCGCCGAGACCCGCCGGGATCATCGCGTCCAGAAGAGGCAACGCCGCTGTGGCGCCAATGCCGCGCAACATCGTGCGGCGATCGAGGTGTTTTCCGGTGAGGTATGACATCAGTCTGCTCCCTGCTCTCTATTTGTTCGACGTGCTGGCGTTGACGAGTGCGTCGGCGCGTTTCATCCGGAACGCGTCGCTCTTGATGACGCCGAGAATAAACGACGACATCCGGTAATTATTGGCTTGGGCTGCGCGCGTGATCGCGCGGATGGTGGGCTGGTCGAACGCCTCCGTGCGGCGGCCGAGTGCGAACGCCATCATGTTCTCCGCCATCGTGCGCACGAGCGGCACCGGCCGCTTGAGCAACACGGCCGACAGTTCCGCCGGCGACGAGATCGACGTGCCGTCATAGAACGTGCCGCCGGTATCGAGCGGCGTGCTGTTCTCATTGAGACGCCACTTGCCGGTCACGTCAAACTGATCGAGCGACAAACCGATCGGATCCATGAACCGATGGCACGACGAGCAGGCCGGATCCTTGCGATGCATCTCGATGCGCTGGCGCGTGGTCAGCGTCTTGTGGCCATCGCCTTCCGCCGTGTTCTCGAGCGGCGGCACGTTCGGCGGTGGCGGTGGGGGCGGCGTGCCGAGCAGCACTTCCATCACCCACTTGCCGCGCAACACCGGCGATGTGCGATTCGCGAGCGACGTCTGTACCAGCATGCTGCCCTGGCCAAAGATGCCGCGACGCGTGTTGTCGGGATACGAGACGCGGCGGAACTGATCGCCCGACACGCCGGTGAATCCGTAGAACCGCGCGAGCCGTTCGTTCACGAACGTGTAATCGGCGCGATACAAATCCAGCGCGCTGCGATCGCCGCGCACAAGGTCGTTGAAGAACGTGATCGTCTCGGTCCGCATCGCTGACGAGATCTGGTCATCGAAGTTTGGATAGAAGTTCGGATCCGGGTGGTTCTTGTCGATGTCCTGCAACCGCAGCCACTGCCCGGCAAATCGCACACCCAGCGCCTCACTCCGGCGATCCGCCAGCAACCGCTTCGCTTGCTTCTCAAGCCCCGGCAACTGCTGCAACTCGCCCTTCGCCGCGGCCGCCATCAACTCCGCATCGGGTGGCGTGCCCCAGAGGAAGAACGACAGCCGCGACGCGAGATCCACGTCCGCGATCCGGTAGATCTGTCCCGGCTTCACCGATTCCGGCTGACGCTCCAGACGGAAGATGAAGTGCGGGCTCGCCAGCAACGCTTCGAGCGACGTGCGCACACCGCCCTCAAAGCCCAGCGTCGGTGCATCCGCGTCGTAGAACTTCATCAACGCCGTCGTCTCGGCTGACGTCAGCGGACGACGGTAGGCCTGGGAGCCCAGATTCATGATGATCTTCGAGGCGCACTCACGTTCATCGCTCACCGACATCGGTCGGCAGGTGAAGATCTTGGAACGGCTCACCGTGTCAGACACACCGGTCGGCTTGTACGGTCCGCGAATTGTGAGATCGCGCAGATGCGGCAACGTCGTGATCGACGTGCCGCCGGAACCGCCGCCGGCAAAGGACCAGTCGTGCGGACGAATCAGGTCTTCGTAGGGGCCATCGGTGCGGCGCACGAATGCTGCAGCGATCGTGTGCTGCCCGGCCGGCACGGTGATGCGCTCGGTCGGCATCGGGATGCCGCCGCGACCATCGGCGCCGCCAGAGGGCTGCGTCTCGTAGCGCACCAGCGCCACGCGCACGCCGTCCACTGAGACGTCGAGGTCTTCGAACCGCGAGTTGTTGCCCGAGATGAACACCGGCTCGAACACATACTCGCCATCAGCCGGGAAAATGTGTTTCACCACCATGCCGCCGCGCGTGCCGTACGGCGCGCCATCGACGTGATCCCACGGGTGCTGCGATGCGTAGGTGGAATTCGAATACGTGCGATCGACGGCCGGCGCCTTACGATCGCCCACAGCCATGCGGCTGATGTCGCCGGCCGCATTGAGATACGCCTCGAGCAACGTCGCCGAGAGCATCTGCTCATCCGCAATGTTGTCGAAGTTCGCGCTCATCGAATCGAGCGGCAGCCAACTGCCCGCGCTCACTTCGATGCCGAGCAGTTCCTTGATCGCGCGACCGTACTCGGCGCGGTTCAGTCGCTGGAACGTGCGGCCACCCGGATTCGGCTTCGCAACGCCCGCCGCGTCAAGACGTGTCTCCAGCGCATTGATCAACGCGCTGTAGCTCGCGGGATCGGGCGGCGTCGTGCCGGGCGGCGGCATCATGCCGGCGCGCAGCTTGCGAACCATCTTCTCGCCGACCTCCGGATGATCGGCGACGGTCGCCACCGTGAACTTCTGCAACGACAACCCCGCCGTCGTCGCCTTGTCCTGATCGTTATGACAATCGACGCAATACCCCTGAATCACGTCGTCAGGATCCATGGCGACTGGCGCCTTCGCCGGCGTCGACGAAGACACAGGCACCCGCGGCGTGTCAGACCGATCGCTGTTTGAACTGGCGGCAACTGCGGTCCCGAGAACCACCGCGCCGACCACTGCCCATCGTGCATTCATCGTGTTTCGCCTGCTCCCGGACCCGGCTGACAATCGACCGTTGTCCTTCTATTTCTATTGGTTCGCAAAATATACACCCGAGACGACCCCGTTAGGTGGGTCGGATTCCAATCATTTGGGCGACTAGAATGACCCCCATGCCGACCCTGTCCGTGGCCCTGCTCCTGGTGCATCTACTCCCCCAGCCTACCCAATCACCCGCACCGGCCGCACTGGATGTATCGGCCGCTGGGCGGTTTGCGAAACTGGCGTTGGCCTGCGTGCAGCAGGAATACCCCAACAAGATTGCCCACGTCCTCAACTCGCCGGCCGACATCAAGGCGCCACATGAACTTACGCCTGCCTTCTACGGTTGTTTCGATTGGCATTCAGCCGTTCATGGTCACTGGCTACTCGCCCGGCTCGTTCGAACGTTCCCGAATGCCCCCTTCGCGGCTGATGCGCTGGCCGCCCTCAACGCGAACATCACGCCGGCCCACATCGCCGGCGAGGTGGCGTATTTGAACGGCGCCGGCCGCGAATCATTCGAGCGTCCCTACGGACTGGCCTGGCTGCTGCAGCTGGCGCAGGAACTGCGCGAGTGGAATTCGCCGGAGGGCGCGGCGCTGGCGAAGACACTCGCGCCCTTGGAAGCGGCCGCGGCGGCGCGACTCACGGCCTGGCTCCCGAAGCTCGCCTACTCCATTCGCGAAGGCGAGCATGCGCAGACGGCGTTCTCGTTTGGGCTCATCCTGGATTGGGCACGCGCCACGCACGACACCGCGATGGAGAAAGTGCTCGTGAGCAAGATCAAAGAGTTTCATGTGAAGGATCGCGCCTGCCCATTGTCGTACGAGCCGTCGGGGCAGGACTTCCTGTCGCCGTGTCTCGCAGAAGCCGACGTCATGCGTCGCGTGATCGGCCCCGCCGAGTTCGCCGCGTGGCTCTCAGGATTTCTGCCGCAGATTCCCAAAACGGCGACGGCCACGTGGCTCCCGATCGGCGTCGTCACCGACAAGAGTGACGGCAAGCTCGCCCATCTCGATGGCCTGAACCTGAGCCGCGCGTGGATGCTCGAGGGGATCGCCGCGGGTTTGCCGCCGACCGACACCCGACGCGCGGCGCTTCTCGCGGCGGCAAAGACCCACGCCGACAGCGGACTCGCGTCAGTGACCGGCGAACACTACGAAGGCGGCCACTGGCTCGGCAGCTTCGCGACGTATCTCGTCACAAAGCGCGGTCTCGGCAAGTAGCGGAGGCAAACGACCTCGGGAGTCGTTTCGCCTCGAAACCGTCAACTGCGGTTTCCGTCGAGGGCCGGCGCGGTCGTCGTCAAGAAGTAGCGCAACTACTTCACGATTTCCGCAACGCCAGTCGTGCTGACCGGAAATCGCGTGAACACGGCAGGGTCGTGGCCGGGGATCACGAACTTCGGCGCCGCGGCCAGCGTCAACATGCGCGCTTGTGCGGCAACGTTGGACGCGGCGTCGAGCGTCTGCGCGATCGCCAGCTTGCCTTCAAGATTTTCGTAGAGATACGCATTGTCTGATGCGAGCACGACTGTGCCGGCCGAGGTCGTGACCCCGACGAACTGCGACGCGAAGGTGTGCTTGCCCCCGGTGTAGACGCTGATGCCCGGCAGGATCTCCTTCGCGTCACCGTCGACGAGGTTCACACGCGCCTCGCCGTTCAGCTTGAATAGCATGGGCGCATCGATTGCGTCGACGCCGCCCGTGTGCGCGCGCGAGCCGTCATCGCCGATGTAGTACGAGTACTCCTCTTTCTGAATCCAGATCTTGGCGCGCGGAAACAGATCCACGCCGTCCATGTGATCCCAGTGGGAGTGCGTGACGATGATGTCGGTGACGTCTTCCGGCTTGATGCCGAGTTGCGTGCTGAGCGCATCGGAGGGTTTCGAGTAACCGACGGGCTTCCACTGTTGAATGAACTTGTCTCGATAGAAGCCCGCGTCTACCAGAATGGTCTTCCCGCCACCGCGCACGACCCAAATCGTGAACGCGATGTCGATGGAGCGGCCCGCCGTTGCCCCGGCGACAAGGTTCTTGACGTCATAGGGCGCGCTCGCGAATCGCAGCGCGTGCACCGAGTAGAGCGGAGGCGCGGTCGTGCCAACGGTGGAGAGGAGCGCGACCGCGGAAATGATCAACGCCGACAGGATGCGCATGCCGCGCATGTTAAACCCGAAACCGATTTACGACACGGCGCTGACTTGCACCGGCACATCAGGGGTGATCCCCACTACCGGGTAGCGGTAGTAGTGCCCATCCGCTGCCTTGATGGCGCCAATGATCGGCAGCCCTACGGCCGCGAGGCCGAGAACGATGAAGCCGATGATGGAGACGGGAATGAGCAGGATCGTGAACATCAGCGCGATCCCGACGCAGATGAGCAGGAATGCGATGACGTTGAGCAGGATGGCTTGCTTGGCGATGCTGGAGATGACCGGTGAGTCTTTCTTCACCAGCCAGATGATGACTGGCACGAGAATGCCGCCGAGCGGCACGACGTAGCCGGCGAGACCCGACAAATGCGTCAACGTCGCAAGGCCGCGTTCGTCGGGTGCAATGGCAACTTCAGGCTGATTCATGGCGACCACCTCTGCAGTGAGTTTACGTGGCTGCCGGCCGCATGTTCCGACTTTCCTCCCGTAGGGCACTCGCCCGTTCCGCGATCGCCGCGCGTTCCTCGACAGACAGCCGAGCGAGGTTGCGCACCTGTAGCGCCATACGCTGGTTCTTCGCGAGCCGCGCTTCGTGGCGCATCAGAAAGTCCCAATACAGCGTCGTGAAGGGGCACGCGCCCTCGCCCGCACGTTGCTTCGGATCGAACGGGCAGCGCGCGCAGGGTCCGCCCATGCGCTGAATGTACTGCCCGGTTGCGACGTAGGGTTTGCTCGCCATCACGCCGTCGTCTGCGTACTGGCTCATGCCGAGGGTGTTCGGCAGTTCCACCCACTCGACGGCGTCTACGTACACCGCGAGATACCACTCGTGCACCGCCTGTGGCTTCACGCCGAGCAGCAACGCGTAGAGCCCTGTGACCATGAGCCGCTGAATGTGGTGGGCATAGCCGTGCTCGAGCGTTTGCGTGATGGCGTCGCTGAGACACGCCATGCGCGTGTGGCCGGTCCAGTACCAACCGGGCAGCGGCTCCTCGGCGCCGAGCGCATTGCGATCGAGGTAGCCCGGCATCATCGTCCAGTAAATGCCGCGCACGTACTCGCGCCAGCCGAGGATTTGACGAATGAACCCTTCCGCACTCGCGAGTGGCACGCGACCGGTGCGATACGCCGCTTCAGTGGCGGCCACGACTTCGCGCGGGTTGATCAGCTTGAGATTCATCGCGGCCGCGAGATGCGAGTGATACAGCCACGCCTCGCCGGACCACATCGCATCCTGATAGCGGCCGAACAGCGGCAGCCGTTCGTCCACAAAGCGTGTGAGTGCGGTCAGTGCCTGCTCACGCGTCACCGGCCACGCAAACGACGCGAGCGAGCCGGGGTGTTTGGCAAAACGGGCGTCGACAAGCGCGATGACTTCGCGCGTAGTCGCATCCGGCGCGAACGCGGTTCGCGGTGGCACGACACCAGGACCATGGCGTCCGAACGACTCGCGATTGTCCGCGTCGAAGTTCCACGCGCCGCCTTCCGGCTCGCCATCGCGCATCAGCACGCCGTGCGCCCGACGCTGCTCCCGATAGAAGTATTCCATCCGCAATGAACGGCGTCCCTTCGCATGCGCCGCGAAGTCACGCGCTGTGGTGAAGAAATGTCGGTCGTCGCGAATATCAATCGTGAGTGCGTGCTCGGCGGCCACGGCCCGAACGGCCTGCAACACGCGCCAGTCGCCCGGCGTCGTCATCACCACACGTTCCGGACCCAACGTGGTCAACGCGTGACGCAGTTCCGCAGCGAGGCTGTCGTGATTGAGCGGATCGTCGAGTCGGCGATAGTGCACCGTGCGTCCGGCGTCACGTAGTGTGTCGGCGAAGTGGCGCATGGCGGTCAGAAACATGGCGATGCGCGGCTTTGCCGACCACACGCGCGTAGACTCTTCGGCGACCTCTGCCATCCACACGGCATCGACGGCCGGATCGAACCCGTCAAACGCCGAGGCATCAATGTCTAGCTGATCGCCAAGCACCAGCACCAGCGTGCGTAACTGAGACATGTGGCTATGACGCGTCGACGCGAGGAGTGAGTGCCTTCAAATAGGAAGGGCGGCGCAATATTCCGCGCCGCCCCAACGCCGGACCTGCAGTCGGGCGCTGCATCTTTTTGCAGACGTAGCCGGCGGGCTTCAGCCCGCCGGGTTCGCAACGGGCTCAAGCCCGTTGCCTGCGTACCCAGACTCTTAGTACCGGTAATGATCCGGCTTGTAGGGCCCGTCCACCGGCACGCCGATGTACTTCGCCTGCTCCGGGCTCAGCTTCGTCAGCTTCACGCCGAGCTTGTCGAGGTGCAGACGCGCCACCTTCTCGTCGAGGTGCTTCGGCAGCACGGAGACGGTCTTCCCGTACTTCTCTGAGTTGTGGAACATCTCGATCTGCGCGATCACCTGGTTGCTGAAGCTCGCCGACATGACGAACGACGGGTGGCCGGTCGCGCAGCCGAGGTTCAGCAGGCGGCCTTCCGCGAGCACGAGCACGCTGTGGCCGTCCGGGAACACGAACTCATCAAACTGCGGCTTGATGTTGATGCGCTCGACGCCCTTCTTCTTCAGACCGGCCATGTCGATTTCATTGTCGAAGTGGCCGATGTTGCCGACGATGGCCTTGTCTTTCATCTGGCCCATGTGGTCAACCGTGATGATGTTGTGGTTGCCGGTAGCCGTAATGAAGATGTCCGCCGTCTTCACGACTTCGTCGAGCGTCGTGACCTGGTAGCCTTCCATCGCCGCCTGCAGCGCGCAGATCGGATCGATTTCCGTGATGATCACGCGCGCGCCCTGGCCCTTGAACGCCTGTGCGCAGCCCTTGCCGACGTCGCCGTAGCCGAGCACGACCGCGACCTTGCCGGCGAGCATCACGTCGCTCGCGCGCAGGATGCCGTCCGTCAGTGAGTGGCGGCAACCGTAGAGGTTGTCGAACTTCGACTTGGTGACCGAGTCGTTGACGTTGATCGCCGGGAACAGCAGCGTGCCCGCGTTCATCATCTCGTAGAGGCGATGCACGCCCGTCGTCGTCTCTTCAGTGACGCCCTTGATGTCGGCGGCCACCTTCGTGAAACGGCCCGGGTTCTTCACGAGCTCCGTGCGGAGCAATTCGAGAATGACGCCCCACTCTTCCGGGTCCGTCGCTTCATTGAACGCCGGCACCTTGCCTGCCTTTTCGAACTCGACGCCCTTGTGCACGAGCATCGTGACGTCGCCGCCGTCGTCGAGAATCATGTTCGGGCCCGAGCCGTCCGGCCACATCAGCGCCTGCTCCGTGCACCACCAGTATTCGTCGAGCGTCTCGCCCTTCCAGGCGAACACCGGAATGCCCTGCGGATTCTGCTCGGAGCCGGTCGGGCCCACGGCCACACCGGCCGCCGCGTGATCCTGCGTCGAGAAGATGTTGCACGAGACCCAGCGCACATCAGCGCCGAGGACGGCGAGCGTCTCCATGAGCACCGCAGTCTGAATCGTCATGTGCAGGGAGCCGATGATCTTCGCGCCCTTGAGCGGGAGCTGGCCCTTGTATTCCGCGCGGATCGACATCAGGCCGGGCATTTCGAATTCGGCGAGACGGATCTCCTTGCGGCCCCATTCGGCCAGAGACAAATCCTTCACCTTGAACGGCTCGCGGCCAGCCTTCTTCGCGAGTTCAAACGCGTGCGGGGTCATTGTTGCTGTCGCCATTTACTTCTCTCCTCTACGTGCGGTGGCTGCGAAGAGCGCGGGGCCCTTCGCGGTGGTGGCCGGTGGCAGCGCGTGCACTTTCACATGCGTGAAGCCGGCGGTGGTCAGTAGTTTCTTGATCTGTTCTTCGGAAAAACCCAGCCAGACGTGTCCCATCTGCTGGCGGTACTCTTCTTTTTCGTGCGGCGCCATGTCGACGATCAACACGCGACCGCCGGGTTTCAGAATGCGCGCGGCTTCACTGAGCGCCTGCGCGGGGGACGGCAGGTGATGCAGCACGAGCATCAGCGTCGCGGCATCGGCGCTATCGGGGAACACCGGCAACGTCTCGAGTGTGCCCTTGCGCCACTCGATGTTCGTGACGCCTTCGTTGCGCTCACGCGCGGCGTCGAGCATCTCTTCAGACGCGTCGACGCCGATGACCTGCTTCACGTGGGGTGCGAGAATCGCCGCCATGGCACCCGTGCCGCAACCGAGATCCGCAACGGTCCACTCGTCATCAAGCAAACCCGCGAGTGACCGAAACGCGAAGTCGGCGCCAAACAATTCTTCGCGCAACTTGTCCCACTGGCCTGACGATGAGGCGAAGAAGTGTTCTGACGCCGCGCGACGCTCGGTGAGCACGCGCTCAAGCCGGCGCAGATCCTGAGCCGCCGCAGACTTGCCTTCAAGCTGCGCGCTCGTGAGTTTCCACAACGTGCGCATGTCGTCCGACGCGAGCATCAGCGAGTAGTAGCGACTCGTGCCATCTCGGCGCGACGTGACCCAGCCAGCGTCGGCCAGCGTCTTGAGCTGGCGGCTGACCGTCGACTGCGGAAGTTGAATGACGTTGCAGAGCTCGGAGACCGTCAATTCATGCCCGCCCAATAGCAGGAGCATCCGGCACCGGGTCGGATCGGCCAGGGCCGAGAGCGAATCGAGGAGGGGAAGGGTGGCGACAGTCAATCCGTAAATCCGGATTAAAGACTACACTGCGCCCCCTCCAGGGTCAACATCCTTATATATAGGGGCCGGAAACAGCCCTCGCGGCGCAGCTGGACCATTCCTACTTAAATGTGTCAATGTGCATACGTGGCATCGTCACCCCTCCTCCTCGCTCAGCGCCGGGCTCGCCTCAGCATCGACATCTCCGCGTCGGAACGACGCCGAATCCGCCTCGCCGCGACCCAGCGGGACGAGTCCATTCGCGACTACGTCGTTCGCGCCATCGAGGCGCAACTCACCGCGGATCTCGAATCAGCGAATCTCACGGCGATGACTGAGGCCGCCGATCCGGCACTCGGCGAGCTCTGGAAGAATTCCAAAGACGCCGCCTATGACGACCTCTAGCCGCGGCGACATCGTCCTCGTCTCGTTCGTGTTCGCTGACGAGAAAGGTGTCAAGAAACGCCCCGCGCTCGTACTCAGTAATGAGGACTATCAATCGGGCCGGCAAGAGATGATCGTCGCGGCCATCACCAGCAACATCGGTCGTGTGCTGATCGGCGACTACCGGATCAAGGACTGGGAAGGTAGCGGCCTGCCGCTTCCATCGCTCGTGACCGGCATTGTGCGCACGATCAAGCAACAGATGATCGTGAAAAAACTCGGCACATTGCCGTCGCCTGAGCGAAGAGCGTTCGACAAGAATCTCAAGATGCTGTTGTCTCTGTAGCGGGCTCCCCATGCACATGCGCGTTGTACTGGTCACTGCTTTGATCTGCTCCACCACTCTGCTGACGGCCGCCCCACAGTCTGCGCGAGCCACATCGCAGAAGCCTCCCACGTTGGCCGAGCGATTCCCACCACCGCCCGGCTACGGCGTCGAGCAAGACGTGGAATCCGACAGCATGCGAAGTTTTTCGACGGCGACCGATGTGCGCGGACACATCATTCGCCGCTACGTGCAGGCGGGTGACGATGGGCCGACGAGTGTGCCTGACATCGCGCGCTACTTCGCAGACCTGCTGCACGCGCAGGGCGGCTCTCTCTTCGACGACCGCATCAACAACCGGGCAGGCCGGCTCGATGGGCGCATCCCGGGACCGCGTCCCGTGTGGCTGCACGTCGAGATCAATGACGACGGCGGCGCACTCGACATTACGGCGCTTGAAGAGAGTGCCGCATCGACACGCGAGATGCCGCTCGAAGACACGCGCATTGCTGGATCGTGGGCGACAACCGAAGCGTTCACTGAGATGGCGACAGCCGATCGCGCGAGCGCGGTCCGAGTCCGAGACGCGCTGTCGGCCTTGGTCGCCCCCACGTTCAAGCCCCTTCTGGGCTGGGCGTGGCAAGTGACGGCCGAAGAACTGCGCGATGGCAGTGCCGCAACGACGACGACGTTGCCGTATCGAGTGCGTGTCTCAGGAGTGCAGCGCTCGCAAGCGTGCGCAACATGTCCCGTCACAGCCGATACGCAGAGCGTGACCGCGTTCACGATGGATGTGAATCGCATCGAGTCGCTCGGTGCGCTCGATCCGACGACGGCGCCTGCGCAGGGGGTCTTCCTCGACCCGGGCTTCATGCCCTCCGCACAGGTCACGCACTTCCTCGACGGCGCGAAGATTCTGGTCACGCGCGCCAATCGGCCGGCGCTGTTCCTGTCGATCGATCGTGAAGGTCCCGACGGCCGAAGGCTCGCACAGCTCAACCCGGCCTACTTCGAAGCCGGACGCGATCGTTCCGCTCCGCAGTTCGTGGTCATCGACATTCCGTGGAAGCACGGCGTGGGCGAAGTGTCGCTGTATCAGCGGGATCTGGTGGATGCATTTCTCGCGTCAGCGAAGCTGGCAGACCTCCTCAAGTAGGGCGGGTCACCCGATCCGGCCATGCTTGAACTCGCGCGCGTCTTCCTGAAACTGGGGGCCATCTCGATCGGTGGGCCGGCTGCGCACATCGCGTTGATGCGTCACGAATTCGTGGAGCGCCGACGCTGGCTGACGTCGCAGGAGTTTCTGGATCTGGTTGGCGCGACCAATCTGATCCCTGGGCCGAACTCCACAGAGCTCGCGATTCACATCGGCCACATGCGGGCCGGTTGGCCGGGCCTCCTGATCGCCGGCACGTGCTTCATCATCCCCGCCGTCGCGATTGTCGGAGCACTCGCCGCCCTCTACGTGCGTGCCGGATCGCTGCCGGCCACGCAGGCCATGTTCTACGGCGTGAATCCCGTCGTCACGGCGATCGTCCTGGTCGCACTCTGGCAACTGGGGCGAACCGCCGTGCGCGAACGCTGGCACGTCGGCCTCGCTGTGGCGGCGGTCGTGGCCGTGGCGACCGGCCAGCATGAACTGCTCGTGTTGGGTCTTAGCGCGCTCGTCGGCGCAGCCATCGCGAGTCGTCGTGGTGCGCAGACACTGTCTGGCATGTTTGCCCTGAACCTGCCGACGTCGATCGCGGCTGTCGGCGTTCCTGCAGTCGCGGCCGTCACCTTCGGCAAACTCTTCCTCGTATTTCTGAAGGCGGGCGGCTTGCTGTTTGGCAGCGGCTACGTACTGCTCGCGTTCCTGCGAGCCGATCTGGTCGATCGCCTGGGCTGGATCACCGAGCATCAGCTCCTCGACGCCATCGCTATCGGGCAGATCACACCGGGTCCGGTGTTCGCGACGGCCACGTTCATCGGCTACCTGGTCGGCGGCCCGACCGGCAGTGCGATCGCGACCGTCGGAATCTTCTTGCCGGCGTTCGTATACGTCGCGGTCAGTGGCCCGCTGATTCCGCGGCTCCGCCGATCGCCACTGATGGCTGGTGTCCTTGACGGCGTGAACATCGCCTCGCTCGCGTTGATGAGCGTCGTCCTCTGGCGCCTCGGCCGAACATCCGTCTTTGATGTGACGACGGCGACGATCGCCGCTGTCTGTCTCGCGGCGTTGTTGTCCAAGCGTGTGAATCCGATGTGGCTGGTCGCGGCTGGTGCGGTTGTGGGACTCGTCGCGAAGTGACTGCGCTCAACGAAACCGGGCCGAGGCGGTCATTTGCCCCGGCCCGCTTGGTCTTCTATCGGAACATGTAACGGACGCTGACCATCATCGTGTAGACATCAGCCGACGAGGTCGTCGTCTGTAGCGACTTGGTCAACAATTCACCGTTGACGAGCGCCAACCGGTACGACGCCTTGCCGTTCGCGTCCGCCAGTGGGTTGGTCAAGATCTGGTTCTGGATCAAACGCTGGCTGACACCCCAGTTGTGATTCAGCAGATTGCCGAAGTTGGTCACATCCAGGCGCGCCTGCAGCGAGTGCCGTTTGCCGAACGCCTTTGCGAAGATGTCCTGAGTCAGGCTGAGGTCCATCCGCTTCACGAACGGCAGGAACACGGCACCGCGCTCCGCGTACTGGCCGCGGCGCGTGCTCAGGTAGCTGTCCTGCTGAATGAACGTCTCAAACGCTGCCGTCTGATCCGCCACCGTGTAGGTGCGGCCGTTGGTCGTGAACGCGACGAAGTTCATTTCCGTCGTGTCCTTCGGCACATAAATCAGGTCGTTGGTCGTCGACGAATCGCCGTTCATGTCGCCGGCGAACACGTAGCTGGTGTTGCCGATCGTCCGCGCTTCCCAATAAACGCCGAGACTCGTCGCTCCGAAGCCGAAATACTCGTGGCTGTACGACGTCGAGATGAAGACCCGATGTCCGGGTGACGCACCCGAGTAGCCGAGCACCGGGTTGTTGGGATCGTTGCTGATCTGATTGCCCGTCCACGACCCTGACGCGACCGATCCGGCGTCCACCGTATTTCTCGCCTCGCCGTAGCTGTACGCCGTCTTGAACTGGAAACCGTTCTGCAGTGACTTCGCCAGCGTGAACGCCGCGTTCCACGACTTGCCGATGCCCTGATTGGTCAGGACGATGGCATTGGTGATCTGGTTGCCGCTCACGTTGTTGAGGCGCGTGACGCAGGGTGTCGCTGTCGCCGTCGCGCATGACGTGCCGGTCCAGCGCGGGCGGTTGTCAGCACCGACAAAGCTCGACTGTGCGGCAGGCAGGTTGGCGTTGAAGTACGCCACGCCGTTCACGTCCTTGTTGTAGATGAACTCCGCCGTCGCCACGAGGCCCCAGCCCAGACGCCGATCAATCGCCACGTTTGTGCGCCAGACCTGAGGAAACCTGAAGTTCGGGTCGGTGACCGCCAGATCCACGCTGGTCGCCGGAGCGCCGGTCACGGTTGACGGTTTGTACGTGTCAGGATTCGGATTGAACGGGTTGGCTTTGGTGTTGTCGTTCTGCACAAACCCCGTGAGCACGCCCGTGTTGCCAATCTGATTGGAGATCCACACGTACGCCGGCTTGCCCGTAAACACGCCCGTGCCACCGCGCACCTGCGTCGCGCGATCATTGTTGACGTCCCAGTTGAACCCGACGCGCGGCGACCACAGCGGCTTCGCATCCGGCAGTTTGCCGGTGCCATATTTCACCGCGCTGCCGTCCTGCGCCCGGAATGTCAATGCATCGACATTCGCGTTGGCATAGGCCGTGTTGGTGAACTTCGGGATGTCCATGCGGATGCCGGCCGTGATCGTCACATTCGACCGTGGATGCCACTCGTCCTGCGCGTAGGCGCTCGTGTACCACACCTCGAGGGGCTGGACCGGCTTCTCCTGACCAGGGATGTTGCTGTATCGCACCTGGAAACGCCGGAGCGTGATCGGCGACGTCGTGCGCTTGGGGTTGGCCAGGTAGTCGTTGGCGTCCGTGTAGAAGTCGGCCAGCGAGTTGTAGACATACGCACTCTGCTTGCCGGGGAAGAACACGTTCTCGGAGTTGTACTTCTCGAGGCTGGCGCCGAATGTCCACGTGTGCTGGGCGCCGAACTTCGTGAAGTTGTTCTGCGCCTGAAACGTCTTGTAGCGCAGCTCGTTGTTCGGCGTAAACGGCTCGGAGCCAAACGCCGTGTAGCCCACGCCGGAGCCATCAAGAATGTCCACAAACGGGAAGAGCGTGCCGACGTCACCGCGGCTTTCATCGTTGGTCGTGTAGCCGACGATCAGACTGTTCGACATGCTGCTGCCAAACGTCGAGTTCAGCTCCCCGATGCTGGATCGGTAGTTTTCCAGAATCGAGTAGTTCGACGCTTGATAGCTGAGGAAGTTCGTGCTGTTCGACCCACGGCCAAAACCCAGCGACGACGACCCGCTGACAATCTGATCGGCGCTCGAATCGAGGCGGCTGAACCGGAAGGTGAACTTGTGGTTCTGGCTCAGATTCAGATCCGTCTTGATCAGAAACGGCTTGGCCGGCGTGTTCTTGTTGATGCCCTCGAAGCCACCGGTCGCATACGAGAACTTCGACTGCAGAAACGCGCTCAGCGCCGTCAGGTCCGACGCGAGCACGCGCGTGGTGTTGCCGCCCACCGTCTGGCCACCCGTGTTGGCCGTGAACGTCGTCAACGGTCGAACGTCCTCCTGTTTCTCGAAGCTGGCAAACAGAAACGCGCGGTTCTTGATCAGCGCACCACCGAGCCACCCTCCGTTGTCCTTGGTCTTGAAGGTCCCCGGATTGAACGGCAGGCCGGCGGCTTCTTTACCGACATACGACTGATTGCGGTAGCGCGAATAGGCGGAGCCGGTCACGTTGTTGGTGCCGCTGCGCGTCACCGTATTGATCCCGGCGCCCACGAAGTTGCCCTGACGCACGTCGTACGGAGCCACACTCACCTGCACCTGCTCGATGGCTTCGAGCGAGATCGGTGCGACGCCCGTGCGGTCGCCCGGCTGACCACCGAGGCCGAACGAGTTGTTGAAGTAGGAACCATCCACCGTGATGTTGTTCAGGCGGTTATCCTGTCCGGCAAACGATCCGCCGCCACCAAACTGCGGCGTCGTGCGCGTGATGTCGTTCATGCGGCCGGAAACAGTCGGCAACACTGCCAGCATGTCGCGCGTGATGGCCGTGGCCGCACCAGTACGACTGGAGCTGAAGACCGGATCGACCGTGGCCACGACGGACACGGTTTCAGAGACACTCGCCAACTTCAGCGACAGGTCGAGGGACTGCGTCACCCCAAGGCTGAGCATGATGTTGGTGTGTTCGTCGTTTCGGAAACCTGACAGCGCGGCGGTCACTTTGTAGGGACCGCCGATACGCATGCCGGGAATGAAGAATCGGCCATCGCTATTGCTAACGGCTTCGTAGGTCGAGCCCGACGGCTCGTGCATCGCGGTAATCGTCACACCCGGAACCATCGAACCCGAGGCATCCTTCACAACGCCGGTCAGGGCGCCGGTCGTCACACCCTGCGCCATCACCAGCGCGGGCCACATGCTCAAGAACACCAATACCCACACGCCAACCAATCTCTTCATGGCTCACTCCAGCGCCCAGCGAATACCGAGCGACTTCGTGACCGTACTCGCCTGACGTCGCGGTGCCATGACTTCGCGGTTTCGTCGGCGTGAAATTGGCGTGTGCGCTGAGCTGACGGCTCATGAGCGCACCGGTAGCGATCACCAGGCCGAGGACGACGACGCGAACGTGACGAGCGGAGAGGATCGATTTCATTGACGCGAATCCTAGACTGGCCGCGTAAAGGATGCGCGACGGGATATCGACGAGCGCATATGTATCATCCATGTAACGTACGGTGCAGTCGGCAGGACTCGCGTGTAAGATCCGTGGTCCATGTCCAAGATTGCCGTCGTCCCCGAACAGACCTCCCGACGCCTCGCGATCCTCGCCGTCAAGATGCGTCGCGCCGTCAGGTGTGTGGCGGCCAACGCGCGCGCGAAACGTCTCGCCCAGCGCAGGCCGTAGCCCGAGTTCGCTACCGGAACACGTCGGCATGACCGACACACGCACGTTTCGAGAGCGCGGCCGTGAGGACGCGCTCGATCGAGCGCACGGTCTGGGGATGGTCCATGTCGTGCGGATGCAGCGCGATCCGAATGGCCGGTACACCGCGCCACAAATGAAGTAATGCGGGACAGACCGCGCGAGACCCGACACGCCGCCACGTCGTTCGCGTGGCCCAGGTAATCACAGGGCACCACTGCGCGCGACCACTCCGTGCGTCGAACACGCTGAGATGATCTTCGGTGTAGCGGAGTCCTGCATCGACTAGCGCGGGGAGCAACTCATCGTTGAACAGCCAGGCCGGCGCCACAAACGCAGACGTCTCCAGACCCACGGCGGCCATCTCGGCGAGCCCCCAGGTCAGCCGCCTGTGTTGCTCGGCGGACGACAGCGACAGGAACTCGCCTTCTCCGGCGGTCAGCCAGGCACGTTTGAAACTGCTCAAGGGATCACGACCGGTCTGGCGCTGCGTGGGATCGTCGAGGTGATCGCGCCCGTGCAGTACCCAATCTATTGCGAACGGTCGCGGTCGCAGGCACCAGTCGTGAAACGCGGTGTCATCGCCAATCGGGCGTCGTCGATGAAAATCGGGCACGACGAGGTAAGCGACTCGCGTGACGCCGGCCCGAGCCAGCACCGCTTCCGCCCGATCGAGGCGCTCGGTGTGCGCGGGCGTTACGTCGTGGAGGGAGACAAGGACCTGCAATAGACCTCGATCTGGCGCGCGATGACATCGGGCCAGGTGCCGTAGCGGTCGGCCACGGCGAGCGACGCGCGCGACTCCTCAAGCGCATCCGCTTCGCTCGCGCGCCGCGCGGCGTCGACAAAGGCGGAGACGTCGTTGCGATGAAACAGGTGAGGCGCGGTGTGCGTGTTCAGCATCTCGGCCGCACCACCCGCATCCGGTGCCACGAGAGACAGCCCCGACGCCAACCCTTCGAGTGCGGCCAGCCCAAACGTCTCGTGCGGCCCCGGGGCCAATAGCACGTCGTGGTCGGCGAAGATCCGGGCCAGTTCGTGACGCGACGACACGTAGCCGGCCAGGCGTATCGACGATGACGCGAGGGCGCGCACCCGTCCCTCGGCGGGCCCGCTGCCCACAATCGTCAACGTCGCCTGCGGCAGTTGCAGCAGTGCCGGGATGGCGTCGATCAGCAGATCGATGGCCTTGTCACCCTGCAGTCGGCCCACGTAGAGAAACCGCGTTCTCGGCTGCCGACGCACGCGGGCTCGACCCACATCAAAGAAGATCGGATCGACGCCGAACGGCACCCGCAGCATCCGCGCGACGCCGCGCGACTGCAGCGACTGCTCCACCCACGCCGAGCTCGCCAATGTCAGGTCGTAGCACTGCTGCAGTTTCGTCAGTGGCCGTTCCACCCAGCCACCGACCTGCTGTCGCAGTCGGCCGAATACGCCGTGCCGTCGCTCATCCGGCGCGAGGTACGTCGAAATCGGATCGCTGTGGTAAAAGGACGATGTGAACGAGGTGTAGCCGCGTCGGCGGAACCAGAGCCCGAGAGGACCGCTGATCCAGGGATCGCCGGCCTCAATCACATCGGGGCGCAACTCTTCGACAAACGCACGGATGCCCGCAAAGTCGAGCGGCAGTCGGTAGCCGGCGCCGACGGGCGCGCCGTAAAACGAGACGACCGTCGCCATGGGCGCACGCTGATCGATGGCGAAGTGCGGCCCGGGCACAATCAGCACGTAGCGATGCGTGTGCTGCGCGGCAAACCAGTTGAGTTTGGCCTCGTGATACGTGCGAATGCCGCCGCCCGTCGGGGCGTAGAACGGCGACAGATCACAGAAGGTCAAGCCGCGTGTCATGCAGGCACGAGCGTGGTGGAGGCTCGGCGCGTCACGGACGTTTCCTTCCGATCACGGTGTAGTACGGCACTGAGGCCCCGGCCAGATACGGCATCACGGCGCGTCCTTCCAACTGGGAGATCACGTCGAGGCGGGCGCGCAGGTACGGCACCTGCTCGGCAGACAAATGGACACCGTCGTGCGCAAACCAGCGGGGCCACACGACGCGTGTCAGCAAGGAATGGTGTCGCGCGACGAAAAAATCTACGACGCCGAGTACACCGCCAGGCCGAAGCATGCGAAGGGCGTTGTCGACCGCGACCCGCCAGTTCGGAATCATCGTCAGCGCATACGCAAAGTACACGGCGTCGACCGGCGCGGCGGGTTGCCATCGGGTCGCATCCGCCAACACGCACGTCACATTGGCCCGGCCGCCCATACGATCACTGGCCAGGCGGATCAGCGGCCCACAGAGATCGATCGCATAGACATGACCGAAGCGCGCAAGCCGTTCACCGAAGAACTCGAGATTGCGGCCAGTGCCGGCGCCCAATTCGACCACGCGTGCGCCCTCAGCGACGGGCAACCGATCGATCAGTTCGTGCCGACCCTGGAGCAGGCGTTCACGAAATCGATCGTAGTCTGCGGCCTGAGGACCGTAGAACCGCTCCAGACGATCGGCGTGCGACCCCGTACGGCCCGTGCCGCGAGCCAGCGCCATCAATACGCGCGCGTCAGCAAGAAGCGACATGGTCAAGCCGTCTCCAGATCGCCGATGTGAAAGCCGGCGTAGGTATGCACGCGGTCGTCTCGCGTCAGCTCGCGACCGAGCGACGGATGAAAACGCACCGCGTGGCGCAGACGCTCCGTGACACCACGGCGCCGGATCTGCAGCGCGTCGAGATAGGCAGGATGCGCGTTGGCACTGCGAAAGATCACACGCGCGCGCGCCGATGACCGGTCGATGATGGCCTGCCACTCTTCCGCGAGTGCATCGGGACGGTAGCTGGCCATCCAGTCCATGTGGTCGAGGAGCACGTACTTTGAAAACCGGTGCTCCGTTCGCTGCAAGACGTCGGTGACGGTCGCGGTCACGGGTTCGATACGGTGCACGAGTCCGGCCTTGAGCGCCGCGAAGTTGGCGCGTCTGAGGTACTCCGGGCAGCACGCGGCGGTATACGACCCCCGCAGATACAGGGACCAGAAATAGTTGGACGCGATCGGGAGTTCACGGAAGACGTACTCAATCGACTCGCGGATGAAGCCGGGCACGCCGTAGGGATGCTGGCGCTGCACCTCCCGGCGTTGCGGGTGCGGAACGCCGAGCAGACTCATCGTGATCTGGCGCCCCAGCAACCAGCGCATTCCCGGTCCCCAGAGCGTGGGGGCAATGTCGCGATCGTAGATCTCGCGCTGGTCCGGAACGGATGTGGCGTCCAGTATCCGCTCCACCGCGCCTCGCAGTTGAGGCCGACAGCGCAAGTACGTCCGAAACCCGCGGGCCACGATCCCCGACAATCCGTAGAAGTACAGCGAGTCTTCGTGCGAACGCTGCCCAAACCAGTGGAGCCGATGATCCCAGAACTGCTGCGCAAACCGCGACAACCTCGGCCGGAGCGCACCGTGATACACCTCCTCGATGCGATCGTGCTGTCCTCTGCCGAAGAGCGCGAAGAAGTCGCCAAACTCAAGCGCCACGATGCCCGCGATCTTCAGTTCCAGCAGCGCGGTCTGGCGTGGATTCGCATCCACGGCGATGATTCGGGCCGGCGCACACAACGCGTAGTCGAGGATGTTGCAACCGGCACTCGTGATGACGAGCAGTGTGTCGTGGGCCTGGATGTCGAGTGCACGACGATCGACCGCCGGATCCTCCCAGCAGGTGTTGTAGACCAGCGAACGGCTGTAGACCGCGTCGAACACGCGCTGGTCAATGCGGTCGGCCAGCGTGGGTGTGCGCGTCACAGCGATCGGCCAGGCAGGGTCAACACCGCGCTCACAAACGCCCCCACGACCTGTGGCAGTGCGCGCACGTCATCACCGAGCGAGTGACCTCCGCGTCCGGCAATCAGCCAGCCGCGACGCATGGCGAAGAGATTGAATGCGGTCGTCACGACGCTGAAGCCCATCGACGCCAACAGACTGGGCACGAGATTCGGAGTGCCGGCCCGGATGTGCAACATCGCCTCAACCGCGTGGGCCGCGAGGGTGGCACCGATGAGTACCGCGATGGCGGCACGCCCTCCCGGTTGCCGCTGCCCCCACCGCTCGGCCAGAGCGCCGAACCAACCGGAAATGAGCGCGCGATAGATGAACTCCAGCTGCATCGCCGCCAGTGCGACGGCCCAGCCTCCCGACAGATTGGCCGCGAGGAAGATGACGGATCGGGTGGCGGCGCTAAGCGCGGCCGATTTCCAGTTCCAGTACCGCGTCATAAGAGTTCGGAAGCCGGCCACGGGAGCGAGCGCACCCGATCGGCGCGAGTCACGCGCGCGGCCGATTCGCGCCAATGCTGATAGAGGGGTGCCAGCGCCTCGGACCAATCGCGCTGCTGCGCTTGCCGCCGCGCTTCGATGGCGCACTGTCGACGCAGAGAGGCATCCTCCAGCAGACGCGAGACGTGATGTGCGAACTGGCGGACCTGGCCATCGATGCACACAAAACCGCTGACGCCGTCCACAATGGCGCCACGCGGCCCACCCTCTGAACTGACGACGGCCGGAAGACCGCTCGCCTGCGCTTCGAGGACCACATTGCCAAACGTATCCGTGTCGCTCGGAAAGACGAACACATCGGCAGACGCCATCAGGCTGCCCATCTCGTCATGAGCCACCGCGCCGCAGAAATGCGCGTGCGGCAGGCGCAACCGCAGCTCGCTGCGCATTGGCCCATCGCCCGCGATCACGAGTCGGTAGCGCACGTCGCGCACACCGAGCGCGGCGACCAGCTCGACGAGACGATCGAGTCGCTTCTCGCGCGACAGCCGACCCGCGTAGAGCAGCACCGGCACGTCGTCACTCACGCCCCAGGAGGCACGGCGCGAGCGGGATCGTCGTGCGGGCGAGAACTGTTCGGCGTCGACACCACGGGTCCAGACGGCCAGTTGTTGTGGCGCGTAGCCCTGATCGATCAGGTCCATGCGCGTCTCGTGCGATGGGACGAGCACGCGATCGCACGCCCGATAGAGCCAGCGCATGTAGTCGTCGAGTCCTCGGCCCACGACACGCCCGAGCGCGCCGCCGCGGCCGAGCGCGCGCGCGTAGTCGCCGAGGTTGGTGTGGAAGCTGCCGATCATCGGTCGGCGGTGCCGACGCGCGAGATATCGAGCCGCGAGGCCGACGGGGCCCGGCGTCGTGATGTGCGCGACATCGGCACCATCGCGCCAGAAGGCGCGGCTGAGGGCGCCGAGCCGCGGCCAATGGATCCGCATCTCTGGATAGCGCGGGAGGCCGACGCCGACTGAGCGGTGTGCGCGATACTCGCGGGTCGTCACTTCGCGGTCCGACATGGTGTACAACCGCGCGACCACATCCGGCGGCGCGCACCTGAGCACGGCTTTGAGCGTGGTCGTCACGCCATTGACCTTCTCGAAGTCGTTGTCGGTGAAGATCGCGACGCGCGTCATGCGAGCCCCGCCACGTTCAGCGCCGGACGACGGCCCAGCTCGAAGAGCAACGCGCGGTTGAACTGCATCTCCATGCCGAAGTGCGCGGCGGCCGCAGCGAATGCGAGCGTCAGCATCGGTGACGCCGCGAGCAGCACCGCCATGCGGGCCTGCGGACGCCAGTTGAGTGGGTCGCTCGCCACATGTGTGGCGTGTTCCAGATACAGGCCGGCGTAGGACCGGACGATGTCCTCAGCCATCGTGAAGAAGTGGCCGTGACGCCCTCCGGGGGTCACGCGTCGGGCGCGCAGCTCGTCCATGAATTCGTCGCGGGTGCGCGCACTGCGCGACTCGACCCACGTCTGCCCGATACCGCGGCTGGTATGCGCGTCGCTGCCGGCCATGCGCGCCTTGCCGTTGGCCAACGCGAGCCGGTAGGCCGTGCGGTTCTGGCTCCGCAGCCGCGATCCGTTGATCACCTCGAGACCGTCGATCCACGGCATGAGCGCGGCCACGTGCTCGGCGCGAATCCACCGATTGACGCGTGATGCGACGTGGTTCAACGAGACGAAGAGGCGCTCGTGCCTGAGATAGGGCAGGAGCTCGCGGATGTCGTGGCGCAGGCGGTTGATTTCGGCGAACTGACGTTCGTTCAGGCCCAACACTCCCAGGTGCACCTGCACGCCGTCATCAACGAACGTGCCCGTCACTTCGCAGCCAATGATCACGTCGGGGAGATGGGCAATCGTCAGCGCGCCCTCGATCGCGTCGTGGTCGGTGATGGTCACCAGATCCATCCCGCGAGACTTCGCCAGCCGGTAGACGCGTTCTGGCGTGCTGTAGGACTCGCGGAGAAAGCCCTTCAGACCGCGAATCGTGGAGTGGCCGGAATAACAGGAGTGAACGTGGGTATCGAGCCGCATCGCGAACCTCCGATGTAGTCAGCATCGGAGATCCACGTGACGAGCGCGTGCCGGCTCGTCGATTGCGGGGTAAAAGTGTCGTTGCGTCCGTGTTTCAGAACGTGATGCGCGCGCCCAATTGCCATTGGCGCGGATCCGCCTGGCTGAGCAACTGTCCGAACGTGGCGCTGTTCAGGATGCGGCCCACTAGCGTGTAGTTCCGTCGATTCAACAGATTGAACGCTTCAGCACGAAACTCAAGGCGGCCATTCTGACCGATGCGGAACCCGCGCGCGATGGCCATGTCGATGTCGACGTAGCCGGGCCCGACGAGGCTGTTGCGTCCCAAGTTGCCGAAGGTGCCCGTGGCTGGCGTTGAGAATGCGGCCGGATTCAGATACTTGGCGTTGGCCCATTCACTCTTGGGCAGATACGGGTCGATGCCGGGAACCACGTTAGGACGCACAAAAATGCCACCGGTGCCGCCGCCGACGCCGGCCGTGTCGCCCTGAATGTTGACGGTGAACGGAAAGCCGCTCTGCATGGTGAGAATGCCCGCGACCTGAAATCCGCCGAGCACGGACGCCCAGAGTCCCTCGGTCGCAAAACGCTGTCCCTTCCCGAACGGCAACGAGAGCGTCATGCTGGTAACCCAGCGGTGGCGCGCGTCGTAGTACGCGGGACCCCACTCGGCTTCGAGGTCGAACGAATTCTGCGGCGGCGAGTTCTCGGAGCCGTTCACACCGCCGGCGTTGCGATACTGCGGCGCATTGCTGCGCGCGCGAGACAACGTGTAGGCACTCAGCGCCGAAAAGCCGTGGGAGAATCGCTTTTCAAGACGCACCTCGAGGGCGTTGTAGTCCGACTTGGCGGAGTGGGGGAAGTAGTTGATCTGCCCAACGGACACCCGCGACCCCTGCACAGTGATGTAGTCCGGGAAGGTCGTGTTCGGCGCGAACAACAACGCCGCATACGGCCGGCGTGGATCCACCGCGCCGAGGCCCGGCTGCGCGTTGTTCGGCTGCACGTTCTGCTCGAGATACTTTGCGAACGTGCCGACATAGCTGACATCAGCCACCCAGTCCCGGCCAAGCTCGCGCTGAATGCCGAACGTCGTCTGCGTCGCCTGACTGGTCTTCTGGTTGATGTCGATGCCTGCCTGCTGCACCTGCACCGGCCCGAGCGTCGCCGCGCCAAAGATGTCGTATCCCGGACCGCGGCTCGGCACGAACGCGTTCAGGGTGATCGCCTGCGCGATGTTCCCGGGAATGCCCGCGGCGAGTCTGAAGAGTGGATTGCCGTCCTGAGGCGAATAGTAGATGCCCGCGCCGCCGCGAATCACGGTCCGTTCAGTGGCGTGCCACGCAAAACCAAATCGTGGCGCCACATTGTTGGTGTCGGTGTAGGCGCACCCCTTCGGCGTGCCGTTCTGCCCGCAGACGAACACGGTCGGTGTGTAGAACGCCAGCTTGCCCTCGGCGAAGATCTGCTGCGGCGTCGGCACACCGCTGTAGTCCACTGAGGCCATCAGCCCGTTGGCGTCGTACATGGGCGGAGCGATTTCATATCGCACACCGATGTTCAGCGACAGTCGATCGGTCACACGCCAGTCGTCCTGCACGTAGGCCGCGAACGAGCGCTGACGTCCGTTGATCTTGCTTGGTCCCACCGCGCGATTGCCAATCTGCGGCAGCCCGAGCAGAAAACTCGCCAGCGCGTTCCCGGTACCGTCGTTGCTGGCGGTGCGGCTGGTGTAACCGCTGACAAACGTGAACGTGCCGAGCGTGCTCGGCACTTCTGTGCGGTTGTACTGCGTCCAGACCATTTCCGCGCCGGCCTTGAGCCCGTGCCGGCCGACCTGCCATGAGAAGTTGTCGTAGAACTGCACGGTGCGGTTCTTCACGTTGGTGATACCGCCGCCGTTAGTGCCCGTGAACGCACCCGCACCACCCATCGCGGGATACGCGCCCGCGAGAAAGCGCGGGATCGCCCCGGTGACGCCGTTCACCGTGAAGCTGAGCTCGGGGAGCCCGGACACGAGCTCGAGCTGGCTGAAGCCCAGGCGCATCTCGTTGACGGCGCGCGGTCCCACGACACGGGTCCATCCCGCGGCCACGTGCACCGGTCTGCCGTTGCTCACGTTGAGCCGGCCCGGTACGGCCTCAGGAATAATCGCGTTCTCGTCAGCGAACGACCCGCGCACAAACACGGCATTGCTCGGGCTGGCATTCACATCCAGCCGGAGCGAATAGTTGTAGTTGTCCTGCTCGGTGATCTCGCCGGTGTTCACGTAGCCGCGCGTTCCGGAGTTTGGCAGCGGCATCGCATTGATGGCCGCCAGGGCGGTCGCATCCAGTCGACCGGCCGGAATGATGTTGCCCGGGAACTGCGCGCGGTTGGTAGTGGAGGTCGTCGGATCGTAGATGTTGGCGCCCGACTGACTGAAGTCCCCGACGCGCTCAAGCGCCGTGGGCACCGTGACGGTTGTCAAACTCGAGGCCGCCTCGCGTCGGCGCAGCTGTTCGAAGGCCCCAAAGAAGAACACACGGTTCGGCACCAGCCGGCCGCCCAACGTGCCGCCGAAGTTGTCACGCTGGAACTTCGGAAGGTCGCCGACCAGATTGAACGGCTTCGAGTCGAATCGCTTGTTGCGATCGTATTCAAACGCCGAGCCACGCCACTCTGCGCCACCGGACTTGGTGACCACGTTGATCTGGGCGCCCGCTCGGCCGTACTCGGCGGCGAATTGCGAGGTCTGCACCTGAAATTCGGAGATCGCGTCAACCGACGGCGAGTAGTTGAGCGAGTTGTAGTCGGGATCGGTGTCGATCGCGCCATCGATCAGAAACAACGTGTTGTTGGTTCGGCCACCGCCGATGCTCAGGCCACCGGCCTGATTCAGTCGGCCGGTCGAGTTCTGTTGCACCGCGCGGCCACCGCTGTTGGTACCCGGCGCCAGAAGCGCCAGCTGAATAAACTGCCGACCATTGAGCGGCAGCGCGTGGACCTTCTCCTCGGTGATCACCGTGCCATGCGCCGCACTGTCCAGACTGAGCAGCCGAACGCCTGCGGTCACTTCAACCGACTGGCTGAGGCCGCCGACCTCGAGCGTGACGTTCAACGTGGCAGGATGTGCGACTTGCAGTTGGATCTGCGGATCCTTGTACTGCTTGAAGCCGTCGATGCTGACCATCGCTTCGTATGCTCCGGCGGGTAACACGGCAAACGTCGACCGACCGTCTGCGTCAGTGATCCCCTGTCGCGCCACTCCGGTGGCGATGTTGCGCACACTCACCGTGGCCCCGGGCATCTTGCCGCCCGACTGATCACCCACGACCACCGTCAGCGACGTCGAATCGGACTGGGCAAACGCCAGACGCGGCGCAGCGAACGACGCCAGCGCGCAGAGAACACTGAAAACGAGCACACGTCTGGCCATGCGGCCTCCTGATGGCGTCAATGTCGGTTACCTGAGTGGTGTGGCGAGTCGGATGAAATACACCGTCAGCCGATCGCGCTGGCGGGTGGCGGGCAGCATCTTCTCGATGAACGTGCCGGCACCGCCATCGGTGATGCCAAAGTCATCGTCATTCGACACGACCAGCAGGTCCTTGCCGATGAGCGTCACGCCTTCGAGCTTGTCGTGCGGATAGCCACCCGGCAGAGTGAGCAGGTCATACACGAGCGATTTGGTGGCAGGCGTGATGCCGTTCGAGACGCGCTCGGCCGCGGTCAACGCTTCAAGCACCTTGCCGCCAAACATCTTGCCGTTCGCAGAATTGGCCGGGTCGCTCACGTCCGTCGCCTTGCCAATGTCGATCTTGTAGATCCGTTTGGTCGTCGCGGCGGGCGAGCCTCCAGGAAAATTGGCATCGCGCTCGATCACCATGAATGTCGTGGCGGTCAACGCCTGAATCTCGCTGATGTAGTTGCCTGGCGCATCCACTTCGTACACGAACTGGCGCGTGACGCCCGTGGCGATGTTGAGCGACAGCAGACGATTCACGTTGCTCGCACGCCCGATCGTCGTGGTCGGATTGTCGAGTGGGCTCTGCATCGCACCAACGAGCGTCGTGTTGTCTGGCGTGATGGCGAGGCCCTCCATGCCGCGGTTCGGGCGTCGCAGGGCAAACACCAACGGAATCTTGCGACCGCCAGTGCCGGTGCCAAACGGGTTGATGCGCTCGATCGTCTTGCCCTTGGCGTCCAGATGCACGATGTGCGGCCCATATTCGTCCGAAACCCAGAACGTCCCATCGTTGGCGAGGGCCAGACCTTCGCTGTCGATGCCGTCCGGATCGGCCGTGATCACCAGGCCGGACGGATCGACGCCGGTCTCACCGGTGGCACCCTGCCCTGCCGGATTTGGCCGGCCGCTCAGCGGACGACCAGCGGCGTTCAACATCGGAATGGTCGCCACGCGCCGCAGCTGATCACCCACCAGCTGAAACTTGGCAATCGTCGGTGTGAAGTTGGGCATCGGAAACAGCAGCCGATTGGCCACGTCGGTCGTGGTGTTCGGCCCGCGATCCGTCATGATCCAGAACATCGTCGGATCTTTGAGATCCGCCACGATGGCGGAGCCATAGCCGCCGGAGATCTGAATGCTGTTCGATGTGCCCCAGACAGTGGGCACCGCGTCCACCGCTGACGGGGGATACGCGACGGGCACATTTCGTGGAGCCACGGCGTGAAGACTGGTGGCGGCAAGCAGGGCGAGAGCAAGGACAGGCAGTGTTCTGTAGGTCATCGACGGGAGTACGGAGAGCCTCTCTCACTCTTGTGACGACCCGGACACGGTGAGGTCAAGAAGCGGTAACGAACGATGGCCGGGACGTATGTAACAAAAGAAAGACCGCGAAATGACAATCGAGTAACACTACAATCCGATTTCAGCATGTGCAGGGCCGCTCGGTTGCTCTCGATGTGCACGGCATTGGTCGCCGGCATGTCGATCTCTGCGCAGACGCAGGCGTCGCAGATACCGACTTGGGATGACCGCCCGCGCGCGCCGGTCGGTGAACAGCTGCCAGGGATGCCAAGCCGCTTCTGGGTCCAGCTGATCGGAGGTCCGAGCGGTTTGCCGGATCACGAACGACTGATCGTGCTGACCACCGATGGCCGTGTGCTTGGTGCCGTCGAAGGCGACAACAACGCGGTCCGGTTCCCGCCAGTCGTCGACGCAATGCTCGAGGCTGGCAGCCTGCGTGTCGTGCTCGCCCACAATCACCCCGCCAGCACCGGCCTCAGCGGTGCCGATCTGGTGCTGCTCGGCCGCCCAGGGGTCGAGCGGGTGGTCGCCGTCGGCAATGACGGCAGCGTCTACGAAGCCACCGCCGGACGCCGCTTCGTTCAGGAGTCGACGATCGTCACGTTGTTTCCCGAAATCGAAGCACGCGTGCGAGAGCGGCTACCGCTCGAGGCGGCTCGAGCCGGCGTTCCGGCCGGGGCCGGCTTCGAGTTCTTCAGTCACATTGTGGCGTCGGTGTTCGCCCGCGCCGGTGTGATCGACTACCGCTCACGCATGAGCGCATCAGTCATGGCCCGGTATCTCCCCGACTCCACCTGGCTCGACCGTCTGGTATCCACCGAGGCCTCGCGCCTGATGGTGCAACTTCCTCGATAGGTGCTCACCGGATCGGCCCCCTGGGTCGCAGGCCCGAAACGCAAAAAGAGCCCCGGGTCTTCACCCGGAGCCCTTGTGATTTTGAAACAGTGTGTGGTCTAGAAGTTGAACCGAAGCGCGAGCTGGATCTGGCGGTTGGTGCCGACGCCGACCGTGGTCCCCACGGTCTGCGTTGCGCGTCCGAACGTGCCCGCGGCGCCCGCGGTGTATGCCTGGCCCGGCTGGACCTTGTTCGCTTCGGTCAAGCTCGCCGTCGGCAGTGCGTTCGGCAGCGTGGCGACAACGCCCGCCAAGTTCGTGTGGTCGAAGATATTGAAGACTTCAAACCGCAGTTCGGCGTTACGGCCATTCGCCGTGCCGATGCGCTTTGACACGACCAGGTCAGCCTGCCAGAAGTTCGGTCCATGGATCGAGTTGCGCTCCAGGTTGCCGAACGTGCCCGGCTTCGGCGTCGCGAACGCGGCCGGGTTGAGGAACACGAGGCCGCCGTCCTTCACGAACGGATCCACGCCGGGGACGATGTCCGGCCGACGCGTGTTGCGCGACGCGCCGCCACCCGGCACGTTCACGACCGCCGTGCGATCGGCTGCCGGATTGAGGAACGCGTTGCCGGCCGCATCGACGTAGACGATGTCATTGCGGCCGATGAAGACCTGGAGCGGCAGACCGCTGCGTGCCGTCACGATGCCACCGAGTGACCAGCCGCCAAGCAAGAGGCCGTGGCCCGGCACGTTGTAGAGCGCGCTGAAGTTGAACGTGTGGCGGACGTCGAAGTTGTTGTAACCCTCGTCGTAGGAGAAGTCCGTCTGGTTCACGCGATTGGCCGGGCGCTCCGACGCGAAGCTGGCGTTGTTGCCCGCCGTCGTCGCCTCATTCGAACCGCCCGTGGTGCCCGTGCTGAAGCCGTAGGTGTACTGCACGTTCAGCGAGATGCCGGCTGCGGCACGGCGCGTGAGCGCGAGCTGCAGGGCGTTGTAGCGATCCTTGCCACCACTGGTCTTGTAGTCGATCTCGGCGTAGGGACGCTGAATGGTGGCAATGGTCGAACCCGTGCACAGAATGCCGGTGCCGCTCGTGCCGTTTGCGCACGTGACGATATCGAACTCACGAACGGTGGTGCCGGCCGATGCGCCATTCGAGCGCACGCCTACAATCTGGTTCGTCACGCTGCGGAGGAACAGGTTGGTGCCGCGGCTTCCGACATACGAAGCCGTCGCCGCGAAACCCATCCCGAGCTCCTGCTGCAGCGACGCGGTGTACTGGTAGATCTTCTCCGGCAGCGTGTAATCGCCCGAGTACGCACGCGGCTGGTAGCTGCGGTTGTTGGGGTTGTTGATGAAGTTCGCGCGGACCAAATTCGGATCGACCGGAAAGGACAGGAACGCACCGCTCGTCGCCGTCGTGTTGACGCGCTCGGCTTCGATCGGCTGGATCTGGTCTTCGGTCTGGCCCGGGCCCACGAAAATGCCGGCGCCGGCCTTGAACACGGTCTTCGGCGTGAGCGCGTAGGTCAGGGACACGCGCGGCTGGAAGTTGTTCTTCTTCGACGTGTAGAGGGGCGTCGTGTCGGGATCGATGACGCCAGTGGCCACATTGAACTTCACGATGCGGTTGTCGGTTTCCTTCAGCGGCGCGTAGTAGTCATAGCGCAGGCCGTAGTTGAGCGTCAGTTTGTTGTTGACGCGCCATTCATCCTGCGCGAAGGCGACGTAGTACTCCTGCTTGATGTGCTTGAGCCCGGTCGCGCCGTTGTGGAACGGGCTCGCTTCGCTCAGGTCACCGAAATACTGAATCGACGTCGGCGTGTTGGCCAGAAAAGCCGTCACGTTCGGGAACGTGTAGGTGATGCCGCCGAGTTGGTCGGTCGTCATGCGGATCAGGCGCACATCCGCGCCGACCTTCATGTAGTGCGAGCCGGTCACCTTGCTGATCGAGTCGGCGAACGTGATCGAGTACGGGTTGTACGGCGCACCGCGACCATTGCCGGCGCTGTTGACGCGGACCAGACCGCCCGGGCTTGCAATGCCCGACGTGCCGCCCTGACCGGCGATGCCCGAGTTGGCCACGCTGCCGCTCAGGCTGATCGCGATGTTTTCGAATCCAGCCTGCGTATCCGCGCTCTCCGTGCTGTTGGCGGCGTTGTAGCCGATCTTGAATTCATTGATCGTGCCATTGCCGAAGATGCCCTGGAGGTTGAAGATCCCGTTGGTCGGGTTGATGGTCGTCTTGAAGAAGCGGCCGCTCACGTCCTGCGGGTCGCGGCTCTCGGCCTGATCGTGCGACACGCGCACGTAGGACGACCAGCTGTTGTTGATGCGCAGATCGACACGCGCGCTGAACGCGTTCTCCGACACGTGCTGGTTGGCCTGCCACTGTGCGATGTCGAAGTCGGCGCTGGTCGACGCGCCCGACAGAATGCGCGCGTCAGGTGCGAGGAATCCCGAACGCAACGCGGCGATCGCCGGAACGGCGCGCGCCCACGCCGTGGCGCTCGGCACCGCTTGAATGAAGTTGCGGCCGGCGTCGAGCCGGTACCCTTCGTAGCTCGCGAAGAAGAACGCCTTGTCTTTCGAAATCGGTCCGCCGATCGACCCGCCGAACTGGTTCAGCTTCAGTGGAGACTTGGGCACCGTCGACGCGCTGCCCGCTTTGGCGATGATGCTGCCGTCGGGGTTGCGCTGCGAGTCGAAGTAGTTGGCGCTGTCGAAGCGGTCGTTGCGGAGGTATTCAAACACCGAGCCGTGGAACACGTTGCCGCCCGACTTGGTGATGACGCTGATCTGCCCGCCCGTACCCGTGCCGAACTCGGCCGGGTAACCGCTCGACTCGACGCGGAATTCCTGGACGTTCTCAAGGCTGGCCTGGAGCTTGAAGAGGCTGGCGTTCTCGCCGTTGGCGACGCCCGGTGCGGCGTCAATGATGCCCGACGCTTCCACGCCGTCGTACTTGATGACGTTCTGTTCGACCGCGCGCCCGGAGAAGCGAATATCGCCCCACGTGCCGGTGCCCGCGTTCTGCGAACCAGGTGCCTGCAACATCAGCTGCGACATCTGACGGCCGTTGACCGGCAGCCCCATCACCTCGCGCTCGCTGACGTTGACGCCGATCTTGGCCGAGCTGATGTCGATCAACGGGACCGCGCCAGTCACCGTCACTGCGTCGGTCACGCCCGCTGGTTTGAATTCGAAGTCGAGCGCCAGTTCCCGGCCGACCGCCACCGGCATCGCGGTGTATTCGATCGGGGCGAAACCGTCTTTCTTGACAGTGATCGTGTAGGTGGAGGGCTTCAGCGCCGAGATGAGGAATACGCCCTGGGCACTCGTTTCCGCCTCACGCGTCTCCCCCGTCTTTTCGTTCTTCACCGTCACCTTGGCACCGGCGACGGACGCACTCTGCTGGTCGCGCACATTGCCGGTGATCCGGCCCGCGTCGGTCTGTGCCGAGGCGACCGTGGCCGACGTCAACAGCAAGAGCGGAAGCACCCACGCCCACAACTTCATCGTTCTCATTCTCATTCTCATCGCTCCCCATTGATGCTCGGAACCATCCGACAGCACCGATCTCGTGCCTGCTTCAAAAGCAGACTCGGTAGCGTAAGAACTTGCAGTGACTCGATCGTGTCGTACCTATAACGAACACGTAAACTCGTGAACGTGACGAAGATCAGACGATCGGCAGGCTGATGGTGACAACGGCGCCGCCACCGGCTCGATTCGCGGCGGTAACGCTGCCCCCGTGCATGTCGACGATATGGCGAGCAATCGACAGTCCCAGTCCCGTACCACCCGGATCGACGGTGCGCGACCGATCGACGCGGTAGAAGCGCTCGAAGATCCTCGGCAGATCCTCTTCAGGAATCCCCGGGCCTCGATCAGCGACCACAAGCGAGACGTTCCTCTCGCCGCGGGCGGCGGCGAGCTCAACGACACTGCCGCGCGGCCCGTAGTTGCTGGCGTTTTCCACGATATTGCGCAGCGCATCGCCCAGCCGCGCCTGGTCGACCATCAGCGTTTCCGCGCCCGGATCGACGGTCAGTTCGATACGCTGCTGCTTGGCCGCGAGTGCGCTGTCCAGGTCGTTGGCAATTGACGTCACTAGGGACGCCGTAGCGACAGATGTCAGGTCGAGCGCATCCTGCCGTGCGTCCAAGCGCGCGAGCCGGAGCAGATCCTTGACGAGCCGTTCCATTCGCCCCGCGTGGCGTTCGATGATCTCCAGAAACTTGGCGCGCAAGGCCGGCGGTGGCGCCGGAGACTCACGAAGGGCTTCGAGGTATCCACGGATGGCCGTCAGGGGCGTGCGTAACTCGTGTGAGACGTTGGTGACAAAGTCGCGTCGCGTCTGGTCAATACGCCGCATGTCGGTAATGTCGCGGAGCACGAGCACGGCGCCGCCGCCTTGCGCGTCGTCCACCGGCACTGCGTGGGCGGTGTAGATGTGTCGCCCGTGACGATCAATCTCGACGTCAATGGGCTGTCGCGGGCAGCCTTTCAGCGCGCCTTCGAACTGCGCGACGATGTCGGGTTGCCGAACGACCTCCACGTAGTGTTGCGCGGTGTTGGGCCACGGCCAGTGCAGCATCGTGCGCACCGCCGCATTGGCGTGCACCAGGCGGCCTTGCGCGTTCACCACTATGACGCCTTCGACCATTGCATCGAGGATCGCAGTGGTCGTTTCGATCCCGAGTGCCATCGACTAGTGCCCGGTGTGCATGCGCTCGAGCCGCCGCGTCGCGAAGCGGGCCGCCAGCGAACAGACAAGCACGATCATGACGAGCACCAACGCACCCGCCCACGCCTGCCGATGCCAGTCTTCGGAGGGCGAGGTCGCGTAGGTGTACACCTGCACGGTCAGCGAGGCCATGGGCTTGTTCAGCGACGTGGACCAGAACTGGTTGTTGAGCGAGGTGAACAGCAGCGGTGCGGTTTCGCCGGCGGTGCGCGCCAACGCCAGAATGATGCCGGTCAGAATGCCAGGGAGTGCCGCGGGCAGCACGACGGTGAACATCGCCCGGCTACGGGTCGCACCGAGCGCATAGGCGCCTTCACGCAGCGCCATGGGCACGAGCCTGAGCAATTCCTCTGTGGTGCGCGTGATGACGGGCAGCATCATCACGCCGAGGGCGGCACCACCCGCCAGTGCGCTGAAGTGTTTGACCGGCAGCACGAAGATCGCATACACGAACACACCGATCACGATGGACGGCACGCCATTGAGCGTGTCGGCCGAGAACCTGACGACGGACGCGAAGGTGCTCCCGTGGAACTCCGAGAGGTAGATCCCCGCAATGACCCCGAGCGGCACAGCGATGAGCGCGCCGAGACCCACCATGGTCAGCGATCCGAGAATCGCGTTCGCCATGCCGCCGCCAACTTCGCCGACCGGCGCAGGCATGTGGGTGAAGAACGCCCAGTTGATCGAGCCGATGCCCTTCGCGAGGACGAAGAACAGGATGAGGGCGACGGGAATCAACGCGGCGAGCACGGCCGCCATCGAGAGGCCGATCATCACGGACGACAGCGCGCGACGGCGCCAGTCTCTGAACGTCATGCGGCCTCCTCGGCCGGTGCGGTGGCCCGCTGTTTCGGCTTGCGTTCGCGGTTCATCTGCCAGAGCAGCAGTCGGGAGCCCACGTTCACGATGAGGGTGATGGCAAAGAGCACGAGGCCAATCTCGACGAGCGCATCGAGGTGAAGTTCATCGGCCGCTTCGCTGAACTCGTTTGCGATGACCGCGGCCATCGTGTATTGCGGCGCGAACAGGGACCACTTCACCTGCGGATTGTTCCCAATGACCATGGTCACGGCCATCGTCTCGCCGAGGGCACGGCCAAAGCCGAGCATCACGGCGCCGAAGATGCCGGTACGGGCGTAGTGCAGGGCCACGCGCGTGGCTTCCCACCGTGTGGCGCCCAGCGCGTAGGCGGCCTCGCGCTGTGTGGCCGGGACCGACTTCAGCACCTCACGCGCGATCGATGAGGTGTAAGGAATGATCATGATCGCGAGGACGAGCGCAGCCGACAGCATGCTCACGCCAACGGGTGGACCGCTGAACATCGGCATCGCGCGGATCCAGTCCGGCAGCGCGACCTGAAATTCACGCACCGCCGGCACGAGGACGAAGATGCCCCAGAGGCCGTAGACAATTGAGGGGATCGCGGCCAGCAGCTCGGTGACAAACACGAGGGGCGCGCGCAAGGACGCCGGACACCAGTCCGACAGGAACACGGCGATGCCGATGGCAATCGGCGTCGAGATCAGGATCGCCAGAATCGCCGAGTAGAGCGTGCCCCAGATGAACGGGCGCGCGCCAAACTCGCCGGAGACCGGATCCCAGATCGACGTCTGCCAGAACTGCCAGCCAAACTTATGAATCGCCAGCGCCGCCTGGTCCCAAAGGGTCCAGGCGATGCCGGCGACGATAAACACGATGACCGACGCGATCGCGCCGGTCGTCAGACGGAACTTCACTGCGTCTTGATCTTCTTCAGCGCGTCCTGCTCCATCTTCACGACGGCGGCAGGCAGCGGCGCGTAGCCGAGGTCCTTGGCGAACTTCTGACCGTCAGTCAACATCCAGGTCATGAAGTCCATGAACGTCTTCGAGGTTGCCTTGTCCTTCGGGTTCTCATACAGGAGCAGCCACGTGAACGAGGAGATCGGATACACGCCTTTACCTTCGGCGTTGACGATCGACACACGGAAGTCCGCCGGCATCTTGGCTGAACCTTCCGCCGCCGCTGCCGTCACCGACTCGATCGTCGCACTGATGAACTCACCCGCGGCGTTCTGCACCGAGCCGTAGGAGATCTTGTTCTGCAGTGCGTAGACGAGCTCAACGTAGCCGATCGCGCCCGGCGTCTGCTTCACGATCGCCGACACGCCGTCGTTCTTGTTGCCGCCGAGGCCCACCGGCCAGTTGACCGACTGCGCCACGCCCACCTTCTTTTTCCACTCCGGCGACACCTTGCCGAGGTAATCCATGAAGATGTAGGTCGTGCCGCTGCCGTCCGAACGGTGCGCCACCGTGATGTCCAGATTCGGCAGCGTGACGCCCGGGTTGACCTTGGCAATCGCCGCGTCGTTCCACTTGACGATCTTGCCGAGGAAGATGTCCGCGAGCAATGTGCCCGTGAACTTCAGATCGTTCACGCCAGTCACGTTGAACACCGGGACGACGGCGCCGAGCACCGTCGGGAAGTGCAGGATCTTGCCCGGTGCCGCGAGCAGCTGATCGTTAGTCATCGGGCCGTCCGTGGCACCGAAGAACACGGTGCCAGCGGTGATCTGACGAATGCCCGCGCCGGAACCGAGTGCCTGGTAGTTGACCTCCACGTTCGGGTGCAGCTTGTTGTACTCGCTGAACCACTTGGAGTATATCGGGGCCGGGAAGGTCGCGCCTGCGCCCGTGATCTGAACCTTCTGTGCGGCCACCGTGGCGCCGAGCGCCAAGACGCCTGCGGCCACTGCCATCTGCCAACGTTTCATGCTTTTCATCTCTATCTCCTGAGCTCTATGAAGTGTCTGTGGAGCCCCGGGCCTTCAGGCCCGGGGAATCTCCGTTAGAAGTTGATCAAGCCATGCAACGTAATGCGCTGCTGCTTGGCTGGAATGGTGCCGGTGTAGTTCTTGAAGGCCACCTGCTCGAAGTCGAGCAGGAGCGCCGCCGTCGAGTTGCCGCCAGGATGCGGGAACCAGTACGCCAGACCCGCAATCGTGCGGTTCTGGCGAGCGTCCGGCGCCGTGACCTTGTTCGTGCGGAACGAGTCGTAACGCACGAGCGCTTCGAAGCCGTTGCCCTTTTCCTTGAAGAACGGCGTCACGAAGAATGACCAGCCGTCCTGCTCCACCGCCGTCGTCGTCGGCAGCGTCTGGTTCTTGAGCTTGAGGTAGTCGAAGCCCGCGTTCAGACGCGAGTGCTCGTAGAACGCTGACGCCACGTAACGGTTGCGGTCCGCATCCTTCACCGTGTGATCCTGAATCGTGAAGCCTGTGAAGCGCAGGCCCTTGACGAGGAAGCTGCCACCCGGGAACGGACGGAACGTGGCGCGCGCCATCAGCGCCTTCTGATCGTTCACTTCCGGCTTCGAGTAGCCCTCGCCGTTGTAGTAGCCCACGTGAATGTCGCCGTAGTTGCTCGGCAGATTCGTGTGGAACGTGATGCCGGCGTCAGACGACGCGAGGAGGCCGTCGCGCTCAACGAACACGGTACCCTGGAAGCGATAGCGGTAGACGCTTTCCTGCGCGTCAATGTACGGAGTCTGCTGAATGCCGACGCGCACGAACGTCTGTTTCCAGTCGCCCGTCCACTCGTCCATATTGAACTGCGCGTAGCCGTACTTCATGCGGAACACGTAGCTGCCCGAGAGGCTGGGCGTGGCGTTGGTCTCGCGCGAGACGTCCGGCGTGATGCGGAACGCCACGTTGTGCGAAATGTTGCCCGTGATGTTGATGTAGGTGCGCGGCACGTTGAACGCGCTCGACGAAATCGAATTGCCGGCCGCATCCGTGGCCTTCGGCGTCTTGGTGAAGGTGTAGTCGTAGAAAATGACCGCGCCGACTTTGGTCGCCTGCGTGTCGTCCGGCGGTGTGTAGCCCGCCGCCGCCGTCACCTGCGCATGCGCGAGTGCCGGAAGTGCCAGTAGAACCATTGCCATCAGTGCCCGTTGCATCGTTCGAATCACACTCATGTCCTCTAGTTGTTGCTTCAGCCGCATTCGCAGACAGGCTCAGCGTAGGGAATGTGTGTTTCGGGCAGGCATCGTACGTGTTACACGAACGTTAAATATCCCGGCGCCACGCCGCCTCCCGTTACACCGAATTTACATAAGCGAAACGGGCGGGAAACCACTGACGCATAGAGTCACTCTCGACTGTGAAGATCACTGTTGAGCACCTGAATTTCTACTACGGCGCCAAGAAGGCCCTGACCGACATCTCGATTGAGATGAAAGCCAACGAAGTGACCGCATTTATCGGTCCTTCCGGCTGCGGCAAGAGCACCTTTCTCCGTACCCTGAACCGCATGAACGACATCATCCCCGGCGCGCGCGTCGAGGGCAGCGTCAAGATTGACGGCGCAGACCTCTACGCGTCCGGCACCGACGCGGTGTTACTGCGGCGCAAGGTCGGCATGGTGTTTCAGAAATCCAACCCCTTCCCCAAGTCGATCTTCGAGAACGTCGCCTATGGCCTGCGCATCAACGGCATGGCTAAAGGTCGCGAACTCGCAGAGCAAGTCGAGGCCAGCCTGAAAGCCGCGGCGCTGTGGGAAGAAGTGAAGGATCGCCTGCACGATCCGGCGATGGCGCTGTCCGGCGGGCAGCAACAACGGCTGTGCATCGCGCGCGCGCTGGCCGTGCGGCCGGAAGTGCTGCTGATGGACGAACCCGCCTCGGCACTCGATCCGATCGCCACACAACGCATCGAAGAACTGATCTACGTCCTCAAGAAGGACTACACGATCGTGATCGTCACGCATAACATGCAGCAGGCCGCGCGCGTCTCGGACGCGACTGCGTTCTTCTGGATGGGCAAGCTGATCGAGTTCGGGCCGACGCCCTCCATGTTCACCGGTCCTCGCGAGAAACTCACCGAGGACTACATCACCGGCCGGTTCGGCTAAGCGAGACTTCACGATGACAACGGAACAGAACGTTCGGCACTTCCAGGACGAACTCGAACAGCTCAAAGCCCGGTTGCTCGCGATGGGCGGTCTCGCCGAGGACCGCGTGCGCACGGCGATGCGCGGTCTCACCGAAGGCGATCAGGCCGCGCTCGACCGCGTGATCACGGGTGACGACGCGATCAATCAGCTGCACGTGGAGATCGACGACCGCTGCGTGAAGTTGCTGGCGCTCCATCAGCCGATGGCCATCGATCTGCGCGCGATTGTCTCGGCCGTGAAGATCAACAATGACCTGGAACGGGTTGGCGACCTGGCCGTGAATATCGCGGAAGCGGCGGCCCGCTACATGACGCACGTGCCCGTGAAGCCGCTGATCGACATCCCACGCATGGCCGTGATCGCCCAGGAGATGCTGCGCGACGCACTCGATGCCTACGTGCGGCGTGATCTGTCGATGGCGGGCAACGTGTTGAACCGCGATGACGAAGTCGACGCGCTGAAGACGCTCGTCTTCAAGGAACTGCTCGGATATATGCAGCGCGACAAGACGACGGTCGCCGCGTCACTCGACCTGATTCTGATTTCGCGCCATCTCGAGCGCATCGGCGATCACGCCACCAACGTCGCGGAAGACGTGATCTTCATGGTCTCTGCGCGCGACGTGCGCCACCAGGTCGAAGAGTCGAAGTTCTAAGCGCTTATTTCTTCTTCTTCACGTCTTCGACGATCTTCTTGGCGAGCGGCAGGCTCGTCTCGCACGTCGGGTCGTCAATGCGGCAACCCGCGACGGTCTGTTTGCACCCGCACGTGCACGACTCTTCATTCATGCGCTTCAGGGCGGTCGTCTTTTGCTCAGCCGTCATCCCGGCGAAGTCGATGCCGGGAATGGACGTGGCATAGGCCGAGTTCGCCTTCAGCACCTGCCCCGTGTCTTCGACGACGGAGATTTCGGCGTTGGTGGGCAGTTTGGCGAGCGCGCGCACTTCCTGCTCGGTCACCTCTGCGCGCAACGTGCCGAGGTGGCGCTGCACCATCTTGCCATCGGTGTTGAGCACGAACGTGGACGGGATCGAGGAGACGCCGCCGAAGAGTTTCTCGATCTTCTCGTCGACAATCGCCACCGCGTAGTTCATCTGGTGGTCGGTGACGAACTTCTTCACGTCTGCGGCCGCGTTCTTGCCTTCATCGACCGACATGCCGATGATCACGAGCTGGTCTTTGTACTTGTTCTGCAGGTTGATCAGATCAGGGATCTCGGCGCGGCACGGGCCGCACCATGTGGCCCAGAAGTTGAGCAGGACCACTTTCCCTTTCCACGCGCTCTGATCGATCGTCTTGCCGTCGAGGTCGGTGAGCGAAAACACGGGCAGGGGCAGCGGCTTGTCAGACAGCACGACCTTCACGCCCGCGCCCGGCACCGGGCCTTGCGTCAGCGCCGCCGTGGCCGGCGACACGGCCGGCTTCGGGGCTGGACTCTCCGCCGAAGTGTTCGAACACGCCGTCGCCGCCAGAAGAATTCCCGCCAAAGCCAGAACGCGCATGGTGCGATTTTAAGGGGGTCAGAGCCCTTTTCCACAGATATCCACAGAAAGGGGGCCTGACCCCCTCAGATCTCACGCGCCAGGATGCCGAGGCCCTGGCCGCCTCGCTCAACCGAATGCCCAAGCCGCGCCTGGTTACCGACGAAGGACTTGAGGACCGGCTGGCCCAACCGTTTGTCGACCCCGTCGCGGAACAACAGCGACAGGTGGCCGAGCGGCGCATCCGCGCCTCGCTCACCTCGGCCTTGCGGCGATTGTCTGATGAAGATCGGGAGCTTGTCTCCGCACGATACGCCAGCGCGGAAACAGTGCAGTCCCTGTCGAAGAGCCGATCCGCCGATCCCAAAACGATGTATCGGCGACTCCAGCAGGTGCTCGAACAATTGCGCCGACACCTGCGGGCTGACGGGATCAACGCTCTCGAAGCGAGCTGGTAGCCGCATGGTCTCTGAAGAGACGGACACAGAAACTGAATTCCACAAACAAAAAACCCCGGACCTGAAGGTCCGGGGCTCCGGCTACGTCTGCAAAATGACTACTTGCCCAGTATCCGTTCCGGCCGCATGACGAGGTTCTCGATGAAGAACTCCATCATGCGCTGGTTGTTCACGCCCGTGTGTGGCTGGTCGGGGCCGACTTGCATCTCGAAGCTCTTGCCGGCCTTCTGGAGCGCGGTCACGAGCTGCATCATGTTGTTCGGATGCACGTTGTTGTCGGCCGTGCCGTAATACAACATCAAACGGCCCTTGAGATTCGCAGCGAGGTTGACGGCGTTGCCGGCCTCATAGCCTTCCTTGTTCTCCTGCGGAATCCACATGTAGCGCTCGGTGTAAACCGAATCGTAGTGATACCAGCTTGTCACCGGTGATGATGACGACGCGGCGGCAATCACTTCGGGGTGGCGCAAGATCATCAGCGCCGACGAGGTGCCGCCATAGGACGTGCCGTAGATGCCGACGCGATCCTTGTCGAAATACGGGCGCGACCACAACGCCTTGACGCCATTCGCCATGTCATCCATCTCCACGGTGCCGAGATGCATGTAGACCTGATCAAGCGTGCGCTTGCCCTGCCCAGGCGCTGAACGTGAACTGAGATTCACAATGAGGAAGCCGTACTCCGCCGTGGCATTCGCATTCGCGAAGTTCTCGGTCGGCACATTGCTGCCGCTCGCGGGACCACCGTAGACAGGAATCAACGTCGGATACTTCTTCGTCGCATCAAAGTTCGACGGGAACTGAATCTGCCCATACAACGTCGTCTTGCCATCCGCCGACAGGTACGTGAACTGCTCTGCCTTCTTGAGGCCGAGCGTGTCGAACTTGGTGGTGTCGGCCTTCGCAAGCTGTGCGACAGCCTTGCCGGTCATGTCCACTAGCTGCGTGGCCACCGGCGTGTCGTGCGTCTGATAGACATCAATGAAGTACTTGTTGTCTGCCGAGATGCCGCAGCCGCCACCACCGCCACCCGGACCGCCGCCCGCGCGGCCACCACCCGCCGGCGCGCCACCCACCGGACACGCACCGACGCTGTGATTGAACTTCGGATCGGTGAGCCGCACGTCGCCCGTGCCATCCAGATTCACACGATGCAACTGCGTCTTCATCCAGTTGTCGCCATCGCGCGCCGTATAGAAGAGGACGTTTCGCGCTTCGTCGAGCTTCACGATCGCGCCCGCTTCGGCCGTCGCGAGCTTCGTGATCGGATTGATGAGCTTGCCGGTGAAGTCGTAGAGGTAGTAGTTGCTGAAGCCGTTGCGCTCCGACTCCCAGATGAAGCGCTTCTTGTCGGCGAGGATCGTCATGCCGGGATGATTTTCGACCCAACCGGTCGGCCACTCTTCGCGAATGATCACGCGGCACTTGGTCGTCGACGCACTGCATCCCACAAACTCAAGAATGTTCTGCTTGCGGTTCGTGCGGTTCATCATCAGCTCTGAGCTGTCTGCGGCCCAGCGCATCTGATAGACGTAGTGGCCGATGACGTCGTTGGAGAATGCGCGGCCGTCGCGCACATCGATCTTCTTCGCGGCGCCGGCACCGACGTCATACACGAACACTTCCGGCACCGGATTCGGCGCGCCCGCTTTCGGATACGCCTCAACGTCCATCGCCGTCTGAATGCCGGTCTGATTCATGCCGAGGTAGAAATCTTTCACTTCACTCTCGTCGAAGCGGTAGTAGCCGACCTGCTGGCTGTTGGGCGCCCACCAGATCGCGGTGGTCTGCCCCAGCTCTTCGCCGTAGACCCAGCTGCCCGATCCATTCTTGATGCGCTTCTCGACGCTGCCGTCCGTCGTCACTTGAACCTCGCCCGTGCCATCGGCATTCGCGACCCAGAAGTTGCGCGCGCGATAGAACGCTTTGAACTTGCCGTCGGGCGAGAGCGCGCACTCGAGCTGACGACCGCGCGGCGCACCGCCCGCCGGGCATCCAGCCATCGGAGTGACGGGCATCTCATGCTGCTGCTGCTCGAGGCCACCCTGGCTCTGACCTCCGCCGCGACCCGCGGCCGGCGGCGCCTGGCCGGCGGCCGGCGGACCAGCCTGACGTCCACCGCCAGCGCGTCCTGCACCTCGTCCACCCACAGCTGCGGGCGCGGCGGCCGCGGTGCCGGCCGCGGGGGCGGCAGCATCGGCGACCTTCATCGTGGCCAGATCAACAGACATCGGCTTGCCCCCAGCCGTGTACGTCAGGCTCTTGCCATCGGCCGAAAACTGCGCGTTACTGATCGCGCCCGGAACGACGGCGCCCGTCATCTGCGGCTGCATCTTGGTGTAGTTGTCGAAGCCTGGCATCAGCTTCAGTCGATCCTGGGCCAGCAGACCAGTGGCGGCCGCGGCTGCCACGAGAACAGTGACAAAGAGCGTGCGTGTCCGTTGTTTCATAGGGCGCCAGTCTATACCGGGTCGTCTGGCCCCCTGAAAACATCGGGAGTTAATTCGATGAATTAACTCCCGATGTTTTCTCTCTCCGGTGACAATGGCGCTGGCACGCGGATTGCTGTTGACTGAGCTGCCAACCCTGTCTGAAACAAGGAGACCGCGATGAAGGACTCGATACTTCGCCTCAGTGTGTGGACCGCCCTGACTGCGGCCATTGTGGTCACGGGCGGACGCGCGACGTCGTCGATGGCCGCACAGACGTTCATTCCGAACGACGGTCCCTACAAACTCACCGGCAACTCCGGACTGTCGTATGTGGGCACGTCGCACGTGTACGACTCGACGTCGAATCACCTGTACTCCTCGACGCGGGCCGGCATCTACCACTTCGACACCACCTCGATGAAGGTCGTGGGTCGCACACCAACCGTGCGCGGCGCCGGCTCGATGTCACTCGACGTTGCCCGCAACGAGCTTTACGTACTCGCCCTGCACGAGAACGTCATGAACGTGGTCGACGTCACCACGCAGAAGGTCGTGCGCACATTCTTCGCGCCGGCGTGGTTCAACGTGTTCTATGAGGCGGATCGCGGCGAGCTCTACTACCTGCGCGGCGACACGCGCGACGTGCAGATCGCTGATCGGCTGACGGGCCGCGTGCTGAAGACACTAACTCTGGCCGGACGTCCGTCATTCCTCGATGGTGACCCGTCGCATCATCGCGTGCTCGTGCGCCTCGCCGACACGAAGCAGATTCAGATCATCGGCACGACCGATCGCGAGATCACGGGCGCGTGGGAGGCACGCGACGATGGGCAGTCCGCCATGGCGATCGACCCGACCGGCACGCGCGTGTTCATCAGCTCCGGCCGCGACGTCCTGATGCTCGATGGCGAGACGGGCAAGGCACTCAGCCGCATCGGCATGGGCAGCAACATCGAGTCAATCGTGTACGACCCGGGTACTCAGTTCGTGGTGGCGCTGTCGGGTGGCCAGGTCAATGTCGCCAAAGTGAGTGCGACCGGCATGCAGCTGCAGCAAAGCCTCAACACGCGCTCGTTCGTGCAGGAGATCTTCCTCGACCCGAAGACGCACAGGATTTTCGGCATCAGCCGCCTCTATGACGATGGCGTGATGCGGGACTACACGGCGCAGTCATTGCCGCCGGACGGCGGGTCCACACTGCTGACGCTCACGTTGCGACAGTAGGTTGTAAGATTCGGGTAATGCACGGGTCGCGGTCACGACAACCCATCGGGCGATTCGTGGCTGCGGCCTGTTGTGCCGTCGCCACGCTCGTGGTGGCGCGTGACAACGGCCCCTACAGCGTGTCAGACCACGCGCGGCTGGGCTTCACACTCACCTCCAACGCATACGATGCCGCCAATAACCGGCTGTACGCGTCGGCGCGCGACGGCGTGTATGAGGTCGACACGAGCGCCGGCAAAGTGCTCGGACAGATTGGCCGCGTCAGCGGCGCGGGCTCCATCGCGTTCTCTGCCAAACAGAAAGAGTTGTATCTCCTCGGCCTGCATGAAGACGTCCTGCGGGTCATCGATATCGACAGCCGCAAGGTCGTGCGCACGTTCGATGCGCCGGCGTGGTTCAACGTGTTCTACGACGCTTCGCGCGACGAGCTCTACTATCTGCGCGCCGACACGAAGGCCGTACGCGTGGCCAGCCGAGTGGACGGGCACACCATCGCCACGTTGACGCTCGATGAGCATCCGTCGTTTGTGCTGATGGATCCGGCACGCAAACGCGTCCTGATTCGGCTCGCGGACCACGATCTCATCCAGGTGATCGACACGACGGAGCACGCGATCGCAGTGTCGTGGCCACTGACAGCCGACGGACAGTCGGCGATGGCCGTCGATGACACGGGCACGCGCGTGTTTGTGAGTTCAGGCAAGAACATGAAGATGCTCGATGGCCAGTCGGGCAAAGAGATGGGCCGCATCAGCATCGGCGATCAAGTGCGATCGATCGTCTATGACCCGGCCACACAGCTGGTCGCGGCGCTATGGAGCCAAAGCCAGATCCGCGTCGCGCACCTCGGCCCCCTGGGCCTCGATGCGGTGCAGAACCTCGACACGCGGGCGGTCGTCCGGCAACTCTTCCTGAACCCGACGACGCACGCCATCCTCGCCGTCGCCACGCTGGCCGAGGCCGACAAGATGGGTATCAACGCCAACTTCGCCCCTGACGCCGGCCTCCGCACGTCCGCGCTCCTGACGCTGAAGTACAGCAAGTGACGGGCGGAACGGCCAAGACGGGCAGAGCCCTTGTGCCTAGAGGGGGTCAGAGCCTTTTTCCACAGATTTCCACAGATAGGGGACAGAGCAGACGCCGAGTGCGTCTCACACATGGCGTTATGCTCTGTCCCCTTTTTGGCAAAATCTGTGGAAAAGGGCTCTGACCCCCTTGCGAACCCGCCTCCTGACACCGCACCCGCCGCGCGCTGACGGCGACTATGTCCTCTATTGGATGACGACGACGCGGCGGCTGCGCAGCAACTTTGCCCTGGAGCGCGCGGTCGCGCTGGCGCGC
>CANIII010000031.1 GCA_947467605.1 Acidobacteriota bacterium
GCCCCTGCGGCCGCGCCTGCTGCTGGCCCTGCCTGTCCCTGGATGACGGCGGGCGCGTTCTCATCAAACATGATCGCCGGAGCGTGTGGCGCTTCGCTGCCGTTCATCTTCCACTTCACGAGAGCATCAATCGCCGCGTTGTACGCGTAGCGGATCTCGACGCGCGAGCGCGCCGGCGTCTCGCAGTTGTCCACGGCCGGCAGCTTCAGGTCGCGCTCGAGGAAGGCCGCGCGTGACAGCAGTGAGTACTGTTCCGAGTGCGTCGAACCCGCCACGTTCCACACGCGCACTTTCGGCAGATCCGGCTGCGTGCGGCTCGAGAAGCGTTCCGTCTCGCTGAGGACCTTGATCACGGGGATGGTGAGGTCGGTCCGCATCGGCTGGTTATTCACGGTGAGCATTGCGGAGTCGTAGATCGGTTCACGCGCATGCACGCCGTTGAGGTACGGGCCCATGCGACCGGCCGACTGCGACTGGCCGGCGGCGATCATGAGCTTCATCGTAAGACCGCCCAGCACTTCCGGCACGTGCTTCACGGCCGCGCCGGCCTGCGAGTAAATATCGAAGTTCAGCGACGCGTCAGTGACGGTCCCGCCGGCATTAAGGTCGAGCTTGGCGTAGCGCGTCGGGTTCCAGACCTTGATGCCGTTCGGCTCGCGTGATACGCCGCCGTCCTGCGCCGAGACGCCGATCCACGCGTAGCCTTCACGGATGAAGAATTCCTTCTGATACAGCCAGAGCACATCCGTGTCGTAGCCGTTGGTGACGTTGAGCCATTCCACCACGGCGATGCCGTTGAAGCGCGCCTGCGTCGCCGGCCGTCGCACGATGATGCGTGACGTGAACGGGATGCCGCTCTTCGTGACCTCGGCGTTCTTGCCGAACTCGGGCGTCGAGTAGGTATTGGCCGTCCCGGAGTAGAGGAACTCCTCTTCGACGTAGCCGAAGTTCTTCAGCACGATGTCCGTGGCAAAGAACGGGTGGTTCTTGTTGGTCGCGCTGGGCGTTTCGCCCGAGAGCTTCGTCACTTTCGGTGTGGTCACCTCCGCGCGGATGGGCGCGACGGCAACAACGAGCGCGAGGGTGAGAGCGGCAGTGATCAGTGTTTTCATCCGCCGCCATCCTATGGCGCTCTCTCGGGCCGCGCGGGGTGGTTACGGTAACAGGCGGGTTACAGGTGGCGCGAGTATCAGGCGGCTTCGATGTCGGTCTTGGCGAAGTCGTCGCCGACAAATAACAGTGTGTCGCGTGCCGCTTGTGCGCACGCGTACGCGAGGCAGTCGCCGTAGTTCAATGCCGCAGGGTGCCGGCCGCGGCCAAACCGTCGGAAGGCTTCGACGGCCAGGTGCCATTCCATTTCACCGAACGGCACGATCGAGACGCCGAGCTCCGCGATCAGCCCCTCAACCGATTCCGCCCCGCGGGGGCCGCGACGGCCGTTGAACACGAGGCTGGTCTCGACGAGCGTGGGCGCCCCCACCCGGACGTGACTGGCCTCGAGAATGCGATCGACCAGATCGAGGTACTTCGGTTCGGCGAACAGGATGGCGATGAGTGCCGAGGAGTCGAGCGTCATACGCCTTCCGGCCCGAATCCGAGGATGGCATCCTCCTCGGCGCGCGTGAGTGCCCGTCCGATCTCGCCTTTTGGAAGCTTCGGCCAGACTTGCTTCTTGAGAAACGCGAGCACCGCAGACTTGCGGTCGCCCGTCGGCGTGCCTTTGAGGCGGCGCCGGCGCTCTTCGAGCGCTTTTCGAATCGCCTCCGTCTTGGTTTCACCTGTCAGGCGCGCGACCTCTGCCGCGAGCCGCTCGACCGTCGTGTTCTTGATGTTCATTGCCATGGCTACACCATGGTATACCAAATAGGTGTAAGGGTGTAATTCACTTCAGCCAGTCGCGGACGCGGTCCATCCAGCTGGCGACCGGCAACGCGCGCCAAGGCTCCGCGCGGGCGCTGCCGAAGCCGTGGCCGCCCTGGCTATAGATGTGGGCTTCGGCTGATACCCCAACCGCGCGTAGCTTGGCGTAGATGTCGGGCACGGCGTCGCCGGACGACTGGTCGTCGGCGGCCACGATCAGTAGCGTGCGTGGCGCGTCGGCGCGGGCGGTGAACGTGACGTTCGCCATCGCCGGATACATGAGGATGGCGAAGTCTGGTCGTGCGCTGGCGCGATCAATCGAATCGGTCGTCGTCACCGGTGCGTCAAAGCGCGTCTCGGCCATCGCAGAGAGTTCGCCACCAGCCGAGAAGCCGATGATGCCAATCTTCGTCGGCGTCACGCGCCACTCAGCGGCGCGGGTGCGAATGATGCGGAGTGCGCGCTGCACGTCGGCGAGGGAATCCTCCAGCGTGTACGGCGAGTTCTCCGCGTGCGACAGGCGGCTCTTGAGCACAAACGCCGCGACGCCCATCGCGACGAAACCTTCGGCGACTTCCGTGCCTTCTTTGTCCATGCCCAGGTATTTGTGCGCCCCGCCGGGGCAGATGAGCACGGCCGCGCCGGTGGCCTTCGTCGCGTCCGGCACGAATGCGTACATCACCGGGACGTCGACATGGGTGACGCGGTGGTAGCCGTCGACATTCGGAATCCACGTCTCTGCCGACGCGCGGCCCGCCGAGCCGGGAGCGCCGCCCGGCCACAACACGATCGCGGGCTGATCGATGCGCAACGCGTTCGGTTCGGTGGCAGCCGGTGCGGCCACCTGCGCCGAAACCAGCGCCGACAGCGTCAACATCATCATCACGGCGGCGCAACGGACGAAGGTGCCGCTCGGCATACGTCGGCATATTAGTATGTCGCCATGGTCTCTCCGCTCCCGATCGCTCGCACTGCCGATGGACGCGAACTGTGCGTTCTGCCCGGCCTCGCCAATCGCCACGGCTTGATTACCGGCGCCACCGGCACCGGGAAGACCGTCACCCTGCAAGTCATGGCTGAACACTTCTCGCAGATCGGCGTGCCAGTGTTCATGGCCGATGTGAAGGGCGATCTCTCCGGAATCGCCGCTGCCGGGGCGCTGTCGCCCAAGTTTCAGGCGCGCCTGGAGCAGTTGAAGCTCACGCCGCCGGCATTTGCGTCGTGCCCGGTCGAGTTCTGGGACGTCTTCGGCAAGGGCGGCCATCCCGTGCGCGCGACGATCTCCGACATGGGGCCGTTGCTCCTCAGCCGCCTGCTCGCGCTCAACGACACACAGCGCGGCGTGCTGACGATGGCGTTCAAGATTGCAGACGACGGCGGACTGCTGCTGCTGGATATCAAAGATTTGCGCGCGATGCTCGCGTTTGTGGGTGAAAACGCGAAGTCATTTCAGACCGACTACGGCAACATCTCGGCCGCATCAATCGGCGCGATTCAGCGATCGTTGTTGGAAATCGAACAGCAGGGGGCGACGCAGTTCTTCGGCGAGCCGATGCTCAACATCGACGACCTCATTCAGACGGCATCGCAGGGTCGCGGTGTCGTGAACGTGCTCGCCGCCGATCAGTTGATGAACTCGCCGAAGCTGTACGCGACGTTCCTGCTCTGGATGCTGTCCGAGTTGTTCGAGCATCTTCCGGAAGTGGGCGACCCAGAGAAACCGAAGATGGTGTTCTTCTTCGATGAGGCGCACTTGCTGTTTGACGATGCGCCCGATGCGCTTGTGGAGAAGATCGAGCAGGTCGTGCGACTCATTCGCTCGAAGGGCGTGGGCGTGTACTTCGTCACGCAGAATCCGCTCGATCTGCCGGAGACCGTCCTCGGCCAGCTCGGCAACCGCGTGCAGCACGCGCTCCGTGCCTTCACGCCCAAGGATCAGAAAGCCGTGAAGACCGCTGCCACCACCATGCGCGCGAATCCGGCGTTCGATACCGAGAAAGCCATTCAGGAGCTCGCCGTTGGCGAAGCGCTCGTCTCGTTCCTTGACGAGAAGGGCAGCCCGACGATCGTCGAACGCGCATGGATTCTGCCACCGGCCTCGCGCATCGGACCGATCACGACCGAAGATCGTGGCGCCATCATGGCCAAGTCGACGATCAGGGGAACCTACGAGCAGTCTCAGGATCGAGAGTCCGCCTACGAGAAGTTGAAGGCCCGCGCCGACGCCAAGGCAGGCACCGCCACACCGCCTACGCCCACGCCGGGAAATATCAACCTGCCCGGGGCGCCCGCGCCAACCAAAGCGGTTCCCTCCGTTCTGACCGACCTGCTCTTCGGCACAACCGGCCCGCGTGGGGCGCACCACGACGGCCTGCTGGCCGCGGCCGCAAAGAGCGCGGCGCGGTCGATCGGATCCGGCGCCGGCCGCTCGATCCTCCGAGGCATGCTCGGCTCGATTCTGGGCAAATGACCGGATGCCCAGATAACAGATGGCCAGATGTACCTACCCGGTGTCTAATTCACATCGGAGGTCACATGAAGAAGCTCGTCCTTTCGCTCCTCGCGGCCGCATCGCTGGTGCCAGCCGTGGCTATGGCGCAGGAGCAGCCCCTGCGAATCGGTGGTCAGACCAAGGCGCCCGAGCGCATCGGCTACGTGCCTGCCGCGTGTCCCGAGGCAGCCATCGCTGCGCGCGTCTCGGGCATCGTCATCGTCGAAGCCATCATCGGTAGGGATGGCCTCGTCACGGACGTCAAGGTCATCAGGTCGATCGCGCTACTCGATGATGCCGCGGTAGGGGCGGTTCGGCAGTGGAGATACACGCCGACCACACTGAACGGCAACCCGGTGCCAGTAATCATGACCGCAACGGTCAATTTCACCTGTGGCAGTGCGAGCGCCAACCCAGCAGGCGCGTCGAGCATGTCGCAGGATTCCCTAGGCGCGAGTCACCCGCTGAACCAGGCCGCCAGTGCGCCGCCCGAGCCTGTGTACTTCAACGGCCGCGAGGCCCTGCGGATCGGCGGCGACGTGAAAGCACCGGAACGCCTCAAGTACGTCGCGCCCGCGTATCCCGCCGACGCTCAGTCCGCCCGCGTCTCCGGCATCGTCATCATCGAAGCGCTGGTCGATGAGACGGGCAGCGTGGTGCAGACGAAGCTCCTGCGCAGCATCGCCCTGCTCGATCAGGCCGCGATGGACGCGGTGTCTCAGTGGAAGTACGCCCCCACCTACCTGAACGGCGCCGCGATGCCGGTTGTCATGACGGTGACGGTGAACTTCACACTGCAGTGAACTCGTAAATTCGTCGGCTACGTCTGTTGACAGGGCTTGTCGTATGCTTCCTCTGCCTATGACGAGCCCTTTTCGTTTCTTCCGCCTCTGCATCGTTGGCCTGATCTTCGCCGGCGTCGCCACGACGTCCGCGCAGAGCAAGCCGCCGGCGAAGCTCACGGTCGCGCCCATTCAAGCACCAACGATCACGGAAGCCTCGATTCGCGGACACATGGAGTTTCTCGCCGGCGATGCGATGCAGGGACGCGGCAGCGGAACGGCCGACGAGTGGCGTGCCGCGGCGTACATCGGCTCGCAGATGCGCCGCTGGGGCATTGAGCCGCTCGGCGACGACGGGGGCTATGTCAAGACGATCGACACGGGCCGCGTCACGGCCGCGTCAGCGCCACTGCTCATCGTTGGCAATACGGTCTTGACGCACGGCCGCGAGATGCTGGTGTCGTCGATCAACAAGGGCGCGGTGAGCGGCCCGCTCTTCCGCTACGTTCACGGTCAGAAGATTCCAGACGGCGCATTTGTCTTCGTGCCGGATGGCGCAACGCCCGACAACGCCGAACTCGCCAAAGCGGCCGGCACACTCACGGTTGAGACCGCGCAGAATCGCACGACGTGGGCCGCCACCGGCGCACGCATGCCGGGTGCGGCCGCTGCCGGTGGTGGCCGCGGTGGGGGCGCCCCCGCTGCGGCCGTTGTTCGCATCGTCCTCGACAAAGCCACGCACGCGGCGATTGCCGGCATGGTCGACGGCACGAAGGTCGACTTTCAGTGCACGACGCAGCCGGGCCGCACCTACAACGCGCTCGGCCAGTTGAAGGGCAGCGATCCGAAGCAGGCCGCGGAAGTGATTCTGCTGACCGCGCATCTCGATCACCTCGGTGTGCGAGCCGGCGCGCCTGGTGTCGACACGATTTACAACGGCGCTGACGATGACGCGAGCGGTTCGACGGCGGTGTTGCAGCTGGCCGAGGCGATCGCGCGAGGTCCGCGACCGAAGCGCACGGTGATGTTCGCGTGGTTCGGCAGCGAGGAGTCCGGCGGGTTCGGCGCGCGCGATTTCCTCGATCATCCGCTCGTGGCGAAAGACAAGATCGTCGCGAATCTCGAGTTCGAAATGCTCGGCCGGCCGGATCCGCTGGTCGCTGACAAGACGCTGTGGCTCACCGGCTACGAACGCAGCAACCTCGGCGTGGAGCTGGCCAAGCAGGGCGCGCGCCTCGTGCAGGACCCGCATCCCGATCAGAACTTCTTCTCCCGCTCGGACAACATTCAGCTCGCGCGCGCGGGCGTGATCGCGCACACCGTGTCGAGCTTCAATCTGCACAAGGACTACCACCAGGCATCCGACGAAGTGAAGACCATCGACTTCGCGCATATGACGATGGCGATTCAGTCGATGTTTGCGCCGGTGATGTGGCTGAGCAACTCGACCTTTGTGCCGACCTGGTATGAAAACTGTCAACCGGTCGCTGCCGCGGGTCGTGGTGGTGCGGCCGGGGCGGCGGGAACCGCAGGTGCTGCGGGTGCTGCGGCGCCGACTGCACCGGCCCCGTGCAAGGCCAACGGCAAAGGATAAGCGCGCCGTATAATTCACTCTGTGAGTACCCAGCGCGTGAAGACCAAAAAGCGAATCGGCGACACCGTCCTTGACCTGATCGGTGATACGCCGATGGTGCGGATCAATCGCATCACGAAAGACTTTCCGGCCACGGTCGTCGTCAAGATCGAGACGACCAATCCTGGGAACTCGATCAAGGACCGCATGGCCCTGAAGATGATCGAGGACGCCGAGGCGAGCGGCAAGCTCTTGCCCGGCGGCACGATCATCGAAGGCACGTCGGGTAACACGGGCATGGGCCTCGCGATCGCGGCCGTGATCAAGGGATACAAGTGCATCTTCACGACGACTGACAAACAGTCGAAAGAAAAGGTGGATGCGCTGCGCGCGTTTGGCGCGGAAGTGATCGTGTGTCCGACCGACGTCGATCCTGAGGATCCGCGGTCGTACTACTCCGTCTCGTCGCGTCTCGAACGCGAGACGCCGAATAGCTGGAAGGCGAATCAGTACGACAACCCGTCGAATGCGCAGGCGCACTACGAGCAGACAGGGCCTGAGATCTGGGAACAGACCGAGGGCAAGATCACGCACCTGGTGGTCGGCGTCGGCACAGGCGGCACGATCACGGGAACGGGCAAGTATCTGAAAGAGCAGAACCCGAACATCAAGGTCTTCGGCATCGACACCTACGGCTCGGTGTTCAAGAAGTACAAAGAGACCGGGATCTTCGACAAGAACGAGATCTACCCGTACATCACCGAAGGCATCGGCGAAGACTTCCTGCCGCAGAACGTCGATTTCAGCGTGATCGATCACTTCGAAAAAGTGACCGACAAGGACGCGGCGATCATGACGCGTCGCATCTCGCGCGAGGAGGGCATCTTCGCGGGTAACTCGGCCGGATCTGCCATGGCGGGCTTGCTACAGATGAAGGACCAGTTCAAAGCCGGCGACCTCGTCGTGGTGATCTTCCACGACCACGGCACGCGCTACCTCGGCAAGATGTTCAATGACGACTGGATGCGCAAGAAGGGCTTCCTTGAGCGCGCGGGTCTCACGGCGCGTGATCTGGTCGCCAACAAGCGCACCGTGCCGCTCGTCACCGTATCGACCACCGACACGATTGCGCATGTCGCGCAAGTCATGACCGCGCACGACTTCTCGCAAATCCCCGTCACCGCCAACGGCCGCATCGTCGGTTCAGTGAACGAGGCCAAGCTCTACGCCAAGATGGTGCACGAGCCGGCGTCGCGCACGCAGCCCGTGGAATCGGTGATGCAGGGCGCGTTTCCATTTCTCGATATCACCGCTGGTGTCGATGCGCTGGCGCTGATGCTCACGCCGGAAAATCCGGCAGTGCTCGTCCGCGACTTCAAGACCGATGAGACGTGGGTCATCACCCGGTCGGACGTCATCCAGGCCTTATCGTAGGGCGCCTTGGTCCTCAAAGGCGCCTACCGCGATGTACTGATCTACGGGCTGTCGGGCGGCTTGTTGATCGGGGCGCTGCGGTTTGTCGAGTACCGCTTTCTCGTCATCGAGCACTCATTCGAGATTTACGGCGCGATCATCGCCGCGCTGTTTGCTGCCGTCGGGATCTGGCTCGGCCTCACGATCACGAAGGAAAAGATTGTCGTTAAGCAAGTGGAAGTCCCGTTCGAGGTCCGCGTGCCGGTGCCGGCCGGTCCGTTCGTACTCAATGCTGCCAAGGTGGAAGAACTCGGGCTCACACCGCGCGAGCTCGAGATTCTCAGTCTGATCGCCGAGGGCCTCAGCACAAAACAAATGGCTGAGCGGATCTTCGTCAGTGAAAACACTGTGAAGACCCACTGCAGCCGCGTGTTCGACAAACTCGGCGTGAACCGCCGCACACAGGCGGTTCAGGTCGGCAAGCAGCTCGGCATTCTCGGTACGTAGGGCGGCGTGGTCTTGAACGCCGCCGTTACCCCTTACTCTTCACATGCCACGTGGGTTCCTTGCACAGTGTGCAGTCGGCGCCCGTGAACATCTTCGCGGCGGTCTTGTCGCCGAGCAGTCGCCAGCTGAACCACGCCGTGGCGATGCGGCCGAGTGAGCCGCCGTTGGGTGCGCCGTACGAACCGATGTGGCTCAAGCCGTCTTCCCATGCGTGAAACACCGGCACCTTTGTCAGGTAGCCGAACGTGTCTTCGCCGCCGCCGTAGGCGATGTCCTGCTTGTCGTCGCCGTTGATGAGGAGCACCGGCGTGTGAATCGCGTCCAGGCGCTTCTTCGTCGCCGCCAGATCAGGCATCTGGCCCGTCGTGGCATTCGGCACCGCTGATGCGAGTCTCGCCGCGCCGCTGAAGATCGCGAGCGCGGTCACGCGCTTATCGGCGGCTGCGGTAATCGCGAGTCCACCACCGCACGACTGGCCGCCAACCGCGACGTTCGTCGTGTCGATGTGTCCCGCCAACGGATGGCCCGCCTTTGCGTTGGTCGCGAATGCCCAGTCGATGCCCTGCACCAGATGATCCGCCGTTGAGCGGAAGTTGCGCGCGGAAACTGGCGCGACGGGAATCGCGGGCGCCGCAGGCGGCGCGGGTTCACCGGGCTTACGCACGGCGGGATTCTCCTGCGGTCCGACTTCGAGCGCGACTTCGCCCATCTTGCCGGCCGAGATCACAAGGATGCCGTGACTCGCGATCTCCGTGAGGAACTCTCTGAATCGGTTGCCGGCGTGAATGCAGGCGCCGTTGCCCCACACCAGCACCGGCATTTTTGCCGCGGGCAGTTTCGCCGGACGATAGATCACATGCTCCGGCGCGGTCGGGTCCGTCGTCATGATCGCGGGATATTTGCCACTGCCGAGTGGTGTCTCGGGCGTTTTGTACGCGGGAATGCCGAATGGGAGTGGCCGGCCGTCTGCATCCTTAGCCGGGCCGAGCTTCGGCGCAGGGGATAGCGGCGCGAGGCTCTGTGCAAAACCAACGGAACCAACGAGCGCGATAGCGAGACCTGTGACGATACGACGACGGATCATAGTAGGCACCCTCTGTGGAAGGGGCCTATCGGAACATCATCGTTGTCATCCCGGAAGCTTGTTACGGTAACAGTCGAGCATCACTGTGTGCGCGGCGGGATTCAGAACACGACGTTGGTCTTCTGCTCCTGAAGCGTTTTCGGATCGAGTCCCGGTACCTTCAGCAGATCCTCCCAGCCGGCGTACGGACCGTGCGCATCGCGGTACTTCACGATTGCGTCGGCCTGTCCGTCGAGCAACACGAGCACGTCGTCGATCTGCCTGGCTGTAGCGGTGTTGATCTTCACCGGCACGCCGAAGCGCATCGTGAGATAGGTGACGATGGCTTTGAATTCCTCGTCGGATCCTTTGGCGCCATCGGTCCGCATGGTCTCCATCGTCTCGGCCCATTGCGACTTCGACTTGCGTTCACCCACGACCTTGTCGATGCCGTGACACTCGTTGGAACAGAGACGTTGCGTGACTTCTCGGCCTGCACCATCCGGCAGTTCCTGATGCGCGACGAGGACGAGCGTTGATGCCAGCACCGCGGTGGCGAATGCGATCGCCACCGCTGAAGAGCGACTCATCATGTGCCACCTCTCACTACTTTTTGATCCTGAATGCCACGACTTCGTCCGATGTCAGTGCGGCACCACCCAATGCGCCGCCGGTCGCGACGGCCACGACGTACTGCCTCGCGTCCTTGCCAACGTATGTGGACGGCGTTGCTGACACTGAACCGTTGAGTTTCGCGACCCAGAGCTCCTTACCTGATTTGGCGTCGAATGCGCGGAACCGGCTGTCGTCGCTGTTGCCGATGAACACGAGACCTGACGCCGTTGAGATCGAACCGCCCATGCCGGGCCGGCCGGTCTTCTGCTTTTCGACCGGCAGGCTGTCGGTGATCCCGACTGTTGCACGCCACGCGATGTCGCCGGTGTGGACGTTGACGGCGATCAGTTCTCCCCATGGAGGCTGGTTGCACGGCATCGTGGAGACGGGTTCTCGGAATCGGCCGCTCGGCCGTGTCGTCGCCAGCGGGCCTGTGCGTCCGCCCGGGTTGTTCGTGCCCACAAGATCCTTGGCATCGACTGGGCCACTGGCCGGCTCCTGAACGCCGAAGACCTGACCCAAGCTGATCACGTTCACGAACATCAGACCGAGTGCGGGGTTGAACGACGCGCCGCCCCAGTTGGCACCACCGATCTGGCTCGGGAAGATCACGCGGGAGTGTCCCCATGAGGGCGGCGAATACGGTCCGGCGCCCATCTCGATGTTGTTGTCTGTGATCCATTTTCGACAAGCCGCTTCCAACTCCGGCGTCACGGTGGCGATGTCTTTCATCGTGAAATTGGTTGGTGTCAGCGGCACGGGTTTCACCGGGAACGGCTGCGTCTTGGACGTGCGCTCCACCGGGACCGTGCTTTGTGGCACCGGCCGCTCTTCAACGTCATAGATCGGCTTGCCGGTGACCCGGTCCAAGATGAACACGAGCGAGTTCTTGCCCACGATGGCAACGGACGGAATGGTCTTGCCGCCCTGTTTCACATCCATCAGGAGCGGCGGCGCTGCGAGGTCGTAGTCCCAGATGTCGTGATGCACGACCTGGAAGTGCCACAGGTACTTTCCCGTTTTCGCGTCGGCCGCGACGAGGCTTGTTGCGTACAGCTCGTTGTCGGGCCGGTCGCCGCCCCACAGATCGCCCGATGCGGCACCGAACGGCATGTAGACGATGCCGCGTCCAACATCCACGGTCATGAAGCCCCACACGTTCACGCCTGAACGTTGATTGGCACTGTCGCCGACCCAGCCGCCGTAGTTCGGTTCGCCCTTCCGCGGAATGGAGTGGAATGTCCACGCGATCGTGCCATCGTGAATGTCGAACGCGCGGATATCACCCGAGCCGCCGGGGCCGTTCCCTTCCTGCACGTGCGTGCCGATGATGATCAGATTCTTGTACATGCTCGGCGGCGACGACACGGGCACGTGCACGTTCGGCAGGCCATTCGTCATCTCTGGCGTGTCGAGGTTGACGATGCCGTTGATGCCGAACCGTGTGTTGAGTGCGCCGGTCTTTGCGTCGAGCGTGAAGAGCTTCGCATCGGAGGTGCCGACGACGATTTGCGGCGGCGTAGTCGCGTCGCCGGAGAAATACTCGACGCCTCGCGTCGCCGGATTGCCGGTCGGCAGCGTGTAGACCCAGATCTCTTTGCCCGTCGCCGAGTCGAGCGCCACGACGCGACCGTAGGGCGATGCGATGTACATCATGCCGTCGATGATGAGGGGCGTGGCCTGCGAGCCTTGCAGTCCCGTGGTGCCGCTTCGACCGCCGCCCGGTGCGCCGCCTCGACCGCCGGTCGGCGCGTAGCCGTCCGGCTTCAAGTGATAGGTCCACGCGATCTCGAGGTTGGCCACGTTGGCCGGCGTGATCTCGTTCAGCGGCGAATGTCGCATGCCGCCGGAGTCGTGACCGTAGGTCGGCCACTCTCTCGACGTGGCGTACTGCTCGGGGTTGAGCGCGGGAACAGAGGCGGATTTTGACTGGGCGTAGACCAGAGCGGTGCCAATCGAGCAGATGACTGCCGAGACGTAGAGGCAAGTTTTCAGTGGGGTCATAGACGCTCTTCCTGATCTTTCGATCGTCCGCAATTCCCACCATACGCCCGGCGGTACCGGCTGCGTGAACTGTTACGGTTAACGCGCCGTTACTGCCGGATTTCCGTCACTCGAATGGATGATTTCCGCGTGTTTCGGTCAGAATCACCCAAACGGATGACGACTTCCGCAGCGCCGATCAGTAGATTGCGGATTCACAAGGAGCTCTTCCCATGAAGAAGATCGTCGTCACGTTTGGTGTTCTCTCTGGCACGTTGTCGGCCCTGATGCTGGTGGCCACCGTACCGTTCATTGAAAAGATCGGATTCGACCGTGGCGCCTACGTCGGCTACACGGCCATGGTCATTTCGTTTCTGTTCATCTACTTCGGCGTCCGGTCGTATCGCGACAACGTTGGCGGTGGGCAGGTGTCGTTCGGCCGGGGGTTTGCGATCGGCATCCTGATTACGTTGATCTCATGCGTCGGCTACGTGCTGGCGTGGGAAGTCGTGTATTTCAAGTTCATGCCGAACTTCTGGGCCGACTACTCGGCCTACGCCATCAACCATCTGCGCGCAACCGGAGGCACCCAGGCGGCGATTGATGCGATGACGAAGCAGATGGCGGACTTCAAGGTGACGTACGACAACCCGCTGTACAACGCCGCGTTCACCTTCATCGAGCCGTTTCCGGTGGGCCTACTCGTCACGCTGATTTCGGCGACGGTGTTGCGGAAGAAGGTCGCTCAGAGCTGAGGGAGGGATTCGGCGGCCGAGCTCCGCCCGCGCGCTCGCCGATATCCAAAGCTGCTTCGACTGACCAGAATCCAGCTGGCGAGCCACGTACCTGCGAGAAGCGAGAATCCCGCGAAGAAGTACGTCGACTGCGAGACGATCAGGTCGAGGTCTGTTCGGAATAGTGGGATGCCGAACAATACCAACACCGCCGCGATGCCCGAGCCCTTCGTCACATGGCGGAGCAGGTCGACAAGCGCGATCGTCGCGCCGGCCACGATCAAGACGTCCAAACGCCATGTCGCGAAGTGCACGTGCCCGGTGATCACGTACAAGCCCACTTGTGTCGCATAGATCGCCATCGCGGTCGCCATTCCCGTGAGAAGCGGCAACAACGAAATGCGCCAGGCGGGCAGCGGGATGGCACGGAGGACGAGCAGGTTCAGCGGCCGGGAGCTGGAGTCCGCCATGAGCACAGCGAGCAGGATCATCGACATCGGCACGAACGCCAGATCAAGGCGCGGTTCCGCGAAAGGCAAGACACCCGCTCGGATAAAAGCGTCTGGAAGAGAGGGTACGGGCCTGAACATCCCCAGGACGACCCAGAAGACGACCGCGCCGGCGAATGCGGTGCCGAGACCGATCAGCCGTAGGCGCGCTTGTGCATAGAACGCGAGCGTGAGACCCGTCAGGCGCTCGACTCGCGGCGCGTCCTTCGGCATCTCGTACGACTCATGGGGCATCGCGCGAACGGGTCTGGTCGTCGAACGCACGACTGCCCGGGCTTCGATCGGTGGCTCGTGGAAGAAGCTGCCAGCGCCGTAGGTCGCTGCTGCGACGTAGCCCAGGATCCACCAGATGCCGAAATCGGCGCGGACGTGCGGCAAATAGGGCGCGAAGAAGAACGGACTGACAAAGAGCAACAGACCAAAAGGGAGCGCGCCGATAGTGGCGGCCGACTGGACGATGATGTTGCTGACACCCTGGCGCTCGCGCGTCACGCCCAGCTTGAGGAGAACCGGCGCGATTCGAATCATGATCCCTGCCGCGATCACCAGTGTGACCGGATAGATGATGCATCGGCTCGACCACACGAGCGCGTACGACTCTTGTTGTCGCAGTGCCATCGCCACGCCAACCAATCCGGGGAGCAGCAATGTTCTCAGCAACCAGAGGGAGCGCCACCACGTCCGGCGAGACACCGGCAGTTGATACAGCTCCCGGGAGTTGAACAGCGTCAGCGAGGCCGGCAAGAGGAACGCCGTCATCAGGATCGCGATAGCGAGCGGGTCGATCACCACGGGGAATTCCCTGTGCTGCGCCATGGCGGCCATGTTGAATGGCTGAAATCCCAACTAAAAGAGTGCGGCTTTCCACCGACGCCGCGCCAGATCAAGAACCAGTCGGATCGAGGTCATGACTATTGGCGCCCGAGCGCGACGACGAGGTCCTCGAGCGTGACGCGAGATTCGGCGATGTTGTCCGCGCCGTTCTGACGCAGCCACTCGATTGGAGCGCGGTCGGTGTCAACCAGCACGCGCCATCGGTTCCCCGTCATCTCTTGCACGAATACACCAGGGCTTTCGACGATGCGGTGCCCCCTGTTGGGCGTGAAGTCGACGAGGCGATGGCGTTCAATCACCTCGGCCGTCGACCCTTCGAGAATCATCCGGCCGGCCTTGATCATGCCGATGTGATCCGCGAAGCGTTCGATGTCTGACAGGCCATGCGATGAGATCAGCACGGAGCGGTCGCCGTCGTGGACCGCGTGGAGCAGTTCAGAGAAGACTTCACGCTTCGAGATGGCGTCGAGACCGACGGTCGGCTCGTCGAGGATGAGCAGCTTCGGTCGCCAGGACAGTGCGAGCACGATGGACAGCTTGATGCGTGCGCCGAACGATAGTGTCGTGATGGATTCGTCGCGCCGAATGCCAAACGTATGGAGCAAGTGGTCGCAGTAGCTCTCATCCCACGTCGGATAGAACCCACGCACAAACTGAATGGCGCGACGCACACGGCCCCACGGTGCGTAGTTCAGGTCGGGGCTGACATAGCCAACCTGCTGCTTGACCCTGACCTCGTCCTTCAGGTGATCAAGTCCGAACACGCGGATCTCGCCGCTTTCTTTCGCACCCATGCCGAAGATCATGTCGATCGTCGTCGTCTTTCCCGAGCCGTTTGGACCGACCAGACCGTAAATGGCTCCCTGCGGCACCGTCATGTCAAGCGGACCGAGCATGAAGGGATGGAAGCGTTTGACGAGTCCGCGGATCTCAAGAGCGGCTGACATTCTTCAGTCCTTTCTTCTTGGGAAGCAGTGCGCGCAGGAGCGCGACGACGTCTTTGGTGTCGAGGCCGGCTTCGGTGGCTTCGCGGAGGGCTTCGACGAGGAGTTGCCGCGCGCGCTCTTTCTTGGCGTCGCGGCTGCGCTCGTCGGCGGTGTCGGAGACGAAGGTGCCGAGGCCCTGGCGGCGGTAGATCATGCCCTCGCGTTCGAGTTCTTCGTAGGCGCGCTTCACGGTGATGACGCTGACAAGGAGGTCTTCCGCCAGACCACGGAAGGAGGGGAGCGCCGTGCCGGGCGCGAGGCGACCTTCGCTGATCTCGCGTTTCAGGCCGTCGACAATCTGTTGGTACAGCGCTCCGGGCGACGCCGCAGAGATGGGCGGGATGATCAGACGGCGCGGAGCGGCGCTCATGGCCTACTGTATATATATAATAGATACAGCAAGTCAACGCGGACGGCCACACATCCTACAGACATGACACGTATTGCAGTTATTACAAGCTGACGATACACTCTGGCCGCTGTGCTCTCTGAGAGGATTCCCGAATGAAGCCGAAGTTCCTGGTCTTGTCGCTCTGTGTGGGCGTGGGCGCGCTGTCGATCGCCGCGATCGTCGTTGCACAAGGGGCCAATAGCTGCTGCTCGCCCACTGGCGCCAATTGGCCGCTGATCGGTGGCAACTTTGGCAACCAGGCGTATTCGTCGCTGGTGCAAATCACTAAGGCGAACATCAAGAACCTGGGGCCGGCCTGGGTCATTCACGCGTCGGCTGAACCCGCCACGCAGCCTGTCGCCGGGACCGAGACCGATCACGTCGGCCAGCAGACCACGCCCATCGCCGTGGACGGCGTTCTCTACTTCGACACGCCGAGTGGTGGCGTGATGGCGGTTGATGGCGCCACGGGCGCGACCAAGTGGAAGTGGGAACCGTCGGACGAAACGTCCGGCTTCAGCCCAGCCAGAACACGGCGCGGGGTGTCGATCGGCGACGGCAAGGTCTACACGTTGTCGGGCGGCAATCGCGTCGTGGCCCTGAACAAAGACACCGGCAAGCAAGTGTGGGCGGTGCAGCCCACCTCGAATGGCGAGACGCTTGGCAACACGAGCAAGGTCGGTACGGTGTACTTCGATGGCATGGTCTATGTCGGCACGAACGATTCGCCGCGCAGCGCCGGCTACGCCGTGCGCTCGAGCGACGGGAGCCTCGCGTGGGCGTTTTATGGGGCGTATCCACACGGCACCTCGTTCACAGACGTGAACGGCAAGACCTTTGACGCCGGCGACACGTGGACCACGAACAAGACTCCGAACGACACGCCGAACGATTGCTACAAAGCCGCGGGCGCGGCGCCGTGGATCCACCCGTCGATCGATCCCGAACTCGGCATCGTGTACTGGACGTTTGGCAACATCCGCACCTGCCCCAATGCGCAGGACGGCTCTGGCCGGCCCGGCGACAATCTCTTCGGCAACTCCGTCGTCGCCATCGACGCCAAGACCGGAAAGTACAAGTGGCACTTTCAGTCGGTGCGCCACGACATCTGGGACCTCGACAACGTGCATGCGCCGCTACTGGCTGACGTGATGATCGCCGGACAGCGCAAGAAGGTGATCTATTACGGCAGCAAGCAGGGCCGTGTGTTCGTGCTCGATCGCACCAACGGCAAGCCGGTGCTCGGCGTCGAGTACCGCCCGGTACCTGTGGACTCGCGCCAGAACTCGCCGGCAACGCAGCCCTATCCGATGCAGCCGCCGATCGTGCCGGACTGTCTGGCGTACCAGAATCTGGGCTCCGAGATTCCGGGTCTGCCCAATCGCGCCGTGCCCAACTACAACGGCTATCAGGCGGAGCCAGATCCGGCACATCCCGGCCAGCTGAAGCTCGTGCTGCATCCCGGCAACTATCTCGAAGCCGATGCGCCGTTCATGAGCGGTCCGCCGCGCAAGGGCTGCATGAATGACGGCCACTGGGCAATGCCCGTGCTGTCGGCGCCAAGCCAGAACGGTGGTCCGAACTGGTCGACGACTGGGTTCAGTCAGAAACTCAACATGTTCTACGTCCCGTATTCGACCGATCCATCGGCACACGCCAACAACCTGTTTCAGGGTGGTAATGGTCTGCGTGCCCCGGGTCAATATCAGAGCGGCGGCATCGCAGCGGTCGATGCCTCGACCAACCTCGTGAAGTGGCGCAAAGAGTTCGGTCCGGGCGGCGACATTGCGCACGGCAATGGCGTGCTCGTCACGGCCACCGACCTCATCTTTGTCAGCAGAGTCGATGGTTGGATTCTCGCGATGGACGGCGTGACGGGCCAGGAGCTGTGGCGCTTTCAAGCCGGTGCCCCAAGCGCGTCCGGCGTGATTTCGTACAGCGTCAATGGCGAGCAATACATCGCGGTGGCGGCCATGGGTGCCAACCAGCCGTACGCGCAGCCCGGCAATGGCGACGCGCTCTGGGCATTCAAGCTCGGCGGCAAGGCGGTCTACACCACTGGTCCTCGATCCAAGCCGGTCACGGTCTCCGGCAGCAGCGAAGCACCCGCGCCGATCCCCAACCCGAACCTTCGTCGTCCGGTCGACAACACGCCGGGTGACGGCGTGCCACCGAACACGATCTACATCGCGTATCAGCGCAACGCTACGCCAGCCGGTCGTGGTGGCGGACGTGGTGGCCCTCCCGGCGCGCCTGGCGCGCCCGGTGCGCCACCCGCGGCGGCTCCTGGTGGTCGCGCGGCTGCGGCGGCGCCCGCAGGTCCGCCGGTGCCAGTGAGAGACAGCACAGCGTCGGCGTCGATGCTGCCGTCGCGGCTCACTGTCCCGGTCGGCACGACGGTGACCTTCACCAACCCGGGCGATGCCCAGATCAGTGGGCCGAATACGGGGAATCTGAAAGAGCATTGCGCGACGCAGTTCTTCGAGGGCAAGTTCAACTTCCGGCTCAAGCCGGGTGAATCGGCGAAGTACACGTTCGATCGCGAGGGCGAGTACTACTACAACGACTGTACGGATCCGCGTCCGACGGGCAAAGTGATCGTCACGCTTGCGGCCGAATCTGCGCCGGTGCAGTTCACGGCGCCGGTGCTCGACTTCAAATCACCGACGGGCGTTTTCACCGGCGTCACCGGCACTGTGCAGGCCGTGATGACGGTGCCGGCCGGATGGGTACTCGACAAGGCGACGCCTGTGACGCTTGCGGGTCCGCTGACGGCGCAGACGTTTGCGGCGGTAACCGCCACGATCGCTCCGGGCGGCACCAAGTTGACGGCGACCTTCAACAAAGCCGACATCGACAACAACCTGCCCGTTGGCGATGCCGTGGCCGTGAAGATCTCGGCGAACTTTCTCGCGAGCGGCGTGCAGAAGAAACTGGCAGGCACGACCAACGTGAAGGTCGTCAAATAGGCGCCATGTACCGGACCGCAACGCTCGTCTCGACCGCGGCACTTCTGCTCGCGATAGCGGCACATGGCCGCGCGTTCGCGCAGCAGGGCGCCGTAGATCCCGCTGCGTTGCCGGACGCCGAAGGCAAAGCCATCCTCACGCGCGTCTGCGCCGAGTGCCACGATCTCCAGGCCGTCGTCGTCAAACGACTGACGCAGCGGCAGTGGCGAGACATCACGACCGACATGGCCTCGCGCAGCGCCAGAATCGACGCGGCAGAAATCCCGACGCTTATCGAGTACCTCGCGCAGAATGTCGGTCACGTCAACGTGAACAAGGCGACGGAAGCGGAGCTCAAGACGTACGGTGGCTTCTCGCCGGCCGAAGCCACCGCCATCATCGCCGCGCGAAGCCAGGGCCAGACCTTCGAGACGCTCGACGCACTCAAAGCTCTTCCCGGCATCGACGTGAAGACGCTCGATGCGCGCAAAGATCGCATCGCATTCAAGTAAGAACGTTCAGCAGTCACGCAGGAGACGACATGAAACGACGTGAGTTCCTCCAACTGGGTGCGGGTGCGGTGGCGGGTGGGTTGATCCTGCCGACGACGATCGACGCGGCAAACATGCAAGCCGCGCAGAGTGCGGCGCCTGCCGCCGGTGCCGCGACGGTCAAGCTGAAAGTCGACATCTACTCGCGCCACCTGCAGTGGCTGCGCACCGCCGACGAGGTGGCCGAGGCGGCCATCGAAATGGGTTATGACGGCGTGAACATCACCGTGCGCGACGCGCCAGGGCACGTGAATCCAGCGAAGGTCGCCATAGAACTGCCGCCGTTTGTGCAGGCAATTCGCAAACACGGTTTGCTCGTGCGACAGATCACGACCAGCATCGCCGACGTCGACTCACCCAACGCCGAAGCCGTCATCGCCACCGCGTCGTCGCTCGGCCTCACGCACTTCTGGTGGGGCACGTACCGCTACGAAGCGGGCAAGCCGATCATGCCGCAGCTCGAAGCCCTGAAGCCGCGCGTCGCGAAGCTGGCGGCGATGGCCGCGAAATACAAGATGACGGCCGCGTACCACACCTATTCGATGCCCAACACCGTTGGCTCCGCGATGTGGGATCTGCTGTCGATCTTGAAGGACCACGATCCAAAGCACGTCGGCTTCCACTACGACACCGGGCATGAAGCGCATCACATCAACGGATTGTGGGAAGTGAACATGAAAGCGGCGGGTCCCTACATCGCCGCGGTCGCGGCGAAAGACTACATGCCGACGCAGGAAGCGCCGGCCCCCCGAGGCGGGCAGGCGCCTCGACAAGGCGGTGCGGCCGATCCGGCTGCCGCTGCGGGTCGCGGTGCGGGCCGTGCCGCCGGTGCTGGGGCCGGTGCGCCCGCGGCCACCGGAGGCAACGGATGGCGAACACGCACGGTGCCGCTTGGCACCGGCTTGGTCAACCTGCCGCAGGTGGCCGCCGTGTTGAAGGAGATCAATTTCTCGGGCCCGCTCGAAGTGCAAGCGGAGTATCCGAATGGTGGCGCCGAAAACGCTCAGGACACAATCACGTTGCCGCGCGCCGAGGTGTTGGGCGCCATGAAGCGCGATCTGGTGGTCCTGCGCCGCGACTTCGCGGCGTCGGGGCTGCTTTAGCTGAAGGAACGGCGGAGAACATGGCTTCAGACACAGTACGAACCCTGACGGATGGTGAGAAGGCGGCGGCGCAAGATCTGTTGAAGCGCGCTCGCGCGGCGATGGTGGCCGTGAGCCACTACGATCAGGCCGCTGTGGATCAGTTGTGTCGTGCGGTCGCGTGGGCCACGGCCAACGAGGCGAGCTTTGGTCGGCTCACGCGCATGAGCGTCGCTGAAAGTGGGATGGGCAGCGCGGATGGCGTGCCCGCACGGCGCTGGAAGATTCTGGGCATTTTGCGAGATGCACTCCGCGCGAAAAGCGTGGGCATCATCGAGGAGATGCCCGACAAGGGCATCGTCAAATACGCGAAGCCGGCCGGCGTCATCGCCGGTGTGCTGCCCGTGACCAATCCGCTCGTGACGATGGTCAACATGACGATCAACGCCGTGAAGTGCAGAGATGCGGTGATCTTCTCGCCGCATCCGATGAGCCGAAACACGGCGCTGGAAGTGACGCGAGTGCTGCGCGCGGCGCTGAAGGCGCAGGGCGCACCCGAAGATCTCGTGCTGTGCCTCGAGAAGCCCAGCATTCCCCTCGCCCAGGAACTCATGGGCATCTGCGATCTCACCATCGCCACTGGCGGTCCGGCGATGGTGAAAGCCGCGTACAGCTCAGGCAAGCCGGCCTACGGCGTCGGTGCCGGCAACGCAACGGTCGTCGTGGATGAGACCGCGAACGTTGCGGATGCGGCGAAGAACACCCGAATCAGCAAGACGCAGAACCATGGCTCCGGCTGCTCGTGTGACGGCAACCTCCTCGTGGAGACGTCGGTCTACCGGGCATTTCTTGATGCGCTGCAGGCGGAAGGCGGCTATCTCGTCAACGCTGACGAAAAGGCCAAGCTCGCCGCCGTGATGTGGGATGAGCACGGCCGCCGCACACTTGACACCGTCGCGCGTGAAGCGCGCGTGATTGCCACCAAGGCCGGCTTCGCATTGCCGGAGGGCAAGTCGTTCATCATCGTTGAAGAAAACCAGATCGGGAAAGCACACAAGTTCTCCAGCGAGAAACTCTCTCCGGTGCTCGCGATCTTCCGCTACGACGGCTTCGATACGCTGCTGAAAATGGTGGCGGATATCTTCGAAGTTGGCGGCAAAGGCCACTCTGTCGGCATTGCGTCGTTTGACGATGACCACATCCATCGCCTGGCGCTCATGGCGCCAGTGAGCCGCATCATGGTGCGGCAGCCGAACGTGAGCGGCAATGCCGGCTCATTTACCAACGGCATGCCGATGACGGCGAGCCTGGGCTGCGGCACGTGGGGCGGTAACGTGACGAGCGAGAACATCAGCGTCAAGCACTACATGAACACGACGTGGGTGAGCCGAACCATTCCCGAAGATCGGCCCAGCGAGCAGGAGCTGCTCGGGGACCTCTTTAATTCGCAGACGTTCGACGACGTGCCTGTCGCCTAGCCTTCGGCTTTCGGGCTCCAGCGCCACTTGCCGCCGCGCTTCACACGACCCAGCGTGACCGAGTACTGATACTTGTCCGCGCGGTAGTAGGTCTCCACGATTTCAAAGGCCTTCTCTCCGGTGGTGTACATGATGCGCTTCACGTGCATCACCGGGTACAGCGCGGGAATGGCGAGGCGCGCTGAGATCTCGGGATCAGCGGGCGCGGCTTCCACCGTTTCTTTGGCGCGAATCACCGGGATCTTCAGGTCTGTTTCGAGCACATCCAGCAGCGGCCGCGCGTAGAGTTCCTGTGGCTTGATCCGCGCGCCAATCTGCGTAGGCAGGTAGTTGATCGTGAAGGAGAACGGCTCGTCGCCCGTGAAGCGCAGACGCTTGATGCGCGTGATCTCCTGCACGGACGCTGGCAACTGCAGCACCGTGCGGACCTCATCGGTCGCCGGGACGGTGGTCATCTCGACAGATTTGACGGAGAGCCGGCGCACCCGCTCGTAGATTTCTTCGATGAACCCCGCGTATTTGATCGGGGGCATGCGCGTCGGACGACTTGGTGCGACGAACGTGCCTTTGCCCTGCACGCGACGCAGAAGTTTCTCCTGCACCAGTTCGCGCAGCGCTTCGCGCACCGTGATGCGGCTGACGCCGAGCTCCTGACACAGCTCGCTCTCGGACGGAATTTGCTGGCCCGGCCGGTACTCTTCTTTGCTGATGCGGAATCGGATCAGTTGCTCGACCTGATGGTAGAGCGGCATCGCGCGGTTCTCGCGCTTGAACGCCTGCGTGATCGGCTCAGAGTCGTGCGCGGTGCGGTGAGTGCGTCGTGCCACGTCTGGCAGCATACCGCACGCGACGTGACTTGTATTATCAACAGGACACGTATACCCTCTGCGCTGGACGATGCGTTCCACGGCGACTGACTCGGTTGACACCTCCGCACACGTACGCGCGGGTGTGAGCGCGCGTCGAGGGCCGCTGCAAGGCATCCGCGTACTCGACTTGTCACGCATGGTGGCGGGTGCGGTCACGGGTATGCTCCTCGCGGATTTTGGTGCCGACGTCGTGAAGGTGGAGCAGCCGTCAACAGGCGATCCGCTTCGACAGTGGACGACCGATGGCCGCCTCCTTTGGTGGCAGGTCTATGGCCGCAACAAACGATTCATTACTCTCAACCTGAAATCGCCCGAGGGGCACGCGCTCCTGCGTGAACTCGTGCCGAAATTCGACGTCGTCGTCGAATCATTCGTGCCGGGCACACTCGAGCGTTTGGGATTGGGCTGGGACGTGCTGCGCGCGTGGAATCCACGACTGATTCTGCTGCGCATTTCCGGGTGGGGGCAGGACGGACCGGGGAGTGCCCGGCCGGGATTCGGCACGCTGGTGGAAGCCGCCAGCGGATTTGCCGCGACCAACGGCGAACCCGGTGGACCGCCGCTGGTCCCCAGTTTTCCGCTGGCCGACATGACCTCCGGTCTCTCGGCGGTCAATGCGCTGATGTTTGCGCTCTATCACCGCGATGTGCATAACGGCCCGGGACAAGTGATCGATGTCTCGTTGTTTGAGTCGCTGTTCGCGGTGCTCGGACCTCTGCCCGCAGAATTCGCTTCGTCGGGCAAGACGCGGCCGCGCCAGGGCAGCCGATCGAAAAACTCGGGCCCGCGCGGCTGCTATCAGACCGCCGACGGGCGCTGGATTGCGGTGAGCGGTTCGACGCCGAAAATGGCCGAGCGCTTCCTCAAGGGTTACGGACTGGCATCCCTGCTCGACGACACGCGCTTCGCGACCAACGAGGCACGTGTGGAGCACGGGGCGGAGCTCGACGCGGTGGTGGGCGATGCGATTGGTCGCCGCAGTTTCGACGAGAATCTCGCCATCATTGCTGCGAACAAGCTGACAGCCGTGCCGGTGCAGAGCATTGCGGACATCGAGCGCGATCCTCACTGGGTCGCGCGTGGTCTGACGGTCGAAGTGCCGGGGCCTGAGGAGAACGTGCGCATGCACAGCGTCGTGCCCCGTCTCTCCGAAACGCCAGGGACGATCACGCATGCCGGCCGTGGACTCGGCGCCGACAACGACGCCGTGTTCTGCGGCGAACTGGGATTGTCGGGTGATCAGCTACAGCATTTGCGCGAACACGGCGTGATCTAGCGGTCAGCGTCGACGAGGACTCAATGGACAATTGGCGAACCCGCATTACCAACCATGACGACGACAGTATTTGGTACTGCGGTCATGACGTGGCTGGCTTGATGCGCACGGAGACGTTTGCGGGGACGACGTTCCTGCTGCACCACGGGCGATTGCCGAGCGACGGCGAGCGGCGATTGTTTGAGGCGATTCTGGTCGGGATTGCCGACCATGGTCCCGGGTCGCCGTCGGCGATGTCGGCGCGGACCGTGGCGACGGGGAATCGCGTCGCACCGGAGGCCGCAGTCGCGGCCGGAATTCTGGCGATTGGCGACGCGCATGGTGGTGCCGGGTGGGCGTGTCAGCGTCTCCTCAGCCAGGCCATCGATCGCGTCACCCGCGAGGGTGTGTCGGATGACATGGCGGCTGATGACATCGTCCGCGCAGAGATTGCGGCGGGGCGTCGGTTGCCGGGGTTCGGTCATCGCACGCACAGTCAGGATCCGCGGACGGCCGTGCTGTTGTCGCTGGCCGGTGAGTTGGGCGTGGCCGGCGCCGGTGTGCGGATGGTGCTCGCGTTTGAGCGCGCGGTCGCGCGTCAGGTCAAGCCGCTTCCGATCAATGTCGACGCGGCGATGGCCGCCATTCTGTGTGACATGGGTTTCCCGCCCATCGTGGCCAAGCTCATGTTCATCGTCGGTCGAGCGGCGGGGTTGTCGGCGGAAGTGTTTGAGGAATACACGCGCGAGCGGCCGATGCGCGTGAAAGTGCCGGTCGTCTATGACGGTCCGCCGGCGAGGCGCACATGAGCACACCGCGAAGGTTCTACGGACCATGGATCGTGGCCGCGTCGTTCTTTACGTTCGGCATCGCGTCCGGATTTCCGTACTACAACATCGCGTTCTTCTTCGACTACTTCCGTGATGATCACGGGTGGGCGCAACAGGTCGTCACATTCGGGCCACCGTTGGCGGTGCTGCTCACGATCTGGGCGGGGCCGTTCATCGTGCCGCGCGTCAGTCCGCGGTATTTGATCATCTCCGGCACGGGGCTGATCTTTCTCGCGTTTCAATGGTTCGCGCGGCTGGGGCATTCACGCACGGAGTACTACGCGGCGTGGTGCGTCTACATGCTCGGGTATTTCCTGGCTGGGCCGATTCCGCATCAGATCATCATTTCGAATTGGTACAAGAAGGGCCGCGGGCGGGCGATGGGGCTCGCCTACGTCGGCGGTGCGGTCATGGGCATGGTCGGCAACAAGCTCAGCCCGTATCTGGTCGCGCGGATGCCGTACACCGAGGCACTGAAGCTCATGGGCTTCGTGCTGCTGGTGGCGTGGCCGATTGCGTTCTTTGTCTTGAAGGACAAGCCGGGCGACATCGGGCAGCACGCGGATGGTGAAGAGGGCAGCGTCAGCGCGGCCGAACTGGCCGCCGAGCCGCTGCCGTTCTCGACGCTCATGAGCGAGCGTTCGTTCTGGTTGCTGCTCATCGGCAGCGCGGCATCGATTGGCTCGATCGCGAGCGTCAACTTTCTGATGAAGTTTGTGTTCGAGGAACAGGGCTTTCACGATCAGGCTGCGCGTAACGCCATCTGGAGCACTGCGTCGTCGATCGCGCTATTTGCCGCCATTGGAGGCCGCCTGCTCGTGGGGTTCCTGGCGGATCGCTGGCCGCGGCAGCCGTTGATGCTCGCGACCTACATCGTGGTGGCGGCGGCGATTCCGATGCTCTTTCTGATCCGGCCCGAGCATCCCGGCTACGTGTATCCGTTCGGCATCATCTTTGGCTTTGCAATGGGCGCGGACTATATGTTGATTCCACTCATGGCCGCCGACCTGTTTGGGCTGCGCAGCCTGGGCCGGGCCATGTCGGCGATTCTGCCGAGCGACACCATCGGCCAGTACTGGTGCCCGAATCTCATCGCGCAGTTGCGCCAGGCGTGGGGCGCCTACGCGAGCGCGCTCTGGGTCTCCTGTCTGGTGGCGGCCATCGGCGCGGTGGCGGTGGCATTTCTGCCCAGACAACGGCCGGAACCTCGCGATTAGGCGGCGACGCTCGCTCTAGAATCGGACTTCCCTCATGGCGTTACAGGAGTATCGACACACATGACCGGTGCAATGTACATCGCGGAATGCCTGAAGCAGGAAGGCGTCGAAAAGGTGTTTGGCCAGTGCGGCCATACGAACTACGCCCTGATCGACGCCTGCGACCGCCTCGGAATCGAGTACGTCTCGTTCCGGCACGAGCAGATGGCGGCCCACGCTGCGGACGCCTATTACCGCGTGTCGCACAAACTCGCGGTCCTCAATCTCCACCTCTCGCCAGGCATGACCAACGCCATCACGGGTGTGATCTCCGCCGCTGCGGACGGCACGCCGATGGTTGTCATCGCCGGCAACACGCCGTCGTATCACCACGCGCGCGAGCCGCATCAGGGCATTCGCTTTCATGCCGATGCCTCGCAGTCCGATATCTATCGACCCTTTTCCAAACGCGTCTGGCGAATCGATGACGCGAAGTACTTTCCGGACGTGATGCCGCGCGCACTGAACGTCGCGCAGACGGGCCGGCCCGGCGTCGTGTTTCTCGATGTCCCGATGGACGTGTTTCAGCAGGACGTGTCCGCACCCGTCATCACGGTTCGTCGTCGTCCGAATTTCGGTCGGCCCGTCGGCGACCCTGCGGGCGTTGCGGCAGCCGCTGACCTGATCGTCAACGCCAAGCGCCCCGTGCTGTTTGTCGGCAACGGCGTGTTGTTGTCGGACGCATGCGATGAACTGAAGACGCTCGCGGAACTCGCGTCGATGCCAGTAGCCACGACGCTGATCGGGAAGGGCGCGTTTCCGGAAACGCATCCACTGTCGCTCGGCATGGCCGGCATCTGGGGCACACGGCTGGCGAACGACACCACGAAAGAGGCCGACCTCGTCGTCGGCATCGGCACTGCCTTCGGCGAAGCGGACTGCAGCTCATGGGTCATCGGCGTCACCTTCTCGATGCCGACCACGAAGCTCGTGCAGATCGACATCGAACCCGAAGAGATCGGCAAGATCTATCCTGTGGACGTCGGCATTGTCGGCGACGCGAAGGCGACGCTTCAGGCGTTGATCACCGAGCTCGGTGCGCGCACGTCGTCACTCCGTCCCGATCCCGCTCGGCCCGGCGCAATCGCCGCGCGCCGCAACGCGTGGGAGCAGGAACTGGTGGCCAGCCAGGGCGACGGCGGCGTGCCGATTCATCCCGCGCGATTGCTGAAGGAGGTCGCGGCGGCGACGCCCGACGACACGGTGTTTGTGACCGACGTTGGCTGGAACAAGAATGGCGCGGGTCAGCAGATCACGGTGAACCATCCGCGATCGTTCATTACAAGTGGTGGCATGGCTACGATGGGCTTCGCTCCGGCGGCCGCCATTGGCGCCAAGCTCGGCGCGCCGCACCGCAAGGTCGTGTGCATGGTGGGCGACGGTGGGTTCCTGTCGGTGATTGGCGCCCTGACCACGTCCGTGGAACTCAACGTGCCTGTGCTGTGGATCCTGTTCAACAATTTCTGCTTCTCAACGATCCGAACCGTCGGCACCACCTACTTCAAGAATTCGATCGGCACCGAGTTCACGACCCCTGACGGCGAGCCCTACAATCCGGACTTCATGCTGCTCGCAAAGTCATTCGGCATCGCGAGTGACCTCGTGAAGCAGCCGGACGATCTCCCCGCCGCCCTTCAGAAGGCGCTGGCGGCCGATGTGCCGTATCTGCTTGAAGTACGGACACGAGGAGACGTGCCGATGCCGCGCACGGGGCACTGGGATATTGCAGACTTCCTGGTGCGAGGGAACGATTGAGTGCTCTGGTGACGCCCTAGAATAGTTTCTTGATTGACGCCTTCGCCGGCGTGATGACAACGCGATCGCGAAGCGCGGCGATCTTCTTGTCGTCGAACCCACTGACGCGCGCGAGATCGGCGACGACGGCGAACGGACGGGCCGCGATCACCGCGTCTGCCTGTTCCTTGGTGATCTCGAGGACGGACCGAAGCTCCTGGACCGAGCCGTTGTTCAGGTCGACTTTTCCAAACCGATCGGTGAGATACGCGAAGATCTTTGCGTCCTCGTCGTCATTGACGGAAAGGCCGTTCACGTACATCTTATCGAGCAGCTCTCGCCATTCGGACGACAGGTGGCGACGCGCGACGGTGGTCGCCAGTCCGTGACAGTCGTCGCAAAACTTCGCAACGGCTTCCTTCCCGGCTCCCGCTGGAAGCAAAGGGGTGCCGGCCTGTAGACGTTCGTCAAAGGAACGCTCCGAGGCGCGCGTCACGATCACGATATTAAGAACGGCGGCGACGGTCGCGATACCCCGGAAACCCATCATCGTCTCTATCCTTTGTCCGGCAACGTCAAAACGGAAACGGCCAGGCGTGACGGTCGTCACGCCTGGCCGCTTGTCGTCTTCAGGTCTGCGTTAGAACGCGTACTTCAACGCGAACTGCATGATGCGGGGATCACCGGCCGTCGTGGTGATGCGGCCCGCGGTGGCGCTGCCCACCGTCACGTTGGGATTGCCCCAGTTGACGGTGTTGAAGAGGTTGAACGTCTCGACCCGTAGTTCAACGCGCTTGCCTTTCCCGAAGTCGAGGTTGCGCGAGATCGCGAGGTCCGTGTTGAAGAAGCCCGGACCGTAGATCGTGCCACGCCGGGAGTCGCCGCGCGTACCCGTTGGCGCGTTGGCGAACGCCGCCATGTCGATCCACTGCAGCTGCGTGTTGAAGCCGCCGGCATTCGGCACCCATGTGGGGTTGGCGATATACGGATCGACACCGGCGACGATGTTTGGCCGCTGGTTCGGCTCACCGGTCAGCGCGTTGTCGGCACTCACCGCGGGGGTGAGCGGCGAACCGCTCCGCTTCTGGACGATCACGCCGACCTGCCAGTCTTTCGTGGCTTTACGCACCCACCCGCTGCCCAGCCCCGGGCTGATCAAGACGGAACTGAGATTGAAGTTATGGCGGCGATCACTGGCACATGGGCCCTCCGCCGGCTCGAAATTAGGCTCAATCTTGTAGTCCGGGGCCTTGGGGGTCACCTCAAGATTCCAGCCGATATCGGTCGTGGGATCGCCCTGGTTGACGCATTTGCTCAGCGTGTAGTTGGCATTGGCGCTCCATCCTGAGCTCAAGCGCTTCGACAGGCCGATCTTGAGCCCGTCGTAATGTCCCTGGCCGTCCATCGACGCCATGCTCACGCCAGTGTGGTTGCCGCCGGTGTTGAAACCGAATTTCGGACCCTCGGCCGGATTGAGCAGGTTCAGCACCGAGCGTGCCTGACGGTTGTTGGTACTGGTGTTCGAGCACGGGCCGGCCGCCGTCAAGCCGTACTGGCCGGCGACACAGTTGCCGGGGATGTACACCGCCGGGTTCATGGCGTAACCGGCAATCCACATATTGCGCGTCTGATTGCCCGTGTAGGTCACGTCGAGCAGCACCCGCGAGCCCAACTGCCGCTGAATGGACAGGCTGTACTGGTACGAGCGCATCGGCTTCGCATCGGTCGGCATCACGACGTAGCCACCGTTCAACGGGAAGGCGACGTTTCGCCCTGGCAGGTTGATGGGCTCACCCTGCTTCGGGAAGCCGGCGGCCTCCATGGGATCGCCGCCAGGCGTGGAGCTCCACGGGTCGAGGAAGTCTACGGGGCAACCGTTTCGGGTTGGCTTGCCGAGGCAGACCTTGGGCACGATGGCGTCGGCGGTGTTGCCGTACGGCGCATTCAGCATGTGATGGGCTGTGGTCCAGAGCTTCGGCGAGTCGTAGTAGATGCCGAAGCCGGCGCGAATCGTCTGCTTGGCGTCCCCCATCGGATCCAAGACGATGCCGACCCGCGGCCCGAACTGGTTGTACTGGTTGAAGCTGTTGGCGTTATTGGTCGGGAAGCCCGGATCTCCACTGAACATCAAGCCCAGCGGCGCGTTCGGATACACCGTGCTCCGGATGCTCTTGTCGAAGTTCTCGCGGCTCCATCCAATGGTGTAGCCGTTCCGGTCCTTCGGCGCGAGGAACGGCTCCCAACGCAGGCCGGCGTTCAGTGTCAGTCTCGAGTTGACACGCCAGATGTCGTTCACATATGCGCCCACGGCATGCACATAAGCGTCATTGATCTGGCTGCCGCCCAACCGGTAGTTCGAGGGATATCCCATCAGAAAGTCCGCGAAGTTCAACCCCCCGTTCGCGTTGGCGGTGCCGCTGGTCATCAGGCCATCGAACGTGAATGCCCCGTCCGCCTGAAACGGTCCGTCGCCAGTCGAGCTCGGCCGCGTCCAGGAGCCGCCAAATGAAAGGCTGTGTTTCCCCAGCGTCCAATCGAAATCCTGTGAGATCTGCGGCGTGTCGACATAGAAATTGCCCGTGAAGCTCGAGCCCCAGAGACCTGCCCGGAGCATGTCCTGGCCAGGAATCTTGCCCTGGGTGTACATCCATGACTTGACGCCGAGCATGGCCAGGGTCGGCACGCCTTCGCCGTTCGTGCGTTCCGAGTGGGTATGCTGATACGAGACGCGCGTGCTTGAGAACAGGTTCTCGCTGATGACGTAATCGAGCCCCGTCGCAATCGTGTGCGACGTCGCGACGTTGCCGCTGCCGGCGGACGCGTCGAGCAGGTTCGGCGTGTTCTTGTCGTAACTCGGGCCATCGTTGGAGAACGCCAGGAAGTCACGGACGAACACGCGCTTGTTCTTGGTCAACTGATAGTCGAGGCGCGTCACGTACTGCTGGTCGAGGCTGTCGGCGTTGTTCGTGTAGACGTAACGGCCGCAGCCGTCCGGATCGATCGCCGGATCGATCGCCGGCAGCATGCTTGCGATCTTGAGTGACAGCGGATTGAACAAGGCAGGATTGATCTGATTGTTCACGAACGGAAAACCCAGGGTGCGCGGCGACGTCACACAAGGGACGGACAGCGCGCGACGGAAATCACCGCGCAGCATCTCAGGCGTCAGGATGGTCTGGTTGGAGGTCGGCCGCTGAATGTTCGCCGTCGCCTGGCCCCCAAAGAAGAAGAACAACTTGTCCTTCTGGATCGGCCCGCCGATCGTTCCCCCGAACTGGTTGCGCTTCAGACCGTCATCACGACCAAGACCGCCGTTCTCCGTCTTGTCGAAGTAGCGGATCGCATTAAAAGAATGGTGGCGCATGAAGTCGAACGCATTGCCCTTGAAACTGTTCGTGCCGGACTTGGTCACCGCATTGACCGTGGCGCCCGTCGACATGCCGAAGCGGGCGTCTCGGACGCCGGCCTCCGTGCGGAACTCCTGCAGAGCATCCGGGAAGGGAATGACGCTGCCGGCGTTGGACTGCGGCTCATTGTTGTAGCCACCGTCAACGAGGTACTGGGTGCTGTTGCTGGTGCCGCCGGCCACCGAGATCGCCACCTGGCCGGGGAACCCGCGGTTCCCGGTGGTCAAGCCACCCTCGATCGCGCCGCCTTGAAGGATCAGCAGCTGGGTGGCGCTGCGGCCGTTCAACGGCAGGCCGACGATGAGTTCCTGAGACGTCACCTGACCGACGCTGAGTGTTCGCGTCTGGACGAGGCCGGCGTCCGCCACGACGCTCACCGTCTCAGCGAGTGTGCCGATGGCCAGCTTCACGTTCGCCGATCGTGAGTCGCCGACGTTTAGCACGATGCCGGTCTGTTCGAACGTGCTGAAGCCGGACAACTTCGCCGTCAGTTTGTACGGCCCGATCGGGAGATTCGTGAAACCGTAGTTGCCCTGTGAGTCAGTAATCTGGAATCGGGACGCCCCGGTGCCAGTGTGAACGACGGTGACTTCGACACCCGGCAGCGCACCACCGGACGTATCGACGACGGTGCCGGACAGCTGAGCGGCAGCGACACCTTGAGCATAGGCGGCTGGCGCCAATGCGAGCATCACAGCGACAAAAACAAACGAGACAACCCGACGGAGCATTTGTGCCTCTTTCCTTGGGGTTCCAAAGTTCTGGAATTGTTAAGCGAACGAATGCCGGAGCTGTATATCACCGGAGTGTAAGCTGTATATCACCGGAGTGTAAGCTGTATATCACCGGAGTGTATATCACCTGATTGGCGAACAGCAGCCCCTGTTACGGTGATAACACCGTTACATGCCCCGTCACGCTAAGACCCCGATTGAGCGAGGCTGCGGAGGTGCTCCGGTGTCGTCGTTGGCAAACCGAAGTACTCAAGGTAAGCCGGAATCTGTTCGAACAGCATGTCGCTGCCCACCTGCACCCGGCATCCGCGCGCCAGCGCCGCAGTCAGGAACGGCGTCATCTCCGGCATGAGCACAACATCCCCGACCCACGCGCCGGGTTGAATCTGCGCCACGTCCAACGGCAACTGATCGCCGGGATGCGATCCCAAGGGCGTGGCGTTGACGACAATATCGTGGCCCGCTGGATCGCCAAAACTGGTCGTGACCTCGAGTGTTGAGTAGTGCAGCGCGAGCCGCATCGCCAGTGCCTCGGCCCGCTCCCGCGCAATGTCCCACACGGAGAGCGAACCAATGCCCGCCTTGGCCAGTGAGGCGGCGATGGCAGAACCCACTCCGCCCGCGCCGTTGACAAATGCGCGCGCCCCTTCGATCTCGCATCCCTTGCGCTGCAGAGCCCGGACGAAACCCTCGCCATCGAACAGATCGCCCTCGAGCCGACCATCAGCGGTGCGCCTGACGGCATTACAGGACCCGGCAATTTCTACTGCCGGCGAGACGTCGTCGACGAGCGCCGCACACGTCTGCTTGTGTGGCATGGTAACGAGAGCGCCGCGCACATTGGTCAGCGAGAACACCGCCCTGAGAAAATTCGGAAAATGCTCGGCGCGGCAACTCATGGGCACGACCACCGCATCGATGCCCGCGGCGACGAAATACGGATTGTAGATCTGCGGGGATTTGAACGTGTGCGTGGGAAAGCCGATGTGTGCGATGAGTTCAGTGTTTCCGCGGATATTCATTGAGAGCACCTTCACCTTCGTGCGCTGGCGTGTATCATATGGCGTCTCACTCGACCGGATGGAGCCCACCAGACGTTTTTCGCTAGCGCATTTGACGGTGCTCGAAGCGACGCCGCCCGAACTGATCGGCATCGCGGCGCACGCTGGCTACGACCACGTCGGCCTGCGGCTTATGGGCCTTGGACTTCCCGGCGAACCCCGCTACGCGCTGCACGAAGACCCGGCGCTCCTCCGCGAGACGCGGGCGGCGATCGACGCCACGGGCGTGAGGGTGCTCGATGTGGAACTTGCCCGCATCACCGACACCACGCCGCCGGAGTCATACGCGCCCGTCCTGGAGATCGCTGCAGCATTGGGCGCGACGCATGTGTTGTCCAGCATATGGATGGCCGATCGCGACCGCGCCGTCGAGCGATTCGCCAGACTGTGCGACGTCGCCAGACCGTTTGGGCTCACCGTCAATCTCGAGTTTGTGAGCAGCACCGAGTGGGCGACCCTCGATGGAGCGCTCGACATCGTCAGCAGCTCGGGACGTGACAACGTCGGCATTCTCATCGATACGCTGCATTTTCATCGTGGGCACATTCCACTCGACGATCTCGGCCGTATCCCGGCCGCGTGGTCGCACTTCGCTCACATCTCGGATGACCGCGCCATCGTTCCCGCGACCGTCGAAGAAGCACGCAGGACCATGCGCGAGGAGCGACTGTATCCGGGAGAAGGCGCCATCGACATCGCGTCGATCCTGACGCGACTGCCGGCGGACGTGATTTGCGCAATCGAGTTGCCCAACCGCGAACGGCTTCGCCGGCTCGGTGCTGAGGCGTTCGCGCGGGAATGCCTGGAGCACACCAAGCGGTATCTGCAGGTCCACGGTACTGACAGCGGGCTATGCGATTAGCGCTCTCCACCGTCTGCCTGAGCGGAACGCTCCGAGATAAGCTCGAACGGGCGGCCGCAGCGCGCTTCGATGCGGTTGAACTGTGCGAGTCCGACTTCATTGGATTCCCCGGCACGGCCCGTGAGGTGCGGCAGATTGCCGACGACCTAGGCATCGGTATCGATCTGTATCAGCCGATGCGCGACATTGCCCGGCCGCAGGCATCCGTTCAGCAGGCCCGAGACCGCGTGGAACGAAAGTTCGACCTCATGGGCCAGCTCGGCGTCCCGTTGTTGTCGGTCATGCCCACGACGCTGCCGATCGCGTGGGCGCAGCCGACGCTCGCCGCCGAGCAACTGCGGCAGTTCGCCGAACTGGCCGCCTCTCGGAATCTGCGCCTTGCCTTCGCACCAGCCCCTGACCAGAGCGGCGTTGGCAGCATCCGTGAAGCGTGGGCGATCGTAGTCCGTGGAGACCATCCTCACCTCGGCCTGTTGATCGACAGCGCCCGCGCCCTGTCCTCCTCCGAGGATGTGCGGGATATTCCTGGCCAACGGATCTTCTTCGCACGCGTGGGCGACGCGCGCCGGCCCACCGGCTACGGCTCACGGGATGGATGGGTTCGCAACTTTCCAGGGCAGGGCGATCTCGACGTCGTGGGCTTCCTCGAAACGGTCCTGGTCGCCGGCTATACCGGCCCCCTCTCGCTCGCAAACACCAGCGACGGGCTAGGTGCGACGACAAATCAGCGAACGGCGACCGACGCCAGACGATCGCTGCTCTATTTGGAGAGTCAGGTGCGCGCCCACCTCGAGCATGCAGGCGCCGAGTCCACCGGTCAGGCCGCTGCCCGCCGGATCCTTGACAGCGTCGCCCTCTTCGACCCACCGGAGCCATCGCCGCTTAACGGCTTTGCGTTCATCGAGTTCGGCGTGCGCGACGATGCCGGCGCGCGGCTGGAAGCGCGGCTGCAGCAGCTCGGGTTTACGCGCTACGGTCGCCATCGCACCAAGGCCGTGAGCCTGTATCGACAGGGCGAGATCAGAATCGCCATTAACGCCGAGGGAGAACGCGACACGCTCGGCAGGTTTGCATACCGGCCGGCGTACATCTCGTCGGTTGGCCTGCTCGCCGAGAATCCGGGCCGCGCCGCCAGCCGCGCAGGGGCGATGCTATCGGCGCGCCATGACACGCCACGCGGTGCCCACGATATCGAACTACCCACGATCATCGCGCCCGGCGGCACCATGATCCAGTTCCTGGCCCACGACCAGCCGGCAGAAGCCGACTTTATCGAGGACCCAGGTGAGCCCCCCACCTCCGTCGGACTCGATGTCGTCGATCATGTGGCCATGTCGCTGACCTACGAGCAACGCGACACGTGGCTCCTCTTCGCGCGCGCGGTACTCGGCCTCACCCCAAGCGACCCCGCCGAGGGCTCCGCACCTGTCGGCGTCATTCGTGGCATCGGATTGGCCACGAGCAACCGGCGAGTGCGCCTCCTGCTCAACGCGTCGATCGCGCCATCGGCTGGCCTCCATGGAGCGTCCGATGCCGGCGCGTCGAACGGCGGCATCGACAGCATCGCGTTCGGCTGCACGGACATCTTCGCGACTGTCGAACGGCTCCGAGACAATGGCGTGTCGTTCGTGCCGATCTCAAGAAACTACTATGACGATCTGACGGGACGAACGACGCTGGACGACGCCACGATAGACCGGATGCGCGAGCTACAGATCGTGTTCGACGACTCGGGGGGCGGGACGTACTTCCATGCCTACACGGAGTCGTTCGAGGACGGCTTCCACTTTCAGGTCGTGCAGCGCACGGGGTACGACGGGTTCGGTGCCGTGAACGAGCCGCTCCGCTCAGCGGCGGTCGCGCAGCTGCGGCAGTTTGAGGCATGGTTGAAGCCGCGCCTCTGAGGGCGCGACGGGCACGAGATGAAACCAACGATCCCGAACCCTCTCCACGTTCGGCAGGCCGAGTTCGGCGGGCCTCAGCCCCTGTTCTGCATCCCGCTCGTCGCCGCCAACATGACCTCACTTGTCGATCAGGCGACCGTGGCGGTCGAAATGAAGCCCGACGTCATCGAGTGGCGCGCGGATTTTTTCCGCGAGGCGTCCGCCGAACTGCTGCGAGAAGCAGCGGGCGAACTCCGCTCCCTGGTCGGCGACACCGCGATCATCTTCACGCTGCGCGCCATGAACGAAGGTGGCGTGCAGAATCTCAGTCAGTTGACGCGGCGTGCACTCATCGAAGCGGTGCTGCGTACGCGAACGGTCGACATCGTCGATCTCGAACTGAGCAACGAACCGCCGTTCCTCGAGGTTTTAATGGGGCTGGCCCGTTCCTGCGACACACGAGTGCTGCTTGCGATGCACAACTTCGCCGAAACGCCGGACAATGACGTACTCGCCGGCCACATCGCTGCCATGAATGGTCTCGGTGCCGATATCGCGAAAATCGCCGTCATGCCTCAAACCGCTGACGACGTGTTACGCCTCCTTCAGGTGACGACCCGCGCGAGGCGCGAATTCCCGGACCTGCCGCTATCCACGATGTCCATGGGCGCACTGGGCAGTCTCACGCGTGTCGCGGGCTTTCTGTACGGATCGGATATGGCGTTCGCTGTCGGGAAGGCGGCATCGGCACCGGGCCAGATCCCTATCGAGGACGCGAGACGTGCCACAGAACTGCTGCTGCGTTACTCGTAGATTCGCCTTCTTCTAGGGAGACGGAATGACGACCGTGCATGTTGAGGCAAGAACGGAACAGTCGAGAAAGGTCGCCGCAAGCGGGTGGATCGGGTCGGCGCTGGAATTCTACGACTTCTTCATCTATGCGACCGCGGCGGCCCTGGTGTTTCCGCAGGTCTTCTTTCCGTCGACCGATCCGACGATTGGCATCATCCAGTCGCTCGCCACCTACGGCGTCGGCTACGTCGCGCGTCCGATCGGCGGGTTTGTTCTCGGACACTACGGAGACACCCACGGCCGCAAGCAGGTGCTGCTCGTCTGCATGTTCCTGATGGGCATCTCCACGATGCTGGTCGGTCTCCTGCCGACGTATGCGCAGGCGGGCCCGCTCGCGCCGGCGCTCCTCGTGCTGTTGCGACTGGTGCAGGGCTTTGCCGTCGCGGGAGAGATCTCCGGTGCCAGCTCGATGATCCTGGAGCACGCGCCCGTCGGCCGTCGTGGTTTCTTCGCGAGCTTCAGCCTGCAGGGCGTTCAGGCCGGGCAGATCATGGCTGCGGCCGTCTTCCTCCCGCTCGCGCACTACATGCCCAAGGCGGCGTTTCTGTCGTGGGGCTGGCGCATTCCGTTCCTCTTGAGCGTGGTCGTCATTTTTGCCGGTTACTTCATTCGACGTAACGTCGAAGAGACGCCGATCTTCGTGGCAGAAGGCAAGAAGGGCGTCTCGCGCACCCCGGTGCTCGAGGCGATCCGGCTGTGCTGGCCCGGCATGGTCCGCGTCATGTGCGTGGCCCTGATGAATACGGTGGCGGTGGTCGCGACGATCTTCGGCGGGGCGTACGCCGTGCAGCCGGCGTACGGCATCGGATTTCACAGCGACGTCTACCTCTGGATTCCCGTCCTCGGCAACACGGTGGCGGTCTTCGTCATCCCCTTCGTCGGCACACTGTCCGACCGGATCGGCCGGCGCATCCCGATCATGATCGGCGCGCTGGGATCCGGGCTGATGTCCTTCGGCTATCTCTATGCCATCAGCATTCACAACGTCCCGCTGGCGATCGTCGCGTCGATCGTGATGTGGGGCATCATCTATCAGGGCTACAACGCGGTATTTCCGAGCTTCTATCCCGAGATGTTTCCCGCCCGCATGCGCGTCTCGGCAATGGCGATCTCGCAGAATGTTGGGACCATGCTCAGCGCGCTGACCCCGGCCTTGTTTGCCCTGCTCGCGCCCCCGGGTTCCAACGTGCCGATGATCGTGGGGTCGATCACCCTCGCGATCACCATCATTGCCGCCATCGCCGCCTTCAGCGCGCGCGAAACCTATCGCCTGCGTCTCGAGGACCTCGGGGATCCACACGCGAAGCCGATCGAGCTGGCGGAATATCGCCGTCTGCAGGCGGCAAACACACCCGGGAAGCGGTCGCAGCGCTGATCAATAGTTCTTGAGCCACAAGTTTCGGAACCACGCCTTGTTGTCTCCGCGACCTTCGAGCTGAATCGAGAGCACGCCCTGCGGCAGGAACTTGGTTGGATGGTCGTCGATGAAGACGGACATCAGCACGCCATTGATAAAGAACATCATCGTCCGGCCACGAGCCACAAGGTGCATCTGATTCCATGCGCCTGGCTTGTAGGCCTTGGTCAGCGTGGCGGCATCTGAAAACTCGGAGAGGAGCTTGGGCATCTCGCCATCGGCGACCGCTGCACGCACGACCTGGCCGGCCTTGGCACGATCCGGACGCGGCCGTACGCCGTTCCGGCTCGCGCCTGAGCAGCATTCGATGAGGGCGCCAACGTTGGCATTGCCGTTGTCGAAGTCCGCCTGATAGCCCCGCGTCTCCCATTTCGATTGCGGCCGGTCTGGGACTTCGCCGAGGCGAGTGGCGCGGAATTGGACGCCGCTGTTGGCGGTCGCCCCTTCCAGCTTGACTTCGAACTTGAACTCGAAGTCCTTGGGCTCCGACCCGGTGTAGAGCAGATATACCGATCCAGTCGGCGGATCGGCTTTGGACTGCACCACGATCGCGCCGTCCTCCACGTGCCAGAGGGGCGTTAGGCCGTCCCAACCCTTGAGGCTCACGCCGTCGAACATCTGCGTCCAGCCGGCGTGGTCATTGAAGTTGATCGGGTCCGCCTCGACGTAGCGGGCGCCGCCGGCGCGGCCGGCGGGTTGCTGCGCGCCTTGCTGTCCTGCAGGCGGACCACCACCGCGCGCGGGTACCGGTGTCTGCGCGAACACAACCGCCGAGGCGGCGGCCAGAACGAACCCAAAGCACACATCTCGTCGCATGGTCATTCTCCTATCGCAAACTCGGTGCCGGACCGCGGCCACGGCCTGCGCCCGGAGGAATGGGCGGATCACCCGGATTCTTCGCCATGATCGAGCCCGACAGAATCTCCGCCGGCTGCACAGGCGTCTCCATCAATTCCGATCGGGTACCGTCCGGATCGAACAGGTGAATGAGCCAATGTCTGTTGTTGCCAACGGTCGCGCGCACGCGCACGTCGGAAAATTTTCCGCGCTTCTGGGCGAGGTCACGCGCGACGCGCGCATCCTTGACCTCGAGACCCATGTGATAGACAGCGCCGTACAGCTCACGCGTGTACTGGTCCTTCGTTGCCGCATCGTTGGGGTCGAGGGGCGGATCCTTTGTCTCAAGATTCCGATCTGAGCTTGGGAGTTCGACGTACTCGCCGCGGCCGGCGTCCTTGCCGTTGCCGAGGCCGATCTTGTCCCGATAGAAGGCGGACGAAATGGTTCGATCCTTCTGCATGATCCCCACGTGCCAGATGTGGGTCGTCACTCGCCCCGCATCAAGCATCTTGCCGCGCGCCTGCGCCTGCTTTGACCCGGCGACGTACTGCAGAAAGTCGAGATTGTTGCCCTCCGTATCTTTGACGCGGAACACCGGATTGCCGTCCAGCCCTTTCGCGATCGGCGTCGGATTGAGGCCGCGCTCGGCATAGATGGCGCGCAACTTCTCGAGGTCGGAACTCTCAAACACCACGCGCTCCTGACGAATCAACTCGCCTGGCTTCAGCGTGGGCGTGATCTCGATAAATTGGTCGTCGTTCACCTTGAAGTAGGCCGACGTCACACCAGCGCCGTCCTTCAGGGTAAACGCTTCCGGCAAGCCCAAGACGCCGGTGTAGTACGCGCGCGACTTGGCCAGATCCGCCGTCTTGAAGGTGACCTGCGCAATCCCGACAATCGGTACCGTCGGCTCGGCGGGGGCCTGCGGGGCCGCAGCCTGCGGGGTGGCGGGCTGACCGGCCCGTCCGCCTTGGGCTACCAGGATGGGCGACAGACTGCCGGCGAAAATAGCGATGGCGAGGCCTAACTGCGTTACGCGTAGGTTCATATCAAATTCCTCCTAGAAACCGGCATCCGTCATCAATTTGGTGAAGAACTGATGATCGCGCTTGATACTGGCGATGTACAAATCCTTAGGGACTTCCGCCGGCACATTCGGCCGCAGCAAACTCACTGGCTGCGGTTTGCCGGGTACGTTCACGAAGTATTCGCTGTAGTGCAGGAAGGATCCGCAGTAATTCATCGCCTTCATGTATTCAAAGGCCATCTTGTACGGAACCATGCCCTCGCCGGGCACGACGTACTCGGCGGTCCAGGGCCAGTCGTCGCTCGGGTCCGACCGACGTGGGCCTTGCGGCGGGTCGGTCTTCTTCGCCCAGCGAATGTCCTTGCTCGCAATCGAGAGCACGTTCCTGTGCATGAATCGAATGGCTTCCCAGATTTCCGGGCCACCCTTGAAGAACGCATGCCCGAGGTCGAAGTCCATGCCGACGTATTTGGTGTCGAAGTCGCGGATCAATAGCCACAGATCCCATGCACCGCCGCCAATGTTGCCCGCGCCGCCCTCGACGTGGAACACGGCCGTCGTGCCGTACTTCTCGTTGAGCTTCGCGAGTTTCTCGATCTTTGCCTTCCAGACGTCCAGTTGCGGCTGCAATTCTTTGGCGTAGTCGTACCGTGCCAGGGTGGGCGCCTGGTAGTACCGGAGCCCAAGCTTGCTCATCGTGTCGAGGTACGGCTCGGTGAACGCGGCCTCGGTGTCTTTGACCGGCGTGATGATGATCGGGACCTGCAGTCCGGCCTTCTTTGCGGCGGCCACTGCGCGCGGAAGATCGCGCGTCACATTTTCCGGCAGCACGTGACCGCCCTGGCGGACCGTCCATCCAACAGCTGGCCAGCCGGCGGCCGCGGCCGTGGCTGCGGCTTCCTCATAGTCAGCCCATTGCAGCGAAATCGAGTAGAGCGTCAGCAACGGCTTGCCACCCGGTGTCGCTGTGGGCGACGGGAGCACGTCGGCGCCAGGGAACGAGACCGCCCCACGTCCGCCACCACGCCCACCGGCCCCTTGAGCCGCGCCTTGGCCTCCCTGCGCTCCCACCGTCGTCGCGACCAGCGGTAAGGCGCCCAGCGCCTTCAGCAAGTCACGACGAGTGGGAGTGGGGAGACTCATTTTACGGGGCCGAGTTTGAAGGCGACGAGCTGATCCGAGATGGGTAGTCCGCCGCCGATCGAGGTGCCGCCGGAGGCGGGAATCACCACGTACTGCGCGCCGTCCTTGCCCATGTAGGTGACCGGCGTGGAGTGACCACTGGCTGGGAGCTCCGTAACCCACAACTCCTTGCCATTCTTCGCATCGAACGCGCGAAAACGGTGATCGTTAGTCGCGCCGATGAAGACGAGGCCACTGGCCGTCGCGATACTTCCGCCAAGATTTCTCGTGCCGGTCTTCAACCCGAGATCGCCCAGCTCGGCGAGGTTCTCATTGATGCCCAGCGTGGACGTCCACGCGATGTCGCCCGTATTGACATCGACCGCGACGAGCGCGCCGTACGGCGGCGCGTAGCACGGCGCCGTTTTCCCACTGGGTAACGTGTAGGCGAATTGCTCGCCCCCGCGGCCACCGCCACCACCACCCTGGCCGCCGCCCCGACGGCCGCCGGCCGCGGGAGCGCCGGCAGCCTGTCCGGCCGCTCC
>CANIII010000032.1 GCA_947467605.1 Acidobacteriota bacterium
ACAGAGGTCGCGCCATTGCCTATGGCGCGACCTCTGTCCCTTTTCTGTGGAAACCTGTGGAAAAGGGCTCTGACCCCCTCCATACTCCCCGCATGTCACGCGAGTCTTGGCTGGACTCCGAATCGGAACGCTGGCAACAGGACGGCCTGATCTCCGCCGAGACTCGGCGCGCCATACTCGCGCGCTACCCCACGCAACAGAACGATCCCTCGCGTGTCCTGATTCCGCTGGCGGTACTGACTGCCGGTGTCGCCGTCGTGCTCTTCGTCGCGTGGCATTGGCACGAATTGCCTGCCTCACTGAAACTGTCACTGACGCTGTTGCTGACCCTGGCTCTCTACGGCGGCGCCGCATGGTCCTCCAGTCGCCGGCGTGTCGCCGAAACGGAAATGTGGCTGCTCGCCGCCGCGCTCGGTGCCTTCGCCCTTGTCACCGCCATCGCCGACATCTATGTGTGGGCCGATGCCCGCGCACTCACACTGTGCTGCGCTGTCATCGCAGCCGTCACTGCGACCGCCACGGGTGCCTCGCTCGTCACCGCACTGGCCGCGACCACCCTCGCCTGGTGGGTCATGGGCACCGGCGGTGGGCCGCTGCCATGGCCCTTCCTCCTCCTCTTTCCGCTCGTCGTCATTGCCGCCGAACAGTCGCGCCACCGCACGGTGGCCACACTGACGGCGCTCGCCTTCGCCGCCTGGGTCGCCGTGATGGCGGCGAACACGTGGAACGGCAGCATGCCGTTGATGCTGTGCGTGATGCTCGCTGGCGCCGCGATCGAGCAGTGGAGCAGTCAGCCCCCTGAGCGTCGCCTGATCTTCGCTCGCGCCACGCCGGGTCGTGCAGTGGCCATCGGCGGCCTCGCGTTCGCCCTTATCTCTGTGGTGCACGTCAACAATCTGGGACCGATTTCGTCCACGTCGCTCATCTACACGCACGGCGGCCAATCACCATGGCCAGCACTCGTCCTCGCCGTCAGTCTCATCGTCATCGCCCTTGGTCTGTCGCGTCAGGCACGGCTCATCCCGCGCGTGCTCGCGGTTGCCGCCGCCCTGTGGTTCAACGCGGCCGCGGCCGGCCGTGTGTCCATGTTCGGCCCCGGCCCGTGGGTCGTGCTCTTCAGTGCCGTGCTGCTGTTTGTTGGCGCCACGCTCGTCCGCGAAGCCGCGCGCTCACAGGATCGCGGCACGTTCGTCCTCGGTCTCGCCGCCGTACTCCTCCTCGTACTGATCCACTTCTCCTCTGGCGATGCGCTCCGCGGCTCCTCCGTGCTCATCGTCAGCGCCGTGGTCCTCTTTCTCATTGGTCGCCGGTCGCGCGCCTCTGCCGCCTTGCCGCAGGAGCCGCAGCCATGACCATGCCGTCGCGGATTGTGGCGGCGGGGGCGATCGTGCTCGGCATTGCGCTGGGACTGTGGATCTACCTGCAGTGGCCCCGTTGGTATGGTGCTGAAGTGTTGCTGACGTTCGAAAGGTCAGCCGGTCAGGTCAGCCCGGGGCCGTCATTTGTCAGCTATCCCGACACGCGACTCCAGCTCGACGCGACGAACACGATGCCGGAGGCGGGGCAGACCAACGTCAAGCGGATCACGGTGCGTTCGATTGGCGTGGTGTGGGATTCCCGAAACGACCCTGATGACGAAGCGAGTCGATTGCGAAATCGTCGGGTCTATCTGCAGGTCACCAGCGAAAGGAATCTCTGGCGCGTCGTCAGTGTCAGCACGACGCTCGTGCCGGACGTGCTCAACATTGCCGGCCAAGTGGAGTACGCCAACCGCGCCGGGCAAATGGACGTGAACATCGCGGTGGGTCGACTGCCGATTGCCACCACTCGCGCACCTGAACAGGCGAAGGCAATTCTGCGAGTGCTGCCGTCTGGCCGCGTCGGCGTCATCGGCATCATTCAGGCCGACGGCGCGCGCGTGATGTTCTAGCGCGCGGGCTTCACCGCGTCATAGACGATCCGCGAAATCTCTGCGATCAGCAGATCGCTCTTCTGCTCATCGGCCATGCCGCGCGTCATCACCACCAGCACGTAGGGCGCTGGTGCATATACGATCGCCGCGTCGTGATGAATCTTCGTGATCGTGCCGGTCTTGTGGCCAACAGCGATGTCTTTTGGCAGACTCGCCGGAATGCCGTCGTTGAACTTCTGTCGTTTGAGGATGGCCTGCATCTGGTCGCACGCCGCCGGCGAGCCCGCCGTGCCACTGCCGATCGCCGTGAGCAGCGTCATCAACGCGCGACCCGTCGTCTCGTTGTTCATACCCTTGTCGAACGCTTTCTGATCTTCCACACCGCGCAACACTTTCATGCCCGGTGCCTTGAGCCGTGTCACCGTGGCGCGGATCTTCTCCACGCCGAGTTTCTCCATCAGCACATTGGTGGCCAGATTGCTGCTAATCGTGATCATCGTCTCGCACAGGTCTCGATACGACATCGGCTTGCCGAGTGAGAGATGTGCGGCGCCGTCCGCTTCTTCGCTGGTGCCGAGCGTGAACTCGCTGCCATCCACAATGCTGTGAAACACGTTGGAGACGATGATGGTGTCGTCGAGGGCGATCGTCTTGGCGTCGACCTGCCGGAACAACTCGATCATCACCGGCACTTTCATCGTGGATGCCGCGTGATACACGACGTCGGGCCCGATGAGAATCTCGCCACCCACCGACGCATTCAGCGGGCGGAACACCACAGAGACCTCCGCACCGCTGAGCCCGATGATCCGTTCAATGTCTTTTCGGGCGGCCTCCAGGCGAGGCGCGGTCGAGGCTGCGTTTTGCGGCAGCGCGATCAGCAGAGACAGCAGTGAGATCAACAGGGTGGGCATGGCGATCCAATTATCATGCACCAGCCAGTATCATTAAAGACCCTGTGACGTTCGTTGACCATTTGTCTGTCTACGGTCCTGGGGACTGGGCGCATGCCATCGAGTCCCTGACCCCGAAGATTCATCCGATTGACCGCAACGCCACGCGCGTCTGGTTCGCGTTCTTTCCCATTGGGCCGAATCCGGATCGGCTTGAGACCTCGCACACCTTTCTCTACGGGCACCGCTTCTGGCCACAGGTGAAGCGCGCCATTCTGGCCGCGGCCAAGGACGCGCAGTGGCCGTCGGTCTTGCCTGAGCTGATCTCGCGTATTGCCGAACACGCCACACGCACCACACAGGTGGATCGTGATCAATTGCTCGGCATCACGGCGGCATCACTCCTGTCGTTGCGTCGCGCCGGCCTCGAGGCCTTCAACGCGTCGTCATCGGCTGTGCAGTTGCCGTCGTGGTCGCATGTGCGGTCGATTCGACAGGTCCGTCGCGCGCGCGCCTCGCAGCGACCGCGTCCGCTGGGGGCGCTGTTCGGTAAACGATTTCGTGTGCGGTTCAGCGAAGCGACGCCGGAAGCGAAATGCGATGTCGTCGATGGCGCAACGATCGGCAGCGCTCTGCCGCCAGCGCTTCAGGCCTGTGGCGACTCGTGCAGCGGTGCCTGCATCATTGGGGTGATCGGTGGCGCCGAGTATTTGTCGCCAATGACGACGGTTGAAGCTCGGCAGCTTCAATCGGGCGGCCAGATTGTGGTGAAGAGTGTGAGTGGCGATCCGCTCATTCGCCTCGCGTGCCACGCGCGTCCGCACGGCGACGTCTCCATCGTCTTGCGCGCTACTTGATGTCGCCCTTGAGCGCCGCGAGTTCCTTCTCAATCCGCGCCTGAATCTCTTTCCGTTCGGCGTCGGTCTTCGCCTCACGCAGCGCGAGCGCGCCCTTGCGCAGCAGATCGAAGGCCTTGCTCTGCGCGAACATCAGCGCCGCAGCTTTCGCCATTTCCCCTACGCTGACGCCCACTGAGCTGTACATCTTGTTCGGGCGTGTCGATTCGACGAATTCGCGATGCGTCATGCCGGCGCCTGGCACCGCGCCGTTGAAAAGATCGAAGCCACCAACGATGTCTTTGAACTTGGGGAACGGCGCGACCGTGCTTACGTAGATGCGCATCGTGTCGGCATCCATCAGCGTGAGCGTCTTCGGGATCAGTACACCGGTTTTGATTTTGTCGAGATCGACCGGAACGTTATAACCCGCCGATGCAGCTGGAGACTGCACCGGCGGAGACTGGGTCGGCGTCTGTGCCGCAACCGGTCGGGCTCCCGCCAGGAGGAGGAGAGGCAGGTAACCAAGCCGGGCTGCGGAAAACATGAACGTCATTACGTTTGACGCCCGCGCCCCGTCACTGGCTTTGTATAGCAAGTCGGGTACCAGCCGGGAGTTAATTCGCGTTAAGAATTCAGCTGGGGAAGACCGTCCAGCGCGGACCATGTGTCCGGATCCTGTGTCAGTAGGGTGTTCAGATAAAGGGCCACGGCGTCCGCTGGAAAGGCCGCGGCCAGCGTTTTCGCGGCTGCTGCGATCTTTTCGGGCGCCGGCGTCGGCATGTCTTCCGCGGTGATCAACCCGTTTTCGTGCGCAATACCGAGCGCGTCGAGAAACGCGCCCATCATCGCCCGCTCGTTCGTGAGGTGATACGCAATCAACGCACGTGTCGCGATCGTCTCTGACACCTCGCCAAAATGCGCGAGCTGCTTCGCGCGTCGTTCGAGCGGCTGTTGCTGCACGCTCTTCGGGCGGAACTTCAACTTTCGCGCAATGGCGACAACGGCTTCAAGCTGCTGCTCGATCCCGTGCTCGTCCTGCCAGAACGCACTGGCGGCGAGCACACGCTTCTCGATGGGCATCTGTTTCCACAACACGGACGGGCGAACCAAGGCCATGTGGTCATCTTATACTGGGTAGATTCATGTCTTCATCCAGTGGGGATGACCTCTTCACCCCGCGCTTCTTCGCCCTGTTCGCGTTCACGTTCACGGTCTTCATCTCGCTGTTTCAGCTGCTCCCGACCGCGCCGTATCGCATACTCGCGATCGGCGGCTCCACCACCGCCGCCGGGCTCTTTCTCGGCGGCCTGACGTACGCCTCAGCACTCTCGGCCCCGTTCACCGGCTCACTCGTCGATCGCCTCGGTCAGCGCCGCGTGCTCATCGTCACCAGCCTGATCATCGCGGTGTTCTCGGCGATGTATGCCGTCACGACCAGCCATGTGGTGATGATTGGGCTCGTGGTGATTCACGGGATCTTCTGGTCAGGTTTGCTCACCGCGTCGGGTGCCTACATGGCGGCGATTCTTCCCGAGAAGCGGCGCGCGGAAGGCCTCGGCTACTGGGGCTTCGCGTCGGTGACCTCGATCGGTGTGGCGCCATCGTTTGGCTTCTTCGTGTACCACTTCGGCTGGTTCACGCTCTGCATGGAGATGCTCGCCCTCAATCTCCTCATGGCATTCATCGCGTGGAAGCTGCCGGAACTGCCGCCAAAGGCGCCGTCTTCGGCTGCTGCGCCAAAGCAGGGATTGATTGAGTGGAAGGCCCTGTTGCTGTCTGTGACGATGGCCCTCGTGTCATTTGGTTACGGCGCACTGACGTCGTTCTCGGCGCTCTTTGCCGACTGGCTGGGTGTGACCCCGCGCAGTCTGTTTCTGATCGCGATGGCGGTCAGCATGTTGTCGGGCCGGCTTCTGATTGGTCGCACGATCGATCGCATCGGCCATCGACGCGTGTTGTTCCCATCTCTGCTGATGTCGGCGCTGGGCCTGGCGATGACGGCGATGAGCACGGGACCGTTGATGTTGGGCGCGGCGGGCCTGGTCTTCGGGCTCGGCTACGGGTTGATGTGGCCGTCATTCGCCGCTTTCATCATTGGGCAGAGCGGACCCGAGCGTCGCGGCGCGGCGTACGGTGCGATGATTGCGGCGTTCGATACCGGCATCGGCACCGGATCGACGGTGTTGGGCATGGCGATTCAGCAATACGGGTATCGTCCGGCATTCGTCGTCGCCGCGATCCTGGCGGCGATGTCGGTGCCGTATTTCTTGTTTGTGGAGCGACGCCAGCACGGCGGTTCCGAGATCACACATGTTGAATGACGCGCACTGCCACTTCTTTTCCAGTCAGTTCTTTCGCACGCTTGGCCGCAAGGTCACGGATCTCAAGGGCGACGCCGCAGCGGAACTGCCATCGCGCCTCGGCTGGATTCCGCCTGCCACCGATCATGAACTGGCGGATCACTGGATCGCGGCGCTCGATCAACACGGAGTGACGCGCGCGGTGCTCATCGCGAGCGTGCCCGGCGATGAAGCCTCGGTGGCCGCCGCCGTGGCGCGACATCCCCAGCGGTTCGTTGGCGCGTTCATGTTCAATCCCGCGGCGCCAGAGGCCGACACCGCGATCGAGCGCGCGTTTCAGAATCCGCATCTGCGCATGTCGTGCCTCTTTCCCGCGATGCACGGGTGCGCGATCGACGACCCGCAGACCGATGCCGTCTTTGCCGCTGCACAACAACATGGCCGCGCCGTGTTCGTGCACTGCGGCGTGCTGTCGATCGGCGTCCGCAAGAAGCTCGGCCTCCCGAGCCCATTCGACCTCCGCCTTGGCGATCCACTCGCCGTCGCGGCGATGGCTGTGCACTATCCGGAAGTGCCCGTCGTAATTCCGCACTTCGGCGCCGGCCTTCTCCGAGAAGCGCTCATGGCCGCAGCCGCCGCGCCCAACATCCTCCTCGACACCTCCAGCTCCAACAGCTGGATCAAGCTCCACCCGAATCTCACACTGCGCGATGTCTACGCCCGCGCCCTCGACGTCGTCGGTCCTTCACGCCTGCTGTTCGGCACCGACTCGTCGTTCTTCCCTCGTGGATGGCAACAGCCGATCCATGAATCGCACGTGGAAGTGCTCACCGCCCTGGACGTGGACGCCGCCGCGCAACAGCAGATCTTCGGCGGCAACTTCGATAGAGTGTTCGCATGAAACGCATTTCAGTCATGGCCGTTGTCTCGGTGATTTCCGTTCTCGGTGTTTCCCTCGCCGGCCAGGGTCGTGGCCAGCGCGGCGGTGGAGCGGCGCAGCAGCCGGCTGAAGTTCGCATCACGCCGGTGACAGCTGCCGACCTCGTGCTCCTTAACGGTCGCATCGTCACCATGGATGACGGCAAGCCTGAAGGCGAAGCGATTGCAGTGACCGGCGGCAAGGTCACTTACGTCGGCACGAGCAACGAGATTCAGCGCTACATCACCAAGGCGACGCAGGTGATTGATCTTGGCGGCGCGTTCGCGATGCCAGGGTTTATTGAGGGTCACGGGCATTTCACGGGCGTCGGCGAAGCGAAGCTCGGGCTCGAGCTCATGCCGACCAAGAGCTGGGATGAAATTATTGCGATGGTCGACGAGGCCGCGAAGAAGGCGAAGCCGGGGCAGTGGATTGTCGGTCGCGGCTGGCATCAGGAGAAGTGGAGCAAGGCGCCGTCGCCGAATGTCGAAGGCTTTCCGCTGCACGCGTCGCTTGATGCCGTGTCGCCGAACAACCCGGTGGTGCTCACGCACGCGAGTGGCCATGCGAGCTTCGCAAACGGCATGGCACTGAAGCTTTCGAACATCACGAAGGACACCGCAAATCCGAACGGCGGCGAAATTCTCAAAGACAAGGACGGCACGCCGACAGGTCTCCTGCGGGAGCGCGCGAGTGGTCTGGTGCGTCGCGGCGTCGGCGAGCCTGCGCTGACAACGGCTGAGGTGGCAGAGCGCAATCTGCGAATCATTGAGCTCGCGGATCAGGAATCGTCGGCCAAGGGCATCACGTCGTTTCAGGACGCGGGCGCGAGTTTCGGCACGATCGACAGCTACAAAGCGGCGATTACCGCCGGCAAATTGCACACGCGCATGTATGTGATGGCTGAGGGCAATCCGGCGGTACTTGCGGCGGGCCTCGGCAAATATCGGATGGTGAATGGCCTCGACAATCACCTCACCGTGCGATCGATCAAGGTGCATTTCGACGGCGCGCTTGGCAGTCGGGGTGCGTGGCTGCTCGAGCCGTACGCCGACAAGCCTGACAGCTCAGGTCTCAACACCGCGCCCATTCCGGATGTGAAGGCCACGGCCAAGCTCGCCATCGAGCACGACTATCAGCTCAACACACACGCCATCGGCGATCGCGCGAATCGCGAAATTCTGAACATCTACGAGGAGGCGTTTAAGAACGCCGGCAAGGACGCCGCGGCGATGAAGGCGCTCCGCTGGCGCGTTGAGCACGCGCAGCACATCAGCGCGGCCGACATTCCACGCTTCGGCCTCATGGGCATCATCGCGTCCATGCAGACCGTGCACTGCACGTCCGATGCACTCTATGTGCTCGCGCGTCTCGGACCCAAGCGCGCCGAAGAGGGCGCATACGTCTGGCAGAAGCTCATGAAGAGCGGTGCCATCGTCACGAACGGCACCGACGCGCCAGTTGAAGACGTGGACCCGATTCCGAACTACTACGCCGCCGTGACGCGCAAGACCGCCGACGGCACCGTGTTCTTCGGCGACCAGAAGATGAGCCGGATGGAAGCGTTGAAGAGTTACACGCTCAACAACGCCATCGCCGCATTCGAAGACACCGTCAAGGGCTCACTGACGATCGGCAAGCTCGCCGACATCACGGTGCTCTCAAAAGACATCACGAAAGTGCCCGACGAAGACATCCGCAACGCGAAGGTGATGTACACCATCGTCGGGGGCAAGATCGTGTACAAAGGAAAGTAATGGAGCCCACGTTGTTTACATCGATCCGCCGCTCGCTCTCGCTCTGCCTCCTGCTGGTTCCGTTCCTGCTGATCTCCGGTTGCAGCAAGTCCGAGTCACCCGCTGGCAATCCGAAAGTGCCGGCTGGTGCGAAGAGTTCAGGCGGCATGCATGGCGTGATCGAGACCGATAAAGGCCCGATTGAGATTGAGTTTCTCGCGACGGACGCGCCGAAGGCTGTTGAGAACTTTCGGTTACTCGCCGAGCACGGCTATTACAACGGCCTCACGTTTCATCGCGTCGTGAAGGGGTTCATGTTGCAGGGCGGCGACCCGGACGGTGCTGGTACTGGTGGCGAGAGCGCGTGGGGCGGCGAATTCGCCGATGAAATCAATCCCGCATCGCCGACCTATCAGGCCGGCTATCGCCGCGGCATCGTCGCGATGGCGAATCGTGGACCAAACACCAACGGCAGCCAGTTCTTCATCATGCACGAGGACTTTCAGCTGCCGCCGAGCTACGTGATCTTCGCGAAGGTGACGTCGGGGCTGGACGCCGTCGATGCCATTGCGAACACGCCGACGTCGATGGGCATGGACGGCAGCATGAGTAAGCCAGTGACGCCAATCGTGATGAAGAAGATCACGATCAAGCCGTGAACTCGTAGGGCGGCCTGGTCTCGAAGGCCGCCGCTCTTTCAATCCTTCAGGCGCCACATTGCGGAAACTGAGTGACCATGAATGCCGTCCAATCGGCTATGAACACTCAAGACCGCAGCGCCATTGACACGATCGTCAAGTCCCTCGAGTCCGCATGGAATGCCGCCGACGGTGATGCGTTCGCCGTGCCGTTCGCCGAGGACGCGGATTTCGTCAATGTCCGGGCCGAGCATCACAAGGGGCGAGCGGCGATCGCCGCAGGGCACACCGGAATCTTCCGCGCCATCTATGCGGGCAGCACGAATCACTACACCGTTGGCGCCGCGCGATTGCTCGGCGCAGATCTGGCGCTGGTGCACGTGCTCGCCGCACTCGACTGCCCGTCGGGCCCGTTCACTGGCCGCACGAACGCGCTGTTCTCAATGGTCCTGGCTCGGAATGCCGGCTCGTGGCAGATTGTGGCGTTTCACAACACGATGCAGCCACCTCCAGGGCGCTGATACATTCGTCTCCACGCATGGCACCCGTCATTCCCGATCCGAAGAAGATCAAAAGCTTCAAGACCGAAGCCGACTTCGAGAAATGGCTCTCCGCGAACCACGCGCGCGAGACCGAGATCTGGCTGAAGGTGCACAAGAAGGCCTCCGGCCTCCAGAGCGTGACGTGTGCAGAAGCACTCGACATCGCGCTGTGCTGGGGCTGGATCGACGCCATCCGCAAGAGCTTCGACGAACAGTCATTTCTGCAGCGATACACACCGCGCCAGAAGAAGAGCATCTGGAGCCAGGTGAACCGCGACAACATCGCGCGCCTCACCAAAGCCGGCCGCATGACGCCGCACGGCCAGCGCCAGGTCGACGCCGCCAAAGCCGACGGCCGCTGGCAAGCTGCCTACGCGCCCATCCGTAGCGCCAGCATCGACTCGATACCCGCTGATCTTCGCGCCGCGATTGATGCGAATCCGCGCGCGCTGAAAACTTTCAAGACCCTCGGCAAGATGAACCTCTTTGCGCTCGGATTTCGCGTCAGCAACATGAAGACGCCCGCAGGTCGCGCAAAGAAGATCGCTGCGCTCGTCGATATGCTGGCCCGTGGGGAAACGATCGTGCCGGAAAAGCCGCGGTAATCTTGCGTGGTGTCTGCCGCCACCCACGTCGTCCTCGTCCAGCCTGAAATTCACTGGAACACCGGCAACGCCGGCCGTACGTGTCTTGCGGTCGGCGCGACGCTGCACCTGATTGAGCCACTCGGTTTTTCACTCGACGAGAAGCAAGTGAAGCGCGCCGGCCTCGACTACTGGGAGCACGTAGATCTTCGTGTCTGGCCGAGTTGGCGTGCCTTCGAAGAACAGTTGCCGACCCTCGGCGACCCGTACTTCTTCTCGACGAAGGCGACGCAGACGTTGTGGGACGCGCCGCTTGGAGACGACCGCAGCGTCGTCCTGATCTTCGGCCGCGAGACCGGTGGCCTGGCCCCAGAGATCCACGAGCGCTATCACGACCGTTTCGTCGGCATGCCCATCGTCTCGCCGAAGGTCCGTTCGTTGAACCTGTCGTCGAGTGTGGCCATTGCTGTGTACGAAGTGCTTCGCCAGCGGCGCGCGCATGGGCAATGATGTGGTGGCGTGGAATCCTACAAGCAGTCCCTCGGTGAAGAAATTGCGAACGGCGTAAGCCACGGCGTTGGTGCGCTCGCGGCCATCGTGGCGCTGCCCTTCATGCTGCTGAGCGTTCGCGCGCACGGCACGCAGGCGGTCGTTGGCGCTGCCGTATTCGGTGTCACCGCGGCGCTGCTGTACGTGTCATCTACCCTGTATCACTCGCTTGGCCGCAACCGCGCGAAGCGCGTGTTTCAGTTGATGGATCACTGCGCAATCTACTTGCTGATCGCGGGCACCTACACGCCCTTCACGCTGGGCATCCTGCGAGGTCCAACAGGCTGGATGCTATTCGCCATCGTCTGGGCACTCGCGATCGCCGGCATCATCAAGACGGCGCTCGTGGGTAACCGCTATCAGCACTTTGCGACAGCGCTGTATCTCGCGATGGGTTGGCTGGCGGTGTTCGCCGCGAAGCAGTTGTGGCTCGCGCTGCCCGCCTGGGGGCTCATCTGGCTGATCGGTGGCGGCCTCTTCTATACCGCCGGCGTGGTGTTCTTCGCGACCGACCATCGTCGTTACCACCACTTCATCTGGCACCTCTTCGTGCTGGCCGGCACCGCGTGTCACTACGTCGCGGTGTGGGGCTACGCTGCATAGCAAGGCGATGACGCCGTCACGGGGACACGCTGTCCTCTTGCAGCGTCCGACTATCGCGATGACTGAACCCACGATCGTCGACCTGGAAGACCCAACTCGATTTGACCTCCTCGTGACGCTTGGCCTCAACGATATCGCCGCGTTTGCAAAGGAGTACTACTGGCAGCGACGTTCGTGGGTCACCGTTGCCCACGTCGCCTTCTCGCTCCTGACGGTCGTCGTCTGGATCATGGCGGGCATTCGCGGCCACTACTCAGCCGACCGCTGGCTCACCACCTTCGGCAATTCCGTCCTGACCTTCTTCATCCTGCTTCCCATCCACGAAGGGATCCACGGCCTCGTCTACAAGATAGCCGGCGCCGCTGACGTGCGCTACGGTGGTTCCTTGAAGAAGGTCTATGCGTACGCCATCGCACACCGATTCGTCGCCAACGGTCGCGTCTTCGCGTGGGTGGCCGCGATGCCATTCATCGTGATCAACACCGCATTGATCATCGCCGCGCTCACGATCCCGGCCTACCGATTTATCCTGCTCGGCATCCTGATGTTCCACACGGCGGGCACGAGCGGCGACTGCGCCATGCTGAATCTTCTCTGGCTGAATCGCGACCACGACATCTACACGTTTGACGACGCCAATGCGCATGCGAGCTATTTCTACAGGAGCCGACTGTGACCTTTGACCTCGATCAGTCCATCGCCGTTCTCGAGCGCACACCAGCGACGTTGACCGCGTTTCTCGGCGGACTCGACGATGGGTGGGTGCGCGCCACTGAAGGTCCCGACACGTTCAGCCCCTTCGACGTCGTGGGTCACTTGATCGATGGTGACGAAACGGACTGGATGGCGCGCGCGTCGATCATTTGCGCGCAGGGACCCCATCCCGCGTTCGAGCCCTACGATCGATTTCGTCACCGCACGCGCAATGTCGGACGATCACTCGCGTCGCTGTTGGCGGAGTTCGCCACCTTGCGAACGGCCAACATCGCAACCCTGCGCGCCTGGACGTTGACCACCGCCGACCTCGACCTCACAGGGATCCACCCCAAGTTCGGCCGCGTGACGCTGAGGCAGTTGCTGGCCACATGGACCGTGCACGACCTCGGTCACATCGCTCAGGTCTCGCGCGTGATGGCCAAGCAGTACCGCGACGAGATCGGGCCGTGGGCCGAGTTTCTGCCCGTCGTGACCGATCGACCGACGCCGACGTAGACTGTCGCCTCCACGAGGACCCATCCATGGCCGAAGCCAAGACCAAACCCACCAACGCCTCTGTGACCGCCTTTCTCAATGCCATTGCGGACGAGCAGGTGCGCAAAGACTGCAAGGCGATTGCAAAGCTGCTGCAGGAGATCACGAAGGCCAAGCCGCAGATGTGGGGCGGTGCCATCATCGGATTCGGCCTGAAAGAAATTCAGTACGCCGGCGGGCGCACGGCCGACTGGCCGCTCATGGGTTTCTCGCCCCGCAAAGCGAACATCGTGCTCTACATCAACGGTGGCCTCAAGAGACACGCAGAGCTGTTAACGTCACTTGGCACCCACAAGACCGGCGGCGGCTGCCTGTATCTCAAGCGCCTGTCCGACGTTCACATGCCGACGCTGACCAAGCTGCTGAAGGCCTCCGCGAAAGTCTAGTGATGCAAGACATCGTTGATTTCATCCTCGAGATCGACAAGCTCAAGGGCGTCACACGCAAGGTGAAGCCGCTCGGGCTGGAGCGCTACGAAAACTCCGCCGAACACAGCTGGCAACTCGCCCTGATGGCATCGACGCTGTCGCATCTGGCCGTGTCACCGGTCGATGTCCATCATGTGATCGCCATGCTGCTCGTGCACGACATCGGCGAGATCGACACCGGCGACACGATGGCGTTTGTCGAGGGCGGCTGGCAGGAGCGCAAGCGCGATGAGCTCGCCGCCGTGACGCGGATCTTCTCGCTGCTCCCTGAGCCACGGCGATCCGAGTTCCTCGCGTTGTGGAAAGAATTCGAAGCCGGCGACACGGCCGAGTCACGCTTTGCCAACGCCGTCGATCGTGCGATGCCGGTCCTGCTCAATCTCAATAACAACGGTCAGAGCTGGCGTGAAAACGGCATCAGCTACGAACGTGTCGTGAAACGAGTGGCGGCCCAAATTAAGGCGGGCTGCCCCGCGCTGTGGGACTATCTGGAGCCACGACTTGAAGCGGCCCAATCACGCGGCTTCTTTGGCGAAGGACACGGAACCCATGGGTGAGATCGACGAGAAAGTCACTGAAGCGGTGGAACGCGCAGCCGAAGGCGGTCGGCTGAATTCCATCATCGCGATTCTGGTCGCGCTCGCAGCCACATGCATGGCGCTCGACAACGTCAAGGACGGCAACATCGGGCAGGCCATGGCGCAAGCGCAGGCCAAGTCTGTCGACACGTGGTCGTACTGCCAGGCGAAGAGCACGAAGCAGAACCTCGCCGAGTCAACGTTGGATGAGTTGCAGACGATGCAGTCGATCTCGACCGTCCACACGAATGACGCCATCATCGAGAAGAAGATTGCCGACTATCGCGCGCTTGCCGCTCGGTACGAAAAAGAAAAAGGCGAGATCAAAGCCGAGGCCGAGGGCTACCAGAAAGAGTACGACGCGCTGAACATGCGCGACGACCAGTTCGATCTGTCAGACGCCGCTTTCTCGCTCGCTATTGCGCTCCTCGGCATCACGGCACTCACACGGAAGCCATGGCTGATCTACATGGCCTCGGCATTTCTCGCCGTCGGTGTGATCTTCGGCCTCGCGGGCTTCTTCAACTGGCCCCTGCACCCCGACCGCATCATGTCGTGGCTGTCTTAGTAATCTAACCACTCGATATCCGACACCAACGCTGCGCCGCGGATGCGCTCCAATGTCGTGGTCATGATGTCGATGTTGTTGTCGAATGACCCGTGCGTGGACTGGATCTGGTTGTTCGCTTTCGTCGTTCGTACCGTCGGTGCGCTGATCACCGTCGTTCGCGCAGGGCCGCCGCTGGCGAGCCACGCGGCCTGCCACACCTGCACCTGTCCGAGCTGATCGTCGGCCCACTGCTTTGTGCTGTTCGCGTACGCGGGGTCGTGTGCGCGATCCAGCCCAAGCAGCGGCATGTGCCGCTCATCGTCGAGTGCGCCGCTCACCATGTAGAGCAGCGAACGGCCGTAGATCGGCGTCTCTTCGGAGGGCAAGCCGTCTTTGCGCTCGTTCTCGTCTGTGAGGTGATTGAGCCAGAGGCGATTGAGTGGCAAGAGGCCGCGCTGGTGCGCGAAGACGTAGCGATCGTTGGCAAATTGCACCGAGCACGCTGCGGCAAAGAGCGTGCAAGAGCCGAGCGTCATCGCGAGCGTGTTGTCGTGGGCCACGCGCTCAAGCAAGTGGCCCAGCAGAATCGACCCGGCGGAGTGGCCGATCAGGTGGATCTCCAACGCGCGCCCCTGAGCCGCGAGCGCCGTGGTGAGTGCCGACAGATTCTGCGCGAGCAGATCGAGGCCATGCTCAGGCCGCATGCCGAGCTCGGCGTTCTCGCGCATCTCGCCCCAGATGCCTCGACCCAGCGGCCGCGCAATCACTTCAAGGGCGCGGTCCTTCTGATCCTCAAGCCACTCACCGATCCCTGTGGCGCGCCCATCGCCCATGCCGGGAATCCGCTTGAACCAGTCGTCGACCAGTGAACCGAGCGTCTCGGCGGCACCCGTTCGCCAGGTGAGGAACAACGGATAGATGTCGTTCGCCAGAAAGTACGGCGCAAGCACGCGCACGCGCCCGATCGACTCCTCTTCGCTGTTGAGGCCGCCGTGTGCGTAGATGGCCAGCTTCACGGTACCGGCCGGTTGCTGTTTCAGCCACGCGAGCGGGAGGTCGAATGTCACTTCCTTCGCATGCTCGACTTCGGCGTTCGGGCCTCCCTTGGTCATGTCACGCACCACGAGCACACCGTCATTGCCCGTGACAAGCGCGTGCGAGTACGCGTCGGCCGTGCTGAGTGGGTGATACGCCGCATAGGTAAACTCATGATCAATGGGCCACGGGTCATCGGCTGGGTTCGCCGGCGATTTTCCGCTCAGCGTCACCCGCCCAATCGTCTGTTCTGATCTCAGCCGCCACCGTGTGGAATCCACGCGATCCTGCGATGGCTGCGCCGGCACGCCAAGCGCACACGCCCATGCGTCCGTGCCGTTGGCGACCCAATCCGTGTACAGCAGTCGCGCGAATCCCGCCGCGCCCCACCTCGTGCCCCACGAGTTCTGCACGATGAATCCACGCGCGTCGTAGCCGACGATGGCGAACGCGTGTCCGCCGAGCGACTTTCGATCCTTGCATGGGCCAATCGTCGGAATGTCACTCAAGCGCTTCGGTGGTGCCGTGGCCGTCTTGCGCGTCAGCACATCCCACCCATCATGCGCATTCGCCGACACATAGAGCGCGCCAATGTTCATGATGCCGGCCTGCATGTCGACGACCGACTGTCGATCCACACGGTAGTAGACGCCGAGCGTGCGTGAGAGCGCGTCACGCTCCCAGCCCTTCTTCGGCGCCACGAAAACCGCCGTGCCCTTGTTGCGGTACGGCCACTTCGGCTCACTGCACACGCCGTGACGATGCCAGCCCTTCAGCGCGCCCCGGCAGCTCGAGCCGTCGTAGTCGTCGCCGGCCCACTCGTCATATCGCCGCGCCAACTCGTACAACATGCGCGGACTCACTGATGTCGCCGCGGCTCTCGCGCGCGCCTTGTCCTGCACGCGCCTGAACCACAGCAGGTAGTTGACGACGCACGCCAGACCGAAGCCCGTGCAGGCGCCTTCATCGCCCTGATCGAGAATCAGTCCGTTCTTCACATAGCCAGGCAGCCACAACGCGACGTCACGGTCGGCAGGGAACTGCGCCGGCAGTGACTTGAGTGGCGGCCGATACGGCAAGTCGCGCAGGTCGACACGATCCGGGCGTGCGTCGAGAAGGCGCAGGGGCGCCGCAGAAACGGATGTGGCCATGATGCCGGGATGATGCCACCGACTTAAGGACCTCGCAAGGTCTTCAGGGTAGTATCGCCATCCACCATGGATACTTCCCGTTTGCGAGAGTTGGCGATCAGCGACGCCGGCTTCGTGTTCGATCCAACGACAGGTCACACGTTCAATGTGAATGCCACGGCGCTGCTCCTGCTGCGGGCACTGAAGGAAAACGCCGGCTCGGGTCGCATGCTGACCGACCTTGCCGAAGCGTTTGAGGTCGACCACGAACACGACCTTGCCCGAGACATTGAGGAATTTCTGTCGCAGCTCCGCGAACATGGATTGATTCGGTGAACGGCGGGCTCAGCGGGACCATCGCCGTGACCGGTGTGAATGCCACGGACAACCCCGCACCGGGTGTGCCCGTCGCTCGCTCATTGCGCGATGCGCCGGGCTTTTGCGGACGCATCATCGGCCTCGGATATGACCCGCTTGATTCCGGGTTCTATGCGAGCGGTCTGCTCGATGGCGGCGCGATTCTGCCGTATCCGTCCGTTGGGCGCGACGCGCTTCGTCACGCGCTCTTGAGCATTCGTGATCAATTCGGCATCAACGCGCTGCTCCCGAATCTCGACTCCGAGCTCCGCGCCGTCATCACGATGGCCGACGAGCTGCGCGAGGCCGGCATCGGCACCTGCCTGCCGGACCTCAATGCGCTCGAGCGCGTGTCCAAGGCGCAGCTGCCGCGACTGAGCGCGGCCGCCGGCCTCCGCGTACCCGAGTCTGAGGCCTTGACGACCCCGGACGGATTGCCGAAGTTCATCAAGCGCGTCGGCCTGCCGGTTGTGGTCAAGGGTCCGTACTACGGCGCCTATGTTGCGCACAGCGAGGCGGACGCGATCGCCGCATTCCGCAACTTCGAATCCACCTGGGGCCTGCCCGTGATCGTGCAAGCCTTTGCTTCGGGTGACGAGTACAACGTCTGCGCCGTCGGCGACGGGCGCGGCAACACCATCGGCGCCGTGGCGATGCGCAAACTCCTCCTCACCGACAAAGGCAAAGGCTGGGCCGGCGTCACGGTGGTGAATCCGCGCCTCTTGTCCATGACCGAAGCGCTCATCGGCGAGTTGCGCTGGCGAGGGCCGCTGGAAGTGGAAGCGATTCTGTCGAGCCATGACGATGTGCAGGTCATTGAGATCAATCCGCGATTTCCGGCGTGGGCGTACTTGACGGCGGCAGCGGGGCAGAATCTGCCACTGGTCTGTGCGCAGATGGCATTGGGCGAGCCCGCGCCGTCGCGCCTGCCGGCGTACGCGGCCGGCCGGATGTTTGTGCGTATTTCTCTGGATCAGATTTCCGATCTCTCAACCTTCGCGGCACTCTCTGCCACCGGACGGCTGATCGGACCCACAGGAGACATCTCATGAAGCCACCCTACGAGCGACCCGTCATCGTTCGCCATCAAGTGGGCGGGTTGAACAAGTTCGGCGCGCAGCCGGCGATTCGCGTGTACGACAAGTTCGAGTGCGTGCCGGTCGCCGATCTGGTCGCGCAGTATGGCTCGCCGCTCGTGCTGTTCTCTGAACGGGTCTTGCGCGAACGGTTTCGTGAACTGCGCGACCAGCTCGCATCGCGCGTGGCGAGATTTACGATCGCGTGGTCGTACAAGACAAACTACCTCGGCGCGATCTGTCGCGTGCTCCATCAAGAGGGCGCGTGGGCCGAAGTGGTCTCGGGTCTCGAACTCGAGATGGCACTCCGTCTCGGCATGCCGGGTCGTCAGATCATCTTCAATGGCCCCGCCAAGTCGGACGCCGATCTCGACCTCGCGTTCCGCGAGGGTGCACACATTCATATCGACCACCTCGACGAAGTCGCGCTTGCCGAGCGAGTGGCCGAACGTCGCGGCGTGCGTCCGTCCGTCGGCCTCCGCGTCAACATGACGGATCTGCCCGTGCCGTGCTGGGATCGCTTCGGCTTCAATCTCGAAAACGGCGCCGCGATGGACGCCGCTCGACGCATCGCCAAGCGCGGCCGCCTGAACCTCACCGCGCTGCACGTGCACGTCGGCACGTTTGTGCAGGAGCGCGATGCGTACGAATTGGCGGCGTGCGCGCTCGCGAAGTGGGCGCGCCAGCTGCGCGAAGAACTCGACGTGCATATCGACACGATCGATATGGGTGGAGGGTTCGCGTCGCGCAACACGTTGCAGACGCAGTACTTGCCAGGCGAACAGGCCTCGCCCTCACTCGCGCAATACGCCGATAGCATCGTGACGGGTCTTGAGCTCGGTTACGCCGGCCAGGAACTGCCGCGGCTCGTGCTCGAGACCGGACGCGCCGTCGTCGATGACTCCGGTGTCATCGTCGCGACGGTGGTGGGCAACAAGCGGCTGACCGACGGCCGCAGAGCGGTGGTGCTTGACGCCGGCGTCAACATCCTGCCGACGGCGTACTGGTATCGACACGACATCTTCCCTGCGCAGGATGTGCATGGCACGGCCGAGCCAACGGTGTTCTTTGGTCCGCTGTGCATGAACATCGACGTCGTCCGCGATCGCATTCTGTTTCCGTCGCTGAAGGCGGGCGACCGCGTGGTCATTGCGCGAACCGGAGCGTACAACGTCACGCAGTGGATGCAGTTCATTGCCGCTCGGCCGAATGTGGTCATGGTGTCGCCGACCGGTGAACACTCGATCATTCGCCGTGCCGAGTCGCTGGAGACGCTGCTTCAACAGGAGCACATGCCTGCGTGGCTGGCCTGACGATTCCTCAGCCGCTCGGCCGGGGCCTTGACACACTGCTGCGTCCGTACTCGCAGGTGATCTTCTCGCGCAGCCGCGTCAGCGGTGCGCTCATTCTGTTGGCCGTCGCGACCTCGCCGCACGTGGCCGTGGCCACGCTGCTGGCCGTCGCTGTTGCGCAGACCGTGGTGATCGTCGCCGGGCTTGGTGTTGACGCGGCGCGGGACGGCGTGCACGCGAGCACCGCCGTGCTCACGACGCTCGCCCTCGCGTACGGCCTCGGCGCGCCGGCACCAGCGCTGGTGGCCGTCAGTGCTGTGCTCGCCGTCTGCGTCAGTGCCGCGGTCCGCATGGCGCTGTCTGGTGGCCCCGCCGCGCCGCTGTCTCTGCCATTTGTGATCAGCGCGTGGACGGCCCTGTTGGCGTCGCGCGTATTGCCCGGCGCCACCGCCCTTGCACCGGCCGTATGGCCGATCGAGTCGTGGATCGCGAGCCTCGGCGCGTCGCTGTCGTGGCTGGATGTTCCCGCCGCCATCCTGTTTCTGCCGAGCGCCATGGCTGGCCTCCTCTTGCTCTCCGCCATCATCTGGCACAGCCGCATCGCCGCGCTGCTGGCTCTCGTCGGCGCTGCGGCAGCAGCACTGACGCGGATCGTGTTCCGCCATGAGGTAGGCTGGTCCGACGTCGACCTCACCGCGTCATTCAACGCGACGCTCACGTCCATGGCGCTCGGCGGCGTCTGGTTCGTGCCGCATCCGTCTTCAATCCTGCTGGCGGCCGCCGGCGCGATGCTGACCTGCGTGGTGACCTACGCGTTGCTGCCCGTCGCCAGCACGTGGTCGTTGCCGCTCCTCTCCCTCCCGTTTGCTGTGACAACCATCGCGGTGATGTACGCGATGCGGTTGCGACAGCAGGATCGGTCGCCAGCGTCGGCGCCACTCGCCAACCGTCCCGAAGACGCCCTGTCGCACCACTTGATGCGCGTTCGGCGCTTCGGTGAATTTGCGTGGCTGCCGTTTCGATTGCCGTTTCGCGGACCATGGCTCGTCACGCAGGGCCACAATGGCGCGCACACGCACAAGGGTCCGTGGCGATACGCGCTGGATTTTGAGATCGCGCGGCCCGACGCTGACCTGGAGTCGATCCGTGGTGGCGAGTTGGCCGACTACGCGTGCTACGGATTGCCTGTGCTTGCGGCAGGATCTGGCACCGTCGATTCAGTCGTTGATGGCGTGGCCGACAATCCCATCAACGGTCTCAATGCTCGAGACAATTGGGGCAACGTGGTCGTGATTGCGCACGCGCCGAATCTCTTTTCGGTGTACGCCCATCTCAAACCACGCAGCATACGCGTGAAGGCCGGCGACCTCGTGAAAGCCGGCGTCGAGATCGGGCGCTGCGGCAATTCGGGTCGCTCACTCGTCCCCCATTTGCATTTTCAAGTGCAGCGCACCGCGGTGCTTGGCAGCGAAACGGTGCCCGTCGACTTCGGCGATGTCATCGCACGCACGAACGACCGCGCGACCCTGTCGCATCGCGTCATCCCTGCAGAGGGTGCAGTGGTCCGCCCGCTGGTGCTCGACGAGTCGCTGGCGCAGTTGCTCGCCTTTCCGCCCGGATCGATCTGGGAGTTACGGAGTGACGACAACCAGACGGTGGAGATCGCGACCGTCGACGTCGACCTGTGGAGCCGACGCGTGTTGCAATCATCGCGCGGCCGTCTGTACGTCGAGCCCTACGACTCGGGCTTGATCGTCGTCGCATTTGAGGGCGATCGCGACTCGCTGCTGTCGATGATACGTCTCGCGATGACGCGCGTGCCCTTCGACCAGGAGGGCGATCTCACGTGGACCGATCGCGTGCCGAGACACCTGGTGTGGCCCGGGGCAGAGATGTTCATCGACGTCGCCGCTGTCGTGGCTCCAGGCCTCACCGATCTCGAGTTGACACTGACATCGCATCGCACCGAGAACGCCGTCACCATTGACGGCGACGGTGGCGCGGTCAAGACGCGCCTCGTCATTTCCACCGGCGGTCAGCCACATGTCATTGACGTGCAGCGCGGCGAAACCCGTCGTCGAGTCACACTGAGACGCGTGCCCGGTGATCGAGAGGAGAACCCGAAGTGAGAGTGCGTGTTGTTCTGATGCTTGCACTGATGCTGGCCGCAGCCAGTGTGGCCGCCGCGCAGGGTGAGGCCCCGCCAGCGCAATCGCAGGCGTGGACGACGTCGATTGCCGCCGAGGCCGCAGGCGATCTGCCGAAGGCGCGCCAGATCATGGTCGCCGCCTACGGCGAACATCCTGAGTCGTATCAGCCGTGCGTGCGTCTCGCCTGGTTGAGCTTGCAGCTGAACCGTGGCCGCGAAGCCACCGAACTCTACCGCCGAGCACGGCAGTTGCCGGGCGCACTGCCTGAGGCCACGCAGGGGCTGGTGCTCGCGTTGGTCCGCGCCGGCTATGAAGAGCTCGATCGGGGCGATGTGCCCGATGCACGACGCAACTGGCAGGAAGCGCTTCGACTCAGCGCGGATCAGGCCGACGCCAAAGCTGGTCTCGACCTGGTCGGACCGTCCACAGGCATCGCGCCGGAAGTGTGGGCGGGTCGCCTGACATCATCGTCGAACACCTCGACGGCCGGCGTGACATATGTGCAGGTGCCGGTCCGGCTCAACGACCACATCAGCGTCCGCGGCATCGTGCGCAACATCATGTCGCCAGGCGCGGCCACCGGGAAGACGAGTGTGTTTCAGTCGCAGCAGGAGTTCTATGGCGGCGTGGCGATCGAACAGGGCATGGCATCGATTGAAGTGATTGGACTTCAGCTGCGCGGTGCCTCCGGCAACACATCCGGTGGCGCCGTCAGCGTGCGCGCCGGTGGTCACGCGGGGGCCACCGTCACAGTGTCGGGCCAACACGATTCAACCGGATGGAACACGCAGTGGCTGCCGCAGGCCTTCGTGTGGGTCACACCGAACGTGGCGCTGGCCGGCGGGCTGCGCGTGACGTCCGCGCCGTCGACCTCGTCGGTGAGCGGCATTGCCGGCGCAACGGTCAAGGCCCGGGCATGGCAAATCGATGTGCAGGCGCACGGCGGAACGGAGCAGTCGGCGTTCAGCATTGCCGGTCCAACGATCCTGTCATTCACGAGCAGCACCACTGGTGGCGGCGTCGGCACCGTGGCCTGTCGCATCACGCCAACGACGACGGCGTTCGCGCAGGTGCAGATCGAACAACTGAGTGGCGGGGTAGGACAATACTCAAGCATTGCGGCCGGCGTGCGATGGTCGCTCGACAGCAAGTCACTGAGGGCACAGCGATGAACACTCGGATGTTTCGCATCGTCGGGCTGGCACTGATCGTCGTGATCGGTCCGTCCACAGTTCTCCACGCACAGAACCAGGCCGATCTGAAGGTGGCGACGCTCTTTCGTGAGTCGTACGCGCTTGAAGCGAAGGGCGACTATGGCGCCGCCGCCGCCAAAGTGCGCGAGGCCAGGCAGGCATCGAACAGTTATTTTGCTGTGGTCAGATTGGCCTGGCTGCAATATCTCGCCGGCGACTACACGTCGTCGGCATCCTCATACACGGAGGCGGTAGCGCTTGAGCCGAAAGCCATCGAGCCCAAAGTCGGTCTGACGTTGCCGCTGCTGGCCGGGAAGAAGTGGAAAGAGCTCGACCGCGCGTGTCGAGACGTGCTGGCCCTCGATCCGATGAATGTCTCTGCGCAGGCGCGACTGGCGCAGGCCCTGTACTGGAACAGCAACTACGCGGATTCCGCGGCGACGTATCAGAAACTCACGGCCGCCTATCCTTCGAACCTCGATTATAAGACCGGCCTCGGTTGGGCGTTACTGAAACAGGGCCGCACGGCTGACGCGCGCCAGCTCTTTCAGGTGGTGCTGGCCGTGTCGCCAGACAACCCGAGCGCGAAAGAAGGCATGGCGGTCAAGTAGGTTGCGTCGTCGAGCGGCCTAACCCTCTTTGAGTTTCCGTTCAATGCGGTCGGCAATCCAATGCGGATCCCACCACTCGATGGGATTCACCATCTGCCCATTCACCAGCATCGTGAAGTGCAGGTGATCGCCGCCGGCAAGTCCAGTGATGCCCGTCTTGCCGATCTCCTGCCCTCGCTCCACCATGTCGCCTGCCTTGATCGCGAATGACGAGAGGTGCCCGTAGAGTGACTGCACGCCCATGCCGTGATCGATGATCACGCAGTTGCCGTAAATGCCAAGCTCTGCAGCAAACAGCACCTTGCCCTTGTTCGCCGCCACCACTGACGCATTCGCAAAGCTCGCGAGGTCGAAGCCAAGATGTACCTGCTTGTCGACCTCCTTGCCCTGATACATGTAGGTACGGAAGTCTGCGAACGCGGCTTCGGCCTTCGTGTTGGTGAACGGATAGAACACCTCCGTGCCCCACAACATCGTCGGTGCCGTTTTCTCGGCCATCGACCGGATCTTCTCGTTGTTACGGCGGCGAAGCTCGCTGTTGATCACGACGAACTTGTCGATGGTGGATCCGGCCGGCACGACTTCGTTGGTGCCCGCCAGAATCGCCGGCACGACGCGATCAAGAAACTTGTCGTCGAGCGGAATCGTGCTCTTCTTGAACGGCTTCTTCGCGAACGTCATGTGATCGAAGTCACTGGTGGCCACTTCACCTGACGCGTCGCGTGCGTAGAGTGACATCGGCGTCTTCAGTTCCTGGTCGTACCGCAACGCGAAGAACGCAATGTGCAGATCACCCGTCGTCGCGAATCCCGGATATTCGATGTCACCGACCTTCACGCCCGATGCCACGTCCGACGGCGTGGCGCGATACACGATCATCTCGGCGCCGCCGAGGTTGATGTAGTGCTTGGTGGAAACCACCGACACGCGCGGCTTCTCGAGCCGGATCGTGACATCGGTCGCCATTTCACTCTCGACGGTGCGGATCTTCCAGATGGTGGCCGATGCGACGACGATGATCTTCGCGGGCCCGGCCAGTACTTTGAGATTCGGGACGGCTGCGGCGCTGATCGTGAGGTTGGCGTGGATCGAGTTCAGTCCATGCGCGCCTGGCGCCGCCGCACCAACCGGCGCTGGCCCAGTGTGAACTTCCACGCGTGCGCCGTTCTGTTCGAAGAAGACCCGCTCTGACGTGATGACAGCGCCAGACTTGATGTCGTACTCAAGCGGGATGGCCGCTCCAGCAAACTTCCCGGGCTTCGTGATCGTGATGGCTGGGCCAGGCTGCATGCCGGCTGCCACATAGGCGCCAGCCACACCAAGGACGACAAGGACGAGAAGCAGTGCCAGCTTGCGCATGTTGTGAGTTTAGTACGTTAGTTCGCGAACGCCGCTATTCCTGTCTGTGCCCGCCCGAGGATCAGCGCATGAATGTCGTGCGTGCCTTCGTAGGTGTTGACCACCTCGAGGTTGAGGAGGTGCCGGATCACGCCGAATTCATCGACGATGCCGTTGCCGCCCATCATGTCGCGGGCCATGCGGGCGATGTCGAGGGCCTTGCCGCAGGAGTTGCGTTTGAGGAGCGACGTCAGTTCTGGCGCCGCGGTGCCTTCTTCCTTCATGCGTCCCAGGCGCAGGCAGCCCTGTAGGCCGAGTGCGATCTCCGTCTGCATGTCCGCGAGTTTCTTCTGGATGAGCTGATTGGCGGCGAGCGGCCGGCCGAACTGTTTGCGGTCGAGCACGTACGCGCGTGAGCGCTCCCAGCAGTCTTCCGCGGCGCCCATCGCGCCCCACGCGATGCCGTAGCGCGCGCTGTTGAGGCACGTGAACGGACCTTTCAGGCCGCGCACATCGGGAAACGCGTTCTCATCAGGACAGAACACGTTGTCCATCACGATCTCGCCCGTGATGCTCGCGCGCAGGCCCATCTTGCCGTGGATCGCCGGCGCCGTGAGGCCCTTCCAGCCCTTCTCGAGGACGAACCCGCGAATCTCGTCGGCGTCATCTTTCGCCCACACGACAAACACGTCGGCGATCGGACTGTTTGTGATCCACGTCTTGGACCCGGTCAATGAGAAACCGCCATCCACCTTCTTCGCTCTCGTCGTCATCCCGCCGGGATCAGAGCCGTGGTTGGGTTCGGTGAGTCCGAAGCAGCCGATTGATTCGCCGGTCGCGAGCTTGGGCAGGTACCTTTGCTTCGCGGCTTCCGTGCCGAATTCGTTGATGGGCACCATCACGAGCGAGCTCTGCACGCTCATCATCGAGCGGAAGCCGGAGTCGATGCGTTCCACTTCGCGTGCGACGATGCCGTAGGCGACATAGCCGAGCCCTGCGCCGCCGTACGCTTCGGGAATGACGATGCCGAGCATGTCGAGCGCGCCGAGTTCGCGGAAGATTGACGTGTCGGTGCCTTCGTGCCGGAACATCTCGAGCACGCGCGGCAGCAGCTTGTCCTTGCAATACGCGCGCGCAGTGTCGCGGATCATCCGCTCATCGTCAGTCAGTTGCTGGTCGAGGAGGAACGGGTCGCTCCAGTCAAAACGGGCTTTGGACGTCGTCGCCATGCCCCTACATTCTATTCCCCCCGCACCGACAGACTCGCGGAGTTCGAGACCTGGCCGTCAGGCATTGTGACGGTGACCGTGTACTCGCCTTCAACGGTCAGGACGACCGACGCGTTGAACCCGTTTGATGAAAGGTTGGTGATGTCGTTCCCAGAGACCGTGGTGGCGGTCCCGGTTGGGTCGTGGAAAGTCACGATGAGGCCCTGCATGAATCGTTTCCCGTTGAACACGAGCAGCTGGGGTTGCGATTGCTTGCTCGGCTTCTCAGGCGTGATCGTATCAATGACCGGCGCGGTGGCGGTCGCTGAGGTGGCGACTGCTGGCGCTGCCGGTGCGCGCAGCTCGAAGGCAAACGACTGTGACACGCCGCCGTCAGCGTTGGTGACGACGAATTGATACGTGCCGGCGAGGGCCATCACGACAGGCACGTGAAAGGCGGCATTTTCCTGCGACGGGACCTCGATGTCCTTGTACTGCTGCGACGAACCTGTCGGGGAGGTCACCATGAGTGAGAGTCCGCGCGTGAATCCTGTGCCGATTACCGTGACCTGTTGTGCCGACGGGCCGGGCTTGAGCGTCTGCGGCGCGATGCCGGTGATGTGCGGCGTCGAGGTGATCGTCGTGAAGGTGATGGCGACTGCGGCTGCCAGTGTGGTGAGCGTCATGCCTTCAGGCTAGCGACCCAGGGTTGGAGGCGCTGTTCCCTTTGTTACATGATCCCAATGATGCAAATCATCTCCGTCAACATTGGCCGCCCGCGCTACGTCGAGTGGCACGGCGAAGAAGTGGCCACGTCGATCTTCAAAACACCCGTCGCTGGACTGCACCAGGTTCAGACGCTCGGCATCGTTGGCAACGAGCAGGCCGATCTGACGGTGCATGGTGGCGTGAAAAAGGCCGTCTATGTGTACCCGTCAGAGCACTATGCCTATTGGCGGGAGCAGTTGCCCGACACGCGATTCGACTGGGGCGCGTTTGGCGAAAACCTGACGACTGAGGGGCTGACCGAGGACGTGGTCTACATCGGCGACCGCCTCCTGATCGGCACAGCCGCGTTCGTCGTCACGCAGCCGCGCATGCCCTGTTACAAGCTCGGTATTCGCTTCGACCGCCTGGATATGCCGAAGCGGTTCTTCAAGAGCGGTTTCTCCGGTCTGTATTTGGCCGTGCTCACGGAGGGCACCATCGAGGCCGGCAACCCGATCACACTTGTCCCGGGCGACCGGGCTCACGGCACGATTGCGGAGATGTTTCGAACCAAGAGCCAATAGTTGTCGATCTGGCCCGGTGTCGTTCGACGTGTAGGTAGAGGAGATAGTCCAGATGCGATTCATGGTGCTGGTCAAAGCAAACAAGGACTCTGAAGCCGGTGTGTTGCCCACGGAGGAACAGTTGCTGGAGATGAACACGTTCAACGAGCAACTGATGAAGGCCGGCGTCATGCTGGCCGGCGAAGGCCTGCAGCCGAGCTCGAAGGGCGCGCGCATCGCGTTCGGACCGAACGGCAAGACGGGCGTGATCGACGGACCGTTTGCTGAAACGAAGGAGCTCCTGGGCGGCTTCTGGATCGTGCAGATGAAGTCGAAGGCTGAGTGCATCGAGTGGTTCTCTCGCGCCCCGTTTCGAGGCGGGGAAATCGAGATTCGCCAGGTGTTTGACAGCGCCGACTTCGAGCCGGTCATCAAGGCCGACGAGGGGCGCGCCATGCTGGCGTGGGAAGACGAAATGCGCAGGCAAGGCAAATAGCACCTCGTGACCGAGTCCGCGATTCACCGCACGATTGATGCGGTGTGGCGCATCGAGTCGGCCCGGCTCATCGCCGGCGTCGCGCGGTTGACGCGCGACGTCGGTGTCGCCGAAGACCTTGCGCAGGATGCGCTCGTCGCGGCGCTCAAGCAATGGCCTGAGTCCGGTGTGCCCGATAACCCGGGCGCGTGGCTGATGACGACTGCGAAACATCGTGCGCTCGATCTGTTTCGTCGACGCAAGATGCTCGAGCGCAAGCATCAGGAAATTGGGCGCGATCTCGAACAGCAACAGGACGCCGCTGTTCCAGAACTCGATGCCGCGCTTGACGATCATGTCGGCGACGATCTGCTGCGACTGGTCTTCACCGCCTGTCACCCGGTGCTGTCGACCGAAGCTCGCGTCGCGCTCACGCTGCGCATGCTCGGCGGCCTCACCACTGATGAAATCGCGCGCGCGTTTCTCACGCCGGAGGCCACCATTGCCCAGCGGATCGTGCGGGCGAAACGCACGCTCGCCGAAGCGCGCGTTCCATTCGAAGTGCCGCGCGGCGAGCAGTTCGTGGCACGCCTGTCGCCGGTGCTACAGGTGATCTACCTCGTGTTCAACGAAGGCTACTCGGCCACAGCGGGTGATGACTGGGTCCGGCCGGCGCTCTGCGAAGACGCGCTCCGCCTCGGCCGCATCCTCGCCGAGCTCGTGCCGGGCGAGCCCGAAGTGCACGGGCTCGTGTCGCTCATGGAGATTCAGTCATCGAGATTGCGCGCCCGGCTCGGGCCGACCGGAGAACCCGTCCTGCTCTTCGAGCAGAATCGCGCGCAATGGGACCACCTGATGATTCGTCGAGGCCTCACGGCGCTGGCGCGCGCGGAATCGTTCGGCGGATCGCTCGGACCGTACGCGCTGCAGGCCGCCATTGCCGCGTGTCACGCTCGTGCGCGAACCGCCGAAGAGACCGACTGGAAGCGCATCGCCGCGCTCTACGACGGCCTCGCGGCCCTGACGCCGTCGCCGGTCATCGAACTCAATCGTGCCGTGGCGACCGGCATGGCGTTCGGTCCTGCGGAGGGCCTCGCACTGGTCGATCAACTGGTGGATGAGCCGGCACTCAAGCATTACCACCTACTGCCGACCGTGCGCGGCGACCTGCTGTTCAAGCTGAGTCGGTTCGACGAAGCGCGTGCAGAGTTTCTTCGAGCGGCAGCGATGACGAGGAACGTGCGCGAGAAGACCCTGTTGCTCGATCGCGCGGCCACGTGCGGACAGTCGGCCGTCACGCCAGATCTTGACGTATAGTCGGGCCGAGGTCACATCTATGCGTTTCGCATCCATTTCCGCTGCTGCTGTTGCTGTTGTTCTCTGTGTTTCTCCGATGCTCCGCGCCCAGGGTCAGGGCCGCATGGGTGCGCCTGCCGCGCCCGCCGCGCCGCAAACACCCGCACCCGCTGAGGGGGCCATCGCCGTCAAGAACGGCGGTATTTCCGTCCCCGGCTGGATGGGAAAGATCGACGCCAGCGAAGAGAAGGCCGGCCAGGTGTTGAACAACTCCAAGCTCGCGCCCGCCGGTAAAGATCTGCACGTCACGACGGGCCCCGCCGTGAACTACTGGAACCCGGCGAACAAAGCCACGGGTGATTACACCGTGAAAGCCACGTTCACCGAAGCCAACTACATGGGCCTCAACGATCACCCGCATCCGTATGGCGTCTTCATCGGCGGCAGCGATCTGAGCGGCGCGGATCAGAGCATGCTCTATTGCGCGGCGTACGGCGACGGCACGTTTATCGTGCGTGGCTTCGGTCCCGCAGCGTTTCAGATGGGTGGTCGACGACCGACGGCGAACGACGCGATTCACAAAGCCAGCGGGAAGGGTGCCTCAGTGATGCAGGAGATCGCATTGTCAGTCAAAGGCGACAGCGTCTCGTGCACGATCAACGGTGCCGTCGTCGCGACCTACCCGAAGGCCGAGATCGTTGGTGCTGGCAAGCTGAAGTCGACTGATGGCATCTACGGCATTCGCTTCGCGCACAACACCGACGCGATCGTGGCCGGCTTCGGCGTTTCAAAGTAGTTGAAGCGCGCACTACTTTTCTCGCTGCTGGTCGCATCGGTGCCTCTGCTCGCGCAGAGGCCCACGCGGCCGGCAGTGACGATCCTCATTCACAACATCACACTCATTGACGGCAACGGCGGCACGCCGAGGCCCCGTGCGGACGTCCTTGTTCGCGACGGCAAGATCGCGGCACTCGCGGCGCCAACTGACAGCACGCCCACAACAACGATCGACGGCACCGGGCTGTTCCTGCTGCCGGGTCTCACCGACGCGCACGTGCATTTGTCGGGCAATACGTTCCCAGACAACGCCGCGACACTGAAGAAAGTCCTGCAGGGTGGCGTCACGGCGGTGTTCGACGTCGCCGGTGACACGCGCCTGACGAGCGATCTCGCGCGCGCGGCACTGTCAGGCGAAATCGAATCGCCGACGATCTACTACTCCGCACTGTTTGCCGGCCCGGCCTTCATGACCGATCCACGCATCGCCGCATCGTCAATCGGCTATGTGCCTGGTGAGGCGCCGTGGACGCGCGCGATAGACGCGAGCACCGACATCGTGCGCGCGGTTGCAGAAGCGAGAGGCACGGGTGCGAATGCGATCAAGCTCTACGCCGCGCTCGATGGTGCCACCGTGAAGCGCATCGGCGATGAAGCGAAGCGTCAGAACATCCGCCTGATTGCCCATGCGGTGACATTTCCCGCGAAGCCCAGCGAGTTAATCGCAGCGGGTGTGAAGTACCTCGCGCACGCGGCATACATGGTGTGGGAAGGCATGCCACCCAGCACAGACTTTACAAAGCGCGCGCAAGGCGACTTCGCCGGCGTGCCCGCTGATGGCGCAGTGATGACGCGTGTGTTGCAGCTGATGAAAGACAACGACGTAGCGCTCAATCCGACGCTGTGGATTCTGGCGGAGGGCCCCGGCAAGAGTGATCCGAGTGGGCTGCGCACGGCCTGGCAGAATCTCCTCACGCGTCGGGCGCAGGCCTTCGGCGTGACGATTGCGGCCGGCGTGGACTCGCTCACGACCAGCGCCGACCCGCTGCCGATGATTCACAAGGAAATGGAACTCGAAGTCACCGGTGCCGGCCTGACGCCGTTGCAGGCCATCACGTCAGCAACAAGGGGCGCCGCGCACGCCATCGGCGTCGATGCCACACGCGGCACGGTGGCCGTTGGAAAAATCGCGGACCTGCTCATCGTCGGCGCAGATCCCTCTGCCAACATCCGCAACACCCGCGATATTCGCTATGTCATCAAGGACGGGAAAGTGGTCTTCACCAAATGATCGTCACCCGTCGTCACGCCATCACCACTGCGAAGGTTGGTTCGTCAGGTTCGTGAGGTTCGTGCGTCGACAACGCGAATACTAGCGTTCCAGCGCAGAACGGGTAAGCAAACTTCTGACGACGACGCACCGTTACCGTCCGGCCGTCTGATAGAGGCCCGCTCGTGTTACCCTCCCCTCGGGAAACCGAACCAACACTATGGAATTGACTGCCCCATGCGCTGGATAGCTCCTTCCGAAAAAGACACCGACAACGCCGCGTTTGAGAAGCGTCTCTGGGACGCGGCGGATCAATTCCGCGCGAACTCCGGGCTGAAGGCGCAGGAATACTCCGGCCCGATTCTCGGCATCATCTTCCTGCGTTTCGCCGAAGCGCGGTTCGCGCACCAACGCGCCACGCTCGAAAAGGCTTCCGCTTCTTCTCGACGTGCCAGTCGGATTGACGACCCGCAGGCGTATCTGAAAGACGGCGTCCTGTTTCTCACGCCGAACGCGCGCTACGACTTTCTCTTGAGCCTGCCCGAGAGCCAGAACATCGGCGCCAAGGTCAACGAGGCGATGCGGGACATCGAGAAGCACAACCCGCAGCTCGCCGGCGTGTTGCCGAAGACCTACAACCTCTTCACGAGCACGCTCCTCAAGGAACTGCTCAAGAAGGTCTCCGAGATCCCGGTCACGCTCGACTACGACGCGTTCGGGCGCATCTACGAGTATTTCCTCGGCGAATTCGCGATGACCGAAGGGCAGGGCGGCGGCGAGTTCTACACGCCCTCCGCCATCGTCCGGCTCCTCACGGAAGTGATCGAGCCGTATTACGGCAAGATCCTCGACCCCGCCTGCGGATCGGGTGGGATGTTCGTGTCATCGGCCAGTTTTGTCACCCGCCACAAAAAGAATCCGTCGTCGGAGCTCTCGATCTTCGGCGTCGAGAAGACGGACGAGACGGGGCGTCTCTGCCGGATGAACCTTGCGGTGCATGGGCTCGAGGGCGAGATCCGTCACGGCGGCCAGGTGAACAGCTACTACGACGACCCGCACAAGGCCGTCGGCGCGTGCGACTTCGTCATGGCCAATCCGCCGTTCAACGTGAATGCGGTGGACAAGGAGCGGTTGAAGGATCAGGTCGGCCCCGGCCGGCGCTTTCCGTTCGGCGTGCCGAACACCGACAACGCCATCGGGCCACGCATCTTGGCAGAGGCGCAGGATGTCCTTCGAGCCGCCTGACTTCCAGTCGGCGACTCGCTGAAGTCGAAGCCGGCACGGCGAAGACCATTCCGTGGAAACAGGTCCATCAAAGGGCCCTCGATCGACTCAAAGAACGATGAATGAGCGAGACGCCAACATGAAGCAATTCACCGCCGTGATCGAACGCGACGCCCGCACCGGACTGTACGTCGGCTGGGTGCCCGGCTTTGCCGGGGCCCACAGCCAGGGCGACACGCTCGACGAGCTCCACGCCCACCTCCAGGAGGTCGTCAGGATGTTGCTCGAAGAAGGCGATTTTCAACTGGAGAGCGTGTTCATCGGTACCCAGACCGTCGAAGTGGCGTAGACGTCGCGATTCGGCGCTACAATCGGCCCATGGTCATGACCTCCGGCTTGGTCGTTGAAGGCAAGATCGTCGTTGATGGCGACCCACTTCCCGATGGGACACGAGTCACCGTGCTGACTCGCGAGGCCGACGAGACCTTTGTGCTTGACGCCGCCACAGAGCGCGAACTTCTCGAATCCATCGAAGAAGCAGAGCGCGGCGAGACGGTCCCAGCCGCCGAAGTGCTGAACAGGCTTCGGACTCGTGAGTGACCGCGCCGCTTCCCGTTGAATTCACGCGGCGGGCCACGGCCCAGACCGAAGCGGCCAACACTTGGTGGCGGCTGAACCGACCCCACGCTCCCGGCGCCCTTCTTGACGAAGTCGAACGGGCGATCCAGCTGATTGGGTTGCAACCTGAAATCGGAGCAACCGCACGGAACATCCCGTTGAGAGGCGTCCGGCGCGTCTTGCTCAGTCGGGTCCGCTATCACTTGTACTACCGCGTCGTTGAAAGCCCCGCCCGGTCCGTGGAAGTTCTGGCGCTGTGGCATACAAGCCGGGGCGGTAACCCGCCGGCATGACTCCCCACCCCTACACCGAGGACCAACTCGTCGAACAGCCCGCGATCACACTGTTCGCGGAGCTTGGGTGGCAGACGGTCTCGGTCATGGAAGAGGAGTTCGGGCCGCAAGGCACACTGCAGCGGGACGGGAAGGCCGATGTCGTTCTGCTGTCGCGCCTCACCGCGAAGCTGAACGAGCTCAACCACGGCCTTCCGCAAGATGCCATCGACCACGCGATCAACGAGCTGACGCGCGATCGGTCATCGATGAGCGTTGAGGCCGCGAACAGGGAGATCTACCAGCTCCTGAAAGACGGCGTCGGCGTGTCGGTGCCGGACCGCGAGAACGGTGGCCAGAAGCCCGAGCGCGTGCGCGTGATCGATTGGGACACGCCCGAACACAACGACTTCCTGCTCGTCAGCCAGATGAGCATCCAGGGCGACCTCTACAACTGCCGGCCAGACCTGATCGGTTTCGTCAACGGCCTCCCGCTGATCGTCATCGAACTGAAAAAGCCCGGCGTGGCCGCGCGCACGGCGTTCGACGAGAACCTGACCCACTACAAGAGCGCGATCCCGGCGCTGTTCTGGTACAACGCGCTGCTGATCGCGTCGAACGGCACCGACAGCCGCGTCGGCTCAGTCACCGCAGACTGGGAACGGTTCTTCGAGTGGAAGCGCATCGAAGACGAGAACGAACCCCGACGCGTGTCGCTCGAAGTGATGCTCCGCGGCACTTGCGACAAACACCGGCTGATCGACCTCGTCGAGAACTTCACGCTGTTCTCCGAACACAAGTCCGGCGTGGTGAAGATCCTCGGCCAGAACCACCAGTTCCTCGGCGTGAACAACGCGATCGCGTCGATGCTCAACGCTCGCAAGCTCGGCCACGGCCGCGCCGGCGTGTTCTGGCAAACCCAGGGCAGCGGCAAGAGCTTCTCCATGGTGTTTTTCGCACAAAAGGTCCTGCGGAAGATCACCGGGAATTGGAGCTTTGTTGTCGTCACAGACCGCGTGGAGCTCGACGATCAGATCGCGGGCACCTTCAAGCGAACCGGCGCCGTCTCGCAGGCCGAAGGCGACGATTGCCACGCCTCGAGCGGCGCGCACCCGGCGCGCACGACGACACGGTGAACGCGGCAGCAGGCGCGTTGCTTCTCGCAGCATTTCGCAAAGAGATTGACTGCAGGCTGGTGTGGTGATGCGGTCGTGGTGCAGACGATCAGGGACTGTGGCCGCGTCCAGAGCTTAGGGGCTGCGCTTAATCCAGTAGGGCTGCCATCTCACCCACACTTCGGAGGATAATCACCCGCCAATGCGTGCCTATTTGATTCGGATCGGCGTCGACCAGGCTTACGGCGGATGGAACGCTCCGATGGATCCTCGCACCCGGGAGTTCGTCTGGGTTCCTATTCCGGAAACTCGTCCGATGCGGGCCGAATTAAAACGAACGTACGCGGAAATCGTCCCGGTACTCAAGTCGTTCGAGCAGAGCCACACCGATGCGCGAACTGCCCTGGTTCGCCTGCCGTATGCACTCCAATCGCAGCAGATTCATCTCGACCCTGATTTTTCACACCTCACGTACGGAGACAGCGGCACGCGGCGTGGAAAGGGCCTGACGCAGCTCGGCAAGAACGACGTGCTGGTGTTCTACGCGGGGCTGAGGCCAGTTGCGCGGAGCGAGCATCAATTGGTGTACGCGTTGGTCGGACTCTATCGAATCGCTGAGGTCGTTCGCGCTGGATCGGTTCCGTCAACTCGGTGGGCCGAGAATGCGCATACGCGATGCATCGAGACCGAGCCGGCCGACGTCATTGTGCGAGGCGAGTCGGGTCACAGCGGTCGGCTCCGCCGGTGTATTCCAGTGGGCGAGTTTCGAGAAAAGGCTTACCGAGTGCAGAACCCGATTCTGGACGCGTGGGGCGGTCTCTCGTGCAAGAACGGCTACCTGCAGCGCAGCGCAGTGCTTCCGACATTTCTCGAACCGGCGAAGTTCATGCGCTGGTTTGAAGCACAGCAGCCGGAATTGATCGCGGCTAACAACGTTTAGGGGGCTTCACTTTGGTGCCCAATCCTGGCGACGGCGGCGCGTTCTTGGCTCGAGCGAGGATCTTGGCGACCTCGGCCTGTTCGATGTCCGACAGCCCGTTCATCGTTACTCGAATGTTCTTCGAGTAAATCCGCTCCGAAAGGACTGGGGCGAGTTCCTCGAAGCTTGGGCCCTTCCTGCCATAGAACTTGAAGTGCTCGAAGGTCACCAACGGGCTCTGATAAGGGCGATTACGTTGACGGGAAGCCGCTAATGCGGACTATCGACCGCGAGCGCCATCACAGTGAAGGGTTTGGTCGCCGAGGCGAGATAGAACGGCGTGTGGTCGTTGACGACGTCGGGAGCGCCGAGTGCGCGGACGCCGAAGCCGCGCGTCATCACGACCTTGCCGTCTTTCACGATGGCGACGCCGACGCCCGGGACGTTCCACGCCCGCACGATGTCGGCGACGCGCGCGTCGATGTCGGTGACCGGCGCCTGGGCGCGAAGGTGGCTCGGGACGATCAGCGTCGCGACGGTGACGAATGCGAGGAGCGGGCGGAAGAACATACGGGCCTCCGTGGGCAGCTAGTGTGTATTACACAATAGCGACTTCGCGAGGCCTGTCGCAACGCTGTCCGGATTCGCGCGCCCTACAGTCCCAGCAGGAACGCCTCGGAAGAGAACCCGGGACCGAGCGCGGAGACGACGCCGTATTTGTCGGCCGTGGGTGCATCGCGCCGAAGCCCGGACGCAGGCGGAGCCTGCCGCGCCGAAGCCGAAGGCGAAGGCGGGTGCGTGGCGATGTAGCGCGACAGCACGTACATCACCGTCACCGACGACATGTTGCCGTAGTCGCGGAAGACATCCTTCGACCACTGGAAGCGATCGGTGCTGATGCCGTACGCGTCCGCGTAGGCCTGCAGCACTTTCGGTCCGCCCGGGTGATAGAGAAACTCCGTCACATCTCCGAGTGTGAGCCCTCGCATCTCGAGCAGCGTCGTCAGTTCCGACGCCGCGTAGTCGCGAATGATCGCGGGGATGCGCTGGTCGAACACGACCTGGAGGCCGCGCGCGACGACGCTCCAGCCCATGATGTCGAGCGAGTCGGGGAAGAGCATCGAGCGCGTGCCCAGAATCGGAAACCCCGCATCGTCGGTGTCGTCGCCGGAGACGAGCGCGCAGGCGGCGCCGTCGGCGAAGAGCGCGGTGGCGACGAGGTTGCTCTTCGAGAAGTCGTCAGCGAGGAATGTGAGTGAACACATCTCCGCGGCGAACACGAGCGCGCGTTCGCGCGGGTGTCCGACGAGGTCGCGTGCGGCGGTGGCGAGTCCGGCCACGCCGCCGGCGCAGCCGAGGCCCCAGATCGGCGTGCGGCGCACGTCGCGCTTGAGACCGAGCACGTTGATGAGCCGCGCGTCGATCGACGGCGTGGCCAGGCCCGTCGTGTTGACGAAGAAGACGCGGTCGATGTCGGTGGGCTTCAGCCCGCGGCGCGCGAGCAGCGTCCGGGCCGCCTCCGCGCAGAGCGTGGTGGCCGCCTCGATGTAGGCCTCGTTCTTTTCGCCGAGGCCGTGATCGGTCTCGTACCAGCTCGGCGGTTTGCAGATATTGCGCGAGCGGATGCCCGTGTTGGCGAACAGCGGCATCAACCGCTCGATGTGCGGCATCGCGCCACCGAACCGGGCGCGCGCGAACGCAGCCGCGTCTTCCTGAGCGATCGCAAACGGCGGCTCCGCCGTGGCGACATCGACGAGTTGGGGCATGGAGACACCTTAGCAGGTGCGCGGGTGCGCGGGTGCCGCTGCGCGGATGCGGGGGGCCTCTCGCCGAAGCCAAAGGCGAAGGCGGATGCGCGGGCCTGTCTACTTGCCGGGCAGCGTTCGTTCGCTCTCGGTGAAGTGCGGGAACTTCAGGTCCTCGCCGAGGGTGTACGTGGTTCTGAACGTGACTTCGATCGCCTGCGTCGGACAGCACCCGGCGTCACCCGGCGCCCAGCGCGTGCCCTTCACGATGATCTGACCGGGCGTGATCTTCGCGGATGCCCAGTCGAGTGTGCGCGACCAGCGGCCGCCCACGCGTTCGGTCGTCACGAGGTGATACAGCCGCTCGACCGGTCCCGGCGCCCGGCCCTTGCCCTGCCCCGCGGCGAAGAGCGCGAGGTACTCCTCGTGCCCGTTGGTCATGTCCACGCCTTCGAGTGTGAAGAACGCGACGGCGTCTGTGCTGTCCTTGGCGAAGACCGGACCGAACGTGACGCGACGCAGCGTTGGCTCGCTCGTGGAGAAGCCGTCGCTGTAGAGCGCGACCAGTTTGTCCACTTCGCGGTCGATGAACCCTGCCGGTGTGTTCGCCGCGGGGCGCGCGGGTGTCGCCGGCGCCTTGGGCGCGGGCTTCGTCTGGGCCGACAATGCGCTCACTGCGCCGATCACGAACAGCACCACCAGTTGACGACGCATCAATGGTCCTCCGGACGTTCGATACCCTGCTCCGCCCACAACTCGGCGAACGGGCGGGAATCGCACACCACGCGCACCGTGCTGATCCTGCCGTCCACCACCGTGAAGAAGGCCGCGACCGGCGCGACGACGCCGCGGATCGTGTGGGCGTTGTAGAAGAGGCACAGGTCATTGCCGTCCGCGAACACGCGCTGCATCTCGATGCGCGTGATCCATCCGCGCAGGCGCTGCATCGACGCCACGTATTCATCCGCGTCCGTCATCGTCGCGAACCACCCGACGAAGAGGAACGTGTCGGCGAGCAACCGTCTGGCGGCGGCGTAGTCCTGTTGCTCGATGGCGGCGTAGAACGCCCTGACGACGTCGCCGGGATGGGTCACGGGGTGTCTTTCGTCAGTCGTCGGCGGCGGCGCGGAAGGCTCTCGCCCGTCTGGACGCGCCACATGCTCGCGTAGATGCCGTCGGCCTCGATCAACTCGTCGTGCCGGCCCTGTTCGCGCACGCAGCCGTCGTCGAGCACGTAGATGAGGTCGGCCTGGCGGATCGTCGACAGGCGATGGGCCACGATGATCGTCGTGCGGTCCGCCGTCACTTCGCGGAGCGAACGCTGCACGGCGGCTTCCGTTTCGTAGTCGAGCGCGGAGGTGGCCTCGTCGAACAGCAGGATCGGCCGGTTGGCGAGGACGACGCGCGCGATCGCCAGTCGCTGGCGCTGACCGGCCGAAAGTGTGTGTCCGCCGTAGCCGACGAGGGTGTCGTAGCCGTGGGGCATCGACATGATGAACTCGTGCGCCTCGGCGACCTCCGCGGCCTGCTGGATGTCGGCGTCGCTGGCATCGGGCCGCGCATAGGCGATGTTGTATCTGATCGTGCCTGCGAACACCGCCACTTCCTGCGAGACCATCGCGATCGCGCTGCGCAGGCTGTCGAGCTGCATGTCGCGAATGTCGGTGCCGTCGTACCGCACGGAGCCGTCCTGCACGTCGTAGAACCGCAGCAGCAGTTTCAGCAGCGTGGTCTTGCCGGCGCCGCTCGAGCCGACGATGCCGATGGTCTGGCCGGCCGGGAAGCGCATGGTGAGCTTGCGGAACACGTGGTGATCCGGCGCGTAGCCGAACGTCACGTCGTCGAGCGTGATGTCGCCGCCGTGCGCGCGCATCGGCCGCGCGTGGGCCGGGCTCGTGATCACGGGCTGCATGTCGAGGGCGGCGAACACGCGTTTCAGCGACAGGCTCGTGCGCTGGTAGTTCTCGAGGCTCGTGCCGAAATAGCCGATGGCGGCCAGCAGTCGCAGCTGGCTGGAGCCCACGATGTTGAACGAGCCGGGCGAGAGCGTGCCGTTCTCGACGGCCTTGACGCCGTAGGCGAGCGACGCCGTGAAGCCGGTGCCGACGATCATCGTCAGCGCGGGCACGTATTGCGCGCTCAGCTCGTTGGCCAGGCGCGCGCTGCGGATCTGCGCGTCGCCGGCGGCGGCGACGTGGTCGGCTTCGATTTCCTGCGCGGCGAAGCTGTTGATCGTCTTCAGGCCGGAGAGATTGCCGTGGATGATCGCGGAGAGGCGCTCGCCATCGCGCTGCGCGGCTTTCAGCTTCTCGGTCAGCGGACCGAGCAGTTCCTTCGAGGCGAGGAGCACCGGCGGCGCGAGCAGCAACTGGGCCACGGCGAAGATCGGCGAGAGCGTCAGGAACGTGGCGGCGACGGCAAGGCCGTTGGCGGCGATCGTCACGATCGGGTCGCTGCCGTCCTTGATGAAGCTGTGGATGCGCGCGAGGTCGCCTTCGATCAGGTTGACCCAGGCGCTCACGTCGCGCGATTCGAACTGGGCGACGTCCAGCCGCTGCATGTGCGCATAGAGCTCGTTGCGCAGGTCGTGGCGGACGACGTCCGCGAGTTCCGCGGACGCGCGGCGATGCACGTACTCGAGCACCGAGTCGACGGCCCACACGGTGAGGCCGACGATGCCGAGGCCGACCCACTGCGACTTCGCCGTGCGGAGGCCGAGCTTGGCGAGCAGCGACGAGTTGCCGCGCGTGGCGATGTCGATGCCGGCGCCGATCATGATGGGCGGCGCGGAGTCGAGGACGCGATTGGTGAACGACGCGCCGAGCATGCGCGTGACCAGCGGTCGGTACGGCTGGGTGCGGGCGAGCAGTCGCTTCAGGGGATCGGGCGACTGGCCGTTCGCCGTCGTGGCTGCGGGCGCGGGCCCTGGCGGGGGCTGGAGGACCGGCAGCGGCGGCGCCACCAGCGCGCGGTGCACGGCGGCCTGCACCCAGCGGCCGGCTTCATCGGACGGAATGTGGCGCGCGAACTCGAGGAGGAGATTGCCGGTCCGGGCGTTGGCGGTCACGCTCCGCACATCGGCAAGGCTCTGCAGCCAGCCACTGGTGCTGACGCAGAGCGATACGTTGTCTCGAAGGACCGGGACGTGCCAGCGGACGCGACCGGGCAGTTCAGAAAGGATGAGCATGGATCAGAGGCGCTGACACGGGCATGCCGACCGTGGCTGGATCAGTGCCTCCGGCGTGGCGAACGGCGACGCGACGCGCGCGGCGCGGACTAGCCGCGCTTGGCGTTGATCTGCGCCTGTAGCGCCGCAACTTCCTGACGCAACTGGGCGACTTCCGCTTCGGACGCCTGCGCCGCCTTCTGCGCGAGCGCTTCGTTCTTGATGGACTCGGCTTCGATCTTGGCCTTGGTCCACGCATCCTTCGCGAGGTCCGTGGCTTCGTAGCCCCCGCGAACGGTGCCGACGATCAGCGGACGCAATGCCACCATGCCCACCGCCGTGACGGCCGCACCAACGCCGATGCCCGCCCACGTCACTTTTCCGATAATTGGTAGAATCATGGTGCTCACGCTCCTGATGATGAAGACGAAAGCAGTCTACTGGTACAGCATAGGGAAAAGCAACCGCAGGCCGGGCCCGTTCATTGACGACGCCAGCATCGACATGTCATGATCTCGGCCCTCAGGGTGTTGGCCTGATCGGCCAACCAACTTCTGCTTCATGCTGACAGAAACTATCGCGTTTGCGCTCGGTGTCCTGCTCGCCCCGGTGATCAGGCCGCTGATGCGTCCCGTGTTCGTCGAAATGGTCCGAGCGACGCTGCTCGCCGTCGACGAATTACAGCGCGTCTCGGTCACCGTCCGTGAAGACATCGAAGACGCGCACGCCGAAGCGAAG